>NZ_JAVIWL010000001.1:0-1344737 GCF_034314045.1 Glaciimonas sp. CA11.2 | reverse complement strand
TGTAGATTGTTGACCACGCCTTCAAAGGTATGATCTTTGATCACTGCCTTGCCACGCTCGTTAATATACGTGAACGGAATCGTCTCGCGCCCCGAACCATACAACACAACTTGCTGCGCTTTTTCAGGCAGTTTTTCAAATGGCATATCCAGATCGAATGCGTAATGCGCAGCAAGATTCGATAACATCTGGAAGTAAAATTGATTGCGTCGATCCCACCCTTTTACTGCACCACTGGCAAGCGACAGGTTCGGAAAAGCAACGATCCGCCTGGGATCAAAGAACTCGATATGACCAAGCCCATCACATTCCGGACACGCGCCCATCGGATTGTTGAAAGAGAACAGGCGTGGCTCAAGCTCTTGCAGAGAATAGCCACAAGTCGGGCAGGCGAATTTGTTCGAAAACATGTGTTCAGCGCCGCCATCCATTTCCAGTGCAATGGCGCGTCCTTCGGCCAGACGCAATGCGGTCTCGAAACTTTCTGCCAATCGCTGCTTGATGTCCTCTTTTACCTTCACGCGATCAATCACCACGTCAATGGTGTGCTTCTCGGTTTTTTTCAGCTTCGGCAAATCATCGACTTCATAAATCTTTGCCTTGTTAGTACCGCTTTGAATCCGGAATCGAACAAAACCTTGCGCTTGCATGTTTTCAAACAGATCGACATGTTCGCCTTTTCGATTCGCCACCACTGGCGCCAAAATCATCAGCTTGGTCTCATCCGGCATTGCCAGCACCGCGTCAACCATTTGCGACACAGATTGCGCAGCTAACGGTTTCTCAGGATGATCAGGGCAATAGGGCGTGCCAACCCGTGCGTACAGCAGACGCAAATAATCGTGAATTTCAGTGACGGTACCGACCGTTGAACGCGGATTGTGCGAAGTCGCTTTTTGCTCAATAGAAATGGCAGGAGAAAGACCTTCGATCAAATCGACATCCGGTTTTTCCATCAACTGCAAAAACTGGCGCGCATAGGAAGACAGTGATTCGACGTAACGACGCTGACCTTCCGCATACAGCGTATCGAAAGCCAGCGACGACTTGCCAGAACCAGATAAACCGGTAATGACAATCAGTTTATTACGAGGCAAGTCCAGATTGATGTTTTTGAGGTTGTGCGTACGTGCACCCCGGATGCGAATTTCTTCCATTAACAGCTTTCTGCGTAAATATTTACGGCGATAGTTTATGTTGGAGTTGCAGCTTACTTGTTCTGAATTACCGCTTCGTTACCGTCGAGCCCGGCGTCTAACTAGCATTAAAATAATACCTAAGCATCTCTGGCAATCACATCTCGTACCAGCCGAAACATGCGTGGGATCAGCCATAAGCCAGTAGATTCTTTAAGCGCCTTGCCAGATTTGTTTATTAACTGCCAAGCAATCAACGGAAAAGGGTCAACCTGATATCATAACGGGTTTCGAACATCGTCGTCATATACGCCGCTATACTTTAGTCCTTGGATGAAGATTGCACAGACGAATGCAATGTCGCCAACGCCCTCAATTACCCCCATTTACTCGCCTTGCTAGCAAGGCATGACAAAACTCCACATGACTAGCTCGTTATCTACACCCGCCATTGCCCCAAGGGCAGAATCAGATCCAGGCTCTCCTGACGATAGTCAACGCATGAATAGCGCTGAAATTCGATCGAGTGCATCTCTCGCGTCGATTTTTGCTTTACGTATGTTGGGTTTGTTTTTGATTTTGCCAGTGTTCTCGGTGTACGCCAAAGGCCTCCCGGGCGGTCAAAGTGCAACGCTGGTTGGTCTTGCTATGGGGATTTACGGATTGGCGCAATCGTTCGGACAAATTCCGTTTGGTGCAGCGTCCGACAAATATGGTCGTAAAAAAATCATCATCATCGGCTTGATCCTGTTTGCAATTGGATCCTTCATAGCCGCTGCTGCACCCAATATCTATTGGATCATCATTGGACGCGCAGTGCAGGGCGCGGGCGCGATATCAGCCGCCATCACGGCCTTCATTGCCGACTCCACGCGCGAAGAGCATCGCACCAAAGCCATGGCCATGGTTGGCGGCTCGATTGGTCTGACCTTCGCCTTGTCGATGGTCGCTTCGCCGTTGTTGTATGAATGGGTGGGAATGGGCGGTATTTTTGCTATCACCGGGATATTGTCGCTCGCAGCCATTGCCATGATCATTTTCGGTGTGCCTGACGCGCCATTGATAAAAGTTAAGCAAGTCTCCTGGTCGGAAATTCTGCGCAATGGCGAGCTGATGCGGCTAAATGTTGGCGTGTTCTCTCTGCATCTGACGCAAATGGCGATGTTCGTCGTGATGCCATCCGCCTTGGTGCAATACGCAGACTTGCCAGTTACGCAACACTGGAAGATTTATTTGCCGGTTGTGTTGATCTCTTTCGCATTGATGCTGCCGCCCGTCTTTGTTGGCGAAAAGCAAGGCAAGATGAAGCAAGTATTCGTTGCCGCTATCGCTATGCTGTTGGCAGTGCAGATCGGCATGTGGCTGGCATTCTCCCAAGCAACCGTGCATTGGCCGTTATTGGTTGGTTTATTGCTGGCATTCTTTATTGCGTTCAATGTGCTCGAAGCCAGCCAGCCGTCGCTGGTCTCGCGTATCGCGCCGCCCGGAGCCAAAGGAGCGGCGCTGGGCGTCTACAACACACTTCAGGCGCTCGGCCTCTTTTGCGGCGGTGCCATAGGCGGTTTACTTAAACAACACTTTGGCACGCCCTCCGTATTCATTTTGGGTGGAATTTCAACCCTGTGTTGGCTTATAATCGCTTCCGGAATGATAAATTTACCGCGTCGTGGTAAGCCAGCCACCGCGGTTACACATTAAATTATAGTTAATCAAGATTTAGGAGAAATATATGGCGTCGGTCAATAAAGTCATCATCGTCGGTAATCTAGGCCGCGATCCGGAAACCCGCTACATGCCGAATGGCGAAGCGGTGACCAACATCGCCGTGGCGACTACGGAAAGCTGGAAAGACAAAAATAGTGGCGAAAAGAAAGAATTGACCGAATGGCATCGTATTACTTTCTATCGCAAACTGGCTGAAATCGCCGGGCAATACCTGAAAAAGGGCTCGCAAATCTACATCGAAGGCCGTCTGCAAACCCGCAAATGGCAAGATAAAGAAGGCGTAGAGCGTTACACAACCGAAATCATCGCGGATTCCATGCAGATGCTAGGTAGTCGCCAAGGTCAGGGCGGCGCCTCAATGGATGACGGCGGTTACGATGGCGGCGATGCACCACGTCAAAGCGGCGGCGGATCGTCATACAATAATGCACCATCCGGTAACGCTCCTTCACGCCCGGCCCAAGCGCCCGCATCCCGTCCGGCACAAGCACCTGCTTCGCGTCCGGCACCGAACTTCTCGGATATGGATGACGATATTCCATTTTGAGACCCTACTAACTGAATTTGTAAAACAAGACCCGCTAAGTCACTGATTTAGCGGGTTTTTTAATTCTTACATTTTTTCTTCGACGACCATACATGATAAATGTCGCAAGTTAATCTAGAAAGGTGTGAGTAATGAACTGCCTTTTCGCTCCAAAAAAGTATCAAATCCCCGCGATTATCGTATCGGATAGGCGTGATGCTGAACATTCCTTGAGTAAGTAATTCCCCTAACTCAATAGTTCAACGCCATCCATAGCGCAACAACCCCGCCTATTATTTAGCACGAAATTTCAAATGCAATATTTGGGAGGTGGGATGTATGGGGCAATCTGTTGAGTGGGATGAGGATCATTTACAGAAGCAAGCAGTGCAGCAAATTTCGGCATTATTATTAAAGCACTAACACGCTGCCGATATCACGGCTGGAAATTTTTCACCGTCGTCGTATTGATAACTCTTGCCGGTCTCGGCGGCACAGTCGCCAGCGTACAGGCGACACCCAGCAGATCGGGAGACGGACCACTTTTATAATTACTATCGGGATTATGATCCGCAGTGGGGACGGTATTTGCAGAGCGACCCGATTGGGTTGGAGGGCGGGATTAATACGTATGGGTATGTGGGTGGAAATCCGGTTTCGTGTAGTGATCCGTTTGGGTTAAATCCCGTTGCTGGCGCTATTGGCGGTGCGGGAATTGGCTCTGCGTTTGGACCGGTCGTTGGCGGTGTCGTTGGGACGGGTGTTAGTGCTTGGTTTGGCCGGAATGTGGTTGGGCCGATTATTAACCAAAATGGTTCTGGCGATCCTATTGTCTATCCAGAGATTCCGACTGCCGCAGTTGAACGACGATAGTTACATACGTCCAATGAAAATTGGGCATTTCGTTCGCATGACTGATTCGTCATCTGTAAGTATCACGAATTTTTCTTGCTGAATCCTTCACTCCCTTTTTAATGAGTTGCTGACAAGAAAGCAGTGTTTTCATTTTCTTGCGCACACAAAAAATATGACCTCCGAATATATCAAAACACTCCGTTACTGGTTTGACGTCGAAGCCCTAATGTATCCGGATATCCCCAAAGAAAATGTTAAGCGACGACGACGCGCCTTTAAGAAACAATACGCTGAGCTGCTACCGTGGCAGGTGCCGCCCTATGACACACGCCAAGAGGAGTTTAAATATTTTGTTTATTTTGGAGTGGTCGATAAAAAAATATTGGAGAAGGAACTATTAAAGCTGTATGCCGGCGCAGAGGATGCCGAAAATTACTCAGGAAATCAAAAGCGTAACGTATACGGGAACACATTCCTTTGTGCCATCGAAATGACCGGCGCTGGCGGTCCGGTTGTTTCAAGTTTGCAATTGGCTGCATATGCCATCGCGTTTGCCGAACGAAAGAATCAAAAAAGATACGATTACGAAGCAATCTCTTTTTTGCTCAAGACAAAGATTGAGAACCTTCTATCACGAGACCACGACAGTGTCGTCGACGGGTACTGGTTCGAGGAAATTATTGAAATTCTGATTGAAGAGTTAGATTGGAGCCCGCGAGCGCTAATGGCTTCGTCTCAAATATACGTCCACACGATCCCTCTGCTTAATGAGAATGGTAGGACCATCTCGCCACCGACTGAAATGGACCCAATTAATTCGTTCTATCTTGAGGATATTCAGCGGATTCTGAACCTCGGGGAAAGAGGTTCAGAATCACAGCAAATAAAGAGATATTTGCAAGATGAGCGGCCTATGGCGCAAAAGATTGATGTGAGTCAACTGGACATAGCGAATCGCCTCTTGTCCGCAGAGAAATTTCCTTTGGGGCGCTGGCCGTCTGAGTTCCCGCTGTTCATGATGCAGCAGGTTGCGGTCAACACTGCGCTGCATGAAATGAAAGATGGAGGAATTTTTTCGGTAAATGGTCCACCAGGTACGGGAAAGACAACGCTGTTAATGGATGTTATCGCTGCCCGTATTATTGACCGCGCAGAAGTTCTAGCGTCTTTTGCCAATCCAGCAGAGGCATTTTCTCGCAATGAGCAGCGCGTCGAATATCCTGAAACGAGTAAGTTACCTGTGGGTGACGGCTGTTACTTGGTGGATCAACGATTATTAGATTTTGGTATCGTAGTTGCTAGCGCAAATAACAATGCGGTCGAAAACATTACGCGTGATCTGCCTAACATCAAAAAGGTCTCTTCAACGTCACTCACCATAAACGGCACCCCGTTTAATTATTTCGGCGCTATTGCCGAATCGATTGTCAATGACGAAGCGAATAAGCGAAAGAAAAGTAATAAAATGTCCTCTGCCTACGGGGATGTTATCAGCAGCGCGGAAGATAAAAATCTCGAAGAGCAAATCTCTATAGAGCAAGACCTGATGAAATGCTGGGGATTGATATCAGTACCTCTCGGAAAGAGGGCAAACTGCAATCTCGTTGCTGAAAAGTTGAGGCGGTTGAGTGAAAAGGGAGGATTGTCAGGGGCTCTCGACGCTGAGCCTTCAAATGATCTGAATTGGGAGCAAGCGCGTACACAATTTCGGACCGCGATGGATAACGTGCGGGCCACACAAGCCAAAATGTGTGAATACGAACTTAACTTATCCCGATTGAATGTCGCAGTAAAATCATTCTCTGATTCAGAGGAGCGCTTAAGGCAGGCGCTCGATAACTTAACGCCGGTGGTGAAAGAGCGAGAGGGTTTAAAACGAAGGCTCTCTGACATAGAAACGCAGGCAAAATCTACCCTTGATGCGCGCACAATACTCCATCAAGAATGGCCAGTTTTGCGCCAAATCTTAAAATGGCTATTTGCCCGAGAAGAATACCGAAAATTTCGCACACGACAGATTGTGCTTTCGGATGCGTCCAACACTCTTTGGCAGGCCGCCGCAGGCTTAAGAAGAAATTGCCTTGAAATTGAGGAGCGTGCAGCAAAATTGGAGCGAATCCTCTCTGATGCACGACTCGCTGTTGCGGCATCCGCGAAGGAGGTGACGCGTATTGAAAAATCCACTGCATCGCTCGTGGAAACCCTGGGTGTGGCCGCGCATGACCATACGGGTTTTAAATCCTTACCAATAGACGTTCAACAAACGAGTCTGCCCCGCAATAACACTCTCTATCAAGAGGCGCGTGCCGCGGTTTTCGTTGCAGCGATGCATTTGCATAAATCGTTTATGAAGCATGCGGGAGAGGCGTTTGATATAAATTTCCAACTTGCACTCGGCATGCTTGAGCGGCAGCCGCATGTTCAAGAGTTGCTGCCGACGATGGCACCGCACTTCTGGGCAACATTTTTTTTGGCAGTGCCTGTCGTTTCTAGTACATTCGCGTCGTTTCCTCGTTGTTTTGGCAATCTTGGAGAAGGTGCAATAGGGCTTCTTCTCATTGATGAGGCCGGTCAAGCAGTGCCATCTAATGCGCTTGGTGCAATTTGGCGCTCAAAACGTGCCCTCCTTGTCGGAGACCCGCTGCAGGTTGAGCCGGTGATTACAGTGAACAGAAAACTAGATAACGAAATATTGAAATATCATGGTGCACCGATACGCCATCTCCTGACAGAATACTCCGCACAGCATCTGGCAGACCGCGGTAATTCCCATGGCTCGCACGTGACGCAATATGACGGAGCAGAGCTGTGGGTCGGTTCACCTTTACGCGTTCATCGACGATGCGTTGCTCCAATGTTCTCATTGTCGAACGCTATTGCCTACAATAATAAGATGGTATTTGGTCCCAACCCAAAAGATGAAATAGCCAACACAATCTCTCGGCCTCTGTTCGGGCGTTCCCGATGGATTCATGTGGAATCGGATGACTTCGATGAGCATTTCAGTACCGCCGAAGGCTTAGTTGCCACGCAAATTGTTATTCGATACCAACAAAAAAAATGGGTAAATCAGATCGATGGCTTGCCAGATATCTTCGTCATTTCGCCATTCAAGTCAGTTGCTGACGGACTGCAAAATCTCCTTGCTGAGCGACTCAAAGAATGGGCTCCACAGGCAGATGAAGGCGCGGTCAAGAAGTGGCTCAAGAGCCATGTTGGAACAGTTCACACATTCCAAGGAAAGGAATGTGAATCTGTAATCTTTGTCCTGGGCGGGCAAACTGCCGGAGCCATAGGATGGGGCGGAAACAAGCCAAACATTATCAATGTCGCAGCCACAAGGGCAAAGCGACGTTTCTACGTAGTGGGGAATCGCAAAAAATGGGAGACTTCGACCTTTGGTGGGGAATTAACACGCGCGTTTTCCTCTGATGGTAAAGATGACCAATTTGTCGCCGATGCTGTTAGGAACGCATCGGCTCAGAATAAGGCTGCGCCGTTAATGCCGATGTATCTCCCATAGAAATTACCTTGAGTTCTATTGAAATTTTGGTTTGGGTGATGGCAACTTTATTGCAATGTCGCGTTTGCCGAGGCGTTAATCGGAGAGATCCCTGTGTCCGTCGGCATGCCGATTCCCTTTAAAAATTTTTCCGTTTCCGGCCACCAAATGTCCACGCCGTCCTGACTGCTGCTCATGCCGTGTGAATCGTTTTTAAATGGGCCGTAGGCGATTAATATGGCTTGACCGCCAGCAGCATTATAAGCAGCAAGCATTTTGGTGGCGACTTCCGGATTAAAGTAACTATCGTTCGCGCCGTAAAACCACACACTAGGCACCTTTGTCTTCGCGCCATAGTCAGCAAAAGCATCCACCAATGCAGATCGCCATGTGCAATCCTCGAGGCGCAGTCCTCCTGCAAAATTGATCAATCCCTTCACGCCGGGAAAATTGCGCGATCCGAATGCCATTGTGGTCAATCCGCCGTGTGATTGGCCCGCAATGATAATGCGCTTTTTATCAGCCCAGGGTTGGGCTAGCGCGTATTCCAGCGCACTTTGCAAATCATCGGCCTGCGCGCGTCCGTTACCAGCAATATTGCATCCACCCGCGACGTAAAGGCCGGTGGATTGAGAAAAACCTTTGCGCATCGGGATCACCACCGCATAGCCGCGTTTGACAAATTCTCTGCTGATGACCGTGTAACGCGCACGTGGTTGAAAATGCGGATTGCCCGCAGCCTTGCCGTGATTCATTATCAGCAAGGGAAAAGGGCCTTCTCCCGGCGGTTTAAAAATAGTGGTTTCCAGTTTGACGCCAAAAATGCCGGAGCCGACCGGTATCATCACGACCTGTTCGCCTAATGCGGCATTCAATATCGGTTCTTGCGCCATGCAGGCGCTGTTGAGCAGCGCTAATATGAAGCCGACTAGAAAGGTTTTTATTTTATTTTGCATCTGTATCGGTCCATGAATGTGTAAAAGGCATGCGGCCATTTTGTTGCGCTACATTGTGGACGATGAATTGTTCCAGTCTTGGTGCCAATATATTGGAAAGTGACCTGCGTCAGTGCGATAACGTAATGTTGGCGTAGACTAATTGTATATTTGTTAATTTGCGTTTATTTGTTTAAGTTGGCTTCTTTGCGCAAAGTGGCGGCGCAGTTTAGTTGCGTCATTCCGACAATTACAGGTTTTTTCTGAAAGGAAATAGGGGCAGATACGCGCTTAATCTACCGACACAATGTGCAGCGGCACCCCTTGCGCCGTTACAATTCCTGACCAATTAATTATCGCGGCATCGGGAAGAGGTTAGTACAATCGATTGTATATGAAGCAAATTAAATACAAAAAAATGACGGGAATGGGCGGGATCGTCGCCCTAGGGTGGTTGATTTTTACCACCGCAGTCGCTGTGACGCAACGCAAGCTGATTTTCAAGCCGGTCCGCATTAAGGAAGTTGAGCGTCCTCGCAGTATTGGGCATCGCACTCGGCCAGTCGTGCTGCGCAGCATTGATGGTACAAGGCTTTCCGGTTGGTTATTGACACCGCGTGCGCCCGGCCCGCATCCCGCGGTCGTGTATTTTGGTGGGCGTTCGGAGGAGGTTTCCTGGGTGGCGCGCGATGCCTGGCGCATGTTTCCTAATATGACGGTGCTGGCCATTAACTATCGTGGTTATGGGGATTCGGAAGGAATTCCGGGTGAACTAAAAATGATTGAGGACGCGCACATGTTGTTTGACTGGATGGTCGAGCATCGGCATGTCACTGCGGGGAAAATCGCCGTAGTCGGTCGCAGCCTCGGTTCGGGCGTGGCTGTCCAGTTAGCCGTCAGCAGACCTGTCGCAGCGGTGGTGTTAATCACACCTTATGATTCGTTGCTGGCGATTGCAAAGCGCCGCTTTCCCTCGATACCGGGCTTCGTTCTGAGGCATCGCTTTGATTCAGTCAAGCATGCGCCGTTACTATCTGCGCCGACATTTGTCATTCGTGCTGCGAGTGATGACGTTGTTCCGGCTTCGCACACAGACTTGCTAGTGGCAAAATTGACCTCCGTTTTGCGCGATGAAACCATTCCTGATTCGGACCATAGCACCATCCCTTATCTTGAATCAACACAGGATTGCATCGCTGAATTTCTTACGACACATTTTAATGAAGTTTCTGAGGCTGTTCTTGTCGATATTGAAGTGACCGCTAATGTTACCTCGCCGGTATTAGCTGATCTGGCTATTTCTATTCCTTCAGGCGTCTTGCCCATGCAGATTAATCCTGGTGACACTGGCTTAAACGACCGTCGGTAGTTCACCAACGTCCGAACGGTTAAACGCGGTCATGCCAGAAAATTTCTCAAGTAAAGCCGGTATTTCTTCCGGCGGCAACGGCCGGCTATAGAAATATCCCTGTGCAAGTTCACAAGAGAGTTCTTTTAACATGTCTCGCTGGATACTGGTTTCGACACCTTCTGCGATGACTTGTAACTTAAAGCTTTTTGCCAGTGCGATGACAGTGCGAATAATTTCGATCGAACTGCTTTGGATAAACGCACGGTCGATTTTTAAGCAGTCTACTGAGAAATTCATAAGCGAAGCAAGCGATGAATGGCCAGCGCCAAAATCATCGATCGAGATCTTGACGCCGATTGCCCTCAGTTCAAGCAGTATCACCTCGGCTGCCACAGGGTCATCCATTACCAGACTTTCGGTTAGCTCGACTTCTAATATGGAAGGAGGGACGTCATACTTTTTCAGAACCGCAACAATTTCCTCTAGCAAACTGTCGCTATTAAATTGACGGGCGGAGACGTTGACCGCAACGGGTATCCAGCCTAATCCGGCCTGATGCCAGAATTGCATTTGCGCACAAGCCATTTCTAATGCGCGCCGACCTAATGGCAAGATAAGACCTGTCGCCTCTGCCACAGGAATAAACTCTCCGGGCAAAATGATCCCTTTAAATGGATGTCGCCAGCGCATAAGTGCCTCAAATCCGACAATGCGCTCAGTTCTTAAGTCAACCTTCGCCTGGTATGTGAGAAAGAATTCACCGTTAGAAATCCCTTCCCTGATTGATTGCTCCAGCGCCAGTCGATCTGCCAGTTCGTTCCCCAATCGCGCTGAAAAGAACCTATAAGCACCTTTTTGCTCGGTCTTGGCCTGGTACATTGCGATGTCAGCGCGCTGTAGCAATTCTGACGTTGTGTTGCCATCCAGCGGATATCGGCTGATGCCCACACTTGCGCCAATCGATAGCGATCTTTCATTCATCGGGAATGGTCGTTCCAGTGCCGCAAGAATGCGGTTGCAGGCCAATACCGCCAGTCTGTCATCGGTGAAATTATTTAAGATTACGGTAAACTCATCGCCGCCAAGTCGGAATACGCTATCGGTGCTGCGAACAGAAGATTTCAGGCGTTCGGCCACAGCGCATAGCAACTGATCTCCTGTTTCGTGTCCCAGACTATCGTTAATATTTTTAAAGTTATCCAGGTCGATAAACAGTACGGCGGTACCACCATTGCCTTCCTGAAAATGGTTAATCGCGTTTTGCAGACTGCGGAGAAATAACAGGCGATTGGGCAGCTGGGTAAGCGTATCGTGTCCCGCCAAGTACTCCATCTGCGCCTGATGATTTTTGAGTCTGAAAGCTAACAGACTAGTGACCAATAAAAATATAGCTATGAGACAGGTTGCGGCGGCTGCCCATCGATAGTGGGTCACCGCTGCTAAATTGACATCCCGCAACACATCCTCCATGGAAATACCGACACTGACAATAAAAGGATATTCTTCGAGTTGTCGGTAGGCGGAAACGCGGGGAGTGTTATCAATCGCTTTAATGACTACCGGGGTCTCCGCTTTGCGGGCCTCAGAATATAGTTTTACCGTGCTGGTAAAGTCGACCGTAATATTTCTTTTTGAGGTATTACCGATGCGGATTGCGCGATAGATACCGTCGGTTCCAAGCAAGCTGACTAAACCTTGGGTTCCAAAATCTGCTTTATTATAAAAATCGGTGAAGGTTGAGGGTTCGGCAGATAACACAACGACACCGGCAAATGTCCCGTCAGCATGATTAAGACGACGGGACATCTGTAAGGTTTCTGTCGCCGAAACACGACCGACGACAGGCTTGCTAATGAACATTTTCTGCGAGTCTGCTGAGACGTGCGTATAGAAATGCTCGCGATCGCGCAGATTGACTCTCTCGAACGGTTCTGGTCGCGTGGTTGCAATGAGGTCACCATTTTCGTTGATGATGGACGCCAGCGTTAGCACATCGGACGACAGCAGACCGCGCTCAACAAAGTCTGGTAGATCGATTGCGCCCTCTCTACTTTCGTACTGAAACTTTAAAAACTTGACCACCTCGTCATCGTGATGGAGAGTCCGTAAAATGTATTGTTCGTAGCCACGCACAAGGTTTTCCATGTCGCTATTAGCGGCATGAATAGCGGCCGTACTTTCATTTTTTGTGTATATATTTATTCCGACCCATAAGCCCACCAACAATAAAAAATTGAAAGCGATGAGGAGGGCCAGCAAGGATTCGTGGCCCCGACGAAAGAGAGCAGCTTTGAGTGGCATACGACGCCCTTACGTTATAGCCAGCATATATGCGACGATCTAAAAAATACCCACAAGTTTTCGGAGATTTTTTTTAGATTGGAAAGAACATCGGTGCACCGTTTTTGGTAGCGCCAGACTGAGAGAGTCTGTGGCGGTAATGTGTTATTTTTCATTAGTAGAGTAAAAATTTAGCTTAGAGAAGCTTATCGTTTTAATTATTAAGGGCTAACAACGTTAACCTCGCTTTGTGCTTTGCTTTGTGTATTGTTTGTACGCGTGATCACATGCAGCTTCATGTCTGATCGTGGTGCCTGATGTTCATGCTTGATATATGCTCCGTACGAACGCCATTATTGCCGCCATTATCGCTGTTTTTTCTGCTGTTTTCGTTTTCGTTTTTACCACCGCTTTTGGCAGCTTAATTACGACGATTAGGACATAAAAAGTGGAAAGAAAACGTTTTTCAAGGATGCAACTTACATCAGCGAAGCCAACTTGGTGACGCTAAGTGCTGCCATATCCTGATCTATTTTTCCGACAAAGGCAGCACGGCTAGGAGTAATGTTGAGTAGCCATTTTTTTGCTGCAGTCTTTAGATCAGCCGAAGTACAGCGCAGAACATTTTGACGATATTGCATCCGCATGTCTTCAGTGACACCGATCTGCTTGCGCGACCAACTATTGTGGGCTTCCGCGTAAGGTGAGCGGGGCTGGTCCATTGATTGCACGACGCTAATGATTGCTTCTTCGATACTTTCTTCGGTCAACTCGGACGCCAACACCCAAGCAATCGCTTGTTCAAAATCAGCATACGTGGCAGACAGACGCGGATCCCGGAACGACGTCATTTTGAAAAGCCCGGATCCAACCGCATGCGAGGCTTGCGCGCCGTATGCACCACCTTCTTCACGGATTGATCGGTGTAACACTTCGTTGGTCATTAATTCCGCCAGCACGGAAACAAACGCGGCGTCCGGCTCTGCGATAGTCGGTCCGGCCCAGACAGCGAAACAATGATTGATCTGGGCCGATGCATGCAATGCCGAATTGGCTAATGGCAGAGCGGCAGAGCGTGGCGCGACCCCCATCAGTCGTGAAGCTGTTGTGAAGGGTTTGACTAATGACTGAGCAAATAGAGACGCCACCTCTGGTTCCGCCGCAACAATCACTGTGACGGGGCTGCTGATGACTTTTTGATGTAATGTGGTCAGTCGGTCTGCGATTGCCTTAATGCCTTTTTCATCTTCAAGCTGTTCTTGCAAATACCGATAAAAAGGTAGTCCCGGTGCGCCAAACACCGCTTCCTCAAACTGACTTGAGCGAGATAACGGCGCCGACGCTGCCAGTGCAGCATAGCGACTGCCATCTTCTGCTAAGTCGTTTTGTACGTCGCGCACCATGCTGTCAATTAAAAATGCCAGTCTATCGAGTTCATCAAAGCGCGCATCGGCAATCGTCTCGTGCAATGATTGCTGGAGTTGATTTTGCTCCTCTTGCAAGCCTTTGGCAGAAAACTCCACCGAAATATGCAATGCCGCATTGTGGTCCAGCGGCTGATGTACATCCAGATTGACTTCAAAGTCAGGGACTAAATCCTGTCGCCAGGCGCTTGCTGTTTCATAGTTCTTTTTTCCTACGCCGACATCCGGAATCAATCCGGCGTACAAATTTAGCCAGCACCACTCATCTGCTGAAAAATCTGAAACGTTAAACAGAACTGATGCGTAGCTCACCCCGTTGGAAGCGATTGGGAGGACGATTGCACCTTGTTTTGGTTCCGGGATGGGGAAGCCGGGTTTGGCTACCGGCGAAACGTCAGCAGGGCGGATGCGTGGGAGGATATCCTTGTTGACTGTCTGCCGTTGCCGATGGAGCAGTTCCGCGGATTCGTTAACGATACGCGCACGATCGTCAGTGGTGAGATGTTTTTCGATTTCAGCCAGACGCGCAGTCTCTTTTTCCATGCGGTCGGTGCCATAACGCGCTTCGGCGACGACACTTGACTCGAGTCGCGTCGGAGAATCGAGCAACGTTTGCACCAATCCTTTGAAAAAGGCCGGATCTTTGATTTCATCGTCAAATTGTTGCAGAACAGGTTCGACATCAAAGGCCTGGATGATATCGCCGCCATTCATCTCGAAGGGCAGGGCGTTAAGCAACAGATGCAGGCCATACGGCAGACCGCCGCCTTTAATTTCGCGCTGATGAAACCGCAGGTCGCGCAGGCTTGCTTGTAGCGTTGACGATGGGACGCCCTCAATGGCAGTTTTTTCCAGTGCATCCCAAATACGTGTTCTGGCTTTGCTGATTTCTGATTTCTTCAAACCTTCCATGCCGGTGTGAAAAGTGATTTGGCGTGAACTGGTTTCTGCATGGTTCAGGGCAGATGGGCGGCCAAATCCTGCGGATTCCATCGCGCGCGATAACGGCGCTGATGCGTCTCCCAATAACCCTGCTTCTAATAATTTGGCCCGAATATTACCCGCGGCATCGGATGATTCGCCTAATAGCCAGCTCATCTGAAATCCATATTTATTATCATTTCCTTCTTGCGCAGGAATGACGATAGTCGCATTTTTGGGCGCATCCCATGTCGCGGCGAGTTGCGGCATCATGCGTTCTGAACGACCGGGTAATTTTGTCAGTACACGCTCAGTAATAATGGCTTGCACCGCTGTAATATCAACGTTCCCGGCGGTCATAAATACCGCTTGGGATGGGTGGTAATGCTTTGCATGGAATGCTTTTAACGCTGCGTGTGTCAGTGATGGAATTTCCAGCGGATCGCCGCCGGATTCCATCATGTACGTCGTGTGTTGAAAAAGATGCTGATTAATACCCTGATCCAGAGCCCGCATCGGGTCCGAAAACGCTCCTTTCATTTCATTCAACACAACACCTTGCACACCCAGTTTGCCGTCTTCGAAAGCAAGACGCCATCCTTCCTGCAGAAAATCGTAATAGTCCAGGGTAGGAAAGAAAGCCGCATCAAGATAGACATCGAGCAAATTGAAGAAATCGGTACGATCAGTCGTAGCAAATGGATAAACGGTTTTCTCGGGATAGGTGAGTGCATTCATCCAACCTAACGAGCGGCGTGTCATCGAGAAAAATGGATCGCGCACGGGAAAACGCGCCGAACCACACAACGATAAATGTTCGAGGATGTGTGCCCGGCCGTCGCTGGTCTCTGGAATGGTGGGGAAAGCGACCAGAAATACCATTTCCTGATCGTCGGTACGCAAATGTATATGACGCGCGCCGAAGGAAGAGTCTTCGTATTCTTCTACTACAGCACGGAGAGCAGGAACAGAATGCAGACGGGTTTGTTTGAAAGCCATGTATGAATTATTGAATAGTTTAATTACCAGTATTCAATAGTGCCTGAAAAACCCGATTAACGGTTTTCAAAAGCGATTTCATCCACAATTTTCTCTCGTGAAATAAGCGAAAGGACAACACACAATTATTGCTAATGTGGACATCATTTGGTCTTAAAATCTATGTCTTTAAATCAATGATTCGCGCAGGTTGGGGGTTTTCCAGCTCTTTCCTTTTTTGTCGACCAGCAGAACGTCCACATTATCAAGTTTGGGTGCAAGAATCATGGCTTTTTCAGATCCCAGGACAAATAATGCGGTAGACAGGCCATCTGCTAACAATCCGGTTGGCGCCATAACGGTGACGCTGGCTAACTCAACAGGAGAGTCGCCGGTGGCGGGATCAAAGATATGATTGTGGACAAAATCCGGTGTGAAAGTCGTTTCATAATCGCCCGAGGTTGCCACGCTGCGTCCATCCATCTGCAAAGCTGCGGTAAATGCATCAACAATCCTGGGGTCTTGCACCCCGACAGTCCAGCGACGGTCCGGTGTTTTAGTTCCAATCGAGATAAATTCGCCGGTATCAAGCAATGCATGCCTGATACCGCGGGATTGGATCGCAGCGAGCGCCAGATCGACAGCATAGCCTTGGGCGACGCCATTGAGCGTAATTGACATACCGGATTTCTCAAACTGAACCTGACGCGCATCAATGGATAGTTTTTTCCAATTGACAAGAGATTTTGCGGCCTCTACTTCGGCATAGGACGGTAATGTATTGACAGCAGCGGCTTGGCTAAACTTAACCCAAAGCGGTTGCACCGTTATATCGAATGCACCGTCTGTCAGTGCCGAGAAGCGTTGCGCCTCTTTCAAAACGACTAACAGATGAGGATCGGGGTGCGGCAAACGGCCATCGCGGTTCAACTGAAAGACCTGACTAGTGTCACTATAGATGCTCATGAGTGCATCAATCTTCTTCGCCTCATGTATTGCGTCTTGTATAGCCAATTCTGCTAGGCGCTGATCATGATGCAACAATTGAACCCCAATCGTTGTACCAAACGCCAGATCGGCACCAGAAAATAGTCGTTGGCCGCATGGAAGCACATCGCTGCGACTAAACTCACCAGAGATGGCCTGCGGTTGCAAAAATTGCCATCCCGCCAAACCGGTCAAACCAGCCACAGCGCCGCCAATAGAAGCTGAAATAAAGGTGCGACGTCGCATGATAATCTCCTTAAAGGTTGACGGGGGATGGCTGAATTGGAATTATCCGGGCACGTTTTTTTTCTAATATGAGTGGCGCGCATTTGTCGTCGCTTTCATAAATAACGACGCAATCCAGACATTGAAAACATTCTTCGTAGACGATTTTTCCATCCGGCTTAATCGCCTGATAGTCGCATCGATGACGACAGGTCTGGCAAGGCGTTCCGCATTCTTTACGTCTTGGTAGCCATTCGAAAAGACGGAAGCGTCCCAGCACCGCTAGCGCCGCACCAAAGGGACAAAGATAACGGCAGAAAAATTTATAGACAAAACTGCTGGCGATCAATAATCCAACGGCGTACGCAACATACGGCCATGAACGGATAAAGTTCAGCGTGATGGCGGTTTTAAATGGCTCCACCTCGACTAATGCATCGGTTAATCTGGGGGTAAAGAAAGTACTGATCAGAATGCCGAGCAGGACAAAATATTTAATGCGCTTGAGCTTTACATCTGTTTTTGATTTTATTTTAAGCTGAGGAATTTTAAAAAAATGGGCAAGCTTCCCGACCAATTCCTGTAGCGCGCCAAACGGACATAACCAACCACAGAAAGTGCCGCGCCCCCACACAAACAATGACACGCCGACAAATCCCCATATAACGACCGTCATTGGGTCGTACAAGAAAAATTCCAGACTACGGCGTCCAATCACTGCCTGCAAAAAACCGGTGATATTGACGATCGACAATTGTCCTTGCGCGATCCATCCGATAAACAAGAGCGTGAAGGTCAAAAAACCGCGTCTGAACCAGACAAACGCCGTGGCATTGGTTGTCAGTCGTTTCTGCAGCGTCAAGGCAACAGCAAGCACGGTAAGTCCGGCGACAAGAAGCGCAATCTCCCACCATCGTTTTATCCAACTACTTTTCCATGTCTTGTCATCTCCTTCTGCTTCCTGATAAAACTGCTTTGGTAATGTAAAACTGAACGGAAAGTTTTCGGTGATGCGTTCTGGATAAATGACACCACGATTACGCGTCACTGCCAGTGAAAAATCAAGTGATCGCGAAGGGTCCAATCCGGATTGGCTAATGACGCGAAATACCTTGATTGAATCCATCTTCAGATCATCGTTGCCAGCAAGGGCAATATCCAGATCCAGGTCGCGCATTTCAATCGGTAGCTTGTCCTGCTGCAATTGCAAGCGGTCTGGAATCGTGCCACTGACAAAGGTATCGCTGAGTACGCTATAACGGCCTTTCGACATCACCAGAAGTGCGTGATCACCTTTGTCCAAACGGTTCTCGAGTTTTTTCCAGCTATCTGCGCTCAACAAATTGCGACCAATACTGGGGACCGATACATAGGCAACATAGAGATCAATAAAGATGGATTTTGGATCCGTCGCCGCTTCGGGATCAAGACCTTCACCGGCGGTCTTTTTAAACTTTTCTTCCACCGCGCTATTCCTCAACACAAGGTGTTTGATCAACCCCGTACTAATTAACTGCGCCACGCTGCTCGGTACAAAAATATCTGACTTTACCCGCGCAATCAAATCCGGATCACGACCTTCCGCAAATCCCAGTTTTTTGCGCGCAACTTTGAGTGCCGCCGAAAGAACGGTTTGATTCATGATCCGCACTGAGGCGGTGGCTTTGGTCACGCCGTCAAGATAAACATTTACGCCGTGTGTTTTGTTGGTGTTATTTTTTTGCGTTTCTATTTTTATATTTTGAAATAACGACAAGCCCTTATATTGACTGACGAATTGAAACATTGGCGCTTCGCCCAAGCCATCAAGAAACACCGGCTCGTGATGTGTCAGTACGCTGACCTCAAGAAAGTTACCTTTGGGATCAAGCGCAATCAGAAGGTTGATCGGCAAGCCGGAGAAGCCAGAAATCGGTGCGAGGTCGATTGATTCGAACACATAGCCCACCAATTCATTGGCTGTCGCGTTTTGTTTAAAAATGGGCCACACAGGGATCGTACTATCTTTTTCGCCGATGATAAACGGTGCAGGGAATCGCTTCACCAACGTAGCATGCGTCATTTCTCCTGCTGAAGATGGCGTGGCGCAGCAGAATGCTATCAACCAGGTGAAAGCGATTAACCAATGGCGCATCGGCGGCCTTATAGGTATAAATGAGATTGCGTATTAAAGATAAGCGCGGCTAATTGCCTTCGGTATCTTCACTAAATTAATGTGAGATGAGCAATAAATGTGCCATCTTAGCGAATCATAATCACGACGTTTGATTCATCCCATTCGATCAGAATAGGAACAAGTTGACTTCAAAGTGATTCATATTTGGACACTTTGCCCGCACCGAATGTTTTCGGAAGTATTTCAAAAAGCCAATCAATCCAAGCCATATCCCCGCTTATTTACGTTCATATATTGCATCTCGGTAGCGTTGATTCCATCACCCTTCGTCACTCCGCTGTCGAGTCTTTTTTAATCGAATGAGGGGGCTTCGATTGGGTGCCCATCCGTTTGTTCTCTTGTCGGAATATTGGCCTTGGATTGCGAGCATAAAATCATTGGCATGGCTTTTGCCAAGAGCCAGATGCCGCAAGCCGTTTAAAAACAGGCGCGGAATGTATAAAGAAAATAAACCAAGGAGACTTTTGTGAAAAAAATAGTAAAGCGTGTGGTATCCCCGACAGCACTCATGGCGCTCATGGCACTTAGTGCGATTGCTGGTACTGCACAAGCGCAATCATCCGTGACCATCTACGGTGTGGTAGATGCAGGACTTGTGTTCGTCAACAATCAAAAAACGCCTAGCGGCGGTACGGGAAGCGTCACAGCCTTAAACACCGGCGGCGTGACACCTAGCATTTTTGGTTTCAAAGGTTCGGAAGATTTAGGGGGCGGATTAAAGGCCAATTTCAACCTTGAAGGTCACTTTTTTGCCGGTACTGGACAAGGCGGACAATGGGGCGGGCTGTTCGGACGTCAATCGAACGTTGGTCTGTCTAACAGCTACGGTACCATCACGTTGGGTAAGCAATATTCGCCTGCTGTACTGGCTTATGCTGCGACTGATCCACGCGGTCTCAAGGAAACTTTTTCAGGTCTGATTTCATGGGCGCTAACCCAAAGACCGTTGAATGTTGGCACAGCGACTGCGCCAGCTAATTCGAATTCCCCGATTGATGTGTTTGTGGCGAATGCTTTGGCGCTGAGCACAAAAATTGCGGATGTCAATTTGAGCGGATCGTACAGTTTCGGTGAAAACGCCGGTAGCAACGCCGCAAACCGAGTTATTGCTTTGGGCGCAGTCTATACCGGTCCCGTCACGCTGTCAGCCAGTTACCAATCTGAGAATGGACAAAAATTCGGTTTGATCGGCGGAACTGGAGTGCAAACCAGAAAATATAGCGTTGGCGCAGGTTATGTCATTGGCGATGCAACGTTGACGGTGAATTATCTGAACAACAAAAACAGTGATCCTGCATCAGGATCCGAACTGGCGCAGTACCGCGTTTATGGTGCTGGCGTCAACTACCGGACTTCGGTCGCCAACACCGCGACGCTGGCTTACTACTATTCCAGTAACAAAGTCGGCGCAAGCGACAACTCTAAAACCATCATCCTTAGCGATGATTACGCTCTTTCGAAGCGGACAACGCTCTACGGACTGGTCGCGGGTGTGAAAGCGGGTAGTGGCTACACAGCTGGCTCCGCCTTTGGTGTCGCCAATAACAATCTTTACCTTGCTTCTGGCGGAAAAACCATCACGGCTGTGGAGTTGGGCATCAAACACGCATTCTAGTTGGTAGCGTAAGGTGATTGTCCATGCTACCTCGGACTTTTGCCATTGTGTTCATCGTATCGTCTATGTAACGGCGTCCAATGTGGTTGTTCTGTTCTGAGACAGTTGCTAAATTTTAGCGCAGTTAATAAGACACATTGGACGGTATAACCCCCTAAAACAGGGCAGTGCTTAGAGAAAATAGATGGCATGCACCTTGCCTATATAGAACGCGTGGGTGGTACGACAAACGCAAACGAGATTGACAAAGGCGTTGGCAAAAAACAGTAAAAAAGTAGTAGAGAAAAATAGCAAAAAAAAACAGTAGCACAACATATTCAATATTCGATATACAAATAGGAGGATGACATGCATAAAAAACTGATAGGAGTGCTGCTCAGCGCGGTTGTTAGCAGTGCGTTTGCGGTGCCTGAACCGGCCGTAACGGATGCGATGATTGCCAATGATGCCAAGGCACCAAATACGGTTTTGTCATGGGGAATGGGCACACAAGGTCAACGTTTTTCGACCTTGACGCAAATTAACACCAGTACCGTTAGTAAGCTGACGCCAGCGTGGTCATTTTCATTCGGTGGAGAAAAGCAACGCGGGCAAGAATCACAGCCGCTGATTTATAACGGAAAAATGTTTGTTACCGGTTCGTACTCGCGTATTTATGCGATTGATATGAAGACCGGAACCAAGTTATGGAAATACGAACATCGCTTGCCAGACGGCATCATGCCTTGTTGCGACGTGGTTAACCGCGGCGCAGCTTTGTACGACAATTTGGTGATTTTCGGCACTCTGGATGCGCAATTGATTGCGTTGGACCAAGACACCGGCAAGATCGTCTGGAAAGAAAAAGTGGCTGACTACTCAGCTGGTTATTCTATGTCTGCCGCACCACTGATCGCTAAAGGATTGTTGCTGACTGGCGTATCGGGCGGTGAGTTCGGCGTTGTGGGACGTGTGGATGCGCGCAATCCGCGCACTGGTCAGCTAGTCTGGTCACGTCCGATGATCGAAGGCCACATGGGCTACAAATACGATAAGGATGGCAAGGCAATTGAAAATGGTATTACCGGTACGACCAACAAATCATGGCCTGGTGATTTGTGGAAAACCGGTGGTGGCGCTACATGGCTCGGCGGAACCTATGATCCGTCGACTGGCTTAGCTTATTTTGGTACCGGTAATCCATCGCCGTGGAACAGTCATTTACGTCCTGGCGATAATCTTTATTCGTCCTCTACAGTGGCGTTGGATCTGGAATCAGGGCAAATCAAATGGAGCTATCAGACTACGCCGCACGACGGCTGGGATTATGATGGTGTGAATGAATTTGTTACCTTTGATATGGACGGAAAACGATTCGGTGCAAAAGCTGACCGTAATGGATTCTTTTATGTCCTCGATGCTAAAAACGGAAAGTTAGAAAACGCTTTTCCTTTTGTTAAAAAGATTACCTGGGCATCAGGAATCGACATGAAAACAGGTCGTCCTAACTACATTGAGGCAGGACGTCCAGGCGATCCAACCAAAGGTGAAGAAGGCAAAAAAGGCGCAACCGCTTTTGTCGCACCCGCTTTCCTCGGCGCGAAAAATCAGATGCCGATGGCTTACAGTCCGCAAACCAAACTGTTCTATGTCCCAGCAAACGAATGGGGAATGGATATATGGAATGAGCCGGTTAGCTACAAAAAAGGGAGTGCCTTTTTGGGTGCCGGATTTACTATTCGCCCAATCAACGACGACTATATCGGTGCGATGCGCGCGATTGATCCTAAGACAGGCAAAATCGTCTGGGAAATCAAAAATAATGCACCGCTATGGGGTGGTGTCATGACGACGGCGGGTGGTCTGGTTTTTTACGGCACACCAGAAGGCTTCCTAAAGGCGGTTGATGCTAAAACAGGTAAGGAATTGTGGAAATTCCAGACCGGTTCCGGTGTCGTAGCGCCGCCAGTGACATGGAAAGATGGCGACACGCAATACGTCGCTGTTGTGTCAGGTTGGGGTGGTGCTGTGCCATTGTGGGGCGGTGAAGTTGCCAAGAAAATTAACTCTATCGAGCAAGGTGGTTCGGTCTGGGTTTTCAAGTTAAGTTCAAAAATGTAAGAACGTTGCAGTGATCAACGTTGATACTTTTTTGACGTCACTTCAAGTGATCAAAGATCGCTAGATTATCTGGCGAATCACATATTGAAGGCGTACTAGTATTTCTCCTCCTCTCCAGGTGATTTTGCTGACGACTACGGTCGTCAGTTTTTTTTTTGTCACAACGCTTTTATCCCCGGCTTGAAAGTCAAACTCACAACATGATCTAGGCCCGCCACTATCCTCTTGCTGTGCGATTTACCTACGCCCGGTAACAGTTTGGGACGCGTATTGGCACATCAATTTTTGTTCACTTTAATATTTCTTTATTGTTGATCGGAGTTATCCCATGATGATCAACGATACATAGGTTGCTGCGGTTGCTGCGGTTGCTGGGCGTCTAGGGAATATTTGAATGAGCAGAGCGAACAAATGGTTGGGAAAATGTTGTGCGGCCCTATGACTTCTTACGCTTTAGTTATTTTGACTAATCTGGAACGACCAAATATTAACGTCATTTAGCCAGTTAAAAAATGAAGGAATTTTTATTGCTGGTGTCACAAACGGGTGAAATTGGTGACGGATTTTCCTTGCATTCTTGCGCAGATAAATACAAATAGAGCTATCGGTAAATGTGCAATTGGTCGATCAAACGGAGCGCTTGTTGGCATTGACTTTCGCGGGGGCAACCCGCTTGCTGCGGCAGCATCTGTCGCGCCAATAAGGGGTAATTAAATTGACGTGCCATTGAATTTAATTACTCCACACAGGCGCAATTTTTGGGAACTGAAATAGCCCCGGATGTAGAAATAGTAATCGACTAATAATCAGAGAATCTGACTATTTTTGTAGAGGAATTTTTCGATAGATCGTATTGCGTGATACTCCCAATGCTCTGGCGGTTGCCGATACATTGCCGCCGTGTGAGGCCAGCGCTTTTTCGATCACCGATCTTTCTACTTCCTCTAAATTAGCACCGCTCGATACCAGCCATTTCGTATTGTCGTTTTGTTCGCTGACACGAGCTTGTTCAATATCTTCCAGAAAATCATCAGGCAAATGGTGATGCTGAATTTCATGTTCCTGGTCTGCCATGACGATGGCGGTGCGCAGAAGATTGGTTAGTTGTCGGAAGTTGCCGGGCCAGTTATGCAGCTTGAACAGTCGCATGATTTCAGGCGCAACCGTGTAGCGCCCGGTAACGGATTCGGCGATAAGTATTTTTTCGACAACGATGTCCATGTCGGTACGCTCACGCAACGGCGGCAACTTGACGACCAGGCCATTTAATCGGTAATAAAGATCCTCGCGAAATTCACCCTTGGTGATCAGGTCTCGCAGATTACGGTTGGTGGCGCAGATCAACTCAACATTGACGGTGATTGACTTGGTGCTGCCGAGTGGCGTGACCATGCGCTCTTGTAAGACCCTTAAAAGACGGGATTGCAGGCTAAAAGGCATGTCGCCGATTTCGTCGAGGAATAGTGTTCCACCATTCGCTTGCAGTATTTTCCCCACCGCGCCTTTTTTACGCGCCCCCGTAAATGCGCCATCCTCATAGCCGAATAATTCGGATTCAATCAGTGTCTCGGGAATGGACGCGCAATTGACTGCGACAAAAGGACCGCTTGAGCGCGGCGAATCGTTGTGAATGGCTTGTGCCAGTAACTCTTTGCCGGTACCGGTTTCGCCCATGATCAAAATCGGAATATCGCGTCCAAGTACCTTGTTCACTTTTTCAATCAGCGCCGCTACTTGTGGATCGCCGGTGTTCAGATAGCGAAGGCCAGACATGCGCCGCGCTGCTTGAGTAGCGCGATTGATCGCCATCGCATTGGCTGTTGTTGTCCCGGTATGGTTGTTGGTTTCAACGTCCTGCTCAGAATCAGCATTGGCGCGAACCAACTCCACCGAGCGATGAAATGGGCTATTGGCCAGGTGCATTTGAGCGCGTCCGTATACGCGGACACCGCTTGGCATGCAAAGATTCAAAAATCCTGGTGCTGCCGTGCGGTAATGGTCGAACAAGGCCGCAATCGACAAGCCGAATAGCGAACTAAAGGTATGCGATTGCAGGGCCGACATGGGTAGGCCAAGCTGAAACAGACCGGTCCGGTTGGCAGACAGAAACCGGCCATTTGGAGAGAACGAAACAATGCCTTCCATTAACGTGCCGATAAATTCGGGTCGTGTATTAAAGTGTAACGTGATCGCATCCTGAAACGCCGCCAAAAACAAATGATTTTCGATCATTTGCGCCGACATACGGACCAGGGCCATCGTGTGTTTGTGAAAACTGGATTGATCTCCGGTGACGTCGAGCACGCCGATGACGTTGCCTTTGTGGTCCAGAATGGGAGCGGCAGAACAGGTGAGGAAGTGATTGGCGACCAGAAAATGTTCATTCGCATGGATCTGGACCGGCAGTTGTTCCGCAATCGCCGTGCCAATCGCGTTGGTCCCCTTGCTGGCCTCCGACCATGTCACGCCGGGTTTGAGGGCGACCCGATTGGCTTTTTCTAAAAAGTCGTCGTCTCCCAACGTATGCACGATCAAACCGTTCACGTCGGTGAGTATCACCATGTTGTGCGTGTTAATGATTTGTTCGTAAAGCGTTTCCATCACCGGTATCGCGTGCGTGTGCAGCGTGCGGTTTTGGTCCAGCAATAGCGCTAAATCAGGCCGCCCAATGGGACTGAAATCTGGTTTTTCACCTTCCGACAGGCCATACGCTTTTGAGCGTTGACGGGATTCTTCTATCATCATGGCTCCATCGCAAGCAGAAAGCGTGCCACGGGCCTCTTTATTAGCCGAATTGCTATTTGAGATAGCGGCGGGCTTGCCGCGGGAGTCGGAAGTGTCAGTTGGATGCATGGTTGTCTCCTGCTTGTATGTTGCGGCACGGATTCTGTCGGCTTAGCGCTCAGACTCCTGGAGCCGCATTATTTTTTTGTATTGTTTTTTTATATAGTGCTCTTAAATATAGCACTTGATGGCGCTGTTGTTCAGAAATAGAACAAGATTTGGTGCCAATGTGTCGTATTTGCTTGGCATGACAATTGCCACTACCTCCGTATTATTTAAAAACGTTGTAGAGGAGATCGTATGAAAAAACTAACCCACCTTATTTCGTGTTGCGCTTTATCGTTTGCCATCATGGCACCGTCGTTCGTGTATGCGCACGGTGACGTGATACCGCAACCGGTAGATACCAAAACATTACCAGCGCTGGGAGCCGCATGGCGTGACGAAAATCCTTTCCGCGGTCAGAAAGAGGCCATCAATATAGGCACCTCTGCCTATGCTGAAAATTGCGCCCGATGCCATGGACTGCAAGCACAATCGGGTGGTATCGCGCCAGATTTACGATTATTGGATCGCGATTGCATGGATCTGAAAAGCCCTGATAAAAAAGCAGCCTGCTTCAAAGAGACCGATAAATATTTCCTGGTTTCCGTGCGTCACGGCAAAGTCCGTAATGGTGCTGTGTATATGCCGCCATTTGAAGGAATCCTAAACCAGGAAGCGATGTGGTCTATCAAAGCGTATCTTGAGACGCTACGCGCAATCAATTAGGGCATGATGATCGCGTGATAATGATCAAAACGCGATCATATTGAGGGTCATCGATGCGGCACATCTGAGACGGTGTCACCCATGACGTCACCAAGTAACGGTAACCAAAAAACATACAATAACAAGGTGCTATTTAATGTACACACTTTCTTGTCAGGTCGTCGGTGCAATGCTAATACTTGCCCGAACATCGCTCGCCAGAATTCCTGTCTTTCTCTCCCTCAGCGTTTGTCTTTTCTTCAGCGCTCCGGCGCATGCTGAGGCGAGTGCCGATTTTTTAAAAATCACACAATCGGGTGTTTTAAAGGTCGCCGTTTATGATGACTTTGCGCCGTTTTCATCCACCAAGGGCGGGATCGATATCGATATCGCAGAAGCGTTAGCAAAAAAATTGGGACTCAAAGTGAGTTTGCTACCGTTCCCTGCCGGTGAAGATCTGAGTGATGATTTGCGCAATATGGTGTGGAAAGGGCATTACCTTGGATATGGTCCCGCCGATCTGTTGATGCATGTGCCAGTAGATCCGCTTTTGATAAACCAAAATGACAAGGTCAGCATTTTTGCGCCCTATCATCGCGAAACGGTACGCCTGGTGCGGGATATCCGTAAAGTGCCGGAGTTGGACAACCTCGATTCAATTACCGGAAAAACTATTGGTGCCGAAAAAATTTCAATTGGTGCCATGTTGTTACTCGGCGCGGAAGACGGCAAGTTTCGAGAAAATGTAAAGATCTATCCGACCGCGACCGAAGCGCTTGAAAAACTCAAGGCGGGTAAACTGGATGGCGTTGTCGCCAATCGTTCAGAAATAGAATCAGTGATCGGCAAAGATCCCCATTTTCAAATGACCGAAGTTACCTTTCAGCGGCTGCCACGCAAAGGTTGGGTGATCGGCATGGCGGTGAAAAAGGATGATCCTGAACTCGCAAAGGCATTGCAAGATGCTACCGACGCATTGGTCTCCTCAGGCGAAATGGCCCAGATATTTGCTAAACATGGGGTTGAGGTGGTGACGCCTTGATAGGCTACAGATGACATCCCTGTTTTTGTATTTCCCTCAACGTTATCTGTAGCTTCAATATCTGAGTCAGATGGTCGACCCGCGTGCTATTTATTGTTAAATAGCGCACGGGCCGCGTTCCCTTACGCCAATTTGCATAAGCAAAATAAGTAACCATGGGGAGGATTATGGATGTGATGTGCATTTTTCTGATTTTTATCATGGCTCGCTTGAACTTCTCGGAAGGATAATTATGCCCTCGCCATCCTTACCGCTTTCCTCACCATCCATCATTATGAGTTTATTGCGCGCCCAAAATACGTGTGCCATTGGCATTCCGTGCGCGTACGTTTCTCCAATAAAGTCTCCGGCCGCCGTGTATGCTCTGACGTAACCGTCTACATAAAACAAACTGTCAGAACCTCCGCCCGGCAACGGCATGAAGGGAATCAAGTCGTCGATGATGAAGACTTTGTATTGCTGATAGTAAAACTCCTTATTCGGGCTATATTGTTTTTCTCCGTAAGGCGTTCCCTCATGCCAATTTTCATAAGAAAAATAAGCAAGCACGGGAAGGGCTATTAATATGAAAAGCCATTTTCTTCTGATTTTTATCATGGAAAACCTACATCTTTTGGAAACTTAATTCCTCCGTCATCATTCTTGCTTTGAAGGCCATCCATTACTACAAGTAAGTCATCTATCCAGAATATGTTTGCCATCGGCATTCCATGTGCGTACGCTTCTCCAATAAAATCTCCGTTTGCTGTATATCCCCTGACGTAACCGTCGATATAATACAAACTATCAGAACCTCCTCCTGGCATCGGCACGTACGGAATCCACTCCTCAATGGTGATGACTTTGTATCGCTGATAATAGAACTCCTTATTCGGGCTATATTGTTTTTCTCCGTAAGGCGTTCCCTCATGCCAATTTTCATACGTAAAATAGGCAAGTACAGGAAGAGCTATTAATATGAAAATCCATTTTATTTTGATTTTGATTTTTGCCACGGTAGCGCTATCTCCATTTTTTTAGGTACTTTTACCCACATCACATCCGAATACACCACAAAATCCCCACCTGTCTTATGGCGCGTTTGGTAGCGTCGGAAGTCGTCGTTAAAGGCAGGGACCACACTCGGGAATTGTTTACTCATGTTTGTTTTGTTTATAGCGCTGTACAACAACATGTAAGCAGCCATTTCATCTTTTGGAAGTAATCGCGTTTTGCTCCATACCCCCAAAGGAACCATTTCTTCAAAAGTGCTAGTAGTATTGAAATCGTACGTGTCTCGACAGTAAATGCCGATATGTTTGACATGAAATATGTCCTTCTGCAGCAACCAATTGGTGCTTGTTTCGCCGACTACGGCCAGTTTAAAAATACCCTTACCAACAGCACCGTATAACTCGTCAAAAGTATCCAGTTTTGTGCCAAATTCTCGGTAATTTACTTGGCACTTACTATCTAGTTCACGCGCAGACATGACGCGATCCCCTAACTTGAATGGTTTTATCGATTTTGGTATCCAACCCCCTTTAACTAATTTTTTCTTAAGCTCCTCCTTTCCCCTATCCGTTGCCCAATTTTCCAAAACATAATCAAACGCCTCCACCGCACGTGGGAATTTCAGTAGCCACGCCATCTTGATAATCTGGTCGTCGTACTCCGCTGGCTTCAGTTTACAAGGATCAAATTTCCCTATTTTTACGTCGTTGGGCATCACCCACCCGGTGTCGTTCGCGAACCAGTGCCGCATAATCTGTGCGGCGATAGGCCAGCCCATCTTTTCCATGATGTCGGGGATGTCACGGAGCTGCATCATTTCTATTGCGCATTCCACTCCCTTGCGATCACTGCACGGGGTTGTCATGGCGACTGCAATGGGTAGACTCATTTTTTGTCCACTCCGAATCGCGTTGGTACTGCGTATTGCAAGGTGACTTTGTGCGGTGCCGAAGAATGGGCCTGAACCGTTTCGCCTTGATCATTGGCGCTGCCGTGGTGTTGGCCGGATTCAGATTGGATTCCGTAGGCGACGCCTTCGACTGGCAGCCCAGTTACGCTATCAAGCAACACAAAATGCCGGTCGTATGCGCTGCCAGCGTTGCCGAGGGCTGCGTTTTTATGGTGATTGCCAAAGTCTTCATCGGAAGGCGTGGCGTCGCCTTCGGTGTACGAAATGGATTGTGAGGCGATCAGGCGTGGCTTCCGCCTGCATCTGCAATTGCACAAATCACCGTCCAGTGCGGCTTCTTTACCGTGCGAACCCAGGTTAGGGACACGGGTGCCGGAACAACTGATCGTCCCCGTCGATCTGCAAGTACGGCAATAGACATCATCGCCTTCGAACGATCGCGTCAGGCCGTGCCATTGATCGTTGGCAAGCCCTTCCTTGACTACCCCGCGGGCCGTTGTCGCATCACCTTCATGGATGTAATACCGTCTTGTCATAGCATTCTCAATAGTGTTGGTCGTCAAAAATTACGACGAGTATCAACGCTATTGCTTGCATTTTTACGACGCTTCTATGCTTGTTAGGTGTTCGGCTTAGTACAGGCCGAAATTCGTCCCGTCGAGTCAGGTCCGGAGTTTTTACATCGTCGAGCGATGTGGTGATCGCGACCACGCTGACAGTGATATTGATAAAAGAAACAACGCAAAATCGCAGACCAGAGCATCAAAATAACTCACCACATCATCACGCATGAGCCGCCGCGGAGTGGCGTCTGTTCAACATTTCCATCAGTTTCCCCGTATCGGAAATAGCATTGGAAATGTCGTTAAAAACTTTTTAAATTGAGGTGCCATATAAATATTACGCGGTAGTAATGCGCCCGTCATTTAGCTGGTGTACGTCAATATGAAAATAATTTCTATCTCGCCCAGATGACGATTTTTTTTACATCTTTTATTTAAAAGTTATTTTTGTGAAGAGAAAACAATAGAAAAACGACCATAAAATTCACAATCAGAAAAATGGACTCAGAAAATTATTATTCAGCGTGTTTTCTCAAAATAAAATGCCTGAAATATCGTTAAAAATTTTCCTTAATTACATGCATCACACAACTATCATATTCCTGTAATACGCCGGTCATAAATATCGTATAGCTGCATATGACCAAAGATAATTTACCCCTCTTTGAGATGTCGAAATTTTTTACATTCATGCTTAAAAAATTATTTCAATCGATCTAAATACCTGATTTATATCATCTTATTTTTCTGGCTCACTATTTGCATAGAAGCGGCGCAACCTTGATCTTAACCCACAGAGAATTCTATGCATCCCTCCTTCCTGCCACTGCAGCGCCGTTACGCATCTTCCGCCGTCGTTCTACTTGGAGCGCTTTTTGCAGCGTCTTCAGCGATGAGTGCACCCATTACCAGTTTCACTGCTGGTAACCTCGTTATTAGCACCGTGTCGTCTTATAACGGGAGCGGGCTCGACTCCGCAGCGCCTATCGTATTGGTACAATTGCAGCTTGGTGCTGGCGGTACCACGGCGACACAAAACGGTTCGCTGACACTGTCGCAAACCAACAACGGAAATAATTCCGCAATTTCCGGTGAGTATGGCTCGGCCTCTGAAGGTATTTTGCAAACCTCAGTGAATGGTCAATACCTGACTATCGCCGGCTACGGAGTCAATGCCACAGCTTTTAATACCGCACCAACATCGGTCTACGGCAACGCGGCATTGGGCCAATCGACAAGCTTAACAGTGGGAAATCAAACCGGAACTCCGGTCACCACCGTGGCCCGTGTCGTCGCATTAATCGGCGCTGATGCCAAAGTCGATACCAGCACTGCATTGTCAGGAATTTTCAATCAAAATAATCCACGCAGTGTTGCAACGGTAGACGGTTCAACGTTATACGTATCAGGCCAAGCTGCCAGCAAAACCGATCCGACTCAGGGCGTGTTTGTTGCCGCACGCGGCGCAACCACAGCAACGGGTATCGATAACACGACTGATACCCGCGTCGTCTCGATCTTCAATAATGGAAATGGGAATACTCTGTATGTTTCGCGCGATCGTAGCCCTGGCGGCGGAGCTGCTAATAACCTCTCTAATATCAGCGCATTGACTAGCGCCACAGGTCTCTTACCGACCTCTGCTACGGGTCTCCAGACTACCCATATCACACCGGTTGCTTCGCCACTGTCGCTTGGTAGCAATAATGGCTCTATCAATCTCACAGCGAATACGGCAAACGGCGTCAACAACGCGCGAATTGGTAGCTTTGTATATGTCAGCCCTGAGAGCTATTTTTTCGCCAGCCCGACTGTTCTTTATGTAACCGACAGCGGCCAGCCCAAGAACGGCAATGTAGATAAAGCTGCCTTGGGCGAAGGCGGATTGCAAAAATGGGTGCTGACCAATGGCAATTGGACTTTGGCCTATGACCTTGTCAAAGGATTGAATCTGGTTGATAACGCCGGTGCTAACGCTGCAACGCCAAGTGCGCCTGGCGTGACCGGTTTGTTCGCGCTGACTGGCGAAGTCATAGGTAACCAGGTGGAGCTGTTTGCTACTAGCTACGGACTCAATGAACTCTCCCAAAGCTATTTGTATAGCATCACGGATGCTCTGAGCAATACCACAGCAGCACAGGCATCCAATGAGAGTTTCTCGACCCTATATACGGATGCTACTGGCAACACCTCGATTCGTGGCGTTGCATTTGCTCCGGTTCCTGAGCCAGGTTCATTGGCACTATTTGCTATCGCACTGATGGGATTGTTTACATTGCGCCAGCGTAGTTTGTCACAGCGCGGTTAACGAGCATTAGCCGGACTATCGCGTAGCAAGACCGTTGCGCGATAGCAGTGCAATACTATGGCGGTGAGGTGGTGAAGTTCAGTTGTTGCGGATCAGTTCTTTAAAGTCGACGAAATGCATCAGCATCAAGACCCGATCGAAGCATAGGTAGCACATGCCGTTCTGCGCGTGAGCACTGTTGGGCCAGCGCACATCGGCGGATGCAATAAGTGGGCATGATGCAAAGTCGTCTTGGGTCTTCCATCGGAGATCTTTTTGAAATTGGTTTTTGTGTTGATATTTTCACCTGTCGATGCTGCCATCGTTTATTCGACGCTATCCATTTATGCCAGAGCATCTTGGTGATGCTAAAATGACAATTTTATCAGCGGATTTCCTCTAGGCACACCGTCTATCGATGCGTGGGGATGCCGTATCAAAAAAATCGTTCGTGTCCCTCCCGTCACTCCCGCATTGAAGTAATATTGTGAGGTAGAAAAATCGCAAGATAGCACGCGAAGGAGTCGCGAAAGTTGCAATGGTTGCGTCTGGCCCTGGGTAACTCGACCGACTTTAATTTGGTTGCTATAACTAGATTGGCTCTGTGATATCCCTACGTGGCTTTTCGGGTATGAATCCTGCTTAGAGAGAAATGGACCTTTTTTAGCGATTTTTAAACATTACTGGCATCGCTTATCCACCCATTTCGCGTCAACTTTCATCGAAAGGCATCACTCAATGGCCATCCGTGTCGCGCTGCATCACAAAACCAGCTACCACTATGATCGCCTGGTCACTTTATCTCCGCATGAAGTCCGTTTGCGTCCCGCTCCGCATGCGCGTACCCCGATTCTGTCGTATTCGCTGAGCGTCACGCCTGAAGACCATTTTATCAATTGGCAGCAAGATCCTTACGGCAACTATATCGGCCGTTTTGTGTTTCAGGAGAAATCTGACGTCCTGGAATTTACGGTTGATTTGATTGCCGATATGACGGTCATTAACCCGTTCGATTTTTTTGTTGAGAAGTACGCAGAGACATTTCCGTTCAGCTATCCCGCACAACAAAAGTCCGAACTCAGTGCGTATCTGGCGGTGGATGAACCGGGTCCGTTGCTGGTGGAATGGGTCGCGGCAGCAAAGCGCGACATTCTCAAAAAACCGCTCGCGACGAACGATTTTCTGGTCGCCATTAACCAGCGTTTGCAGGGCGATATTGCTTATCTGCTGCGGATGGAACCGGGCGTGCAAACGCCGGAAGATACGCTCCTGAAACGGTCTGGTTCTTGCCGTGACAGTGGCTGGTTGTTAGTCCAAATTATGCGTCAGTTGGGTTTAGCTGCGCGTTTTGTGTCGGGCTATTTGATTCAATTGCGTCCCGATCAGGAATCACTCGACGGCCCAAGTGGCACCGAAGTCGATTTTACCGATTTGCATGCGTGGACCGAAGTGTATATCCCGGGCGCAGGCTGGATCGGCCTGGATCCTACGTCAGGCATGCTGGCGAGTGAAGGGCACATTCCGCTCGCTTGCACCGCGATGCCATCCTCGGCAGCGCCGGTGAGCGGCTTTACCGACAAGGCCGAAGTAACGTTCTTCCATGAAATGACCGTCACACGGATTCATGAAGATCCACGCGTGACCAAGCCCTATTCGGAAGAAGACTGGCTAAAAATCGATAAGCTTGGACATCAGGTCGACGCTGACTTGAAGCGCCAGGACGTGCGCCTGACTCAAGGTGGCGAACCAACCTTTGTGTCTGTTGATGATATGGACGGCGCGCAGTGGAATACTTTAGCGCACGGCGACGAAAAGCGTGAATTAGCGGGGCAGTTGATGCACCGCCTGAAGAACCATTTTGCGCCGGGCGGCATGCTGCATTATGGTCAAGGAAAATGGTATCCTGGCGAGCCATTGCCACGCTGGGCGTTAAATATTTTTTGGCGTGTTGACGGTCAACCAATGTGGCTAGACGCAACGTTGTTCTCAGACGAGAACAAGCCGGATGGTTATGTCGGCGACGAAGCAGCGCGCTTCACTGCCGAACTGGTAAAAGCGCTCGGCCTTCCTGCCAACAGTGCCATCGCGGCCTATGAAGATGTCATGCTTCAGGTCCATCGTGAGCAGGGAATGCCGGTCAACGTTGATCCGTTAAAAGCCAATTTAAAGGCTTCGGAAGAGCGTCGTCGGTTAGCGCGATTGCTGGAAACCGGCTTGGGCGAGATAGTCGGTTATGTCTTGCCGTTGAAGCCAAAAGACTTTGATCCTGCTACGTCTTTAGGGACAGTCTGGCGTACTTCAGCATGGCCGCTCAAACGCGAGCATTTGTATCTTACCGAAGGCGATTCGCCGATGGGACTGCGTTTGCCTCTGAACGCGTTGCCTTGGGTGTTGCCGGACGAAGTGCCGCCGGAATTTGACGTTGATCCGTTTGCTCCTCGCGGCGCTTTGCCTACGGCAAAAAATGGAAAGCGTCCTACGCTGAGTCTGGACCCTGAAAAAGCGACCAAAGCGGCACCTGTTCCGGGTGTCGATCCTAAACCCGCACCGCGTGAAGTGATTCATACCGGCTTGTGCATTCAGGTTCGGGCGGGGCGTTTGCATATCTTTATGCCGCCGGTCAAACGCGTTGAGGATTATCTGGCCTTGGTGACGGCGGTGGAAAATACTGCGGCCAAGCTGAAGTTGAAGCTATGGATTGAGGGTTATCCGCCACCGCGCGATCCACGGGTCAAGTTGCTTAGCGTGACGCCGGACCCTGGTGTGATTGAGGTGAATATTCATCCTGCCGCAAGCTGGAAGGAACTGGTCTACAACATGACCACGCTGTACGAAGAGGCGCGCCTGACACGTCTTGGTACGGAAAAATTTATGGTTGACGGACGCCATACCGGCACTGGCGGCGGCAACCATGCTACGTTAGGCGGTGCCACGGCAGAAGATAGCCCGATGCTGCGTCGTCCTGATCTACTGAAAAGCCTGATCACGTACTGGCAAAATCACCCCGCCTTGTCATATCTGTTCTCGGGCACGTTTATTGGACCTACAAGTCAGGCGCCGCGGGTGGATGAAGCGCGTGATGACAATTTATACGAGTTGGCAATTGCCTTCCAGCAAATGGACAAAGTGTTGCCGACCTTGCATCCGGGCGACAAACCGTGGATGGTTGATCGCTTGTTACGTAACCATCTGGTCGATTTGACTGGTAATACCCATCGTTCCGAATTTTCGATTGATAAACTGTATTCACCGGATGGTCCGACTGGCCGCTTAGGACTAGTCGAATTCCGTGCATTTGAAATGCCGCCGCATGAACGCATGAGTTTGCTGCAAATGCTGTTGCTGCGCGCGCTGGTGTCGCGTTTCTGGAAGCAACCGTATCAGGCTAAATTGGTCAATTGGGGCACGGCATTGCATGATCGCTGGATGTTGCCGCATTTTGTGGCACAAGATATTCGTGATGTTGCTAAAGATCTACGTGCTGCCGGCTACGCGTTCGAGGAAAACTGGTTTGACCCGTTTATCGAGTTCCGCTTCCCACGCTTTGGTACGGTTGTCTATGAAGGCGTAGAGATGGAACTGCGTCAGGCGATTGAGCCATGGAACGTACTGGGTGAGGAAATGGCTGCTGGTGGCACCGCACGGTATGTTGATTCTTCGGTCGAACGCATGCAGTTGCTGGTACGCGGACTGACCGACGGACGTCACGTTATCGCTTGTAACGGACGCATGTTGCCGTTGCATCCAACTGGTATTCCCGGCGAATATGTCGCCGGTGTACGGTTCCGCGCCTGGAGTCCGTGGTCAGCATTGCATCCAACGGTCAAGATCCACGCGCCGTTGACCTTCGATCTGGTCGATACCTGGAGTGGCCGCGCCATTGGCGGTTGCACGTATCACGTGGTCCATCCGGGTGGTCGCAGTGAAGCAACTGCACCAGTGAATGCTAACGCTGCCGAAGCACGCCGCTTTGCACGATTTTGGGCGCATGGCCACACGCCAGGACCCATGACCGTCTACAAAGAGGAAACTAATCCAAGCTTCCCAATGACGTTGGATTTGCGTTGGCATGACTAATACATTTTTAGCGTAACTAGTGCAGGGCCGTGTCAGAAGGCTGGATGAACGCGACATGTGCTTAAGTCATCCGGTGGTGAAGCCTTGAGAACAACAATCCTCATGTAAAGATCTGCATGAGGATTGTGCCCAGTGCGCAACGCAGAATTCATCTTGCGCAGTAGCTTACGAAAAAAATCAATTGGTCGTATCCTTAAGATTCGGGTGTGTGGGGGCGCATAGTGTTATTGTGCGACCCCGCACACCGATTGAATCGCTCGAAGAGGAAAAAGCGACAAAATGTTAAATCAAATACTCGCAAGCTACCGCGCTCCGCCAGACAGTTTCGATGAAATGCTGGATGCGTCTCATCATCCGCGTCCACATTGGCGCGCTTTGTTGGATGGTTTAGGAGCAGAAGCACCCTACATGATGCGCGAACGCATCGAAACGGTGCAAGAGCAGGTGCGCGAAAATGGTGTTACATACAACGTTTATACCGATTCCAAGGGTATCCAACGTCCCTGGGATCTAAATGTTTTACCTTTAATTCTGCCGCAGGATGAATGGAGCGGCATTGAAGCGGCCGTTATTCAACGTGCCACTCTGATGAATCAGCTGCTGGGCGACGTTTATGGCGACCAGAAAATGCTGGAAGAGGGCTTGTTGCCGCCAGAATTGATCCATGGTCATGCTGGCTTTTCTCGCCCTTGCCACGGCATGCAGCACCCCGACGGGGTCGCCTTGCATTTTTACGCGGTTGATCTTGCACGTGCGCCCAATGGCAACTGGTGGGTAGTGGCAGACCGCACACAAGCACCGTCCGGTGCCGGTTATGCACTGGAAAATCGCGCCATCATCGCGCGTACTTTTCCTGATTTGCTGCGTGACCTCAAGGTTCAACACCTGACTGAATTTTTTAATACCATGCGCGACAGTCTTGCGCATTGGGGGCGGCTATGCGCAAAAAATGGCAATGGCGGCAAAAATGGTCCGGCGTTGCGTAACAGTGAAGCACCGTTAATCGTACTGCTAACGCCTGGACCCTATAACGAAACCTATTACGAGCAAGCCTATCTGGCGCGTTATCTGGGTTTGCCGCTGGTCGAGGGCGGCGATCTTACCGTGCGTAACGGTGTCGTTTGGCTTAAAACCTTGTCCGGTATGCAGCGTGTGCACGTGATCATGCGTCGAGTTGATGATGATTTTTGCGATCCGCTTGAGTTACGGCCAGACTCCGGATTGGGTGTGGCGGGGTTAACCGAGGCGGCGCGGCGCGGCAATGTGCTGATTGCGAACAGCCTTGGATCAAGTTTGCTGGAGTCCGGTGCGCTACTCGGATTTTTGCCGGGATTATGTGAGCGCCTGCTCGGTGAATCATTAAAAATGCCGTCAGTGGCGACCTGGTGGTGTGGCGAACCAGCGGCTTTGGAGGAAGTGATTGAAAAAATGGATGAGCTGATTATCAAGCCAAGCTTTCCGCAGTCGCGCCAATTTCCAGTGTTTGGGCAAGACCTTAAAGGTGCCGAACGAATTGCTTTTATCGCAAAAATGCGTGCTAAACCACACGATTACGTGGCACAGGAAATGGTGCGATTATCGCAAGGTCCGGTGTGGAAATCGGAGGGACTGAGTGCTTGCGCCATTGGTCTTCGGGTTTATGCTTGCGCTACGCCGCAGGGTTATGTAGTCATGCCGGGTGGGTTGACGCGCGCGGCGACGGGAACGGATGCACGTATTATCACCATGCAACGTGGCGGCGGAAGCAAAGATACCTGGGTGCAAGGCAATGAGCAGATTGCAACACAAAGTCTATCCAGAAGAACGACTACCATTGATGATCTGGTACGCGATGATACGCACCTGTCGAGTCGCATGGCAGAAAATCTGTTTTGGTTTGGGCGCAACGCTGACCGCTGCGATAATGTCGCTCGCCTGTTGCGCGTTACGCTGAATATTTTGTTCAATGTTCGACCCGCCTATCGCGGCGCTGAATGGCCGACTGTGGAATCATTGTGTATTTATTTCCATCTGATTCCCATGAAAGAATCGGAGTCCGAGGCAGTTGCCATTGCGGCAGCAAGCCAAACAGCGGATTTGAATCATAGTCAAATGCAAACGCAGGTTCAAACGCAGGTTCAAATCCAGACGCAGAGCCAAAGCCAGATTCAAAGTCAACGTCAAAGCCAAATCCAAAGTGTAGTCAGTAAGCCAACAGCGATTTACAGCGATGCGCAAATTGAATCCACTTTATTACGTGCTGTCATATCACCAGATGTTCCCGGTCTGGCCCGACAGCAGCAACAACTGTATGGTATTGCCAGTCACTTGCGTGAGAGATTGTCGGTTGACAATTGGCGTGCCCTGAACCGGATGGTGCCGCGTGAGACCAGTGACGATCATAGGTTGTCTCAGGCGGAGGCGATGACCATTCTGGACGACGCAACAGCATCCTTGATGACTATGGCTGGCTTTGCCTTGGATGGTATGACGCGCGATCTTGGATGGCGTTTTCTGTCTCTTGGTCGTCGTCTCGAACGCTTGCAGTTTCAAAGCGTTATTTTGCAGCGCGCGCTGGAGATGGATGCAAACGGCAGTCTCGATTGGTTGCTTGAGTTGTCGGACAGTATTGTTACTTACCGCTCCCGTTATCGCGCACAACCAGAGTGGTTGCCGGTGCTTGATTTGTTGTTACTCGATGAGACCAATCCACGTTCCATTCTGTTTCAGCTTGAGGGCATCTTAAAAAGTCTGAGAAAAATTGCGGTCACTTACGGGCCTTGCGGTGCAGAGCGATTAATTCCGCTAAAAGACGAATTGTTGACGTTGGCACCGGAAACTGATTTGTATTGCGGCAATGCACATTTGATCGATTTATTACATCGTATGCAAGTCGCCAGCGAAGCCATGTCGGAACAAATCAGCGTAAAATTTTTTAGTTACACGGATAGCTATCAAGACAGGACGAAGAAATAATGAGCGATTCACCAGCGACTATCGCTCCCGGCGCTCCCGGCGCACGTTTTCGCGTCGTGCACGAAACGCGCTATACCTATCAAAGTCTGGTGACGCTGTCGCAGCAATACCTGCATTTGACGCCGCGCACGTTTCTATATCAGCACATTGAATCTCATAAGATCGATATTGAGCCACGGGAAGAAGATGTTTCCGAAGGCCGCGATTATTTTGGCAATATTACGCGTCATATTGCTATCACTGTGCCGCATAAAGTGCTGTCGGTGCGCGCTGAGTCGATTGTCGTACTGAAGCCGCGCTACCAACTCGCGCAGCTTCAGGGCACGCTTCCGTGGGAAAGTTTGCGCGATAGTGTCGGGCAAGATAAATCGGCTGCTGCGCTTGATGCATGTCGTTATTTGTTCTCATCGCCGCATGTTCAGTTCAGCACCGAGTTGGAGCAGTACGCGCGCGTTAGTTACACGGCGGGCAGAGCATTGCTCGATGCCGCATTGAATTTGACGCAGCGTATTTTTGATGACTTTGAATTCGACGATAAAGCCACTGAAATCTCTACGCCATTGGATGAGGTTCTAAAGGGGCGACGTGGTGTTTGTCAGGACTTTGCGCAATTGATGATCGGTTGCTTGAGAAGTATCGGCCTTCCCGCACGCTACGTCAGCGGTTACATACTCACGCATCCGCCTGCCGGACAGCCGCGCATGATCGGTGCAGACGCTTCCCATGCCTGGGTCTCGGTCTTCTGTTCGGATCTTGGATGGATAGATTTCGATCCGACGAATCGCTGTCTCGTACAGTCCGAGCATATTACCTTGGGTTGGGGCCGCGATTTTAGCGACGTCACACCGATGCGCGGCATCGTGCTCGGTGGCGGTGAGCAGACCTTGGATGTTGAGGTGACGGTCACGCCGTTATCCTGGGTGTAAACAGCTGTAATGAAGGTACTGGATTTGATGGGAAATGACGGTATTGGCGTCTTTTCGGCATAATACGAGATGCGTATACGATTTTTGTCCGATTTATACAAATAAATCGGATGCCCCCCGATTTTCCTTACTCTCAAAACAGGATACAACATGATGCAATATCGACGCCTAGGCAACAGCAACCTGAAGGTCTCCGCACTTTGTTTGGGAACCATGATGTTTGGTGACCAAACCGACATCGGCGAAGCAGAGCGGATTGTCGCTTCAGCCCGTGAGCATGGTGTTAATTTTATTGACACCGCTGATGTCTACACCAAAGGTGCTTCAGAAGAAATGGTCGGTAAGGTGCTAGCTGCCGATCGCCCTAACTGGGTGCTTGCCACCAAGCTCGGCAATCCGATGAGCAGCCAGCCCAATCAATCGCATTACTCACGTCACTGGATCATCAGTGAAGTCGAGAACAGCTTGAAGCGGTTATCGACCGACTATCTGGATATCCTTTATCTCCACCGCGATTATCACGAAGAAAATCTGGATGAAGCGGTTCGCACCCTTGGCGATTTGATTAGCCAGGGAAAGATTCGCGGATTCGGTCTCTCCAACTTTCGCGGATGGCGTATTGCCGAAGTAGTGCGCCTGTGCGAAAAAAACGGCATCCCAGGCCCTATCGTCTGCCAGCCGTATTACAACCTGCTCAATCGCATGCCTGAAGTTGAAATATTGCCAGCTTGTGCGCATTACGGACTAGGCGTTGTGCCTTATAGCCCGATTGCCCGCGGCGTATTGACCGGCAAATATTTGCCGGGGCAGACACCACCCGAAAACACGCGGGCAAGTCGCGGCGACAAGCGCATCATGGAAACTGAATTCAGAGAAGAGTCACTACAAATCGCACAGCGCCTCAAGCAACATAGCGACGAACTTGGTATTCAGTTGGGACAGTTTGCCACCGCCTGGGTACTGGCAAATCGGCATATCAGTTCGGTGATTGCCGGTCCCCGCACGCTAGCCCAAATGGACGATTATTACGCAGCGGTGGATGTCAAAATTTCGATGGATGATGAGGCTTTAGTCGATAGCCTGGTGCCGCCGGGCCATGCATCAACACCTGGCTATACCGATCCTGGTTATCCATTTTTTGGCCGTGTGGTTGTTGGCTGATTAACGTTTCAAAAGTGATGGAACGGCTACGGTATTTGCGGTTCCATCACCTCAATTTTGCTTTTTTTAGCTCCCTTTCTCATTTTCCTTTCTCGACCCCATTCTCATTCTCATTCTCATTCCTATTCCTATTCGATCCCTGATGGTTAGTTGTTCGGTAAAGCTGCGTGACAATTGTTTGATCGATGGATTGAGCTCTCATCACAACAGATCAGCTCATGGCATGATATATGCATATTTTTTGTTTCCTGAGATGGAAATATAAAATAAATGGAGATGAAATGAAGGTTTTACGCCTGTTTTTACTACTGACAATTCCCGCCTCGGTTGCTGCTCCGATCAGTGCTTACGCCAACGATTTTCCGACCACGGACCGGATGGAATATGTGCTTGAATGCATGAAAAATCATGCCGGAAAATACGAGTATTTATATAAATGTTCTTGTGCCATAGATAATGTTGCGCAGGCGGTTAAGTACGATGAATACGTCGAGATATCACTAGCGGCGCGACCGCAAATGGCGAGTGGAGCGCGCGGGTCGGAGTTTCGTGATCCGGAAATTGTTAAAACCATGGCAAAAAAATACAAGACAATTCAAGCAACTGCTAATCAGGCCTGTTTTGTTCAATAGCTGATGCGACCGCGTAAACACTATACGTGAGGCTGATCGTCGGCGATTCATAGACGATCGTCGCTCAATGATGGGCAACCATAAGCATGGACAATTTCTGATCGCCCACGATCTGATGGCAGACGACTAGTGCACTCTCGGTTTCGGCATTTTATAGTGGGCTGCGACCAAATTCATTACCGCCTGGCGAAATAGCGCTCGGGGGCAATTAACGGTGTCCGCCGCTGTTGTTTAAACACGACGATGTAGTTTCTTTGCTGGCATCTGCGCGAAACAAAAGACGATATTTGCCGCTGGTAAATCGTTAGGCGCAATTTTCCGGGCGTATTTGATAGATAGTTTCCCGCTACGTCTGCGAAGCAATCATCGCCGGGACCGGGTCTGTTCCACTACTCTTCACTTCACTCCAATTCATTTCAGCTCTATAAGCGATGCATGGCTTATACGTCTCCGCATTTTTTATTAGTTTCATTGGCAAATGCTTCGCCACTGTGTTTTAAACGCGGTATCGACAGTTCGGCCGACAGGGTATGACACGGAAGTGACGCAAACTGATTTTCCAACTGTTCATCAACCAGAACATGGTGCTCTGCAACATCGTTTGTTCTTTGTAGGCGTAACGCCGAGTTTGGAGCGAGCCGCCGTCGGATACGCCCGACGGAGTGACTTTTTTGCGGGTTGTTGGCACGTTCTATGCTGAGAGTAACTCGAAATTTGGAGAGAAATGCGTTTGGAAGTAGAAGTTTGATCCCTAACGAATCCTCCTATTTCATCGCCAGGCAGCACATTGGCAGCAAGTGGGTTCGTTGAAGTTTTACTTAAAAAAAATCAACAAGGAGATTACACATGGCATCCCGAAAGAGCTTAAAAAGCTGGTGGCAATGCGCCATTTTGCTCGCGGTACCGGTTTTTGCGTTCGCTAACTCAGATATTGAAGCGCTCACTAAAGATCCCAATAACTGGGCTATGCAGTCGGGTAATTTCGCCAATCAGCGTTATAGTGAATTGAAGCAGATCAATAAGAGCAACGCGAAGGATTTACAAGTCGCCTGGACCTTTTCTACCGGTGTTCTGCGTGGGCACGAAGGTGGTCCGTTGGTGGTCGGTGACACGATGTATGTCCATAGTCCGTTTCCTAATAAAGTGTTCGCACTGAATCTCGGCGACCAGACGATTAAGTGGAAATATGAGCCAAAGCAAGATGCCAGCGTCATTCCTGTAATGTGCTGCGACACGGTTAATCGTGGTGTTGCATACGCTGACGGCAAGGTGTTTTTGCAACAGGCTGACACCACCTTGGTAGCGCTTGACGCCAAGACTGGTAAAGAACTCTGGAAGGTCAAGGTAGGCAATCCAAAGATTGGTGAGACGACGACAAATGCACCGCATATTTTCAAGGATAAAGTGATCACCGGCATCAGCGGCGGCGAATTTGGTGTACGAGGCCGTTTGGCTGCCTTTGATATCAACACCGGCAAAGAAGTCTGGAAAGCGTATAGCACAGGTCCGGATGATGAAATGTTGATGGACCCTGCGAAGACTATGACCTGGACCGATGGCAAGATGGCGCCAGTGGGCAAGGATTCGTCGCTAAAAAGCTGGAAAGGTGATCAATGGAAACTCGGCGGTGGCACAACATGGGGATGGTATAGCTATGATCCAGCCCTAAATCTTGTCTACTACGGCAGCGGCAATCCAAGTACCTGGAATCCAAGCCAGCGTCCCGGCGACAACAAATGGTCTATGACGATTTTTGCACGCGATCTGGATACTGGTAAAGCGAAGTGGGTGTTCCAAATGACGCCGCATGATGAGTGGGACTATGACGGTGTCAATGAAATGATTCTGGCTAACATCAAAGTCAAGGGTCAGGACCGCAAGACGCTGGTGCACATGGATCGTAATGGCTTCGCTTACACGATGGATCGCTCTACGGGTGAATTGCTCGTCGCGCAAAAATATGATCCAACGGTTAACTGGGCCACAGGTGTTGATATGAAAACAGGCCGTCCAATTCTTGATGCTAAATACAGCACCGATAAGCAAGGACCTGACGTCAATATCAAAGGCATTTGCCCTACAGCGCTCGGTACTAAAGATCAGCAACCGGCTTCATTCTCACCTAAAACCGGTTTGTTCTATGTACCAACTAACCATGTGTGTATGGACTACGAACCGTTTGCAGTCGACTACACAGCTGGTCAACCGTATGTTGGTGCAACGCTTTCGATGTATCCGGCTGAGAAGGATAAGGGCAATGGTCACATGGGCAATTTCATCGCCTGGGATGCCGGTACGGGCAAAATTGTCTGGTCCAAGCCTGAGAAATTTTCGGTATGGAGCGGTGCCTTATCAACTGCTGGTGATGTGATTTTCTACGGCACATTAGAAGGCTATTTGAAAGCGGTCGATACCAACGGTAAGGAACTATGGAAGTTCAAAACGCCTTCCGGCATTATCGGCAACGTGCATACCTGGACTTATAAAGGCAAGCAGTTCGTCGGCGTGTTGTCCGGCATCGGCGGTTGGGCTGGTATTGGTCTGGCTGCAGGTCTTGAGAAAGACACTGAAGGTCTGGGCGCAGTGGGCGGCTATAGAGATCTGGCCAAATACACTGAATTGGGTGGTGTCTTGACAGTGTTTGCCGTACCTGGCGTTTGATTACCGTAGCATCGTTCTATTGACAAATCTGGACATTGGTACTGACATTCAGGCATGCCGGAATGTCAGTACAGTGCCAGGATAATTCCCGTTTAGAAAGACTTTAATGACTATACGCACCATACAAGTAGCGCTTCATTCAGCCTTCTATGCAGCTTCTCATGCAGTGGTTCAGGTAACCATTGTCGGCGTGGTACTGGCCGGTGCAGTTGGCACCGCAAGCGCAGCCGATGCGCCTCCTTATACAGTGGTAAATGGCAATCAAGTCGATAGTAATACTCTCAAAGGCTGGCATACATGGAGAGCGATGGCATGTGAACGTTGCCATGGCGCCAATCAACAAGGTCTGGTCGGCCCGGCGCTGGTGGATAGCCTTAAAACCATGACTAAGGAAGACTTCAAAACCACGGTGCTGCTTGGCCGAATGGAAAAAGGCATGCCCAACTTCAATGGCAGTAAACAAGTTGTCGATAATATCGATAATCTTTACGCATTCCTCAAAGGGCGTTCCGACGGTGCTATTAATACAGGTAGCTTGAAGGAAATTCCAAAGTGAAAAACCCCCAAGGTTCAGGTCTAGCAGACCAGATATCTGTGATCGGTCGTCCCGCCAAATTCTGGCGCTTGGGTGCGGTCGGCGCTCTTTTGGTAACGGCTTTTGCCGTGATTCCGGCGCATGCCGCCGATCCGGAGCCGGAGCAAGATAAAGTGTTGCGGGTCTGTCAGGACCCGAACAACATGCCTTTTTCTAACCGCGATTTGAAGGGGTTCGAGAACAAGATTGCGGAACTTTTCGCGAAGGACTTAGGCTGGAAAATTGAATACACGTGGTATCCGCAGCGGATGGGCTACATACGTAATACGTTGAAAAAGAAGGTGCCGGATTCGGATAAATTTGAGTGTGATCTGGTGACCGGGGTCGCCGTTGGTTTTGACATGGGGGCAACCACGCAGGCTTATTATCACTCGACTTATGCGATGGCCTACGTTAAGGGCAAGGGATTTGATGACATCAAGTCGCCGGATGACTTACTGAAGCTCGACCCGACTAAACTCAAATCGCTGAAGTTAGGCGTTTTCGGGCGTTCACCGGTGGTGGACTGGTTGCTCAAAAATGGGCTAGCGGATCAGATGGTGTCTTATCAGACCCAAACCGGCGATCCAGATCAATATCCTGGAGAGATCGTGGAAAAAGATTTGGCAAGCGGCAAGATTGATGTTGCTTTTGTTTGGGGACCCATTGCCGGTTATTTTGCGAAAAAATCGCTCGTACCGATCGTAGCAGTGCCACTGAAATCGCAACCGAATTTGCGGATGGACTTCAGTATTGCCATGGGGACGCGTTATGGTGAAAAGGAATTCAAGGACCGTATCGATCAATTAATTATTAAAGATCAGAAACAAATTACAGCGATTCTTGAGCAGTATGGCGTGCCGTTACTTGATACGCAGGGTAATTTATTGATGACGGTGAAATAACCGCTATTGATTCTCTGATTCATATGTGCTGGCGTGTGGATATGAAGATGAATGAATCAGCAGGCGGGCTGTTTATGTTACGTGCGCTCCGATCAGCGTTAATTGTTAAGGACTCACAGATGCAAATTTTTTTCGGACATCGGCTTAGCGCAATCCGAGAACTGATGTGCGTGGCCTTTTTTGTCCCCACAGTCCTTGTAATGTCAATGTCAGTGTCATTGGCCGCACCTGCAGAAACCGCGGCAACATCGAGGCCCTCAGCGCCGGTGCAAGAGATTTCTCCTGCTGAGGTAATGCTGTTCCAAACCGATCATTTAAAAAATATACGCATGCCCGTCGACCTCACTTATGCCTACAGGAAAGTGAATGAAAGCGGATCTGCTGTGGATGATCAGATTCACGTGGATGTGACCAAAATCAATCCCGATGGATCGTCGACAGTATCGCTGCGGTTCTTAACCGGAACCCGGAAACTGGAAATTCCGAAGGTGGAAAATTCAAGAGGAAATCCTTTATTACTGGGTTTTTTAGAATCGGATATCGGCCAGATGAAACAAGAGACTGGCGGTTCGACAAACTATTTCCGTAAGCGGATTCGAATGGCGCTGGCAGATACCGCACAAGTTCGCCCGATCACGTTTATGTACCACGGAAAAAAATTGGATGGCCAGGAGATTAGTGTTCAGCCGTACCGCAACGATCCCATGCATGCGCGCTTTGAAAAGTACGTCAACAAGCGTTATGTATTTATATTAAGTAGCCAGATCGCAGGTGGCGTGTATCAGATAGGATCGTCTTTGTCGGGGGTTCTGACTGATGTATCGACCCAGCGAAAAGTCGGCCAAATGGAGGAATCCATAACCTTGGTTAAGGAAGAAAAAAGTAAACGTTAAATCTTTTAACGCGTTTTTGATCGATCTACAATCGATTACAAACAAGATATCTTTGAATGGCCGCGCATGGACCAGCCCTCTACAATTAAAAAAACGGTGTCCCCATGAAAGTTTTTTTGTTTGACTATGCGTCAGGCGGTGGCCTCGCGCACCGCGCTCTGGAACATACTCACATGCATCAGAGCGAGATAATAGTGCGCGCTTTGATGACTGATCTTTCCACACTTCCTGGCATCAACGTCACCACTACCTTGGATGCCCGTTTACTGGAAATCGATCTGGCGCAGTCCGCCAACGTCATTCCTATATCAGGACAGGTCGAATCGCATTTCAACGATTGTGTAGAAGACGCTGATGCCGTATGGCTGATTGCGCCGGAAGCCGACGATATATTGGAAACCCTGTCGCGTTCAGTGTTGTCGCATAATCGTATTTTATTGGGGTGCACGCCGGAAGCTGTTCATGTGTCCGCCAGCAAGTTACGTACTGTCCAGATATTGGCCGAAGCAGGTATTCGAACCGTTGATACTTATACGATAAGCGATGATTTTCCGACGCAGATCGTGCCTTCGGCCTGGGTAGTTAAGCCTGACAAAGGCGCTGGTTGCCGAAATAGCCGGATATTAAGCTCGCCTCTCAAGGCGCTCGCATGGATCAGAGAAAATAGCGAGGATGACTTTATCATGCAACCCTTCATTTCTGGACAACCGTGCAGTCTTTCGTTGATTTGCTGCAACGGCGTAGCGCGGGTGTTAAGTTACAACAAGCAGCGAATCGCCGTACGAGATAACCAATTGTATTTTCTTGGTAGCACGATCAATAGTTTCACGGATATTAGCGGAGAGTTGGACCGATTAGCGCAAAGGATTGCGGCTGCTATTCCCGGTTTGTGGGGCTTTGTCGGTGTTGATTTTATTCTCACGGATACGGGGCCGATAGTGCTTGAGGTGAATCCCCAAATGACTACCTCATGTGCCGGATTGCATGCATCAATTGGTTGTAATCCGGTGGCACTTATTCTTGATTTATTGAACGAAACTGGGGCGGAGTCGTTATTAAGGACGACGCTTAAAGCGGATGCCGTGAGTATTGATGTCGCTGCATTCGATGTTCACTAGTTCTATACTATTCTCAAGGCAGATTTGCTCTGTTTAAAAAAATAGCCGGTTGCGTTAAAGCGCATCCGACTACATTTTGATGATCATAAGTCTTGGTGTGGAGTGTTTATAGCGATATTTTGTCCAAATCCTTGACGTCCAGTCGACGCATTTTTCGATACAGGGTATTACGGCTCATCTTGAGTTGTTTTGCCAATGTGGTGATGTTCCAGTTATGTTGTTCCAACTCCTGGATAAGTGCATCTCTTTCCGCATTCTCCAAGGGGTTGCGGACGACTTCCAATCTCATCGCGCAATCACAAGCAAAGTCGCAATCGCAGCCTGGAACACGCAGCGGTCCCGTGTAAAATCCCGCTGGCAGGTCGCAGATGGAAAGCACGTCGCTTTCACGCAAGGCAATCATCGTGCGTAAAAGGTGGCGCATTTGGCGAATATTTCCCGGCCAGCGATGGTGATCAAATACCGACAAAAGTGCGTCATCTATTTCGACATTGTCGTCGCCACCACCTTCTTTAACCAAAAGATGTTTGATTAACGCATGTCGGTCAGTGCGTTCGCGCAGCGGTGGAAGCGTAATGGTCAAGCCAAGCAGTCGATAATATAAATCTTCACGGAAAAGATTCTGGGCAATTTTTTCCTGAAGATCACAATGCGTAGCGCTGATCAGCCGGATATCTAATTTGATGGGTTTGTCCGCGCCGAGCGGCATGACTTCTCGCTCTTCTAAAACGCGCAGCAACCGCGCTTGAAGGGACATCGGCATGTCGCCGATTTCATCGAGAAAAAGTGTTCCGCCATTCGCCTGAAAAATCTTGCCGCGTTGACCGTCTTTGCTCGCACCTGTAAATGCGCCGGATTTATAGCCGAACAATTCACTTTCTATCAAGGACTCTGGAATCGACGCACAGTTAATAGCAACAAAAGGTTGCTGTGCCCGACTGCCTGACAGATGGGCGGCCTTGGCGTACATTTCCTTACCGGTTCCGGTTTCACCGCACAGTATCACGCCCACATCGCGCTCCAGGACGCGTTTGGTGGCCTGAACGTTGGTGGCCATCACCTGGTCGCCAAAATGCAGCTCATCGAGCGCACAGCGGGCGCTGGAAGCCTCTTTGCATGCGTCGCGCTTTAGGGTCGCCATGCGCGATGCGCCATGCGTCGGTTCCGGTGGATAGATCACCGCGAAATAACGTGCGCCGCTGCGAACTTCAAAAATAGGTGTCGGGTGGAATGCTTTTTTCAGGCTGCTGTCCAGCAATCCCGATAACGACACATTAAACAATTCCGTAATATTGCGGCCGTAGATATCGGCAGGCGAGCGAACGCCAAGCTGGAATTGCGCACAGCGGGTCGCGGCCAAAATAGTGCCCGCGCCATCGAATGCAATAGCGCCTTCGCTTAATGTGCCGACGAATTCAGGCCGGTTATGAAAGCGTACGATGTATTCTTTATTGAACTGTTGCAGGAATACACGATTTTCAATCATCTGCACGGACATGTTGACCAGCGCCAACGTGTGTTGTTGCGCCAATCGCGATTCGCCCGAAGCATCCAGTACCGCCAGCACATCGCCTTGATGATTACAAATAGGCGCAGCGGCGCAACTGATACCGATGTTCCGCACCAGATAGTGTTCGTTTTGATGCACGATAATGGGTTTTTTTCGACCAGACACGTCCCCATGCCGTTGGTACCTTGCAAGCGTTCGCTCCATACTGCGCCTTGCATGAGGCCAGTTTTAGACGCCGCATGGGTGAAGCTCGGATCACCAAAATAATTGAGCAGTACGCCATCGCAATCCATCAGCATGATCGCGTAGCCAGATCCCGCTAACTGCTGATAGAGGTTCGCCATTTCTATTTTTGCGACTTGCTGAACATCAGCTAAGCGTGCCTGTCGCTCCTGCAATTCAACATTGCCGATGACGACAGGTTCGTCGCAGTTATCCGGGTCCAGACTGTATTCGTTCAGACATCGTATCCACGAATTAACGATCGGATCTCCGATCATATGGCCATCCGGTTGCATGCCTCTTTGGACAACCGAACGCACGTGTTTAACGTGGCTTGCGGTAACTACTGTCATGCTGTCTCCTATTACAAACATCTGATGACGGCTTCGGAATTCTTTCCGTCAGATGCCTATTTTTTTTGTGGACTGTTTTTTGCTTATGTCGGGTATAACGAACCCGTATGTGTCATCGCAATTTTTTATTTGTCACTGAATACTACCCTAACTACGGGGTAAGCAGGGGCGAAGTGTTTTTAAGTTGTAAGACTGGGATGTGCAAATTACGGAGCAGTGCGGGGATTTATTGATGCAGAAGCGTAGCAATTAGTATCAAGGTGCATACAATGGTGAGGACGTCTTGCGCAGTCAGAAGACGTCTTGCCACTGAATGTGGATTGCGCGTAGCGATTTAATATTGTCGTATAGTCGTTACCGCGTTGAATTGCCTGCAGTATGGAGTAAAACCAACTGCTGGAAAGGATGGGACGCAAATGCGGACGGAATTGCGGCATTTTCAGCCAACATTTAGCCGATTTCCATTTGTCTCCTTTTGCGGACAGCAGAATACGTCTATTGAATATATTGGAGCCACCTGATGAAAACGAAAGCCGCAGTCGCATGGAAAGCCGGAGCGCCGCTCACGATTGAAGAAGTTGATCTGGCTGGACCGCGAGAGGGTGAAGTACTGGTCGAAATTAAGGCCACCGGAATTTGCCATACTGACTATTACACCCTCTCAGGCGCAGACCCTGAAGGAATTTTCCCGTCCATTTTAGGCCATGAAGGTGCAGGAATTGTGGTGGATGTCGGCCCCGGTGTTACGTCGGTAAAGAAGGATGATCACGTTATCCCTCTATACACCCCGGAATGTCGTCAATGCAAATTTTGTTTATCACGGAAGACGAACCTGTGTCAGGCGATTCGCTCGACCCAAGGTCGTGGTTTGATGCCGGATGCGACATCACGTTTTTCGATGGATGGAAAACCGCTTTTCCACTACATGGGAACCTCGACTTTCTCCAACTACATCGTCGTACCAGAAATCGCATTGGCAAAAATCCGTGAAGATGCGCCATTCGATAAAGCATGCTACATCGGCTGCGGTGTGACAACCGGTGTCGGCGCGGTGGTTTTCTCAGCTAAAGTCGAAGCGGGCGCAAACGTGGTCGTGTTCGGACTTGGCGGTATTGGGCTGAACGTGATTCAGGGTGCCAAGATGGTCGGTGCTGACAAAATTATCGGGGTCGATATCAATCCGGGTCGCATAGAAATGGCGCGTAAGTTTGGTATGACCCATTTCGTGAATCCGAAAGAAGTCGCCAACGTGGTTGATCATATTATCCAATTAACCGATGGCGGCGCGGATTACTCCTTTGAGTGCATCGGCAACACGACCACTATGCGGCAAGCGCTGGAATGTTGTCACAAGGGATGGGGGCAGTCATACATCATCGGCGTTGCAGCAGCAGGGCAAGAAATCAGCACGCGTCCGTTCCAACTGGTTACCGGACGGGAATGGAAAGGTTCCGCTTTTGGTGGTGCACGCGGACGTACAGATGTACCGAAAATCGTTGACTGGTATATGGAAGGCAAACTCAACATTGATGATTTGATCACGCATACCTTGCCGCTTGAGCGGATTAATGAGGGCTTCGATCTGATGAAAAGCGGTGAATCGATTCGATCCGTTGTGTTGTATTGATCGTGGCGAAAGAAGCGCAAATGCCTACTTCAACACTTGAGATCGTCAGCGAACACGCCTGTTTTGGCGGGGTGCAACGGTTCTATAGCCATCACTCTAAAGAAATCGGTTTGTCTATGCGGTTCTCAGTATTCCTGCCGCCACAGGCGCGTGACGGCAAGGTTCCCGCCTTGATGTATTTAGCGGGCCTGACATGCACTGAAGAAACTTTCATGACCAAGGGCGGTGCGCAGCGGGTGGCGGCAGAAAAGGGTTTGATGCTGATTGCGCCGGATACCAGTCCGCGTGGCGCCAATTTTCCGGGTGAGGCAGAAAGCTGGGACTTCGGTCTCGGCGCGGGGTTTTATGTGGATGCTACAGAAACGCCGTGGAAGCAGCACTATCGGATGTACAGCTACGTGCTGGAACTGCTTGAATTGATCAAGGAGAACCTTCCGGTGCAGCCTTCCAGTATTGGTATTACTGGTCACTCAATGGGCGGCCATGGCGCGCTGGTGTTGGCGCTGCGCAATCCCACATTGTTCAAATCGGTATCGGCATTCGCACCGATTTGCGCACCGATACAGTGTCCATGGGGCGTGAAGGCATTCTCAGGATATCTCGGAAGCGATCAACATACCTGGCGGCAATACGACGCCAGCCTATTGATGGAACAACAGACCGCGCCGTTTCCTGGCGGAATTTTAATAGATCAAGGGTTGAACGATAAGTTTTTGCCGAGCCAACTGTTTCCCGAAGCATTTGAAGCAGCGTGCGAAAAGGCGCGCCAGCCTTTGGAGCTGCGCAGGCAAGCTGGCTACGATCACGGCTATTACTTTATTTCGACATTCGTCGAGGACCATCTGCGATTTCACCACCGACAACTAAATGGAGCCGCCCGGTAAACGGCAAAACGATATCCATCCCATTTATTAACAAGCTGTTCACAACCATAAAATCCACTAGGAGAAGCTTCATGAATACTTCAGTCAAGATCCATCCAGCCGTAGATAACGGACTTAAGCCAGCTGCAGCTGGTTTCGATGGTGGCACCATTTCTTGCGCCTGTTCGAGCAACAAGGTGGAAGTTGCCCTTAAAGGTCAGGTTGCGCATAATCATGTGTGCGGTTGTTCGAAGTGCTGGAAGCCGGACGGTGCACTGTTTGCACAAATTGCGGTCATCTCCCGCGACAATGTAAGCGTCACAGCAAATGGCGACAAACTAGCCGTTGTCGATGCAAGTGCTGCTATTCAGCGGCATGCTTGTAAAGAGTGCGGCGTGCACATGTACGGTCGCATTGAAAATACGGGACATCCGTTCCATGGCCTGGATTTTGTTCACACCGAGCGCTCGACAGCAAGCGGATGGGCACCACCGGAATTTGCGGCATTTGTGTCGTCGATTATCGAAGCCGGCGCTAAGCCAGAGACAATGGGTGCGGTCAGAGCCAGATTGGTTGAACTAGGCTTGCCTCCTTATGATTGCCTGTCACCGCCATTGATGGATGCTATCGCCACGCATACCGCCAAAGCTAAAGGTTTGCTGCAATAATCTTGATTGCTGCAGGCGCGTCCTGCTGCGGCAGCATCCTGGGTTTGCATCACCATGCGCGGTTGTGCGGGTGATGCATTACCAGCATGGTGAAATAGTGCTCGGCTGAGTTGCTTGGTTAAGTTGGTTTGAGTTAAGTTAAGCAAACCGAGCGGCCTCTCACTATCTGAATCTATACCGTAGTTGAAAAGCGTTCGCGATAGACTTTTGGTGTCACGCCGATTTTTTTCTGAAAGACGCGGCGCATTTTTTCTTCTGTACGAAAGCCGGTCTTCAGCACGATTTGCTTTAATGCAGATGTGTTTTCTTCCAGCATTCTTCGTGCCACTTCAAAGCGTGCACTTTCTATAAACTCTGCCGGACTTTCTGCCGTCTCACGCTGAAATACACGCGCAAAATTGCGTTCGCTCATGGCTATTCTCGCTGCCAGTTTAGGAATACTCAGATCGTCATCAAGATGCAACATAATCCAGCTTTGTAACTCGCGGATCGTTGGATGGGTTGTCATCTGGCTCGAAAGATGCACGCTAAACTGTGACTGACCGCCCGGTCTTTTTAAGTAGATCACCAGATCACGTGCGACTTCGAGCGCAATCTCACGGCCAAAATCTTCTTCCACGATGGCTAATGCCAGATCCATTCCTGCGGTCACGCCAGCGGAAGTCCAGATATTTCCCTCTCGAATAAATATCGCATCTGCATCGACTTTTATAGCCGGATATTTTTTGCCCAATCGTTCCGAAAAGCGCCAATGCGTGGTGGCACGTCGACCATCTAGCGCGCCGCCTTCAGCCAGGAAAAAGCTGCCCGTACATAATGCCGCCAAGCGCTGAATTTTTGGTGCAGCATTGGCCACCCATTCGACAATCTCCGGCGAATCCTGCAACGATTTTTCGATATCAGGCGCACCAACGATGATGGCAAGATCCGGCAATGCAAGCGTGCTGATGGCTTTTGTCGCCTCGAGCGACATGAGCGTGTCGGACACGATCATGCCGATTTTGGTCGACGCAATCGCGACTTCATATCCCCCCGACAATTGACGTTGACGCAGGCAAGTATTGGTATAGTCAAAAACCTTCAAAGGCCCAATGGCTTCGAGCGCTTTAAAACCGGGATAAATAATAATGTCGACGGTGCGTGTTTTGGAAATCGGTACGTCATTGCGCATAATTGGTGGTTTATTCAAAACAGCCTTGACTGGGACGGTCTTGCAAAAGTCCTAAGAGTTGATGTGTTGTGACGGCCTCGCTATTTTAGCGGGTATTGGCGACCATGTAATGGTCGGGCTGGACGCGGGGAGAGCGAAGGGGCGACTCCACCTTTTGAGCATCGTGCTCATGCGAAGGCATCGGAAACGATGTTCAGCGTCGGACGATGGCGGCTGTAATCTGCGCACTCGTTTGGGCGGCAAATTCCTCGGCTATCAGGCCGAGGTGGTCATGTTATTTTTCGATTGTCAGGGCGTTGGGCGCTTTGCCGCTTGGCGTGCCATTGGCAAAGCGTAGCGAATTGGCGTCGGTACGAAACAGGATCGGTTGCGTTGTATGTTGCGGTGCGCCGATCTTTTGGTTAGGTTGCGCGTGCAGGACGATTTTTTGTAAGTCGCCATGATGCGGGGATTTGCTACACACGGGATCTGCATTGGTCGCATCGCCAGTCAGGGCCAATGCCTGGCAGCGGCAACCACCGAAGTCTTTCTTTTTATCCGGGCAACTTTGGCATGGCTCTTTCATCCATGCGTCGCCACGATAGCGGTTGAACGCATCGCTGTGATGCCAGATGTCATGCACGCTGTCTTGCAGCACGTTAGGGAAATCAAAACCCGGCAATGATTTTGCGGCATGGCAAGGCAATGCCGTGCCATCGGCGGCTACAGCCAAAAATACGGATCCCCAACCATTCATGCACGCCTTCGGGCGCTCTTCAAAGTAATCGGGCACCACGAACAAAATACGCAGCTTATTGCCAATCTTGGCGCGATAGGCATTGACCGTTGCCTCGGCGCGCTCGAGTTGTTCGCGCGATGGCAGCAAATGGGCGCGATTAACTAAACCCCAACCGTAATACTGGGTGTTGGCCAGTTCAAGATATTCAACATCCATCTCGATCGCCATCTCGATAATACGGTCGACATGATCCAGATTATAGCGGTGCAATACGACGTTGAGCACCATCGGATAATCGTATTGCTTGATCAGTTTTGCGACCTTTGATTTTAGATCAAAAGTCTTGGTACTGGTCAGGAAATCGTTCATTTCCTTGGTCGAATCCTGAAACGACAACTGGATATGGTCCAGTCCCAACTCCTTCATGCGGGCAATACGCGGCTCCGTCAAACCGACTCCGGAAGTAATCAGATTGGTGTAAAAGCCTAGCCGACGACCTTCTCCAATCAGTTCTTCCAGATCGTCCCGCAGCAATGGTTCGCCACCCGAAAATCCCAATTGTGCCGCGCCTAATTTACGCGCCTGACGCATGACGTCGAACCATTGTTCGGTTGTCAGCTCATTGCGATTTTCTGCGTAATTCAACGGGTTGTAACAAAACACGCAGTGCAGCGGACAGCGATAGGTGAGTTCTGCCAGCAACCATAAGGGCGGCGTTACGACGATATTTTCGACCTGCTGAACTGGTTCGGTTTGCTGCGTTAATTCGGTCATGTTGATCACCTTATCCAGCCTTGTGCATCAGCTGTATGTAAAAAGCTTTCTACATCGGCAAGCAGATTTTGCATGCCGAAAGTTGTCTCCAGATCGCTGACAATAGCGGCACAATCACGCTCACCATCGCACCGCTTCAATATTTCGGCAGCGCTTTGATTCAGCTTCACCATGCCTTCCGGGTACAACAACACATAGTTGTTCTGCGCCTCTTCCCATTGCAATCGAAACAGTTTGGATAACTTTGGCTTCTCGGGAAAAGTGTTCATAGTGATATCAATGGTGATGACAGAGGTTGCTTAATCGGTTGGATTGACTGCCGATATATTTTTACGGAAATCAAGGCAGTGATGGATAGGCTTTATCAATCGCGTCCAGCATTGACCATAAAATGTCGAGCTTCAGCTGCAAAATATCCAGCGCACGATCTTGCTGCACGCGGGTAGTAAAATGATCTAGCGTGACTTCAAGCCCATGCTCGACATCGCGTTCGGCCAGCGAAATCCGGCTACGGAAATATTGCAGACCAGTCGTTTCTATCCATGGATAGTGTTGCGGCCAATTTGCTAACCGGTCCTTGTGGATTTTCGGCGCAAACATCTCTGTCAGCGAAGAGCATACCGCCTCTTGCCATGGTGATCGGCGGGCAAAGTTGAGATAAGCGTCCACCGCAAAACGCACGCCCGGAACCACATATTTCAACGACCACAGATCTTCGCGTGAAATGCCAACCGCTTCGCCAAGCGCGGTCCATGCTTCGATGCCGCCTTCATTCTCTTCCCATCCATCATGATCAAGTATCCGCAATACCCATTTACGTCGGGTTTCGCGATCATCGCAATTTGAAATAATTGCGCCGTCTTTTTGCGGAATGATGATCTGATAATAGAACCGATTGGCGACCCATCCGCGGATCTGATCGTTGGATAATTCGCCGTTGGTCATCTTGACGTTGAACGGATGATGAATATGGTATCCAGCACCTTTGGCGCGTAATTGCGCTTCGAATTCTGTACGGTTCCAGGGCGCTGCGACTATTGCCGCAGTGGCTTCTCGCGTGTTGGCGTTCATAGCGTAATCTCCATACCGTCAAATGCCACTTCGATTCCGTGTTGCGTTAAAGTTGCGCGCTGATGCGAGTCTGCATCCAGAATAGGATTGGTATTGTTAATGTGAATCAGAATTTTGCGGGGCGCTCCGATAGCATCCAGCACTTCAATCATGCCGCCGGGACCGGATTGCGGCAAATGACCCATATCAGCTGATTTCTTTTTAGAAAATCCCAGCGTGATCATTTCGTCTTCTGTCCATAAAGTGCCATCGACCAATACGCAATCTGCGCTATGCATCGCCGCCTTGATGTGTGGTTCCAGCTGGCCCAAACCGGGTGCGTAAAACAATTTTTTCCCGGTAGCGATCTCTTCGATCAACAGCCCGATATTGTCACCTACTTGCGGTTGCTCGCGATGCGGGGAATAAGGCGGTGCTTTGCTTTTGAGTGGCAGCGGCGTAAAGCTAATACCTTCGATGCCTGGAATTTGTATCGCTGGGTAGTGCGTGAACTGATTATTGGTTGGCAATGGATGCCATTGGACGCCGCAGTAATGCGACAACACATGCATTAACGGCAGTCCTGTCGTGAGGTCGTCCCAGACAGATGGTGTGCAATAAATGGGTAGCTGCTTGCCCTCGCGCAGCATCAATAATCCGGTGACATGGTCGATTTGTGCATCCATCAACACCACCGCTGCAATACCGGAATCACGTTTGTGACGGTTCGGTTGTAGCGCTGGTGTGTTGCGAATTTGAGTCAGTATATCGGGTGATGCGTTGATCAATACCCAATCGGTATCGTTGGCTGAGACAGCAATCGAAGATTGCGTACGCGCTGTTGCGTTGATGGTGCCGTTACGCAGGCCGTTGCAATTATGGCAATTGCAATTCCATTGCGGGAAACCACCACCAGCTGCCGAACCTAATACGATGATTTTCATGTGGAGAAGGTATTAAGCGAGGATTTAATAGGGAAGCAATTCAATAGCTAAATTGGCTGTCTTGATGCTGGTGATACGTACTATGCAATACAAAGTAATACAAAGTTGGGGTGAAGAACGGCGATTGCGTTAACAATCGCCGCAAAGCCTAAGTTGCAAGGCTCAATTAACGATTTGCAATGTACATCGTGATTTCAAAGCCAAAACGCATATCTGTAAAAGCAGGTGTAGTCCAGTTCATGTTTAATCTCCAGTTGTTATTAAAAAATACTACGGGTTGCTACTGTGGTTGCTACGGTAAAACTTTATTCCATTCACTCTCAGCGGGACGCTGATATTAAGGCAATCATCTAAATTTAGAGCAATTTTCATGCCCAAAACTTTGTTCCTTCTAGCAGAAATCGGTGATTGTCTGATATCACTAGTCTTGCGTAAATGTTATCAATAGGAGTTAAACTGCTCGCCTATTTGATACGGTACGGTATTGTCTCAAACTGTATCGAATACGCGTAATTAACACGTAACGATATGACAACAAGTGGTTATTCAATTGCGCACAAATAATATTCATATGTTCGAAATTGACACAGTCGTTGCGCCAACTGTTCAATTATCGGACCAGAAACATGACACTATTCGACCATCTTACAGTCAGGCGATTGGCAGTTCCGCCGTCTCGAATGGTTTTATAAACAATGTTGTCGATCTTAACCGGCCGATCGACGATTCCTAGTTGATATTAGCAATGTACTGCGACAGGTTGATGATGTCATCGTCGGTCAGGTTCTTGCTTACGGCCGTCATATTGCCCGCATCATTGGTGCGATTGCGTGCTCTGAAATCCGTCAATTGCTTCACTATGTATTCATAGTGCTGTCCGGACAGTTTTGGAATTTCATTTTGTCCTTTCATTCCGCCCAAGTGACACATGGAACACAACACCTGTTCTGCTTTGGCAAAACCCAGTTTTACCCGAGCCGGATCAGCGGTGAATTTAATCGCTGTCGGTGTTTGCGCCGCAAAATAGGCTGCCAAATCCTGCATGTCTTCCTTCGATAGATTTGCCGCCATTGGGCTCATCATCGGGTTCACACGCGCACCCTCTTTAAAATCTCGTAGTTCCAGATACAAGTAACGCGCATTTTGTCCTGCAAGCACTGGAATCAGAGGCATAACCGAATTGCCGCCTGCTCCATGACAGGCCATGCAGGTCTCGGCTTTTTTCTTACCCGCTTCGATATCAACGGCGTGACTCTGAATGGAAAGCGTGGTCAACACCGCAAAAATTATATGGGAAGCTTTCATGTGTTTCGTATCCAAAATGATCTTGTAGAAGGAAAAGAGACCGGGCCAGGGGTGGATGCGGTCTCTATTTCCGTTATTCAACAGCAATTGTCGTGCCTAATGCCTGTTACAGATCACAGATTACAGACCAAACACAAAAATACTATTGCCGCGTTTGAAATCCATTTGTGAATTACCGCCTGCAGCAACGGCGATGTATTGCTTACCGTTGACTGAGTACGATACTGGTGGTGCATTCACGCCCGCGCCGCACTGGAACTTCCAGAGCAGTTTGCCGGTTTTTGCGTCGTAGGCCTTGAACCAGCCATTACCTTCGCCTGCAAACACCAGATTGCCAGCAGTTGCCAACGCGCCACCGATCATTGGTTGGTCGGTTTTTGCTTGCCATGCGATCTTGCCGGTATCGATATTCACAGCCGTTACGTTACCCGATTGCTCTTCGCCAGCTGCGTTTTTGAACGCGCCGCCAAGCCATAGCTTGCCGTTTGGATAGTTCGATCCATCAACCTGATAAGTCATCGGTTGATTCAGGTTCAGCGCATAGGTCAAACGTGCACCTGCGTTGTAGGCCATTGGCGACCATTCAACACCACCATTTGCGCCCGGCAACATGCGTGCACCGGTTGCAGTAGGCAAAGTCCACATGTTTTCTTGTGGAATCATCGCATCTGAAAAACGAATCAAACTACCGTCGCGACGATCATGCACGTAGACGTGACCAGTTTTGCCAGCGTGTACGATTGCAGGAATCATCTTGCCGCTCTTGTCTTTAACATCGACCAGAATCGGTGGGCTTACAGCATCCAGATCCCATACGTCGTGCGCGATGTACTGGAAATGCCATTTGTATGCACCGGTATCAAGGTCGATGGCGACCAGTGAATCAGTATACAAGTTGTCGCCAGGGCGCTCTGCACCGTATAGGTCAGGCGATGGATTGCCGACTACGAAGTACACCGTCTTAGTGGCGCGATCAATTGCCGGAGTAGTCCAGACACCGCCGCCCAAGGTTTCATGGAAGTTGGATTTCTTGGCAAACGCGACTTTTTCAGCAGCGATGTCACGGTGCATATCACGGCCGGTTGCGTCGTTTTTCGCCCATACGCCTTCATGACCTTTTTCTGGAATGGTGTAGAACGTCCAGACCAGCTTGCCGGTATTAGTATCGAATGCTTTGACGAAGCCACGGATACCATATTCACCACCGTTTGTGCCGATCAGGACTTTACCGTCGATAACAGTTGGTGCCATTGTTTCGCTATAGCCTTTTTCAGGATCAGCGATTTCAGTTTCCCACAATAGCTTACCGGTCTTGGTGTCCAGCGCAATTAGCTTGGAGTCTAGTGTGCCCATATAGAGCTTACCGTCTGAGACCGCGACGCCGCGATTGTTTGGACCGCAACAGAACGTCGTCACTGGCCCCATCTTATGTTTGAAATGCCAGAATTCCTGACCGGTGACTGCATCAACTGCGTACACGTGGTTATAGGCGGTGGTCAGAAACATGACGCCATTGACCACAATTGGCGCAGTTTCCATCGACTCAACAACAGCAGTCTGGAAAATAAATTTAGGCTTCAGTGTTGCAACGTTTTTCGAATTGATTTGCGCAGATGGATAAAAGCGCGTCTGGCCGTAGTCGCCATTCGTGTGCAACCAGTTTTTGCTGTCTTTAGCAGCACCATCCAGCATCGCTTGGCTGACGGGAGCCAGCGCTTGCGACATTGGCTGTATTTTAATACCGGCACCGCCTTCGGTTTCTTGCCCGCTGGACATTCCTGCGGCAACTATCATGCTTGCTGCCAGAGCGAATTGCCCTATTGTTTTATAACTTGAAATACGCATTACTATCCCCTTGGTAAGGTTGCCTATGCAACACAAATTTTTACTTTTGATTATGCTTTTTTTTTGTTAAAACATTTTGAGTATCAAAAAACAGACAGTGATTTGCCTAGTTCTTAATTCTGTTTTGGCATAATATCCCTATTTCATATTGCAATGTATTAAAAATAGAATGATGAGCTTAATAGCTAAATTCTATGCATCCGATACAACTAACAGGAACAAAACATGCGCGTAGTTCGATCAATCACTTTTTCAATCATTTTTTTAATACTAGGATCGGGATGGCTGAACGCCGTCCATGCCAACGACGAGCAAGTGGACTTGAATCGCCAGGCTTTAGCTGCCGCTCGAAGCGGAAATGCAAAAACGTTCAAAGAGTTTATCGAACTTGGGGCATCGCCCAATACGCGCAATAGAATCGGCGACTCGCTATTGATGAGTGCCATCAAAAACGGACAAACGGACATCCTTCTAATGCTGATAGAGCGCGGGGCGGACGTTAATCTGGCAAACGTTGCGCGGGTGACGCCTTTAATGGCTGTCGCTTATTATGGTCGGCCTGCCATGGCGCAGATTTTGATCGACAAAAAAGCCGACGTCAATGCGGTCGATCAAATGCACAAACCCGCCATGGTCTACGCGGCCGGTACCGGACAGACCGAGATCGTAAACATGCTGTTAAAGACCGGCGCTACCAGCGGCATTAAAGTTAATACAGTGTATCCAAACGGGCTTACCGCGCTGATGTGGGCTAGCGGTGCCGGTCACCTAGCGACGGTTCAAGCACTGCTGGATCAGGGTGCAGACGTGAACATGGTCGACAACCGTGGCAAAACCGCATTGCAGATGGCAGATGAAAATAGCCAGCTGGATGTCGTCAAACTGCTAAAACCACTGTAAACAACTCTCATTGGGTTGCGTACGCATTACCGGAAGTATTGGCGTTCCAATACTTCTTGAGCGCAGCGCAGTTCTTCCGTATCCAACGCGCATTCCACATTTTTTACCGACTAATGTGTCACGTATTAGTCACGTAATGAAGATGGGGTACGCGATTGAAAGTGTTGCTTTTTTTTGAATACTTTTGCTTAGCCCAGCAGTATCCCCCACTTCACCGTTATGAAGCTTTTCTGCCGAACGTTATCTGGTCGGCATGGATATTGCATAAAAGAATGATTGTTGGCTCACGTTATACAATTGTGGGTCGAAAACACAACTAAAAAAAAGACAAATAGGAGATTAAAAGATGGCGCATTGGAAATCTTTACCCGGCGCAAGTGAACTTGCACTCGGCAGCGTCCTGCTGATGTTACAAGGCCCCGTTTTTGCCGCTGGTGGTGCAGTTGTAGCCGATGAGAAGTTATCCGAGATTGTTGTTAACGGAACCACGCCGCTTCCTGGCCTCGGTTTGCCATTGCGCGACGTTGCCGCAAATATACAAACAGTCGCGGGAAAAGAGATTACGCGTCAACACGCTGGCAATATCACCGAATTTTTGGAGCAAAACCTGAATAGCGTCACGATCAATTCGGCGCAAGGCAATCCGTACCAGCCCGACGTCAATTATCGTGGCTTCACCGCATCGCCACTTTTAGGCACGCCACAAGGTCTTTCTGTGTTTCAGGACGGTGTGCGTATCAATGAGCCGTTTGGCGATGTTGTCAATTGGGATTTGTTGCCACAATCAGCTATTGCGAACCTGCAAGTAATGCCGGGTTCGAACCCGGTATTTGGCTTAAATACGCTCGGCGGTGCGCTCGCGATCACAACCAAAGATGGTCGAAATAACCCGGGCGGTCAGGTCGAAGTCTCTGGTGGATCGTTCGGTCGCAAGACGGTAGAAGTGGAGCAGGGCGGAACGGTTGGCAATATCGATTATTTTCTGACTGCCAACGACTCAAAAGATAAAGGGTGGGGCGATCACAATCCGAGTAGCGTAAAGCAATTTTTCGGTAAGCTCGGTTATCAGGACGCTGACACAAGGGTAGCGCTCAGTTTGACGGCGGCTGACAATGACTTGCAGGGTACGCAAACTATCCCGCGCGCATTTTTAAATAATCGCCGTCAGGCCTATACCTTCCCGGACGAAAACATCAACCGTGCGCAGCTTTGGAATTTGTCGGCGAGCCACTTCTTCAATGAAAAATTGCAGTTGTCGACCAATGCGTATTATAAAAACTACCATAACAATAATATTAGTAGTAACGTCAATGGGGACTACGACGCCGTTAATAATCCGGTGCCGGCTAATAATACCCGTTCGGTCATTGACCAAGGCAGTTATGGTTTCGGGGCGCAACTAAGTTATTTGGGTAAGCTGGGCAACATGAATAACCAACTGGTGGTTGGTGTATCCGGCGATTTTGCTAATTCACGCTTCAAGCAATCAAGACAGGATGCTGATTTCACTGCTAGCCGGGATACGATTGGTCTGGACGCCTTTATGTCTGGAACTGACGCCAAAACCCATAATAGCAATCTCGCCATTTTTATTTCCGATACATTAGCGCTCAACGACCAATGGTCATTGACCGGCTCTGGTCGCTATAACTATGCACGGGTGAATATTAGTGATCAAACGGGTAATCAGCCATTATTGAACGGGAAAAATACGTTTACTCGTTTTAATCCCGGCGTTGGCCTGACGTACAATCCGAGCCCGGCGATCACTGCCTACGCCACCTATAACGAAGGCATGCGCACCCCAACTGCGATCGAACTGGCTTGCGCCGATCCAAACGCTCCTTGTTCGTTACCGAACGATTTCATCGCCGACCCTGCATTAAAGCCGGTTATCGCCAGAACGGGTGAATTTGGTCTACGTGGAAAATTGGGTCCCGTATCCAGCTGGAGTGCTTCGATATTTAGAACCGCACTGGATAACGACATCCAATTTATCAGCAGCAGCGGCGCATCTGCCAGCACCGGATACTTTCAAAATGTGGGCAAGACCCGTCGGCAAGGAGCAGAAGTTGCAGCCCATACGATGGTCGGACCAGTCGGCGTGACAGCGAGTTATAGCTATATCGATGCAACCTATCAGACCGGCTTCGACGAGCACAGCGCCAGTAATTCAAGCGCCAGTGCAGCGGGTGTTATCACCGTCAATCGCGGCAACAAGTTGCCGGGTATTCCAGAAAATACCCTCAAGCTGCGCTTTGACTATGCACCAACGTCAAGCTGGAACATTGGTACTAATGTGGTCTACCGCAGTAATGTTTATGCGCGTGGCGACGAAAATAATCAGGATACGAACGGCAAGATTCCTGGCTACACAATGGTTAATCTTGACACCACGTATTCGCTTACCAAGCAATTGCAAATCTTTGCTCGGATAGATAATTTATTTAATCGTCAATATGCAAATTTTGGCGTTATCGGTCAAAATTTTTTCAATGGGCCAGGGCATTCGTTTGACGGTGGCAGTATCTCCAACGAGCAATTTATCGGCCCAGGCGCACCGCGTGGTGGTTGGATCGGTTTGAGATACTCGTGGAGCTGATGGCGGCTTCATGTCAAAGTCGTCTGAATCTTCCATCTGATTATTCTGCTAAATTCTTTTAAAGGTATCACCATCATGAAGTGTCATTTTCTGCGTAAAAATTCTTCAAACGTTGCCCTCAATGGTCTTCCTATCTGTGCATCGCATACTTCTGGCGCCGCTTTCGGCGCGGTGCGTGGCGCGATCTTGATCGGTGCAGTGTTATCAGTTTTTTCACTCGGACTGTTGCCAGGCATTGCCAGCGCCAGTCCTTTTGCTTACGTACCTAACGAAAAATCGGGCACTATTTCTATTATTGATACCGCCAACGATACCGTCGTTGGCGAAATCAAGGCAGGCACCAAGCCACGCGGTCTGGCAGTGCGCCATGATGGAAAAGCCTTATACGTCAGTGACCAACCGACCAATTCGTTATCAATCGTTGACTTGGGTAGCCGAGCAGTTGTCGGCTCTGTAGCAGTCGGAGAGTCGCCTGAAGGTGTGGGGATTTCACCGGCTGGTGATTGGATCGTGGCAGCAAGTGAAATTACCAACTCGGTGAATTTCATTTCCACGGCGACAAACAAACAAGAATTCATCATCAAGACGAAGGGTAAGAATCCGGAACATGCGGAATTTAGCCCGAATGGTAAATGGCTTTATGTCAGCGCTGAAGAGGCAGACTCGATCGATATCATTGACATGACCAAGCGTGAGCAAGTTGATCTGGTCAAGCTCGGAAAACGTCCTCGCGGCATCGCCTTCACGCCCGACGGCACGCGTGCTTACATCGCAGCGGAACTTGAAAGCATGGTCTATGTAGTCGATGTTGCGACCCACAAAGTGATCGCGCAGGTAAAGGCTGGCACGTTCTCGAACGGCGTCACCATGGCTCCAAATGGCAAACGTGTTTATATTTCGAACGGTAAAGACTATACAGTCTCGGTCATCGATACTGCGACCAATACCGTGGTGGCGACTGTTCCGGTCGGCAAACGTCCGTGGAATATGGCGATCACACCGGATGGCAAAAAATTGTATGTTGCCAACGGTCGCTCTAACTCGGTATCAGTCATTGATACCGATACCAACCTGGTGAGTAAAGAAATCCCTGTCGGTGAATTACCTTGGGGCGTCGCTATCAGATGACCACGCCAACCAAGTACGCGTCTAACGACAGGTCAAGAGGCACGTTCGGCGGCATGTTAGCCGGTTACCGCTTGCCTGCGATCGCCCTGCATTGGCTGGTTGGATTGTTAATCATCGGGATGCTTATATTGGGCTATTACATGATCAATGTACCCAAAGGCACGCCGGGGCGCGCGTTTTATTTTAACCTGCATAAATCCATCGGAGTGATGACCGGCGTATTGATATTGATACGTTTGGCCTGGCGTCTTACACACCGTGCGCCGCCGTTGCCGAACGCCATGCCGCGCTGGGAAGCACGTGCTGCGCAATGGAGTCATCGCCTATTGTATCTATGCATGATTGTGCAGCCGACGAGTGGTTATATATCGTCGTCGTTCAACAAATATGGTGTGAAGTTTTTTGGCATTCCTCTACCTAAATGGGGCTGGGAAGATCCGGGTTTGCGCGATCTTTTTGGCCTTATCCATTATGTGGCAGGTGCGGTATTTACGGCACTGGTCGTGCTGCATGTTTTGGCCGCTTTCAAGCATCTGCTGATTGATCGGGATGGCATTTTTCAACGCATATTACGGCCATAATATTGGTTCGATGTTGCATTGAATAAATTGCGCAGCTCGGGTTCTAACTTAGTCTGTAACTCAGTTGGAACTAAGCAATGTTTTCCTGTAGTCATTTTCAATGAGCTAAAATCGGGCCGACGCAAAATCAACTCAGCGGCGGGTATTGAACGTCGCACCACATAACATGGTTGGACGGCGCAACGCCGTTGGTGCTCCATCGAGATTAAGCCCAAAGATTGATTAACGGCGCTGCTTCTTCGATCAGAAATGTTTTTAATACGTGGGCCGCTGGTGAGAGCCTTTTTGACGTTAAATGCGTCACGTGCCAGTGTCGCACAATCGGTAATCCTTCAATATCCAACAAAACCAAATGCCCGGATGCCAGTTCGTGCCGGATCGTCCGCAACGATAAAAAACTCAGTCCCATGCCCGCCATGACCGCCTGTTTGATCGTTTCATTGCTCGGCATTTCCATCACGATGGGTGGATTGATCTTGTACTCCGCAAACAGGCGTTCCATCAATTGGCGCGTTCCCGAGCCTTTTTCTCGTACGACAAATTCATGGTGTTCGAGGATCGACAGCGGCGCATTTCGTCTGCGCGACAGCGGATGCTGCGGTGCGCTGATAACACCTAGCGGGTTGGTAGCAAATATGTTGGCGGTGCAATCCAGCGTATCCGGCGCATGGCCCATGATTACCAGATCAATCTCATTGCGCGCAAGCAAATTCATGATGCTTTCACGATTGTGTATTTGCAGTACGACTTCAATTGCAGGGAATTTTTTGCGAAACAATACCAATAGCATCGGCACAAAATACTTCGCCGTGCTGACGATTGCCAGTTCCACGCGTCCCTTCTTGAGTCCACGCCTTTCTGCCATCGCATCTTCTAGTTGTTTCAATTGTGCAATGGCCCCAATCGCATATTGTTGGAAATCCTGGCCCGCATCCGTCAGGCGAATCTTGCGACCAATCTGTTCATACAGCGGGATGCCGATGGCTTCCTCAAGTTGCCGCATTTGCATCGATACCGCAGGCTGCGTGACGTGCATTTTTTCTGCCGCGCCGGAGACCGATAGTTCGCGTGCGACCAAAAGAAAAGTATCCAGCTGACGAAGAGTGTAGCGGCGCATAAAAAACCTCGAATTAAGATTTACCTATAAGTATTTTCTGATGCACATTTTAGTTTTATTTATTAGACCTGATGCTAGTCGTTTTATATAGTGAAGTCCATAGGCAAGTGCAACCAAAGTCTCGTGTAGATGTTGTTGAAATTTCTTGTCGTACCTGCGTGATGCCTGCGTCGATACACCTGATTTGCACGATTTTTTGGTGACACTTAAAAAGGACTTACACAAAGTCCTGAGGTTGTTAAACGGGTATCGGCCCAACTGAGGAGAGCACGATGGGAAGCAACGACGCAGGTCAGATCATGGATTCAAAGAAGCGCTATTCAGCAGGTGTTTTGAAATACGCCCAAATGGGTTATTGGGATGCAGACTATGTGCCGAAGGAAACAGATATCCTGGCCCTCTTCCGTATCACGCCACAAGATGGCGTTGATGCGATTGAGGCCGCTGCCGCAGTCGCCGGGGAATCATCGACTGCGACCTGGACCGTCGTATGGACTGATCGCCTGACCGCTTGTGATATGTATCGTGCCAAAGCGTATAGGGTTGATCCGGTACCGAACAATCCTGGTCAATATTTTTGTTGGGTCGCCTACGATTTGTCATTGTTTGAGGACGGTTCCATTGCCAACGTTACCGCGTCGATTATCGGTAATGTATTTAGTTTCAAACCGTTAAAAGCAGCACGTCTGGAAGACATGAAGTTTCCGGTTTCCTATATCAAAACCTTCCCAGGTCCACCGACCGGGATCATCGTTGAGCGTGAACGCCTGGATAAATTTGGACGCCCTTTGCTCGGTGCGACGACCAAACCTAAATTGGGTTTGTCAGGACGTAACTACGGCCGCGTTGTTTACGAAGGTTTAAAGGGTGGACTCGATTTCATGAAGGATGACGAGAACATTAATTCGCAAGCGTTCATGCATTGGCGCGATCGTTTTCTGTTCGTGATGGAAGCGGTCAATCGCGCCACCGCAGCAACCGGTGAAGTCAAAGGTCATTACCTGAATATCACTGCTGGAACGATGGAAGAAATGTATCGTCGTGCCGAGTTCGCTAAGGAGTTGGGATCGGTGGTCGTCATGGTCGATTTGGTAGTCGGCTGGACTGCGATCCAATCGATGTCTTACTGGTGTCGTCAGAACGACATGATGCTGCACATGCATCGTGCTGGTCATGGCACTTATACACGTCAGAAGAACCACGGCGTCTCGTTCCGCGTGATTGCAAAATGGCTCCGTATGTGCGGTGTCGATCACTTGCATACAGGTACAGCAGTTGGCAAGCTTGAAGGCGATCCAATGATCGTGCAGGGTTATTACAATATTTGCCGCGATACACAGACCAAGATGGACTTGGAGCGCGGAATATTTTTTGATCAGGATTGGGGCTCATTGCGCAAGGTGATGCCGGTCGCTTCCGGTGGCATTCATGCGGGACAAATGCACCAGTTGCTGGACCTGTTTGGCGATGATGTGATATTGCAGTTCGGTGGCGGTACGATCGGTCATCCGCAAGGCATCCAGGCGGGCGCAGTTGCTAACCGCGTGGCGTTGGAGACGATGGTATTGGCGCGTAATGAAGGCCGCGATATCAAAAATGAAGGACCACAAATCCTGCGTGATGCAGCCAAGTGGTGTACACCATTGAAAGCGGCGCTTGATACATGGGGTGAGATTTCATTCAACTATGCATCAACCGATACGTCTGATTTTGCACCGACTGCTTCGGTTTCATAAACCTGAATTTACGGTAAAAAATCGTTCATCCGCGCATCACGTTAATTATAGAATTGAAGAGGATCATCATGCGAATTACTCAAGGCACATTTTCATTTTTGCCCGATCTGACCGACGCACAAATCACTAAGCAAATCGATTATTGTCTCGAAAAAGGCTGGGCGTTAGCGGTTGAATATACCGACGATCCCCATCCGCGCAACACCTATTGGGAAATGTTTGGACCGCCGATGTTTGATCTGCGTGATCCGGCAGGCATTATGCAGGAACTGACCAATTGTCGGAAGACGTTTCCCCAGTATTACATCCGCCTGACGGCGTTTGATTCGAGTCAGGGTGTAGAGTCGCTGGTGATGGCGTTCATCGTCAATCGTCCTGAAGTCGAGCCTGGCTTTAGATTGGTGCGGCACGAGGAAGCGGGGCGGACGATTCGTTACAGCATCGAGAGTTATGCGGTGCAAGCCAAGCCGGAAGGTGCGCGGTACTAGTCCGTTATTTTTTTAAGAGCGAGTGAATTATGCAAACGCCGAATATCTTATCTGCCGTGCCAGTTGATCCGGTCGCATCAGGAAACCCCTTTGCACAAGCATTGGCAGCTTCTGGTATTACCGAATTGTTAGCGCAACTGGATCGCGAATTGATTGGTCTTGCACCTGTCAAGCAGCGTATTCGCGATATTGCCGCCTTGTTGCTAGTCGACAAGCTACGCGCAGAACGAGGATTTTCGGCGGGGGCACCGAGTCTGCATATGTGTTTTTCGGGCAATCCCGGTACGGGTAAAACCACCGTTGCCTTAAGAATGGCGGAGATATTGCATCGCCTGGGTTACGTCAGAAAAGGTCATCTGATCGCCGTCACACGCGACGATCTGGTCGGCCAGTATATCGGTCACACCGCACCTAAGACTAAGGAAGTGCTGAAACGGGCGATGGGCGGTGTGTTGTTTATTGACGAGGCTTACTATCTCTATCGCCCTGAAAATGAGCGTGATTACGGGCAGGAAGCAATCGAAATTTTATTACAGGTGATGGAAAATAGTCGCGATGATCTGGTGGTGATTCTGGCCGGTTATAAAGACCGGATGGATAAATTTTTTGAGTCCAATCCTGGCATGTCGTCGCGCATTGCTCATCACATCGATTTTCCTGATTACAGTACGGGAGAACTATCCCAGATTGCCGATCTAATGTTGCAGACGATGCAGTATCGGTTCGATGATGAGGCGGTTGCAGTTTTTTCTGACTATCTGAATCGTCGTATGTTGTTGCCGCATTTTGCTAACGCCCGCAGTGTACGTAATGCGCTGGATCGTGCACGTTTGCGACATGCTTCGCGCTTGATGAACGATGCCGACTCTGCAGCGAATGACGTGACGTTGACCACTATTACCGCTCCCGATTTATTGGCAAGCCGCGTATTTGCGCAGGGACCTTCGCTGATTGACACAAAGGAGCACTAACAATGCAAACGCAGTCGCAGGTAACTATTCCAAATAACGTTGCAGCCGCCGAAACTGCCAGCAGCATGAGTACCGCAGGGACACTACGCGCGCTAATTTTTGATGTGGACGGTACGTTAGCCGATACCGAAACCGCTCACCGCAATGCCTTCAATGCGGCATTTGTTGAAGTCGGGCTTGACTGGCATTGGAATGAATCACTTTATGCCGGCCTCCTTGACGTGACCGGCGGTAAGGAAAGATTGCTGCACTACTGGAATATTATCGACCCCGACGAATCCAGTGGTTACAAAGTGCAGGAAACCATCAACGCCGTACACGCCATTAAGACGCAACATTATGCAGCGCTGGTGAGTGGCGGCAAATTGTCTTTACGGCCTGGAATCTTGCGATTGATACATGAGGCGCACGCAGCGGGTATGCCGATGGCGATTGCTACCACCACCACACCGGCCAACATCGATGCACTATTGCGGACGTCTTTAGGCGACGATTGGCGACAGTTCTTTGTCGCGGTCTGCGATGCCTCGACGGTCAAAAATAAAAAGCCTGCACCGGATGTATATCTGGCTGCGCTGGAAGCGCTTGGGTTGCCCGGCGCTGATTGTCTGGCTTTCGAAGATTCCGAGAACGGGCTGCGTGCAGCCGTTGCGGCTGGGATTCCTACGTTGATCACGCCGAGTACTTTTACCGCTGGTCAGCAGTTTGCAGGCGCATTGCTGATAGTGCCGCATCTTGGCGATCCGGATCAACCCATGCATCAACATGTTCCCGGCGCCGACCAGCGTTGGGTCGACCTGGCGGCACTGCGCCGCTGGCATTACGGCACTCTATTTGAAGCGGCATAACATGACTACTCCACACATCTCTTCCATGTCGACAACGCAGGGACTTCGTATTGCACCATCAATCTTGTCCGCAGACTTTTCGCGACTGGGCGAGGAAGTCCGCGCCATTGAAGCTGCAGGAGCAGACTTGATTCATTTTGATGTGATGGACAATCATTACGTACCAAATCTGACCATGGGACCGATGGTGTGCGAAGCCATCCGCCCACATGTGACGATACCTATTGACGTCCATTTGATGGTCGAGCCGGTGGATGCGTTGATACCGCTGTTTGCTAAAGCGGGCGCGAATATTATTACATTCCATCCAGAGGCGAGTCGTCACGTTGATCGTACATTGAGCTTGATTCGCGAGCACGGTTGTCGGGCTGGATTGGTTTTTAATCCAGCGACACCCCTGGATGTGCTGGATTACGTCATGGATAAAATTGACATTATTCTATTGATGAGCGTCAATCCGGGCTTCGGTGGGCAAAAATTTATTCCCAGTACGCTCACCAAACTCAAAGCAGCGCGTGCACGCATTAATGCCCATTTGGCTGCTGGTGGTCAGGAGATCTGGCTGGAGGTCGACGGCGGCGTCAAGGCAGACAACATCCTTGCGATTCAGCGTGCGGGAGCAGACACATTCGTCGCAGGCAGCGCCGTGTTCGGCGCGCCGGATGCTGATCAAGGTTATCGCACCATCATGCAGCAACTGCGTTCACAGCTTAATGCAGAACGGATGATGTAAAAATTGATGCAACTACAAATACAATCGTATCTAAAAAAATAATGTAAGTATATATAGGAGACCGGCATGCCTTTAACCCACCATCGCACGACACTGACCCAATTCTTAATTGAAGAGCGGCGTCAATTTCCGGAAGCCAACGGCGATTTCAATAGCTTGATCTTGAACGTCGCGCTGGCCTGCAAAAGTATTGCGCGCGCGGTTGCTTTTGGCGCGTTAGGTGGCGTACTAGGTAACGCTGCAGGATCTGATGGCACGAGCGCCTCGGTCAATGTACAGGGCGAGACGCAAAAGAAACTGGATGTCATGAGCAACGATACCTTCTTGCATGTGACGGAGTGGGGCGGTCAATTGGCGGGAATGGCATCTGAAGAAATGGAACTTCCGTATCAGATTCCAGAGCAATTCCCAAAGGGAAAATATCTTCTCGTATTTGATCCGCTGGACGGCTCATCCAACATCGATGTCAACGTCGCGGTGGGGAGTATTTTTTCTGTGCTGCGTGCACCGGACGGTATTGAGTATGTTACCGAAGACAGTTTCTTGCAACCCGGATCGCAACAAGTTGCTGCGGGTTACGCAATTTATGGCCCCGCAACGATGTTGGTGTTGACGGTTGGAACTGGCGTAAGCGGTTTCACGCTTGATCCTAACCTGGGTGAATTCATGCTCACCCATCCGGATTTGCAAATCCCACCCGACACCAATGAATTCGCGATCAATACATCCAACAGTCGCTTTTGGGAAGAACCGATTAAACGTTACGTCGACGAATGTGTTGCCGGTAAGAGCGGTGTGCGCGATAAAGATTTCAATATGCGCTGGATCGCCTCAATGGTCGCGGAAGCGCACCGTATTTTAATGCGCGGTGGCGTATTCATGTACCCGCGTGATACCAAAGATCCGAGTAAATCCGGTCGTTTGCGCCTGCTGTATGAAGCCAATCCAATCGGCTTCATCATGGAGCAAGCGGGTGGCAGAGCCAGCACCGGGCGTGAAGCGATTATGTCAGTTGAACCGACCTCTTTACATCAGCGTATTGGTCTCATTTTTGGATCGCGTAATGAGGTCGAGCGGATAGAGGCTTATCACCATGCGCCAGTGAGGGACGAGCTGTCGAGTCCGTTATTCAATGAGCGCAGTTTGTTTCGGGTTCCTGCTTAATAGTTATCGATAGTGCGGTTTCATTTTTTTTACTTAGCCGCAGCGCAACTATTCTGATGTATAGCAGGGATTTCCCCCGCACCCGCATCACGTAATTCTCACCAATACTTTGAGAGATCACCATGTCCGAACGCTATCCAATCATTGCGATTACCGGTTCTTCGGGGGCGGGAACGACGTCCGTCACGCGCACTTTTGAGAATATTTTCCGTCGTGAGAACGTCCGTTCGGTGATCGTCGAGGGCGATAGTTTTCATCGCTATGATCGTCAGGAAATGAAAGTAAAACTATCTGCTGCCGAGGCGAGTGGTGACAATAATTTCAGTCACTTCGGCCCTGACACCAATCTTTTTCCTGAGCTCGAAGCGCTATTTTCGAACTATGCAAAAACCGGTAACGGACGGCGTCGCAAGTATTTGCACGACGTGGAAGAAGCAGCACCATACAAACAAGAGCCAGGCACTTTTACGCCTTGGGAAGATTTGGATCCCAACAATGATTTATTGTTTTACGAAGGTTTGCACGGCGGGGTGGTGACCGAGAAAGTCAATATCGCCCAACATCCGGATTTGCTGATTGGTGTTGTTCCCGTCATCAACCTTGAATGGATCCAAAAATTATGGCGCGACAAGTCGAAGCGTGGCTATTCAACAGAAGCTGTGACCGATACGATCCTGCGCCGTATGCCGGATTATGTGAATTATATTTGCCCGCAGTTTTCGCATACACATGTCAACTTTCAGCGCGTGCCTTGCGTGGATACATCGAATCCTTTCATCGCGCGGGAAATTCCTGCACCTGATGAGAGTTTGGTGGTGATTCGATTTGCCAATCCAAAGGGCATCGATTTTCAGTATCTGCGCAATATGGTGCATGACTCGTTTATGTCGCGTGCCAATACGATCGTTGTACCTGGCGGAAAGATGGAGTTGGCGATGCAGTTGATATTCACACCATTCATCCTGCGTATGATGGAACGTAAAAAACGCGCAGCAAGTTTACTCTGACCGGGGACCAACATGAACGCTCCAGAAAAATTAGCGGTAACGACGGCAACGCCAGCGGATGCTTTACGATTTTTAGCCGCCGATGCGGTGGAAAAAGCCAAGTCCGGCCATCCCGGTGCGCCGATGGGAATGGCGGAAATAGCAGATGTTCTGTGGCGTCGCCATCTACGTCATAATCCGGCTGATCCAAAGTGGCTTAATCGCGACCGTTTCGTTTTGTCCAATGGCCATGGCTCGATGTTGCTCTACGCATTATTGCATTTGACTGGCTATGATTTGCCGATAGAGGAATTGAAACAGTTTCGCCAGATGCATGCCAAGACGCCCGGTCATCCCGAGGTGGATGTCACTCCTGGTGTAGAAACAACGACTGGTCCACTCGGTCAGGGTTTGTCCAATGCGGTTGGCATGGCGCTGGCAGAAAAAATGCTGGCCGCTAATTTCAACCGTCCCCGCCACGCGATCATCGACCATCATACCTACGTCTTCGTTGGTGACGGTTGCCTGATGGAAGGCATCAGTCACGAAGTCAGCTCACTAGCCGGCACGCTGGGTCTGGGAAAGTTGATCTGCTTTTACGATGATAACGGGATTTCTATCGATGGTAACGTCAAAGGATGGTTTGCTGACGACACGCCAAAACGTTTCGCTGCTTATGGCTGGAATGTGATTGCCGCAGTCGATGGTCACGATGTGGAGGCGCTTGATCGGGCCATTCGTCAGGCTAAATCGCAGAGTAGTCAACCAACTTTGATTTGCTGTAAAACCATCATCGGAATGGGCGCACCGAACAAAGCCGGTGGTCACGATGTACATGGCGCACCATTGGGGGCTGTGGAGATTGCGGCGATGCGCGCAGCAAAAGGCTGGACTGCTGCGCCGTTTGAGATTCCGGACGAGATGGCGACAGCGTGGGATGCGCGCACCGCTGGTCAAGCGCGGCAGGCTGAATGGAACGTTCAGTTTGCGCAGTATCAAGCGGAACATCCGGCATTGGCGTCGGAATTGAATCGCCGGATAGCGGGAACGTTGCCCGCAGATTTAGGTGCGGTATTTGATCGGCTTATTAATACGCAAGGCGAACTTCACAAGAAAATTGCAACGCGTAAAGCTTCGCAAATTGTGCTTGAAGCGATTAGTGCGACGCTGCCCGAGTTTTTTGGTGGCTCGGCAGATTTGACCGGCTCGAACCTTACCAATGTCAAAGCATCGGTGTGGGTCAATCATCAAAGCGATGGCATTGGTAATTATCTGAGTTATGGCGTGCGCGAGTTCGGCATGGCTGCGATGATGAGCGGCATGGCATTGTATGGTGGATTTATTCCGTACGGCGGTACATTTATGACGTTCTCCGATTACTCACGCAATGCGATTCGGATGGCTGCATTGATGAAGCAACGGGTAATTCATGTGCTCACGCATGACTCTATCGGATTGGGTGAAGATGGTCCAACGCATCAGCCGATTGAGCACGCTGCCAGCTTGCGTTTAATTCCCAATAACCGACTCTGGCGACCGTGCGATGGCGTGGAAACTGCGGTGGCGTGGCAAGCCGCGATCATACGTACGGATGGTCCGACCTGTCTGATTTTCTCGCGGCAGGCATTGACACCATTTGTACGCAATGCGACGCAAATCGGCGACATCTCTCGCGGCGGTTATATATTGAGCGAGTCGCTAGCGGACCTTAAAGCGCCACAAGTTGTGCTTATTGCGACCGGCTCAGAAGTAGAGATTGCTGCCGCGGCAGCGATGCGTTTAAGTCAAGATGGGATTGCAGTTCGCGTAGTGTCGATGCCATGTGTTGAGGTATTTTATGCGCAAGATAGCGGTTACCAAAAGAGCGTTCTACCAGACGGCATTCCACGCGTCAGCATCGAAGCCGGCATCACCTGGTTCTGGCGCGCTGTCGTTGGAGAAGGGGGCATCGCCATGGGTATCGATACCTTCGGTGAGTCGGCACCCGCTGAACAATTGTATGACCACTTTAAACTGACCGCGGAGCGCATGGTTGACTGTGCGATGTCCGTCATGAGGAGCACATGATGGGACGCACTAATACATCTCAACGCGCGGCCCTGATCGACCTTGATGGCACGTTGGTGGATACGGCACCGGATATTTTTGCAGCGGTCGACCGCATGCTGGGCGATCTGCAGGTCGGGACATTGCCATATCAGACAGTGTGCGATTTTATCGGTAAGGGAGTGCCGAACCTTGTTCGTCGGGTGCGAGAAACTAAGGGTATCGTCGATTTTTCGGAAGAGGATTTAATCGCACATTTTTATCGGCATTACAGGCAGACAAATGGTCATTTTGGTTTTGTTTTTCCTGGGGTCAGGGAAGGTTTAACCGCTTTTAAATTGGCCGGATACAAATTGGGTTGTATCACCAATAAGCCTTTTGAACTGGCCGAATCGTTATTGCAGATTGCCGGGCTCGACGGGTACTTTGATATTTTGGTCGGTGGTGATTCACTGCCGACCATGAAACCCGCACCAGAGCCGCTTCTGCACGCTTGCGACTATTTGAAGACGCGCCCGGAAAATGCGGTAATGGTCGGCGATTCTGGTGTCGATGTCGCTGCCGCCCGCGCTGCGGATATTCGAGTCTACGTTGTCCGTTACGGCTATCCAGGGCCAGCAGGATTGGATGCGCTGGAGTGTGATGGCTTGATCGATTCGTTATTGCAATTAGCCCAGCAAATCACCAATCCGGCTTCACTTTGTGTAAGTGAAGTAAATGAGATGGTCAGATAGTCGCGGTAGCGTTTGCAGCTGCACCATCCGACGCTCTCAAAGAAGCGCCGGATGGTCTAACCAAGACATTCGCAAGGAGAATATCGCATTATGCAATTCAAGAAATTGACCGATTTTTCACCCGTTCAGCTATCCGGGCAAAGCGTATTTATTCGCGCCGATCTAAACGTTCCGATTGATGATGCGGGCAATATAACGGACGACACCCGTATCCGCGCTGCGTTAGTGGGAATACGTTTCGCGGCAGAAGCTGGCGCTCGCGTGATGGTGACCTCGCATTTGGGACGGCCGACTGAGGGCGAACTAAAGCCCATCGAATCACTCGCGCGGGTGGCTGAGTCTCTGGGCAAGTATTTGGGCCAATCCGTCAGATTAGTGAAAAATTGGATTAGTGAAGAGTTTTCGGTAGCGGATGGCGAGATCGTTTTATTGGAAAACTGTCGCGGTAATGTTGGTGAGAAAAGCAACGGCGCAGCGTTGTCAAAAACCATGGCGGCACTCTGCGATATTTATGTCAATGATGCCTTCGGCACTTCGCACAGAGCCGAAGCCACCACAGAAGGCATGGCGCACCACGCCAAGATCGCCTGCGCCGGACCTTTGATGGCGGCAGAGTTGGATGCCCTGACCACTGCGCTGGCGAACGCCAAAAGGCCGCTCGTAGCAATTGTCGCCGGTTCAAAAGTTTCTACCAAACTGACGATTTTGGATGCGTTGGCTGAGAAGGTCGACCTGTTAATTGTCGGCGGCGGTATCGCTAATACTTTCCTTTTGGCGCAAGGTTCGGCAATTGGCAAGTCATTAGCGGAACCTGATCTGGTGGATGAAGCACGCTCCATCATCACCAAAATGCAGGCGCGAGGAGCGGCGGTGCCACTGCCAAGTGACGTGGTATGTGCTAAACGGTTTTCACCTGATGCGATTGCGACGATTAAGGCAATTGGAGATGTCGCGGAGGATGATCTGATTTTTGATATTGGCCCTGATAGTGCGGCCGCGTTGGCGAAGACGTTGCGGGGCGCTGGAACAATTGTGTGGAATGGGCCGGTTGGGGTGTTTGAATTTGCGGCGTTTTCGGACGGCACGAGAGTGGTGGCGGAGGCGATTGCGGCGTCGTCGGCTTATTCGATTGCTGGGGGTGGGGATACTGTTGCTGCGATTAATGCTTTTGGGATTGCAGATCGGATTGATTATATTTCTACTGCTGGTGGGGCGTTTTTGGAGTTTTTGGAGGGGAAGGAGTTGGCTGCTGTGGCGGTGCTTAATGAGAGGGGTGGTTGATTGATATGGCGTTAGGTGGATAGTGTTAGTCGACGGCTTTGGTTTATTGACACGGTTATTACTCCGTGGATGCTGGTCGGGCTACCCCCGACAAGCACCCACGGAGCAATAACCGCGTTAAGTAACAACGACCGATAAAAGAAACTACCAACCACCGATTAATTCTAAAAAAACCGAGATCGACAAAAATCACATCGAATTTTTCACACTAATTACCTAATTTCACCAAAACCCAGAAGGAGATCAACCATGTCCCTAGTATCCCTACGTCAGCTACTAGACCACGCCGCCGACCACCAATACGCCCTCCCAGCATTCAACGTCAACAACCTCGAACAAATCCTCGCCATCATGCAAGCCGCAGATGCCTGCGACAGCCCCGTCATCCTGCAAGCCTCCGCAGGTGCACGCAAATACGCCGGAGAAGCATTCCTCCGCAAAATGGTAGAAGCAGCCATCGAAACCTACCCCCATATTCCAATTTGCATGCATCAGGATCACGGAGGCAGTCCTGCCGTTTGTCAAACCTCTATTCGCTCCGGATTTTCTAGCGTAATGATGGACGGCTCATTGATGGACGACATGAAAACACCGTCAACTTATGACTACAACGTCCAGGTTACCCGTCAGGTCGTCGATTTTGCACACTACGTCGGCGTCTCGGTCGAAGGTGAACTGGGTTGTCTTGGATCACTCGAATCAGGCCAGGCTGGCGAGGAAGATGGCTCCGGCGCAGAAGGAATTCTGTCGCACGATCAACTGCTCACCGACCCATCCCAAGCCGCTGATTTTGTTCAGCGTACTGGCGTGGATGCCTTGGCGATTGCCATCGGGACCAGTCACGGAGCCTACAAATTTAGTCGCAAGCCAACCGGCGACATTCTGGCGATAAACCGCATCAAAGAAATTCACGCAAGGATTCCGAACACGCATCTCGTCATGCATGGTTCGTCCTCCGTCCCGCAAGAATGGCTAGACATTATCAGGCAGTATGGCGGCGACATGAAAGAGACCTACGGCGTCCCGGTTGAAGAGATCCTGCTTGGAATAAAGCATGGTGTACGCAAGGTTAACATCGACACCGATATTCGTCTGGCAATGACTGGCGCGATGCGTCGTAGCATGGCGCAACATCCGTCTGAATTTGATCCGCGCAAGTTTTTTAAAGACGCGACGGCTGCCGCTAAGGATATTTGTAAAGTACGTTTTGAGGCATTCGGTTCAGCAGGGAAGGCCTCTACAATTAAAGTCGTTTCCCTTGATCGGATGGCACAACAATACGCTAAGAGCTAGCTTAATAAAGCGGTAAATTTATATTCGCAGGAACGCACAATAGGATTGTGTACCGACTATCCGCCATCGGGTAATGCTTTCGTATTACCCGACTCTTTCCATCTCTATGGTCCCTTCTGGGAATAGAAAACGTTTGTGCATCAGTTTCTCTATTTCGGTCGCCGATACTGGTCGCGAAATATAGTAGCCTTGTATCTCGTTACAGGACAGCGCCTGTAATATATTTAGTTGCTCAAGCGTCTCTACACCTTCAGCGACGACACGCATGTTGAGTACGTGCGCCATGGAAATGATCGCCATGAAAAATACTTCGCCTTCCTTGCTTTTGCCTAGTTTGGCGGTAAAAGCCCGGTCGACTTTTAAAATATCAAGATCCAGGCGCTGTAACTGGGACAGTGACGAATAGCCAGTACCAAAATCATCAAGTAGGAGTTTTACACCCAATGATTTGAGCGCTGCCAATTGTGTAAAAATCGCCAGATCTTCGCCCATCATGCAAGACTCAGTCAGCTCGATTTCCACCATTGAAGGATCAATCCCGTACCGTTTCATATGCGATGCAAATATTGCATCAAAGTTGCCTTGATTGAATTGCGGCGATGAGACATTGATTGATACCGGCACCAAAGGAACGTTGTCTGCCTTCCAGCGGGATAACTGGGCGCAGGCTTTTTCGATGACCAGTTCTCCTAGTTTGACGATTAATCCGGTCTCTTCCGCCAAACGTATAAACTCGTCCGGCTGTACCAGTCCACGGGTTGGATGTTCCCAACGCACTAGTGCTTCCAAACTACGTAATTCGCCACTGGCGGTGTCCACGCGCGGTTGATAAAACAGCACAAACTCGTCGCTCTCAATAGCTGCACGCAGACCTTGTTCATTATTCAGTCTGACGACTAAATTTTGAGATAGTTGCGGGCGGAAAAACTGATAGCTTGCCTTACCATTTGCTTTGGCTGCATACATGGCAATATCGGCGTGTTTAATGAGTGTTTCAACGTCTTCGCCATCCTTCGGAAAGATACTGATCCCAATCGATGCGCATACGATATGGCTGCTTTGGCCCGCCAGCAAGAAGGGTTTTTTCAGCGCTGCAATGACCCGCTGACTGACACTTTCCACGGTGGCGGCATCTTCTGGACTTTCAATAATAATAGTGAACTCGTCACCGCCGAGACGCACCACGTTGTCGATCGGACGTATGACCGAGCGCAGCCGCGCTGCCGCAGCTTGCAATAATTCATCGCCCGCCGCGTGACCCATCGTGTCGTTAATGTTTTTGAAATCGTCCAGGTCGACGAACAGTAGGGCCAGCGAGGTCTGGCTGGTGCGTGCGCGGTCGATCGCCAGTGGCAAGAATCCCATCAGCCAGTGGCGATTGGGCAGGGCCGTCAGCGCATCCGAATTCGCCATGACTAATAGCGCTTGCTCATGCGCTTTGCTTTCGCTGATGTCGCGCAAAGTAAGTGCTAACCCTGTAGTTGAGCGCATCATTTTGCGATGCACCCACGTCATTTTCAGCGGGCTTCCCTCTGGAATTAAAAAATCATCTTCGTAAAAATTGGTTTTGATGGCCTCGACATAAGTCCGCATCAATTTTTCAAAGTACGAACGGTTGATATACAGTGTCGAGAGTTTTCGCCCCACCAGCTGATCTCTTGTTGTTTCGTATTGCGCGGCACCATACTCGTTGCAGTCAGCAATAATGAAATCTACAATTACTCCCCCACGGCGGCGTTGTGTGGCAAGCATAAAAAAGCCTTCATTACCACCTTTGCTAGAAATCCCATAAGCCTCACGTGCCTGGGTGAACTGATGCTTGCGCCAAGCCAGACGGCAAGTGAAAAAGACCGCAATCATGGCAAAAGTCAGCACACCAGCGATTCTTGCCAGCGCCAATGTTCGCTGCTCGCGTGATATCGCTTGTAGCGGAATGAGCAACTCATCTTCGGATAAACCTGCAACCGCTAATAGTGGATAGTTTTTAATCTTTTGCCACGCCACAATGCGTGATCGCCCATCTATAAATTGGTTATTGTCGACGAACCGGATACCGGTTGGGGTGGTGAAAGTCGGTGTAGCTTTAAATACGGTTGGATGCAAGCGTATGCTCTCGCCCATTCTTTTTGCCAACACAACGCCGTCTATCGTCCTAAGGGAAAGAAAGCCGTTTTTGCCAAGTGCAGCGTCGACTGTCGGGCTGTAAAAATAACTAGGTTCAACCGATACCATCACGATGCCATCAAAGACGCCATCCTTTGTATTGAGGCGACGAGAAAAGCGGATGACCATTTTTCCTGAGCCCGCGCCAATCGACGGTTTGGTGATGAGGAGTTCGTTGGTGTTTTTGTTTTGAAGTGTCAAAAAATAATCTCGTTGAGCGAGATTGACTGTTTTCCTTGGCAACGTAGTACTTATAATGTCGCCGTGCCGATCAGCGATTGTGACGTACAACATATCGGTGACGGGATAAAGTCCCGCCCGTGTTTGGTCCTCGAGTTTCAGCGTGCCAGCGCTGGTCTCCCAATAGTATTTCAGGCTACGAGTGATCTGGTCGATTTGTTCAAGTGGTCGGGCAACCTGTTCAGCATACGCGCCAGATAACAAGGCGACGTCCGCGGTACCGTTTTTAAGGAGTGTTTGCTTCTCCTTTTCGATATGCGAGGAAGTTAGGCTCCAAATGGCTACCGCGAGCAACAGGCCAATGATTGGCCAGAGCAGGATGGTGCGAAGTGCACCTCGGAGAAATCCGAGACTTGTTGCCATTCGGCTGAGGCGCCCTGAGAGTTGAATGATGGGCATTAAGTTACTTTTTTCAGGGGCAAGTTTTCTACTATTTGCATGGATGGATCGTTTTTGTTTGAAGTTTTAGCCGGAAACGTATTTTTAATAGTTTCATTTGGAAAAGATTATCACGCGCGGCATTTTTTTTCCGGAGAATTTGAGGTGAAATAACGTGGTTGAATCAATGTCTAAATCCATTTGGCGAAATAATAATCATATTTATTATTTTTATTAACTTTAAGTTAACTTGTGGGTGTTATGCGCTTAACGTTTTGTTGTTTTCGATGTGTAGGATTTGCATAAATAATGCGCGTGCGTATGTATAATTTGCAAGATTATAAGAGTTGATTTTCTATTCGTTTATTTTTAGGGCTGTATGAATATCGTAAAAAACGCAACTATTCTTCTGACGGGCGCAACCGGTTATATCGGTTCTCATACGTGGGTCGAGTTGCTCAAGGCTGGGCATGAGGTTATCGGCGTCGATAATTTGGTCAACAGCAGTCCGGTTGTGCTGGATCGTATCAAGACAATTACGGGACTAACACCCCGTTTCATTGAAGCGGATCTGTGCGACCGAAGCGCGACAGAGGGGCTATTCAATGGCAATCGGATTACTGCTGCCATTCATTTTGCTGCGCTTAAGTCGGTAGGTGAGTCGGTTGCCAAGCCGGTTGAGTATTATGCGAATAACTTAGGTGCTTTGCTCACTTTGTGTGGCGTCATGCAAAACGCCAATGTCGATCAATTTGTCTTCAGCTCGTCTGCGACGGTGTACGGCAATCCGGCCACAGTACCAATTCACGAAAACTTTCCTCTCTCGGCCACCAATCCGTACGGACAGACCAAGTTAATTGGAGAGCAAATACTGCGCGATCTGGCGCATGCCAACGCTGATTGGAAAGTTGCTTTTCTTCGGTATTTCAATCCCGTCGGTGCGCACGAAAGTGGATTAATTGGCGAAGACCCACGCGGGACGCCCAATAATCTGATGCCTTATATTGCTCGCGTTGCCGCTAAACGTTCGGCTAAATTGTCTGTATTTGGTTCCGACTATCCAACCATCGACGGTACAGGTGTACGCGATTATATCCATGTGGTTGATCTCGCTAAAGCGCATCTTGCGGCGCTGAATTATTTGCAGAAAAAAAGTGAGAGTTTTACGGTCAATATAGGTACTGGCTGCGGTTACAGCGTGCTCGAAGTCATCGCTGCCTATGAAAAAGCCAGCGGTCAAGCTGTGCCTTATGATTTGGTCCCGCGCCGCCCTGGCGATATCGCGTCGTGTTACGCCAATCCTGTACTGGCCGCCGAACTACTTGGGTGGCAAGCGGAGAAGGACTTGGCGGCAATGTGCGCCGATTCCTGGAAATGGCAGTCGTTTAACCCAAAGGGTTTTGAGGTGTAATCAGGATCGACGATCCTACGCGCTGCCTGATGATCGCGCCCTGTTTTGTTTGAAGATTACTGAAGGAAAGGGCTACCAGATTGGTAGCCCTTTTTACATTGGCGGTCGTATTCTTTCGCATTATTTAATCCATTTTTTTAAGGGATTTTTTTGCACCAGGAAATTACGTGTGGTTTATAGGTAATTTGTTGTGCACGGAGTCGTAAAAACATGGTTACGCAATATCGATTTGACGCTTTTTTACTCGCTTGGCGTAATGCCATTCAGTGTCTATTTATTGTCTGAGCTTTGGAAGGCTGCCGAAGTTGGAGTTGTGGCAATGCGGTTGATGCAGTGATATTTTTTTATGCGTGGATGAACCGATATTGTATGTAATTAGGTAGCATTTATCAAATAATAGGTGAAAAATATATAATTGAACCGATATTGACTCGGTATAATGGCTTTTTAGCGGTTCAAATACTCTATATGACAAAAGCTATTGATGTCCTGCGTCGCTCGAAAACTGATGAGATGGAAATGGATGAGATCGAGAGTGGCGTCGCTCTCGAAACGGGACTCTATCGCAGTGGGCGCGCCGCTCGTTTGGCTGGCTTATCGGTTGAGACATTGCGCGTGTGGGAGCGTCGCTATGGTGTATCGGCGCCGCAACGCTCCGCTCATGGGCAGCGCCTTTATTCTGGCGAGCAAGTTTATCGCCTCGGGCTGATAAGGCAGTTGGTGGAACAAGGGCATCCGATCAGTGCGGTTGCCGGCTTGACGGTTGACCGTTTGCAGAAGCTGGCCGAGCCTTTGGTCTCACTTGGCAATGCGCGTAAGGGTCCAATACGCGTGGTGCTGGTCGGTGAAGGGTTGGTCCGGCGAGTTACTAACGGCGGCCTTGCCAATCTGGCGTTAGATGTGGTGAATGTAGGAGCGCGTCTTGATGCCGTGTCGGAAACGCTACGCAATGTGAATGCTGACGTTCTGGTGATTGAGGCGCCAGAGCTGAACGAAGACGCTGTTTCATTGATTATTGAGATGCGTCAAGTTACCGGTGTGGCAGCGGTAGTGGTGGTGTATCGTTTTTGCGCGGCTCCCACGCTGCGTTCGTTGCGCGCCCAAGGTTATTTGGTTGCGCGCATGCCAGCTGATCTGACGGAAATTGTGCTCTTATGCGATACAGCATTGGCCGCGCAATCCGGGCATTCACGTCGTGTTGACGCCGCACCATGGCCCAATATATCCGTTTTGCCACGTCGGTTGGACGATCAAGCTTTGGCGACGCTTGTGGCTGCCGCGAATAGCGTTGCTTGTGAGTGTCCGCGTCATTTGGCAGAAATTTTGCTCATGTTGAATAGTTTTGAGCGTTACAGCCAGCAGTGTAGTGCGCTTAGTCCGGATGATGCTCTAGTGCACGATTCGCTAACGCTAGCCGTTTCCCAGGCGCGCGGTTTACTGGAGTCGGCGATGGAACGGCTTGCGCTTGCCGAAGGCTTGCCACTGCCAGCGGGGTTGCAGCGATAGGGGCTGATCCTGACCGGCAATCGCCATTACTCCCGTGGTGATGATCACGCTACAACCAGCGCTAAAACTGATTCTGAACGTTTCTTTTCGCCTCTTTTACCTTGCTTGAGGAATAGTCGCAATGCATCTCAAAGCGTCACGTCAGCTTAATCCGAAAAAATTGTTGCTCAGCAAATGGACAGCCACTTCACCAAGTAACAAGGAGAAGCACTTTCTGGTGACGCAAGTAGTTTCGCCTGAACCGCCAGCGGCCGAGATCGATCTCGTCGAAATGGAAGCAGTGCACTCAGGCCGACGCTTTTCTGTGCGTTGGCGTGAGCTGGCCGATAATTCTCAATGGCTTCAAGGTTGGCAATAAAACTGTCCGAGGTCGGACCGTTCACGCGGTCTACTTTTATCGAAAAAAATGTCGCACGTGAATTTTGAACATAACTGTGACTAATAGGCCTGGCAAATATGCTTAATAAATAAGCGGGACAAATAAACGCTCCGAGCTAATTCCACCGCATATTTCCAGTTATATCAATAAGGCCTCAATAGTGTCCAATCCGTTTTTGGAGTGGTTATGAAAATGCGCAAAAAATCCGACTTGCCAAGCAAGATATGCCTTGGATGTGCCTTGCCGTTTACCTGGCGTAAAAAATGGACCGCAGTGTGGAATGAGGTGAAATATTGTTCAGCACGATGCCGCAAGGCCAAACGTGATGGAGCTTAAATGCCGTTGACAACGGTCCCGCCCTAAAAGTCCTACCGCCACCATCGTATTGACGGAGATAAAGTGACCAAAAACCCTACCATCAGACTGGTCCTCGGTGACCAGCTTAATACGCTGCACAGTTGGTTCAAGCAACCGCGTGATGACGTCCATATTGTCATGATGGAGATGCGACAAGAGACCGATTACGTCCTGCATCACGCGCAAAAAATTATCGCTATCTTCGCTGCGATGCGGCACTTTGCGCGACTACTGACAGAAGCCGGACATCAGGTGCATTATCTGGCGATCGACGATCCCACAAACTTACAAACATTGCCCGGCAACCTCGACCGCCTGATTGCCCGCTATCGGGCTGGCGCAGTAGAGTATCAGGCGCCGGACGAATGGCGACTTGACCAGCAACTGGCCGACTACGCGCAACAGCAATCAATTCCTTGTCAGATGGTCGAGTCCGAACATTTCTATACGCGACGCGAAGAAGCTGCGGAGTTATTCGTTGGACGTAAAAAATGGCTGATGGAACATTTTTATCGCCAGATGCGGGTTAAACACGGCGTACTGATTGAGGCGGATAGTAAGCCCATCGGCGGTCAGTGGAATTATGATCACGATAACCGCAAATCGTGGCCAGGACTACCGTCCGAACCCGCAGATGGTCGAATCCGGCATGATCATTCGGCGCTATGGCAGACGATTGAAGCAGCTGGCGTAAAGAGTTTTGGTCGGCCCAATGCGGCGCAATTTGCGTGGCCGTTAAATCGGGATGAGGCGCTGCAACAGCTTGACGACTTTGTAGCCAATGCGCTCCCGCATTTCGGCCAATTTCAGGATGCAATGAGCAGCAAAGCATGGCGTTTATTTCATTCCATGCTGTCATTCGCGCTCAATACCAAGATGCTCGGCCCTGGCGAGGTAGTGGCAAAGGCTGAGGCTGCCTGGCGTGCTGAAAGCGTTCCAGTGGCCGCTGCCGAAGGTTTTATCCGGCAAATTTTGGGCTGGCGTGAATATGTGCGTGGCGTGTATTGGTCGCACATGCCACTGTATGCCGAGCACAATGTGTTCGCACATAATCGGCCGTTACCGACGTGGTTTTGGACCGGACAGACAAAAATGCGCTGCCTTTCAATTGCCATTAACCAGTCGCTGGAAGAAGCGCACGCCCATCATATTCAGCGGCTGATGGTGATCGGCAATTTTGCCTTGCTCGCCGGACTAGATCCCGGTGCGGTACACCGCTGGTACCTCGGCGTTTATATTGATGCGTTTGAATGGGTCGAGTTGCCGAATACGGTAGGCATGAGCCAGTTCGCCGACGGTGGCTTATTGGCGACGAAGCCGTACGTATCCAGTGCGGCCTATATCGACCGGATGAGCGATTATTGCAAAGGTTGTTATTACGACAAAAAACTTCGGTTGGGCGAACGTGCTTGTCCCTATAACGCACTCTATTGGGATTTTTTCGCACGCAACGAAAAACAACTCGGAACTAATCCGCGCCTTGGCATGGTGTATCAGCAATTGCGAAAAATGGAGAGCACGGCTTACAGCGCGATGCAGGCGCAGGCGTTCGGTTTGCGGGAGCGGTTGGATGGGCTTTAATGTTCGAATGAGAAGCGGTAATAGTTTCTTGCAGGATTTAATATTGTGACTCTCTGGCGGCGACTATGGAGCCTGTATCTGCCTAATTAATTAGCACATCTGTTGGTTTTGCGCAATTATTTCGATTGGAGGTAGTCCGTTTTTTGTCTCGTGGTTTTTTTGAGACGGATTCTCATCTAACATAATGTTGAACGTGTTAAATCTTGTAGAATGACAACAAAATGGCTTCTTTTCTTCAAATAGAGTACTAAAAACTGGATGTGCGCCGTACGCTGAGGTGGACATTTACCACTAGTGCGTGTGTAACACTAAGCCCTTTAGGCTTGCATCTCAGGTTGGCTCACTTCATGTATTTCTTGTCCAAAACCGCCTTTAAAAGGTGGGGTGTTGTTGGGTTAATATCCCTGTTAACTGCTTGCGCGTACGCTCCTGGCATGCGCATGGATAAACAGTCTGTAGCATTGCAAGAGCAAAATCAAAAGTCCGAATCGGTGGATTCTAGCGTTACGCCAGTCCTCAAAACGATCACACCGCAACTACTGCAAGCCGAGAAAATCGCGCGCGAACAACAAGCCAGCCAAGACATTAGCCAACTAGTAGCCAGCCCGAGTCCTTATTTAATCGGAAGCGGTGACGTTCTTTCTATCGTGGTCTGGGATCATCCAGAACTCTCTACGCCGGCGATGACCAGTGCGACCACCATCAGCACATCTGGCGCTACCGATGTGGGCGCTTCCAGCATTCCCGGCTTCGTGGTTGATCAGGACGGTTTGGTACAGTTTCCCTATGCGGGTCCGCTCAAGCTGGCTGGTTTGACCGAAGCGCAAGCGCGCACATTATTGACCAGACAACTAAAGAACTATCTCAAAAAGCCAGATCTTACGCTGCGTGTGCAGGCTTACCGCAGCAAGCGCATTTATATTGACGGTGAAGTCAAAATGCCGGGTATTCAGAGCATTAATGATCTACCGATGACGTTGATGGAGGCAGTCAGTCGTGCGGGCGGGTTTTTGCCAACGGGCGATCAAAGTCAGGTAGACGTCACCCGTGCGGGCAAAACCTACCGTGTAAATCTTCCACAGTTATTGCAAAAAGGGATCAACCCCGCGAATATTTTGTTGGCAAATGGAGATGTCGTGCGCGTGATTGCGCGTGAAGAAAGCAAAGTCTTCGTATTGGGTGAAGTGACCCGTCCAACAACACTGACTTTGCGCAACGGTCGTCTGACGCTCAATGAGGCGTTAGGCGATGCCGGTGGTCTCAATCAACTGAGCGCCGAAGGTCGTCAAGTCTACGTTGTGCGCAACACAACTGACATGCATCCAATTGTGTATAACCTCGACGCTCGCTCGCCGGTAGCGCTGGCGTTGGCAGAAAATTTCGAGCTCAAAGCCAAAGACGTCGTCTATGTCGATGCCTCGGCACTCGCCAACTGGGCACGCGTGATTGCTCTCCTCGTACCTAGCGCGCAATCGTTAACCAGTGCGGTTCAGGTAACCAAATGATTAATAACATCTTGGTTATTTGCATTGGCAACATCTGTCGCAGCCCTATCGCAGAGGGGTTGCTAAAGCACGCACTGCCTGACAAAACGGTGCGGTCAGCCGGTATCGGCGCAATGATCGGCTATCCGGCAGACCCATTTGCGATCCAACTCATGAAAGAGCACGGCGTCGACATTAGCGAACACCGTGCTCAAAGCTTGATGATGTGGATGGTGAATGAGGCTGACATCATCCTGACCATGGATGTAGAGCAAAAGCGCTTTATCGAACAGAAATATCCGACATCCAAGGGTAAGGTATTCCGTCTCGGCGAATTCGACAAATATGACATCCCCGATCCGTATCGACAGGATCTGGAAGTATTCCGCCAAACTTACAGTCTGATTGCCCAAGGCGTTGACGCGCTGGTCGAGCGCATCGTACACATCAATTAATAGAACCGTTTAATAGTCATCACGATGAATCAACCCATTCAGCAATTAATACCCGTAAACATCCCAGACGATGACGAAATCGACCTGGCAACTTATCTCGACATACTTTTTGATAATCGGTGGCTGATTATCGGAATCGCGTTAGTGATCACGCTGCTCGGCACCGCTTATGCGTTTATCGCCAAGCCGATTTACGAGGCGAATATTCTGATTCAGGTAGAGGATAGCCCCAATTCATCAAAGAATATATTGGGTGACATGTCTGCGATGTTCGACGTGAAGACCGCCGCGACATCTGAAATGGAAATTCTCCGTTCGCGCATGATCGTGTCTCGTGCAGTTGATAATTTGCGGCTCAACACGACCGTGCGGCCTAAATACTTTCCCGTGGTTGGCGCGTGGTTAGCAGGGCGTAACAAAAAACTTTCCGAGCCAGGACTATTCGGCAGCGGTGGTTACGCATGGGGCGCTGAGAAGATCGAAGTCTCCACATTTAATGTGCCTGAGTCATTGGAAGATCGCGATTTCGTACTCACAGCGGGTGTCAATGGGCAGTACAGTCTTACCGAAAATAATCAAGATATAGCACTAAAGGGTAGCGTAGGATCAATACTTAAAGCGGGCGAAGAAGGTGGCAACATTGAGTTGCTGGTCAATCGCCTTTCGGCTAAACCTGGCACACAATTCCTGTTACACCATACGTCTCGCCTAGCCACGATCGAAAAGCTGCAAACTTCGATGGCTATTGCGGAAAAAGGCAAGCAATCAGGGATTATCGGTATTACGCTAGAAGGTACTAACCCAACATTAACCAGCAATATCTTGAATCAAATCGGGCAGGAATACGTCCGGCAGAATGTAGAGCGTAAATCAGAGGAAGCTGAAAAGTCTCTTTCTTTTCTCGACAAACAACTGCCAGATCTGAAGCGCCAATTAGAGCAGTCAGAAAGCAAGTTTAACCAGTTCCGCAATGCAAGCGGTACTGTTGATTTGGGCGAAGAAGGCAAGATGCTGCTTCAGCAATCAATTATCGCCCAAACCAAGATGATTGAACTAAAACAAAAAAGAGAAGAGCTTCTGGTTCGCTTCACGACCGGTCATCCTGCTGTGGTGGGGATTGACAGCCAGATGAAAGAGATCGTTGCAGAAATGCAGGCAATTACCACCCGAATTAAGAGGCTGCCGTTGCTGGAGCAAGACGTGTTGCGCCTTAGCCGCGACGTCAAGTTAAACACCGATTTATATACTGCGTTATTAAACAGCGCGCAGCAGTTACGTCTGGTTAAAGCCGGTAAAGTAGGTAACGTGCGATTGGTTGACGCAGCCATGGTGCCTGAAAAACCGATCAAACCTAATCGGCCGATTGTGATCGCGATTGCCGTGTTGATAGGTCTGTTTTTAGGCGTGATGTGCGCCTTTATCAAAAAATCATTATTTGGTGGTATCAGCGACTCCCATGAGATTGAGCAGATGCTGGGGCTCACCGTCTACGCCAACGTACCGCATAGCAAACAACAGGTGGATTTGTATCAAAGAGTGCTGGCCAAGTCGAAACAAGTGTCCGTGCTTGCACAAATCGATCCCACTGATACAGCGATTGAAAGCTTACGAAGCTTCCGTACATCATTGCAATTCTCGATGCTGGATGCCAAAAACAACATCATCATGATTACCGGTCCGACGCCCGGCTTAGGGAAATCATTTGTTTCAGTAAACGTAGCGGCAGTGTTGGCAGTCGCTGGTAAAAAGGTCCTGCTCATTGATGCCGACTTACGCAAAGGCTACCTCCATCAATACTTTGGATTCGGCCGTGAAAACGGATTGTCGGAGTTGGTTGCGGGAACGGTCAGTCTTGAACAGGCCGTGCATAAAAGCGTCGTTGAAAATGTTGACTTCATCTCTACCGGGCGCTTCCCACCTAATCCGTCGGAATTGTTGTTGCACGAGAATATCGGGCAATTACTGAAATCCTTGTCTGGCAGTTATGACTACATTTTTATAGATACGCCGCCTGTACTGGCCGTGTCAGATACCCTAATTCTTGGGCCGCACGTTGGTGCACTCTTCATGATTACCCGCGCTGGTCAGAGCACGATAGGTGACATTAAGGAGTCTATGAAGCGCTGTAGTCATACAGGCATTCCGGTTAAGGGTGTCATTTTCAATGATATCAAACGTCGTCCCGGTAGCTATGGCTATGGGTATAAATACGGCAAATATCGTTATACACAATATAAATATTAAGTACTGAAATAGGTATTTAAAAAAAACAGACACGGAAACGGTCTTCTTCTTACCAAGGAAGGGTGAAATGGGAAGAACGAGAAGAAAACAAAAGATGTTTTATCTTTCACGCCGTGCGCGTCGATCTGTTTTTCTTTGCGGTCTTTTAGCCGCCTTTTGCGTGACTGTTTTTTTTATTCTGACGCAATCGTAAATGGCAGTACAGATTTGATCGTTGTAATGCGTGTGTTTTTGTATCAGTTCAGGGCGTCTGTATTGGGACTATTTAGATGGGCAACAACTGTGTTGCCCAAGTTGAGTCTGCTGGTAATGCGTTGTTTATTGAAGTCAGATTGACTCGAAAAGTAAATTCTATTTTACCGATCTAGTCGACTGAGGAATGGCACGCCATCCGGCAATCAAAAAATAAATAATAAACAGGTGAAATTTAAATGCGAGTTCTAATTATAGAAAATTGCAAAAGCGTTTTTGAAAGTGTGGGCATTCAGTGGGCCGAAATATTAAATCCATCAGTTCGGTGTGACGGTGCTTGGCAATCATTAGTTCAGCTTTCCTCCGCGCAAACGAAAATCGTTTCAGATAGCCTATTGTTATTCTTGTCGAAGACGCATGACATATTGACTCGCAATAAAAGCGAGGCGCCAATTTTATGATAATGCCCATATCAAATATGGTCGAGGCCGGTTCGGCCGCGGCTTTGGCCAGTTTTGCCTCTAGCGTGTTGATCGTGATGTCGCAAGGTTGGCACGGTAAGCATTCATTTGACCACGATCTATCTGGCGTACAAAAATTCCACACCACCGCGGTTCCACGCGTTGGGGGAATTGCAGTGATCACTGGCATTATCTTCTCTCTCGTATTTCTTGCCTTCAGCAATCCGCTGGTGGAAACGGAGGTTGACATAAAAGATGCCTTCAAACTTCTACTCGCAGCATGTCCGATTTTTTTTGCAGGGACGATGGAAGACTTGACAAAAAAAGTTTCCGTACGGGTGCGGCTATGCGCAAGCATCCTGTCAGCCTTACTAGCAAGTTGGTTGTTGGGCGCTACGATTGATGGCCTTGACATATGGGGGGTGGACACGTTGTTGACACTTGCGCCGATTGCGATTGTGGTTACAGCCTTTGTTGTTGCAGGTGGCACAAACGCCATTAATATCATCGATGGATTTCATGGCGTCGCCGCAAGTGCCGTCATTATTATGTTGGCAGCCCTAGGCTTTCTCGCTTGGCGTCAAGGCGACATGTTTGTGACTCAATTAGCGATATTAGGAGTAGGTTCTGCGTTCGGTTTTCTATTGGTTAACTATCCTACCGGCCGCTTGTTTGTAGGCGATGGCGGCGCATATCTTTTGGGTTTTTTGGTCTCCGAGATCATGATCTTGCTGCTGATACGCAACCCTGCAGTCAACGCATGGCAAGTTCTGGCAATCTGCGCGTATCCGGTTATCGAGGTATTAAACAGCATTTACCGCAGAAAATTCATTCGTAAGGCTAGTCCGGGACGCCCCGATAGCCTCCATCTTCATACGCTGATTTATCGTCGCCTGGTATGTCAGATGGTTCGCCACAATCCAAATAGACCGTGGATTCGAAATGCTTCTGTGGTTTGTTTTGTTGGGGCATGGATTGCGGTTATGGGTTTTGCCGCGGTCATGTTGGGGGACGGTATTCCTGGTGCTGTGGCAGTTGTTTTGGTGCAGGTGTTCTTGTTTATGATGGTGTATGCGCGGTTGGTGCGTGGGCGTTGGAGTCGTTTTTCAAACAGGGTGAAAACGATAGGCTTGCTGAGTGTAAGGGATGTCGAACTACCGTAATAGTAGTAGATTTTCAGAGGGATAGCCTGGTGTGCAGGGGGAAGCAAAACCTGACCATAATATTTTGAATATATTAAAGATAATATGGCCTACCTTTTTCTGAATGTAAATCTGGCATTCAATGCGAATGCTCTGATAACGGCACGAACCAAGACAACAACGTAAAAAAAAGTACCATGACCAATCCCAAAATATTACCAATCATCCTCTGTGGTGGAAGCGGCACACGATTGTGGCCGCTGTCGCGCAAAGCTTTTCCAAAGCAGTTTGTGCCTTTAGTCGACAAAAAAAGTTTGGTACAACTTACTTTTGAACGCATGCTTTATTTATCCGACACGGTCATGACTGTAGCTGCCGAAGAGCATCGATTTTTGGTGCAAGAGGCGAGCGATGCCGCAAAGGTAAAAGCGCGTCATATCTTGGAACCTATGGGTAGGAATACCGCGCCTGCCATGGCGGTGGCCGCATTAAATTCCGGTCCTGATGATTTACTATTATTTGCCCCGGCTGACCACCATATTCCCGACGGATTGGCTTTTGCCAAGACCGTCAAAAGAGCGGTACCTGCTGCGGAGGCGGGTAACATTGTCACTTTTGGAATTGTGCCGACTTTTCCAAGTACGGCATACGGTTATATCGCCCAAGGTATCGTATTGGAAGATGGTTATACCTTTCGAGTGGAGCAATTCAAAGAGAAGCCGAATACTGAAACTGCTAAAAGCCTTTTACTGCGTGGTGGCAATCTTTGGAACGCAGGTATTTTTCTTATCAAGGCGAGTGTTTTATTAAATGCCTTATCTGAGCATGCACTGGATATTCTTCAAAATTGTAAACAGGCTGTGGAGAAACAAAGTGTTGATGGGGCATTTATTCGCCTTGATCCGGAAGCATTTACGTCCTGTCGTGCGGATAGCATCGACTACGCCGTATTAGAAAAAAGTCAGTCAGTCGTCGTAGTTCCGTACACCGGTCAATGGAGTGACGTAGGTAGTTGGAATGCAGTAGCGACACTAAATGAGGCTGACGCAGACGGGAATCGTAATTATGGACAAGGACATGTGCTGGACTCAAAGAATACGTTTGTGCATGCGCCTCATCGATTGGTAGTGGCACTAGGGACGACTGATTTAATCATTATTGATACGCCTGATGCTGTGATGGTCGTTGCGGCCAGTCACGCAGAAAAAGTCAAAGAAGTAGTAACGTACCTTGAGCAACAGGCCATTTCTCAAGCGACACAGCATAGGCGAACTGCCCGCCCTTGGGGCGTATATGACAGTGTGGATAGCGGTGACCGTTTTCAAGTTAAGCGCATTACCGTAAAACCAGGCGCACAACTCTCTCTTCAAATGCACCACCATAGAGCGGAGCATTGGATTGTTGTAAAAGGGACCGCAAAAGTCACTCGTGGCGATGAAACCTTTCTACTTTCAGAAAACCAATCCACTTATATTCCTTTGGGCACTACTCACAGATTAGAAAATCCGGGGAAAACACCACTGGAACTCATCGAAGTGCAAAGTGGTAGTTACCTAGGAGAAGACGATATTGTGCGTTTTGACGATGCATATGGGCGCATTGCCTCAGTTATCCCAATTAAAAATCAAGCCTGAATAAAATGAATCCATCGCATCCAAAAGTCGCTCTCATTACCGGAATCACTGGGCAAGACGGTTCTTACCTAGCTGAATTTTTGCTTGAAAAAGGATACATAGTTCATGGTATCAAGCGCCGGGCTAGTCAATTTAATACGGCACGCGTGGACCATTTATACCAAGATCCCCATATAGATCATAGAAACTTTGTTTTGCACTACGGTGACTTGTCAGATGGAACCAATTTGATTCGCATCATCCAGCAAACACAACCAGATGAACTTTACAATTTAGCCGCGCAAAGCCACGTGGCTGTAAGCTTCGAGTCGCCAGAATATACCGGTGACATCGACGGAATGGGAACTCTACGGTTATTAGAGGCGATTCGTATTTTGGGTTTGGAGAAAAAAACACGGTTTTACCAAGCAAGTACGAGTGAACTTTATGGCCTTGTTCAAGAGACTCCGCAAACGGAAACAACACCTTTTTATCCTCGTAGTCCTTACGCTGTTGCTAAGCTATATGCCTACTGGATGACGGTAAATTATCGTGAGGCATATGGTTTGTATGCGTGCAACGGTATTTTGTTTAACCATGAGAGTCCTCGGCGAGGGGAAACATTTGTAACGCGGAAGATAACGCGAGGCTTGGCTAACATCGCCTTAGGTTTGGAACCCTGTTTATATTTGGGAAATTTAGATTCTTTGCGTGATTGGGGACATGCGCGTGACTACGTTCGTATGCAATGGTTAATGTTGCAACAGGATGAGCCAGACGATTTTGTTATTGCCACGGGTAAGCAAGTTTCTGTTCGTGAGTTTGTCAGTAAGAGCGCGGCTCAACTCGGTATTGACCTCCGTTTTGAAGGCCAAGGAGTAAACGAAGTCGCCATCGTACAAGCTGTGAGTGGCGATAAGGCCCGAGCAATAGAGATAGGCGACGTGATAGTTAAAGTAGATTCTCGTTATTTTCGACCCGCGGAAGTGGAAACTCTTTTGGGTGATCCGACAAAAGCGAAAGAAAAACTTGGCTGGGTGCCCGAGATTACGTTAGATGAAATGATAATAGAAATGATAGCCCACGATTTTGACCTAGCTAGCCAGCACGCGCTATTAAAGAAAAATGGTTATAAGATTTCCGTAAGCGTTGAGTAGAAGATAATGCAAAAAAACAAAGTAATTTTCGTGGCAGGTCACCGCGGCATGGTAGGCGCTGCCATTTTGCGTGAGCTCAAGAAGCGCGATTATAAAAATATTATTACTCGCACCCATACGGAACTCGACTTAGAGGATCAAGGGCAAGTAAAGGCGTTTTTTGAGTCGCAGCGAATTGACGAAGTGTATATGGCGGCAGCTAAGGTTGGCGGTATTCATGCCAACCACACATACCCCGCTGAATTTATTTACCAAAACTTGATGGTCGAAGCGAATGTGATTCATCAGTCATGGAAGACTGGTGTTCAAAAACTGTTATTTCTAGGCTCATCCTGCATCTATCCGCGTTTAGCCGAGCAACCGATAAAAGAGAAATATCTGCTTACTGGACGACTTGAACCTACCAACGAAGCGTATGCAATAGCGAAGATAGCTGGTATAAAATTGTGCGAAAGCTACAATCGACAATACGGTACAGATTATCGCAGCGTTATGCCGACAAACCTATACGGTCCCGGAGATCATTATCATCCAACAAATAGTCATGTAATTCCGGGCTTAATTCGACGCTTCCACGAAGCTAAAGTAGTCGATGCAAGACATGTTTCAGTATGGGGTAGCGGAACGCCGCGCCGCGAATTTTTACATGTTGAAGACGTTGCTGATGCTTGCGTGCATGTGATGGAACTCGATCGTATAAATTACGACGCACATACTTTGCCAATGGGGTCGCACATAAATATTGGGACTGGCGAAGATGTGACAATTCGCGAATTGGCTGAAATAATAATGAATGTGGTGGGTTTTAAAGGGGAGCTTATGTTCGACCTAAGCAAACCGGATGGTCCGCCTCAGAAACTACTTGACGTATCTCTAATGGGTGAAATGGGATGGAAGGCAAATATAGATTTGATAAAGGGAATCAAGCTAGCCTATGAAGCGTTCCTGGTGGCTGAAAAAAAATGAACATTATCAGGAATGGAATAGGCTACGTGAGCTATAGAAACGTAGCGTTTTTTTTGAAATTTAGCAAACAACTTTCGATGATAGGGAGTTCTTTCAGTGTTCCTTGGGTTGTAAGGATTGCACTAGCTATTTCTCCATTAGATAAACTATCGCAATCATTGAGAGGATTCGCATGTGTGGTTTAGTTGCTATATTTGCTTATGCCTCCACTGGTCCTGCAATTGACCGAGAAGAGTTGATAAAAATTCGTGATCATATGGGCAAGCGGGGACCGGATGGCGCTGGTCATTGGATTTCTGCAAATGGAAAAGTTGGCCTTGGTCATAGACGGTTGGCAATTATTGATCTCTCAGAAGGTGGACACCAACCAATGGGATCGAAAGATGGGAATGTCCAAATAATATTTAATGGGGAAATTTATAACTTCAAGGAATTACGTAATGAATTGGAGCAAAAAGGACATTACTTCAACAGCCATAGCGACACAGAAGTGCTTCTTGCTGCATGGTTAGAGTGGGGCGAAGACATGTGTTCAAGGTTACGCGGAATGTATGCATTCGTGATTTGGGATTCTAATAAACAGGGACTCTTCCTTGCACGAGACCCGTTTGGTATTAAGCCCCTTTACATATCAGATAACGGGACGACCATGCGAATTGCGTCGCAGGTAAAAGCCCTGTTGGCGGGTGGGGCGATCGACACACGTACCGATGCTGCTGGCCAAGTAGGCTTTTACCTTTGGGGACACATTCCAGAGCCATATACCTTGTATAAAGGGGTACGAAGTATTCCTGCAGGTACTGCTTGCTGGATATCAACAAGTGGAGCAAATCGTCAAATACGATTTTTTGATATTGCCGAATTGGTTGCCGAAGGAGAGGTAAACGCTTGTGATATGAGTCCAGACGACGCTCGTCACGTAGTGCGAGAAGCGATGCTTGACACAATGAAGCATCACCTAATCGCAGATGTTCCCGTGGGAATTTTTTTATCATCAGGTGTGGACTCTACTGCGTTGGCAGCACTGGCTAAGGAAGTCAGTGGCGAAAAAGTACATACACTAACGATTGGTTTCGATGAGTATCGTGGCACTCATTTAGATGAAGTACCTCTTGCAGAAAAATTTGCCAGGAAGATTGGCTCCGAGCATCAAACCCGTTGGGTTAATCGTGAGGAGTTCGTAGAGCTCAAAGGCCAATTCCTGAACGCGATGGATCAGCCGACTATTGATGGCCTCAACAGCTATTTTGTTTGTAAAGCCGCGGCAGATGCTGGTTTCAAAGTAGCAATTTCTGGATTAGGAGGGGATGAGCTTCTACGTGGGTATCCAGCCTTTCGACAAATCCCAAGATTGGTTAATACGGTTGGTCCTTTTTCTGGCTTGCCAGGATTAGGGCGGGGATTACGTTTCGCTAGTGCGCCATTTTTCTCACGAACGATGACGCCGAAATATTCCGGATTACTTGAGTATGGTGGGAGCTACGGTGGAGCTTACCTGCTGCGCCGCGCTCTCATGATGCCTTGGGAGCTTTACAGTGTCCTCGAGCCGGGCACCGTTAAAGAGGGGTTGGACGAGCTCAATACTGTTTATTTGCTTAATCAGAGCGAGAGGCATTTAAAGCAACCGCATAGTAAAGTCGCGGCGTTAGAAGCATGCTGGTATATGAGAAATCAGCTATTACGTGATAGCGATTGGACTAGCATGGCCCACTCCGTTGAGCTTCGCGTCCCGCTTGTCGATATTCCGACGTGGCAGAAGGTATTAACCACAGGTGCAGGTATAAGTGGCAAGCAGTTACTTGGATCAGCACCCGTACCTCCACTTCCAGATGAGATCGTGTTTAGGGCTAAAACTGGTTTTAGTGTTCCAATCGGAAGCTGGCACGCCAATAAAGTGGTTAAGTCTCAACGACAGCCTACGATCCGAGCATGGAGCAGGCATGTTATTGAGCACTTCACCAATGCAATTGAACCGGATTTTAAAGCGCATCTATGAAAAAGTTCGCATTGTGGGCTCCTGATATGGCTTCACGCGGAGGCGTACAAAGTTACATGTGGCGACTTTGGGAGATGCTGCATCAAATTGACGATGCATCGATCTGCGGTCTCGTATTAAACAATACGTCTGCGCAACTTAATGAAAAGTCGGTTGAGACTGCCGCAGCGATCTGCGGCTGTGCTGGGAGTAAAGTCCGTTTTGTTTTTGAGGCTTTAAGTGGCCGGTACAAGGGGCACGTTGTAATTGTTGGACATTTACATCTAAGCCCAATAACTTGGCTGGCAAGGCGAGTGGGCCTTATAAAAGGCTACATAATAATTCTTCATGGCATTGAAGCATGGAAACGTAATACTTTTCTTGAGCGTTTGGCCTTGAGACAAGCTGATTCGGTTGTGGCAACAACCAACTTTACTGCTATTGAAAATAAAAAGGTTAATGGATTACTTGGGGGAAATTACCATATTATTTCTCTTTGCGCAGAGCGTATGGTCGCGGCGCCCAGTCAAAAATTTATGCTCGCTGGAAAGTTTCCCGTTCTATTTGTCGCTAGGCTTGCAGCAGAAGAACGATATAAAGGAATAGATACGTTAATTGATAGCATTAAGTGTTTACGGTCAGAAGGTATTGCAGTCACATTAAATGTTGTAGGCGATGGTGATGATCGTGATCGTATTGAGCAATATGCCCAAAGCGCAGGAGTGGGAGAGTTGTGTAAATTCTTTGGACGTTTATCTGACGAAGATCTTCAGGCTGCTTATCAGGCAGCAAAGTTATTCATTATGCCGAGCAAAAAAGAAGGGTTTGGAATCGTGTTTCTGGAAGCAATGCGGTATGGCGTACCCTGTATCGGCGGCAATCACGGTGGAACGCCCGAGGTTATCGAGAATGGACTTGACGGCCTGCTTGTTGAATATGGTGATGTGAGCGCTTTAGTGCATTCCATATCTTATTACGTCAATAACCTTGACGCGCGTAATAGCGCTGGCCGGCTTGCAAAGACTCATTTCGATGAAAAATTCAACTTTAAAAATTATTCGGCTCACTGGCACACTCATCTGATCAGGTTGGCAAAATAAATAAAGTAATTTACACGGTAGCTTTTATGAACATTTGTTTCATTCAACAATTGCTATTTTTGTAAAATATAGAAAATTCAATAAAAAACGTGAAAATTAATTTTAGGTCGCCTGGGCTGGATGTATTTGTGAAACGATCTGTAAGGCAAACTATCGTTCAATTATTTCAAATAATAGCCACACTTGGATTAACAATTTATTCTGCAAGAATATTAGGACCAGAAGGACGAGGTTATGCCACCACAATACTGGCTACTTTGCAGTTGCTTACGTGGTTATCAACATTAGGTATCGGAAGAGGCTTATCAAAATTTGGTACCAATGGAACTGGATTAAGTCCAAAAAAAATTCAATGGACGTTATTAGTCTACGCCATAGTTGCTGTTTCATTTGTCTGGCTAATATTTTATTTTTATCCTGGCTCCAAAATATTCAGCGGTATGCATGCGACTTTTTTCTTCGTTTTAGTTATATTTCTTTTAAATGATTTTGTAAAAAATGGATTAATGGGGAACGGTTATTACAAAGAATATGGAAGAACATGTAATATTGAAACATTGGCATATGTCATATCAGGATTTTTATTATTTAAAGCTGGTTATGGTGCCGTTTCATTAATATATGGTGCAGCGATTGCCTCTTTTATTTCACTATTATTTGGCTGGAGAAAAATTGTCGTTAATGAATTATCGAAAAGTACTAATGGAGATCAAATAAGTCTGGTAACGGTAGTAAGATTTTGTTTGAAGACGCATGTAGTTGATATTCCCCGCATGTTTCTTATGCAGGCTCCTCAGCTTTATATTGCGAGATTCATTGGACTGGGTGAAGCCGGCCTCTATAATGTTTCTACAGCCATCGCGAACGTTTGTCTGACTTTTATTAAGCCTGTTGCAGCGATATTACTCTCGGAGAAGAAAAGAGATGAAAATGTAGCACGACAAAGCTTGCATGCTGTAGTAATTCTCTGTATCCCTCTCTTCTTAAGTTATGCGTTTGTGAAATTGTTTGGTAATGATTTATTTACCGCGATTTTTGGTTCTAAATTTGGGATGGGAATGAAATACTTAGATTTAGCTTTATTTATTGGATTTTTCAGCACTTTGTCCCAAATATATTTTTCAGCTGCAATGGCAATATCACGACCAGAAATTGGTGCCATTTCTGCAGTATCTGCATTATTAGTGGGGATTGGAATACATTTACTTTCACAAAACACTTCCCATTTTGGGGGCAACTCCTTACTCGTTGGACTTATATCAATAGACTTTATCTTGCTTGCCGTCATATATCATGCGAAAAAAAGAGTATAACGTTTCCGTCGTAATCCCTAATTACAATGGAGAGAAATTTATTGCTCAGGCAATAGAGTGCATTCTTGCTCAAAACGTAAGTTCTTTAATTGAATTAATAATTGTCGACGACGCCTCAACTGATAACTCTGTTAATTTAATTGAAGAAAAGATAAGAGATATAACCTGGGCAAAGTTGGTTTCTTTAAAAATAAATGTGGGTCGCTCCAAAGCAAGAAATTTAGGCGTTGCAGTATCAAAATATTCTCTGATTCTTTTTCTGGATAATGATGACTTGCTACCGTCTGATTATATTAAAAATTTATTAAATCTTGCGAATATTACTAAACTAATTGAGATTGTAATCGCAGGGCAAAAAAATTATTTCCTTGACGGGGAGTATGGGTTGAGAGGCCCACTGGAAATACATGATAGTTCTTTGGAAAGTATTTTATTAGGAAAATTTTTTGTACCAACGGGGTTTATGATTTCAAAAAATATATTTGAAGAACTCGAAGGTTTTGATGCACTTTTACACGAACGTGAAGATTGGGATTTCGCCTCAAAACTATGTATCGCTGGCTATTCTATTATTGCCAGCGATATGCCCGTTTGGGTGAGGTTGCACCAAAACAATAATAGTAAAAATCACGAAAGATTTATTTCAGCTACTCTAAAGGTCCATGAACGTTTAGCTACGTATTTCAAAATTACCGGCGATAAGAAAATGCACGCGAAATTATGCTCTTATACGGCTTCTCAGATTGCTCGAAGACCAGTGAAATTAGCTTTAAGGTTTTGTGGATTAAAGATTGCGTTTAAAGCCTTATTTATAGATATAAGAGTTTCCATAGGTCAATCTATTTTTTTTACTATTGCACGTCTGTTGATACGAATGACTATTAGAAACAAAAATACATAAATTTATTATTTAAATAGTGTTTATGTTGAATTTATTTGGATTATTTTCTTGGCTTAATAAAATCGTATTGTTTTTAATTAAATGACAATCAATAAAATTTAACTCAATATTAATTATATTGAGCGGAATGAAAAACACTAATTTGCCAGCTTTTTTGGCTACTTTTCTTTGTATTATTTTTTCGGTCCACGCCGCCATAACCTTGAATGCTGGCGTTGGATTTTTTGGTTTCTTTATATTATTAAGCTATTTTTGCGCAATAGGTATTGTTTGGAGAAATGTAAAAAATCCCTCTAAATCTGCTGCCGGGACTGCCGCTCTTATCGCTGCCGGATGTATTGCTCTTCAGTATTTTTTATTGTTGTCTGCGAATCCGATTAATGGCCAATTTATTATTGGCGATTCTGATAGTAAACTTTATCATAACATTGCTGAAACTATTTCTATTAATTTCAAGTTATTTGATCAAATAACCTCTTTTAGCCATGTAAAAGAAGCAGCAGATATTAGTGGCTATATTGTTCCAAATTTTGGAATGTTTTGGTTTTTGGGAGTCATTTATTCCGTTTTCGGTATTGAATGTGGACCAGGAATCTATTTATTAATTAATGTAGTATGTGCTATGGTTATAGCCTATTTTTCGGTATTAATAGCGGGACTATATTCAAATAAAGGGATTTCAAAATATACTGCTACATTATTTTCTTTATTGATTTTCATGAATTTTTCAATATCTGAACATGCTTTTCATTTACGTAAAGACTTTTTACTTGTCGCATTATTAATGGTGTCAATTTATTATGGAATAATGGGGCGTTGGATTTTATTCTTGCTATTTGGATTTCTAACCGTACAGTTAAGATCTATCTTTTTATTAGTGTTAATTATTCCAGTATTTTTTTTGATAATAAAAAATACTTCCATTATTTGGAAAATATCATTAAAACTAATTCTTATTTTTGTAATTGTTTCTGTCGTAGTGCTTTCGAACTTGCCTCAATCAATTTACTTATTATTTGGGTTAATATCCAATGATAATGATTTAACCACGCTTAGTGGTCTTTATGGCACTGCGAATGGAAGTGCTATTTTAGTAAAAAATGGATTGCTACAATGGGTATATATTATTTTTTATCCATTTCCTTCGCTGTCTGCAGCCACGTATATTACGACTGATGGATGGATATCTCTTTCTGTATTTTGTATTAACTTCTATTTATTTTTTGGAATTTTTAAAACTCAAATCCAAACTTCTTCTAATGACAATAGGTACGCACTTTTATTTTCTGTATTAGGTGTTTTATTTTTATTATTACTTATAAACCTTGTCACTGCAGCTGCTACTGGCTCCTTTGGTGTAGTGGAACCAAGATATAAATTTGCTTGGTGGGTTTTTTCTGGAATAGTAATGATGGCTTATAAAAGTAATAAAGGGTATTTAAAAATGAGGGGTAATACTTAGTTATATTAATTTCAATATAGATTACAGGTAGGCAGAAGATTGCGTTGATGAGGATTTCTCCGCGATTCTTGAAGTAATATAAACGAATAATGTTAGTGCAGAAGTTATATGGACATGATGATTTTTTTACATACGGTTGGATCATTGTCGGTGGATAGGGGAGGGCCGTCTAGGACGGTTAGTTCCCTGAGTGATGCATTGGCAAGCATTGGCGTAACGATTTACCTGGTGACGATGGCGGACTCGACTGCATCCGATTTACGGTGTCTTCCTAGCGAGAAGGGTGTTGGTACCGTCGTTGCGGAGGATGCGGGATTGCCTGGAAAGCTCGGGTTTTATCTGAGGCAGAAATTAGTCGCACTTATTCGTGAAGCCAAAGTTGAGGGTATCCACGATCATGGGCTATGGGGGGCGACCAATTTTTGGTCCGCATTTTCTGCTCGTAAAGGTGGTATCCCCTTCTTTCTGTCACCAAGAGGGATGCTGGAGCCATGGTCTCTGGCACAAAAGCGCGTAAAGAAATCTTTGGCAATGCTTATTTACCAGCGCCGCATTCTTAATCACGTTAGCGTTTTTTTTGCTACCTCAAAAGAAGAGGCGAACAACATACGTAAAATTGGTTTGCGACAACCAATCGCGATAATTCCTAATGGCGTTGCGCTGCCAGAAACACATCGATATCTTGATGATAAAGATGGTGAGCAAACAAGAACGGTACTCTTTCTTTCCCGGATTCATGAAAAAAAGGGACTAATCAACTTAGTTAGGGCTTGGGCGAGCATAGCTCCTTTAAATTGGAAACTGGTAATTGCCGGTAACGATTACGATGGACATGAGGCTACGGTGCGCCGAGAGGTCTCGAAACTTGGCTTAATAGATGCTGTTAAATTTGTCGGATCGGTTGAGGGGCGAAATAAAGAGAGCTTATATCTGGCCGCTGATATATTTGTTTTACCCACTTTCTCAGAAAATTTTGGTGTGGTTGTCGCAGAAGCGCTAGCTTATGGAGTGCCTGTAATTACCACTACAGGCGCGCCTTGGGAAGAGCTACATGAACACGACTGCGGATGGTGGGTGGCTCCTGAGGTCGAAAGCATCGCCAGAGGTTTGCAGGATGGCATGAGTCGAACGGACGTGGAGCGGTATGAAATGGGACTACGTGGCCGTCAATTGGTGGCTGAAAAATATTCCTGGTCTTCAATTGGTCTTTCTACCCTAGCTGTCTACGAATGGGTATTGAAAAAAGGGCCTCGTCCAGATTGTGTCGTCTAGTCTATGCATACATTATTTCACTTTCGAATACGGACCGTAATACTTCTGATCGCTGTCCTGATATTGTTTTTGGGGCTATTTCAGCTAGGAAATTTTGTGTCCACTCCGAGTAGTCAACCGATCCCATCGGATCTGATTGTTACGTTGGGGGGAGACTCAGGGGCAAGAGTTATGAAGGCGCTTGATCTTTATAAATTAGGTTATGCGCCAAAGATTTTGATAACCGGTATTGACGGCGGTGAGCCTCAGATTCGGCCAGCTTATCTTACCTGGCAAGCCCTATTTTTTGCTCAGCAAGGGGTAAAAAAAAATGTTCTTTTATTCGATACTGAATCGGCCAATACGTGGCAAGAAGCTCTAAATACAAAAAAATTGATGGAGCAACAAGGGTTACATCACGTAATCGTAGTCAGCGACCCGCCGCACATGCGGCGATTATCATGGGTATGGGGGCGAGTCTTTGCGGATAGCGGTATGCAATTTCGCTTGGTTCCATCAAACATGTCTGGATGGAGGGCTGATGAATGGTGGCTGAACGAAAAATCAGCTCAGTTTGTACTGGCCGAAATTGTTAAGTTTATGTATTACTTAGTACGGTATTAAGTGGGGATGAAAGTGATGAGTTCGTCGAGTAATCGTAAGCCCATGGAACTAAAATCGCTGACGCTCAAAAATAAATTAGCACGTACACTTTGGCGAGTGATCTGGCTTTTTTTATTCCGGCCTAGTCCCATTCCATTTCACGCATGGCGTCGTTTTTTGTTGCGCTTGTTCGGGGCGACTATAGAAGCAGGTACGCATCCGTATCCTTCAGCAAAAGTTTGGGCACCATGGAATTTGACTATGCGTGCGCATAGTTGCCTAAGTCATTATGTGGACTGTTATTGCGTAGATAAAATCGAACTGGGCCGGCATGTAACCGTGAGCCAATATTCATATTTATGTACGGCTAGTCATGATTTTATGCGACGTGGCATGCCTCTGATTACCGCACCGATTTTAATCGAAAACCATGCCTGGATTACTGCCGACGTTTTTATCGGTCCAGGCGTCACGGTCGGCGAGGGCGCTGTTGTCGCCGCTCGTAGCATCGTCATCAGGGATGTAATGCCATGGACGGTAGTTGCGGGGGCTGATGGGAGGATAGTCGGAAAACGTGATTCGACTGTCGCCCTTGATTAATTGTTTTGATTTCTTTAGAACACATGCAAAGAACCACCACCAGTCTGGCAGCGCCTTGTGATCTCACCATTGTTATATTGACATTGAATGAGGAATTGCATATTGAGCGTTGTATACAAAGTCTTCAGGGTGTCGCAATACGGATAGTTGTGGTTGACAGCTATTCGACGGATAGGACATGCGAGTTGGCTATTTGCGCTGGTGCCGAGGTAATACACCATAAATTCTTAAATCATGCGTCTCAATTTAATTGGGCATTGGATAATGCAGAAATTAGCTCAACGTGGGTGATGAAACTGGATGCCGATGAGACTCTGACTCCGTCGCTAGTAAAGGCTTTGCGTATAGCATTTGCAACTGCTTTGCCTGAGCATACCGGCTATACCATTAATTTAGGAAGAATATTTCTCGGAAAATTTTTGAGATATGGTGCGTTGTATCCCATCCGGTTGCTACGGATTTGGCGAGCGGGGTTTGGTAGAATTGAAAATCGCTGGATGGACGAGCACGTTATTGTAGATGGGGCGATTAATCATATTGACGCTGATTTTTATGACCATAATCTTAATAACATTACTTGGTGGACGCAAAAGCATAATCAATATGCTACCAGGGAGGCGATTGAATTTTTGATGAATAAAGATCGTATCGATGTTCCTGGGAATACCCATGCGATGAATGTTGATGCGCGGGTCAAGCGTTGGATTAAAAGAACCATCTACGCGAGGCTCCCCTTAGGTTTGCGTGCGTTTCTATATTTTCTATATCGCTATTTTTTAAGATTAGGATTTCTTGATGGTCGGCAGGGTTTAATTTTTCATTTTTTGCAGGGTTTCTGGTATCGATTCCTTGTCGATGTCAAAATTCAGGAGCTTAAATTTTCGATGAAAAAAGGAGGCCTTACGCTTGCGCAAGTAGTGAGGGAAGAGTACGGATTCGAGATAGATTGATTTGGTGCTTAATCCTAAGGGTTGCGTTTTAGTATCACTTTTAGTCGCCAGATAAGCGATTAATATTACCAAAAATAGTTGCGAGAAATTTCATTGAAAATATCAGTTATAACCGCTGTGTACAACGGAATAAATACCATAGAAGATACATTGCGCAGCGTTAAGTCGCAAGATTACACGGATATTGATCACGTTGTTATTGACGGTGCTTCATCGGACGGAACGGTTGAATTGATCGGTAGGCATATTGATTCCATATCAACATTTATTAGCGAACCGGATATGGGTATTTACCATGCCTTGAACAAAGGTATCGCAAACGCGATTGGAGATGTGGTAGGGTTTTTGCACTCCGACGACATGTTCGCCTCTTCTGCAGCCCTGTCACGTATCGCCGACGCGTTTCAAGATCCGGCAGTCGGCGCTGTATACGGAGATTTGGTTTACGTTAAGAGGCATGACGCATCCCAAGTAGTTCGTTACTGGCGTTCAGGGAAATACTCTTCGGCACGTATTCTAAGGGGGTGGATGCCCCCGCATCCAACTTTTTATGTGAGGCGCGATTTATACCATTCGCTTGGTCTTTTCAATACAAAATTTCGGATTGCTGCAGACTACGAAAGCATATTGCGTATATTGGAAAGAGGCCGTATCAGAGCAGAGTACATTCCTGAAGTTTTAGTGAGGATGCGGGTCGGTGGCGTAAGCAATAGATCAGTTCGTAACATGGTGTTAAAAACTTGTGAAGACTACAGGGCAATGCGCATGAACGAGATAGGTGGGGTAACGACTCTGTTACTTAAAAATCTTACTAAGTTACCGCAATTCTTTTTTAAGTAGCGCGCAAGTTTTAGTTGGTAAAACTAGGCTAGATTTTGATCGTGGTTTGTATTGTTGCGATTTCGCGTTAGAACAACAGCGTTCAAATCTGAGCAAATCAGTCATCTGGAGAGTTGTATCCATTAGGAAACTATTGCGATTCAAGTTAGAAGCCGCCGAGAAGTCAGGAGAGGCAACTTGACATATACTGCCGCCAGCATCCAGAGCTGAACAGCTTAATCAGAACGCATGCATTTTCACCTTGTACCTAAAATGTACTGCTGATTTTTAAAAATGTGATTCACAAATAAATCAGCAGATAAACTGGAGGCTTGTTATCGTATTACAGAGGGCGTATTTAGTGCACGCTGTGAATTGTAAATACGTTTGGGTCGGCAAAAAATGGATGGTCAGATCAAATATATTAGTAAAAAATTCTTAAAACAAAAAAGGATCACAAGCTGAAGCATGTAATCCTTTGATATTCCTGCAATTTCTTGGTGGCCCGGGGCGGAATCGAACCACCGACACAAGGATTTTCAATCCTCTGCTCTACCGACTGAGCTACCAGGCCAAGGAGCCGAATTATAGCAAGACATTTTGAATTCGCAAACACCTTATGTAATTATTTTATTTTAGTAGTCGTTATAATGTTTGCATGAATGATTCCAGACTACCTTCCAAGAGCGTGTTCGCGGCTGCTGCTGCGCTTAGTACGCATGGTGTTTCTTCGCGAAATGTTTCCCATAGTGACATTTGTATTGTCGGCAATGGTGCGATCGGTAAGACGGCGGCGTTGGGGCTGGCGCAGGCGGGTCTTACTGTCACCTTATTAGCGGCGCCTTCAGGCGTCTCGGTGAGCGACCCTTCGGGTGCCTCAACAGCCAATGGTGCGCCTCCTAACCTCTCGTTACAAGTTGAGAGCCATCGTTCGGGTGATTCCGCCGCTTGGGACCCGCGTGTTTATGCGTTGAATCACGTTGCCCGTAGTCTGCTATCAGGTCTCAAGGTGTGGGATGCCCTGGATGATAGTCGGGTTGCGCCCGTGGAGAGCATGCTGGTCAAAGGCGGCGCGGAAGCCAATGCCGGGAGTATTTCCTTTGATGCTTTTAGTGCGCGTACTGGTGCGTTGGCGTGGATCGTTGAGGATCGCAATTTGAATCAGGCGTTGGATGCGGCATTGAAGTTTGCGCATAACGTGCGTGTGGTCCGTGGTCGGGCACAACAGATGTTGGTCAGCGATGCCGTTGGCGGCGGCGATGGCGCTGGCAAAGGTGGTGTGACCTTGACGCTGCAAGATGGTTCGTTGCTGACTGCTGCATTGCTGGTTGGCGCTGATGGCGCGCAATCGTGGGTGCGTCATCAATGTGATATCGGCATCGATTACCGCTCTTATCATCAGCGGGCGATTGTGGCTAACTTTGAAACTACCCTTCCGCATCATGACGTAGCACATCAATGGTTTACTGCTGAAGAGGGAATCGTCGCGTTATTGCCGTTGCCGGGGCAGCGGGTGTCGTTGGTGTGGTCGGCTCCGGAAAGCCTGGCACCGACTTTGTTACGGGAGTCGCTGACGCAACTGGCAGAGCGTTTGTCGGCGTTGGCGGGTGCGCAGTTAGGTCAGTTGACGCCATTGCAACCGGAGAGCGTGCAGAGTTTTCCGCTGGCGCTGATTCGTAGTCATGCGCTGGTGGCGCCGCGGGTTGCGTTGATTGGTGATGCGGCGCACGTGGTGCATCCGCTGGCCGGTCAAGGGATGAACTTGGGGTTTGGTGACGTCACTGCCTTGATTAAGGTGTTGGCCGAGCGCGGTCCGCATCGTGATTGTGGTGATACCGCGGTATTGGCAAAATACGCGCGTTCACGCAAGGAAGAGATTCTTTTAATGCAACTTGCTACCGATGGTCTTGAACGCTTATTTGGGCTCGACATAGCGCCGCTACGCTTGGCGCGCAACGTCGGATTGAACTTGCTGGACAGGCTGCCGGTCTTAAAGCGGCGATTGATGGGTCATGCGTTCGGTCGTACATTCGAAAAAAATTAATGGGAGTTGTAATGCAAGTACGGATTTGGGAACGTTTAAAGCCATTGTTGTTGGCAGTGATGTTGGGTTCATTGATGACGGCAGCTATCGCTGAAACTGCGCAAGAAACCGCGGTCAAAAAGCTTATCGAGCCGCGTTTAGGGGATGGTGTCAAAGTGGATGCGGTTGCCAAAACACCGTATTTGGGCATGTTTGAGGTGCGCGTCGGGAAAGATATTTTTTATACCGATGCAGCGGCTAAATATATGTTCGTTGGTCGTATCCTGGACGCCAAGAGTTCACGGGATTACACTAAGGAGCGCATGGATGAAATCAGTAAGGTGAAGTTCTCCGATTTGCCGCTGGAACTGGCAATGAAGTCCGTCAAGGGCAACGGCAAGCGCGTGATTGCGGTGTTTGAAGATCCTAACTGCGGTTATTGCAAAAAATTCCGTAAGACTTTGCAGGATGTTGACAACGTCACTGTGTACACCTTTATGTATAACATCCTGGCTGCGGATTCTGCGGTGAAGTCTAAAAACGTCTGGTGTAGCGCCAATCGTGACAAAGCGTGGGACGACTGGATGCTGAACGGTAAGTTGCCCGCTACGGCTGCGGCGAGTTGCGTAGCGACGCCGAACGACAAAGTATTAGCGCTGGGACAGGCGCTTGGCGTCAGTGGCACGCCGACGATCATCTTTGCCGATGGATCGCGTATACCGGGCTTTATCGATGCGAAGGCGCTTGAGGAAAAGTTTGCCTCGGTTGTACCGGCTGCGCCAGCTACACCAGTCGCGTCTAGCAAATAAGACGGCCAACTATCTCATGGATCTTCCGGCGACCGATCAAATAGCAGGTATTTTGCTCGCCGCCGGTCGTGGTCGTCGTTTTGATCCAAGCGGGAAGCAGAGCAAATTGCTGCAACTTCTTCCTAGCGGAGAAACTGTTTTGGCGGCAGCAGCAAAGCATCTTTCTGCCGTGTTGCCGGTTACTGTGGTGTGTCGGACCGATGCGCCGCCGTTGACTGCGCAATTGGCAGAGGAGCTTGTTGGCTGCACGCTGCTTGAGTGCGCTGATGCGGATGATGGAATGGCGACGACGCTGGTGTTTGGTCTCCAGCAAACAGCGACCGCGGTAGGATGGGTGATCGCGTTAGCCGATATGCCGTTTGTGCAGGTTTCTACGATCATGGCGTTAAAAGCAGCATTGGATCAGGGCGCAGATATCGCGGTGCCAGTCTGCAATCAACGTCGCGGTAATCCGGTTGCTTTCAGTCATCGTCATCTTTCGCACTTGTTAGCGCTGCGTGGCGATCAGGGTGCGCGGGGTTTGCTGGAGCGTTTTCCTGTGGTGGAGGTTGCGGTGGATGATCCAGGTGTCTTACAGGACATTGATACCGTCGCCGATATACCACAATCGTAAGCGGAATTCTGCTGATTGATCCTCTATGCGCATGGCAACCCACTAAGCGGGTGTTGGTTTCGCGATAACCCCGTAGACTATTGTTTTTTCATGCCATCGCTCGGCTTATTTTATTTTTAAATCAAACGTGTATTTTATTGTTGGCTCCGCCTGACGTTCATCATGTCTGCGACGCTTTGTCGTGGTCATTTCTGATTTATAGATGCCATAAGTTTGCCGCGTAGATGACGTGTCGTGCTTCACTAACTTGCCAATCTTCCGCGATGAATCCACACTTTCTAAATAAACGCCTGATCCTTGTTCTCGGTTATACGGGCTTGGTCCCATTCGTCCTGTTAACGCTGGGTTGCTGGCTGGTTAGCCCGGATTGGCTTGGCGAGTTTATTCGCGGTCAAATGGCTTACGGTGTCGCTGCATTATCATTTCTAGGCGGTATTCATTGGGGCGCGATGGTATTGCGTGCCGATCTCTCTGCAGAGCGGACTAAAAGAGCCTTGATCTGGGGGATTATGCCGACCACGATTGCCTGGTTTTCGACCCTGTTCTTTGCGTATGGTTATACTTTATTGATTCTGGGCTTTATTGCGGCGTATCAAGTGGATAAGCGTTTATTCGTTTGGTACGGTCTGCCAGGCTGGTTCATTGAATTACGTTATAGACTAACCTGTGCTGCGGTTGGCGCGATGGTGTTAGCCATGCTTGCCGCTGGCGTGAGAGGAAATCTCGGTGCATAAGTCTACCCAAAAATCTGCCGCAAAACCAATGGCAAAGGCCGCCGCAAAATCTATCGCGAAGTCATTAATCGGTAAATTGGTGCCCACTAAGGCCGACCGGATTAAGGCTGGTCGCGCCAAATCTGCGGTCAAGCTTTCTAAAGCGGGATTGAAGGCTGGTGCTAAGGCTGGTACTAAGTCGGGCGTTAAGTTATTAGCGAAGTCACTTCCAAAGCGCAAGCCTGAGCTGGCTGGTTTGGTTAGTCCAGAGATTGTTATTCGGACTCCGGCCTTGCATTACAGTATTGTGGCAGCAGATCCGGCGGCCCATTTGTTTGCCGTGACGTTGGTGATTAATGCGCCAGCAGCGGTCGGACAAATCGTGGCTCTGCCAGCGTGGATTCCTGGCAGTTACATGATCCGCGAATTTGCGCGTCATATCGTTCAGATTCGTGGTGAGTCGAATGGCCGAACGATTGCCTTAAAAAAACTCGATAAGCATTCATGGCAAGCGGGACCTTGCGACGGGCCGCTGACATTGCACTATCAAGTCTATGCGTGGGATTTGTCGGTACGTGCAGCACATCTGGATCAGACGCACGGATTTTTTAATGGCACCAGTGTATTTTTGCGGGTTGTCGGGCAAGAAGATATTCCACACGTGGTTGATATTCAACGTCCTCATGGCGACCAGTATGTGCACTGGCGCATAGCCACGGCGCTGCCGACCTTGAAGGCCAAACGCGGTAGTTTTGGCAGCTATGTTGCGTCCAATTATGATGAGCTGATTGATCATCCGGTTGAGATGGGGTTGTTTCAGCTTGCTACCTTTAAAGCGCATGGTGTCCCGCACGAGATAGCGATTACGGGCAACGTGCCGAATCTGGATATGACACGACTGACTGCGGATCTGAAAAAGATATGTGAAACGCAAATTGCTTTTTTTGAGCCAGCGGGAACCAAATTCGCCAAGCAAGCGCCGATGCAGCGTTATGTATTTTTAACGCTTGCGGTAGGTGATGGTTATGGCGGCCTTGAACACCGCGCCTCGACCGCGTTGATTTGTGCACGGGCCGATTTGCCGGTAAAGGGACAGCCTGAGACAAGTGATGGCTATCGCACCTTTCTCGGTCTGTGTAGTCATGAGTATTTTCATACGTGGAACGTCAAGCGCATTAAACCTGCGGCATTTGCTCCGTACGATTTGCAAGTCGAAAATTACACCCCGTTGTTGTGGTTGTTCGAAGGATTTACCAGTTATTACGACGACTTGATGCTGTTTCGGTGCGGACTGATTGATGAGGCGCAATACCTGAAAATGATGGCCAAAACGATTAATGGCGTCCTGCTCGGTAGTGGACGCCGTAAGCAAAGCGTCGCCGAATCAAGCTTCGACGCGTGGGTGAAATATTATCGTCAGGACGAGAACGCGCCAAACGCGATCATCAGTTATTACACCAAAGGCTCGTTGGTGGCGCTGGGGTTGGATTTGATGATCCGCAGCGAAACTAAAAACAAAAAATCGCTGGATGATGTCATGCGGGCTTTGTGGCAAAAATACGGTCGCGATTTCTTTGCCAATAACGCGTCGTCCGGACGTGGCGTGACGGAGGCGGCGGTTGAGTCATTGTTTGATGCGGTGACCGGACTGAAGCTAAAGCGTTTCTTTGATAGATTTGTACGCGGCACGGAGGATCTGCCGCTGGCCAAGTTGTTCGCAACCGCCGGGGTGACGATCGCTGACGGTCGTAAAACAGCAAAACCGGGCATGGGTGCGCGTATCAGTCGCAATGGCGTCGAAAGCAAGCTGGCGAACGTTTATGAAGGCGGCGCGGCGCATCGAGCCGGTTTGTCGGCTGGAGATGTGTTGCTGGCGCTTGACGGGATTCGTGTGACAGCCAATCTGGACATCCTGCTTGCACGCTATCGTGTTGGCGATACGGTGACCGCGCATGTGTTTCGGCGCGATGAGTTATTGGTTTTTAGCGTCAAGTTGCTTGCCGATACAACGCCCCAATGGCATCTTAATGCAGAGTCGAAACCGGTAACTGTCCTGACGGTGCGCAATGCGTGGTTGGAAGGAAAGACGGGGCGCTGAAGTGGTTACTTGGGCACGTCGGCACGTTGCCACTTTTTGGGGGCGATGGAGTGAAATGGTTGGTAGGGGAACGCGGTTGATAAAGTCTGCTCATTTGAGGTTGAGCAGATCAGTATCAGGATTCGTTATCCGCCTTAAGGCCGTTCCAGCGCGGCGTCAACGTGTGGGCAACACCATACAAATCAAGCACGCGACCGACGGTGTGGTCGATCATTTCGTTAATAGTTTTAGGACGGTGATAAAAGCCGGGAAGAGGGGGGAAAATGATCCCGCCCATTTCTGTAACACTCGTCATGTTGCGCAGATGCGCCAGATTAAACGGCGTCTCGCGCACCATGAGCGTCAAACGCCGACGCTCTTTTAGTACGACGTCTGCCGCACGCGTGATCAAATTGTCGGAGAGACCGTTTGCCACCGCTGCTAACGTTTTCATTGAGCACGGTGCAACGATCATGCCATCGGACTGAAACGATCCGCTCGCAATCGAAGCACCAACATCGCGCACGTTATACGTCACGTCCGCTAATGCTTCTACTTCTTTGCGGCGCATATCGAGTTCTTGATGCAGATTGAGAACGCCCGCATCCGAGATCAATAAATGCGATTCAATCTCCGGCACTTCACGCAAAAATTGCAAAAGCCTCACACCGTAGGCAACACCGGTCGCGCCAGTGATGGCTATAATTAACCGACGTTGCGCAGCCGGAGACGCTGGCCGCTGATCGTGATCAGCGGCCTTAGATTCCTCGGATTCAGCCGACACCGCGGGCCGCTTAAGGCGTTAACAAGGTTTTCAGTTCGCCGGATTCGTGCATCTCGTTCATGATGTCCGAACCACCAACAAATTCACCTTTGACATACAGTTGCGGGACTGTCGGCCAATTTGAATAGTCCTTGATACCTTGACGCACGGCGGGATCTTCCAGCACGTTGATGGTGACGATGTTGACCGCGCCGTTAGCTTTGAGTAGCTGGATGGCACGACCTGAAAAACCGCATTGTGGAAATTGGGCAGTGCCCTTCATGAACAAAACCACTGGGTTTTGTGTCACGGTTTCTTTAATCCACGTTTGTACTTCGCTCATGGCAAACCCTTAAAATTATTCAGAATACAGTCATTATATGAAAAAGCAGCGTGCCCCGCTGACGCGACTGAAATGCGACACAATTAACGTGTGCTTAATGCAATTGTCAAGAGTTTTTGACTCTGAAGAGAAGACTATGTATAATCTCAGGTTCTCCCGACTCCGGATGACATTTTATGCCGTGCAGGGAAGGATGAATTGTTGTTAGTTATTCAATTATTTCGATGAGGTTTCATATGTACGCGGTCATAAAAACCGGTGGCAAACAATATAAAGTTATTGCCGGCGAAAAACTTAAAATAGAACAGATACCTGCAGACATTGGCACCGAACTCACTATAGATCAAGTGCTGGCAGTTGGCGCTGGCGATACTCTGCAGGTTGGAGTGCCATTGGTCGAAGGTGCTACGGTGTTGGTTAAGGTATTGGCGCAAGGTCGCCACGATAAAGTCAAGATCTTCAAAATGCGTCGTCGTAAGCATTATCAGAAGCATCAAGGCCATCGTCAAAATTACACCGAAATTCAAATCGTTTCGATCAACGCTTAATTTAGTTAGCAGCTGACTTCATTCAAAACCGTAGCGCGCAACGCAGTTTTTGCGAGGCACATCACGTTGCGAAAGAAGTCTGACTAAATGACGTTGATTGACTTAACCAAATATCAGGAGTTTTAAATGGCACATAAAAAAGGCGGCGGCACTACGCGCAACGGCCGTGACTCAGAGTCAAAACGACTCGGCGTCAAGGTCTACGGTGGCCAGGCGATTAACGCTGGCGGCATCATTATTCGTCAACGCGGTACTAAAACGCATCCAGGCGAAAATGTTGGCATGGGCAAGGATCATACCTTGTTTGCACTGATTCAAGGAAAAGTACAATTTGTGATCAAGGGTGCTGAGAAGCGTCAATACGTCACTGTTGTAGCGCCTGCTGCAGTTGCTGCTTAATTAAGCAAGCAGTAAGCATTACTTGAAGTAGATGAGCGCGAAGCGCAAGCTTGGCCGCGAAAGGCTCTGCCGCAGGTAGAGCCTTTTTAGTTTTTTAGTTGCAAAATTCATTCGATGTCAGCCTGTAGTCTGAATATCATGCCAGAAGGCAATATGCGTTGTACACATTGAATGGGGCAACTCGGTAATTGTTGTGTTAGTTGCACCTGGTTGTGCGGACTTCAACAATGCTGCGGTAGCCTGCTCCCGGATTTTTTATAAAATCAGAGCGGCAGACAAAATAGTCAAATCAGAATTAAAATAGTCAATCTCATTAGGATCTTCGAATGAAGTTTATAGATGAAGCAAAAATCGAAGTCATTGCCGGCGATGGTGGCAATGGGGTTGCGAGCTTTTTGCGCGAAAAATTTCGTCCCTTTGGCGGACCAGACGGCGGTGACGGCGGCATTGGCGGCAGTATTTACGCCGTGGCTGACCGTAACGTCAATACACTAGTTGATTTTCGCTTTTCCAAAATGCATCGCGCAGGCCGCGGCGAAAACGGTCGTGGCTCGGATTGCTACGGCAAAGGCGCGGACGATATCAAGCTGCGCATGCCGGTTGGCACGCTGATCGTTGATGTCGATACCGGCGAAAGCATTGCCGATTTGACCGAACATGGTCAAGAAATCATGTTGGCTAAAGGCGGCGAAGGCGGTTGGGGTAACATTCACTTCAAAACCTCGACCAATCGCGCACCACGTCAAAAAAGTGATGGTAAAGAAGGCGAACGCCGCATCTTGCGCTTAGAACTAAAAGTACTCGCTGATGTTGGTTTGCTGGGACAGCCGAATGCCGGTAAATCGACGTTTATTACGGCTGTGTCAAACGCACGTCCGAAAATTGCCGATTATCCATTTACAACGCTGCATCCTAATCTGGGCGTGGTTCGCGTCAGTCACGAGAAAAGTTTCGTGATTGCGGATATTCCGGGTTTGATTGAAGGCGCAGCGGATGGCGCAGGGCTAGGAATTCAATTTCTGAAGCATTTGCAACGTACCGGTTTGCTATTGCACATCGTTGATTTAGCACCATTCGAATCAACGGTTGATCCGGTGAAAGAAGCCAAAGCAATCGTCAAAGAACTCGAAAAATACGATCAGTCGTTGTTTGATAAACCACGTTGGTTGGTTCTCAACAAACTGGACGTTGTACCGGAAGACGAGCGCAAAAAACGGGTGAAGGATTTCGTGAAGCGTTTTGGCTGGAAGGGCCCGGTTTTCGAAATCTCTGCATTGACGCATGCTGGTTGCCCTGAACTGGTTAATGAGATCTATGCTTATCTGGCAGAAAAGCGTCAGCAAGAACATCGCGCTGAAGAAACGCATATGACGGAAGAAGCACAAGGTATTCTGTCTATCGATCCAGATGATCCGCGCTTTAAAATTCTTGATTAATATTTTAAGCTCGGTTGAGCCTTATTATTTCGGTTTTGGCCTCGGCCTTGGCCTCATCAAAGCGCTGCATTAAGATTCAGCAAATTGAACCGGCTAATTGGCTTTGCCAATCAACCGACATGGCTAGCGCTTAACGCTCTGGCGATGTCGGTTTTTTATTATCAGCGCCAAATCGGTGCTTTCGGCTGTGGCAGATAAAAAAATATGAATTCCGTCATTCAAAAAGCGAAACGTATCATCATCAAGGTCGGGTCGTCGCTGGTTACCAATGATGGCAAGGGACTTGATAGCGAGGCGATTGCTACCTGGGCTGAGCAAATTGCTGCCTTGCGAGAAATGGGTAAAGAAGTGGTGCTGGTCAGTTCCGGTGCTGTGGCAGAAGGTATGCAGCGACTTGGTTTTGATAAGCGCCCAACCAGTATTGATGAATTACAGGCATGCGCTGCGGTAGGGCAAATGGGGTTAGCGCAGATTTATGAAACCAGTTTTCGTGCGCACAACTTGCATACTGCACAGGTGTTGTTGACGCACGCTGATTTGGCTGATCGAGAGCGTTATTTGAACGCCCGTTCTACGCTTTTTACACTGCTACGTTTTGGCGTTATTCCGATTATTAATGAAAATGATACGGTGGTAACGGACGAAATCAAATTCGGCGACAACGATACGCTTGGTGCGTTGGTAGCGAATTTGATTGAGGCTGAAGCTTTAATCATTTTGACCGATCAAAAGGGTTTGTTCACCGCCGATCCGCGTAAAGACCCGAACGCGAAATTTGTGCACGAGGCGCAAGCTGGCGATCCTGCACTCGAAATAATGGCTGGCGAGGCCGGTTCAAGTATTGGTCGCGGTGGGATGTTTACCAAAATTCTGGCGGCAAAACGTGCGGCAACCTCCGGCGCGCATACCGTGATTGCGTGGGGCCGTGAAACGGATGTATTGACGCGACTTGCTGCCGGTGAAGCGATTGGCACGCAGTTGAACGCACAGACTGGCCAATTAAAAGCACGTAAGCAATGGATGGCAGATCATCTGAAAACAGCGGGAAAAGTGCTGCTGGACGCGGGTGCGGTGCAAAAGTTGACGGAAGAGGGCAAGTCATTGCTGCCGATTGGCGTCACCGATGTGTTGGGTGAGTTTGGTCGTGGCGATGTGATTACTTGCGTCGGTAGCGATGGTCGTGCGGTTGCGCGTGGTATCAGCAATTACACCAGCGCAGAAACCAGGCGGATTATGCGACATCCATCGTCGGAGATCGCTACTATTTTGGGCTTTGTCGAAAAGTCAGAATTGATTCATCGGGACAATATGGTTTTGTTGTAAATAATTAAATAATTAAATAATTAAATAATTAAATAATTAAATAAAAAACCGATATGTAAACCATATCGGTTTTTTTAGGCATTTAGTTGATCCGAACCTAAAATGGTCATTTGGCCTGAGAGCCGGACAGTTTTCTAGCGCTAGCTCCGATTTACTTGAGCTTACTAAAATTTTTGCTTAACCACCCGGTTTCAATGGCCGATTGTCCCGTAGGCGAGTTTGTATATCCGTTACCTTGCCAGCGATGGTGCCGTTCTGGCACAAAAAATCTTTGAATAGCGCGGCATGTTGGCGGTTTGCGTTAACGTCGGTGATTTGCTGCCATTTGCTGAGGCGAGCACGCGACCAAGTGCCGTCTTTATGCCCAAAAGCATACAACTTTCTTTCGGCAGTCTGGCAGCGGATTCCTTCATAGCTGACATTTTCAGCGCCGCCACTGCTGGTACTGATCAGCGTGTAACGTACCACGCCATCTGTCCCAACTGTTATTGATTTAATATCAATTGCGAATTTCATGATCGATGTCGGGCTGACATAGAATGAGACCATACTCGCCGGTTCCGGTTGTGCCGGTAATTGAACAGCGAGTTCCTGCCAGGTTTTTACTTCATCATCGAAATCGTCGTCAAACCCGGGCCCCGGGCCAGAACCGGGAGCGGCATGGACATGGGCAGTCGCGGAAAGAAGTAGTGCCGTGACGACAAACAATTTACGCAGTTTTGGTTGGAAAGTGGCGTTAAAAAACATAGAAAAACTTACTCCTTATCGATACTCGGTTCAGCCGAAATGCAGTGTTGTGGGGCATTTCCAATTTCTTCGTCGCAATCTGGGTCTGGTGAGTCTCTAGAGTCGTGCGTTTCTCCTGATTCTGCGCAGCGCAACGGGCGAGTATGACGTCCAGCACTTTGCATCGGACGTGTCAGGAAGCGCGACAGCTCTTGCAAGGCGCGTTGATAAACATCGCGCTTGAACTCGATCACGACATCTAGCGGGACCCAGTAATCGTGCCAGCGCCAAGCATCAAATTCGGGATGCTCGGTCAGGCGCAGGTTAACATCACAATCGCGTCCGACCATCCGCAGCAAGAACCAGATTTGTTTCTGGCCGCGATAATGCCCGCGAATATCGCGTTTGATGAAATGATCTGGCACTTCATAGCGCAGCCAGTCACGGGTTCGACCGATAATTTTGACATGCTCCGCTTTGAGGCCGATTTCTTCCTCTAGTTCGCGAAACATGGCTTGTTCCGGCGTTTCACCGTACTTAATGCCACCTTGTGGAAATTGCCACGAATGTTCGCGCACGCGCTTGCCCCACCACACTTCATTCTGGGTGTTAAGCAAGATAATGCCGACGTTAGGGCGGAAGCCTTCACGGTCCAGCATACTGATACCTCAAAACTTTCTGCGACTAGGCGATCCCTATGCCAACTTGCTTACGTGTTAAATCAACACGAAACAGGTCCCAATCAGAGGTTAATCCGATCAGAACATCAATCAATTGTGCAAAGAGTGGGCGCATCAGCCAGCTAATCCTTTAAAATTGAGTCGATTATAACCCTCTCTTTTTAAAAAGAATTCACCGTTATGCGCGCCTCCCGTTTTTTTGTCTCAACTCTTAAAGAAGCACCATCCGACGCTGAAATCGTTAGCCATAAATTAATGATGCGCGCCGGCATGATTAAACGCCTCGGTTCCGGCATTTACACCTATATGCCGATGGGTTTGCGGGTTATTCGCAAAGTTGAAAATATCGTGCGCGAAGAAATGAATCGTTCTGGCGCGGTTGAACTATTGATGCCAGTCGTACAACCTGCTGAACTTTGGCAAGAAACCGGCCGCTGGCAGAAATACGGCGATGAACTGATGCGCGTCAAAGACCGTCACGGCCGTGATTTCATCATTCAACCGACTTCGGAAGAAGTGATTACCGACATTGCGCGGACCGAATTGCGCTCGTATCGCAAACTTCCAGTGAATTTTTATCATATTCAGACTAAGTTTCGCGATGAACGGCGTCCCCGTTTTGGTTTGATGCGCGGTCGTGAGTTTACGATGAAAGATGCCTATTCTTTTGATCGGGACCTCGATGGTCTGAAAAATTCGTATCAAATTATGTACGACGCCTATATTCGGATTTTTAATCGTTTTGGGCTGCAATTTCGTCCTGTCGCCGCGGATAACGGGGCCATTGGCGGCACTGGTTCGCATGAGTTTCACGTCATCGCTGCTACCGGAGAAGACGCGATTGTGTATTGCCCGACGTCTGATTACGCGGCAAATATGGAAGCTGCCGAGGCGCTGCAAATTGAAGCAGTGCGCGCTGCACCAACGCAGGAGCTGACCAAAACGGCAACGCCGGGCAAGGCCAAGTGCGAAGCGGTTGCTGAATTGCTGAGCATCCCACTGAGCACGACCATTAAGTCGATTGTCCTGACCGTTGAGAAAGAGGCGACTGAAAAAGAAGCCGCTTCCAAGCAAGTCTGGTTGTTGATGTTGCGTGGCGATCACGCTCTTAACGAAATCAAGGCTAACAAAATCCCTGGTCTGACGGGTTATCGCTTTTCAACAGAAGAAGAAATTGTTGAGTGGTTTGGTACGCCACCGGGTTATCTGGGACCGATCAATACTAAAAAACCGATTATGGTCGTTGCTGACCGAACCGTCGCCAACATGCATGATTTCGTCTGCGGCGCGAATGAAGTAGACTTCCATTTCACTGGTGCGAATTGGGGCCGTGATCTGCCCGAGCCGATGGTGATGGATATCCGTAACGTGGTCGCTGGCGACCAGTCGCCGGATGGCAAGGGCGTGCTGGAGATTCAACGTGGCATTGAAATTGGTCATGTGTTTCAGCTTGGTACCGCCTATTCGGAGGCAATGAACGCCACCTTCCTGGACGAGAACGGCAAGCCGCAACCGTTGCAAATGGGTTGTTATGGTATTGGTATCACGCGCATTTTGGGCGCCGCCATCGAGCAGAACTTTGATGACAAGGGCATCATCTGGCCAATCGCGATTGCGCCATTTGAAGTTGTTCTCTGTCCAATGGGCTATGATCGTAGCGAAGCGGTCAAAACCGAAACGGACAAACTCTACGAAGCGTTGCTAGCCGCAGGTGTCGACGTGATTCTGGATGATCGCGGCGAACGTCCGGGTGCAATGTTTGCCGATTGGGAGTTGATCGGTGTGCCGCATCGCGTGGTGGTTGGTGATCGTGGGTTAAAAGAAGGCCAACTGGAATATCAGGGGCGACGTGACACTGAAGCGACGAGCGTGCCCTTGGCGGAAATGGTGAGTTTTGTGAAAGCGCGCCTGATCGGTTAATGCGCTTAATTGGTTAAATAAGCGTGGCTGTTGATCGTTTCTTCGGCATCCTGGGTATTTCTTCCACCTTTAAGAGCGGGAGAAATGGCTTAGGATGCAAGTTGTACTGTTGTTTCGAATCGGGTGTTTCCTCGGGAACTGAACACCGATGGTTTATTTTCCAGGAGTTCACTTGCGTTTGATCGATCGTATTATTCCGTGGTTGTCGGTAGCGCTGCTCTTGGTGAGTGGTGTGACGCATGCCGGCAATCAAAAGGAAGAGGCGATGGCCGATTCGGTGCGGCTGGCTCTGTCGCGTGCGATTAACGATGCGGGGCCTCCCAAACCACAATTCACCGACATCAATCAGCGCATACAGTACTTATATTGGCTGGTTGAGATGTCGACACGTCTTAAAAAGAAATTTCCTGATGCGCAGATGCGTAACGAATTTCTGGAAACCACCTGGTATGAATCCAAACGCGCAGGTCTTGATCCAGCGTTGGTATTGGGCTTGATTCAGGTTGAATCAGCATTTCGTAAATATGCGCTGTCTAGCGTCAACGCGCAAGGTTACATGCAGGTGATGCCGTTCTGGACGCGTGTTATCGGCGACTCTGATCGCAGCAGACTTTTTAATATGCAGACCAACCTGCGCTACGGTTGCGCGATTTTGCGGATGTATCTGGATATGGAAAAGGGCAATCTATATTTGGCGTTAGGCCGTTACAACGGTAGCCGCGGCCGTCCGGAGTATCCGAATGCAGTGCAGGCCGCATGGAAGCGGTGGGAATATAGCCAGGTTCCTCTTAATACGACGGTGGCGGTGCAGTAGTAGTTTGGGCAGTTGTGCCGACTGGCCCAGATTGATCGTAACATCGCATACATCGTTACTAATATTAGCGCTCGGACACATTTCGTTAGCTGCGTTTGAGATGTGCTTCCTCTTCATTTCAATTCTTTGTAGGTCGGTTCCAGATCGGTTTCACATATTTGCCTGTTCCTACCTTTTCATAAGAATATAGACGTTTGTGTCTCTTTGATGCGCTTTGCACGTAGCGATGCCTCATTCGATCTTAATGAAGGGGTCGTGATTTTGCAGAGATGTGTTGAAGGGAGAAGTGGGAGTTAATTCTGCTCAGCGTGTGCTAAAGAAAATACAAAAACGGAAAAGAGAATACAAAAAAACCCGCGCAATGCGGGCGTTTTTGTTTGGCACTTAAGATATTTTAGAACTGCTATATCTTAAGCATTGCTCAAGTGGTCAGAAATGAGTTTAGTCATTTCAAACATAGACACTTGTTTTTTGCCGCCAAAGACAGCTTTTAGCTTTTCATCAGCATCGATGTTGCGCTTGTTTTCTGGATTTTGCAGATTGTGCTTTTTGATGTATTCCCAAACTTTCTTGGTTACTTCAGTACGTGGCAAAGGATCAGCGCCGACGACAGCAGCCAAAACAGCAGATGGTTTCATTGGCTTCATGAACGCTGCGTTTGGCTTACGTGCTGGCTTGTCTGCTGCTGCTACTTTTGCTGGTGCTGCTTTTTTTACCGCTGGTTTAGCTGCAGGTTTTTTTTCTGCAACTACTGGTTTTTTTGCTGTGGCCATCTTTGAGCCTCCTTGACGAAGAGAGTGTGAAAAATGCGTCAATCACGCATCGCTCATAGTGGTGCGGTTTCCTCAGTGACGCAAGTGTTTTTTGTGGCTTTTGCAGGTTTTGTTGAGGGTTGATCAGGAGTGCCCAAAAACATCCTTTTTTCATAGGAGTTTGGGGAACTAAATGTGATGTGATTTTACGATCAATTCGATGGCAAAATAACACCATATTTAGTCCGCTGCATGTCAATGGCGCATCGCTTTCAGTCCCATCGTCGACAGTCGGTAAAAAGCGTGAAAGCCTTATCAATCAATGCTTTAACCGCTTTAATGCCATTAAAGTGCGATGCTTCCTGTCAACACTAGGGAATAAGAACTGGGCTTACTTTAAGCCTGGCATCATCCCTTTCATACTCCGCATCATTTTCATCATGCCGCCGCCTTTAAGTTTTTTCATCATCGACTGCATTTGATCAAATTGCGACAGCATGCGGTTAACTTCTTGCACCTGAACACCGGCACCGGTTGCTATGCGGCGCTTGCGCGAGGCTTTTATTAGTTCCGGTTTGGCACGTTCTTGCGCGGTCATGGAGTTGATCATGCCTTCCATGCGACGCACGGATTTTTCTGCCTGACCCATATTTGCCGCTCCTGCAGCTTGCTGAAATTGTGCTGGCAGTTTATCCAACAGGCTCGACATACCGCCCATTTTTTTCATTTGACCTAGTTGCGCTTTAAAGTCGTTAAGGTCAAATTTTCCACCGCCTTTGATTTTTTGCGCTAAATCTTGCGCAGCGGCGACATCCACACCCTTTTGTGCTTCTTCAACCAGCGCCAGAATATCGCCCATGCCGAGAATGCGGTTTGCCATGCGCGAAGGATCAAATGCTTCCAGACCGTCCAGCTTTTCACCGACACCGGCAAATTTGATTGGCTTGCCGGTAATATGCCGTACTGAAAGGGCGGCACCACCACGAGCGTCACCATCCAGTTTGGTGAGGACTATACCGGTGAGCGGCAACGCATCGTTAAATGCTTTGGCGGTATTGATCGCGTCCTGACCAAGCATCGCGTCGACGACAAATAAGGTTTCAATTGGCTTGACCGCGGCATGCACTGCAGTGATTTCCTGCATCATCGCTTCGTCAATACCAAGACGACCCGCGGTATCTATAATTAGCACGTCGTGATAATGACGCTTCGCAAAATCGAGTGCCGCCAGCGCAATATCAACTGGTTTATCTGTTGTCAGGCTCGGGAAAAAATCCGCGCCGACTTGTTCTGTGACCGTCTTTAGCTGGCCGATCGCCGCAGGGCGATAAACGTCGGTAGAGACGGTGAGTACTTTTTTCTTTTTCTGCTCACGCAGATATTTAGCTAATTTACCGACGGTAGTAGTTTTACCTGCACCTTGCAATCCAGCCATCAAAATGATCGCGGGCGGTTGCGTGGCGAAGTTCAGTTGCGATGCTTCGGGCCCGAGATCTGCGCCCATCAGTGAGGCTAGCTCTCGCTGCACGACGCCGACAAGTGCCTGACCCGGTGTGAGCGAGGCGATGACTTCTTCGCCCAGCGCTTTTTGTTTTACGTTGGCGATAAACTCACGAACGGCGGGTAGCGCGACATCGGCCTCTAGCAACGCCAAACGGACTTCGCGTAGCATTTCGGCAGTATTGGTTTCTGTCAGGCGCGCTTCGCCGCGCATGGTTTTGACGACTTTGGCAAGACGCTGGGTAAGATTGTCTAACATAGGTGACTGTTTTTCAGAAGAGGGGCAAAAGGGCAATGCGTCATTGCGTCCGCTAAGGTTCCGGATGCAATTTTCATCACGGATGATGACAGACGCGGCGTACTGAAAATAATCCTCCATTTTACCCGATACGGCTGCAAAACCGCTTTGAAGACGGCGGCGCAAAGGAGAATAAGGCATTTTTGGAGAAAATTTTGCCACAGGGCACCATAGTCGTTACCAAGGTCACCATAAAAAGCTTTGCAAGCGCTTCAAAGCCTGGCCCGGTGTTAACCTCGGTGTAATTAAGCCCTGCCGCGAGTCGTTCTTATTAATTAGTAAGCACGCATAAAACACGAATAAATGATTGGTCCCTTGGCTTAAGAATCAAATTCGGTTGGTGTATGCTGCAAAACGGGAACGACTAGAGTGTGCTCTTCCCTTCGGGTATTATTCTTCTATTCACAATTGAGGAATGGCTATGTCAGGAAACACCGCTTCTGAAGCACCGCGTCTGGCAGTACTAATCGATGCAGATAATGCGAGCGCGGCGATTGTCGACGGCTTATTATCAGAGGTCGCCAAATATGGTGTTGCCAGCGTCAAACGGATTTATGGCGATTGGACCGATAATCGCCTAGGAAGCTGGAAAGAGTGTCTTCTGCGTAACTCGATCCAGCCGATTCAGCAGTTTGGGTATACCAAAGGTAAAAATGCGACAGACAGCGCGATGATCATTGATGCGATGGATTTGTTATATACCGGTCGTTTTGATGGTTTTTGCATCGTCTCAAGCGATAGTGATTTTACCCGACTAGCCTCGCGCATCCGAGAAGAAGGATTGACCGTCTATGGTTTTGGAGAGCGGAAGACGCCGCAGCCTTTTGTGACAGCGTGCGACAAATTTATCTATACAGACCTGTTGATCGAGTCAGCGGTGTCAGAAGTTGCGGAGCAGGACGGTGCGAGCGATGTACCGAGCAAGTTGCATCGGGCCGCCAATGAGTTACGCCAGGATACGCGACTGTTGCGGTTGTTACGCAGTGGGGTTGAAGCGGTATCGGATGAGGACGGTTGGGCGCAGTTGGGTTCGGTTGGGAGTTATATCGCTAAGCAGGCGCCTGATTTTGATGCCCGTGAATATGGGTATGCCAAGTTAAGTGGTCTGGTCAGCGCGACGGAATTATTTGATGTCACGCAACGCACTTTGGCGAATAACAAATTGGCAATGTATATCCGTGACAAGCGCAAAAAATAAGGTGGAAGACTTTTAAAACGACCGGTTGGCGTCATTATGCTGATTGTGGCGTTACCTTTGCTATGTTTTGATTCAAGCATCCCAGTCATGACTTTGCTGATTATTTTTGCGTATTCCGAGTGACGTAAAGCATTTTGAATTGGTGTAACCAGTCGTTGTAGTAAATTTCTTTTGAATTGTTGGCTATCACATGCCCAGTAATCGGTCACATACTGCGGTCACATACTGTAAACTTATACGATGCAAACTTATCTATTTATTCTCACAGCTTTGTTATATCTTGGCTGCGCCATATTGCCGTCGAAGCAGCGAAAAACCATTTCGGTTGTCGCTGCGGTCGGCTGGCTGTTACATGGCGGCGTGTTGTGGGCCGACGTGGTCGGGCCAGAGGAAGTACGCGTAGGTTTTTCGATGATGTTATCGGCGACACTATGGGTTTCAGTCGCCGCTTATTGGCTTGAAAATCGTAACTATACTCTCGATGGATTGCGCGTTCTGGTGTTGCCAACGGCGGCCGTTGCAGTCATCTTGCCAGCGTTGTTTCCGGGGAATATGGTGTCGTTGAGTGGTAAATCACCGATATTTTTATGGCACATCGTCATTTCTATCCTAGCTTATAGTACGTTGACGATAGCGGCGTTTCATGCGGTACTCATGGTGTTACAAGAATCTCGACTCCATACGCGGCCCGGCAACGCCAATGCCAGTTGGTTCGGCGCGGCGCTGGATCGATTGCCTGCATTACTGACCATGGAAAAATTGCTGTTTCGATTGATCGCTTTCGGGTTCGCTTTATTGACGTTGACGGTGTTGTCCGGCGTTGTGTTCTCTGAGGAGTTATTTGGGACCGCGTTTAGATGGGACCACAAGACCATTTTTACGCTGCTGTCGTGGGCGCTGTTCGGCTTATTATTGGCCGGACGTAAATGGCAGGGTTGGCGCGGACGTACGGCGCTCAGTTTTACGTTGATCGGGTTTGCTATTTTGCTGCTGGCTTATGTCGGTAGTCGTTTTGTATTGGAAGTTGTATTGCATCGGGTCCTGGTATGAAATATGTGATTTGGTTAGTTATCGCGCTGGCGGTTATCGTCTGGTTTCAGCGCGTCAAAAAAAATATCATTAATAAGAGCGGTGCTGCGCCAGATGGTGCCAGCGGTGCAGGTCCTAGAGACGGGCGCCCGTCATCGTTATCGGGCGCGTCGTCACCTGTGGAAGAAATGGTGGCCTGTGCACATTGCGGGTTGCATTTTCCTGCATCTGAAGCGGTGACTGATTATGCCGGTACTATTTATTGCGGTGAGGACCATCGGCGCTTACACGCGCAATGACCAGCATAATGATCCTGCGCAGTGATAATCTGGTCGTATAAGTCTTTGATTGGTGCTTTGTAATGCGTGTTTTGTACTAAGCGCTTTGAATATAGTCTGAGTTAGCCCGAGTTAACGTGCATGATCAAATCCGCAATGTCCTTTCACCTGCCCAAAACGATGTCGGCCTTCTTTACCGATGGCGACAAACCAATGACGTTTTGGCGCACCCTGCAAACGTTTAACATCACCCGTATTGTTGTCGCGCTGGTACTGCTCGTGTATCTCAGCGCGAATGTAAAAAATGCTCTGCAATTTTCGGAGTTTTTTAACTATCCGCAAACTTGCTCGCTCTATTTACTTTGCGCGATCATCTTCACTTTGTTGGCAGCGTATTGCCAACGGCAATACCGGTTGCAAATTGTCGTGCAAATTTTGGTCGACATAGGAGCAATTTCGATTCTCTATATCGGTGCTGGTGGCGCTAAAAGTGGATTAGCTGTTCTTTTTTTGTTTCCATTAGCTGGTGGTGCTATTTTGGCGTCGTTGCCTTTGGCGATGCTATTCGTATCCATCGTGACCTTGATTTTATTGGGTGAGAGTGGATATCAGATTTTACAAGAAGCTTCAGAGGCGACAACAGTAAAAGCAGGATTGTCGGGCGCCGCGTTCTTTTTTTCGGTGTTTGTGATCAATCGCCTGGCGAATCGCTTGATCCGCCAGGAGGACCTGGCAAATCAGCGTGGGAAAGATTTGCGTGTACAACTTGCTATCAACCGTATGGCCGTTGCCGATATGGGGGATGGTTTGTTGGTGGTTGGGCCAGACGGCACTATTTTGATGGCAAATCCGATGGCTGGGCGTATGCTTGCACTATCGATACTGGACGATGGTCCCAGGCATAAACTGAGCGACTTTCCCGCCTTGACGCCGATTGCTGAGGCTTTTTTTGTCTGGACTGCGACGGTTAACCAATATCCTAGCGCAGCTGCGCAAGCCGCATCACAAGCTACTCCGTACTTTGCACAGTCAATTTCTGATGCGACGTCCAGTGATTCTCCCTTTTTGGTCACCATTAAACATACTGATGACCGAAGACCCAGCGCCGTGTTGATGGGGGCGAGGGGGCACGAGCTGGCAGTGCATTTCAAGTTACGCTTTGCGGCAGTTAAAACCGAGGATTTGAGTGAATATGTCGCTGTGATTTTTTTGCAAGATGTGAGTGAAATCGAAAATCAGGCACAGCAACTGAAGTTGGCATCAATGGGGCGATTGACCGCGAGTATTGCCCATGAGGTACGAAATCCACTTTCATCAATATCCTATGCGGCTACGCTTTTGATCGAAGATGCGACTAATCCGACACATGTACGTTTGCTCAATATTATTGAGGATAACGTGGCGCGGCTGAACCGCATGATAGAAGATATCTTGTCGCTTTCGCGCAAGGTACAACGACAAACCGCGCCGATCCTTTTGTGTCCACTGGTGTTCGATATAGCCGAAGAATTTCAGCAAATGAATGTTATCAAGAAAGGCATATTGCAGTTGATGATTTCGACGACCGATAAATACGCCGTGTGGTTTGATCCTTTGCATCTGCGCGAGGTTCTGGTAAATTTATTGTCGAATGCGCTGCGTTATGCAAGCGGCGGTCCAAACAGTATACGACTTCAGGTCATGACGAACGCCGCAGGTGGTCTAGAGTTACATGTACAGGATGATGGTAATGCGATTATGCCGGCGGTTCGCTCGCATTTATTTGAGCCGTTTTACACGACTTCTAATAAAGGAACCGGTTTAGGGCTATTTTTGGCGCGCGAGTTGTGTTTGAATAACGGCGCTATGCTGGATTATGAATATAGGCACGAGGTGCATGAAGACCTTACCGGGCGATTTGTGATCGCATTTGCGGTGCGTGGACCAATTTAATTTTATTTGAGCGGGAAAATTGTTGCTATGACTTCACCCCGTATTTTAGTTGTCGATGACGAAGCACATTTGCGCGAATTGCTGGAAATCGCGTTGGTCAAAATGGGTTTGGACGTCGATAGTGCCGATTCACTGGCAGAGGCGCGACGTTTCCTGCTGCTACGTGACTATGCACTCGTGCTGACTGATATGCGGCTTCTTGATGGTCTTGGCATTGAATTGGTGCACGAGATTGTCGCCAGTGGCAAGATGACACCGGTCGCCGTCATTACTGCGTTCGGCAGTGCGGACAACGCGGTAATGGCATTGAAGGCGGGGGCATTCGATTATTTGTCGAAGCCGGTTGCACTTGATCAATTACGTTTGATGGTGCAATCGGCGCTACGCGTCCATTTGCCAGAGCGCAACGGCGTGCCTCCTGCTGGCATATTGCCACGCAATGGACTGAGTAATAACAAGTCCGGCGCACCGGCCTTGCGTCTGATCGGAGTATCGGCGGCAATGCAGGATTTGCGTACGCAAATTGCGAGGTTGGCGCGAAGCATGGCACCGATTGCGATTAGCGGCGAATCCGGTAGTGGAAAAGAGTTGGCAGCGCGCGATTTACACGCACTCAGTCCACGCGCTGATAAACCGTTTATTGCTGTCAACTGTGGCGCAATTCCAGAGAATTTGATGGAAGCGGAATTTTTTGGCTATCGAAAAGGTGCGTTCACTGGTGCAGCGGATGATCGGGACGGTTTTTTTCAAGCGGCAAATGGCGGTACGCTATTGCTTGATGAGGTGGCTGATCTTCCACTGGCGATGCAAGTAAAATTATTGCGTGCAATTCAGGAACGGCGGGTGCGCAAAGTCGGTGCAACCACGGAAGAAGTGGTCGATGTACGTTTGGTGAGTGCGACTCACCAAAATTTGGCGGAGTGTGTGGAAAAGGGTAAGTTTCGGCAGGATTTGTATTACCGTTTAAATGTCATCGAGTTACATCTGCCACCTCTGCGGGAACGCGTCGATGATATTGGCTTGTTGGCGGAAGTCATTTTGACGCGTCTTGCATTTCCAGATCAGCACCAGTCGCCAATATCGCTCAGTCCGGCTGCCTTGCAGGCCCTGCGTGGGTATACTTTCCCCGGCAACGTACGTGAACTGGAAAACATTCTTGAGCGCGCATTAGCGTTTGCGAACGATGGCCAGATCGAAGTTTCCGATCTGGCATTAAGAGCGCCCGGATATCGGCAGACGGAAGCAGCCAGAGCGATTGAATTACGAGAGCCTATCGGTCCTGAAGAGTCTGCGGCAACAGTCGCGGCCATTATGGCGATGGGTGGACAGTTCGTTATAGAGCCGGATGATACGAAGGTCAGCTTGCCGCCATCGCTGCCGATGCATCTGGACGATGTGGAGCGCAATATAATACGGCAAGCCTTAGGTCGAACGCAATTCAACCGTACCAAAGCAGCTGAGTTGTTAGGGATCAGCTTTCGCCAATTGCGATATCGCATGCAGCGGCTATCAATTCATGAGCAGGAATGACGAGTATTCGTGATGACGGATAAATTATCCATGGCGGCCGTAGCGGCAAATGTTGCTGGAATCGGGCCACAATCGCAATCGCCGATTTTTCACATCGGTGAGGACGGCTGGTGCAATATCAGTGGAGAAGGTATTGGCATGCCCGCCGTTCAGCATCTGCGTTCGCCCAATTGCGATGCACGGCCCTCGGATGGTGGGATTGAGTTGTTGGTCATTCATAATATTAGTTTGCCGCCAGGACAATTCGGTGGTCCTTTTATTGCAGACCTGTTTTGTAACCAGTTGGACTACGATGCTGATCCCTACTTTGCGCAATTGCGACCGTTAAGGGTATCGGCGCATTTCCTGATTCGCCGCGATGGTGATGTTGTGCAATTCGTATCGACTAATGAAAGGGCATGGCACGCCGGTGCATCTTCGTTTGGCGAGCGAGAGCGTTGTAATGATTTTTCGATCGGAATCGAGCTCGAGGGAACCGATTTTGAGCCTTTTTCCTCGCGGCAATACCTTGCTTTATGCGCAATCACCGATGCATTGATGTCTCGACACGACTTGCTGGCGGTACGTGGGCACAGCCATATTGCACCCGGCAGGAAAACTGATCCAGGTCCATTTTTTGACTGGCATCAATACCAGCAAGGCTTGGCAGGCTATCGACCGCAAGTGCTCACCAACCCCACATTGCGCTTCCCTGTTGGAAGCTAGGAAAGTCAACAGATTTTGGCTTTTGTTCTAAAAAAAGATTCTACAAATGCGCACGTATAAGCATTGCATCTACGCAGTTCAGGTACTACAATTAGTGCATACACCGATAAAAAAGACTATATATAGTGTTTTGTGGTGAAAGGTGTGATTTCTTCATTTTGCTGTTTCAGGTGTCTTATCTACATCACTAAGAGTGTTTTGGTACTCATGTTGGATGGGCCCGTTGCAGCGCCCCTCGTTTAAAATTGATGATGTTTGACCGTAGTGTCAAATAGGATTTTGCGTTTACGTACGGTTTTAACAGCCTGCAAAAGGCATGAGGAATCGTGTATTGGTAGACGCAATGCAATCAGTTGAAGTGATTTAATTGCAGTGCATAAGTTATTACGACGTAGGCGTGGTGGTATGTCAGTGGATCCTGAAAGTTTCAGTGATTCTCAATAATAGTTAACAACAACAGACGCGATGAGCGCGTTTGTCAACTCAGCTCGGGAGGCTCAGTGCAATCTACTCAAGAAATTTCTATCAAATCTTCCTCAGACTTCGGCGGCGCATCGTCCCAATCTGGCAAAGCTTCCGCTCCCGCGAATGCGCCGGTCAGTTTTGGTGATTACCGAATCATCCGCCGTAACGGCGCAGTGGTCGGATTTGAACCGTCCAAGATTTCAATCGCTGTGACCAAAGCTTTTCTAGCGGTCAACGGCGGTCAAGGTGCTGCTTCCGCACGTGTGCGCGAGTTAGTCGAGCAGTTGACCCTGAACGTTGTCAACGCATTGGTGCGTCGTCAACCAACCGGCGGCACTTTTCACATTGAAGATATTCAAGACCAGGTCGAATTGTCCCTGATGCGCTCGGGCGAGCATGACGTGGCACGCGCTTACGTGCTGTATCGCGCCAAGCGTATGGAAGAACGTGCGCAACTGATTACCACTAACGCTGCTGCGACATCGGCCGACATATATGTAACGGAAGATGGACAACGTCGCGTTCTGGACATGAATCAAGTGCGTGATTTGATTTCGGCGGCTTGTATCGGTTTGGAAAAGCATGTTGATGCCGAAGCGATTCTGTCTGAGGCAGTCAAAAACCTGTACGACGGTGTGCCGGTTGAAGAGTTGCACAAGTCAGCCATTTTGGCAGCGCGTGCTTTGATGGAAAAAGATCCTGCTTATAGTACGGTGACAGCACGTTTGCTGATGCATACGATTCGCAAGGAAGTCTTCGGAAAAGAAGTGACGCAAGCCGATGCGCCAGCGGAATACCTTGAATATTTTCCAAAGTATATTAAAAAGGGTATTGAGGCAGATCTATTGGATAGCAAGCTGGCCCAGTTCGATTTGAAAAAACTGGCCGATGCATTGCAACCAGAACGTGATCTGCAATTTGCCTATATCGGTCTGCAAACTTTATATGACCGCTATTTCCTACATATTCAGGATGTGCGTATCGAAATGCCGCAAGCGTTTTATATGCGCGTCGCGATGGGCTTGTCGCTGAACGAAGTTAACCGCGAAGAGCGGGCGATTGAGTTCTACAATTTGCTGTCTAGTTTCGATTTCATGAGCTCCACGCCAACCCTGTTTAATTCAGGGACATTGCGTTCACAACTGTCATCGTGCTATCTCACCACAGTGTCGGATGACCTTGAAGGTATTTACGACGCTATTAAAGAGAACGCTTTGCTGGCGAAATACGCTGGCGGGCTAGGTAACGACTGGACGCCTGTGCGTTCGCTTGGTGCGCACATTAAGGGCACCAACGGCAAATCACAAGGCGTGGTGCCGTTCCTGAAAGTGGTTAACGACACAGCTGTTGCAGTCAATCAAGGCGGCAAGCGCAAGGGCGCAGTGTGCGCTTATCTGGAAACCTGGCACATGGACATCGAGGAATTCCTCGACCTGCGTAAAAATACTGGCGATGATCGTCGCCGTACGCATGATATGAATACCGCCAACTGGATTCCTGACCTGTTTATGAAGCGCGTGATGGAAAAGGGCGAGTGGACTTTGTTCTCGCCTAGCGATGCGCCGGATTTGCATGACAAAGTCGGTAAAGCGTTTGAGACGGCCTACATCGGGTACGAAGCCAAAGCCGCACGCGGTGAACTGCGCACGACTAAGAAGCTGCATGCGCTGGATCTGTGGCGCAAGATGTTGTCAATGCTGTTTGAAACCGGTCACCCATGGATTACTTTTAAAGATCCTTGCAATATCCGTTCGCCACAGCAACACGTCGGTATGGTGCACAGCTCTAATTTGTGTACAGAAATCACGTTGAACACGAACGAGTCAGAAATCGCGGTATGTAATTTGGGCTCGGTCAATCTGCCAGCGCACATGAAAGACGGCAAGCTGGATCCGGTCAAGCTGCAGAAAACCATTACTACGGCGATGCGGATGTTGGATAACGTCATTGATATTAACTATTACGCAGTTAAAAAGGCACGTGATTCCAATTTGCGTCATCGGCCGGTCGGTCTGGGCATTATGGGTTTCCAGGATTGCCTGCACATGATGCGGATTCCTTATGCGTCCCAGGAAGCGGTTGAGTTTGCCGATCGTTCGATGGAAGTGGTGTGTTACAACGCGTATTACGCATCGACTGAGTTAGCAGAAGAGCGTGGTCGTTACAGTTCATTCCGCGGTTCTTTGTGGGATCGTGGCATTTTGCCGCAAGATTCCCTGAAGCTGTTGGCAGAAGAGCGTGGCGGTTATCTTGAGACGGACATGTCGGAATCACTCGACTGGACTTCTTTGCGCGCTCGCATCAAAGAGTTTGGTATGCGCAACTCGAACTGCGTAGCGATCGCGCCGACCGCCACCATCTCAAACATTATTGGTGTATCGGCTTGTATTGAGCCGACCTATCAAAATCTGTATGTGAAATCGAACCTGTCCGGCGAATTTACGGAAATCAATTCTTATTTAGTGCGTGATCTGAAAGCGCGTGGTCTGTGGGATGAAGTCATGATCTCGGACCTCAAGTATTTTGATGGCAGTCTGGCCAAAATTGATCGCATACCGCAAGATTTGCGCGCTATTTATGCGACCGCTTTCGAAGTCGAGCCGTCATGGTTGGTCGAAGCTGCCTCGCGTCGTCAAAAATGGATCGATCAAGCCCAGTCATTAAATATCTACATGGCCGGCGCATCGGGTAAAAAACTCGATGAGACTTACAAATTGGCATGGTTGCGTGGACTAAAAACCACTTACTATCTGCGCACAATCGGCGCTACGCACACTGAAAAATCAACGACCAAAACTGGTGCGTTGAATGCGGTGTCGGTGGACGGCGCTGTTAGCGGCGGTGCAATGGCAAATTATGCGGCAAAGCCAGTGGTGTCGGATGAGTTGGAATTGGATGGTCCGGCGTGCACCATGCGTCCAGGTGATGCAGGTTTCGAAGAGTGCGAAGCTTGCCAGTAAATGCAGTACAACGGCACGTTCCGGCCAGTCCGGAATGTGCCGATAACATTGTTTAAGACACGAACTGTTGCGCTGGCTGAACTAAAGTCGCGCATACCAATCAAAAGATAAAGTGAAGGAAGAAATATGCTCTCTTGGGATGAACAATCAAGTTCAACACCCGACTCGCGTGTAATGCCACCTGTGATGCCGACAGAGGCTGCCGTGGATACGACACATCGCGTCAATGCTGCTGATAAGCGCATTATCAATGGTCATACAGACGTCAATCAATTGGTGCCTTTTAAATATAAATGGGCATGGGACAAGTATCTGGCCGGTTGTGCTAATCACTGGATGCCGCAAGAAATCAATATGCAGCGCGATATCGAACTGTGGAAAAGTCCAAATGGGTTGACTGATGACGAGCGTCGTCTGGTAAAACGCAATCTGGGTTTCTTCGTCACTGCTGATTCACTGGCTGCCAACAACATCGTACTTGGCACTTATCGCCACATCACTGCACCAGAATGTCGTCAGTATTTGTTGCGTCAGGCGTTTGAAGAGGCTATTCACACCCACGCATATCAATATATTGTCGAGTCGCTGGGTTTGGACGAAGCTGAAATTTTTAACGCGTATCATGAAGTCAAATCGATTCGTGACAAAGATGAGTTTCTGATTCCGTTCATCAACACGTTGACCGATCCTGAATTCAAGACCGGCACAACGGAGAACGACCAGAAATTATTGCGTTCGCTGATCGTGTTTGCCTGCATCATGGAAGGCCTTTTCTTCTATGTCGGCTTTACTCAGATCCTGGCGCTTGGTCGTCAAAATAAGATGATGGGTGCGGCAGAACAGTACCAATATATTTTGCGCGATGAATCAATGCACTGTAACTTCGGCATCGATTTAATCAACACAATCAAGATGGAAAATCCGCATTTGTGGACCTCCGAATTTCGTGATGAAATTAAATCGTTGTTTTTAAGCGCAGTAGAGTTGGAATATCGTTACGCAGAGGATACAATGCCGCGTGGAGTGCTCGGTTTGAATGCGCCAATGTTTAAAGGTTATTTGCGGTTTATCGCAAATCGCCGCGCGCAGCAAATCGGACTGGACCCAATGTTCCCTCAGGAAGAAAATCCCTTCCCCTGGATGAGCGAGATGATCGATCTGAAAAAAGAGCGCAACTTTTTTGAGACACGTGTCATTGAGTATCAAACCGGCGGTGCACTGAACTGGGAATAACGGTACCAGAATCTCCGACAAGAATATGAGGTGGACGGAAAGATGCAGCGAGTAGTTTAAAAAAACGCTGCATAACCAAAGGTAGCAATTCAATTTAATGAACAGTCAAAGACCGCAAAGATCTTATCTGTCGTCGCCGCTCATCCCGACTAAATCGGGCATGGCGGCTTTTTCTTTGGAAAATCCGAACACCTTTTGTAACTGAATAAACTTCTTTTGGAACCGCAGCAAGTTAATGAAGATAATCTGCACCGGGCAACGTGGTATTGCGAGGCGGAGTAGGTTCCGGAAGAGGTTTAATTAAAGAATTCCGACGTTGGCGTAATAGCTGGCGTTTTTTTGGCTAGGTTCGCAGCCGCAAGGCGTTGCGAATAACGTGACTCTTCCAGGTCGGCGATCGTGGAAGATATCCCTGGCCAATAATGGCTGAAGTGCTGCATCAATGAGGGGATGGAGCAGTTCAGCTGGTGCCGAATTCATTAGCGCAAGCAGAGAGTTGATTGCGCCGATGAATAATCCGCCGGACCATCGCGATGGGCCGTCGGGTTTCCAACTTGGAGCTTGATTTTTTCCATCACGTGAAGGAGAAACAAAATGGCAACAGCAACAAAGAAATCCGCAGCGAAAAAACCCGCTGTGAAGAAAGCCGCTCCGGCAAAAAAGCCAGTAGCAGCTAAAAAACCAGTGGCTAAAGCAGCAGCGAAACCTGTAGCAAAAGCAGCGGCCAAAAAGCCAGTAGCAAAAGCAGCAGCGAAACCTGTAGCAAAAGCAGCGGCCAAAAAGCCAGCAGCGAAACCTGTAGCAAAAGCAGTGGCCAAAAAGCCAGTAGCAAAAGCAGCAGCGAAACCTGTAGCAAAAGCAGCGGCCAAAAAGCCAGTAGCAAAAGCAGCAGCGAAACCTGCTGCAAAAGCAGCGGCCAAAAAGCCAGTGGCAAAAGCAGCAGCGAAACCTGCAGCAAAAAAGCCAGTAGCAAAAGCAGCAGCCAAACCTGCGGCAAAAAAGCCGGTAGCTAAAGCAGCAGCAAAACCTGCTGCCAAAAAGCCGGTAGCTAAAGCAGCAGCAAAACCTGCTGCCAAAAAGCCAGTAGCTAAAGCAGCAGCGAAACCTGCAGCAAAAAAGCCGGTAGCTAAAGCAGCAGCAAAACCTGCTGCCAAAAAGCCGGTAGCTAAAGCAGCAGCGAAACCTGTCGCTAAAGCGGTAGCAAAGCCAGCAGCTAAAGCAGCGGCGAAACCTGCAGCTAAAGCAGCGGCGAAACCTGCAGCTAAAGCAGCGGCGAAACCTGCAGCTAAAGCAGCAGCTAAAGCAGCAGCAAAAAAGCCAGCGGCAAAAAAAGTAGCGGCAAAACCGGCAGCAGCAGCTGATTCAGCAGTAAAAACTATACTGAATCCGGCAGCAGCATGGCCTTTCCCTACTGGTACGCGTCCGTAATTGTTCGCGTGTCGGAAGAGAGCCTAGTTAGTTTCAGGCGTACTACCCGCTGTATGGCCTTGTGCTATCAGCGGGTTTTTTGTTTTTTCATCGGATTGTGCTGCTACCACTCTGAAGAAAAAAGTAAGAAGTAGGTAGTCCGTATGGCAATAGCATTTTCAAATACGTCATCTTAGGTCATGATGCTTCTCTAGCGTGATTGTGTGCCATCGTTTAAAGTGGCTATAGTGTATTGAAATGTCACGCTTCATCCGAAAAGAGAGAAAAACATCGTGCTGCAGAATATTTTTTCATTGATCATCGAGACTGCCGGGAGTGTTTTAGGTGGCGTGCTGTTATTACGTTTCTGGATTCAGGCCGTCCGCGTGCGTCCACCCCAACAGGTGGCCCATTTCATATTTACCATTTCAGACTGGATGGTGCGCCCACTGCGCAAAGTGCTGCCTGGTTTCAGTGGTTATGACTGGGCGAGTCTGATTGGTGCGCTAGTGGTCGCACTTGTTTGTGTAGCATTGCAACTTGCAGTTGCTTCAGTTTTGAGTGCTCCGGTGGTATTGGTTTTGGCGGCGTTGCTGTTTCTACAATGGGTTTTTTATGGCCTGATAGGGTTGTTAATTATCGAAGCCATTTTTAGCTGGGTAAATCCGCAGGCACCATTGGCGCCCTTCGTGCGGGCACTGAATGCCCCGCTGCTGGATCCTGTGCGTCGGATTATCCCTTTATTAGGGAATGTCGACTTATCGCCTCTGGTGGCGCTTATTCTATTGCGGATAGTCCACCAACTGTTGATCGCGTTGATTCAATCTCTTTAATTAATTCGTAGTAAGGCAAGGAGTGGACAAAGAAGGAGAGTTCGCGCAGGCGAAAAATGCCGCTGTTGTGCTGCCTGGATTGCTCTTGATTGGTCTATGTTCGGGGTGGAAACGATATTTTTTGGTGCTCGGTGATGCCTGGCATTATTATCGATTCTGGAGGAGTGCGCTGGCGCTAAACCATATCGCAAGCTCACTACTTTGCGTCTATGCCACGTGACCCGACATTTTGCTGTATTGCTTGAGCAGAGATGCGCATAACATTGTGTAGCGCCAACGGTGCGTATTTGCCGATAGCAAATATTTCCGTTGGCTCAATGCTAATTGAACGCTAACTGCGTGTTAATGAAATATTAATTAACTCAGCTTCCGATCTGGGTTTGCAGATAATTCTGGATACCGACTTTGTCGATAAGGTCGATTTGGGTTTCGAGCCAGTCGATGTGTTCTTCGGTGTCATCCAGAATGTCTTTAAACAATTCGCGTGAGATGTAATCACCCGCAGCCTCAGACGCAGCAATGCCTTCTTTGACGGTGTGTTGCGCAGCTTTCTCTAACTTCAAATCGCATGCCAGCATCTCGGGCGTATTCTCGCCGATCATCAGTTTGTGTAATGCTTGCAGATTAGGCAGTCCATCCAGCATCAGGATACGATCGATCAGGCGATCAGCATGCTTCATTTCGCCGATCGACTCTTCGTATTCTTTCTTGCCCAGTTTTTCCAGGCCCCAGTGTTTGTACATCCGGGCATGCAGAAAATACTGATTAACTGCGCTGAGTTCGTTGGTCAACTGTGCGTTGAGCAGTTTAATGATGTTTTTGTCGCCTTGCATAATTGCCTCTCTAAAAATAATATCGGCGAACGAAGGTGATATGACGTGGGGAAATATAACCAGCACCGCCCGAAAAGAGCAATGATAGCTTAGCCACTCAGCTTTTTCACCATACATTAGCAGGAATCATTCGCACTCTTGTTCAAGCCTTTTAATCCAGGATTAAAATTGTCTTAAGCTTGGCAAGGGTAAACTCGGCGGCAGTTGTTTTAAAGAGAGTTGCGGAATAAATCGACGTAGGTGCGTGCTTGAATCAAAGTACTGAATAGCACGCAGATACATAAAGCCTCTAAAGCAACACTCCCTTTTCGCGTTGTGCGGGAATGAGTTATCCGCTTTGCCTATGCGCGCTAACGATCTAGATAAGGCGCCAAAATTTGCTCAAGCCACTCGATGAAGATGCGCACCCGACGCGACAGGTTCTGTCGGTGCGCTACCACGATTGACACCGACAATGGTTCCGGACGCAAATCTGGGAGGACTTCGATTAGCTCGCCACTAAGGAGGAAGGCCGAGAGGCTTGAGAGCCCGGCCTGTATGAGCCCAAGCCCAGCCAATCCCGCGCCATGATACGTCTGCACGTTGTTGACACTGAGCGAACCGGGAAGCGCAAGCATTGCATAGCTGTCGCCGTCTGGATATTCCCAGCCGAGTGGCCGACTCCCCAATGTTGGCGTGTAGTGAACCATGCGATGGTCCTGAGCCAGCAGATCTTCCAGCGTGCGAGGTATGCCATGCCGCTTGAGGTAGGCCGGACTTGCCGCATTGACCATCCGCAAGGCTCCAAGCCTCCGCGCAACGAGCGTCTCGTCAACGATTTCGCCGACGCGGAGCACGCAATCCATTCCTTCCTGAATCAGATCAACGCGCCGGTCAGTGCTTGATATTTCTAGCTCGACTTCCGGGTAGGCGTCCATGAACGTTGGCAACGCAGGCAAGATGGTGGAGCGAGCGAATTCGGTCGGCATGTCGACCCGTAGACGACCGCGTAGAGGCGCCTCGCCTCCAGCAAACATCGAGTTCAGATCCTCGGCATCTGTAAGCAGGGCGCGCGCGCGTAGATAGAAGCTTCTTCCGTCCTCCGTCAACTGTACCGTTCGGGTTGAGCGGTGGAGCAAGCGAACACCCATCTGTGCTTCCATTTTGCGAACAACATTCGACGCTCTGCCCTTTTGAATGCCGAGGCTCTCCGCTGCGTGAGTGAAACTGCCCATTTCTGCTATGCGAACAAAGATCGCCAGTGCGTCGAGATTTTGCATTGTTCTTTATCTGGGTAACAATGAGTTTTGATTGGAGTACTTTATAGCAAACGTCGCGCGGCGCATAGTTAACGCTTGTGGAGCCAGAAGGGCTGGTCCCACGCACTTTGGAGGCCACAATGCGCTACAACCAACTGGGTAACACAGGACTTTTCGTATCAGAACTTTGCCTCGGCACGATGACCTTCGGCCCTTCAGGGCAGGAAGGCCTTTATCACGATATTGCGGGAATGGATCAGGCAACAGCCGATAGTATCGTGAAATGCTGCCTTGCTGCAGGTGTGAATTTCTTTGACACCGCCGATGTTTACACCCACGGCCATTCTGAACGCATGCTGGGTCAGGCGCTAAAAAACCTGGGCGTACCGCGTAAGGATGTCGTCATTGCGACCAAAGTATTTAATCCATCCGGCAGCGGACCGAATGACCGGGGCTCCTCTCGTGGACACATCATGGATTCGGTTGAGGCGAGTTTAGAGCGCCTCCAGACCAATTATCTCGACCTTTACCAAGTTCATGCCAACGATCCGGTGACGCCCATAGAGGAAACTCTTCGCGCGTTCGATGACCTTATCTCGCGCGGACTTGTGCGCTATATCGGCGTTTCAAACTGGTCGGCATGGCGCATTGCCAAGGCTCAAGGCATTGCTGAACGCTGCGGTTTTTCTCGCTTTCAAACAGTCCAAGCTTATTACTCCATCGCGGGCCGCGACCTTGAGCGGGAAATAGCGCCGATGTTGACGGAAGAAAAGATGGGTTTGATGGTTTGGTCACCGCTTGCAGGTGGGTTGCTGTCCGGAAAGTTTGGTCCGGGCTCGGCAAGCGAAGGGCGGCGTGCGACCTTCGATTTTCCACCTGTTGACAAAGATAAAGCCTGGTCCTGCGTGGCGGCGATGCGCCCCATCGCAGAGAACCACGGCACCAGCGTGGCGAGCGTCGCGCTTGCTTACGTGGGTATTCTGGCCGATCGTGACCACCGATTCTGGTCTATCGTGACCGACCATTCTGGCGCATCGTGACCGCTCATTCCGGTCTATCGTGACCGATTTCAAGCCCGACCAGAATCGGCGGTCACGATAGCAGAATCATCGGTCACGATACCGGAATGGTGTCGTACAGCACCGTGATGATGTTACGCATAGAGCAACCGAACGGGTACGCTTCCAGTTTGTCTGGAGACAACGTGCCCGTACAAAGGATCACTATGCGTAAGATAAAAGACGTATTACGTTTAAAACTGGATGCCAAACTATCGCACCAGCAGATTGCCGCAGCACTGGGGATTTCAAAAGGAGTCGTCACCAAGTATGTCGGCCTGGCCGCCGTTGCCGGTTTGGACTGGTCGGCGGTGCAAGATGTAGACGACACCGAGTTGGCGCACCGGCTTTTGGTCACGCCAGAACGGACCCGAGACCATGTCCAGCCAGATTACGCCAGGCTGCATCACGAACTGCGGCGCAAGGGGATGACGCTGATGTTGCTATGGGAAGAGTATCGTGCCGATTATGCCCAGCACCAGACCTATGCCTACTCACAGTTCTGCGTGAATTACCGGCAGTTTGCCAAACAGCTCAAACGCTCTATGCGCCAGATTCACCGGGCTGGCGAGAAACTGTTCATTGATTATGCTGGTCCGACTATCGGTCTCACTGATGGTAGCCGTGCCCACATCTTCGTCGCTGCTCTGGGCGCATCGAGCTACACCTATGCCTGTGCTACGCCGCGTGAGACGATGGCCGACTGGCTCACTTCGACAGCGCGTGCGCTGCGCTTCTTCGGCGGGGTACCGCAGTTGATTGTTCCCGATAATCCGAAGGCTATGATCGCCGACGCCAATCGCTACGAACCACGCAGTAACGACACCGTACGCGATTTTGCGCGCCACTACGGCACCTCCATCTTGCCAGCCCGTCCGCGTCATCCTCAGGATAAAGCGAAGGCCGAATCAGCAGTGCAGATCGTCGAGCGCTGGATCATGGCGCGTCTGCGACATCAGCAATTTAGCAGCGTCCACGAGGTCGATGTCGCCATCGCACCGCTGCTGAGCGTACTTAACGATAAGCCGTTTCAGAAGCTACCCGGTAGTCGCGCCAGTGCGTTTGCCCAACTCGATGTCCCGGCGCTACGGCCTTTGCCATTGCAATGTTATGAGATGGCGCATTTCAAGACTGTCAGGGTGCATAACGATTACCACGTTGAGATCGGCCGCCATCACTACAGTGTGCCGCAAGCCCTGGTCGGTCAGGTGCTGGAAGCCCGGATGACAGCGACGACAGTGGAAATCCTGCATCGCGGTCAACGTGTCGCCAGTCATCCGCGCAACAGTGGCGAAGGCGGGTTCACCACCGACACCCTGCATATGCCGGTGGCGCATCGTGCGCAATTGGAATGGACGCCACAGCGACTGATTCACTGGGGACAGACCATCGGTACGGCGACAGCGGAGGCGGTGACGCGTCTGATGGCCGAGAACAGACATCCCGAGCACGGCTACCGTGCCTGTCTTGGTCTGCTGTCATTGGCCAAGCGCTACGGCAAGCCACGTCTTGAAGCAGGATGCATGCTGGCCTTACAGCTCGGTGCCTGCCAATACCGCCACGTCCGTGACATTCTCAAAAATAACCGTGATCGCACACCGTGTGCCCCAGTTGGCGATTGGGTCAGTCCTGACCATGCCCATGTGCGTGGCCCTGATTACTATCAATGAGGATGTCAACGATGATGATGCATACCACTCTGGCCCAATTGCGGACCTTAAAACTCGATGGCTTAGCGACCGGACTGGAGGAACAATTGACGCAGGCCAGTATGGCGGCGATGAGTTTCGAGGAACGTCTGGCACTCTTGGTTGATCGCGAAGTCCATTGCCGCAATGACCGCAAGCTCCTGCGCCTGCTTAAGAACGCCCACCTGAAATACGCACAAGCGGCGATTGAAGACATTGATGCCCGCTCGGGGCGTGGCATCGACCGCCGTGAAGTGATGAGTCTGGCGCTGGGAGATTGGGTCAGTGCTGGCCACAGCATTCTCATTACCGGACCGACCGGTGCTGGCAAATCGTGGCTGGCCTGCGCACTGGCACAGTACGCCTGTCGGCGCGGATACTCTGCTGTTTATCAACGCGTACCCCGTCTACAGGAAGAACTACGCATCCGGCACGGCAGCGGCAGCTTTGGGAAATGGCTGCTCCAACTCGCCAAGATCGATGTCTTGGTACTTGATGACTGGGGCATGGGCGCGATCGACAGCACGACCCGTTCCGACTTGCTGGAGATGATTGACGACCGGGCGGCAAACAGAGCGACGATTATTACCAGTCAACTTCCTGTTGACCATTGGCATGCCTGGATTGGCGACGCCACTATTGCCGACGCCATCCTGGACCGCATTCTGCAGCGCAATCATCGGCTGACACTGACCGGCGATTCACTGCGTGGCGCAGAACGACCTAAAACCAGCAAAAAGGAGAAAACTATCGACCCATCGTGACCGCAGACATTACAATTTAACCGCGTAACAACATCGCAGGCGCAGCGGTCACGATCGGCCAGAATGAGCGGTCACGTTGACCAGAATACGCACTTACGTCTTGGCGAAACCCTTCGTTACGTCCGTCATTACTGGCGCAAAAAGCCTTGATCAAATTGAACAGAACTTAGCCGCCCGAGGGCTCAAGCTTGACGCTGATGATCTTGCTACGCTTGACGCTGTTAGCAGGCTCGCGCCGGAATATCCAGGCTGGATGCACGAGCGGACCGCTCCCACGCGAATGCCCTCAGGTACGCAAATCAAGCCGAACAGTCCTCCGTCCAGTAGCAAATCATAAAGCCATCAATTAAAAGGAGGCAACCATGCCGCAAATAACTGAGCAACAAATGGCGTTTCAGGTCAGCAACGCAACTTTCGGCCTGGAGGGCGCTAGCAAACGAAATATGCGTGCGCTTGCCTCTGAATGGAGGGTTAAATTTTGAGAATGATCTCCTCGCGCGCACTTTTGACATGGAGCCTTGTGGCATTTTTCGTGTTTGCTGGCCTACTAAATATCTTCGCGCCGCTATCGCTACGCGAGGACTACCTCAATTGGGGATACCCCGGTTGGTTTCACTACGCAACTGGCTCACTCGAACTTTTGAGCGCAGTTCTCCAGGGGCGACGTGCGACCAGCAAGCTCGGGGTATTACTTGGGGCGTTAGTCATGGGAGCCGCCGTCATTACTTTGCTGATTTATCACGACTGGCTACATGCAACCTTCCCGTTACTAATTTTCGTCGCCTTGGCCGGAAAGCTTATGCCTGAGGCACAAAGATCTCAGCGGCTCTCAATTTGATAAATAAACGGCGCAAATGGGGCAACTTCAGGAAGGAGCGAAAAGCGCCCCGATGACAGCTATCTCAACAAGTCCGATTTTTTAATCGCCTCTTAAATGGGGCAAACAGTACTACTTAACGTTAAGGGTTTTATCATGAGCATTTCTTCTTCGGAATTAAAAGGCGTCGTTGTTTTCCATTCAGGCTATGGCCATACAAAACGGGTGGCTGACGCCATAGCGGAGGGCGCGAACGCTAGCTTGTTGCAAATCGATGCTGAAGGAAATTTGTCTGACCAGGCGTGGGCAGACATCAATGAGGCGCACTACATCATTCTCGGATCACCCACATATATGGGCGGCCCCAGTTGGCAATTCAAGAAGTTTGCGGATGCGTCGTCCAAACCATGGTTCGCCGACCTATGGCAGGACAAGGTCTTTGGTGGGTTTACCAATAGCGCCAGTATCAACGGAGACAAGCTGGCGACTCTTCAGTATTTCACTCTCCTCGCTGCACAGCATCGCGGGATTTGGGTGGGCATGGGAATGAAATCATCCAATACGAAGGCTTCTCAACGAGATGACATAAATCGCATGGGTTCCTTCCTTGGCCCAATGGCTCAGACGCCAGCCGATGCATCTCCTGAAGAAATGTCTTCGGGAGACCTGGAAACCGCGCGTCTATACGGCTTGCGCGTTGCTGAGATAGCAGCCAAATTGTTCTCGATTGATCCACAAGGTGGCTCGCTCAATAGCCTGTGAGATAGTGAGGCAGGGCTTTTTCGCTGAATTTGAAGTTAGTGCGGCCAAAGCCTGACCCAATGCGGTCAGGCTGGCTTATTTAGATTCAGGATCGGTGACAAAGCCAATTTTCCCTAATCCGCCAGATTGCGCCGCCGCCATTACCTGCGCTATTTTTTCGTATTCAGTGGTGCGTTCAGCGCGCAAATGTAATTCAGGCTGCGGTTCTTTTTTTGCCGCCGCCGCAATCTTTAGTTGGAGTGCGTTGCGATCAACTATTTCATCGTTCCAGTAAACTTTGCCGGCAGCATCAATTGACAGGCTAATGCTTTCTGGCTTCACCTGATCTGGCTGGTTAGTGGCACGTGGCAAATCGATTTTGACAGCGTGATTCATCACCGGAATCGTCATGATAAAAATGATCAGCAGGACCAACATTACGTCGACTAATGGTGTGGTGTTGATCTCTGGATTAAAGTCGTCGTCCGAGTCGGACAGGGAGCCCATTGACATCATGCACCTTTCACAGCGACTAACTTGGAAGTCGTTTCAGGGCTTGTTCCGTTGCCAATTTTGTTGGCATCAGCACGTGACCCTGTGACGAATAATGCATGTAAGTCAAAGCCAAATTTATTGAGTTTGGCGATGATGGTTTTGTTGCCGCGCACCAATGCGTTATAGCCAAAGGTAGCTGGAATAGCGACCGCGAGACCTAACGCGGTCATGATGAGCGACTCACCCACCGGCCCGGCGACTTTGTCGATGCTTGCCTGACCGGAAGTGCCAATCGCCACCAACGCGTGATAAATCCCCCACACGGTACCGAACAATCCAACGAACGGTGCCGTCGAACCGACTGAAGCCAACACCGCCATGCCTGTTTGCAATTTGCTGGAGGCCTCATCAATTGCCTGGCGCAAAGACAAGGTTACCCAGTCACTGGTGGAAAGTTGATCGTGTAAATGACCGCTATGAGCGGTGTGATGGCGCATGGAAACGACGCCAGCTTGGGCAACGTCGGCAAACGGATTTTCGGTGCCTAAAGTGGCAATACCTTCAGGTAGATTGGTCGTATCCCAGAACTGATGTCCTGCTGCGTGCGCTGCGCGCTGCAAGCGGATAAGTTGGATTGCCTTGGTCAGGATAACGTACCACGAAGAGATGGACATGATGACCAGCAATAACGCGACACTTTTAATCACGATATCGCCCTGTGACCAGAGCGCTTCTAAACCGTATGGACTTACTTCCATGATTGTTCCTTTATTTCTGACAATGCGATCGTTGATTTGGTTGTTGCGGCGCTTCGGTGCATAGATTGCGCGCCACACTAACGGTATGGAATACGTTTGCTAAATGGTGCTAATAGGGTGTTTGAATGCTTTATTTAATTTGAAAGCTGAAAATTGATAGGTACTATTGCATACACTGGCAGGGCTTTGCCATCCTCCATATAGGGCTTGAAAAGCGCCCGCAAAAGCGCCTGTTTGGCTGCTTCGTCCAGACGTGCCGAACCGGAACTTTTTTGTATCTCTACGCGTTCTGCGCGCCCCTTTTCATTGATCAGCACGCGCATGACGACTTTTCCTTCTTCGCCCATACGTTTGGCAGCAGCAGGATATTCAGGACTAGGAGGTCGAATATACTCCACTCCAGAGCTGATCGTCCGGGGAACAGCAGGTGCGGCCGGTGCCGCAACCGGTGCCGGCGCAGGTGGCGAGTATTCTTCTTTTTGCGGCGGCTGCGGCGGTGCCACAGGAACAGAAATAGCTTGCTCGGAAGGCGTATTATTTACGATTACCGGTGTAGGGTGGGGCGGCGTGACATGTTTCCTCACGACTTGAACCGTCTTCGGTACAGCGGGTTGGGGTTTTGGCGGCGTTGGTTCAGGTGCGCGCTCGGGGGTGATGAAGGTGGCGAACACTTCTTTCGGTATTGCTTGTGCCACTTGATGAATCAGGCCACTTTTCAGGGCGATGAAAAAACCAACATGTAACAAGATAATCGCGCCGAGCGGCCCGATACGTTTGACTTGATTCCACACAAAAGTGGAGACCTGCGGTGAAGACGACATTGTTGCGCTCATTTACACTAACGACTCTTTATGCAACGATTGCACCGTTTGGCATCGGTTGGAATACCAATGCGTGAATATGACGGTGTGCTGTGGGAACATTATTATCCAAACATTCACGCAACACATTCTTGGCGCAAGAATGGCATTTTCCACAGCTGGTTGCGACCCCTAGATTCTGCCGCAATTCCCGCATAGAAGACATGCCAGAATTAACCGCCTGGCGTATTTTCCATTCAGAGACATTATTGCAAACACAAACGATCATTTTTTACCTTTACTATCTATTAGCAATTTATTAGCAATTGATATTAACGAATGATTTAAGAAATAAGCGTAAAAACAGGTGCGGTTTTTACGCCATAAGTGACTGTTTTAATGACTGCGATTGCCCGTCACAAGACGCGCAAATAAATTATATTTTTCCTGCCGCGGCATACTACGTTCTACTAATGTAGCCCACTGTTCCGATAGTTGCTGACAAGTCGTACGCAATACCGGTGCCAGATTTGGTAACACCGCCAAAGCCTTTAAATGTCGCTCGATGACCGATGCCAATTTTGTGCAGCCGCGTGTCTCTGGCTGATTCGTCTGATGATGCGCCGTATAATGGGACATCAGATGTAATACCGCTGATACCAATAGTTCCGGTTGTGCCGGCGCTTCATTAGGTGCCGCAAACGTGATATCCAACTCTTCGTTAACCATCAAGTGCTCCTTGTCAGTGAATCGCTGGCTGTTCGGCTGGCTGGTATCGGGAACTTCATCTTTTATCGCTACTTTATTCAATGAAATTAACGCAGTTCTATTCGGCATCTTCAGAAGAGGGGAATCTTCAACAACACTTCAAGCGGTCAAAATTAATTTATTCAATTGCGTCAGTCGTAACTTGTAAATTCTGCCGCCGTGATCAATTTCCAGCTCACGCATTTGCTGGAAAAGGTCCCGACTAGTAATCCGTGTGATGGTCGGTTTGACTGCTTTACTGACAACTGAAACGGATTGCTCACGGTCCTGATGTTCATTTGCGCGCTGTAACGAGTGACCCATAATAGTCCTTTATGTAAATGCGAACAATTCTTATTTAGATTATTCTCTATTTAAACAGGGATTGCAAGTGCTTTTACTATCTTTGCGATAGCTATTTTATAAAAGGCTTCTACTATGCGGTCAAAATGATATCGTATCATCAACTTCTATCGACAGTTGTCCTGCCACAAACCAATAAAATTTCCGAGTACAGTATTTATACCACGAAATAAGAATCATTATTATCTGAAGTCGTATTTATACCTCGTATTTACAAAGTTAAGCGATCTGCGGGATTTTTTGACTTTAGCGTTTTACAGATTCCCTAAGTCCTGATGCGGTCGTTGTATTTAGACCAGATTAGGGGGTGGGGTCCATCGTGGATTGAATAAAAAAAAGCCATCAAATCGCATTTGACGGCCCTTCAAGTTTTCTAACTTGTTCGCTATAAAGATAGCGTCATGCGTATGACAACCTTACTCTTTTGGCTTAGCTGCCTCACGGCGATTGAAGCCGGCCACCATGTCAAAGCGGAACAAGCGGCATTCCAATGCGCCGTTGAAAAATGGTGTTTTGCGCGCTTCTTTCAGACGTAGCAATTTTGGCAAAGTCAGGTCAGCAGTGAACAAGAATACTGTCCAGCCAGCGAAACGTTGCTTCAGCGTATTGCCAAAGGCACTAAAGAACGCATTGAATAGATCTTCGGTTGCCAGTGTGCTGTCGCCGCGCACGCCAATCCGCTCACCGTAGGGAGGATTGGTCAAAATAATGCCCCCGCTGCCGCTGAGTTCATTTGGCGGCCTGACTTCCTGTGCCTCAATTTGTTTCAGCGGAACTTCAAAAAGGATACCAGCGTTACGTAAATTTTCTGCCGTCATGTCGATCATCTCGCCAGAAATATCACTGCCGAAAATGGTCGGTATCAGTGGCATTGGATTTGGCTTAATGGCGCCTTTAATGGCTTGCCATTGGCCAATCTCGAAGCCATGAAATTTTTCAAAAGCAAACGCGCGTCGGGCACCAGCAGGAATGCCAGCTAACATTTGTGCAGCCTCGATCAAAATGGTGCCAGAGCCGCACATCGGGTCGAACAAGACCGTGCCGGGCTTCCAGCCAGCAGTGCGTAGCAATCCGGCAGCAAGATTTTCACGTAACGGCGCATCGCCCGTTTCAGCGCGCCAGCCGCGTTTGAAAAGTGCTTCGCCCGAAGTATCCAGATAAAGCGTGAAATTATGCGCATCCAGAAATCCGACGATCCGCATGTCGGGTGCATGGGTATCAACTGAAGGGCGCTCGTCGCAGATGTCGCGGAACCGGTCACAAATCGCATCCTTGATTTTGAGCGTTGTGAACTCCAGGCTGCGCAAGGGCGATTTAATGGCGGTGATATCGACGCGAATAGTATGGTCAACCCGAAACCAGTTCTCCCATTCTTGTTCGAGCGCCTTATCGTAAATATCATTTTCAGTCTTGTAGGCGCAGTGTGCTAGGCGCATCAATACGCGACTGGCGATCCGTGAGTGCAGATTGACAAGCCATGCGTCACTCAATAAGCCAGAGCAATGTACGCCTCCCGGCACCTGATTATGGACTCTGAGCGTCACCGCGGGAGCGGCTAGTTGTGCGATTTCATTGATTTCTTCAGCAAGTGCGGTCTCTAATCCGCGTGGACAAGGGCAAAAATACGAGTGTTTCGAACTTGCTGATTGTGCTGTGAGTGCTTGTGCCATAGGGGGTTCTCTTAATCCGTTAACTGCATCGACTGGGATGCAGCGGTGAAATGATTACTCACGAAAAAGTGAATAACGGTGGTCTTACTTGCGAACTGCTTGCAGACTATTCGGATAGTGATGGTGCAAATAGTTTGCAATTTTATTTATTGCTATCCATTGGTGCGATCTACTTAAAGTGCCAATAAAGCATTAGTAGCCGTGTATTAAAACGTAGTGTTAAAACCGCGTGCGGATCAGATCATGCTATTTTTGCAAAGGCGCGCTCGACGAAGTCTAATCGGTCCTGGCCCCAATGACCTTCTCCATCGACAACGTACCAAGGCGCACCAAAGACATTGGCGGCAATGGCTTCATCGGTAAAACGAACAAACTCGGCCTCTACGCTAGCAGTGTCGGCAGATTTTAACAAGGTTTTGCCATCATGCCCAAGTGCTGTGGCTATGCCGATTAAGGTGTCTGTATCTGCAATGTTTTTCTCATCTTCCCACACGGCACGCATAATGACGCCAGTCAAATCTAGTGCAGCCTGAGTTCCGTGTGCCAACTGGGTCGCGATGATCAGTTTGGCTGCCTCGTCGCTGTGCACCGGAAAGTAGGTCGGTTGCAAATTCATTGGCAATCCTAAATACTCTTTCCAGCGTCGGAGATCCTCAAGTCGATAAGCTTGGCGCTGTGGTGAGCGCTTGGCTAACGGTAATCCACCTGAAACACCAAATACTTTTGACAAGTCGATTGGCTTTAATACAATTTGTACACCATATTTCTGGGCTAACGCGACAAGTCGCGCATGTCCCAGATAAGTAAATGGCGACTGAGGCGCGAAATAATACTCACAGATTTTGCTCATGTCGATTCCTGTCTCTGTTGTTTATTTTATGGTTTTTTTTATGTTTTTTATGTTTGCTTCCATTCGCCAACTAATGATCAGCCCGATTTAGAACGGCTTGACGACCACCAGAATAACAATAGCTAGCAACAAAACCACCGGTACTTCATTGAAATAACGAAACCAGACGTGACTACGCTTATTGGTACCTAATTCGAATTTCTTCAACATGCTGCCGCTGGCGTGGTGATAACCGATTAAAAGAATGACTAATAGCAACTTTGCATGCAACCAGCCGTTTCCCGGGCCTTTTCCAATACCATAACCTAGCCACAACCACACGCCGAAAACAATAGTACCTATCGCAAGAGGCAGCATGAAACGGTATAACTTGCGTGCCATCAACAATAATCGTTGTGTCGCCACCGGTTCCGTCTCTTGCGCCAGATTAACAAGAATACGCGGCAAATAAAACAGGCCTGCAAACCATGAAACGATGAAGACGATGTGCAGCGCTTTGATCCAGAGCATGAAGTATCCTTAAAAAAGTTAATTCGAAAACAGAGGGAAAATCGATAGTCTTTGTTGATTTAACAGGTTGTTTTGACAATCCTCTAGGTGCGTACTTCGCCGTGACCAAACACCACATATTTCAAGGAGGTCAAGCCGTCCAGACCCACCGGACCGCGTGCGTGTAACTTGTCATTGGAGATGCCAATTTCAGCACCAAGCCCAAATTCGAAACCATCCGCAAACCGGGTTGAAGCATTCACGATTACAGAGGCCGAGTCGACCTCACGTAAAAATCGCATCGAGCGGGAATAATTTTCGGTCACAATGCTATCGGTATGATGGGAAGAGTAATGATTAATATGTGTAATCGCTTCGTCCATATCCTCAACCACCTTCACGGCCAGAATTGCCGCCAGATATTCAGTGCTCCAATCTTCCTCGGTCGCTGCGACCACGTGCAAATAGTCGCAAGAGCGTAATATCTTGCTAGCCTCGGCATCGGCGCGCAGTTCCACGTCTTTTGTCCGATATAAACGTGCCAGTTCCGGCAAGACCTGCGGCGCAATGGCACGTCCTATTAGCAGGGTTTCCATGGTGTTGCAGGTGCCGTAACGGTGACATTTTGCATTAAAAGCAATTTTTACCGCTTTTTCTGGATCAGCCTGATCGTCTATGTAGACGTGACAAATGCCATCCAGATGTTTAATCATCGGTACCTTGGACTCCTTCATCAAGCGCTCAATCAAGCCCTTGCCGCCGCGCGGGATGATGACGTCAATATATTCCGGCATGCAGATTAAAGCGCCGACTGCAGCGCGATCAGTGGTTTCGATAACTTGCACCGCATCGCTTGGCAGGCCTGCACCATCCAGTCCTTCTTTGACCAGTTTGGCTAGCACCTGATTGCAGTTAATCGCTTCCGAGCCGCCGCGCAAAATAGTCGCATTACCACTCTTGATACATAAACCAGCCGCATCAATGGTCACGTTGGGACGTGCTTCGTAAATAATACCAATGACGCCGAGAGGAACGCGCATCTGTCCAACCTGAATCCCGGTCGGACGATATTTCATGTTCGAAATTTCACCGATCGGATCGGGAAGGGCGACGATTTGCTGCAATCCTTCAATCATGGTGGTGATCGCTTTGTCGGATAGCGTCAGACGATCCAGCATTGCTTCTTCCAAACCATTGGCGCGTGCTGCATCCAAGTCTTTTTGATTGGCGATGCGCAAGGTGTCCGATTCGCGCCGGATCGCTTCAGCGATTAACGTTAGTGCACGGTTCTTGGTTGCCGTATCGGCGCGTGCCATCAGGCGAGATGCAGCCCGGGCACGTTGACCGACGTTAGTGATGTATTGTTGGATATCCATAATTGGTAGTATGTCTGATATGTTGAGTGTTGGTCTGGTTTCGTGAAATACAGAGCCAAAGCCATGCGTCAAAATGCATTTCGGGATCTGGATACAGTAGAAACTACATGGCAGTCACTTACGAACGTGCGACTTTTAGTCCCAATTGCAATAGTGCATCCCAAGCATCACCAGCGAACGTCTTGGCACGCAAACCTTTTACCATTTTGTCGATCTGCGCTGCCTGTTGTAATGCCGCTTCCAGAGTCGTCAATGATAAGCGACGCAGTGCCGGTTCCATTAAACGTTCACGTGGCCCCCAAATACGATATTCTTTCAGCAACGCGCTGAGTGGACGGCCTTGCGTCATACCGGATTTTAGCTTCAATAAGGTGCGGCACTCTTCTGATATCGCCCAAAGAACCAATGGCAATGCTTCGCCTTCACCTTTTAAACCATCAATCATCCTGATTAAACGGGCAACATCACCGCCTAACATTGCCTCATTTAATTTAAAAACGTCATACCTTGCGACATTGAGAACAGCATCGTGCACTTGTTCGAAACTGAGCTTGCCCGGTGGATGCAATAAAGCCAGTTTCTGAATTTCCTGATGAGCGGCCAGCAGGTTGCCCTCAACCCGATCAGCGATAAAGTCGAGTGATTGACGATCAGCGCTTAGTTGTTGTCCTGCCAACCGGACACCAATCCAGCTTGGCAATTGAGTCCGTTCAACCAGCGGAATATCAATATACACACCCGTTTGCTGCAACGATCCGACCCATGCCGCTTTCTGAGTTGCCCAATCCAATTTCGGCAACGTGATAATCGTCACATTGTCGGGGTTAAGCGTCGTCGCATATTGCTGTAATGCCTGACCACCGTCCTTGCCCGGTTTGCCGGTTGGAATGTGTAACTCAATCAATTTTTTGTCGCCAAACAACGATTGCGACTGGTTGGACGCCTGTAATTCGCCCCATTTAAAACTACGATCCACCGTTAAGACATCGCGCTCTGAGCAGCCATTGGCGCGGGCACTCTTGCGAATTTTATCCGCCGCTTCGAGCGCAAGCAGATGCTCGTCGCTGGTGATGACGTACAGCGGCGCGACTGTCTTGGCCAGATGAGTATCGAGAGCGTCAATCCGCAGTTGCATCGCCGGTCCTCGTTATGGCGCTGGTTTTGTCGATGGAACTGACGGGGCCGGCGATGTTGTTGGCGATGTCGCTGTCGATGGCTCTATCACAGTATTGTTAGCAGTGTTAGCGGGTTTGAGTGCGTTCATCCGGCGCAGAATTTGCTGTACCAGATCAGTTTGCATATCGCGATACAACAGCGCTTCTTCAGCCACTTTTGATAGTTCTTGCGATTCGTTGTAGCTGATGTCACGCTTCAGTGTGATCAGGGTTTGTGGCATTAACTCCTTCTGCTGCGCATCTTTTAGACGGAATGAAAATCTCGAGTACAGCATATATTCACGCGCACGGCCTTGACTGTTGAGGGTCAAAATGACTTTTTCCTGCGTCTGCGAGATCACTTCCATCACAGCCTCAGCCCCTTTTTCATTAGGAACTACTTCAGTGGTCCCGCTAGCCTGAATATTACGTTTGAGTTCGACTCCCAGTGGTGTGCCTGTAGCAGATCCCAAATAAATAGTCTTGAAAGGAAGGTTGGCAGTGCCGCGCAAGTGAAATCCGCACGCGGCAAGCATAGCGGTAAGGGCGATGATAATCGACCAGCGAACCAACGGTTGGCGACTCATGAAAACGCGCGTCATACAGATATTCCTTGTTTCAAGATTCGGGACGAAAATCGCTGTCCTGGCTGGCAATCGGACGGTCCACTTATGTGACTTAGTGGACCGCTTTAATAGATCAAGCAGCATGTTTTATGCGAGCTATCACTAAGCGTTTCACGGGTGATTTAATTCGCGCTTTAGCTGAGCCTTTCGTTAAGTGCTCGGTTTAAAGCGCAACTTACACTGTCCATCAAATACTCAGCGATTCATTTTTACATCAGGCAACGATATTAATCAATTTGCCCGGAACGACAATTACTTTCTTTGGTGCTCCTTCGAGATACTTTTGCACATTTTCATGCGCCAGCGCCAGCGCTTCGACGGTGGCTTTGTCAGCATCTTTGGCGATGATAATGCTGCCGCGTAATTTGCCGTTGACCTGAATCATCATCTCGATTTCGCTTTGCTCAAGCGCCTTAGCATCAACCTGCGGCCAACTTGCGTCCAGAATATCGCCATGCACTTTCGCGAAGCCGAGCTCTTGCCATAGCGTGTGCGTGATATGCGGCGCGATTGGGTTGAGAACGCGCAAGAAAATTGACAGACATTCAGTCAGTACGGCATTGCTGGCTCCCGATGCTTCGAGCTTGGTAGCTTCTAGCGTGTTGAGCATTTTCATGCAAGCCGATACGACGGTGTTGTACTGAATGCGCTTCAAGTCATGGTCGGCCTGTTGCAAAATTTTATGGACTTCGCGCCGCAAGGTTTTGAGCGGGACCGACAAATCGGCATATTGCTTATTTGATCCCGGAATAATATTCGCGGCCTGTGCGTGGCTGAAGCTCCAGACCCGACGTAAGAAACGATGGGCACCTTCGACACCCGCGTTCGACCATTCCAGCGTTTGTTCTGGTGGCGAGGCAAACATCGTGAATAAACGGGCAGTATCGGCGCCGTATTGGTCAATTTGTGCTTGTGGATCGATGCCGTTATTCTTTGATTTCGACATTTTTTCCGTGCCGCCGATAATGACTGGCTGTCCGTCGGCTTTTAGAAGCGCTGAAAGTGGACGTCCCTTGTCATCGAAAGTCAGAGTAACGTCTTCCGGGTTGTGCCAGATTTTCTTGCCGTTGGCTTCTTCGCGATAGTAGGTCTCATTGAGAACCATGCCTTGCGTCAGCAAATTGGTAAATGGCTCATCAAATTTCACCAGTCCAAAATCACGCATGACTTTGGTCCAGAAGCGCGCATACAACAAATGTAATACTGCATGCTCGATGCCGCCGATGTATTGATCCATCGGCATCCAATAGTCGTTACGCGCGTCCACCATCGCATCGGTAGAACCGGGCGAGGTGTACTTCATGTAATACCAGGACGAATCGACAAACGTATCCATGGTGTCAGTTTCGCGGCGTGCAGGTTTGCCGCAAGTCGGACAGTCGACATGTAAAAATTTTTCATGCTTGTTAAGTGGATTACCACTGCCGTCCGGGACGCAATCTTCGGGTAACAAGACTGGTAAATCTTTTTCTGGTACCGGTACGTCGCCGCAATCTTCGCAATGGATGATTGGGATCGGTGTACCCCAATAACGTTGACGCGAGATGCCCCAATCACGCAAGCGATAGGTGATTTTCTTTTCACCCAGACCATGCGCGGACAAATCGGCAGCGATGGCGTCAACAGCTTGCTGAAAGTGCATGCCATCGTATTTTCCGGAGTCGACGCAGCGACCATTTTGTTTGTCTGCATACCAGTCGTGCCAGGTTTCGGTGGAATACACTTTGCCTTCCACGGCGATCACCGGGCGAATCGGCAATACGTATTTTTGCGCGAACGCAAAGTCGCGCTCGTCATGTGCAGGAACACCCATCACGGCACCATCGCCGTAAGTAATCAGGACATAATTGCCGACCCAGACTTCAACCAGCTGGCCGGTCAGCGGATGCGTAACGTAAAGCCCGGTTGGCATCCCTTTCTTTTCCATTACCGCCATATCTGCTTCGGCAACCCCGCCTTTTTTGCATTCGGCGATGAATTCAACCAGTTCGGGATTCGTTTTTGCGGCGAAGGTGGCCAATGCGTGTTCTGGCGCTACCACGCAAAAGGTCACGCCTTTGATGGTATCGACACGAGTGGTAAACACCCACAATTTGCCATCCTGAATGAGCTTGCCATCTTCTTCGATTTTATGTGGAAAAGCAAAGCGCACACCGGTTGATTTGCCTATCCAATTCGCTTGCATCAAGCGCACGCGCTCTGGCCAGCCTGTTAATTTGGTTTCGGTGTGGTCCAGCAATTCTTCGGCGTAATCGGTAATTTTGGCGTAATACATTGGAATTTCGCGCTTTTCAATCAGCGCACCTGAACGCCAGCCGCGACCATTGATAACTTGCTCGTTGGCTAACACGGTTTGGTCGATCGGGTCCCAGTTCACGGTACCGGTTTTTTTGTAGATGATGCCTTTTTCGAGCATCTTAAGGAACATCCATTGGTTCCATTTGTAATACTCTGGCTTGCACGCCGTCATTTCACGTGACCAATCAATGGCGAGTCCCATGGATTGCATCTGCGTTTTCATGTGGTCAATGTTGCTATAAGTCCACTGGGCCGGTGGTACGTTGTTTGCCATCGCCGCGTTTTCCGCAGGCATGCCAAACGCATCCCAACCCATTGGCATCAACACATTGTAGTTATTCATCCGCATGTAGCGATACATGACATCGTTGATGGTGTAATTGCGGACATGACCCATGTGCAATTTGCCGGATGGATACGGCAGCATCGAACAGGCGTAAAACTTTTGCTTATCTAGACCGTTCTTGTCTTTTGCGTGTTCGACGACTTTATAGGCATCAATAGCGCGCCAATGGTCTTGCGTCGATTTTTCGACGTCGGTCGGGCTGTATTTTTCTTGCATGGCGTGATGGACTAAAAAAGTGAATGTGAAAAAGCATAGGAGAATTATCCCTGAACCGGTGATTATACTGGTTCAGGTGCTCTCATACGATAGTGGGATTGTGGGAGTCGACGGAAGTTAACGATGAGACGATCTTTTTGCCAAAAGCGAGGCGGTTAGTATTTCACCAAGTGACCGTCTTTCAATAGGGAGTTATTTTGCTGCAGGGACGCTTTTTGGGTCGGTTACGAAGCCGATTTTTGTCAAACCGTTATTTTGTGCCAGTGACATAACCTGCGCCAACACCTGATATCGGGTGTCTTTGTCGGCCCGCAACTGCAATTCCGGCTGGGGTTGGCGTTGTGCGGCAGCGATTAATTGCGTTGTCAGTTCTGGTTCTGCGATGGGCTTGTCATTCCAGAACATTTTGCCCGCGCGGTCAATTGACAGCGATACCGTCTCTGGCTTTTCTGGAGCGGGAGCGGATTGGGCGGTCGGTAAGTTGACTTTGACCGCATGCGTGAATAGTGGTGCTGTGATGATAAAAATCACCAATAACACCAACATGACGTCGACCATGGGCGTGATATTGATATCGGCCATTGGCGCTGAGTGCTGATTGTCGTTAAATCCACCGAATGACATACTGGTTCCGGACTGAAGTTAGTGATGAGTGTATAAGGCTATTAGGAGGCTAAATTATTTTCCAACGCGACTGCCAGTCGTCAAATAAGCATGTAAATCATGCGCGAACGCATCCAACTCTGCCAGTGTAACGCGATTAACACGTGTGAACGCGTTGTAGGCTAGTACTGCGGGAATCGCAACTACCAAACCAAGTGCGGTCATGATGAGTGCTTCGCCAACTGGTCCTGCGACTTTGTCGATCTGCACAGTTCCCGATGCAGAGACTGCCATCAAAGCATGATAAATACCCCAGACCGTACCAAACAAACCGACGAAAGGGGCGGTTGAACCGACTGATGCCAGTAATGTTAATCCGCTTTCCAGCCGTGACGAAACGCGATTGATTTCTCGTCGCAATGTGCGTGTGACCAGTTCGCCAAGATCGGTGCCGGCGTTGAGCGAGGCGGCGGGTTTGCTGGTCATCGGTGACCGAATGCCTGCAGCGTCGGCCGCTTGTATGGCTAAAGGTGCGTAAACATTTTCGGTATCGACCGGTTTGATGACGGCAATCGCATCATTTAGTGTCGGTGCTTGCCAGAATCCTTCAAGCGATGAAGCGCTGCGCCGGATACGCCAGGAACTCAAGGCTTTGGACAAAATGTAGTACCAGCTAATCACGGACATCAGCAATAGCAAATAGGCTACGCCGTGAGAGACAGCATCGCCTTGCGACCAATAGTGGGCGAACCCGAGATTATCATTCATGTTGTTGATCCGGATGGTGGTGGGGCAGCATAACGATCTTTAGGTGAAGATCATTAGTTGGCAACAATTTATTACATTTTGAGCGCAACTCCAGGTCGGTTGAGTCATCAACATCAAACTCGCCATGAGAAGCTAGGAGGAGCGCTCAAAGTATGGGTAAAAATCGAGTACAAGCAGGCCGAACATGGTTAATGAACAAATTAGTGTTATCTGCTGCGCACTTCCCATGCCATAGGCGAGTCATTGTTTGTATTTTGACATCGCCCGGCCCTGAATTTGCGTAAAAATCATGGTAACAATCAGCTTATTACTCTGCTAATTACTCAGCGAAGCCCAAGAACGTCCTGCATATCATATAAACCCGTTGCTTTGTCGTTAAGAAAGCGCGCAGCGCGCAAACTGCCATGGGCATAAGTCACACGGCTGGACGATTTATGTGTGATTTCAACGCGCTCTCCATCGCTGGCAAACAGCACGGTATGATCGCCAACGATATCGCCGCCCCGTATGGAAGCGAAGCCGATGGTAGATGGATCGCGTGCACCGGTTACACCCTCGCGCGAATAGACGGCGACTTCGTCGAGTTTGCGACCAAGTGCATCAGCAATCACTTCGCCCATTTTCAGCGCTGTGCCAGACGGCGCATCGACTTTGTGGCGGTGATGGGCTTCAATGATTTCAATGTCATAGCCGTGCGAAAAACTCTTCGCTGCCATTTCAAGCAATTTCATGGTGACATTGACGCCGACACTCATGTTGGGAGCGAACAGGATGGCTGTCTTTTTTGCTGCTTCTGCGATCGCCGCCTTGCCAGCCTCATCAAAACCTGTCGTGCCGATGATCATTTTGATGCCATGCTCGGCGCAATAGGCGAGATGTGCAAGCGTGCCTTCTGGACGCGTAAAGTCAATTAAAAAGGTAGCGTTAGCCAAGCCCGTAGCAAGATCGAACTCGATATTCACGCCGGACGGCTTGCCCAGAAAAGCGGCGGCGTCGGATCCTAATCCGGGCGCGGTCTGCACATCCAACGCGCCGGTTAATGTGGCATCTTCTGCATTCTGGATGGCCTCGATCAGCATGTGTCCCATGCGACCGGACGCGCCAGCAACAGCAATTTTCATTTGATTCATCGTTATTTAAGACTTTGACTGGTTATTTTGTTGGTGCTGTCGGCGGAGGTGCGGGCGCATCCTTTGCGATGCCACTATCTTGGGTGGCTTTTTTAGCTTCTTTATTGCCGCCCGAAATACGTGCAAGATAATCTGCTTCAGTCGGCAGATCACCACCCTCTACGCGGACCACAAGGTTATCCTTGAAGAAAACGCTGACGCGGCTGGAAGTGATTTCGCCATTGCCTTTTTGCAAACGGAAAACATAATCCCAACGATTCGCGTGAAACATGTCTGTCAGTAACGGCGATCCCAGTGCAAAAGATACTTGCTCTGTGGTCATGCCTTCCTTAACTTGCGAGATCATCTCTTTCGAAACAAAATTACCCTGCTGGATATTGTAGCGATAAGGTGAAAGGATTCCGAAAAAACGGGGGTTCTTTATGGTTCGGACGCCATCGCCTGCTGTATCGCCAGTCGGTATTCCCGAACTAGCGTTAGCAGCATTGGCACCGGATGCCGAAGTCGGTCCGTCAATGAGAGGATTTTTTGATGCGCAGCCAGCCAGCAAAGCCATGGAAACAGCAGCTATTGTCAAGGCGGAGGTGCGGGCAGTACGGGAGAGCAACATTCGCATAAGTATCTTAATTGATTGAGCAATTGTGCTAAAACGCTATATGATAAAGCAGATCATCCATTTGCGACGTAAACATGCCTAACAATCCATCCGAACTAAAAGCTAGTGGCCTTAAAGCTACTTTGCCCCGACTCAAAATTTTGGAAATATTTCAAAATAGTGAAGTCCGACATTTAAGCGCTGAAGACGTTTATAAAATTTTGCTTACCGAGAATCTTGATGTCGGTTTGGCAACTGTGTATCGTGTATTAACCCAATTTGAGCAAGCTGGCTTGTTGCAGCGTAATCATTTTGAAACCGGCAAGGCCGTTTTTGAGCTAAACGAAGGATCGCATCATGATCATCTGGTGTGTCTGACCTGCGGTCTGGTCGAAGAGTTTTACGACGAAGAAATTGAGGTTCGCCAGAAAGCCGTCGCCACAGAGCGTGGCTTTGAGATTGCGGATCACGCCTTGGCGCTGTACGGTCACTGCCGGAATTGCGTAAAAAAGTAATTGGGTCATGCGCCGAGTAGCATTAATGCTGTGCGTTCCAAAGCTTCGGATCGTAAGGCATTAAACGATGCTTGCTGTTTTTCTTACTGAGCGAGACTTAGTGATCCGAAATAGTTATTAAGCCAGACTAGTTCTGGCTTAATGCATTGGAAAGCAGCTTTGCTGTAATGTCGACAATCGGTATCACGCGTTGATATGCCATGCGCGTCGGACCGATCACACCCAGCGTGCCCACGATTTTTCCGTTCACCTCATAAGGTGCGGTGACGACGCTCATCTCTTCCATTGGAACCAGTTGTGATTCGCCGCCAATGAATATTTGAACGCCGGTGGCCTTGCCTGATATGTCCAGCAGTCGCATCAAATTGGTTTTTTGTTCAAACATATCAAACAGCTTACGTAAGGAACTCATGCTCGATGACAGGTCAGTCACGCTGAGTAGATTGCGCTCACCTGAAATGACAACTTCGTCAGCATCGTCGGTCATCGCCTCGCTACCGGCCTCAACTGCGGCCAACATGAGTCGATTCATATCATCCCGCAACTGGCGGACTTCGGTTTGCAGGCGTAAGCGAACGTCATCAATACTATGGCCTCCGTAGTTTTGATTGATAAAATTGGCCGCTTGTACGAGCTGTGAAGGGGTGTAGTCGACATCTGTTAACAAGAGCCGATTTTGCACATCGCCGCTAGGGCCGACGATGACGAGCAGAATACGTTTTTCAGAAAGTCGTAAAAATTCAATCTGCTGAAACACCGATTCACGCCTTGGGGTTAGTACCACGCCTGCAAATTGTGAGAGCGATGACAACACTTGCGCAGCGTTGGCGATGATCTTTTGCGGCGAGTTAGTTTGCAGTCTTGCCTGCATTCTCGATTCGAGCACGCCCTCGTCAATCGGCTGGACCGTCAATAGTGTGTCGACAAAGACACGATAGCCGCGGGGCGTTGGTACCCGTCCCGCTGAGGTATGCGGACTCGCAACAAAACCCATTTCTTCCAGATCGGCCATGATATTGCGTATGGTCGCGGGAGATAATTCCAGCCCGGAAATTTTTGAGAGTGCGCGCGAGCCTACCGGTTGCCCATCCGCGATGTAGCGTTCCACGAGGGCTTTGAGAAGAGTTTGAGCGCGAGTATCAAGATGCATGGCGATTATTGGTAAGTGCTGGCGTGATTTGCCATGAGCCAGGTCTGACAGGTGTCTGGCCCTTAATAATTGTATTTATACACTGTTAAGCCGAATCGCGCCTATTCGTCGGCGTGGATTTTCTCTATCAAAAGAGATTTTATGAGGGATTTTACGTGCTGGCGGATTGATCTTCCAGCCATGTTTCAAGCTCATGTAACGTGACGCATTGAGCATCTGCTACGATTCCAACGGGCAATACGCGGTCAAACCGATTAATCCAAACGCTTCGCAAGCCAGCTTCACGCGCGCCCACCACGTCTAAAAGCGGATCGTCACCCACATAGACCGCTTCTTCGGGTCTGACATTAAGGGCTTGGCACGCCGCATGGAAGATCGCGGGATCAGGTTTAGCGCAGCCGAAGCTATGCGCGGCGATGGATATAGCGAAATGCTGTGACAGGCCGATTTTCTCCAGATCCGCAAATCCGTTCGACACTGAACCCAGTAATACGTGTTGTCCTAAGCGAGATAGCACCGGTTGAACGTCGTCAAAGGGCGTCACCGCATGACGCGCCTCAGCAAACAGCGCCATGGCGGCATCAATCTTGCTAATATCTTCGCCAACAGTATTAAATGCTTCAGTCAGTCCAGCGTGTCGTAAAGCCGATAAATTAATTTTGAATAGGGCATTAGTGGCACTCAACGCTTGACGCCGTTGCCGCAGACTGGCGATCGTAAATGCCTCCGAGACGGCCGGTGCGTTGAGGCAAAGCCAGTCATACAATAATTGCTCTGCGCGGATCAATACCGGTACGATTGGCCAAAGTGTATCGTCCAGGTCGAACAAGACGGCTTTAATGGGTGCAGCGCTGGGCGAGTGTTGACGGTGACTAGCGATATTATTCATGGAATCGTGGAGTATCCTCTAGAGAAGCTTTAATGCAGACCCAAATTATGGTCTAATCGGCGGCATGTGGCCTATAAAATTATCTCATCAACAGAATTTACCTAGTTTGCCTAAAACTATTGCGATCGTTGGCAAGTATTTTGCCGCCGGTATTGACGACTCATTGACCGAGGTGGCCGACTTTCTTCAGGTGCGCGGACATAAAGTCGTGTTTGAGGCCGAGACCGCGCAAAATATTGCCTTAACCGGATTCGAGGCGATGACGCCCGAGCAAATCGGCCAGCAAGCCGATGCCGCGATCATTGTCGGCGGCGATGGCACGATGTTGGGTATTGCGCGTCAACTGGCACCTTACAATGTTCCGCTCATCGGTATTAATCAAGGGCGACTTGGTTTTATGACCGATATTTCTCTTGAACGCATGCTTCCGGTATTGGGGGAAATGCTGGATGGAAATGTCGAGTCGGAACGGCGGACCTTATTACAAGGCGTGGTCAAGCGTGACGATGTCGTTATTTTTAGTGCGCTAGCGTTTAATGACATTGTTGTCTCGCGCGGCGGTACTTCCGGCATGGCAGAGTTGCGGGTCGATGTGGATGGTCGTTTTATGTATAACCAACGTTCCGATGGCCTGATCGTTTCGACTCCCACCGGTTCTACGGCATATGCGCTTTCTGCTGGCGGGCCTTTGCTGCATCCATCGTTGAATGGCATTGTGTTGGTGCCGATTGCACCGCATGCGTTGTCCAATCGTCCGATTGTCGTGCCGGACAGTAGCGAAATCGTCATTGAAATTGTCAATGGTCGGGAGATCAATGTTAATTTTGATATGCAGTCGCTGACCAGTCTGCAACTTGGGGACCGCATCGTCATCCAGCGTTCTGAGCACGCGATCACTTTTTTACATCCTGCTGGCTGGAGTTACTATGAAACCCTGCGCCAGAAGTTACACTGGAATGAGTATCCTTCGGCAGACGGTCATTTGCGTTAATTGCGGAATGGGTGCGGTGTCCTGCGCGATCAATTGCAGTACACTGCTGCTTCGACGGTATTGTCACCAGCGCTGACCGCCGATACCTTAGTCCGCTTTCCTGAAACCGATTTTGTTCTACAACCTGATTCGATTCCATGCTGCGCACCCTTTCCATTCGCGATTTTGTTATCGTTGATGCCATTGAGCTTGACCTGGCCTCTGGCTTTACTGTCTTCACCGGTGAAACCGGTGCGGGGAAATCCATCCTGATCGACGCGCTTGCTTTGGCGTTAGGTGGGCGGGGTGACGCCAGCGTCGTACGCGAGGGTGCGGCCAAAGCAGACATCAGCGCCGAATTTTCGGTATCAAACCGCAGCGAAGGCAGCCCGATTGACACCAGTGAAGCAGTCAGAGCATGGTTGACCACGAACGAATTTGAGAGCGAAGAAGGTGGTGTACTGCTGCGCAGGGTGATAGATAACGCAGGACGTTCCAAGGCCTACATTAACGGCATTGCCGCGACCGCAGGGCAATTGCGCGAACTCGGCGAAATGCTGGTCGATATTCATGGGCAACACGCGCATCAGTCGCTCTTGAAAGCGGATTCACAACGTCTACTGTTAGATGGACAAGCAGGATTGCAGGACGATTTGCAAATCGTTGCGGCTGCGTATAAAAAATGGCGTGGATTGGCGCGTCAACGTCAGGAATTTGAGACAAACGCCAAGAACGTTTTGCTGGAGCGCGAGCGCCTCGAATGGCAAGTGAGTGAGTTGGAAAAACTAGCGGTCAAGCCGGGCGAGTGGGATGACATCACCAACGAGCATAGTCGCTTGTCGCATGCCGCCAGCTTGATCGAAGGCGCGCAAGAGGCGCTGAATATAATTTCAGAGTCTGATATTCCCATGCTGTCGCAGTTATCAGGACTCAACATCAAGATTGGAAAATTAGTCGATCTGGATGCGGATATGAAGCCGGTATTGGAAGCCCTGGAATCAGCGCGGATTCAGTTGCAAGAGGCGGTGTACGCCCTCAATGATTATCTGAGCCGGGTTGAGCTGGATCCTGCACGCCTGAACGAAGTGGATCGCAGGTTAGAGGCAATTCACTCCGCTTCACGTAAGTTCAGGCTCGAACCTGATGCTATACCGCAGGAGCTCGTCACGCTCTCCATCCAATTGCAGCAATTAGCCGATGCCAGCGATCTTGATGCTTTGCGCGCGCAGGAAGAAAAGCTTAAGACGATCTATCTTGGATTGGCGCAAAAGTTATCAAAGGCCCGCGCCAAAGCGGCCAGGAATTTGACGAATACCGTGACGATAGCGATGCAAGAGTTGAGTATGAATGGTGGACGTTTTGTAGTCGCTTTAAACCCTTGTGAACCTGCTGCGTATGGCATTGAACAAATTGAGTTTTTGGTCGCTGGCCATGCCGGAGTTGCGCCTCGACCCTTGGCAAAAGTTGCTTCCGGAGGCGAACTGGCGCGGATTGCCTTGGCAATTTCGGTCATTACGTCAAGCGCCACGGCTACCCCAACGTTGATATTTGATGAGGTCGATAGTGGAATCGGTGGCGGCGTCGCCGAGGTAGTCGGCCGCTTGCTAAAACGCCTTGGTCAGGCGCGTCAGGTGTTATGCGTCACCCACTTGCCGCAGGTCGCGAGTCAAGCCAATCAGCATTTTCAGGTAAGTAAACAAAGTGCTGCCAACAAAACCGTATCGGCAATTGATGGCCTTGATACCAAGGGCAGAGTGGAAGAAATCGCGCGGATGTTGGGCGGTCTTGAAATTACCGCGACAACGCGTAAGCACGCACGCGAGTTACTGGCTTCATAGTGGAACGTCGAAGGCGGTGTTGCGCATTACCCAGATAATGCGGCGGCGCGGTCAATGACGCGCGCTAAGTAAGAAGTTTCAAGGAACTGGTTTTATTCAAGCTTTCAAGTGCGCTCACTATATTGTGCCGCAGATAATTTTTTAGGAATTTCGCATGCGCTTTCGTAAAGAGCCACCTTTCACTCACGGCACGACATCAAAAACAGCAGTCGTACTGGTAAACCTGGGAACACCTGACGCGCCAACATCTAGCGCGGTGCGGCGGTATTTGAAAGAGTTTCTTTCCGACACGCGAGTGGTTGAAATCCCACGGGCAATCTGGTGGTTGATTTTGCATGGCATTATTTTGCCGTTTCGTTCAGGAAAATCAGCCCTGAAATATGCGTCGATCTGGACAAATGAGGGCTCACCACTCAAAGTGCACACCGAAAAGCAGTCAACCTTGTTACGTGGTTATCTGGGGCAACGTGGGCACAAAGTGCAGGTTGCCTATGCCATGCGGTATGGCAATCCGTCCGTGTCATCGGTGCTGGACAAATTAAAGTTGGACGGCTGTGATCGAGTACTCATTGTTCCAGCCTATCCGCAGTATTCGGCGACCACCACGGCGTCCATTTTTGACGCCGTATTTAGTCATTACGCCAAGGTACGCAATGTGCCCGAGTTACGTCTTATCAAGCATTATCATGATCACGAAGCCTATATTCATGCGCTAAAAGAGTCGGTGCTGACGCATTGGGCGATGAATGGGATGCCGGATAAGTTGGTGTTGAGCTTCCACGGTGTCCCCAAGCGGACATTGCTGCTGGGTGATCCGTATCACTGTGAATGTTATAAAACGGCGAGATTGCTGGCACAGGCGCTAGATTTGTCACAAGAGCAATATATGGTGACATTTCAATCGCGTTTCGGGAAGGCGGAGTGGCTGCAACCATATACTGCACCAACATTAGAAAAATTAGCCAAACAAGGCGTCGAGCGCGTTGATGTCATATGCCCAGGATTCACCAGTGATTGCCTGGAAACATTAGAAGAGATTGGTATCGAAGCAAAGGCCGATTTCTTAAAAGCAGGCGGTAAGGAGTTTTATCTGATCCCATGCCTGAACGAATCATCAACATGGATTCAAGGCTTGGCGACGTTGGTAGAGGAGCAATTAATCGGTTGGCCAACCCATTTGTCCCCCAATGACGTTGCTGAGCAAAAGCTGCAAGAGAAAGTGCAAAAAGATGAGGCGTTGCGCGTCGGTGCTGAGAGATGAAGTAATTAATGCCACGAATCATGGGTACGAATGCTGTGCTGTCGTGGTCGGCAGATTCTACTCCTTAATGCAATTAATAGATTTTCTATTAATAAATCGCGACTAAATGTGAATAGCTTATCCAACCGGCCGCTAGTGAAATATACAGCAGCATGAAGGCCGAAATGAGAGATAGTTTCATGGTATTCACCTATTGACGAGTCAACTTTTAATAACTTTTAATTTTCAATTTGAATGCCTTGAAATTTGAATAAATAAGAGTAAAAGCCAAATGATAGTGCGCTTGATGCGTCGCAGCAAATTCAAAGGGGTAAAATGTGAAACAAATTGTTGCAACGCCACACATTTGACACGCCATAATCCCCTTGAAAAAGTAGGGGATAGCCCCATTTGGCAAGTCATAGATCAGTTTGTCCCGCTTTAAAGTGGTTTTAAGGGCGCCGAAAAGCCGCCGGAAAACTTTTTTTTGCACACGTGATGACGCAAAACCTTAAAACATCGCAATACACCGCATTAAACGGATTTAACACATCATTAAGTCATTGATTGCAGGAGATTTTTGAATGGAAGACATGGAAAAGCAGACCGCGCAAGTTGAAACCGAAAATACCATCGCTCAAGAACAAGCGGCGGTCACGCCTGAATCAGCATTAGAAGTCGAATTAGCAGAAGCGCTAGCCAAAATTGCTGATTTGCAAGATGCATTTTTGCGTGCCAAGGCAGATACCGAGAACGTTCGTCGTCGTGCCCAGGAAGATATCGCGCGCGCCAGCAAGTTCGCTATCGAAAATTTTGCCGAGGCAATGGTTCCAGTGAAGGACAGTCTGGAAATCGCATTGAAACTGGAAACACCTTCTGTCGAGTCGTTAAAGGAAGGTGTGGAAATGACGTTGAAGCAGTTGGTTGCAGCGTTCGATAAAAATCGCCTTCTCGAAATTTCGCCAGAACCGGGCGAGCGTCTTGATCCGATGAAGCATCAGGCGATTTCAATGGTACCAGCCGAGCAAGAGGCAAATACCGTCGTGAGCGTATTGCAAAAGGGCTACATGATTTCAGACCGCCTGTTACGTCCGGCGCTGGTCACTGTTGCTCAAAGTAAATAAGTCGGCATTAAGTGAAAATAAGCGTGTAAATAAGCGAGAAAATCAAAAATAATCGCTCATTTCCGCTGAAAAGGCTTGAAAGCTTGATTTTTCTCCCAATATTTAGCATATCAAAATTCAACAAATTTAGTAAAGGACAGCATCATGGGTAAAATTATCGGTATTGATCTGGGTACGACAAATTCTTGTGTTTCCATCATGGAAGGCGGCAAGCCTAAGGTTATTGAAAACTCCGAAGGCGTGCGTACTACGCCATCCGTGATCGCTTATCAGGAAGACGGCGAAATTTTGGTCGGTGCACCTGCTAAACGTCAGGCTGTCACAAATCCAAAAAATACGCTGTACGCAACCAAGCGTCTGATTGGTCGCAAGTTCGACGAAAAAGAAGTGCAAAAAGATATCTCGTTAATGCCTTACGAGATCACTAAAGCCGACAACGGCGATGCATGGATTGCTGTGCGCGACAAAAAACTGGCACCGCAGCAAATCGCTGCAGAAGTGCTGCGCAAGATGAAGAAAACCGCTGAAGATTACCTCGGCGAAGAAGTCACAGAAGCGGTTATCACCGTTCCTGCATACTTCAATGATGCACAACGTCAGGCAACCAAAGACGCTGGCCGTATTGCTGGTCTTGATGTGAAACGTATCATCAATGAGCCAACCGCAGCCGCATTGGCTTTTGGACTGGACAAGACCGAAAAAGGTGATCGCAAGATTGCTGTGTATGACTTGGGTGGCGGTACTTTCGACATCTCGATCATTGAAATCGCCGACGTTGATGGCGAAATGCAGTTTGAAGTGCTGTCGACTAATGGCGATACTTTCCTCGGTGGTGAAGATTTCGATCAACGCATGATTGATTACATCCTCGACGAGTTCAAGAAAGTTAACGGTATCGATCTGGGTAAAGACGCGATTGCACTGCAACGTATTAAAGCGTCCGCTGAGCGCGCTAAGATTGAGTTGTCATCGTCACAACAGACCGAAATCAACGAGCCGTACATTGCCATGGCTAACGGCGCACCAGTCCATCTGACCATGAAGATGACACGTGCCAAGCTGGAGTCTTTGGTCGAAGAGTTGATCGAAAAGACCATTGCACCTTGTCGTATTGCGATTCAGGACGCGGGCGTCAAAGTATCTGACATCGACGATATCATCCTGGTCGGTGGTATGACGCGTATGCCTAAAGTGCAAGAGAAAGTAAAAGAATTCTTCGGTAAAGATGCACGTAAAGACGTCAATCCAGACGAAGCGGTTGCCGTTGGTGCCGCGATTCAAGGTTCGGTATTGTCTGGTGATCGTAAAGACTTGTTGTTGTTGGACGTAACGCCTCTGTCGCTCGGTATCGAGACAATGGGTGGCGTGATGACCAAGATGATCAAGAAAAATACGACTATTCCGACCAAGTTTAGCCAGGTTTTCTCGACAGCAGACGACAATCAGCCAGCCGTAACAATTAAAGTGTTTCAGGGTGAGCGCGAAATGGCTGCCGGTAATAAAGGCCTGGGCGAATTTAATCTGGAAGGTATCCCGCCAGCATCACGCGGTACGCCACAGATTGAAGTGACTTTCGATATCGACGCGAACGGTATTTTGCACGTCGGCGCGAAAGACAAAGCAACCGGCAAGGAAAACAAAATCACCATCAAGGCAAACTCTGGTTTGACTGAAGATGAAATTCAAAAGATGGTGCGTGATGCTGAATTGAATGCTGAAGACGACAAGCGCTTGAAAGAGCTAGCTGAAACGCATAACCAAGGCGATGCTCTGGTGCACTCAACCCGCAAATCGCTGGCTGAATACGGCGATAAGTTGGAAGCGGCAGAGAAAGAAAGCATCGAAGCAGCGATCAAGGAACTGGAAGAAGTGTTGAAGGGTAGCGACAAAGCCGCCATCGACAACAAATCAGCAGCCTTGAGCACTGCGGCGCAAAAACTTGGCGAGAAGATGTACGCCGATATGCAAGCGCAGCAAGCTGCGGCTGGCGGTGCTGAAGGTGCTGCCGCAGGTGGTGGCGCATCAGAAGGCAAGCCAAAAGAAGACGACGTCGTTGACGCCGACTTTAAAGAAGTAAAAGATAAGTAAAACCCGTCCGGGCAGTGGTTTGGAGGGTTCTCCAAGGTACTGCATTGACGCGCCGGACATAGCTTAAAGCTCTGTTCGGCGTTTTCGCTTTGAACAAATTGCTATGTTGCTGCAACTGCGGGATTGATTCTGGCCTTGAAATTGCTTGAGGTTTTTGCAAATGCTTCAGCTTTAGGCGAAGTTAATGATCAGAGTGCGATGTTTAAACGCCTTCGCTGGGTTTAATTGTCGGACATCGTTAAATTCGGTAGGGAAGTTCTGACCGAATGGTGAGCTGTCGCAGATACGCTAAAAATAGCAACTGTGTTCTTAAATAATAAGTAAGGTGCCAAAACATGGCGAAACGTGATTTTTACGAAATTCTGGGTGTAGCGAAAAACGCTTCTGATGAAGAGATCAAGAAGTCGTACCGCAAACTCGCGATGAAACATCATCCGGACCGTAATCCGGATAGTAAAGGCGCCGAAGATAAATTCAAAGAAGGCAAAGAAGCCTACGAGATGCTATCGGACCCGCAAAAGCGCGAGGCCTATGATCGCTATGGTCACGCGGGTGTCGATCCTAATATGGGTGGAGGCGGCGGTGGCGGTGGCGGTGGTTTTGCCGACGCTTTCGGTGATATCTTCGGGGACATCTTTGGTGGCGGCGGTGGCGGTGGCGCGCGAGGTGGTCGTGGCGCCGGTCCTCAGGTATATCGCGGCGCAGATTTGCGCTACAACCTGGAAATCACGCTGGAGCAAGCTGCGCATGGTTTTGATACCACGATTCGGGTTCCTTCGTGGGATGCGTGCGAACCTTGTCACGGCAGTGGTGCCAAGCCTGGAACGCAGCCGGTAACCTGCCCAACTTGCGGCGGTCATGGTCAAGTGCGGATGCAGCAAGGATTTTTCAGCATCCAGCAAACCTGCCCTAAGTGTCATGGCAGCGGAAAAGTGATTGCTGAGCCGTGCGCGTCATGTGCAGGCGCTGGACGTATCAAGCGTAACAAGACGCTCGAGGTGAAAATCCCGGAAGGTATCGACGACGGAATGCGCATTCGGTCATCCGGCAACGGAGAGCCGGGCACAAACGGCGGTCCTCCTGGCGATTTATATGTCGAAATTCATATCAAGCAACATGGCGTATTTCAGCGTGATGGTGATGATTTGCATTGCGAAATGCCGATCTCATTTGCCAAAGCAGCTTTGGGTGGTGAAATTGAAGTGCCGACGTTAAATGGCAAAGTCTCCTTTACCATTCCTGAGGGAACGCAATCTAGCAAAACCTTCCGTCTACGCAGCAAGGGTATCAAAGGCGTGCGTTCAGGTTATGCGGGTGATCTGTTTTGCCATGTTGTGGTTGAAACACCAGTCAAGCTTAGCGATCGTCAGAAAGACCTTCTGCGTGAATTCGACGAACTGACTACTGAAGGCGGTGCTAAGCACAATCCTCAGAGTAAATCGTGGAAAGATAAGGTTAAAGAGTTTTTTGAATAGGGTGTAATGGCGCTTAACCTAGGCGGGTTCGATGTCCTAAATCTGTCTATAACTTTTAGCTTGCGCCTTCAATAGCCGCTGATCCGTAATGGTTAGCGGCTATTGTCTATTTTACTTTCGCTGTCTTATTTCAAGCTGTGGTCCGCGACTGGACTGATAGCTAGCCATATCCAATAAATTGGTAATTCGGAATCGAATACAATCGTAGTTAGCATTTTCTCGCTACACTCCCATCGCGCTTATGTGTTGTTTTTAACAAATGTTAGCTCTGCAATGCATGTGTCGATTACCAATATTTAGGTGCAAATTATCGTCACTTTTAGCAGGGCTTTCAAAAAAAAAGTTCTTACGCGCCATTTTCGATAAAATGTCGTGCACGCGGGCTTACATGAGTTGCATAAACATCATGTTGATAATCCGTTAATTTGATTGGAAAATGATGATAGAACATAAAAATGTCCTAACCACGGAACAACTTTTCGAAAGCAACCGTCAATGGGCTGCCGGGATGACGGCACGTGAACCTGGATTTTTCAAAACATTGGCAGCACAACAGTCACCAGAGTATTTCTGGATTGGGTGCTCTGATAGCCGGGTTCCGGCAAACGAATTATTAGGCCTTCGTCCGGGTGAATTATTCGTACATCGGAATATTGCAAACGTTGTTGCGCATAGCGATCTGAACTGTTTATCGGTGCTTCAATTTGCAGTTGATGTGCTGAAGGTCAAACATGTATTCGTGGTCGGTCATTACGGCTGTTCCGGCGTTCATGCGGCGTTGACCAAGCGCCGGGTCGGGCTTGCTGACAACTGGTTGCGTCACGTCCAGGACGTGCATCAAAAGCATGAGCGCTATTTGGGTGAGGCTTTACCGGAACAATTGCGTCATGATCGCCTGTGCGAGCTCAATTCGATGGAGCAAGTCGGTAACATCTGTCAAACCACGATCGTTCAAGATGCTTGGGAGCGAGGGCAGGAACTGACGATTCATAGTTGGGTGTATGGCTTGCAAGACGGCTTGCTGAGAGATTTGGGCGTCACTGCCAGTGGTCCGGACGACTTGGCGAAAGCGATGATCTGCAGCCTGAAGCGGTATGAAGATTGAGATAAAGTAAGAAAAATCGGATTTGGGCACGCTAGCGCGAAAACGATTTCAAAATAAATTGATCTTTGAAGAGCCGTTTATAAGAAAGTAAATCGCTCACAAAAAATCCCCAATCAGGAATGTCCGATTGGGGATTTTTGTATTTTGATCGATTATCGTGATCGATTTATCTTGCTCGATTTATTTTGCCGCTAAAGCGTTTAAGAGCGGATTAAAGAATATTCCTAAAAGCAATGCTCCGGCGCAGGAAATGACTTGTCCTTCACCGCCGCGATATACGCTTTGATGGCTGAATCAATATTCGGTTGGCCTTGCATAAAATCTTTAACAAAGCGTGCTTTGTGACCCGGAAACACGCCCAGTAAATCGTGCAACACTAACACTTGCCCGGAGCAATCCGGACCAGCCCCAATGCCTATCGTTGGTATAGTAAGCAATTCAGTGATTTCCTTGCCCAGCACCGCCGGGATCGCTTCGAGAACCACCATGCTGGCACCGGCAGCCTGCAATGCCAATGCATCAGATTTCAGTTGTTCCACCGCAGCGCTGGTTTTACCCTGTACTTTGTAGCCGCCCATCTGATGCACAGACTGCGGCGTAAGGCCGAGATGTGCACAGACCGGAATCGCGCGTTCAGTGAGAAAGCGCACGGTTGGCGCGAGCCACGCGCCGCCTTCCAATTTGACCATTTGTGCGCCAGCCTGAATCAGCTGTACGGCGTTGATAAAGGCGGTCTCCGGCGTGCCGTAACTGCCGAACGGTAAATCGGAAAGCACGAGTGCGGTGGGCTTGGCGCGACTGACACTGGCTGTGTGATAAGCAATATCTTGCACGGTTACCGGCAATGTTGACGAATGTCCCTGACACACCATGCCGAGCGAATCACCAATTAATATAGTGTCAATTCCGCAGCGATCCAGCAGCGCGGTAAAGCTAGCGTCGTAACAAGTCAGCATGGTAATTTTTTCGCCCTTATCACGCATGTTTTGCAGCACTGGTATCGTTACCGGTTTCGTCCGTGCCTGCGCTGATGTCGCCGCTTCGCCTTGCAAATAGCCTGCCATATTATTCTCCGCGATTAAAAAATTCACGCTTGCCACGCATGCTTTCGATGCGATCCAGCAGCAATGCGAAATCACCATCATTGCCTGATAGATCCATATGTTGATTACTCACGATCAGTAAAGGGGCGGCTTCGTAATCGTAGAAAAAGCGGCTGTAACTCTCACATAATCGCTTGAGATAGTCGAGGGTAATCCCCGATTCCATTGGAATGCCACGTTTTTTAATGCGTTCAATCAGCGTGTCAGGTTCAGCTTGCAGATAGATGACCAAATCGGGTGTTGGTGTTTGTGGACGTAAGTGATCGTAAAGTTGTTGATACAGTTTCAGCTCTTCGTCAGCTAAGGTCAGATTAGCGAAGATAGGGTCTTTATCGAGCAAAAAATCTGTAACTATCGCGCTCGAGCCATCGAAAAGATCGGTCTGTGAAAGGCTGCGCAACTGATTGACGCGTTGGAACAAGAAAAACATTTGGGTCGATAGCGCATAACGCGATTGATCGGCATAAAACTTTTCCAGAAATGGGTTACTTTCCGGTTGCTCGAGCAGAACTTGTGCGCCAATGTGTGCCGCGATTTTTTGCGTTAAGGTGGTTTTACCGACTCCGATAGGGCCTTCAACCACGACGTACCTGTAATTATGTAGATTCATATTCGAAAGATAAAAGGGATCGCTTAACTCACATACGATGTGAATGAATAAGTGGCAATATTGTCATGAGAACAGTCGCAAAAAAGATTGTGGTCATGTTGCGTTGGTCTGTACTTAGCGAGCATGGTGTAACAAGTTTAGCGTAAACGCTTTTGGGCGTTGGCCCAATATCACCGAAGATCACACGTTCCGCTGGTGTTATCAATATTGATTCAGTTAAATTTTGGCAATCGACTGATCTGCCACTTGCGGCATGAACTGATGCGCTGGCCCGTGTCCGGGTATGGTGATAAAAGGGTCAATTTGCAACAGCGGGATCAAGACAAAAGCGCGTTGTATCATGCGGGGATGTGGCACGGTCAAGATCGCATCGGCGATCGTCATCGCGCCATATAACAACAGATCCAGATCCAGAGTACGTGGTGCATTCGGATAGGGACGTTCGCGGCCGAAACGTTGCTCAATGTCCTGAAGCGCTTGCAGCAACGCATGCGGCGTTAATACGGTATCGAGGCTGACCACAGCGTTGATGTAGTCATCGCCGCTGGAATCAATCGGAGCCGTGCGGAACAGGCTGGATTGCGCAATGATTGATGTCTTGGGCAATCTGCCCAGTTGCATAATAGCGTTAAGCACGTGTGCCTTGGCGTCGCCCAAATTCGCACCGATACCAATGTAACTTTTGACAGGATGCAGATCAGCCACGCTTAAGCACCGTCCTGCGTGCCGCTACTGTTACCGCTGTTGCTGCTGCCAGGACTGCGCGGACTCCGGCGTCGCGCACGTTTTTTTGGCGGCGGGCCTTCGTTGGTCAACTTTGGTTTCTGTGCCAGCAAAATTTCACGGCCTGTACCGTCGGCTTCCATAAAAGCGGTCCACCATTCGCCCAGTTCGCTATCCAGTTCACCGGAAGCGCAGCGCAATAGCAGAAAGTCGTAGCCCGCACGCAAGCGTATATGTTCCAACAATTTGTATGGCGCTTTACCTACGCGACGTTCAAAACGCGGTTGCATAGCCCAGATATCGCGCATGTCTGAAGCGATTTTCCGTTGCAACGCCAACTTGTCGGTTTGGGCATCCAGCACATCATCCGCGGCAAGATGCAGCGCCGGAATAGGAAATTCGCCAGCAGCTTTGTAGGCCGTCCATTTTTCGAGTACTTGATGCCACAGCAACGATGCAAAGAGAAAGCCGGGCGAAACGGGTTTGCCTTGCAATACGCGCTGATCGGTATTTGCTAATGCCAGCGTGACGAATTTTTCGCCCATCGGTTGCTCAAGAACCACGTCCAGCAGCGGCAGAAGGCCGTGATGTAAGCCTTCTTTGCGCAGTTGTTGCAGACAAGCCAGCGCATGCCCGCTCATGAGCAATTTCAGCATTTCATCAAATACGCGTGCAGTCGGCACGTTATTGATGAGGGTTGCCATAATAGGAATCGGGGCGCGGGTGTCCGGTTCAATCGTAAAGTTTAACTTGGCGGCGAAGCGAACAATCCGCAACATGCGCACCGGATCTTCGCGATAGCGGGCCTCGGGAACGCCGATGATGCGCAAGGTCTTGGAGCGAATATCCGCAATTCCTCCGTGATAATCGAGGACACTCTGGCTACTTGGATCGTAATACATGGCGTTAATCGTGAAGTCGCGTCGGATTGCGTCTTCATGTTGCTCGCCGAACGTGTTGTCGCGTAACACCCGGCCATGCTCATCCTTTGGCGCGCCTGTCGATGAGGCGCCACGGAAGGTGGTGACTTCGATCAACTCTTGGCCAAACATGACGTGGACTATTTGAAAGCGCTTGCCGATCAAAAAGGCGCGTCGAAATAACCGTTTGACCTGCTCCGGCGTAGCGTTAGTGGCGACGTCGAAATCTTTTGGTTTAACGCCCAATAGAAGATCGCGGACCGCACCACCGACGATGAAGGCCTTGAAACCGGCTTCTTGCAAGGTGCTGGTGACACGGATCGCATTGGGCGAAACGAGTTGAAGGTCAATGCCATGTTGCTTGGGGCTTAGCACCACCGGCTTGGTGTGGTCTTCCACCTTTTTTTTGGGTCCGAGAATGGAGCGAATCAGCTTTTTGATCATTGTGTCTTGATTATATGTTGGCTATATGTCGCCTCGACTACAGACGAACTCAAAAAACCACCTGCATCTACCAAGCTTGTCTGTGCGATGCATGCTCTCGTTATTGCAAATGGTGTGATTGTATTAACACTTAAACTTGCATTTGCATGAGATTGCATAGTTGGCAGCATCGCCAATCCAAATTGGGGCGTTTGTTACGGTTTTTTTAGAGATGTGTCTATTCGTCGAACAACTGCAGTATTGACCAACCGTGTGCGTCAGCATGTGCTTTTAGCTGGGCATTTGGGTTGGTAGCGATCGGATCGGTCACCAGCATCATCAGCGGTAGATCGTTATGCGAATCGCTATAGAAAAAAGACCGTGGAAAGCTGGAGAGCGTCATATCCATCGTTGCCAGCCATGCGTGGGTATGAATAACCTTACCAGGGCCGTATGTCGGCGTGTCTAACAGTTTTCCGGTGATTTCTCCGTCATCCGTAGTTTCTGGATCGGAGGCAATCAAAAAGTCTACGCCAAGTGCCTTCGCAATCGGTTCGGTGACAAAACTATTGGTGGCTGTCACGATGGCGACCAGATCGCCCGCATCGTGATGCTGTTGCAGAAGGTCTAACGCCTGCGGAGTAATCCGCGGCACGATCACTTCTTTCATGAATTGTTGGTGCCAGGCGTCAAGCTGCTTACGCGGAAATGTAGACAGCGTGCCGAAAGTGAATTCCAAATACTTTACCGGATCGAGTGTACCCGCTTGATACTGGGCAAACCATTCGGCATTACTTTTACTAAATAGATCAGCATCCACCGCACCGATGCGGATTAAAAATTGGCCCCACTCATAATCCGAGTCGATCGGCAGCAGAGTGTGGTCAAGGTCGAATAGGGCCAGATTCATAGTGATTTTTCTTCAGATTCGAGTTGTAACAGGCTGCGTAACAACGGCAGGGTTATAGGACGCTTAGTTTCTAGCGAGTAACGATCAAGTTCGTCCAGTTTTTCCATTAATGAGCGCATATCGCGTCGAAAATGCGTAATGAGATAGGGTAGCACGCCACTCGACAAGGTGAGTCCACGTGCTTGCGCTGCTTGTGACAATGTTGAGATTTTTTCTTCATCGCTGAGGCCATTTAGTTGATAAATCAGGCCCCATCCAAGTCGCGTTCGCAAATCTTCACGTATGGTATGGGTTAATTCTGCTGGCGGTTGTGCGCCACTGGTAATAAACCAACCGCCATGCTCACGAATTTGATTAAATAAAGCAAACGCCAAAATCTGATCTTCTGCGCATAGCTTGTCGCAATCATCAATCAGATAGCCGGTATCTTCGGCAGAAAAATGAAACAGACCAGCGCTATAGGACTCGTTGTATTCAATTGCATGATGCGCGTTTAAATCAGCAGCGCTGATCAGATGGGCGTTAGTAATGCGTGCAAAGGCTTGCAACAGATGGCTTTTTCCGGCACCGGATTGACCCCATAAATAGACGAATCGATCTCCCGGTGCGGTTGCTGAGGTAGTCGATGGCGCTGTCAATTGGCGCAAAAACTGCAACACTTCCTGATTGTTTCCAATCACGAAAGTATCGAGCGTTTGCGCGTCGTCGGCAGTAATATCGAGTAGTAATTGCCTCATGCTTGATTTTTCATACTTTTTACAGACTTAATTGCGTATTGAGTTGCGCATTGAATGCGCTATTAAATTCCGTACGTTGTTGATATAAATGCATTTTACTGAGTATAAAAACTACTATTCAGATAATGCATGCGAATATGTTTCACAATGACCGACATAATCGCCGAAGTTGGTAGCGCCAGCAAGATGCCGACGAATCCAAATAGTTGTCCGAATGCCATTAAAGCAAAAATTACCACCAGCGGGTGCAAGCCAATCCGCTCACCGACCAAACGCGGCGTCAGGAAGAAACTTTCAAGCATTTGACCTAATCCATAAACAATTGCCACTGCCGCTAAACCGTGAAAACCGCTGAACTGTAACATCGCTGCGATCAGCGCCAGCGCTAAACCGAGACCAAAGCCCACGTATGGAATAAACACCAGCAAACCGGTGATGATGCCGACCGGCAGCGCTACGTCAAAACCTGCAATTGCCAGGCCGGTTGAGTAATAAATCGCCAGAACCAACATCACCAACAATTGACCGCGGAAATATTGCGCCAGCAATCCATCTACTTCAAGGGCCATGCTATTGGTCTTGGCTTGCCAGCGACGCGGGACCATGTGACCTAATGTGGCAATAAATCGATGCCAGTCTTGCAATAGATAAAATAACATGATTGGGACTAACAGTATCGTTGCGATCCAACCTAATACCGCGGTTCCACCGACTTTGACCGAAGCCAGAACCGCAGCCCAGATTTCGTCACCGCTGGTTGCCATTTGTTTGGTCAGCATCTCTTTGATACCACTACTATTTAGTCGAAAATGAATACCAAAGTCTTCCAGGTGCGGGCCAATAAAACCATCTAATTTGGTCAAAAAGTTTGGAATTTGGTTTTGTAACAACGGAAATTCAGTCCGCAACACCGGTATCACAATGAGGATAACTGCCAGAATCGCAAGCGATAGTATCAGCATGACAAGCAATACCGCCAACGCCCGTGGAAAAGGGTATTTTCCAATCCGCCGCCTAGCTAGCCAGTCAACACCCGGGTTCAGCGCGTATGCGAGGATGGCAGAAGCCACAAATGGCGTCATGATCGGCCCCAAAGCAACAAAAAGCGCAATGAGCAATATCGCCACAACTAGCCATAACATTGTTTGTTTTTGTTCGTCAGTAAAAGAAAATGGCATGTAATTGGGGGATAGTTGAATCGGTTTGATAAAATAGCGCTTTTATCGCGGTAACGGAACAAAGTAAACTCACTAATAGAGTGTTTACTTATTGTTGTTTTGCTACGCGCGGACGTATTCCTCTATTTTACCGCCTCTGCTGCCAATCACATCATGACTTCAACAACCAATGTTTCTCTTTCTTATCGCGACGCCGGCGTTGACATGGACGCCGGCGACGCTTTAGTCGAGGCTATCAAGCCCTTTGCCAAGCGCACAATGCGTGAAGGCGTCATGGGTGGCATCGGCGGTTTTGGTGCTCTCTTTGAAATCAGCAAGAAATTTAAGGAGCCAGTGCTGGTCTCTGGAACCGATGGCGTCGGCACCAAGCTGAAATTAGCATTTATGCTGAACCGCCACGACACCGTTGGTATCGACCTGGTCGCCATGAGCGTCAACGATATTTTGGTGCAAGGTGCCGAACCGTTGTTTTTCCTGGATTATTTCGCTTGCGGAAAACTTGATGTTGCCATCGCCACCGACGTCATCAAGGGTATCGCTCAAGGTTGCGAGCAAGCTGGTTGCGCGCTGATCGGTGGCGAAACCGCCGAAATGCCAAGTATGTACCCGGAAGGCGAATACGATCTTGCCGGTTTCGCGGTGGGCGCGGTAGAGAAGTCGAAATTGATCGACGGTACCAAAATCACGCCGGGCGATGTCATTCTTGGTCTGGCATCGTCTGGCGCGCACTCCAACGGCTATTCATTGGTACGCAAAATTATTTCGGTTGCACAGCCTGATCTGGACGCGGACTTCCACGGTCGTCCACTAGCGGATGTTTTGATGGCGCCGACCCGGATTTACGTCAAGCCATTGCTGGCCTTGATGGATGCGATGGAAGTCAAAGGCATGGTCCACATTACTGGTGGCGGCCTGGTAGAAAACATTCCGCGTGTATTGCAAGACAATCTAACCGCTGAACTGCATCGCGATGGCTGGACGATGCCACCACTCTTTACATGGCTGCAACAGCACGGCGGCGTGGCTGATGACGAGATGCATCGGGTCTTCAACTGCGGTATCGGGATGGCGGTAATTGTGGCTAAGGAAAACGCTGACGCTGCGTTTGCACAATTGCAAGCTGCCGGTGAGACGGTTTTCAAAATCGGTACAATCCGCACACGTGCTGAAGGCGAAGCACAGACGATCGTTTTGTAAAACGTTTACAGTAATTTGTATTAAAAAAGGCTACGAAGAAATTTTCGTGGCCTTTTTTACGTGGAAACCAATGATGTAAAAGTAAATACAATCCTTGCATCTATACAGTCGCGCGGTGAAGCGCCTGCCGGATGATCATTCCAGACGACGAAGTTTTCCGGGATGATTAAAAATCTTTAAGCGCCTGGCGAAAATCCCATGATTTAGTGCTGCCATTTATTAATGCTGCGTAGATTTCTAATGCCTAAGATTTTTTCTTTTAAAAAAAAGAAAAGCCTTACTCAACTTTCAGATTCGTCTGGATTTAAAAATTATGTCGTACTGATATTATCTTCACGTGGCTAGGAGTCAGACAAACACCCGAATTGTCGGTGAGTTGAATCTGTGACCTCAAATAGTTTCGCTGCATCGACATTGCTTGCATTGCGGGGATTTAGCACGCGTTGCAATGGCCATTGAGTTTCTTATTGGGGTGATGATAAGACCCTTGAGCGCATCCGCCTAAGGCGAGCTGTTTTCACAAGTCACTGCTGCTGGCACCTGGACCCTCAAAAGGGGCGACGGTGATATTAGCATGGGGTCGGCCGCGCATGATCTGTGTCGTTTTCGCTTTGTTGCAAGGCGATGCAGTCGTCTCTTTCTTCCAAATAAGTTTTCCCTGTTCGATTCAATCTATGCCATAGAATTTGTGGCGTTTTATATGTTAAATATCATGAAAAAAATATCTCTATTTTGTTTGAGTAGCGTTGCCGCTCTTTGTTCTTTTAGTCCTCTTTTGTCTGCGCAGACACTTGGCGATATCGATGTGCCCTATGTTGTACCGGAGGAGTGTTTGCCGGTTAAGGGAAAAGAGCCGATTTGGGCAACTGATGCAATAAAAGAGCAGCGTTATTATCAGGACTGGCTAAAAGCGACCACTACGATTTGTGTTGATCTAACGGCAGCACCGGGCCACAACGCGGTGAATAATCCCAGCGGCGAAGATTTACCCATGGTGTGGCGTAACGATAAGCGTTGGCAGCTTCGTGCCATAAAAAGTCACGTCAACCCTGATGATATTTTTCAAAAAGGAGATATTCCTGGTAAAACAGTGGACGGAAATCTTACTCTGGAACCGTTCTATCATGGTATTTCCGGCAAGGAGTCGGCCTTAAAAAGCACAACATATAGCTCTTCCGTTACTTCTTTTTACGGTGATATGTTGTACATGATTGATGCTCCTGGCGGGATCAACGTAAATAACACCCTTCCTAAATATTCCGGAGATCACTTTACGAATGAAATTGCTTTTCCTGGCGGCTTTAAACGTCAGTTCATTCGCGGGGTTTTTTCGGTTCCAGAAAGAGTATCTAACGGAAGTAAGCACAGTAATAATTTCACAAAATATCAAGCAAATCCTTATTATGCAAAATTTGATCCAACCCCTTTGGGGAAAGTAGATGTCGCTACTACTGCAGAAGGCCCTTTCGGGCATGAACTCACTTTGCAGGTCAATAGACCCGCAACCCGATCAGATGGCTATCCAATCTATCGTATTGCGGGTACAGACACGGTGACGATATCTGCTCTGGATTCTCATGGCAAATTTCGTAACGTGTCGTGGATGGTCAATGGTACGAATGCACATGTGAATTTAAATAATTACGGACACTGTTTGAATCTCCCAGCATCAATGCAAGTCGATGGCAATATAGTCGTCACGGCTGTCGATAATTCTCAAGAGGCCGCAACAGGAGAGGCAGCCTGTGTTGAGGTGGAGCGCCATCTTGTTGATGATGGAAAATTCCTGGAGCATCCAATAAATAAAGAAGATCCCGGTGTGGTCGTGGTTGGCAATTTTGGCAGTTGGGAAGCATTGAAGGCAGTGACGTTGTATACCGATAAGATCATTGGCAAAAGTCTTCCTGGAAATACCAGAGCGGTTATGTTGAACAGTACTCGAGCAAATGGTGGCGAAGCAGGTGTGATTGAAGGTAGCTTAAAAGCTTTGGATGAGTCCCGTAGGGGAAATTTGAAGATTTCTTTCTACGCAGGAAACAATGTAATGCCAAAATGTGGGAAGGGTCTTGCTCTAGGTGCAGATCAGACTTTTATGTTGGAAGCGCTTGACCGTGCAGGTACGGTCATCGCCAGTAAAGCATTTAATATTGGTAGCGCCAACAAAAATTCCTCTCATTATTTGACGCCGAACTGGAGGCCTTTAGAAATGATATTTGAACCAAGCAATGAGGATATGAAACTGCGATTTACATCAACCAGTGAGGGAGCTTTTGCTTGTGGTTCCATGATTACTGACGTTCATGGATTTGTTCGCGGGCATTTTTGATCAAGCAGATTAAGACGAGTTAAAGACGTCGATTACCCTCTAAAACTGGTACGTTTGAAGTAATCGGCTGAATGGCTAAGCCTTTCGACGTACTCGTCTTTTATTATGTCGCGTATAGATTCGCGATTAATAATGTTCTGATGGACTGCTTGTTATTCGGGTTGCGTCGAGCTGGCGAACAGAAAAGCTGAATGGATACTGCGATCCAGAATGGTATCGACGTCGTGTCTGCGTTGGGCGACGTCGGACCGTCTCCATTATGAAAGCATATTTTGTGAAGTGCCAACCAGTCAGGGGAATTTTTTTAAAGGTTCGATCCGATGTTCGACGAATGGTGACTACAAAGAATTTATTGAGATAGTAAAAAATACGACTGAATTTGATACACGTCACCGAAAGAAAAATCCTAATTCAGGCGACGTGAAGTAAATCAAATAAATCTACTTTTGCCCCGTTTCGTCATTCTGGGCCAGCGTTTGTAGTGCCGCTGGCGTGCCAACCCAATTGATTTCTTTTGGCATCGTTACCAAGGGTTGACGTTGATCGGTTTTCAACGCTGCTGAATCGACGGCAGTTGCTACCGTGTGCCAGACCGGGTCTTCGATTTCGTCGAAAACTTCTCTCAAGCGACTAGACCAACCGCTCGAAATGGATTTGAAATATTCATTTTTCGAATCGATAGTGACGAAGCGGGTCAAGGCCAATTGTCCACTTTCATATACCAGCAGATCTAGCGGCAAGCCAACCGATAGATTGGAGCGCAACGTTGAATCCATTGAAATCAGCGCACACTTCGCAGCCTGATCTAGGGTGATTTCCGATCCAGCCAACACGCGGTCGATGATCGGTTTGCCGTATTTGGATTCACCAATCTGGAAGTAGGGATTTTCGTCATGCGCTTCGATGAAATTGCCTGCCGAATAAATCTGAAACAAACGGCAGCGCTCACCTTTGATCTGGCCACCAAAAATGATGCCGACGTTGAAGTCGATGCCAAATTTTTGCAAGGCGCTCGCATCGCGCTCGTACACCAACCGAATAGCGGCGCCTACTATTTGCGCTGCCTCGTACATTGAGGTGGCGTTCCAGATACTTTTGCCATCGGCATTAGTGTGTTCTGAAATGATTTGTTTAATCGATTGCGAAATGGATAAGTTGCCAGCAGTCATCATGACTAGCATGCGTTCGCCAGGATTCTCAAAGACACTCATTTTACGAAAAGTGCTGACGTGATCAACGCCAGCATTGGTGCGCGAATCGGACAAGAAAACGAGTCCGGCCTTCAGGCGCATAGCAACACAATAAGTCATGATGTAGAGCTCAAAATACAAAAAATGGATTTTACAGCATAGCCATTTAATCCTGGTTATCTAACTAGTAACACGCACATCAAGATGCAACAAGTCGATTTTCCACTATATTTCATGTTGGAACTATTATATTTTGAATGTGTATTTAAGCTCCGTCAGGGATTGCTTTTCATGCGTTGAAACGAAGTGTCATGCATCAGCATATCTTCTAGTGCGCACTATCATGGACTTAAACTTAGCGCTTTAGCGCTGACATGGACACTGACACTCAAGGTTTCTTCTCCGCCACCACGACGAACGCCCCGAACTGGTGCGGCTGAGTCGTAATCGCGGCCGATCGCCAGCCGACAATAGGCATCGCTGGCAAAGCACGCGTGGGTGACATCAATGCTTACCCAGCCTGTAAAATCTGACTGGGCCACCCACACATCTACCCACGCGTGGCTTTCAGCGTGATCGCTATTCCCCGGATCGATATAGCCGGACACGTAACAGGCCGGGATGCCAACAGCGTGGCAGCAGGCAAGAAATAAATGTGCATGATCCTGGCAAACACCTTGGCCCAGTCGTAATGCATCATCTGCGCTGCTGGTGACTAGCGTGGAGCCACTTTGATAGGTGACCGCATTGCAAATGGCTTGCGCCAGCGTGACTAAATCCTCGCTGTTTGGATTACGTGATAAGTGACGATGGGCAAACTCGATGATCGTTGGCGTCGCTTGGGTCAGCGATGTTGCTACGGTGAACACGAGTGGAGAAACTGCACCGGTTTGTGGCAATCGCCCCAAGTACAAGGGGGTGACCGCGATGCTGCCTTCGGCAACGATCCTGACTTCGTTATGCCGACCCGTGATGGTCAACATATGACTCAGATTGCCGAACGCATCCGTGAAGGGATTGCGCACACCGGAACTGGTGATATGCCAGTTAAGTGTGCGCTGATGCTCTTCGGGACGTGGCGTCAATCGCAACTGTTGAATCGTGTAGGTTAATTCTTCGGTATAGTGATAAATCGTCTCGTGCCTGATGGTCAGCAGCATGATAGTTAGCGGAAGTGGAGCAGAGGCCGGTCAGGCCGCTAGTGGAACCAGAAAGTCACGGCTGATACGATTGCCCAATTCAAAGATGCGCTCGAAAAATACCGTCAAATAATCGTGCAGACCGGCCTCAAGAATTTCATCAATGCTACCGAACTGAAGTTCAGCATGCAACTTGCCAGCGAAGCGCTCCGTATCAGCTGATACATTATTGCTGACGTGTTTCAGATTATTGAGGACCTCTTCCATACATGCCGCAAGTGAGCGTGGCATGTCCGCGCGCAAAATCAGCAAGTCAGCGACGCGTGCCGGCGTGATGACGTCACGATACACCTTACGATAAATTTCAAACGCTGAAACCGAACGCAAGATTGCTGCCCAATAGTAGAAGTCAATTTGCGGCTCGGTCTTCGCTTCGAGTGCCTGTTCGTGCTTTTGTTCCTGATCTTGCGATTGGGACTGAGATTGAGATTGTTTTTGCTGCTTCTCATTGGCGCTATGAAACTTGACGTCAATGATCCGTGCAGTATTATCTGCACGCTCCAAAAAAGTCCCGAGGCGGATAAAGTGAAATGCTTCATCCTTCAGCATGGTGCCGATTGTCACGCCACGTGAGAGGTGCGAGCGATGTTTGACCCATTCGAAAAATTCTGCAGGGTTTTGATCTAGCGCATCAGTTTTCAGATAGCCCTGCATTTTTAGCCAGGTGGCATTTTGGATTTCCCAGGCTTCCGTGGTTAATGCTCCCCGCACTGCGCGTGCATTTTCCCGCGCCTGAGTAAGGCAGGCGGAAATAGAGGATGAGTTAGCCGGGTCGCGGACCATGAAATCGATGACGTTTTGCGGTGTCAATGTTTTATGTCGCTTATCATAAGCCTCCTGTAGCTCGGAGATGCCGAGGAGGGCACGCCAGCCTTGCTCAACGTCTTCATCCGCCTGCGGCAACATGCCTGTTTGCAAATGTACATCCAGCATGCGTGCAATATTTTCAGCGCGCTCGGTGTAACGGGCCATCCAGAATAAGTGATCTGCGGTGCGGCTCAACATGTTATTTCTCCAGTATCCAGGTGTCTTTGGTGCCGCCGCCTTGGGACGAATTGACGACGAGCGAGCCTTCTTTGAGCGCCACGCGCGTCAGTCCACCACGTACCATCGAAACGTTTTTTCCCGAAAGAACAAATGGTCGCAGGTCGATGTGGCGCGGGGCAATCCCGGCCTCAACATAAGTAGGGCAGGCTGAGAGCGCCAATGTTGGCTGGGCTATGTAGCCTTCTGGATTGGCGATCACGCGAGCACGGAAATCTTCGATTTCTTGCTTCGTCGATGCCGGACCGACCAGCATGCCATAACCACCAGCGCCGTGGACTTCCTTGACGACCAGATCTTTAAGATTCGCCAAGGTGTATGCCAGATCGTCTTTTTTGCGACACTGAAAAGTCGGGACATTATTGAGAATCGGTTTTTCCGCCATGTAAAACTTGATCATGTCGGGAACGTATGGATAAATCGATTTGTCATCAGCCACGCCGGTACCGATAGCGTTCGCCAACGTGACGCCGCCCGCACGATAGACCGATAGCAAACCGGGCACACCAAGTGTAGAGTCCGGACGGAACGCCAGCGGATCCAGATAGTCATCATCGATTCGGCGATAAATGACGTCGACGCGTTTTGGTCCACGCGTGGTGCGCATATATACTGCGTTATCGTCGACAAACAAGTCTTTTCCTTCGACTAGCTCAACGCCCATTTGCTGCGCTAAAAATGCATGCTCAAAGTACGCTGAGTTATACATCCCCGGCGTCATGATCACGACCGTTGGATCGGTAACACCAACTGGTGCCACGGAGCGCAAATTATCGAGCAACATGTCAGGATAATGATCAACCGGTGCGATTTTATGACGTGTGAATAATTCTGGAAACAGGCGCATCATCATCTTGCGGTCTTCTAGCATATAAGACACGCCGGACGGGACACGCAGATTGTCTTCTAATACATAAAATTCGCCTTGACCAGCGCGTACGATATCGACGCCTGCAATGTGCGCATAAATATCCGAGGCCACTGAAATACCCTGCATTTCAGGGCGGTACTGCGCATTGCGGAAAATTTGTTCCGCAGGGATCACGCCGGCCTTGATGATGTTTTGATCATGATAAATATCATGGATGAACATATTCAGCGCCTTAACACGCTGAATCAGCCCTGCTTCCAGCACCGACCATTCGGCGGCATGAATGATGCGTGGAATAATATCGAAAGGGATCAGTCGTTCGGTACCGGCGTCGTTGCCATACACTGCAAAGGTGATGCCGACACGACGGAAAATGACATCTGCTTCAACGCGTTTTCTAGCAATCGTTTCGGCCGATTGCTGTCCAAGCCAGTTTGAAAACTCACCATAATGGGGACGAGCAACGTCGGAACCATCGGTGTACATTTCATCGAAAAAATTTGCCATAACTTTACTTCGCAGTTGTTTTGTACGTAAACATCAAAAGATTTCCCCTGATGACCAAGGTCAGCGCTGATGGCATTTAGTCTCGTATTAATTTTATCAAAATAGCATTATTCGTACTGAGTGGCAACTGCCCTGCATGGTTAGCCAAGGCAGTTTTAAGCCGTTATTCGCTATTGATAGTTGAGCTTTCAGTTAACTCGGAAAACCAAGGTGTTGGTTTCGGTACTGCGCACGGAGCGGGCGCATCGATTGAGGTGAAATTAGCGGGGCCAACAACTTCCAGATATTCCATGTCGGGAGAGTAGTCGAATAAAAAATGCACTATACCGGGGCGCTGGTGCACGCAATCACCCGCGTTGACCAGCGTTAATTGGTCCTCATACATGAAGCGTGCCCAACCTTTGAGCATGTAGACCATATGAAACTTTGCTTCATGTCGATGCCAGCCAGTGCCTTCTTCTGGTGCCATGTTCGCCTTCACCAACTGAGCGATGACCTGGCCACCTGTGGCCGCACTAATACCTAAATCGCGATATAGGAAAAAATCCCGGAGACCACCAGGTTCAAATGCAGTATCGCCCTCGCGTATATGAGAAAACGCGGTTTTTGGAACGGTTTGGTCATTGGTGTTTTGCGCATCCATTGCACTGTCCTTTCATGCAAAATACGAATTAAACACGACCATGACGACAATCAATGTCATGGTGACCATTGATAAATCGGTCGCATGGACTGTTGTAGAGTGACTTTAACAGCTACATACAACACATACTCGTAATAAAATTTCAGTAGTAACTTTACTCCTGAATCGCCTTCAAGCGGCGCTCGAAATGACGATTGAGATGATAGAAATTACTCTTTTTGTCTAGCAATTCCCGTGCCAGATAGCTGATGTTTATGGTAACAATTTGCTTAAGGGGAAATCATTCCCTCCCAGCAAGATCGCTTGGCTGCTCGCAGCGCTTCAAGGCGCACGAATATAATCGACCAACGCCATCGTGCGTGCATCCGGTGGTGGTGTCAGTAAGCTGACGACTATCATCGTCAGCAATCCAGCTGGGACGCCAAAAACGCCAGCTGAGATGGGAGCAATGTGAAACCACTGCCCCGTGACGGACCCGCCCAATGCAGGAAGGGTGTGCAACATGTAAAACACGCACATGCCGAATCCGGCAATGATCCCGGCAATGGCACCGTGTTGATTGGCTCTTTTCCAAAATACACCAAGCATGAGCGCGGGGAAAAGTGCCGAACCGGCGAGTGAGAATGCCGCTCCAACCATAGACAAAATATCGCCGGGTTTTAACGACGCGGTATAAGCCGCCAGCAACGCCACGACGAGTAGCAGCAATTTGGAAATCGTAACGCGCTTTTGTGTGGAGGCCACCGGATCAATCATTTTGTAATAAACGTCGTGTGATAGCGCGTTAGAGATCGTTAAAAGCAGGCCATCGGCAGTGGATAGCGCTGCTGCTAAACCGCCCGCAGCAACCAATCCTGAAATGAAATAGGGCAATCCGGCAATTTCTGGTGTCGCCAATACGATCATGTCACCGTCCAGCGATATTTCCGATAACTGTACGATACCATCATGATTCAGGTCGATGATGCTGACCAGCGGATTAGTTTTGTCGATATTGGCCCAATACGACACCCAGTTTGGTAGATGCGCGTACTCGGTCCCGACCAATGAAGTATAGATGTCGTACTTGACCAATACCGCTAAAGCAGGGACCGTCAGGTAGATCAATAAAATAAAAAACAGCGTCCAGAAAACCGATTTACGCGTTTCTTGTACCGATGGCGTGGTGTAGTAGCGCATCAACACATGCGGCAATGCGGCTGTCCCTAGCATCAGGCAAAACACTACTGCCAAAAAGTTGTTACGTTTAATATCCGATGCTTCTTTATCCTTGCCCGGAAATGGGGTTGCTTGTGGCGTGGGTGGCTCGGCGTGCGCCAGATTGAGGGCTTTGGCATCTCTCCATCTCTGCTGGGCTTCTTCCGGTGATTTTGGATATTCGCTCAACTTACGATTGGCAACGCGAATGTCGATCAGCGAAGTGTCACTGCTATGTTTTAAGGCTTTAAGTTCGCGCTGTGCTTCGATCCGACCTTGCGTCCAGGATTGAGGCAAATTGTTCAAGCGCTTGTCGAATGCTTCGGCACGTGCTTTGTAAATACTCCGCACCTCTAATTCTTTGGGATCATCGCTCAACGTTTTTTCAATATTGCTTAATTGCGTCATGACCGAGCCATATGCAAATTGCGGAATTGGATTATGTGTATGTTTGGCTGATAGCCAGATGACGGGAATCAAGTAGGCAAAAAGAATGATGATGTACTGCGCCACTTGCGTCCACGTAATCGCGCGCATTCCACCTAAAAATGAACAAACCAAAATGCTGGCAAGACCGAGAAAAATGCCAACGGAAAAATCGACGCCAGTGAAGCGCGACGTGATAAGTCCGACACCATAAATTTGTGCCACCACGTATGTAAATGAGATGAGTACAGTGGCGATTACCGCCAAAATGCGAACTGGATTGCCGCCATACCGACCACCAATGCGGCCGCTGTAGCGTGCGGCCAAAAAGTCCGGAATAGTGTACTGACCGAATTTGCGTAAATAAGGCGCAATGAGGAGCGCAACCAGACAGTAGCCGCCGGTCCAGCCAATGATATAGGCGAGACCATCAAAGCCCTGCAAATATAAGCCCCCGGCCAAGCTGATGAAAGTTGCTGCCGAAATCCAGTCGGCAGCCGTTGCCATGCCGTTAAAAATTCCCGGTACACGTCTTCCCGCAACGTAATATTCCGACACGTCGGATGTCCGGCTAACGACGCCAATGCCCGCATACAGGGCGATGGTAGCGAACATGAACATATAACCAATCCAGGAGCGTGGAAATCCTTCTTTTTCGAGGATGGCGAGAATGATCAGAAAGCCAATGAAGCCTGCGGTGTACCAAGCGTAATAGCGCGTCAAACGCGATAAGAATGACTTACTTTTCATTATTGAGTTCAGCCAGTTGAGACGACTTCATTGCGCGCAGCTTTGGATCGGGCAAAGTCATATCGGCATCACGGTCAAATCGTCCCATTTGCCAGGTATATATACCGACGAGTAGGAGGTAAATCACGACCAATCCTTGTGCGGCCATATAAAAAGATAAGGGCCATCCGAACACGGTAACGCTTGATAATTCTCGCGCAAAGAAAATCACAAGAAACGTGACCGAAAACCAAATCAGTAACAGGCTGAAAGTCAGTTTTTTGGTCCTGCGCCAGTGTCTGGCATTGCGAGCAGCGATATTCTGAGGGACGGATTGGGCCATGGTTTTAGTCAACAATCAAAGAATCAAAAACATTGAACGCGCTACAATCTGGCGAGTACTTTAAGGGACTTTTTATGCAGCTCCTTTACCTTTGAACCTCAAGATTGCGGAGGCAGTAAGCTGCATTTATTTAACATTTTCTGTGCTTATTTTCTACTGACTTGCGACTTTCCTCTGCTTATTTTTTCCTGTATTACAGACTTCTTACACTGGCTTTTTAATCATATTTTTTACTCACGCAACCGCTAAACTGCAATACGCTTTTAGCGATATTCATCACGAAAATTAGCTGGGGAAGTTTGCTTGAATGTGACGCGAAATAAACACCCTGGCAGCTTTTGATCGTCGCAACGAGGATTGTAAAAAATACTGACGTCAGCGTCATGTTGTTGGGCTATTTCCCGCACGATAGCGAGCCCTAAACCGCTTCCGCTCCGATTGCTGTCAAGTATGCGATAGAAACGCTCGAACACACGTTCACGCTCCGCTGGCGGGATACCTGGGCCGGTATCTTCTACTTCCAGAATTGCCTCTTGCTTATTTTCTCCGGCACGAATGCGCACCGTCACGTGGCCTTCTGGCGGCGTGTAATGCAACGCGTTATCAATCAAATTGCTCATCAACTCTCGCAGCATCATTGGATTGCCGATGACAAGGAGAGGTTGTGGCGCTTCTTCGAAGCCCAGATCGATACGCTGTGTAAACGATGCTTGTACCCAGTCGCCCACGACGTTGCGTGCCAACTCTGACAATTCAATAGGAATGAGAGCGGTATTTTCCTGGGTTTGATTTTCTGCACGCGCTAACGAGAGCAGTTGATTTACAAGGCGCGTGGCAGAATCTGAACTCTTCGCCAATTGCTCAAGGGACCGACGAATATCGTGACCGTCCGTTTGGCGCAGCGCCAGTTCGGATTGCATGCGCATGCCCGCCAACGGCGTTTTCATTTGATGCGCGGCGTCAGCGATAAAACGTTTTTGGGTTTGTATCGTCTGTGAAAGACGTGAGAGCATGTCGTTGAGCGAGCGTACTAAAGGCGATATTTCCTCGGGAACCTGACCGGAATCAATGGGGCTTAAGTCATCAGGTCGTCGAGCTCTTATCCGTTGCTGCAATTCGGATAGCGGTGATAAACCGCGCGACAAGGCAAACCAGACGAGTGCGAGTGCGATCGGCAGAATCAAAAACTGCGGCAAGATCACTCCCTTGATGATTTCATTGGCTAACTGTGCACGTTTTTCCAGCGTTTCCCCTACTTGCACCAACGCCATCGGCGGCGCCGGATCATTGATGTTGGCGCTAGCTGCATCGTTACGCAAATCGACATACGTGTACGCCACCCGCACGTCGGTGCCATGCATCGATCCATTATGAAATTGTACGGTGCCTGCATGCGGTGGATCCTCATCCGGGGCAATCGCTGGCATTTCCCGGTCGCCGTCGACATATTCACCCTTGGGGCCGGTGATCAAAAAATAGATATTGTCGATATCATCGGCACGCAAAAAATCGCGCGCTGCACCCGATAAGCGGGTAACGACCTTACCGTTGGCTTGACTAACCTGTTGTGATAAGACTGTGACGCTATCATCCAATGCGCGGTCAAATGGCTGGTTGGCAATGGACTTAGCCACTAAATACGTGATGGCGATACTCATCGGCCATAGTAATAGCAATGGCACCAACATCCAGTCAAGAATCTCGCCGAATAGTGAGCGTTGAATGCGTTCTTTCGATTCACTTTCTAACGCCACGCTCGGGTCGAATCCGAGATCGAGACCGATCTCGGATTCGACTATATGATCCCGATCCGAGAGGGGTATGCTGGAAGCCTGCGCGGCCATGATTTGGTCGTCACGCATCTGAGGAAATTATTTTGTACTGGAGAAGGTAGCTGGCGGCGTTTGCGGGGCAGGCACCTCAGCAATTTTTTCGAGGCAATAACCCAATCCGCGCACAGTCGCAATCCGCACACCGCCGACTTCGATTTTTTTGCGTAACCGGTGTACGTAGACTTCAATGGCATTATTGCTGACTTCTTCACCCCACTCACACAAGTGATCGACCAACTGTTCCTTCGATACCAGACGACCGGTCCGTTGCAGCAACACTTCCAGTAATCCGATTTCTCGCGCGGATAAATCCAGCATCTGATCGCTGATATAGGCGATCCGGCCAACCTGATCGTAAGATAACGGACCATGTTTGATCACGGTCGGGCCACCGCCAGCACCTCTGCGCGTAAGCGCGCGCACGCGCGCTTCGAGTTCCGAGAGCGCAAATGGCTTGGCCATGTAATCATCGGCGCCCAGATCAAGCCCTTTGACGCGCTGTTCGATGGAGTCTGCTGCGGTTAATATCAGCACCGGCAAACGTGAGTTACGTGCGCGCAGGCGGCGTAGTACTTCCAGACCAGCCATTTTCGGCAGTCCTAAATCAAGGATCAACAGATCGAAATCTTGTGTCGATAATGCCGAGTCAGCTTCCATACCGTTCAGCACGCAGTCGGTCGCGTAACCGGATTGGCGTAATGAACGGGTGAGTCCGTCGGCTAAAACACTATCATCTTCAGCGAGTAAAATACGCATGGCTAAGTTTGCCTTTTGGATGTTCTATGATCGGGATATGGCGCTGGTTATGATTGTTTTCAGCAGCTATCGTCGTCGGCTTACATTCTGGGCTTTATTCGTCGGCTACATTCAGCGTCGGTCAGTGTTTTCGGTTGCGCGTTGCTAATAATACTTGTTACTTTATTGTTACTTTTGTCTCAAGCATAGTCTAGGGCGTTTCCGCCATAGCGGCAAGCGTTGTAACTATTTAAGACCATCGGTTACTGAGTGTATCTTTAGCGTGCACTTTATTCACAAATTAATCTGAGATTTGGGGTAAGTGGCTAATGGTGCGGCCGATTGAGGCGACGACCCGGCACTTTTGGTATAATAAAGAAGTTGTTCCTTTGAAATTTATTATTGCGATTATTCATGATCCGAGTGTTGATACTTTTCTTGACGTTTTTGCTGCCTATGCAAGTATTTGCAAGCGGTGTAGACGCGCATATTAAGTTCGCACTGGCGCAAGACAATCATGCATTGGTACAACATGAGCAGCTACAGCAACAATCGCAATTTCTTGATATCGCCGATGTGATGGCGTATCAAAAAAGCATGAGTGAAGATTGTTGCTCGTTCGGTGATGATGAAGATTCAGCTGAACTCAATTTGCATGCCGACCTGAGCGACGAACCAGTGCCAGCACTTGGCTTCAACTTCAGACCAAATTCATCTCCGTTAGCCGCGGCGCACGGCAATGACGGCATGCGTGAACCGCCTTTCTTACCCCTCATTTCTCCTCCACCTCGAGCATAAACACTGTTGGCTAACTGCGTTTTCGGTTAGTCAGCAATATGCGTTGGCCGAATTGTTATCGGCTTAATGCGTATATTTCACGCTCTATTTCTGTAAATCTTCATTTTTAGTTGTTCTGCGATCCTGCTTGTCGCTACACGTTCGCGCAGCCGCTAATGTACGCCACCTGGTTTCATCATCCGGTCGCATCAATTAGTGTTTAGTGCAATGGTGAGTTAAAGGTCGCAAGGGGCGCTACGTTGTTATTTGCATTGTCAATTAATTGCAAGATTTTCACCTGATGGCAGACTAGCTTACGTGGGTAACAACCGCTAAGCGAGGAAAGTCAGGAAGTTTTTAGCGAGTATGGCCCTTCAAGTGGCCCTATTTCACACTGATTTAAATCTCGGGAGTTAGCATGAAAAAAATGTTTATTGCGCTGATGGTCGTTGCGATGACGTTGTCAGTCGGCGTTTCATCGGTAGAAGCAAAACGTATGGGCGGCGGTGGTTCGTTTGGGAAAAAATCCCAAAGCATGAATCGTCAACAGGCCACGCCAGCACAAAATCAGGCAGCTGCTAAAGCCGCTCCACCTGCTGCGGCCGCAGCAGCAGTTGGTGGCGCAGCCAAGTCCAGCGCATGGAAAGGAATGCTGGGCGGCGCGTTGTTGGGCTTAGGTCTTGGTGCGTTGTTGTCGAGCATGGGTCTTGGCGGGGCGATGGCCAGTATGATCAGCACTATTTTAATGGTGGGCTTGTTAGCGGTGGCGGGTATGTTCATCTACCGCATGGTGCGTCGGAAAATGGATAGCAACAATGGCATGAAGCCAGCATTCTCCGGATCTGGCCCGATGAATAACGTTCGCAGCGCAAGCTTTACGCCGGAAATTGCGTCACGTATGTCAAATGTGGAACCAGCGCAAAAGACCACATTTGACTCAAACACATTTGATGCGCCAACCAGTACCGGTGCAACGACTGGCACTGCTTTTGGCGCTGCAAGCGCATCTTCAGCGGCGGGCAGCAATGCGATTGATGTACCGGCAGATTTCGATACAGCGGGTTTTGTGCGCCATTCAAAAACCAACTTTATCCGTTTGCAAGCGGCGTGGGATAAGGGTGATACCGATGATATCCGTGATTTCACTACACCTGAAATGTTTGCCGAATTGAAAATGCAATTACAGGAACGTGGTCAATCGGCCAACAAGACGGACGTGATCACGATTGATGCTGAATTCCTCGGCTTGGAAACCATTGGTAACGACTACATGGCTGGCGTCAAATTCTCGGGCATGATCAAGGACGATCCAACAGCACTGGCAGAGCCGTTCAATGAAATCTGGAATCTAACCAAGCCTATCAACGGCAATGGTGGATGGACTTTGGCTGGTATAGAGCAAGTGGCCTAAGTTATAAAACCTTTGATGGCGCTCACTTGACGGTGAACGCAGGTCTTGCTGAGCTGAAAATAAAAAACCGTCTGCGAGAAATTGCACGCGGTTTTTTATTATTTTTACCTGCTTGTATGATGGGAAAAGAGGTAATGCGTCAATGCGTGCCTCAAGCTTAAATGCTCTGGAAGAAACTCACCAATTCAGGCACGTCTGAATACGCTACGTTGAAGCGAAACCAAGGTTGCGCTGGTGCAGCTAGATGAAAAAAGTCTCCCGGCGCAAGCCAAATTCCTTTTTGTCGGGCAAGGTCGGCAATATCACGGGCCGATAAATCAGTATGTTCAAATTTTGCCCAAGAAAACATACCCCCGCGTGGTGTGGCAAATGGCGTCAATCCAGCTTCGATCAGTCGCGCATTGACGCGCGCTTGCGCATTTAACAAAGCGGCAGAAAGGTTCTCAACGTGACGACGGTGATGACCTTCAGTCAATGCGCTGTGTACCAACCGCTCGGTAATTTCCGAGTTAGTGAGTGTAAGTACCATTTTGGTATGGACCAATTGTCGCGCTAATTCACGCTGGCAGGCGATGTATCCCAGTCGAAGCGAAGGTGCGACTGTTTTGGAAAAGCTACCAACGTAGATCACCCGCTGCAAGCCATCAAGCGCGGCCAGCATCGGATCGTTTGGTTGGCCTAACTCCCGAAAAATATCGTCCTCGACCACCCAAAATCCGTTTCGCTCTGCCGCCTGCAAAACCCTCATGGCACAAGCGGGCGTATAGGAAGTGCCCGTTGGATTGTGCAACACACTGGTCGTGAAGTACAACACGGGTTTATGTGTCCTGGCTAATATCTCCAGTTGCTCGGTATTAACCCCGCTTGGTGTGCGCGGGATGCCGATCACGTTCACATCCGCCATCCTCAACATCGCGATTAAATTACAATAACTAGGATCGTCGACCAACACGGTATCACCGCGCTTGACCATAGTTCTGATAATCAGATCAAGCGCTTGCGTCGCGCCATGTGTCGTAAGGATGTGGTCAATCGGCACCTCAAGCGACCATTGTGCCAAAAATTGACTAATAGTCAGCCGTAGTGGCGCATAGCCGTAAGGATGACCGTAGCCAACTTGCTGCGCGCCAGGCGCTCGGATGATGCGCCGTTCGGCCTGATGCAGACCATCGTCGTCCAGCCATTTTCCCGGCAACCATCCGCATCCCGCTTTGATCGGAACACGCTCATCTGCAAACATTTCGGATAACAACCAGGCAGAATCGATCACCGGCTCAGGCGGATTAAAGGTGGGTATTGGTTGTGTCTGCGTGGATTGATAAGCGATGAAAAAGCCAGCGCCACGGCGCGCCGCCACCAAGCCGCGCGCTACAAGCCGTTCATAGGCTTCCACGACCGTTGACGTTCCAATGCCCTGATCAATACCGAATTGGCGTACGGATGGTAACTGTTCGCCTGAACGGAGCATGCCTTGGGCAATTAATTGCGCAAGATTCGTGGCAATCTGATCGACCAAACCGATGGGGGAAGCGCGGTCCAGCGATAACTGGATGGATTTGGCGCGTGCTTGTTTCATGACAATTCCTGGCGATTTTAGATAAAATTTCGACAACTAGTTCGACAATAATTGCGCAGTCCAAAGAGCGAGGCAGAAAAGGTATTAAAAAAGCAACCTAAAAACACTTTGTCCGAGCAATACAGTTTTTCAACTAAAGCAAAAGTGTATCTAACAATACTGGGCGTGTCCCGTAATAATCAGTTATTAATATGAATGATTAACAATCCTACCTGAGGTGCGCGCAATGACAACTAACACCAGCCATGCTGATATGTCTGCTTTCTGGATGCCTTTCACTGCAAATCGCGACTTTAAAGAAGCGCCACGCCTGTTGGAATCGGCATCCGGTGTGTACTATAAAGATGTGAAAGGGCGCAAGATTTTGGACGGCACTGCCGGTTTGTGGTGTGTCCCGCTGGGACACGCGCAGCCAAAAATTGTCAAAGCGGTACAGGACATGGTTGCCAAACTGGACTTTGCGCCTACATTTCAGATGGGGCATCCGTCCGCTTTTGAGTTGGCCGACCGTTTGAAGCAATACACTAATAACCGCTACAGCAAAGTGTTCTTCACCAATTCCGGCTCCGAATCGGTTGATACTGCGTTGAAAATGGCAATTGCCTATCACCGTGCGCGTGGTGACGGTACGCGCACTCGCTTGATCGGCCGCGAGCGTGGCTATCACGGCGTTGGCTTCGGTGGTATCTCGGTCGGCGGCATTTCAGGTAATCGCAAATCCTTCGGGTCGCTGTTAGTGGGTGTCGACCATATGCCGCACACTCATAATCTTGAACAAAATGCTTACACCAAAGGAGAGCCGGAATGGGGCGGTCATCTGGCGGACGATCTTGAACGCATTGTGGCTTTGCATGACGCCTCAAATATCGTCGCCGTTATTGTTGAGCCGGTGGCTGGATCAACCGGCATTTTGGTCCCGCCAAAAGGTTATCTGAAACGCTTGCGTGAAATATGTACCAAGCACGGCATCCTGCTTATATTTGATGAGGTGATCACTGGTTTTGGTCGTCTCACGACGCCATTTGCGTTTGATTACTTTGGCGTTGAACCGGATCTGGTGACGACAGCAAAAGGTTTGACCAATGGCGTGGTACCGATGGGCGCAGTATTTGTAAAGCAACATATTTACGATGCGTTCATGGACGGCCCGACTGGAATCGAACTGTTCCATGGTTACACCTATTCTGGTCATCCGCTGGCCTGTGCCGCCGGACTGGCGTCTTTGGATATCTTTGAAAACGATGGCATTCTGGATCACGCAAAGAGCATCGCCAGATATTGGGAAGATGCAGTGCATTCGTTGAAAGGCCTTCCGCACGTTGTTGACATCCGAACCATTGGTTTGATCGCAGGGATCGAACTCACCTCGATTGTGGGCAAGCCCGGCGCGCGCGCTTTTGATGCTTTCAAACAGGCGTTTGATGATGGCATTCTAATTCGCACCACAGGCGACATCATCGCGTTATCGCCACCGTTAGTATTCGAAAAAACGCATATCGATGAACTGATCGGCAAACTATCCGGTATTTTAAAAACCTTGGATTGAGCCAAAAATAAGAACTGGGTTTGCACCAAGTTATGCCGACGTTTTTAATGCCACGCTCGGCAAACCAGTTGCACAAGTCGTTCTCGGTATCGCGTAGGAAGTCGTTGCAGCGATTGCTGCAGTCAGCACTACGTTTTTTCATGTCGCCGATAGCAGTCATGCAACCTCGGCCGAATACCGCTAGTTGGGGTGTCAAGTTTGCATTTCAGAAAATGAAGTAATCTGGAATGCGAAAAAATAATTACGCAAAATAATGGCATGAGTAATCTCATGCCATTATTTTTTATCGGCTTCGCTGAGGATTTTCTTGGATACGCGAAGATGGACGTGGTATTCGGTGCCGGTCACAATGCGATTTATACTGCTCGCGTTGCGTCGTCCGGAATGATTTTTGTGCCGTGCAAAGATGGCGTCAGCCACAATGAAATCGAGGATGCTAAATCAGAACATCTGAAAGCGGGTGCGAACGTCTTGCTGCACGCCATATTAAACAGCGCAATTCGTATCGCTGATTAATTAAGAATAGGCTGAATTAATCTGGTAATGAATTTTTGAGGAATAAGAAAATGCTATTGAAAATCGTTGTCGCGCGACTGAATCACGAGACAAATACGTTTTCTCCTATCACTACGCCGCTGGATGCTTTCGCGCCGCAATGGGATGAGGCGGCCTATCGTGATCAGAAAGGGGCACGTACCGCCATGGGTGCATTTCTGGATATTGCGGACGGGTTGGGCGCTACGATAGTGACACCAATCGCGGCCATGGCCAATCCAAGCGCGGCCGTCGCTGCAGATGCTTACACGCTGATGAATGACGCTATCTTGCGGGCCATCAGCGTGGGTTGCGATGCGATCATGCTGGATCTTCACGGCGCGATGGTAGCGGAAAACGCTGAAGATGGTGAAGGTTCGCTACTCCAAAAAATACGCGAGATAGCGCCTGATACCCCTCTGTGCGTCGCCCTTGATCTGCATGGCAACATTACACAAAAAATAATAGATAACGCGGATATTATTGTCAGCTTCAAGACCTATCCACACATCGACATGTACGAAGCTGGCGAGCATGCCGGTCGTTTGCTGGTTGATATGTTGCAACAAAAAAGTCATCCGGTAGTCGGGTGGTGTCAGTTGCCATTGCTGTCGGCCTCACTGACTAGCGACACATCGACCAGCGCGATGCAGCGTGCAGTGCAAGCCGCGATCGCTGCGGAATCTGAAACGGGTGTCTTGGCGGTATCGATCTTCGCCGGTTTTCCGTTGTCGGATTTCCGCGATGCAGGGATGTCGGTAGTAGTGGTGACCGAAAACGATGTGGTTCTTGCCAATCAGGTAGCAGAAAAAATTGCCCGTTCGATGTGGTGCGAGCGTGATGGTTTTGTGTATGACAGCAAGCCCTTAAAGCAGTCGCTGGCGAACGCAAAAGAGATGGCCGCAGGTGACGGTGCCGGACCAGTGTTATTGCTTGATCATAGCGATAATGTCATGTCTGGCGGCACGTGCAACACGCTCGATGTGCTTGAAGTCGCCATGGCCGAAGGTCTTACAGACATCGGTGTCGGACCAATCAGTGATCCAGAAGCGGTCTCAAAATTGGTCGCTGCGGGTATCGGCGCGACCGTCACCGTTACGCTAGGCAACAAGGTCGCCCTCACCAAACAAGGCATTACTAAAACACCGCTAACCTTGACTGGCCAAGTGTTAGCGATAACGGATGGACAATTTTCGGTAACCGGTCCTATCTATACTGGTTCCACCATACAAATGGGGAAAAGTGTCCTGTTCGATATTGGCGTGGCACAAATCGTTGTGACCGAAGAGCGGGTGGAACCTTACGACCTTGGCGTCTTTACTAGTATGGGCCTTGATCCAGTTAAAAAAACGTTCTTGTTGCTGAAATCGCGTATGTATTGTCGTCCGGTATTCGGACCGATTAGTAAAGGCTTGGAGGAGTGCGACTCCGATACTGGCGGTCCGACCAGTTCGAATTTTGCGTTATTTCCCATCAAGAATGTACGCCGCCCCATTTATCCGCTGGATATGGATACGCGTTGGCAGTGAACGCACTACATGGTGCAAAAGTCCTGAAGAGTGCCGAGTCAATGCTAGAAGAGTGATAAAGACAGTGACGGATGTCGGTAAAGCGAAGTAGCGGCTTACTGAAAGGCGCATTCATCAATTCGCTTCATCGTCCCGGTTAATGCATCATTCACTATTTTGCGTGAATATTTTCTAGCATATCCCGCACCATTTGATCCAGACCAATTTCGGCATGCCAGTTCCAGTCGGTGCGTGCTTGCGTATCGTCCAGACTCTGCGGCCAACTGTCGGCGATATCTTGTCGATCATCCGGTTGATAAACGATCTCGAACTGCGGCAACTGTTGCCTGATGGCTTGCGCTAACTGCGCTGGGTTGAAGCTCAATCCAGCCACATTATAGGCCGACCGTATCCGCACTTGCGCTGCTGGTGCCTCCATCAGTTCGATAGTAGCCCGAATGGCATCGGGCATATAAATCATCGGCAAGGTGGTTTCCGGATAAAGAAAACATTGATATTGTTCAGCACGTTTGGCAGCATGAAAAATAGCGATTGCATAGTCAGTCGTGCCCCCGCCGGGAGGCGATTTGAAGCTGATGATACCCGGATAGCGGATGCTGCGGACATCAATATCGAACTTGCTGAAATAGTACTCGCACAGTCTTTCACCGGCTTGTTTACTGATGCCGTAAATGGTGGTTGGGTCCATGATCGTCATTTGCGGCGTATTGATGGCTGGCGTATTTGGCCCAAATGCGGCGATTGAGGATGGCCAAAATATCCGTAAAGGTTTACCGACCTGATTGCGTTCCCGCGCCAGTTCTAAAATGTTGAGTAAGCCATTGATATTTAATGTCCATGCTTTCAACGGTGCTTGCTCGCCGGTGACCGATAACATCGCGGCCAATTGGTAGACCTGTGTAATCTCATAACGGTTGATGACTTCTGCAAGCAGATTGCTATTGAGTACGTCGAGACGCTCGTAGCAAGCCGCGCCATACGAACTGGAAGGGCTGATATCGGCCGCGATGATATTGGCGGCACCATGTTTTTCTACGAGCGCATCCACTAACTCGCTGCCAATTTGACCGTTAGCACCAATGACCAGAATCTTTTCCATTTTGTTTTCCGTCTTAATGTTTCAAGAGGCCGAGCTCATGGCCGACTTGCGCAAATGCTGCTAATGCCAGATCGAGTTGTTGCGTGCTGTGGGCGGCCGACATTTGTACGCGCACCCGCGCCTGGCCCATTGGTACGACCGGATAGAAAAAGCCGGTAACCAGAATGCCCAATGCATACAAGCGTTGCGCAAATTGTTGGGCTATCGGCGCATCGAATAGCATCACCGGCACAATCGGATGCGTACCCGGTTTGATGGTGAAGCCCAACTGAGTGATTTCGCGCCGGAAATGCTCCGTGTTTGCCTGCAAACGATCACGTAACTCGGTCGAGTTTGAAAGCATATTTAATACCGTCAACGAGGTCCCTGCTATGGATGGTGCCAACGTGTTGGAAAACAAATAGGGGCGAGATTTTTGCCGCAATGTTTCAATCACTTCACGCCGTGCAGCGGTAAAACCACCCATTGCACCGCCGAGTGCTTTACCGAGCGTTCCGGTGATGATATCTATCCGACCCATCACATGATGATGCTCGTGCGTACCGCGTCCGGTCGAACCCATGAAGCCCGACGCGTGGCATTCATCGATCATCACCAGTGCGCCGTATTTGTCAGCCAGATCGCAGATTTTGTCGAGCTGTGCAATCGTGCCATCCATCGAAAATACACCGTCAGTGACAATGACCTTATGACGCTTGTCGCCAGCCGCCTGCAACTGAATTTCGAGATCGGTCATGTCGTTATGGGTGTACCGAAAACGCGCGGCCTTGCACAGACGAATGCCATCAATGATTGATGCGTGATTCAGTGTGTCTGAGATGATCGCGTCTTGCTCGTCAAATAATGGCTCGAACAAGCCGCCGTTGGCATCAAATGCCGCCGCGTACAAGATCGTGTCTTCCATCCCGAGGAATCTAGACAAGGCTTGCTCCAATTGCTTGTGCACGGTTTGCGTGCCGCAAATAAAGCGTACCGAGGATAAACCGTAACCATATTGCTTGGTGGCATCAATCGACGCCTGAACCAATTTTTCTTCGCCGGAGAGGCCGAGATAATTGTTCGCACAAAGATTGATTAGAGTGCGGCCGTCGTCGCAGACAACTTCGGCGCCCTGACGCGAATTGATAACGCGTTCCGGCTTATAAAGTCCTTGCTCGCGCAGAGCGTTCAGGTTGGTGTCGAGACTGGCGAAGAAGCTTGCTTTTGAGGATGTCGGCGTCATTTCAATTCCTTGTCGTTTTTTATGCAGACGGTTTTAATACCCACGGTTTTAATGTTCACTATCTATCTTAAAACTTGTACGGCGATCGTGTGCATTTTCGTATTGTGAGCGGTTGCCCAAGGCCAAATGACGGCCCCATTTATCGTTTTGAGTCTTATGTCTTTTGTCAATTTTGTAACCATAAATGTGGCTGTAAAATCCGGTAGCGGAACGCTTTAGCAAACGGCGTCGGCCTACGCTTAACACCTAGTGGGGTATTGGGACCTATTTGATCTATTATCGACTGTTGCATCTGTTACTATGAAGTTCAATATAAAGATATGAATCCACTATATCGAACAAATATTCAATATAGTGGATATTAACGACTGCCATTAAACATAGCAAGTAAATTTATGCATTCACCTATTGCTCACAACACACCACCCGAAGTCGGCGCGACGCTTCAACGGCTACGGCTTAAGCGCGGTCTGACGCTTGACGATTTGTCGCGTGCGGCCGGCGTGTCTAAATCCATGCTGTCGCAAATTGAACGTGAAAAAGCGAATCCGACCATAGCGGTGACATGGCGATTGGCCAACGCTTTAGGTATTGGTATAGAAGAATTGCTCGCTACCGAAACGTCGGAACGGGAAGCTATTCACATCATGGAACCGCACGAAACGCCTACTTTGCCTGGTCTTCACGCTGGTTACGTCCTGCGCATTCTCGGGCCGATGGAATTGGCCGGCAAATATGAATGGTACGAATTGACGTTGGCACCGGAAGGGGCATTAGTTTCCACACCGCACGATCCTGGCACGATGGAGCATTTAACGTTGTTGAATGGTGGTGTCGAGGTCGTCGTGGATGGCGTGAAGAAAAAGCTGAAAATTGGTGGCACTGCACGCTACCCCGCCGACAAAAATCATGTGATACGTAACACAGGAAAAACCGAGGCGAGAGCTCTATTGGTAGTGATTCACCGATAAATCCAGAGGGCTTACGCAAATCGCCCAAGCGGCGTTTTGCTCTCCTGGCCGCGTTTTGCTTTCCTTGCCGCTGCTAGCCCCGGTACTGGCGTACTGTCTGCGTCGGCAGGGTTGGCAAGCCCGTTGCTAGGACGGTTAGTTTGTATCCTCTTGCATCAAGATTTCAACCAAAATTCCACACGGGTTTACAATGCGGGTAAAGAAAGTGGTTGCAGCTGGTTTGCAACATTATCTAACTTTAAGTTTACAACGCTTGCAATTCGCACTGTTTTTTTATACAGTACTGTCTATTAATACAGTCTTACACCCCTTTTGCCGAAAGAAAATCCATGGACGATAAAAAATCCGCAGCAAATCCTGATAAAAGCAAGGCACTTGCCGCAGCATTGGCACAAATCGAAAAGCAATTCGGCAAGGGTTCGATCATGCGCATGGAAGATGGTGCCGTGGTCGAAGAGGTCCAGGTCGTTTCCACTGGTTCATTAGGTCTTGATATTGCGCTAGGCGTTGGCGGATTGCCGCGCGGTCGTGTGGTCGAAATCTATGGCCCTGAATCATCCGGTAAAACCACGCTGACCCTGCAAACCATTGCTGAAATGCAAAAGCTGGGCGGCACCTGTGCGTTTATTGATGCAGAACATGCGCTTGACGTCGGTTACGCTCAAAAGCTTGGGATCAATCTGGCAGACCTGCTGATTTCACAACCGGATACTGGTGAACAGGCGCTTGAAATTACCGATGCGCTGGTCCGTTCCGGCGGTGTAGATCTGATTGTTATCGATTCCGTTGCCGCATTGACGCCACGCGCCGAAATCGAAGGCGACATGGGCGATTCCTTGCCGGGCTTGCAAGCGCGTCTGATGTCACAAGCATTGCGTAAATTGACTGGCAGCATTAATCGCACGAATACACTGGTGATTTTTATTAACCAGATTCGGATGAAGATTGGTGTCATGTTTGGTAATCCGGAAACAACAACCGGCGGTAACGCACTGAAGTTTTACGCTTCGGTCCGCCTGGATATTCGTCGTACTGGCTCAATTAAATCAGGCGACGAAGTGATCGGTAACGAAACACGTGTAAAAGTTGTGAAGAACAAAATCGCACCACCGTTTAAGGAAGCGCATTTCGACATTCTGTACGGTACAGGTACTTCGCGTGAAGGCGAAATTCTGGATCTTGGATCGGATGCCAAAATCGTTGAAAAATCAGGTGCCTGGTACAGTTATAACGGCGAGCGTATTGGTCAAGGTAAAGACAACGCCCGTAACTACCTGAAAGAGCGTCCAGAACTGGCACGTGAAATCGAAAACAAAGTACGTGCATCACTAGGCGTACCATTACTAGAGGGCGCAGTGTCGACAGAAACCGACAAAGCCGCTGAGAAAGCAGCAAAAGCCGCTGAAAAAGCAGCAGCCAAAGAAGCCGCAGCGTTAGCCGCAAAAGTAGAGTAATCAAAGAAAAGTGAATCGGTCGGGTGGCGCATGGCTCCTCGTCCGATTTTTATTTTGTTCTTGATGAGTGCAAAATAAGTGTGATGAGTGTTAAGTGAGGTTATAGCTTTCTCCTGACTCCTTATGTGCTTTTAAGATTGCGTTTTAAACAAGGTTGCGACGCTGCAAACTTAATGTGCTGTCGTAAAAGCGAACCCAACGTTTTGTAACGTTTTGTTTTTGGGAAATATTTTTTAATAAGGCGGGCCGTGTTACCTGACCCGCATCCAGTAATGGCAAAACCAACAGTCAGTCTGAAGGGCAGGGCGCTTCGTTACTTATCGATGCGTGAGCATAGCCGTATCGAGTTAAAGCGTAAGTTATCGCGTTACGTCGAAGAGGGCGATGACATAGAGGTTTTGCTCGATTGGCTTGAGGAGTCTAAATTTTTATCTCAAGAACGCTTCTCCGAATCTCTTATTAATCGGCGCTCTGGACGTTATGGCAATAGCCGCATCGTGATGGAATTAAAAAGTCACGGTATCGCCGCCGATGCGATTAGTGCGGTTAAATCACAGCTTGCAGAAGGCGAATTTGCCCGCGCCCGCGAAGTGTGGGTGAGGAAATTTGGGCGTCAACCGCTTAATGCTATCGAACGCGGCAAACAGATGCGGTTTTTATTGCAGCGCGGATTTTCTCATCGGGCGGTGCAAGCTGCGATTAACAGCGTTGGTGATGACGATGCGTTCGAGCCCGTTGAATCTGATGAAGATGGGATTGTTTAGGGCGGACATCAACATATTATTGCCACCGGTTCGGTCCTAATTTGGGCCTTAACCTAATTTGGTTCTTATGATGCCGAAGACGTCTGATGCGTCTAATAGAGTGGATTTTCGACGATCCTCGTACAATCCTTGTACATGCCTGTACATCCTCGCACATTCTTTCATATACGTGATTTAAACAGCTTAAATCGCCCATACGCGGGCGGCCATGCAAATTTACCGTAACTAGGTCATACTGTGAGATTGTTGCAACGCACACAAACTCACCTATTCACTACATCTGTGCTACACTTTTGTGGTTTTTTGCAAACCGCAGGAGCGGCAGCTACTATAGAAACTGTAGTAGCGATAAGCAAAGCAGACCAAAAAAATGTCCCTATTACCTCCTACTTCTCGCAGGGCGCTGACACATACGCGCACCATACAAGTCGACGCGTTTATTCGTGACGATGGCTTATGGGAGTTGGACGCGCACATTACCGATATTAAAGCCAGTGATCTTGAGTTGCCGCACGGAATTTTGCCAGCCGGCGAGGCTGTGCACGATTTATGGCTGCGTTTAACGCTAGACAATCTCTACACCATTACCGAGGTCGCGGTGCATTCTGAGGCCATGCCTTATCCCGGACATTGCAATACCGTCTCCCCTGCCTACAATCAATTAGTTGGCCTGAATCTGTTAAAAGGATTTCGCTATACGTTGAAAGAGCGTGTCGGTGGTGCGCTGGCTTGCACTCATCTGACTGAGCTTGCTCAAATATTGCCGACTGTTGCGCTTCAAGCGTTTTCTGGTGAAACGAGTGTTGGCAGCACGGCACCGACACGGTTGAGTACAGGAGACAAAAAACCATTTCAGGTAGGAAGTTGCTACGCGCTGCGGAGGGATGGAGCGGTTGTCGCGCAATTTTATCCAAAGTGGGCGTCCGCGCGGCCAGAAATTCCTGAGACACAATCCAACATGCCAGTTAGTAAGCCCCCGGACATACAGTCCGAACCCCGTTAGTGTCGTTAATGATTTTGTTGTAATTTAATTCTTAGTGCATTTATCTAGTCCAACCAGCAAGTTAATTTAAATCAGCGTCAGAAGGGAAGCTCGCATGAAAATCCATGAGTATCAGGGCAAAGAAATTCTCCGTAAATTTGGGGTAACAACACCGCGCGGTATTCCGTGCCTGAGCGTCGATGAGGCAGTTAAAGCTGCTGAAACTCTCGGCGGTTCGGTATGGGTCGTGAAGGCACAAATTCATGCAGGTGGTCGCGGTAAAGGCGGCGGCGTGAAAGTGGCTAAATCGCTTGAACAAGTTCGCGAATACGCTAATGAAATCCTGGGCATGCAGCTGATCACGCATCAAACTGGCCCAGAAGGTCAAAAAGTGCGTCGTTTGTTGATCGAAGAGGGCGCAGACATCAAGCAAGAACTATACGTCAGTATGGTAACTGACCGTGTTAGTCAACGCGTGGTGCTGATGGCATCGAGCGAAGGCGGCATGGACATTGAAGAAGTTGCGGAAAGTCATCCGGAAAAAATTCATCAGGTCGTCATTGATCCATCGACAGGACTCACTGACGCAGAAGCGGACAGTATTTCCGCAAAAATCGGCGTACCAGCGGGTTCTATTGCTGACGCTCGGGTACAACTGCAAGGTCTATACAAAGCTTATTGGGATACCGATTGCTCATTGGCCGAAATCAACCCGCTGATCGTCACTGGCTCTGGCAAAATTATTGCTTTGGACGCGAAGTTTAACTTTGATCCTAACGCTTTGTATCGCCAACCTGAAATCGTTGCTTATCGCGATCTGGACGAAGAAGACCCAGCAGAAGTCGAAGCATCGAAATTTGATCTGGCATACATCTCACTCGACGGTAACATCGGTTGCCTGGTAAATGGCGCTGGTCTGGCGATGGCCACGATGGACACGATCAAATTGTTCGGCGGCGAGCCAGCGAACTTCCTTGATGTAGGCGGTGGTGCTACAGCAGAAAAAGTGACTGAAGCATTTAAGATCATGCTGAAGAATCCAAGTTTGAAGGCAATTCTGGTCAATATTTTCGGCGGTATCATGCGTTGTGACGTGATCGCTGAAGGCGTGATCGCTGCATCGAAGGCGGTTTCATTGAGCGTGCCACTTGTCGTGCGCATGAAGGGTACCAACGAAGAAATCGGCAAAAAATTGCTGGCGGAATCGGGCTTGCCTATCATTGCTGCCGACAGCATGGAAGAAGCGGCGCAGAAAGTTGTTGCTGCAGCTAACGGTCAATAATCGCATTGGTTTTAGCGATCTGAGAATTTAGCGACGATCAATTTGCACTTACGTTGACGAATTGATTCACGCTCAAAAATAAGGCAAGGAACAAACATGTCGATCCTGATTAACAAAGATACAAAAGTCGTCACCCAAGGTATCACTGGCAAAACCGGTCAATACCACACGCGCGGTTGCCGTGATTATGCAAATGGCAAAGAAGCTTTTGTCGCTGGCGTGAACCCTAAAAGAGCCGGTGAAGATTTCGAAGGCATTCCTATTTTCGCTAACGTCGGAGAAGCCAAGGCCGCTACCGGCGCTAACGTTTCAGTGATTTATGTGCCGCCAGCAGGCGCGGCAGCAGCGATTTGGGAAGCGGTTGAAGCAGAACTGGATCTGGCGATCTGTATCACGGAAGGTATTCCTGTCCGCGATATGCTGGCATTGAAAGACCGTATGGCTAAATCCGGTAGCAAGACTTTGCTTCTAGGACCAAATTGCCCAGGTCTGATCACGCCGGACGAAATCAAAATTGGTATCATGCCAGGCCATATTCACAAGCGAGGCCGTATCGGTGTGGTATCGCGTTCGGGTACATTGACGTATGAAGCAGTCGGTCAGTTGACCGCGCTGGGTCTGGGTCAATCATCGGCAGTTGGTATCGGCGGCGATCCAATCAACGGCCTGAAACATATCGATATCATGAAGATGTTCAATGACGATCCTGATACCGATGCGGTCATCATGATCGGTGAAATCGGCGGTCCTGATGAGGCTAATGCAGCTTACTGGATCAAAGACAACATGAAAAAGCCGGTCGTTAACTTTATCGCTGGCGTTACAGCGCCTCCGGGCAAACGTATGGGTCATGCCGGTGCGTTGATTTCTGGCGGTGCTGATACAGCACAAGCAAAACTCGACATCATGGAAGCTTGCGGTATCAAAACCACTAAGAATCCGTCTGAGATGGCGCGTTTGTTGATGGCGATGTTGTAATCCGGCTACTTGCCTGATTGTAATTGAATGAATAAAAAGGAGCTTCGGCTCCTTTTTTGTGGTCAGTCGTTAACCGTCTAGTGCTGATTTTGTTATGTCGGCTATTTTCTACGCTACCGAAAATCGCAAGTTTTATGTTGCTTCCCTCAGCAATGACATGGCTACGAGGCTTTTTCAGAGTGGGCCTTCGAGGACTTTGGATGGATGAGATGCCAGACGATTTCGTTATCTACATGGACTGCGATGATTCACTACACAATAGATAAGTTAAGATTTCTCTTGGGAGTTAAGGTGTTTGAACGGCTTCGCCAAACAACCATGTACGTCATCAAGAAATATCTAGTTTTTCGCCTTTTTTTATGTTGCTGTCGTTCTATTAACCAACGAAAATACATTTAGATCAGCATTTGCCTGATATCTATACTCTTTTGATCGCTACTGAAAATGTCCATTCCTTTACGATTTGATTTTTTTGCCAAGACCGATGTTGGCATGGTGCGACCAGAAAATGAGGATGCTATTGCGATAAGCGAGGTTTTGCAACTGGCTATTTTGGCGGATGGGATGGGCGGCTATAACGCGGGCGAAGTGGCAAGTGGCATCGCCACGGTGACAATTCAGCATGCGGTAGAGCGGCATCAACGTGAAAACCAATATAGTCATCCAGATGATCAGCCAGCGGTTAGGCGTCTGTGTTTAATTCAGGCTGTTCGAAAGGCCAACAGCACAATTATCGAGACTGCCCGCCAACATCCTGAATATCGCGGAATGGGGACGACGGTGGTGCTGGCGTGGTTTCAGGGTGATTGCGTAAGCATTGCACATGTTGGTGATTCACGCGCCTATGTGTTGCGCAATGGCGAGTTGGCGCAATTAACGCGAGATCATTCTCTGGTACAAGAGCAAATTTCTGCAGGGCTTTTAACGCAAGAACAAGCAGCATTCGCCATGAATCGTAATGTGATTACGCGCGCAGTAGGTGTAGAGCATCAACTGGTAGTCGACGTGCAAGAGCAAGCGGTGGAGGTCGGCGATCTTTTTTTGTTGTGTTCTGACGGCTTATCAGACCGCCTTTCACCACTGCAAATTAAAAACATTATCAACGCCACAAGCGATGATTCGAAAGCAGCATGTGAACTCCTGATAAAAGCCGCTAATGAAGGCGGTGGGCAAGATAATATTTCTGTAGTGTTAATAAAAGTTGTTAATAATGATGCCCAGAATGACTCCCAATGCAGTGCCGCAGAGCAATTAAAGCCGAGTCATTAACACCTATGGATACCCATGGTGATTCACTCACAAAGCGCTGGGACCCGAGCGCTCATAATTGCACTTGTAGCATCAACGTTTTTAATTTTCTCAACAGGGAAAAACGAGTAGAAATTGATATCAATCCTGAGAAAATGTATTTAAAATAATATTTCTCCAGTTGTCCACATAAAACGAGAGAGATAGGAATGGCGAAGATTGTATTAACCGAAGGGGACAATGTCGTTCAGGAAATGGTCCTCCATAAGGAGCGCACTACCATCGGTCGGCGCCCTCACAATGACCTGGTGATCGACAGCCCCGCTGTTAGCGGTGAACATGCTGTCATCATCACTATCTATAATGATTCGTTTTTGGAAGACCTGAGCAGCACTAACGGCACGCAAGTCAACGGGCATGCCGTTACAAAACATTTTTTACAGCACAACGACGTCATACAGATGGCGAAGTACAAACTGGTGTATCTCGTCGACGCGGTTGAGGATATCAGCGAGGACCACCATCTGAAGATGTTTCCGTCGCTGCGTCCTGATGCGATCGTTACCGTGATTGACGGCCCCGGTGCTGGCAAGAAACTGGCGTTGGTGAAAGTACTGACGACAATTGGCCGTCCTGGTGTTCAAGTTGCCATTGTGGCGCGTAGAGCGCACGGTTATGAGCTGACGCACGTTGAGGGAAATACCTACACGCGTGTCAACGGTGCACCGCTGAAGGTGGGGGCATGGTCGCTATCAGATGGGGATGTAATTGATATTGCAGGAATGACTATGCAGTTTTCCTGGAAACCTCGGAATGGATATCAAAAAATCAATACAACCGGTAAGCGGTGATTAACTGATCGCGACGCTTAATGCTGCGCGCTCCAGAGATACCCGGACCAAAGCGTCATAAAGCCATAGATATTAATTGACCAAACGTTAAAAAAACTGAAACGCATGGCGTCTTTAGCGGATAACGATTTGGTTTTCTTATTTTTGGGCTGACGAAGGGAGAATGACTTTGCATTCGGTCAGGATGTCCTTACCGAACAAATGAGTAAGGAGCATCTCTTGAGGCAAATGAATCGCCAGCCATTTTTTGGTTGGCGATTCAGATTCAGAGATTAGATGCTAAACGTTAAACAAGAAGTTCAAAACGTCGCCATCTTTCACTACATACTCTTTACCTTCAGCGCGCATCTTGCCAGCTTCCTTAGCGCCAGCCTCACCCTTATACGTAATGAAATCATCGTAAGCGATTGTTTGTGCGCGAATGAAACCGCGTTCGAAGTCAGTATGAATAACGCCTGCTGCTTGGGGCCCGGTATCACCGACGTGGATGGTCCAGGCGCGGACTTCTTTCACGCCCGCAGTGAAATAGGTTTGCAGACCGAGCAACTTAAATGCAGCACGAATCAGACGATCCAGACCCGGCTCTTCCATGCCCATGTCTGCCAGAAACTCGTGTTTGTCGGCTTCATCGAGGTCTGAAATTTCAGATTCAATTGATGCGCAAATTGGTACCATCGGTGCGTTTTGCGACGCGGCGTACGCGGTTAATTGATCGAGCAATGGATTGTTTGTGAAGCCGGTATCTGAAACATTGGCAACATACATCGCGGGCTTTGCCGTAATCAAACAAAGTGGCTTGATCAGCGCCATTTCTTCTTCATCAAGGCCACAAGCGCGTACTGGCTTGGCCTGGTTCAATTCCGGCATCAAACGTTCTAATACTGCGACTAGCTTGGCTGCATCCTTGTCGCCGGATCGGGCCTTTTTGTTTTCGCGATGAATCGCTTTCTCGACCGTTCCCATGTCGGCTAGCGCTAATTCGGTCTGGATAACTTCGATATCGTCTAGCGGGCTGACTTTGCCAGCAACGTGGATGACATTGTCATCTTCAAAGCAGCGTACTACATTGACGATGGCGTCTGTTTCGCGGATATGGGCTAGAAACTGATTACCAAGGCCTTCGCCTTTGGAAGCGCCGGCTACCAGACCAGCGATGTCCACAAACTCAACCGTCGCAGGCAGAATCCGCTCTGGCTTGACAATTTCGGCTAGCGACGTCAAGCGCGGGTCTGGTACTTCCACCATGCCGACATTCGGTTCGATAGTGCAGAATGGATAATTTTCTGCTGGAATGCCTGCTTTAGTCAGTGCATTAAACAGGGTAGATTTGCCAACGTTAGGTAGGCCGACGATGCCGCACTTGAGACTCATGAAAATCTTTCTAGATCAATAGGTTACACAGGAACAGTTACAGATGAAGCGGTCCGGCGCAGTGTCAGGTTAAATGCGCGTCGGCGATTCGAAGTGCCAATAAGCCAGGACGCGTAACGAAGATTCACAACGAGGATGCACAACAGACTTGCAACAGTACCAACAAACTTGGGTGACGTTCACCAATTTTATCGAGACTTTGTTCAAAAAGATGCCTATTGTAACTCTCTCGGAAGGTCTTCTGCCAACGGCGCTGACCTAAAACGGCTGGATATCTGCGAGATCCTGCTTTACATCGGTTTTGTGTGCAAATAGCGCGACTTTCACGCAACATAGGCGCGGTGTAAAGGTTTTCAGATGCATTTTGTCGGTGAACAGGTACGTTCGGCTGAATTGCTGTAAATAGTCTTGCGTGCGTTGCAATCAGAACCACCCGCACCTGGAGTAAAAATGCGTAGTCATGAGCGGACCATTTCTTGTCGATTCGGCGATGATGTGTCACTCACTATCATGAGCTTATATAAAGTTGTGATTTGCCGCGCCTGAATATCAGAAGTAGAAGAGGGTGCGCCGTTCCGGTGCTAGGGAACGGCGCTTGCTTTTTTATGTTTGATCAGAACTTAAAATATTTTAGCGACGCCGAGCTGGAATGTATTGGCTTTATTTCCACTCGCGAACTGACCGCTATAATTTGCAAAGGCAGTTGTATCGGCTGCCAGTTTGATGTTCGCACCCAGATCAAGATGGGTTGTGTTTGCCGCGCTTTGATACCCTGGCATCCCAAAACTGCCACCCATTCCGACCACATGCGCACGGACATCATCCGGCGTATTTTTCAATTCTCTGTCCCACGCTAGTTTGGCAAATGGTTGGATCGTAAAGCCCCACATAGTTTGATTGGAGGTTAATTGCAGCCCAACGCTGGATACTAGCGATGTACGTGTTTGCGCGTCAAAGTGCATGGCTGTGCTGTCGTTACCCAGTTCATCATATGCATCGACCTTTATCTGTTGCCAGGTCAAATTAACCAGAGGACTCAATACGGCGGCGCCTAGTGTGAAGTCATATTGAGCGCCTAAGCGCAGAAGTACTTGATCACCTGAAGTCTTACCGTTTTCGTTACGTAAAGCCTGACCCAGCAAGATACTTCGGGTGACATTGTTATAGTCGAGCAAACCGGCTAAGCCGATAGCATTGACAGCCCATGCGCCATCACGGTATTGGGTATAGGCTGAGATCATGGTTTGATCCAGCTTGAAGTGTCCGGTATTGCTGCCAAAATTTTCTTTATTTTGACCGTATCCAAACGCGGTTCCAATCATCCACTGCCGATTAATCGCGTAATCAATTCCCACTGTGGCACTCGTGGCGGAACCATCCAGGCCCTGCATATTATCGGTTCTGCTGTAGTTACGCTGGGTATTGCCAACTACCGCGTAGGCTTCTGGCTTGCCTACGTTTGCTGGTGCCAGGCCGAATAAACGCAAACGATTATCGATGGCGAGCGTTTGGGCTTGTGTGCCGACTAACGGCGCTGAAGCCAGCATACTAATCTGCGTTGGTGCTAACAATACCGACTGCGCATATTGGGCGAGGATTGCCTGCGCTGCGCCGCTGGGATGCACGCTATCGGCGAATAGGTAGGTCATATTTGCGTTCGGCTCTACTAAGGTAGCTGCCGTGCAAGTGCCAGAATCGGGTGTTGTACATGCCGCTGATATGACATTTTTAAAACCGTATAGCGTCGGATTGCGGATTACTTCATCCAGCAGACTGAAGACATCTAATGCAACAATATTGCCGCCTAACTTGTTCAGACTTTGATTCAAGGTTTGATTAAATGTGTAGGTCGAAGCCGTCCATAATTGCTGTAATCCGAGTTGAGCCGCCAGTGGCGTATTTCCGATATCGGGCAAATTCAATACCATTGCTTTTCCTGCGCCAGCGTGTTGCAACGCGCCCACCAATCCTGCAACGTTAACGGCTTCACCCGCGACTAGTCCGACGATCGTTTGTGCGGTGGCTGCTTGCACCGCAGGATCTGGGTCTCCTAGTCCCGCCTGATTCAGGGTTGTATAAGCAAAAACGTCGTTGGAGCCCGCCCATACGGTGTAAAGGGCATTTTTATCCACTTTAGGGTGGCTGGCTAAATAACCATTCACCTGATCGGTGATAGAGGGAGTCAAGTATCCACTCGCCGGATCCAAAGAGGCCTGGCTTGTTTGCGCGCCGCCAACAGCGTAATTTGTTCCGCTCAACGGTACCACGCCATTCGGCGTCAGCACATAAGCTGGGTCGGCAGTCAGGCCATTTTTATGTGCCAGTAATTGCGTCCAGATCAAATCAGGATTGGTCGTAAAAGATGGCTGTTGACCGACACCGGTATAAAAGCCGCTATCCATTAAGGAATCGCCAAAAAAAACCATTTGTGAAAAATTCGAGGCAGACGCGACGGGCGCTATGCACAGGCCTATCCCAATACTGGCGCTGATAGCGAGAGTCCACCCAGTTCTGCGAGCTTGGCATTCCGGGCGCAGAGAAAGTAGTGTTGAAAAAAAAGAAGCGCGACGTGAGAGTGCAAACGGGAGCAGTGCCAAAGAAATTCTCCTAAGATAATTGATGTATTTTGTGTCTGCAGTGATAGGGGCAATCCGTATTTTTTTGGGTAGTTCGGACTACATTTCGATTGCTCTTGTTTTCCGGCTGAGACTGTAAGCAATCATCTATTTTTTTACCGAATACTTCTGAAAATAAAACAGGCGCAGAAAAAACATTATTTCCTCCTAATCTGGTGTTGCGCGCAGTGAGAACATCACTGTTCATTTAGGCACAACGGCCATTAATACAGTGTGAAGCGGCTAATGCGCTCGGCAAGTATGCATAACCATTTTCAAACAACGGTAGAAATGTTGTTATTTTTTCTATTTTGATTATCTCATCATGCCAAGAAAATACATTGATAATTCTACGAATCTCTACATTTCCTGATATTTGGATTGGTTGGCGAAGGTCGAATCGTGCCCCTTTTTTAGTTCGAAACTGTGGATGTAGGTTTTTTGGGCTGTTGGACAATAAAAGTCCGTAGGACACGGGCATTGGACACCATTTTTATAGCAAAGGGCGAGCGGTGATGGAGGTTGGGGAGAAAACGCGCTTCGAACGAGAGTTGCTCGAAGCGCAGAACGTTAGAAGCGTCTTTATTCCATCCTGATAGCGTTAATTGTCATAAGCCTAGATGTGATTGCCCTAGCTTACGCATATTGGCTTCCTTATCTCAGCTAGAACATCGCATTCACTATGATGGCCTCACAAAAAGGAGGCTTCACAACGCATTAACGATAATGATGAGGTCTGTGGTGGTGTTGAGAGTAATGATGATGGTGATGGTGGCGCATCATTGGACGGTGATCTTGTGCTTGCGCGAACGGAATACATCCCAGGACAAGTGCCACAAGGCAAAGTAGCTTTTTCATTTTCACTCCTTCTAGTGGTTGAAGTGTTAACCGCATGGGCAGCGGTACGATATCAAAACGCTATCAAATTGAATTGGTTGACAATGTTTTTATATTAAATGCGTCTTAAAATGGGTCGATTAGCGTCCAAATGAAGCTGAATTTCTCTCTTGATCTAATGGCGCAACGCATCAGCGGAGCTTATTTGGCGGTATGCAATAGCATGGTTGCTTCAGAAAATTTGCCGTCGCACAGCATTGGGATGACTTTTAGGCTTTCTGCGATGGCCTCATCAAGGAGTGGTTGTTCTTCTTTACGTGGTCGATGCAAGACAAAGTCAGCCACAGCCTGTTGTAAATTTAAGGTGCGCGGGTGTCCGATGCCGATGCGCAAGCGCCAGTAGTCTTGCGTTCCGAGTGCAGCGGTAATATCTTTTAGGCCATTGTGACCACCGGATGAACCGCCTTTTTTTAGTTTGGCGATGCCTGGTAACAAATCCAGTTCGTCATGTACCACTAAAACTTCCTCAGGAGAAATTTTATAAAAGCGCGCTAATGCGCCGACGGATTGGCCGGAACGATTCATGAAGGTTTGCGGTTCAAGAAGCCATACTTCTTGCGCATTAATTCTTGTTTTTACCATGAGTGCTTTGAAATCAGCTTTGCGCTGAAGGCTGCAGCCGAGATCTTGCGCCAGATTGTCGACTAGCCAGAAGCCGGCGTTATGGCGTGTTTGCTCGTATTCCGGGCCGGGATTACCGAGGCCAACGATGAGGCGAATAGACATGAGATTCCGAATAAAGCGTGCGGTGGATTTGAGGCGATATAAACGCGAATGGCATTTTGCTTACATCCCATTAGGCAGCTTTACGCTCTTGTATCGATTTTAGGGGTAAATACCCAACTGTTGCAATCTGGTTAGTTCACCGTCAATGTTACGACTATCGTGATTGGGATCGTCCGATAGCTGGTTAGGGATCGTGGATTAGTTGGGTATAAGGATGGTAATAAAAAAAACCCGCCACAAGGGGCGGGTTCTCTCGTCACAAAACATGCTGACTAATTACATTATTTTTTTTCTGCAGCAGGAGCAGCAGCGGCAACAACGGAAGCAGGTACTTCAGCTTCAACCTTACCAGCTGGAATCGCAGCAGTTGCGATTGTCAGATTTTCCTGGCTGACAACTGTCACGCCATTAGGCAACTTCAGGTCGACCAAGTGAATCGAGTGACCCACATCCAGAGCGGACAGATCAACTTCGACGAACTCTGGCAAGTCTTTAGGCAAGCAAGAAATGTCCAGGTCAGTGATAACGTGGCTGATGATACCAGCCGACAATTTCACTGCTGGCGAAACGTCTGCGTTGATGAAATGCAGTGGGACTTTAACGTGGATCGCGTGTGTCGCGTCTACGCGTTGGAAATCTGCGTGCAAGACTAACTGTTTGTATGCGTGGACTTGGAAGTCGCGCAACAACACTTTTTGCACAGCGCCGTCGATTTCCAGATCAAGGATCGAAGAGTGGAATGCTTCTTTCTTCAGCGCGTGGTAAAGCGCGTTGTGATCGAGCGACAGGTTAACTGGCGCGTCAGAACCACCGTATACGATTCCTGGTGTTTGGCCAGCAATGCGCAGGCGGCGGCTCGCTCCGGTACCCAGCTCTTTGCGAACAAATGCGATAACTTTCATTTTGAAACTCCATGTTTGCAAGATTTGCATCTTGCGGTAAAAATCTCCCGCGACCAGGGGATTTAAGTACACCACCGAAAGGGAAAATCCCAGTTCGGGGGGTATAAATTCTTAAAAAATATTACGATTCAGCAAATAGCGACATGACTGAGTCGCCTCTGCTAATGCGCTTGAATGTCTCGGCTAGCAACTCTGCGCATGACAATTGGCGAATCTTGCCGCAGGCTTTTGCTTCGGCAGAAAGTGGAATCGTGTCGACTACCACTAATTCGTCTAGCGGAGAATTGACGATGCGCTCGAGGGCCGGACCGGACAATACCGGGTGCGTACAATAAGCAACGACCTTCTTCGCGCCGCGTTCTTTCAATACTTCAGCTGCTTTGGTCAGGGTGCCGGCGGTATCGACCATGTCATCCATAATCACGCAGTTACGGCCTTCGACTTCACCGATGATGTTCATGACTTCGGAAACGTTGGCTTTTGGACGACGTTTATCGATAATAGCCAGATCGCAATTCAGACGTTTTGCCAGAGCCCGAGCACGTACTACGCCGCCGACATCTGGAGAAACGACCAGCAGATCATCATAATTTTTGCTTACCAGGTCACCCAATAAAATGGGCGACGCGTAGATATTGTCAACAGGGATGTCGAAAAATCCCTGAATTTGGTCTGCATGCAGATCCATAATCAATACACGTTCAACGCCAGCTTCCTGCAACATATTGGCAACCACTTTTGCCGAAATCGCAACGCGCGCTGAGCGCGGACGGCGATCCTGGCGAGCATAACCAAAGTAAGGAATTGCCGCAGTAATGCGACCAGCAGAAGCACGTTTAAGTGCATCAACCATCAACATGATTTCCATTAAGCTGTCGTTGGTCGGCGCGCAGGTCGATTGCAGAACGAAGACGTCTTTACCACGGACATTTTCGTTAATTTCGACGGCTATTTCACCATCAGAGAATTTGGTGACGTTCGCTTTGCCCAACGGAATGCCGAGCTGTTTGGCAACTCCAATAGCTAGTTCCGGGTTTGCGTTGCCGGTAAAAACCATAAGGTTTTCGAGTGCCATGGAGATCCCTGAGTACAGTCGTTAAAAGTTAAAAAGCCAAGTTGAAAATCCAAGTTAAAAAGCCGACAATGCCCGACTGCGACAGTCTTGCGTTGGCGGCTTGTTCTTGTATTGTCGTATTTTTCGCGATGCTACGGGCGGTGTTGCTGCCACATAAAACGCTGTTTCTCTTGCTGCCTTGGTGTTAATTATTTTGTACTACCAACAGATACGGATAGCACAAGAACTTTATGGCAGGGGAGGAAGGACTCGAACCTTCGAATGCTGGAATCAAAATCCAGTGCCTTAACCAACTTGGCGACTCCCCTACGCAACTTGTTGTCGATCAAAATCGTCAATGCGCTAATCTAGCGCTTGCATTTCATGACCAACGAATTAGGGACCAGATTATAGCAAATCTTTTAAAGGATGGAAGCTTATTCCTTTAGCTTTCCACACTTTCCAACGTTGAGGTACTAATTTCAGTACTTCATCGGCTTGACTTTCCTGTTCAAAGGCGCAGAAGACGCATGCACCAGAACCGGTCATCCGCGCATTTCCATATGCGTTCAGCCAATTAATGACTTCGGCAACAGCTGGAAAAAGCTTGGTAGCAACGATTTGTAAATCATTCTTTCCGAAGCAATCCTGATGCCCTGAAAAGTCCGCTATTTTGACCAATTTTGTCGTCCGTGTCAATTCTTCTGACGAAAATATTAACGAAGTGGAAATTTGAACGCCGGGTTCGATGACGATGTACCAGTAATCCCGGGTATCGACTGGCATCAGCGTCTCGCCAACACCCTCGGCAAATGCATTTTGACCGAATATAAAAAATGGTACATCCGCTCCTAATTGCAGCCCGATCACCATTAACTCTGCGCGGCTGAAACCACCGTCCCATAGGTGATTTAGTGCCATTAGTGTCGTTGCGGCATCCGATGAGCCGCCTCCCAGACCACCGCCCATCGGCAATATTTTGTTTACGGTAATGTTGGCGCCGGGTGGTGGTTGACCTAATTTTTTTTGCATCGCCGTTTGTAGCAATTTTGCCGCGCGCACGATCAGGTCAGTTTCCGCCGGTATACCTGGAATGTCGGTAATACGTTGAATGATCCCGTCGTCCCGTGTTTCGAAGTCCAGCAGATCACAGTAATCAAGCAATTGAAACACTGTCTGCAATAGATGATATCCGTCTGCGCGCCGCCCATTAACGTGCAGGAAAAGGTTTAATTTGGCAGGAGCAGGGCAGTTTTTAAGCGTACGGGTCATAACGGATAAAGGTGCGGGTAATAAGCGCCGAAAATGGCGCACATGCTGAATTAAGGCCATCCATTCGCAATCTCACTGACCGCTTTGGTCTGTAAGAATGCAATGGCACGATTTAGTGCGGCTGCGCGCTATCAATCACGATACGGATAGCCACGTCGCCAGCTTGCGCGGTATTGCGCGTCAGATCAATGCGTTTCGGCAGGGGGTTGGCGGCGCCTTCTGCAGGCTGCCAACTAGCATATTGAATGGACCAGTGATCGGTGGTAGTAACGGTTGTCACCCCGTTATCGCTGGCCGGATTGACGTTAAAGGGTTTGCTATTGACATCAGTACCAAAGCCCTGCAACCAGTCCCGCAGACCCGCAATGGGCAGTGGCCATCCCAGTGCTTGCGCGGTCAATAGATCGACATCTGCTGCCGTGCGTGATGGCTGACCGGCTTGATGAAGAGTTGATTGTTTGGGTGTTATATCAATGGTCGCCAAAGTTTGACCCAGCGGGGAAAGCAACGTAACGAGCGTGTGCTGGCTAGTTTGCGCCCAGGTGAAGCTGCCGTGCAGCGCTTGTTCTTTGCCATCCTGTTGATAGCGGACCGACAACCGCCCACTTAAATCAATCGCCTGATGATACGAACGACTAACGCCATTAATAGCTGAAGCGGGTGGTGGCGCAGGCGTTGTGAGTGCCGCGCAACCGCTGATCGTCAAAGCGGCAGCCAGGCTAATGGCGGTAAAAGTAGTGCGCTTTGTCAACTGCGCTAATTTCCGATGAAATCCCAGTCCGCCGCTGGAAATCAACGCATTCAACCCTGACGGGATGTCTGTGCTCATCCTCTGCTGCCAAAGGCGGACAATCCAAGGCATTATCATAGGCGGACGTGCAGGCGTGTCAGCGTGCTGGTTAATGCGGCGTTTTTAGGATCTTTGGCCCGGAGTTCGCGCCATATCTTTTGTGCTTCTTCTTTTTTTCCGGTAGTCCATAAGACTTCCCCTAAATGAACGCCGATTTCAACATCGGGTAATTTACCGTAAGCCGCGCGCAGGTGGACTTCTGCCTCTGTCAGATTGCCCATCCGAAATTCTACCCATCCCATGCTATCGAGAATAAATGGGTCTTGAGGGGCAAGTGACAGCGCTTTCTTAATAAGAACCAACGCTTCCGGGAGCCGAATATTGCGCTCGGCGAGCGAGTAACCCAGTGCGTTGTACGCTTGCTGGCTATTAGGTGCAATTTCGATCAATTTGCGCAGCGATGTCTCCATGACAGCAACTTTGTCGAGTTTCTCCGCCACCATGGCATAGTCGTACAACAGATCGGTATTTTTTGGATAGTGTTTGAGCGCGACTTCGAGAACGTGTAGCGCTTCTATATTGCGATTCGCATCGCGCAAGAATTGTGCGTCGACTTGTGTAACCTGAACTTCTTCGCCCTCGCCATTGGTTTCGATTTGTGCCAGAACTTTTCTAGCGCCATCGATATCGCCACGTTTCGCTATTAATTGCGCGCGTCTTAACTGGGTGTCAAGGTAAGCTTCACCCGGACCAACCTTGGCGAGCCATTTGAGTGCGCCGTCAATATCATTTCGCTCTGCAGCCATTTGGGCCAAAATCTGAAGCGCTTGGGTGTTATCGCGATTTTCGTCTGGATGCGTTTCGAGTTTATCAACATATTGGGTGAGGTATTTTTCGGCCGTTTTGGTGTCGCCAATTTGGGCGTTAAGCAAACCGAGGGCCAACAGCGTGGTCAAATCCTCTTTGTCAGTTTTAAGTAATATTTCAAATTGAGCGCGGGCCTTATCGTATTCTTTTTGTTCGACCAAAGTGCGTGCATAGGCGATGCGGACTTCACGCGCTTTAGGGTGGGACGCGAGAAAATCGGTTAGTGCTTTGCCTGCAATTACTTTGTCTGGTGCGACTTGCGCCACAGTCAGGATCGCCAGCTCAGAATCCGGTTTCAGTTGCAATCCGAGATTGGCTTCTTCGATTGCGCGAGGACTGTCGCCATTCGAGAAAGCTGATTGCGCCAGCGCCAGATGCGCTTCCGGCATGCTTAAATACGGCGCTACAATGGTTTCGAGCATCCGCATGGCAGCGACTTTGTCTTGCGCGCGACTTAACAGACGCTGAATTTGGAAGATGATCAATCCGCGCGTTTGCGGCGTGGCATTCGCCACTCGCTGTTCCAAAATTGGCTGTGCTTCTGCCAGATTATTGCTCAGTATGATGAAGCCGAGAAAATACTGTGTTGCCTCTTCTGAATCGGGGGCAAGTTCACGCCACAAGCGAATGGCGACCAATGCGTCGCCGGCTTGTTTGGCGCTGAGTGCCATTTCGGCAGCGCGACGGGCCGGACGCGGATCGCGGGTCTGTTTAGCCACACTCATTAATGTGACGTAGGCTGATTGCCAGTTGCCGCGCTGAAATGCGATCTCAGAGCTCAACTCTTTGAACAAAATTTCACTGGTTAATTCGACCAACGGTAGGTGCTCATCGGCCTTCTTAACGTTGGCATCGGATGTGTCGTCATCCGATTTTGGCGCAGACGACGCCATTTTTTCGGTGGGCGTATCTTTCGTATCACCGGTGCTATTGGTTGGCGCCAGGCCTGCACATGCAGACAACAAGGTCGAGAGCGTTACAATGGCAAGAGCTTTTTTCAAGGCATTATCCTGACTAGCAAAGCAGAGTTGTAGGGCAGTTCTAATAAAATCAGTGTTTGCTGCAGCTAAACTTTTTAAAGTTAGCCTTGATTTTACGCCCAACCAGAGCGGAATGTGCGACTGCCCCACGGGATTGCAGTTTACGCGTTATCTTAGAATCCGCTTACTATTTGCGGCCTTAACGGCGCTGGTCTATTCCAAGTTCACAATAACGTCGCGTAAAAAACGGCATAGCTGAAATGCACCCGGCATTTTGAGGTGTGTTCGTGTGTTTATTGCGAAGTGAGCGCCAAATCGATGGTCACTCGTGACTACGCAGTAAGATAATGGGCTGATTTTCAAAGTGATATCATCGGGTTATCATCATCTAACTTTTTTGAATGCGTGTACGTTATGCCAGAACTCCCAGAAGTTGAAGTGACGAGACGTGGGGTCGCGCCTTATATTGAAGGCAAGATGGTTACCGAAGTAGTGTTACGGCGGAGTGGACTGCGTTGGCCTTTTCCCTTGGAACTGTCGTTAAGTCTGAGCGGTCGCACGGTTCGCGGTACGGGCCGACGTGGTAAATATTTATTGATTCATTTTGATCATGGTACCTTGATCGTTCACCTTGGCATGTCAGGAAATTTGCGTATTTTGCCACTGGCAACGCTCCCCAAAAAGCATGATCATTTCGATTTAGTTGTTGGTCAGCAGTTGATGCGGATGAACGACCCACGTCGTTTTGGCGCAGTACTCTGGCATGCTATGGAAGACGGCCCGGTTGCGCAGCATGTCTTGTTGGCCAAGCTTGGACTGGAACCGTTAGAAGATGTTTTTTCAGGCGATATTTTGTACGCCCAAACACGTCATCGCAGCGCACCGATCAAGCAGGTATTGTTGGCTGGAGATATTGTTGTTGGTGTTGGCAATATTTATGCGTGTGAAAGTTTATTTGAGGCGGGCATCAATCCAAAGACTGCCGCACAGAGGATCGGCAAGGCGCGGTATGCTAAATTAGCCAGCGCGATCCGCGATATTCTCGCGCGTGCTATCGAAAAAGGCGGCAGCACTTTGCGGGATTTTGTTGGTGCTGATGGCCGCTCTGGCTATTTTCAACAGAGTTATTTTGTCTATGATCGTGCCGGAGAGCCTTGTCGGGTCTGCGGTTCGTTGATCGAGCAAATGAAGCAAGGGCAGCGTTCGACTTTTTATTGTAAAACGTGTCAAAAATAAAATTAAGTAATGGCAATTAATCTGCGGCGTATCGGAGCCGCTTACTATACTGACCTTTATTCGAAGACCAGAAGTTACCGATTGCTAGTTTTAAATAGAAAATCGAATCTGCATCGGAGTGAGGCAAATGCGTTGAATGGGGCAAAATTGAGGCTGACTTCGCATAAATAAGCGCCGCCAGATGGGCTTAACCCACAAAACAATCGTTGAAAGTAGCCGTATAAATGAAGCGTGTCGTGAAGAATTCTCTTGCCAGTGATGGCGTCCTTATTGCGAATAATATCGCTGCCAATAGTGCTGAAGGTGTCGTTGCCGCGGACGTGAGCAAGACCCTATCAGACAACAATCAGCACCTCGTCCATTACGTTGATCCCACGTTTTCTGATGCTGTGATTAGATGGCAGAAACAGCACGGACGGCACGCGTTACCTTGGCAAAATACGCGTGATCCCTATCGTGTCTGGCTCTCGGAAATCATGCTTCAGCAGACACAAGTGACAGCGGTAATTCCTTATTATCAAAAGTTTATGGTGCGCTTTCCAAGCCTGCACAGTCTGGCAGAAGCGCCGAGTGAAGATGTGATGGCGCATTGGGCTGGATTGGGTTACTACACGCGCGCCCGCAATTTGCATCGCTGCGCGCAGCGCGTTGTGGCGGAGTACGGTGGTGTATTTCCCAGCGATCCCTTATTGCTAGAAGATTTGCCTGGCATCGGACGGTCGACCGCTGCGGCCATCGTTGCGTTTTCCTACGGTGTGCGCGCAGCTATTTTGGATGGTAATGTCAAACGCGTATTCGCTCGCGTATTCGGTATTGACGGTTACCCCGGCGCTAAGCAAATTGAGTTACCCATGTGGCGTCGGGCTGTGGATTTGTTGCCGGAGCAAGGTGTCGAATCTTATACTCAAGGCCTGATGGATTTAGGAGCAACACTTTGCACGCGCAGCAAACCGTCTTGTATGGCTTGTCCCTTGGCGCAACGTTGCGTTGCGCTGGCGACTAATAGAGTGGCGGAGTTGCCTGTGCGTAAGCCGAAAAAGACAATTCCAGAGAAGCAAACGTGTATGTTGGTGATTGTTGATGGAAACCAGGTACTTCTGGAGCAACGACCAGATAGCGGTATTTGGGGCGGATTATTATCGCTGCCAGAGTTCGATATGGAGCATGATATTGAATCATCAGTGACGCGGCTGACAGCCCCCTTTGGTACGGTGGCTTCGTGTGAGCCATTACAGTCTTTCCTGCATGTTTTCACCCATTTCAAGCTTCAGATTTCCCCTTATGAAATCCGGCTTGAACGCCGACTTAATATGGCGGCGCAATCAGCGTATGTTTGGTATTCGGCAGAAAAATTAGCAGATGCACCGTTGCCAGCGCCAGTCAAAAAATTATTGCTGGCAGTGTTTCGCCAGGCTGATCTTTTTGTGTAAGCGCACTACGAAATGTTTAATGCGCCACTGCGTCATCAAACCTGATCAGATATTAATTGAACGACATAGGTCGCTCAATTAACTGACAACGTGGCTAAGTTGTCGATGACGCCGGACTACATGCTCGGTCGTTTCAAAATGTTGGGCAAGATGTTCGACCATATAAACGGACCGATGTTGTCCGCCGGTACAACCGATCGCGACCGTTAGATAGCTACGATTGTCTTGTTTAAAGGACGGAAGCCATTTGCTGATGAAGCCTGCTATGTCGTGCAGTAACTCCGCGACCTGCGGCAACTCGTCAAGAAAATCGATGACCGGTTGATCGCGACCGTTCAACGGGCGCAGGACCGGATCGTAGTGTGGATTGGGCAGCATGCGGACGTCAAACACCAGATCCGCATCGAGTGGCACGCCATGCTTGAAAGCGAACGATTCGAACAGCAACGTCAGCGGGGCGTGTTCGGTATCGACCAGATCTTTGATCCAGCCGCGTAGTTTGTTGGTACTCAAATCAGACGTGTCGATGATATGACCAAGACCTTCAATGTCTACCAGCAACTCACGTTCCCCAATGATGCATTCGGTCAGCGTCATACGGTCTGAGGGATTCTGGCCGGGACGTAAGCGATGCGATAACGGATGACTACGGCGAGTCTCAGAAAAGCGTGCGATCAATGCTTCGGTTTGGGCGGTCAGAAAAATAACTTTGACGTCATGACCTTGGGCTTTTAGCTGTTTAATATCGGAAGGAAGCCGTGCCAACGAATCGGCGCTACGTGCGTCGGTGGCAACTGCGAGCATTTGGATGTCCTCGTCGACGCGGGTTGCGACCAATTCCCGTAATAAAGTCGGTGGCAAATTGTCGACGCAGAAGTAGCCAGCATCCTCTAAAACGCGAAGGGCGACAGATTTTCCGGAGCCGGAAATGCCAGTGATGAGAATTATTCGCATAGTCTAATAGGTCGCATGAGTCGTGTTTTTACCGAAATTGCTAAAGATGCTTGTGCAAAATAAGGGTCAAGCAGGCGTCAATACAGCGCCAATCAGAGTCGTCGAAACCGGTTGCGTCAACCCTGTTGGACGTGGTCTGGTAGGGAAACATAACATATCTGGCGAAATAATTTCACATTTGGAATGCGTGCAGAGGCACGCCAACGTTTCACGTGTGCTTATTTTGCCCGAATACTACTTTAATAAATATCGCTTTCGCTGTCCATGACTGCGCGTTGGCGCGCGATGAAGTCTTTAAGCGTGTCGATGCCGCGCAATTGCAAAATGGTATTGCGCACCGCCGCTTCGAGTAGTACCGCTATATTGCGACCGGCGGCGACCGGTATGATCACTTTGCGCACTGGGAGTCCCAGGACATCATCGTAATGCGCATCAAGCGGCAGGCGTTCATAGTTTTCTTCCAAAGTGGCGCGACGCACCAGATGGACGATCAGTTTCAGGCGCATTTTGCGGCGGACCGCAGTTTCACCAAAGATCGTTTTGATATCTAGCAGACCCAAGCCGCGCACTTCTAAAAGGTTTTGTAGCAATGGCGGGCAGCGACCTTCGATCATATTTGGCGCAATGCGGGCAAATTCGACCGCATCGTCAGCCACCAGGCCGTGACTACGCGAGATTAGTTCAAGCCCAAGTTCGCTTTTGCCGAGGCCGGATTCGCCGGTAATGAGTACACCAACGCCGAGTACGTCCATAAATACGCCATGCATGGTGATGCGTTGTGCTAATTTTTTTGATAAATAGACGCGTAAATAATCGATTACCTGCGCGGCCGGCAGCGGTGTCGAGAATAAAGGTATATTTTTTTCGTCGCAAATATCCAGAATGTCGGGCGGCGTGGCCAGTCCTTGCGCGATGATAAATGCCGGTGGCGCACCAGCGACCAACTCTGACGTTTGATACGCGCGTGACGTCTCAGACAGGCGTTTGTAGTATTGCGTTTCCTGATGACCAAAAACCTGAATTCGTCCGGGATGGATCAGATTCAAATGGCCGACTTGATCGGCTGCCGATGCCGCATCTCCTGAAATCAGGCGTTCGCCGCCCGGAAAACCGGCAAACCAGCCGAGTTGTAGCGACTCGCGATTGTCTTCGTATAGTTGTTGAATGGATAAAGGCGTACTTGAGGGCATAGGAGGGCAGTTTGAACAGTTAAAGGGCTGCGCATTGAGTGACCGCCTGCGATTAATCTGGATGTCGCCGCGAATTAACTACAATCGGGAGTTGCATGCGCTCACCCCAATACGCCGGTTTTTACAAATAAATCATGATATTTTGTACTGTCTTTCGTGCTGCCAGTGCCTTCACATTCTTTTATTAGACTTATCTTAGGATTGTTTTCGTCTGCATGCCCGGCGTGTACAATTTGTGTAAGTCCTTATAACTGCGTATCGAGGCTTGTTTATTTATTGTTATTTTTTTAATCTCATTTAATCATGGCCTATTTTGCATCCTTTTAGGTCGCATTTTCGGCGCTCATTGGCTGCCATCCAATGAGCTTTGCATGAATTGAAAGCGGATCAGGATCGGTATTCAGTATCTCCCTAAAAGTATCGCTGGAAAACATTTCTGCTACTTCCGATAGGATTTCAAGATGGTGTTGCGTCGCATGATCCGGGACGAGCAAAAATACCAGCAAACCGACTGGCTCACCGTCGGGTGATTCAAACGGAATCGGCTGGGCTAACCGCACAAAAGCAGCGAGCGGCGCCTTCAAACCTTTGACACGTCCGTGCGGTACTGCAACACCGTGACCAAGCCCGGTTGAGCCGAGTCTTTCGCGCGCAAACAGGTTGTCTGAGACGGTCGAGCGCGCAATGCCGCAATTGTTTTCGAACATGAGTCCAGCTTGTTCGAAAGCACGTTTTTTACTGGAAACTTCCAGATCCAGTACAACGTTTTGTAATGGCAGGATTTTTGCGAGATTAGTCATTTTACGAATCAGTTTCTGCACTGTAGTGATGTTGTGCAGAATTATAGGCCTGAATCTGACTCGTAGCACCTAGTTGCCGCATTGGTTGACGTAAACGTTATATTTTAAGCAGCTATTTAGTCGACCTCAAAGCGAGCAAACAACAACAGTACATCGCCATTACCCTTGTTGCTGGATAAGCGTGGAATATACGAGGCCATCAATTTCGCTTTTTTTGTCCCGATTCCGGCAATTGGCAAAGGCAGTGGAAACGGGAAACCACCGAAATAATCTTGGCGACTGACTAACATAGCAGTGTAACCAGCGCTAAATTCGATTGGCGTTTTTGGCACATTAAAGACCCATTCGTAGGCGTATCCAGCCATTAATTGTGGTTTAAAGTGCGAATCACGAATCCCGAAAAAATACAGTGATTCGTCATTTCCATCAGCATTGCGGAATGTGCGCCCACCGCCTATGCCCCATGCTTTTTCGTTCAACTCCCTGATCCGTTCGGCAGTGTAGGTATTCCGACCATGATAGGCGTAGCCGGATAAATACACTTCCTCTGCGCCATTGTCGGTAATGTTGCCAAGACGGTTTTTAGTTTGTTGCCACCAACCGGCGCTGTCGCTGGTTTCTTGTGCTTCTTGGGCGTAAGAGGTGGTAAAGCAAAGCATCATGATCAGAGTAATCGTAGCTTTTATATAATATAAGTAGTTTTTTTGTACCATAAGGGACTCATTAAAAATAGCAAAAAAGTGGAAGCAACATTTCCCACTCGGCAACGTCATTTTTTGGATGCAAAAATAACGATGATGATCGGTTTTTATTTTTGTTCAGGTGTTGGTGCAAAAAACAGTGCTTCGGCGAAGCGACTGTTCTATGCCTTAAACGATGCATTTAGGTGATGCATCAGTTGCGGATTCGACAATGAGCAATCAAAGGTGTACATAGAAGAAAAATAGATGCTACTGACGTGCGAGACGACGATTGGATGGTGGTGGACCTGAAAAGTTGCAACGCCAAGGATTAATATCCAATCCGCCTCGACGGGTGTAACGCGCATAAACGGATAATTTTTGAGGCGAGCACTGTTGCATGATGTCCATAAAAATGCGTTCGACGCATTGTTCATGAAATTCATTGTGATCGCGAAAACTGATTAAGTACTGTAGTAAGCCTTCCTGATCGATGGGCGTACCGACATATTGAATTTGTACGCTGCCCCAATCCGGTTGCCCGGTGACCAAGCAATTCGACTTGAGCAAATGCGATATAAGTGTTTCATTGACGGGGATGGCATGTCGGTCGGTTTTTAATAAAGATGGTTTTGGCTGATAGTCGGTGACGTCAATATCTAGTCGATCTAGCAATATTCCTTGCGGCTCCTTGATCATTTGAGCGGCAAATGCATCCGCTGTGGTCAGCATTACCTGTACGGTAGTACCAAATCCAAGCGATAAATCGGCACGCAATAACGCCAGCAATGCATCGGTATCGGCTAATTTTGTCTGATTGAAGGAGTTCAGATATAGCTTGAAAGACTTCGATTCGATGATGTTCGGGGAGTCCGCCGGTGCCGTGATGGTTGCGATGGCTACTTGCGGTTTACCACGCAAATTGAGCCACGATACTTCATACGCATTCCAGATATCGACACCGAAAAACGGCAATGCGCCGCGAATCCCGATTTCTTCGCGCTTGCCAGCGCGTGCGATAGAAAACAATAACGTTGGGTCGTATTCAGCTGTGTAAGTGGCAACTTTTCCTAACGGCGAGAATTCTGGCGTAATGGGAGCGTTCATGATTTTGATGGTGCGTAAATGCGTATTCGTCGATTGCCGGCAAAGCCAGAACTCCAGTGTGGCATGGAGAATTTTGAGAAAATATAGATTGAAAAAAACTTTATCGAAGCGCTATCAACGGGGTAGTCGTTGTCGGTCTGATAGTAACGATCAAACGCAATGATCGAGCATAATGATTCAACGACTCACCGTTTGACCGCCAGGACATAAGCTTGGCGGTCAATAAACATACAGACATGAACCTTGGTTAAGGTCAAAAATAGTTAACAAAATACGTTGTATTTCTTTGATGAAGGGATTGCGTAGTGATCCGAATTATTTTCCATCACGACACTTTATTCCAGATATAGTTTATCCCAAAAACAGTTTATAGACAGGGTTCTCACTTTCATCCCAATAGCGATAACCTAGATTATCCAGGAAGCCACGGAATGCTTTCATTTCCTTTTTCGGCACTTGCAGGCCAATTAAGATACGGCCAACGTCGCCACCTTGGCTCCGATAATGGAATAGGCTTATATTCCAGTTTGGTGCCATACAGTCAAGAAAGCGCGTCAGCGCGCCCGGACGCTCAGGAAATTCAAAGCGATATAACAACTCATCATGCGCCAGCGCACTTTTGCCACCAACCAGATGGCGGATATGTACTTTGGCTAGTTCATCATGGGTCAGATCAAGCGTGCTGAAACCATGCTTCTCGAAATTTTTGGCGATCTGTCCAGACTCATCGTACGTTGAGGTTTGCACGCCGACAAAAACGTGCGCAGCTTTTTCGTCACTGATGCGATAGTTGAATTCAGTGACGTTGCGATCACCAACCAATTTGCAAAAACGACCGAAACTTCCGCGTTCCTCTGGTATCGTGACGGCAAATACCGCTTCGCGCGATTGGCCGATATCTGCCATTTCAGAGACGAATCGCAACCGATCAAAGTTCATATTGGCACCGGAAGCGATGGTAATCAGCACTTGATTTTTAATCGGCTTGCGGGTGCCTTTAGCGCGCTCGATATAGGCTTTGGCACCGGCTACTGACAACGCTCCGGATGGTTCTAGAATACTTCGCGTGTCCTGAAATACATCTTTAATGGCGGTACAAACTGCGAATGTGTCGACCAGAATGACTTCATCGACATACAGTTTGGCGAGACGAAACGTTTCTTCCCCGACAAGTTTGACGGCAGTGCCGTCGGCAAATAGCCCTACATCGGCTAAAGTAATCCGGCGACCCGCTTTAAGACTGCGCGCCATCGCATCCGAATCGACCGTCTGGACGCCGATCACCTTGATTTCGGGCCGCACCGCTTTGACGTAGGCGGCGATTCCTGCAATCAAGCCACCGCCACCAATAGGGACGAAAATTGCGTGAATTGGTGCTGCATGCTGGCGCAGAATTTCCATGCCGACTGTACCCTGACCTGCAATGACGTGTGGGTCATCAAATGGATGCACAAAGGTCAGCTTATGTTTTTTCTGCAGCGTTAATGCGTGGTTATAGGCTTCGGTGTACGAATCTCCAAACAGCACTACTTCGCCGCCACGGGCGCGTACAGCATCGACCTTGACCAGAGGTGTTGTGGTCGGCATAACGATCATGGCGCGACAACCAAGTTTAGATGCCGACAAAGCCAGACCTTGGGCATGATTACCCGCGGACGCACAAATGACGCCGCGTTTGAGTTGCTGCGGAGTCAAGCTCGCCATTTTGTTATATGCGCCGCGCAATTTAAAACTAAACACGCTATGCATATCTTCGCGCTTGAAATAAATCTGGTTCTCCATCTTCAGAGACAGCGTCCGCGCCAGTTCAAGTGGCGTTTCCTGCGCGACGTCATAGACGCGGGCGGTCAAGATTTGCTGCAAATAATCTGTAGTCATGGTCAGGTCAAATTAGCGCGCTGCGGCAGATTAGGAAGCTCCTGAATCGCTAGCGCCAGGTCAAGTTTAAGGTCTATCCGAAATGTAGACAGCCGATCATTATAATGGACCGCTTTGCGTGTTGGCGTGAATGGCTTTATAAGCTGCTATTTAGTCGTTATTTCGGTAGGTATTCGGCACTTGTTTTAAAAGCATGCGCCCTTTTTTAACCCCTTCTTTTTAAATTTTTATGATTGAATCAGCTGTTGTATGGGCGTTAGGCGTGCTTGCGATACCGACCGTTGGGTTATGGTCGGTGTTCATCGTCAGTTTTGTATCCGCCACTTTGTTACCAATGGGCTCAGAGCCCGCCGTGTTTGCGGTCATCAAAGCTAACGGTGCGCTTTATTGGTCCGTCATCGTGGTCGCCACCGCTGGGAATACACTCGGTGGCGCATTGGACTATTGGATGGGGTACAGCGCCAAGCAGGCATTTGCACGCGAACGCAAAAGTCGTTGGTTCCATTGGTTGGAGCATTACGGCCCAAAAACGATGCTATTGAGCTGGTTACCGATTATCGGCGACCCCATTTGCACTTTGGCAGGTTGGTTGCATTTGTCGTTCTGGCCAAGCGTCATGTATATGGCAATCGGCAAATTTTTACGTTATATCGCTATGACATGGATACTTATGTCATTACCGGATGGATTCTGGCGGCAGCTCGCGCACTGGCTGTTTTAACAGCGCCATATTCTGAATTAATGGCGTAATTCTGGTGTATAAATAATACGTATCACGCATTGCTAACCAGATGAAACGGATTGTTTATACAATAAGTCCATGCAGAAAGATGCCAGCCAATGCGGGAGTGATCAACAACATGACCAGTGGCGGCACGATACGGACTTGCCAAGGTTGTGCGCTTAGCAAGTGAGAAAGGCCAGAGTAGCGATTGGTAAGTACTTGATGACGAGTGCGCATGTTTAGACTCCAGTTCAATGAGAAAGGTTATAGCGCTAAGCTGAATAAGCCGACTGCTAGCCTTTGCACTCGGCGTATTCGGCGAGTGTGACAGCAACGTTGTCGAAGATGACGATCATAAATTGATGCCACATAATTGCTTTCGTATGATTGTGCGATACATTAATTATAAAATAAAACTATTAATTATTAATAGTTGATTGTTTTTATCGATTCAATTGCTTATTGCTATGACGCAATCTATTATTTTTGTAAAGATATAATTTTTCACAAATGCGATTTTAGTTATCATTTTAACCATTCTAATCTACGGATTTTGATGCTGAAATTGCGGCCATGCACAAATTGATGTCGCACAAACACTAGCTTGTCGTCGCGACTCTTCGCTATAGGCTAAAATGCTTACTCAGCGGCAGCCTACACTCTCTATATAAATGAACGCCCCAGTACAAATCCAAGCTCTAGTATCAGATGCACCACACGGTGCAACCCCTACGCGCGTGCGCGAGATTCCCTACAATTACACCTCTTTTTCAGATCGTGAAATTGTCATTCGGCTCCTCGGTGAAGCTTCGTGGGCGTTGCTCGATGAATTACGTTCCAAACGTCAGACCGGTCGCTCAGCACGTATGCTGTACGAAGTCTTGGGCGATATTTGGGTCGTACGTCGCAATCCCTATTTGCAAGACGATATGCTCGACAATCCAAAACGTCGGCAGGCGCTGATTGACGCGCTGAACCATCGTTTGGCAGAAGTCGATAAGCGTCGTCTGGATATCGCACACGCGCAAGATCATGACGACGACGCGATCCGCCGTAGCGCCAAGGTGGAAGCATTGGTCGAGGCTGCACGTTTGGCTATTAGCAAATTTTCGGACGAGTTCCGTCAGACTTATGATTTGCGTAAACGCACCAATAAAATTTTGGGGCGCTATACCGCCAAAGACAACATCAAGTTCGACGGACTGTCACGTGTATCGCACGTAACAGATGCTACCGACTGGCGCGTTGAGTATCCGTTTGTGGTCCTGACACCCGACAGCGAAGATGAGATGGCGGGACTGGTCAAAGGTTGTATCGAACTCGGTCTGACCATTATTCCGCGTGGCGGCGGCACCGGTTACACGGGCGGTGCGATTCCGCTCACACCGTTTTCAGCAGTAATCAATACCGAAAAGCTGGAACAACTCGGCGAAGTGGAAATGGCTGTATTGCCAGGTCTGCAAACGGAATACGCGACTATTTTCTCCGGCGCTGGTGTAGTAACCAAGCGCGTAGCGGATGCGGCTGAAAAGGCCGGTTTCGTTTTTGCGGTTGACCCAACCTCGGCATCCGCATCCTGCATCGGCGGCAATATTGCCATGAATGCGGGTGGTAAAAAGGCCTTGTTATGGGGCACTGCCATTGATAATTTGGCAAGCTGGCGCATGGTCGATCCAAACGGCGATTGGCTGGATGTCACGCGACTGGATCACAATCTTGGCAAAATTCATGACACGCCTTTAGCGCGTTTTAAACTGGAATGGCGGCATCCGGCGGCAAAAGGACATCCGGCAGAAGCGACGTTCAAGACTGAAATTCTTGAAATACCCGGCGGCACTTTCCGCAAGGAGGGTTTAGGCAAGGATGTTACGGATAAATTTTTAGCCGGTTTGCCTGGTATTCAAAAGGAAGGTTGCGACGGGCTGATCACGTCCGGCGTGTGGATTTTGCATAAAATGCCAAAGTTCACCCGTACCGTCTGTCTGGAGTTTTTCGGTCAGGCACGCGATGCGATTCCATCGATCGTTGAGATCAAAAACTATCTCGACGGTCTTCCCGCAAAAGGCGAAGGATTTACGTCGATTCGCCTCGCCGGTCTTGAACATCTCGATGAGCGGTATTTGCGCGCAGTCGGTTATTCGACCAAGTCCAAGCGCGGCGTGTTGCCGAAAATGGCCTTGTTTGGCGACATTGTGGGTGACGATGAAAACGCTGTCGCACACGCAGCGTCGGAAGTCGTGCGTCTGGCGAATAACCGTGTTGGTGAAGGGTTTGTTGCCGTTAGTCCAGAAGCGCGGAAGAAATTCTGGCTCGATCGCTCACGTACCGCGGCTATTTCCAAGCATACCAACGCCTTTAAAATTAATGAAGACGTGGTCATTCCGCTCAATCGGATGGGCGAATACACCGACGGTATCGAACGCATCAATATTGAGTTATCGATCAAAAACAAGTTGCAGTTGTTAGATCAATTGCAAGTCTTTTTTGCCAAAGGTAATTTGCCTTTGGGTAAAAGCGAAGAGTCCGATGGCGATGATATCGCTGGCGCAGAGTTGATGGAACAACGGGTTCCTCAAGCGCAGGATTTGCTGGCAAAGGCGAAGCTGCGCTGGACGTATCTTTTGCAGCAACTGGATGCACCGCTGGCCGACGTAAAGGCGGAATTAGCAGCATTGGGTCTGGATAAATTAAGTGCGGTGTTTGAGCAGCGCTTGATTCAGCAACCCGATGCACGTTTATTTGACGTGGTTCAGGACCGCACCGTCAGCATCTCCTGGAAGCAGGAAGTCCGTGCGCAATTGCGCCAGATTTTCAATGGTGGCGCGTTCAAGTTGATATTGGACGAATGCACGGCTATTCATAAAACAGTATTGCGTGGCCGTGTATTTGTCGCGCTTCACATGCACGCCGGTGATGGCAATGTCCATACCAACTTGCCGGTGAACTCCGATCACTACGACATGTTGCAGGACGCACACGCTGCAGTTGCGCGCATTATGAAGTTGGCGCGTTCGCTGGATGGCGTGATTTCGGGTGAGCATGGCATCGGCATTACCAAGCTGGAGTTTTTGACCGAAGATGAAATCAAGGATTTCCGCGATTACAAATTACGCGTCGATCCAGAAGGACGTTTTAACAAAGGTAAATTACTGAATTTGCCGGGCCTTGAAGCTGATTTAAGCAATGCTTACACGCCGTCGTTCGGCTTGATGGGACACGAATCGCTGATCATGCAGCAAAGCGACATCGGCGCGATTGCTACCAGTATCAAGGATTGCTTGCGCTGCGGTAAGTGCAAGCCGGTTTGTGCAACGCACGTGCCTCGCGCCAACTTGCTGTACTCGCCTCGCAATAAGATTCTGGCGACTTCGTTGCTGGTCGAAGCCTTCTTATATGAAGAGCAGACACGGCGCGGCATTTCGATCAAGCATTGGGAAGAGTTTGAAGACGTCGCGGATCATTGCACCGTCTGTCACAAGTGTTTGACGCCTTGTCCGGTCGATATCGACTTTGGTGAAGTGTCGATGAACATGCGTAATCTGCTGCGTAAGATGGACAAAAAATCGTTTAATCCGGGCACGACAGCGGCGATGTTTTTCCTGAATGCCAAAGATCCTGCGACGATCAACATGACCCGCAAAGTGATGACCGATTGGGGCTTTAAGGCACAACGACTAGGTAACGAAGTGCTGAAAAAGTTTGCCAAAAAGCAGACTAAAGCGCCACCGTCAACGATTGGCAAAGCACCAATTAAAGAACAGGTCATTCACTTTATTAACAAGAAAATGCCAGGTAATTTGCCGAAGAAGACCGCGCGCGCGTTACTGGATATTGAAGACGATAAAGTGATTCCGATCATTCGGGACCCGCAGACAACGACGGCCGAAACCGAAGCAGTGTTTTACTTCCCCGGTTGCGGTTCGGAACGCCTGTTCTCGCAAGTTGGTCTGGCGACGCAAGCAATGTTGTGGCACGTTGGCGTACAAACGGTGTTGCCACCTGGCTATTTGTGCTGTGGTTACCCGCAACGTGGTTCTGGCGATTTCGACAAAGCCGAGAAGATCATCACCGATAATCGGGTGTTGTTTCATCGGATGGCGAACACCTTAAATTACCTCGACATCAAAACTGTCATCGTGTCTTGCGGTACTTGCTATGATCAACTTCAGGGTTATGAGTTTGAGAAAATATTCCCCGGCTGTCGCATCATCGATATCCATGAATATTTGCTGGAAAAAAATCTTAAACTGGAAGGTGTTAACGGCACGCGTTATATGTATCACGACCCTTGCCATTCGCCGATGAAGTTGCAAGACCCACTGAAAACCGTGAATGCGTTAATCACGACTATAGACAATCAGAAGATCGAGAAAAATGATCGCTGCTGTGGTGAATCCGGTACTTTTGGCGTGAGCCGTCCGGACGTATCAACGCAAGTGCGCTTCCGCAAGGAAGAAGAGATGATCAGCGGTGCGGATAAAGTGCGCGCGGATGGTTTCACCGGCGAAGTCAAAATTCTGACATCGTGCCCATCTTGTTTGCAAGGGCTAACGCGTTACAACGATGACTCCGGCACGACTGCAGATTACATCGTGGTCGAAATGGCGAAGCATTTATTGGGCGAAAACTGGTTGCCGGATTACGTCAACCGCGCCAATAGCGGCGGCATAGAACGCGTGTTGGTATAACCATGACGGCCAGTTCTGCGGGTTGTGAATTGTGCGCAAGCGAGGGCGGAGAAGTGCTCTCTCGTAACGACAAATATCGCGTGGTATTGGTCGATGATGCCCAATATCCAGGATTTTGTCGGGTTATCTGGCATGCGCATGTGAAGGAAATGACCGATTTGTCCGCTGACGATCGTGATGGTTTGATGCGCGCTATATGGCGAGTTGAGCAGGCGATAAGGGCGGTCATGCAGCCGGAAAAAATCAATCTTGCTTGCTTCGGCAACATGACGCCGCATGTGCATTGGCATGTGATTCCGCGCTATTTGGATGACGTGCATTTCCCGCAACCAGTATGGGGAACGATTCAACAAACGACACCCTCGGCTGTGCTGGCCGCCCGTCAGGCGTTATTGCCGTCATTGCGAGCAGCGCTTTTGCAACTTTAATACGCACCTTTTGGTTTGCATTAATTTTCACATTAATACGTCGCACTTTAATTTATATACGGATACACCATGCTCGGCTCCAAACAATCTGCTCCTACTCCGATTCCCGTATCATTTACCGCCCATCAAAAATCAGGCGTATTGGAAGTCGTTTTTGATGACGGTAAGACGTTCTCGTTGCCGTTTGAAATGATGCGCGTCTATTCGCCTTCGGCCGATGTACAAGGTCACGGCGAAGGTCAGGAAACATTGCAAACAGGCAAGCGCGGTATTACCTTGGCAGCGCTTGATCCGGTTGGTAACTACGCCGTTAAACCGACCTTTTCGGATGGTCATGAAAGCGGTATTTTTACGTGGGCCTATTTATATAAATTAGGTCAGGAACAAGATGCGCTCTGGGAAGAATATTTGCGTCGTTTGGACGATGCCGGGCACGGACGTGATGCGGGGCGGGATTTATCGATGACTGCCAAAAAGGCAGGCGGCCATGGTTGCGGTTAAGTCTTAACGATTGCATGCCAATACAGTTATTGGTCCTGCTACCGTTAGGCTTAGCGGCAGCAATGTATCGCGACGAGGCTTAAAATAGTGTTGCCAAGGAGGGCATGTTCGTACAAATTGGCCATTCAGGACGAATATTATTTGAAGATATTTTCGTGTAGCTGTGTACTCACTGAGGCTAAATTCAATGCTGTCGATACCAGAAATTTGCGGGCTGTTTGAAGACGGAGGCCACGCTATGTATTCGGGCGAACCGGTATCGCAGCGTGAACATGCTTTGCAAACGGCAACACTTGCGGCACAGGCCGGTGCAACGTCAGAACTGATCTGCGCCGCTTTACTGCACGATCTGGGACACTTGCTCAACCCTCAGGGCGAGACACCATCGGAACGTGGAATCGACGATACCCATCAATATTTTGCCATTCCTTATTTGCGGGGTTTGTTTAGCCCTGCGGTGTTAGAGCCGATTCGCATGCACGTGGATGCCAAACGCTATTTGTGTGCGATCGATTCAACCTATTACGACCAGCTATCGGACGATTCCAAGCGGAGTCTTGCCCTGCAAGGCGGCGTATTTTCCACCCACGCCGCGGCAGAGTTTATCGCGCGCCCTTACGCCGCAGATGCCGTTAGCTTGCGTTTGTGGGATGATTTGGCTAAGGACGCTGATATGGTAACGCCAGCGATGCCTTATTTTGCTACGTTGATGGCTGATTGCGCATTAACTAAAGTTACCAGCTAATGGCGCGATGTTCCCTAAAGCGGATGGAACGCATGTCTGGACCAGAGGGTGTTTAAGCCTATTGATTAAGCTGCACGACCTCGCTTCGGGTAGGAAACTGCCACTACAAGTAATTGTCTTCGATTCTCTCTTTGACAACAACATCTACAGCGGGCTTGTATAATGCAACCCTGTCTTAATAAGGTTATCGATATGACCAATACTACCCATTTCGGTTACAAAACTGTCGCTGAAGAAGACAAGGTGCATAAAGTCGCCGAAGTTTTTCATTCGGTCGCGGCTAAATACGACGTCATGAACGATTTGATGTCGGCTGGCATGCATCGGCTATGGAAAGCGTTCACAATCGCGCAGGCTGCCATACGTCCCGGATTTAAAGTGTTGGATATTGCTGGTGGAACCGGCGATCTGGCTAAAGCCTTCGCTAAACGCGCTGGGCCGAGCGGTGAAGTTTGGTTAACCGACATCAATGAGTCAATGCTGCGAGTTGGACGCGATCGCGTCTTGAATACTGGGTTATCAACCCCCACTTTGCTTTGTGATGCCGAGAAATTGCCATTTCCGGACAATTACTTTGATCGCGTGTCAGTTGCCTTTGGTTTGCGCAATATGACCCATAAGGATGTGGCGTTGTCAGAAATGCGCCGTGTTCTTAAGCCGGGCGGCAAACTGTTGGTGCTGGAATTTTCGAAAGTCTGTGAGCAATTGAAAAAGCCTTATGACGTGTATTCGTTTTCAGTATTACCCTGGTTGGGCAAAAAAATTGCCAACGACGCTGAAAGTTACCGCTATCTGGCCGAGTCAATCCGTATGCATCCAGATCAGGAAACGCTGAAAAAAATGATGCAGGATGCGGGACTTGCGCGTGTCCAGTATTTTAATTTAACCGCTGGTGTGGCTGCGTTGCACACCGGGATCAAACTGTAAGTACTCTGCCAGGAGGCAGCATGAAAAAATTATTAGTGATATTAATGTTGATTGTCAGTGCGTTGTCGCTGACGATATCAAGTGCAGAAGCTCGACGATTGGGCGGTGGCGGTTCGTTCGGCAAACAGTCTTCCGGGATTTCACGCTCAGTGCCGAGTAGTCCATCGCAACAAAATTTCGCTCGCCCTGCTGCACCAGCGGCAGCGCCCGGCGTAGCCCCTAAACCTGCCAGTCCATTGAGAGGCATCATCGGCGGCGCATTGTTAGGCTTGGGTTTGGGCGCTTTGATGTCCCATTTTGGTATGGGCGGTGTTGGCGGATCATTCCTGATGATCATTTTATTAGCGTTTGTTGTGATTTTTGTGGTCCGCATGGTAATGCGCCGAAATAGCGATCCCGCGCCAGCCTATCCAAATGCCTATTCCGATAGCCCTGGAAGTACGCGTGCCGCTAACGATAATAACAATACAGGTTTCACGCCGGAAATAGGCTCACGCCTCGAACCGGCGCGACCAGCGGCGTTTCAAACTGACACGCCGGTCGCCGGACATGCTAGCGCCCCTTGGGGCGTTCCAGCAGATTTCGACGTTCCTGGCTTCGTGCGGAGTGCAAAAACCTATTTCATCCGTCTGCAAGCCGCGTGGGATAAAGCTGACACCAGTGATATACGAGAGTTTACTTCGCCAGAAATGTTCGGCGAGTTAAAAATGCAACTGCAAGAACGCGGCGCGTCAGCCAATAACACGGACGTGGTGCAACTCGATGGCGAGCTAATGGGCATCGAAACGGTGAATGATCATTATCTTGCCAGCGTTAAATTCAGTGGCTTGATTAAAGAAGCACCGGAAGCGTCAGCCGAGCCGTTCACAGAAGTCTGGAATCTATCGAAGCCAGTGTCGGGGCCGGGCGGTTGGATTTTGGCGGGGATTCAGCAAGTCAATTAAGTGCGTTGTTTAGAACGGTGCAATACGGATTCAGGGACATTATGGTTTTTTGCACTGTTGTACGCCCAATACGCCGCGCAGCGATGTACCGATGACGTATTGACGGAAGACCCGCCTGAATGGACGGAGACGTTTTTGGTTAAGCGTTTTCCTATAAGTAGCACTCTGATGCGAGATGCGCCGTCAGTTTTAAACAGCTTCTGATAAACTTAGACCGCCCGTGAATTGTCACGGGCGGTTTTGTTTTGTGACCAGGACTTTTCCCTTGAACTTTACGCCTCTTACCGCAGCTGTTAACCATTTGCTTACCCAAGAACCTTGGGCTCAACGTAAACTTGCCGCGCATGCTGACAAGATCGCTTACATCGATAGTGGTGCAATAGTGCTGAAGTGGCAAATTACGCCAGACGGCTTCTTGCAGGCACCAGTTACGAAAGTGGAATCGGCATCAGCATCAGCATCAGCATCAGCATCAGCATCAGCATCCATTTTGGCCCCAAATGTCACCATACGGATGAAATTGTCGGATTTGCCATTAATGGCGCAAAATCCCGAACGAGCATTTTCTTATGTCACTATTGAAGGCGATGCAGACTTCGCTAATGCGATTTCTCAAGTTGGCTTAGGTTTGCGGTGGGATGCTGAACAAGACCTGAGTAAGTTGTTCGGTGATATTGCCGCCACGCGCCTGGTCTCGATGGCAAAGTCAACGTTACAGACAGTGCAGACGACGCACAAAAAGTTGGCAGAAAACGTGGCCGAATATTTCCTTGAGGAAAAACCGTTGCTAGTACGCCCGCATGCGGTTTCTGATTTTACGCAAGAGGTCACGATATTACGCGATGACGTCGAGCGGTTGATCAAACGAATTGAGCGTATTGAACGCATAAATGCCGGTTCTGCCTAGAAACCGTAGCATCTAGGTGTGTAGATGATTGGGAGTAATAGCGCAGCGAATAGAATGGTCTCTAAAAACAGAAAGATTGCCAGTATCAGAATGGCTAGCGCCGCTTAGCACATTGGACAGTGCAGCCGTCGTACCGTGCGTCAGTTTTTGAAAGAGGTCAAATGCAAAATACTATGTTGAAGGCCGGGCACCAATGATTCTAAAATTTTTACGGGTTATAAAAATTGCACGCGTCGCCATTCGTTATGGTTTAGACGATATTGTGATGTCAGGATTTGATAAGCCGCGTATTTCTAAGTTAATCAATACGCTGTTATTTTGGCGCGATTTGTCTGCTCCCCGTGGCGAGCGCTTACGCAAGTCGCTCGAAGAGTTGGGCCCTATATTCGTTAAATTCGGTCAGGTATTGTCGACTCGCCGCGACTTGCTGCCGGGTGACATCGTCGATGAACTGGCGGGCTTACAAGATCGGGTACCGCCGTTTAGTTCTGACCTTGCAATCGCACAAATTCAGAAATCGCTTAAGGCCCATCCAGATCAACTTTTCGCCAGTTTTGATCGCCAACCTGTCGCCTCCGCTTCCATTGCGCAAGTTCATTTTGCGATGCTCAAAAATGGACGCGAGGTCGCGGTGAAAGTGCTGCGTCCTGGCATGAAAAAATCTATCGATGAAGATGTGGCGTTGATGCATTTAGCCGCTGAACTGGTCGAAAAATTATGGGCTGACGGCAAACGGCTGAAGGCACGTGAAGTGGTCGGCGAGTTTGATAAGTATTTACACGACGAACTTGACCTGATGCGTGAGGCCGCTAACGGCAGTCAGTTACGCCGGAATTTTGCCGACTCTGATCTGTTAATGGTCCCCGAGATGTTTTGGGATTATTGCTCATCATCTGTCATCGTAATGGAGCGCATGCACGGCATTCCGATTTCGCAGCTGGATCGTTTGCGGGCGGCCGGTGTCGACATGCAAAAGTTATCTAGTGATGGTGTGGAAATTTTCTTCACGCAAGTGTTCAGAGACGGCTTTTTCCACGCTGATATGCACCCGGGCAATATTTTAGTGTCGGTTGCGCCCGCTACATTTGGTCGTTATATCGCGCTCGATTTCGGCATTGTCGGAACACTTAACGATTTTGATAAAGATTATCTCTCGCAAAATTTTCTAGCATTTTTTCAGCGCGATTATAAACGCGTCGCCGAAGCGCATATCGAGTCTGGCTGGGCACCGAAAGAGACGCGGGTGGATGAGTTGGAATCGGCAGTGCGCGCTTGTTGCGAACCGATTTTTGATCGCCCGTTGAAAGACATTTCTTTCGGTCAGGTACTGTTAAGACTGTTTCAGACTTCGCGCCGCTTTAATGTAGAAGTGCAACCACAGCTCGTCTTATTGCAGAAGACGCTTCTGAACGTCGAAGGCCTTGGGCGTCAATTAGACCCCGAACTGGATTTGTGGAAAACTGCAAAGCCTTATCTTGAGCGTTGGATGAGCGAGCAAATAGGTTGGCGCGGCTTGGTGCAACATTTGAAAATTGAAGCACCGCGATACAGCAAATTATTGCCGCAGTTGCCGCGCCTGATACATCAGGTTCTGTCTCAAGTCGTAGATGGACCTAAAGGTCAGGATGAAAAGCTGCTGTTATTAGCGCTTGCGGAACAAAGAAGAACCAATCATTTACTCGGTATCCTGGTGTATTTTGGCGGTGGATTGATGGGGGGAATATTGCTGACCCTGATCTTTCAGCGTTGGGGATATTTATATTTCGGCGCCTAATAAAAGATTCAGACGGAGAAAATTCTGGTTTGGTTGTCTCACCTTTACACCTGACGCTTCAACGTCGCGCTTGATTATGTGATTATCAGCGCTGCATTTGTCTGCGCAAGTAGTCATTGAACGCGGGTATACATATTGACCTTCAGAATGTGATTTAAAGATTCGTTTATCCAGCATTTAATTGTGTGTTCCTCTTTTGATTGAGAAATTATTTCGCCATGACAACACCGATATCCAATCAGACACCGACAGGCATTCCATCATTCACGACGCGTGATTCGGCTAAGCCCGATTTTTGGAGTGAACGTTTTCAGTCGGCCTTCACGCCTTGGGATAAAGGCGGTGTGCCTTCGGCGTTGGAGGATTACATCAATCGATCTGTACCGACGGTGACGCTGATTCCAGGGTGTGGCGTTGGATACGAAGTTGCCTGTTTCGCTAGCGCAGGTTGGGATGTGACTGCCATTGATTTTTCTGAAGCGGCGGTTAGCGCGGCTCAGGCGACACTTGGTAGTTTGGGTTCTCGCGTTGTCCAAGCCGATTTCTTTACGTTCAATCCAGTGAAGCCTTTAGGATTGATCTACGAACGGGCTTTTTTCTGCGCGTTACCGCCAGCGATGCGCCCGGCCATCGTTGAGCGCTGGGCGGCATTGCTATTGCCGGGTGCGACGCTAGCTGGATTTTTCTTTTTTGGGGATAGTCCAAAAGGGCCGCCTTTCGGTATTGATCGGCCAGACTTGGAACAGTTATTGCTACCGTATTTTGAGTTGATTGAGGATCATCCTGTCACCGATTCTATTCCGGCATTTGTTGATAAAGAGCGCTGGCAAGTATGGCGGAGGCGTCTTTAGAAAGCCAAAACGGTGGATTGCGTCGAGGATGACTAGTTCTCCGATGTATCTTTAATGGCGCAGTCGCACTATCTTCGTGCGGATGCTTTTGGAAACCATTGCGACAGTCATAAAACAGAGCGTGCTTGCGAATGTTAATGGTCGCATGAACTTCAGACCAAAACGCTGTGAGGCAAAACTTATTTCTTTGCCGGGGCATGGTAAGTTCGCGTAAATAAGTGCTTTTTTGCTACAATCTGCGCTTTTGCTTTCCGGGGCAACATCCATGGCTTTGCTCGAAATTCGTAACGTTAGTCGCTTCTTCGGTGACTTCACCGCGGTTAATAACATCAGTTTGTCGATTGAGGCCGGTGAATTCTTTACGTTGCTGGGCCCGTCAGGTTGCGGCAAAACCACTTTACTTCGCATGATCGCCGGGTTCGATTTACCCAATGCGGGCCAAATAATGCTGGATGGCGTTGATCTCGTAGGCATTCCGCCCGAGCAACGTCCTGTCTGCACCGTGTTTCAGAATTACGCGTTGTTCCCACACATGACGGTGAGCGCTAATATCGCCTTCCCGTTAAAAATGGCAAAACTTCCGCCAGCAGAAATCAAACAAAAAGTAGTTGAAGCGCTGGAAGATGTGCGGCTGGTCGGTTTTGGTGCGCGCTACCCGCACGAATTGTCTGGTGGTCAGCGGCAGCGTGTCGCGGTCGCGCGTGCGCTTGTATCCCGACCGAAATTGCTGTTGCTGGACGAACCGTTGTCAGCGATGGACGCGAAGTTGCGCGAGCAGATGCAGATTGAACTCATCAATTTGCAAAAAGAAGTGGGTATTACCTTTGTCTATGTAACCCACGACCAAACCGAAGCATTGGCCTTGTCGCATCGCATCGCGGTCTTGAATCACGGTCAAGTTGAGCAGTTGGACGAGCCATCACGCATCTATAGTTATCCCAAAACCCGTTTTGTTGCCGATTTTATTGGCACATGTAATTTATTAGATGGTGTTATCGAGAGCATCGACGAAGCCACGATGCATCTTGATGTCGCGGGACTGGGTCAAGTCACGGCAGCGTTACCACCTGATGCGGTGATTGGTCGAAAAGGAACGCTGGCGTTGCGCCCTGAAAAGATTCTAATCAGTGCCGCAGTTAGCGGCCACAGTGCGGAAAATCATTTTAAGGGCTACGTGAAAGAACTTCTATATCTCGGTGACGTGACGGTCTACATTGTGCAAACCGAAGGTGGGGCGGCGATAGAAGCACTGCTAGCCAATTCGGCTGCCGGGCGCGCCAAGTTCTTTGAAGTCGGCGATGCTGTTGATGTGGCGTGGAGTTTCGAGGCAGGACATTTTTTGTATGATTCTGTATGAGTGAGGCCGTACCCTTGTTACCGTCACCACGCCCAAGCCCAAGCCCAAGCCCAAGCCCAAGCCCAAGCCCAAGCCCGCGCGGACGATTAGCACGCTGGTTGATTAGCGGGCCGCCGTTGGTCTATCTGCTGATATTTTTTGCGATTCCTAGCCTGATCATGGTGTTTGCATCGTTTCGCTACGCTGGCGATTACGGTGGACTAGAACCCATCTTCGACGCGGCGGGTAAGCTTAATCTGACGATCGAAAGCTATACGCGGTTTGCGTCCGACTTTATCTATACAGCGATTTTTTTGAAATCCTTGATGTACGCATTGATCACCACTTTTTGCTGTCTGATCATGGCGTATCCGGTGGCGATACTCATCGCCCGAAGCGCCAAAAAATATCGCGATTTATTGATTCTGTTGGTGATCCTGCCATTCTGGAGTAATTTTTTGATCCGGGTATACGCCTGGATGATTATTTTGGGGCCGCAATCGGGTTTGACCCGTGCGCTCAATTACGTATTGGGATTGGTTGGCGTGCAGCCGGTGACGCTGTTATTTACCGCGTTTTCGGTGATCGTTGGTCTGGTCTATGTTCACTTACCTTTCATGGTCTTGCCGCTCTATGCTAATTTGGAAAAACATGATCCGGCATTGCTGGACGCCGCGCAGGATTTGGGTGCGTCGGCGTGGCAGCGTTTTTGGCGGATTACTTTTCCGTTATCGCTACCCGGTGTTTATGCTGGCGCGGCGCTGGTTTTCATTCCGGCGTTGGGGATTTTTGCGGTGTCGGACATACTTGGCGGAACAGGCGGCATGATGATTGGTAATGTCATCAAGCAACAATTTTTGGAAACCCGCGATTGGCCATTTGGGAGCGTGTTGTCGATTGTGTTGACGGTCGCCGCACTAGCGGTGGCGGGCGTGGCTATGCTCGCATCAAGACCAAGACGACAAGGATAGAAAAATATGGTGAATGTTCATCGACTTGATGGCATCAATAAACGCACCATCGCGTTATGGGCAGTAGCGGTGTTGGTATTTGGTTTTTTGTACGTGCCGTTGATTATTGTGATGGTGTATTCATTTAATGACTCCCAACTCAACGCAGAATGGGTCGGATTCACTTTTGATTGGTATCGCAAGCTGTTTAATGACCACGAGATGTTAAGCGCTGCCGGAAACTCGCTGATGATTGCCCTGGTTTCAAGCGCAGTCGCGACAGTGCTTGGAACGATGGCTGGTTTTGCGATGCACCGGTATAAGTTGAAGTTACTGCCTTTATTGGTGCTGACGCCGATTGCGATTCCCGAAATCCTTATTGGCGTGTCGCTGCTGATTTTCTTTGTAATGCTCAATATCACGTTAGGGTTGGTATCGATCACGTTAGCGCATATTGCCTTCTGTATTGGTTTTGTCGCTATCGTGGTGCGCTCGCGCTTGTCTGGTATGGATGAAAGCCTGACTGAAGCGGCACGGGATTGTGGTGCGACACCGCTTCAGGCTTTCCGTCTGGTGACGCTTCCGTTAATTATGCCCGGCGTTCTAGCTGGCGCGTTGATGGCGTTTACGTTGTCAATCGATGATTTTGTCATCACTTTTTTTACCGCGGGTGCGAATGCCTCAACGTTGCCGTTACAAATTTATTCCATGATCAAGATTGCGGTTACGCCCGAAGTGAATGCGGTCTCAACCCTGTTAATGGTGCTGACGCTATTTCTTATTATTGTGGCTGCGAAGTTAGCTCCTAGCGCACTGCGCTCGTCGTCTTAATTGCGTACCCATTTGCGTGCTCAATTGCGTGCTTTATTGCCTTCTTAATTTCATCCACATCATCATTCCTCAAGGATTGCCATGAAAAAATTGTTTTCCATGTTAGCGCTGCTCGTTGTCAGTATTGCCGGTGTCACTACGGCTGTTTCAGCGCAAGCGGCCGACGAATTGCATTTGTATAACTGGAATAACTATATCGCGCCTGAAACCGTGCAGCGCTTTGAAGCCTCTTGTAAATGCAAAGTGGTGCAGACTTACTATGGTGACAATGAAGAAATGCTGGCTAAGCTTGCGGCAGGAGCCAAGGGTTATGACATTATTGTGCCCACCGGAAATGCGCTGGATGCTTTGATCAAGCAAAAGGCGTTGAAGCCTTTAGATAAATCGCAACTGCCGAATTTGAAGAATATAAATTCGGCATACATGAATAAGGATTTCGATAAGGGCAATGTTTATTCAGTGCCTTATGCTTATACGATCACGTTGTTGGGCTACAACGAGCAAAAAATAAAAGAACTGGGTATTCCGGTCGATAGTTGGGCGACTATTTTTGATCCCGCCATTCTGGCCAAGATCAAAGGCAAAGTGACCGTCCTGGATTCTGCCAATGAGTTGATCGCAGCCGCCATGAAATATCGTGGCTATTCTGCTAACGATACAGACGAAAAGCATTGGGAGGAGGCGAAGAATGTGATTCTGCGCGCAAAACCGTATTGGGCGGCGTTCAATGGAAGTAGTTATATCAAGGAACTCACCGTTGGGAACGTGTGGGTAGTGCATGGTTATTCGAGTGATATTTTTCAAGCTGATGTAGACGCTCAGAAGGCCGGTCGAAAATTCCGTATTCGGGCGGCATTGCCAAAAGAAGGTGCAGTATTGGCGCTCGACAGCATGGTGATCCACAAGGATGCGCCGCGTCCAGATCTGGCGCTGAAGTTTATTAACTTTATGCTAGATGGAAAAAATGCAGCCGAATTGACCAATTTGATCGGAACCGGCAATCCGAATGCTGAGGCCGCACAATACATCAATCCCGAAATTGCAAAAAATACAGCGATTTTCCCGACAAAGGCCACAGTTGCTAAATTGGAAATGTTGAAGGATCTTGATGGCAAACAGCGCCGCGCATTGAACCGCTTGTGGACTGAAATTCGCGCCCGTTGAGCCGTTTATCTGTTCTACGCGCACAAGAGAGACCTTTCATGCTGAGCAGATATAACTCCTGTAGTAGCGTAACGGTGTGGATTCCGCAAAAACCTTTATAATTCAGGGTTTTACACGCTTTTCGCGGAGTTTTACCATGCCAATTTACGCCTATCGCTGCGAAGCTTGTGGTTTTGCTAAAGATGTATTGCAAAAAATGTCGGACGCGCAGCTAACTGTGTGCCCAACATGCCATCAAGAGTCCTTTAAGAAACAAGTGACTGCTGCCGGTTTTCAGCTAAAAGGGACGGGTTGGTACGTCACCGATTTCCGCGGCGGTGCGGCGACTGGCAAATCAGCGACCGGCGCGAGCGAGGAAGGCGGCACTTCAACTGCTACCGATAGCGCGGTTGCGGCGACGCCAGCGGCGGCGGCATCGACCAGCGCTCCAGCGTCATCGAATAGTGCACCGGCTAGCACTGCGGCAAGTGCAAGTAGTGGAAGTACTACAAGTACGAGCGCTGGCAATACCACAGCCAGCAAAACATCCTCTTCCACGGCGACCTGACAGCGCTGCGGCACGAATTTTAACTAAACTGTCTTGGGCCGAACTGCCAATCGCGGTTCGCCCCGTTGAAGAAAACCATGCGCAAATATTTCATTACCGGTTTACTGGTTTTGGTTCCTCTGGCGATTACGCTATGGGTACTGAATCTGATCATTGGAACAATGGATCAGTCATTATTGTTCCTACCGGTAGAGTGGCGTCCAAAAGCGCTGATAGGCTTTAATATTCCCGGTCTCGGCACTATTTTGACGTTGTTGATCATATTCTTCACGGGATTGGCAACGCACAACTTTATTGGGCGTCAGGTCGTGGCGTTGTGGGAAGCAGTATTAACGCGCATTCCGGTCGTCAACTCGATTTATTCCAGCGTCAAGCAAGTATCAGATACGTTATTTTCATCCTCAGGAAATGCTTTCCGCAAGGCATTGTTGGTGGAATATCCGCGTCGGGGATCATGGACCATCGCATTCCTGACCGGCGTTCCTGGCGGTGATGTAAAAAATCATCTGGAAGGTGATTACGTCAGTGTGTATATACCGACGACCCCGAATCCAACTTCAGGATTTTTTCTGATGGTGCCGCGTGCCGATACAGTAGAGCTGAGTATGAGCGTTGACGAAGCACTGAAATACATCATTTCGATGGGCGTCGTATCACCGCCTGATCATGTAGAAAAAAAACGCATTAATGATCCTGTTTAGACGATTCGATGCGCTATGACGGTTTATTGACTGTTGCAAGTAAAAATAGACGCACCGCAGACGCAAACAAGACCCCAAGACCCACTGATAGTTACTCTCAGTAACATTGAACTTAACACCTGAACTTCGGAAGAATTGAATATGTCCATGCGAACCCACTATTGCGGCCTCACCACCGAGGCACTTCTCGATCAGACCGTCAGCCTGTGCGGCTGGGTACATCGTCGTCGCGACCATGGCGGCGTGATTTTTATCGACTTGCGCGACCGCGAAGGTCTTGTGCAAATTGTGTGTGATCCTGATCGCGTAGATGTTTTCAAAAATGCCGAAGTCGTGCGCAATGAGTTTTGCCTGCGTATCACTGGTGTGGTGCGTAACCGTCCAGACGGCACCGTCAACAAAAACCTGAAGTCGGGCCAAATCGAAGTATTGGCCCATACGCTGGAAGTGCTGAATGCGTCCGTGACGCCGCCGTTCCAGTTGGATGACGACAATCTGTCGGAAACCACACGTCTGACGCATCGGGTGCTGGATTTGCGTCGTCCCCAAATGCAAAACAATCTGCGCCTGCGTTACAAAGTAACGATGGAAGTGCGTAAATTTTTGGATGCAAACGGCTTCATTGATATCGAAACGCCGATGTTGACCAAGTCAACGCCAGAAGGCGCGCGTGATTACCTGGTCCCGTCGCGCGTGAACGCAGGCCATTTCTTCGCGCTTCCGCAATCGCCGCAATTGTTTAAGCAATTGTTGATGGTGGCAAACTTTGACCGCTATTATCAAATTGTAAAATGCTTCCGCGACGAAGATTTACGCGCTGATCGCCAGCCTGAATTTACGCAGATCGATTGCGAAACATCGTTCATGTCCGAGCAAGAAATCCGCGATATGTTCGAAGGCATGATCCGCCTGGTATTCAAGAACGCACTAGATATCGATTTGCCAAATCCGTTCCCTGTGATGGACTTTGCCACTGCAATGGCAATGTACGGTTCCGACAAGCCGGATATGCGCGTGAAGCTCGAATTCACGGACCTGACCGCGGTCATGAAGGATGTTGATTTCAAAGTATTCTCGGGCGCTGCCAATATGGAAAACGGTCGCGTGGTTGGTTTGCGCGTTCCCGGTGGCGCTGCCATGCCGCGCTCCGAAATTGATGCTTACACGCAATTCGTTGCTATTTATGGCGCACGTGGTTTGGCGTATATCAAAGTTAACGAAACCGCTAAGGGCCGCGATGGCTTGCAATCGCCTATCGTCAAAAACTTGCACGACGTCGCATTGGCACAAATTCTTGCGCAAACCGGCGCGCAAGATGGCGATCTGATTTTCTTTGGTGCTGACAAGGCGAAAGTGGTCAACGACGCTATCGGTGCATTGCGCGTCAAGATCGGTCATAGCGAGTTCGGTAAAAAGGTCGGCCTGTTTGACGATACATGGCGTCCGCTATGGGTGGTTGACTTCCCAATGTTTGAATACGACGAAGCTGGCGAGCGTTGGAGTGCTTGCCATCATCCGTTCACGGCCCCAAAAGATGGTCATGAAGACTATCTTGAAACCGATCCAGGCAAGTGTATTGCTAAAGCCTATGACATGGTATTGAACGGTTGGGAACTAGGCGGCGGATCAATCCGTATCCATCGTGCTGAAGTGCAAAGTAAAGTCTTCCGCGCGTTGAAGATTGATGCGGAAGAAGCGCAACTGAAGTTCGGTTTCTTGTTAGACGCGTTGCAATACGGCGCGCCTCCGCATGGTGGTCTGGCCTTCGGCCTGGATCGTATCGTCACCATGATGACCGGTGCCGAATCTATTCGCGATGTGATCGCTTTTCCAAAAACCCAGCGGGCACAATGTCTGTTAACTCAGGCGCCATCGGTAGTTGAAGAAAAACAGTTGAAAGAACTACACATTCGTCTGCGTGCGCCAGAAGCCAAAGTGGTTTCTTAAGGTTGACTGCCGTGCGATCAACTTTGTTTATTAAGAGTGAGTCGCTTGTACAATAGATAGTATTCAAAAGCGCGGTTTTCCGCGCTTTTTTTATGTCTCGATCAAATCAGTCTATAGTAAGGTTTAGGTCCGAATTTGTGATTGAAACGGGCTTTATTCTTAGCAACACCATCTGTTTTTTATGTTCCATGGTCGTCCGTATTAGTCGGCCGACTTGGTAGATTAATGGATGATAAAAAAACGTGTGCCATCCGGTCTGGCTTCTTATATTGTTCCTCAATAATTGTTTGCTATTTTTATAGTGTGTGCATGGATAAAATTCCCGAATCTGTTCTTGTTGTCATCCATACGATTGATTTGCAGGTTTTAATGATTTCGCGCACCGATAACGTCGATTTTTGGCAATCTGTGACCGGATCTAAAGATACGCCTGACGAGTCTTTGGTTCAGACTGCCATTCGTGAGGTAGCCGAAGAAACGGGCATTATTGTGTCCGATGGTCAGGTACCAATGTCGCATTTACGTGACTGGCAACTTTCCAACGTCTATGACATTTATCCTATGTGGCGTCATCGTTATGCGCCGGGTGTGACCACTAACACTGAGCACGTTTTTAGTCTCGAAGTGCCTGCAGAAATTCACATTGTTTTAGCACCGCGCGAACATGTCGAGTATCGCTGGATGCCGCACAGAGAGGCTGCGGACTTGTGTTTTTCTCCATCAAACGCAGAGGCGATATTGCAACTTCCTCACCGACTACGGGATGTTAAAAGGTAGTTGTTTCCGCGCTATGACGCTTTTATTTCACGTGGATCAAAAGCGATGAAAATACGAATTGCGACCTATAACATCCACAAAGGCGTCTCCTCTATCGGAAGTCGTCCACGTGTCCATGCTCTAAAGCAAGCGCTGGCATTGATGGAAGCCGACGTCTTCTTCTTGCAAGAAGTGCAAGGGCGGCATGATTTAATGGCTGCGCGTCACTCCGCTCATTGGCCGGAACAATCCCAGCAAGACTTTCTCGCTGGTGATTCTCATCATGCTGCGTATGGAATGAATGCAGTGTATGACCATGGTCATCACGGAAATGCATTATTAAGTCGCTTTGAGATTGCTTCGCAGACCAATCAGGATGTGTCGGATCATGCATACGAGGCGCGTGGCATTTTGCATTGCGTGATAAAAACCCCTCAGGCAGACGTCCATTGTTACGTCGTTCATTTGGGTTTGTTTGGCGGCGGTCGGCGCCGACAAACGGCGGCATTAATCGAGGCGGTGCGTAGTTCGTCACCGCCAGATGCGCCATTGATTATTGCCGGTGACTTCAATGATTGGGGAAATCGACTAAGTGAATTGTTGCGCGTGCGTCTCGGTGTCTCGGAGATTTTTGACGAGCGGATTGCGGCGCACGGGGTGGGATATTATTTACGTAAACTGATGGGACGCGAGCCAGGCATCAAATCGGCGTCCACCGCCAAAATTAAACCGGCCCGCACATTTCCTGCCGCGCTTCCTTGGCTGCGCCTGGATCGCATCTATCTACGCGGCTTTGCCGTAGAATCAGCACATGTATTACATGGACCGGCGTGGGCTAAGTTATCGGATCACGCTCCGATTGTGGCGACGTTACGGTTGAAGTAGACTCTTTATCGTCGGTATTGCAGGACTAATGTCAAGGCAATACCAAACCAATCCCAAGCAAATCATCAAAGCTAATGAGCGGCAATATCGTCGTGAATGTCGTCAATAATGTAGCGCATAACCCTTAACCGGCATATCTCATGACGATCTGTTTTTTGTGTAGCCTATGCGCGCGGTAAATTTTACCGCTGACAATCATATTGACCTGTTGCAAAGTGGCGCGGAATTTTTCCCGGCTTTAATCGCGGCCATTAACGGCGCGCGCGACGAGGTCTATCTGGAAACGTATATTTTTGCGGCCGATGCCACCGCCCAACGGGTTAAGGCGGCGTTGATGGAAGCAGCAAAAAGAGGCGTTGCGGTCAGAGTGGTGACCGACTGGCTTGGCACTGGGCGTGCACATAACACTTTATTAACGGAAGAGTTTCTTGGCACGCCCATCAAACATCGCATCTTTAACCCTTGGTTCCGTCGCGGGGTGGTGCGCACTCATCGTAAATTGTGCGTGGTCGATCACCAGATCGCGTTCGTCGGCGGCATTAATATTAATGACGATATGTTCACCGATGATGCGCGACATTTGCCATTGCCTGCCCCGCGCTGGGATTTTTCTATCCGCATTGTGGGGCCTCTTGTGCCAACAATACATGCCGAATTGGAGGCACAATGGATGCGTATGGGTGGGATAAAATTACGTGCACGGTGGGATGAGTTTAAGCGTGCACGCGTAAAGATAAACATGGCGTCGCATGGGGCCGCATCGGCAGGGTTAGTCATTCGCGACAATTTACGCAATCGACGAACGATTCAACGTGCTTACATGCAGGCATTGGGGCATGCACGCGAAAGCGCTTTGTTAGCGAATCCTTACTTTGCACCGGGCCGTAAATTACGCCAGGCCTTAGTTTCTGCTGCACAGCGCGGTGTCAAGGTGACTTTGCTACTCGGCGTCGGACATTATCGTCTGCAGGATGCGGTGACGCACTCGTATTATCCCAAGTTACTCAAAGCGGGCGTCAGAATCGTCGAATATCGCAAGACCGCGCTACACGCTAAAGTCGCTGTGGTGGATGACGAATGGGCCACCGTGGGATCGAGTAATTACGACGGTTTGAGTCTATTGGTGAATCAGGAGGCGAATGTCGTCATTCGAGATGCAAAATTTGCAGATTTGTTGCGCCAGAAAATCGAAGCGGGTATCGCGGATGGTGTAGAGGTGCAATCAGCTGAATTCGGGCACAGATCGTGGAGTCGGCGGCTGTGGTACGGATCAGCTTTTTTCGTCTATCGCTTTGCGATGCGAATTATGACGATAGGTAATAATCACTAAAAAGCAAAAGGACCGAACAATCGTTCGGTCCTCATTTTTATCCCTCAGCCTCATTCGGGCCTGATCGCTCATCAAATTATGTAGGTGAATTAACGCTGCATCTTACGATACGGCGCTAACTAACTCGCTTATATTTGAACCCACGCTCCCTTGAATACGACCGGTCCTGTTGGTCCGTTTGGATTCGGTGAGCCTCCTTTTGGCTCCAACGTTACAGCCAATATTGGTATCGATTGTGGCGTAGCATTCGCAGGTAGAGGCAATGTCACACTGCCATTGGCTGCAACCAGACCCAGCGAACGTGGTGGACCCTCTTTTGGAACCGCCCACAATTCGAGACTCTTATCAGCCGCCACCGATTGCGCTGCGATCACTTTCACAACCATCTGACCATTCTGTGCCGCAGTCACCACGGCAATGGGTGTTGCTTTATCATCGCTCAACATCGCGACGTAAGACGTGACCGGTGCAACCGGAATGGGTGCCAGTTGTTTAGTCATTAGCAGCGATACCAAAATCAAAGCTGCGGTGGTAGACACCAAGCCAAGCCCGCGCCAGAAACTCAGATCTTCTCGTAGTGATAGCCAGAATGATGCTTTGCGTTTGCGCGCTGCGAGTATTTGTAGTCCAAGGCGTTTTTCAATGGTGAGCCATACGCTTACCGATGGCTTACTCGCCGGAGTCATTTCTGCCATTGGATACAAACGGTCTTGCCATTCCGCCACCGTCAGTCGCAGCGCTGCACTGTCGAGCAAATAGCTTTCAAAGCGTCGGCGTGCCCCGCCGCGTAGTGTGCCAAGCACAAACTCTGCTGCTAACTTCTCTAATAATGCTTGGTTTTGAAGAATATTCATTAATTTTGCTCCAGCTTGCCTAGGCAGGTCCGTAATCGCTCTAATCCTCGCCGGATCCAAGTTTTAATGGTCCCGATGGGGAGCTTCATTTGATCTGCTACCTCGCTGTGCGAGAGATCATGAAAAAAAGATAATGCTATCGCTTGTCGGTGCAAGCCCTCGAGTTTTGCCAGGCAGCCCGCGAGCGCTTTTGAATCGGCGCTCAGCTGCAGCGCTTCTAACGGCGTTGGATCTGCACTTTCCATGGCGGTAATGACCTCTTTGTCAAAAGTATCCGCATCAATTTCAACGTCATGGTCAGTGCGGCGCAAAATATCGAAGGCTTTATTGCGTACGATTGTCGTCATCCACGTCATGGGAGCCGCAAGGCCGGGTTGATAACTACCGGCACTGTTCCAAATGTTGATGAAACTTTCTTGTAAAACCTCTTCTGCCGCTTCACGCTTAACTAATATACGTAGCGCGAAGCCAAACAGTTTCGATGATGTTGCGTCGTAGAGAGAACGGAAGGCGCTGGCGTCTTTTTGGGCAACGGCGGCAAGCCAGATTTTCAGTTGCGCCGGTTGTAGTTCAGTAGAAGACAATTCGATTTCCTTCGCAAGATATTGGGTCATTCAGCATGTGCTTAATATCCGGAGGTACGCCTGGACAAGGTAACAGCCCTTTACGGAGCAATCAGGAATTATTAAAGTGCGTGTTGATGAGACTTTCTGAGGAATAGGTTAGCGCAAACTTGTTCACGCGGCAACTTTTCACTGTTGTTTTTGTATCTGTACTTTTCCTTTTGTTCCCAATAAAAAGCCCGTCAATGCAACGGGCTTTAAATCAGCGCGCTTCAAAATAATTGAAGGATCAGTTGAGCAAGGGATTGTGTCTTGCGCAATTTATTTTTTGAGAGAGTCGCGAATTTCTCTTAGCAACACGGTGCTTTCAGGATCAGCAGCGGGTGGCGTTGCGGTTCTGACCTTGTTGACCAATCGTACCATCTGAAAAATGATGAAGGCTAAGATAAGGAAGTTCAGCAAAATAGTGATGAAATTGCCATACGCCAATACAGCGCCAGCTTTTTTCGCTTCGACTAATGTCATCGACGCTGCCTGCCCGTTCAGGGCGACGTAGTAATTAGAAAAGTCGAGGCCGCCAAAAATCCTGCCGATGATCGGCATGATTATGTCCTGCACTAGAGAATCCACAATTTTTCCGAAGGCTCCGCCAATAATCACACCGACAGCAAGATCAATCACGTTCCCCTTGACTGCAAATGCCTTAAATTCTTCAAGCATGCTCATGATGGGTTTCTCCCGGATAATCTTTTAATAAAGTGCTATTTTATATCGCGTTGAGAACTTGGTGGGTTATCAGAATGTGACTTTTTTGCCATATACACCGCTATGCTGCGGCAAAACCATGTTTCAGAGGGGAAAAGTCAGGCCGATTTTGCCATTTCTACTTAGAAATAAAAAAAAGTTCCGTGAATTTAAGTGACAAAGTATCTATTTCCTTTAAAACAGCGGTCAGCTTCGTTATAATCTAGGGTTGCTAGAAGTTTCATGCAGGTTTCGTATTTTGACTGATTGGGGTTGGTATGAGTATCGAAAAGCAGGTCGATTCAAGTCGACGTGGTTTGCTCGTCGCTACGTGTGCGGTGGGTGGTGTGGCAGGTTTGGCCACAGCGGGGGCCTTTGTGTCTACCTTCCAGCCGTCTGAGCGCGCTAAAGCCGCAGGAGCACCAGTAGAAGTAGATATTTCCGGTATTAACCCCGGAGAGATGAAAGTGTTCGAATGGCGCGGTAAGCCAGTGTGGATCATGAAACGTACGCCGGAGCAAATGAAGGGACTCGAACATACCGCTTCTGAAGTCGCCGATCCGGAATCGCTCAAGCCCTATACAATGGATCTTCCCGACTATTGTAAAAACAAAGCAAATAATCGTGGTCACGTCGGCCATGAATCCACATTGGTGCTGGTTGGTATTTGCCCGCATCTCGGTTGCTCGCCGTCATCCAAGTTCGCGCCAGGTGCACAACCTTCGCTGCCAGATGACTGGGAAGGTGGTTTCCTATGTCCATGCCATGGCTCGACTTTCGATTTGGCTGGCCGTGTATTTAAGAACAAGCCTGCTCCAAACAATCTTGATGTTCCGCGTCATATGTATTTGTCGGATACCAGGATTCTGATTGGTAAAGACGAGAAAGGTGAGGCTTAATCATGGCATTCCACGAAAAGAAGCTACCGGCTAATGCGCCGATTGCCGACAAAGCGTTGAACTGGGTTGATTCCCGTTTTCCGCTCACTTCCACCTGGAAGGCTCATCTTTCCGAATACTACGCACCTAAGAACTTTAACTTTTGGTACGCCTTCGGTTCGCTTGCGTTGTTAGTATTAGTGATTCAGATCGTAACCGGCATTTTTCTGGTCATGCACTACAAACCGGACGCAACGCTGGCATTTGCTTCTGTTGAGTACATCATGCGTGACGTGCCGTGGGGCTGGTTAGTGCGTTACATGCACTCGACCGGTGCATCGGCATTTTTCATCGTCGTCTATCTACATATGGTGCGTGGCCTGATGTACGGCTCTTATCGCAAACCGCGTGAACTGGTCTGGCTATTCGGCGTCGGTATTTTCTTGTGTCTGATGGGCGAAGCATTCATGGGCTATTTGTTGCCATGGGGCCAAATGTCCTATTGGGGCGCGCAAGTTATCGTCAACTTGTTCGGTGCAATCCCGTTTATCGGTCCTGATTTGTCGTTATGGATTCGTGGTGATTACGTTGTCTCAGATGCAACCCTGAATCGCTTCTTCGCGTTCCATGTGATTGCTATTCCTCTGGTATTGATTGGCCTCGTTGTTGCGCATATCATTGCGTTGCATGAAGTTGGATCAAATAATCCGGATGGTGTTGAAATCAAAGACACTGTGGATGCCAATGGTATTCCGCTGGATGGTATTCCGTTCCATCCTTACTACTCGGTACATGATGTCATGGCAGTTGCTGTGTTCCTGATTGTCTTTAGTACTGTCGTGTTCTTCGGCCCAGAAATGGGCGGTTACTTCCTTGAGTACAACAACTTTGTTCCTGCTGACTCGCTGAAAACGCCGCCGCATATCGCACCAGTTTGGTACTTCACGCCGTATTATTCGATTTTGCGCGCAGTGACATCCGACTTTATTATTTACCTGCAAGCCGGCATTGCTGCTTTTGTTGCTTTGATATGGTTGCGGTCGAGTCTTACATCGATTGTAAAACTCATTGCAACGGTGATCGGTTTGGCAATCATTGTGGCGATGTTTGTCCTTGATGCAAAATTCTTCGGTGTAGTTGCGATGGGCGTATCGGTTGTCATTCTTGCCGGATTGCCATGGTTGGATCACTCAAAGGTCAAGTCGATACGTTATCGTCCTGACTGGCATAAATATGTCTACATCTTGTTCGGGATTACTTTTGTGATTCTCGGATACCTTGGCGTACAACCGCCATCGGCCTTGGGGGGAGTGGTGTCGAAGGTTTGTACTTTCATTTACTTTGGCTTCTTCCTGTTGATGCCATGGTGGAGCGCAATGGGCACGTTCAAGCAAGTGCCTGATCGCGTTACTTATCATCCGCATTAAGTCGTAAAGAGGACATACATGAAATTGCTAAAAAGTTTGATTGCGACTCTTGTGCTGCTGCCAGCGTTGGCTTTTGCCAGCGAAGGCGGTTATCCGCTCGATAAGGCACCGGATCGCACCAAAGACATGTCGGCTCTGCAAAGTGGTGCCAAGCTATTTGTTAACTATTGCTTGAATTGCCACTCTGCGTCGTCGATGCGTTATAACCGTCTGCGCGATATCGGATTGACCGAAGATCAGATCAAAGCCAACTTGCTGTTTACAAGCGACAAAGTGGGTGATTTGATGCACGTCGCCATGTCGCCGAAGGATGCCAAAGAATGGTTTGGCGCCGCACCACCGGATTTGTCGGTGATTGCGCGTGCTAAAGCGTCTGAGGCAGGTTCTGGTCCGGATTGGCTCTATACCTATCTGCGTACTTTCTACAAGGATGATACGCGTCCAACTGGCTGGAACAACATGGTATACCCCAATGTCGCAATGCCACACGTGTTGTGGGAGTTGGAAGGTATTCGTACTGCCAAGTTCGAAGACGTCAAGGACCCCGAAGAAGAAGGCAAAATTGAACATAAGTTTTCTAAGTTCGAGCAAGTCACACCAGGAAAAATGACACGTTTGGAGTATGACGTTGCAGTTGCTAACCTAGTGTCATATCTTGAATGGATGGGCGAGCCAACACAAAACACGCGTAAGCGTCTGGGTGTATGGGTTCTACTCTTCCTCGGATTATTTTTCGTCGTGGCATGGCGTCTAAATGCGTCGTACTGGAAAGAAGTGAAATAACAATTTCATGCTCGCGTTTTTGCGGGTATGCGTTTTCGGGTGAGCCGTACCGCGCCTCACCCCTTTGTTTTTAAGGAACTATAAAATGATGGTTCTCTATTCAGGTACAACCTGCCCATTTTCGCAACGTTGCCGTCTCGTTTTGTTTGAGAAAGGCATGGACTTTGAAATCCGTGATGTTGATCTATTCAACAAGCCGGAAGATATCTCGACGATGAACCCATACGGCCAAGTGCCTATTTTGGTTGAGCGCGATCTGATTTTGTATGAGTCGAATATCATCAACGAATACATTGATGAGCGCTTTCCGCATCCACAACTGATGCCAGCTGATCCGTTGATGCGCGCACGTGCACGTCTGATGTTATTCAATTTTGAAAAAGAATTGTTTGTTCACGTACACGTCTTGGAAAATGAAAAAACCAAGGGCGCAGAAAAAAGTCATCAAGTCGCACGCGCAGAAATTCGCGATCGCCTGACGACGCTGGCACCTTTGTTCTTAAAGAACAAGTACATGTTGGGTGATGAGTTCTCGATGTTGGATGTCGCTATTGCCCCATTACTATGGCGTTTGGATCACTACGGTATCGAGTTGTCGAAGACCGCAGCGCCGTTGATGAAGTACGCTGAGCGCATTTTCTCGCGTCCAGCCTACATCGAAGCGCTGACCCCGTCAGAGAAAGTAATGCGTCGTTAATCGACGGATTTAAATAGCCTGTATAAAAATAGGTTATATTGTGCAGTTGCTGGCCCAGCAGCTGCACGATTTTTGTATTTGGCCAATCTTTCAGATTACCTCGTAATTTGCTTTATTTTTATCGCATGTTACGCACTTGATTTAGCGCACATACCAAATCTTCAGTTCACATTTGTATTTCCTTCGTATTGATGATGTCCGAAACTTCTACTAAACCCTACTTGCTACGCGCCATTTACGAATGGTGTACCGACAACGGCTTCACCCCTTATCTGGCGGCCAAGGTCGATGCCAACACGCGCGTCCCGCAGCAGTTCGTAAAAAATGGTGAGATCGTACTCAACATCAGTTTCGAGGCGACCAGCAGCCTTAAAATGGACAATGAATTCGTTAATTTCAATGCACGGTTCGGCGGCGTCTCCCGTGAAATTTCGGTCCCGGTAGAAAATGTCATCGCGATTTATGCCCGTGAAAACGGACAAGGCATGGCGTTTGAAGTAACCAAGTTAGCGGAGCAAAAGCCAGTCAACCCGGACGATCAAAATGCGCAAACCAAGCCCGCATCAAGCGCTGGATTTCCTGCATTGACATCGGTTCCATCGCCAAGTACAAACTCTGGCGACAAAGAAAATAGCGCTGATCCAGAAAAAGATCCGGAACCACCAAAAAAAGGTGGAAGACCCACCCTAACGCGAATTAAGTAATGTATAATTCTGTTCTCGCACATTTGCTGGCTTAGCTCATCTGGTAGAGCACCTGACTTGTAATCAGGGGGTGGCGGGTTCAAGTCCTGCAGCCAGCACCAATACACACAATGCCTCCCGTAGATTTTACGGGAGGCATTTGCTTTTGTGGAACGCTAAAAGTACAGTATCAGTACACTCAGCATCCGCAAAGGCCAAATGGCAACCATCGTTAAGACCCCTTCCGGTACCTGGAAGGCACTCATTCGCAAGATCGGCTGGCCAACTACTTCCAAGACTTTCCGCACAAAGCGCGACGCCGATGACTGGTCGCGTCGGACCGAAGATGAAATGGTGCGTGGCGTTTTTATTTCTCGATCACCCTCTGAACGAATGACCTTTGGCGCGGCGCTCAAACGTTATATCGCTGAAGTCTCCACGACGAAAAAGCTGAAGACCCAAAGTAGTGAGGCCGGCTCCGCAAAACATCTGGATAAATTCTTTGGTAAATATTCTCTCGCAGCCGTAAGCAGTGAGCTGGTCGCGTCTTACAGAGATCAGCGACTCGCTGACGGGAAGGCAAACAATACGGTACGCATTGAGCTCGCCCTGTTAAGTCATCTATTTACGATTGCCACCCAAGAATGGGGGCTCGGTATCACATACAACCCGGTGGTAAATATTCGCAAGCCAAGCCCCGGAGAAGGGCGTGATCGGCGCTTAACAGTCATGGAGCAGGAGCAGTTACTCAACACCGTCAAACAGCACAGCAACCCCATGCTGGGATGGATCGTAATGATCGCGATAGAAACCGGTATGCGACAGTCAGAAATTCTCGGCATACGCCATTCCCACGTCGATCTTAAACGGCGTGTAGTGCGTCTGAGCGATACAAAAAATGATTCGTCCCGCACTGTGCCACTCACTCGCGTCGCAACTGAAGTCTTCAAAACAGCGTTGGAAAATCCCCTTCGTCCTAGCGGTATCGACTTGGTATTTTTTGGTGAGCCTGGTAAGGATGGCAAGCGAAGCCCGTACCAATTTAAAAAAATATGGGGAGATATCAAGAAATCGCTTGGATTTGTAGATCTCCATTTTCACGATTTACGGCATGAGGCCGTCAGCAGATTAGTTGAAGCAGGACTAAGCGATCAGGAAGTGGCATCGATAAGCGGTCACAAGTCTATGCAAATGTTGCGGAGATATACGCATTTACGCGCGGAAGATTTGGTGAAAAAACTCGATAGATTGCAAGATGAATAAGGATAAACCGCCTGTTACAAATTGATACAAAACAATAATTCCGCCTTAAATCGGAGGGGGAAACAAATGCCCCTATTTTCTCTTTGTGATTGATTTAATTGAGTTTTCCTAAAAACCGGTCAACAAGACATTAAAAATTGTCGCTACAAAACTCGCAAAATTGTCGATACAAGAAGTTAAAATTTGTCTTTTAAATCAATGACTTGCATTTGACAGGTGGTGGTGAAGGTCTATAAATTATGCCTTGTACATTCGTAATAAAACGAAACATTACGGTAACCAAGGCTATGACTACAGAAGAACTTTTGCTCGGCAAGTTTGGCCCATACATGACAATTGGTCAGTTGGCCGAAATACTCCATCGAAGCGCAGAAGGTTTGCGCATCACATTGTGCTCGGAGAATGAAATCTCCCGGCTGTTAAAACCCTCGCGCGTTAAATTAGGCCGTCGTGTTTACTTTCGCACAGAGCAAGTCATCCAAGCGCTGTCGCTTGGAGTCCCAACTGTTGGAGTGGCTTAATTATGGGACGGCAGCGGACTATCAACGACACCGAATTCTGGCGCTCTCCCAAAATGGCCGGACGGACGCAGGAAGATAGGGCGGTGCTCTTCTACCTTTTAACCGGACCGTATAGCAATATTATCGGCGTTTATCCGATCGTTCCAAGAATTGCGGCATCGGAAATGGGATGGGACTCTGACTCACAACTTGTTCCTGTTTTGAAGCGTCTGGCTGAGGCGAAGTTTATTGAATTTGATCCCGAATCTGGTTTTGTCTGGGTACATGTATGGTGGGACCACAACTCCGCAAAGATGGCCGTCGCCACGACACTCCGGCAAAATACCTTCGAGCAAATTTCCCAAATACCAGACGAGTGGCGTGATGATTTCGTGACAGATTTCGTCACGCGCCTTCCCACTCGCGCACAAAACAAACAGGGTGAAGTAAAAAATTTAAGAGCCCTCATCGAAAGCGAGTTGGGCATCGTAAATTCTCATGAAGATAAGGTAGCCATACCCTATCCGTACCCTATCGATAGAGAGGCGGGTAACGTTACTACTAACGGTAACTCTATCTCTAACACTACTACTAACGAAAAATTAGACTTCCCGCATGCCCTCTCAGTAACAGAAATACATAACGTAACGACTCTTTTGGCAAGCTTGTCGCTCGATATGGCGCAGCAGTTGCTGGATGAATTGGCCGGAGTAATGGCAGAAGGCAAAAAGATAAAAACGTCGCCCGTCAATTATTTGCACGGCTTAGTGAAAATTTATCGAGCCGGCACTTTTGTTCCAGCGGCAGGCCTGCGTATCGGAGACCGTCGAAAACGTTCCTTGTTGAATAGCGAGATAGAACGATCAATCGATATCAGTCCGAAAGTTGCGCATGCCCATCTCGAAATGTCTCGAGCAATTTTGAGCAAGCCCAACACCCGTAATTAATATGGAGCGGATGCAAACTGGCGGACACCAGATTGCACCCTGACCAGAACCGAACCTTATAGGGGTCCGAAATGGCTTTAAGTATTATAACGTTTGACCACATATCGAGACTGTGCGACCGCGACGATATGATTGCAGAACCCCTAGTTTCTGCCAGTACTCAACATGGATTTTCGCTAAAAATCACTTTGGGATCAGAGTCCTACTCAGTCGTACGATGCGATGGCAGTCCGCATTATTTCCGCTCAATCGATCACGTTCTCGATGCACTTCTGGATGTGCCTAATATTTCGCCGTTCTTAACCTTGGATACCAGCGGATGGGCACTATCGACAATAGCGTCTTCTTGACGGAATACCGCGCTACTACGGACAAACACTAGTACGGAAAGGAAATGAAAATGGCAATGGTGTACCAGGATGTTATTCAATTTGTAGATGCGGCATGTATTGAATTTGTTGGTCAAAAAGTGGAGGTCGTGGCATCTGCCATTGCCCCAGCCGCGTACTCCCTTCTGGGTGTGTACGTCATCATATGGGGACTCACAAGCATGCGTGGCATGATTCAAGAGCCTATTACAGACATGGCCGTTAGGATGCTTAAAATCGCATTCATATTCGGTATAGCTTTAAACGTCGCAACATACTCAACCTACGTCATTCAGAATGCCTGGGACGCGCCACAGGACTTGGCAAACGCCATTGGTGGCAACTCAAGCGGAACCGTTTCTTCGCTCCTTGATAGTTTGCTTATGAAGGGTTTTATTGCAGGCAAACAAATGTATGACAAGGGAGGAATACTAAGCGGTGACTTTGGGCTCTATATTGCGGCGTTTTGCACGTGGGGCATAACCCTTGCTGTTACCGCCTACACTTGCTTCTTGCTAATCTTGAGCAAGGTGGCGCTCGCGTTATTGATATCCGTTGGCCCATTGTTTATCCTTTCACTGCTTTTTCAGTCGACCGCAAATTTCTTCAATTCCTGGATTCAGCAGATAACAAATTATGGAATGGTGAACGTATTGATCATCGCGGCCAACGCATTTGTACTAAAGATTTTTGAGCGATTTTCAGGGATCGCGGCCCAGCAGCAAACCGGCTCTATCGATCAGCTTATTCCCATGGTTGCGTCTGGAATAATTAGCTGCCTCGTACTAGCGCAAATTACCAGCATCGCCGCAGGTCTTGCCGGAGGTGTATCAATGTCGTCTTATGGAATGGGGCGTCTAGGTTTATCGGTCTTCTCACGTCCGGGGCGTGATTTGGCAAGCGCCGGTTATCGGGGCGGAAAACAAGCCGCCGCAGCTGGTACCAAAAAGGCCGCGCGAGTAGGGTGGAGCGCTACGGGTGGCCGGGCTTATAGCGCTTACAAGGCGCGTAATCGCAACAGCATATCGTCGAATTAATGGAGATATAAAGATGAACATATTTCAATCGCTTATTCACACGCTCAAGTTTATTTTGTTCACAGCGTTGCTATTCGTTCGGCCAGTTATTCGCGTCGGCTGTGGTGGTATCGCCGGAATTTCACTTTTTTGCACTCTATTTATTTTCACATTCATGCGGCAAGAAACCACGCCGCTATTTGCCTTTCTATGGATTGACCTCGGAATGACTGCTGTTTTATGGTTGTATGACGTGCTGATCATGCTGGTTGCACCAGACGGATTCCAGCTCATCGTTATGGTTTAATCTGATCTTCCCCCGCCTCGATAGCCATTAATACTACTTGAGCGCCGATGGTTTTCAGCCAGCAGATATTTGCTGGGCTTTCTCGGGTATTTTGATTACGGCGATGCGCCTAGCTGAAACTAACATTAGGCATTTAAGAGATGGTTTTCCCACCATGAATAATGCAAATTAATCGCCGCCAACTTTCTTTTTCCGTAGTCGAAATACGCATTTTTTCGTCATGACGAAAAATTCTGAGAGGATAGTAGCTAATGCAGGATAGACGAGCGTGGTCAAGGTGCAGCACCTTCGGCTTTGTGACACGCCTACGTCGACCATTGAATGACCTCGATCATTATTTATTTACTGCCAATTAATGGTAGGTATTGATTTCAACAAATAAATACTTTCCTCATTCAATTTCATACTGAAACGTACCCATAACCGTTTTAACAAAATCGCTTCCAAATAGTAATTGTTGTTATTGGTAATACCTCAAATTTAATCTGACATTCGCTGTACAAATTTCTTTCCGAAAACAATTCTGATCTGCCTATCCTGGCCCGCGGGTGCAACGGCGTTGTCATCCAAAGAGAGAATTAAATTCGCTGACAGCGAAATTAATTCTTGTAAATCGCTTCGTTCGTGGATATACTCGTACCTGTAGTATGAAATCAGAGAAAGCCTCGAAGTAGTGATTGAGCTCTGCTCGTGCTCCGCAGCGATGCGAGCAAACCTTGCCACGGTCTCCGTCTTTGACAGTCCGATGTGCATACCTGATCGACGAGGACGTCGATCAGTCAAATTGTGGAATGAAGGGGTTGACACCTATCTCTGTCCTTTAAGAGCGCGAGGAGCATTAACTATCCCAGTTAATGTCTTTTAAAGGAAATAACATGCGTAAAAGTGCTACAGAGGTGTCAAAGTGCAGTGAAAAGGGTGGGGCCAAGATTAAATTTGAGGTTTCGCCACGTTGTAAGCAACAGTCTAGGTCTGTAAAGATCATTAAGACGTGTTTGGCATTCGTTTTGAAACGTCCAGTTGTTTTTCGTTGGGCTATCGTTCATTTGCCGGACGCTATTGCAGCGGTTGCAATGTGGGCAAAGGAAGCAATTTCTTACGTTCATGACATCTTTTAACTTTACACCCTTCCATTTTTGAGGAAATTATTATGATCAATAATGCATTGAAGGTGGTTAGACAGTACCACCACATGTCGCAGATTCAGTTGGCAAAAAATCTTTCTATTTCTAATTCTTATTTATCCGAATTGGAAGCTGGAAAGAAAGAGCCAACTCTTGAGCTTCTGCACAAGTATGCAGCAGAATTTAATGTCCCACTTTCGTCGCTCGTAGTATTTTCTGAAACCTTGGATGGTACTCAAAGTAAGAGTAAAGCTCGCGCATTTATTTCAAAAAAAATGTTAAAAATCCTAGAATGGATTTCCGATGTGGACGAAAAAAATATTAACGAAGCCTAAGAAATATAAGCTGGTAAGTTCCCCCTATTTCAACTTTCAAACAAAAAAAAACTTGCCAGTTTGTTGAAGGTTGCTGTTTCGGATTTATTTTTAAATACCTCAAAAATTCATTTGGAATATAAAAAATATGTCGATGAATCTAGCGATCGGGATATTCAAGAGCCTTTTGGGAGGCTTCTTTCGTTGCAGCGTCAACTTTTGAAACTGCTGAGTAGAATTGAGACCCCGCAATTTTTACACTCTGCAATTAAAAAAAGATCATACAAAACAAATGCGGAGGCGCATTTGGGCGGGCAAAACGTTTTTAAAGTCGACATCGTTAAATTTTATTGTTCAGTAAAATTTGCGCATGTTTACAATTTCTTTTTACTCGAACTTGAATGCTCGATTGATATTGCAACTATTCTAGCTAAAATATGTACGGTCGAGACCCATGAGCACGGGGTACATCTGCCCACCGGAAGCTGTATCAGTCCTATTCTTTCGTTCTTGGCTTGTAGAAATATGTTTGATTCCATCGACCAGTTATGTAGCCGGTTTTCTTGCGTATTTACGCTGTATGTTGACGACATAACCGTATCTGGTCACGAGGCTCGTCCTGCGCTTATGTTAGCCATAGCCAGTGAAATTGCAAAGAATGGTTTTTCTTCCCATAAATACCAGTCATACCAAGGTACTCCTGCAACGATTACCGGATTGATAGTCGATAATGGAAAAATTAAGCTCCCGCATGCTCGAGCCAAGTTAATTCGCTCGTTTGAAGAAACTTTAAACTTGACTACTGATGTGAGGCTGAAAGCTAAACTTTTGGCGGGCTTGATTGGTCGGTTGTCTGAAGCCGAATATATCGACCCCTGTTATAAGGTAAAGCGGCAGAACGTTCTGATCAAGTATAAAGATGATTGGAAAATGATAACCGACGATAGAGTGGCGAAGTCAGTTTTGAAAACTGCAAAGGCACGAAAAAAGCAGTTAATTGCTAAAACGATCGACGATATTGTTCTGGTTCCTCACTATTGATGTCGCTGGGAATTCGAAACATTTCTCCTCGCTAGACGAAATCCCGCGTTAGATGGACTCGTCCAACGGCGATTGCGGCGACAAGTATAGATGGGGAGGGGCGCGACCCGCGCGCTTGATCCCCTCGCGCATTGCCTGTATTGACGTGACGCCGCGAACCAGCGCGTCCTTCCGCTCTCGCGCCTGTTCGTTGACAATGGCGTCTTCGGGCGACATGGCGGTAGATGAAGGGCGGGGTGGCAGCAATCGTGGCGATCGGCGGGGCTACCGCTGTTCTTGACTATCGGTTCCCAGATTTTTCATATGTTATTTATCTATCGCTGTGAAGATTATCTCTTAACTGTGATAACGCCGATACGCATAAGTGCCTGACCCATATATCGGCACGTTATCGGCACGTTATTGGCCGTTACAACGTCTTTGAAAATGTATGATTTCCTCGGCATGGTGATCCATTTTTCCTACGGCCAGAATAGCTTACGTGCCGATACCTTGCATAACTTCCGATATAAATTATTCATAGGGCATCGTTAATATTGAAACGATGCGTAGATAAAAACTTCCTTGCTGAAGTTTTGTTTTCCGTAGAAGTTGATGCGTTTTTTCGTCATGACGAAAAAAATGAAGGCGATACTAGCTAATGCAGGATAGACGAGCGTCGGCAAGGTGGTCCACCTTGCATGGTTCTCATTTCGTCAAGAGGAAACTTCGGATCTTACTCGTTACCTTGTTACGGGGAGAGTCATATAAATTTGGGTTACAAAGCCGGTGCTAAAAATGTGCGAGCTGATGAAGTGAAGGTGGTGCTTTATCCAACTGGTTTCTTGGATCCTTGTCGCGATGGCACATGATGCTGGCCAGCTCACGCCAGCATCAAAAATGGAAAGGGCTGGGTATGTCATAACTTCGACAAGATATTTAGCAGTTGGTTGGGGCAACCAGCTGCGATGCGCTGCTGCTATCAGACAACTACTGGTACTTGCTGAGAGCTTTTGCGTACTCAAACGTTATCTGGTGGAGGTGGTCCACCGATCCATGGCTAAGGCTCATTAGGATCTGTCCGCATACATTTGTGCGAATCGTAGGAAATCCATGAGTCAGCACCGGCAAATTAAGGCCCTTGCAAAGTACTTCCATAGATTGGAGTTGCTGAGTGTTTGGTCTTTTGGCACATGCCCATTCATCATGATGTCTAAAATTTGCAGCTGCAGCAGTGAAAATTACGCCAATAGAATTATTGTTGATTTTTGTACCTGCCAATTTCCATTCGTCGTCTGAGGCATTCAAGTCCTTCTTGAGTCGCTGTAAAAGGTTGTTTAAAACAAGAAGAATTGAACCAGCCAGAACTGAAGATACGGACTGGTACTCAAGAATGGATTCTGTTACATCATGATAATCCTTAGGATTCATGCTTAGCGATGGCCCTTTATCCAATGCCCTTGTTTTTGACAATTCCTCAAGTTGCTGTGATGCGCGAAGCATTGGTGCGAATAGATCGCTTACAGTAGATTCGCTCTGACGCCATCTCTCTACAAGCCTAAACAGCGCATTGATTTGAGTATTTCCCGCTTGTAAATCTCCGTCCCTTGTTAACGCTATATCACCACTTTTAGTGAGTTGGAGGTCGACTCCGGCCTTCAATTTACCTAAACAAAATCGTGTGAGTGTTTCGTCATATCCAGGTAACGACATTGTGATTTTCCGTTCTATTGAAGAGTGACGCCAACAGTCGATGGCGTCAGGTCGCGATGTAATCGCCGACAATGTAGATTTCCGTCCAAGCTTTTGAACGTGTGCAGAAAAAAACGTTTGAAATCATTGAGATCAAAGCCTGCTTTTGCCGGATGCTTACCCGCACGTGCAGAATAGTATTGTCGACGGAGAAAGTCTCCCCAGATTTTTTCACGCTCACTCGACCCCCAATGCCTTGAATACTGCATCGACCGGATCAGAGTAAAAGCTGGTTTGGAATTTTGCGAAAAGTTCACCAGGAACAGATGGAATGTCCGTTACGCTCGACATCGGTAAAAGGATCCGCTTTGCGCCGGCGTCAAACGCCACTTGAAGGCTGTCGGCTAAATTACGGGTCTGCGTGATCGTCCCACCGAGTGACATATCGCCCATGATGACCATCTGACTTTGAATGGGTTTACCAAGAGCTGACGAGCACAATGCGATCAAGCTGGCCAGGGTGATGTACTCTGGTATTCCAGAATTTTGGAGCTCAACGAGATGAAGATGAAAGTCCTTCTCCGTAGGGTGAATCGATGCACTAACTCGGGAGGCGTTGGCTTTGAAATAATCGAATGCGACACGCACCGGTTCGCGCGCCAATGATCCAGATACGGACAGTTTGCCTCCACCGGCAATCGCTTGGATCTCCATGCGATAAATACCTGGCATGCCATTGGTTCCCATGGCTACCGTGTGAAGGACACCTGGATTAAGACGCCCATCTGGAATGAGTCCGCCCCCGCCCTGTTCTGGCACACTAATGAATCTTTCCTGTTGGTCATCAAGGTCGATGTATGAAAAATGAACGTCATAGAATTCCATGCCGCCGATTTTCTTCAGCTGCTCCTTTACCCGGCGCCTTGTCTCTAGCGCATATTCGAGGCACTTGCGAACGGTATCTTTGGTATAGCTGCCATCCGGACTGATCAACTTCAATAGGCCCGATACCGTTTTGCGCACGGCAATGGTATCGCGTTGATTGAGGTTGTTGCCGAGCTTAAACCATTTATCGATCGCGTCGGCGAAGCTACGTTTACGCATTTCGCGAACCCACTCGGCAAGATAGTCCACGATAAGACCATATTGATTGGTAAAGAACTCCGGACGCATCTTCGGAATTTCCCACCCAGGCACGTAGGCATGAAAGCGATCGAAGAACGCCGAATCGATCATAACCTCCGGAAACGGACTGAACAGATGGCTGGTCTTCACAAGCGCTTCTACAGTTTGGCCCTGCGGTAAGTTCCCAACGAAGACCATAGCAGCGCTGGCACTGATGGATTCTCGACCACGGCTGAACGAACCAGAAGCCATGTAATCCTTCATAATCTGGACGCCGTCGTGGTCTTTAAAATTTATCCCAGCGACCTCATCGAACGCTACCACATCCCACACACCTACCAGTCCGACCTTACGAGCGGCCATGTTATAGAACAGGTTGGCGACGGTTGTCTGCCCACCAGAGACCAAAATCGAGTTGGGACTGATTTCTTTGTAAATGTGGCTCTTCCCTGTACCACGGGGGCCAAGTTCGCACAGATTGTAATTGTTTTCAACCAAGGGAATCATGCGGGCCAGAAGATGCCATTTAACCCGTTCTTTGAAGCAAGTCGGCTCCATGCCGGTCGATCTCAGCAGCGCGTCGATCCATTGCTCGTCGGAAAACCCTTTCCGGGCCGAGAAAAGTTCCTCCATATCCATGTTAGGCATCTGAATCGGCTTCAGGTCTGAGACCATGAACGGCGATGTCCTCTGGTTCTCTTCGAAACGGTATTGGATAGTTACGATGCACCAAATACCACCCACCAACAGCTTTTCAAACTGTTTTACGTAGGAGTCAGGCACCTCGGCGTTCTTGATCCCAAGGTTGGACAGCAAAGCTTCATATGCATCACGATTTTCATTGAGTTTGACAGTAACTTTATCGATCACCTTAAAGGATCCGCGCTCTCGTATCTTGCTCTTGACCTTCTCCGCTTCGTCGGGTCGTACATAATTCTCAGCTAGAATATTCTTGACTGTTTCAAGCCCAGCCTTAATTGTCTCGTCATCATCGGATGCGCAATACATGCCAAGCAAGTATTCAAGCACATAGACCGGAACATTGGCGCCTTCTTTGATGAGTTTGGTCAAGTCCTTGCGAACAACTCGACCCGCAAACCGCTCGTTCAGCAGTTTATCAAGTCCTGAGTCGAGAGCACCTTCCGGGATATTTTCTATATCAACCATAGCGGCCCTTAAAAATCATTACTGAATGCTAAATCGATCTTAAGCGCCGCACGCCAGGCTTCCGCCTTGGTTTTGGCATCGCGCGCCACCAAAAAATAATCTTGAGCTCGGTCGTAACTACCCGCGCCGATAGTCAGCATGACTGAACGCTTACGGTCATCAAGCATTTGCGAGGTGCTGTCGAAAGTCACGGCTTGCTCGTCACTTACCAGCTTCTCTCCATCTCTAATCGAAACCAACAGCGTAACCGGCAGAACCCGTTCAGATACTGCCTCGGTTTGGATGAACTCAAAACGCTGTTTGTTTGTGACCACTTTATTGCTAGATCCAAGCAGACTCACTTCTACCGTCTTCGTCTTGGCCATCTCTGACTCGCTTTCCTTCACTGCGATGACCGGGATGACTATCTCTTGCGGCATCGCACTGCCATGCACGAAGCGCGCACCCCCTGCAAAATGGAATCGGCCTGTGCCTTTCGGCACCAAAAAATCCATGCTGCCTTCGCCTACATCGGTTCCGGCAGTGTCAGCGGTGTTGCCCGACCACGCCTTGGAGGAACTACCCAGATTCCGTCCAATGATGTAACGCTTTTTCGACTTGATGGCACCATCCGGTTTTTCATCGAGCGCCGACCGGTTCGATTCATCCATCGCCGATTCCTGATAGAGGAAGCCATGATCTGCGGTGATGAACACCGTCGAGCCATTCAGGTTGTTGACGATAAATCCGACCAGGTCGGACAACTCCTTGATCGCTCTCGCTGTCGCGTCGAAAGTTTGGGTTTCCGATCCTTGCTTGTCGCCGATCATGTCAATCAGATCGTGGTAGACGTAGACGAGCTTGTGGGGCTTCACGAACTCGCGACCGTTTTCCCGGCCTTTCTCCATCAGCTCCTCTCGCTTGATGGCCACGCCGCCATGCGCAGCCAGGATCGACGATCTTTGCTCCACAGTCGATGATGACTGGCCATCCACCAAAACATCCAGGTTCGTATTAGTTTTGTAGGCAAGTCGTTCGTGAGGAAGAAGGCTAGCCATGCCTAAGGAGGTGTAGCTTGGCAGTACGCCCAACATGGTCTCGACGCTGGCTTTCATCCGGCTGCGCGTATTGAGTTCGCCAACCAATTCCGCTGCGGCCTCATAACGGAAGGCGTCCGAAATCACCACGAAAACACGCTTGGCGCCTCCGTTGAAGGCTGGAGCGACATAGCGGGTATAAAAGTCTTGCTGGTTCACCACGCCGTCCAGTCGCCACTTGGCGAGCAAGCCGAATGTGCCCTCGATGACAGAACCCCAGGCCGAAGTGAGCTGACTCAAGAACCAGCCCGAATAAGCATCCTCCATCCGGTCGCGTAGCTCATGCAGCAGCGACCAGCCCATCGGCTCCACTGACTCGGCCGCTTTCATGAACCAGCGGTAAAGCTGATCGAAGCGATGAATCTCAGACGCGTAAGCTGTAAAGGCCTCCTTGGCGTTGGCGAAACTAAATCCTTTAGCGTACTTGGCCTGCAATTCGAAAAATCCGGCGGCCGCTTCCAAAGCGTCGTAGCTGGCCGATAATGCACGGGTGGAATCGTTAGCCCCTGCCAGCAGCATGTTGGCCCAATGTCCATCGCGCCGGCGCGCGATCAGCGTCCGAACCGAATCCATGTTCGCACCATGTCCGACGATGATTCGCCCTTTCAAGTCGGCAATAATCCGCTTTTCGATGGCCTCGAAGGTCATCGCGTCGGCCAAACGATCCGCATTCATCGGTCCGAGGATGTCCATGATGCGCAACTCGTCCGAGACTTGGTTCGACAGCGCGTCGTAGCTGCCGTAATTGGCCATGTCGGAACGCCAGCGGCTGACGAAGACGGAGGCACTCGCAGCCTTGGCTCGATTCGAAATCAGGAAATGGCTCAATTGAGCGGGTACGACACCGATACCTTGGGAGAAATCGCTCGCGAAGATGGCAAACAAGAGCCCGCGCAACGAAGGCGTCGCGTCGCAATAGCCAAACTTGCGTTCTGCCAAGATCCAAAACGCTTCCTCAAGCTCGTTGATGCCGATCTCTGCGAGCGGCTTGGGTAACGCACCCAAGTCCCCAGACCCTTCAGACACCAAAGCGGAGAATACTTTCAAGAAAATGGAAGCCGCTTCGGCATTCTCTGCCCGCGTCACCACGGCCATCATCTTGCGGTCGATATCATCGGCGCTGTCATGCGGCTCAACCCAACGCTTGAGCCGCTCGATGCGGTCCTTCGCGCGCAGGAACTTGCCGCGCAGCTTCAAATGATCTCGCAGCGCGTGGCTGGCCAGCCCTAGCTCTTCGAGCAGAATCGAGGTTGAGTCGGCCCGGAAAGGCTTGCCACGCAGACGCACGTCGAGCAGCCAATCTTGGGCAGCTTCCGGCTCTTCATTGGGCGCATAGATCAGCCATCGTTTATCGCCCGTTTCCCGCTCAATCATCAGCTTGGCTTGAAGAGCCGGTGTTTGGTCGAGACGGATCAGTTGGACATCTGGCAGATCCAGCTGATCCACTTGGGACGCGAATTCTGCGTCCGCGTCGTTCCAAAATACGATCGGTTGTTGGGTAAATAGCGTATTCAGCGACTCGGCGATACGGCTAGTGCTCATGTGGCATCTCCTGGATGGTCTGTTTTGTCCACATCATCAGAAGCACCGTCAGCATCTTGCGGCACAGAATTATCATCATCGCCAGACCACTGTAATTCCATTTCAATTTGTTCGATGGTTGGCAAGTTGGTTGCCAAATTCTCAGGGATTGCGCGCACCAGCTGATAATTAGCAATACCCATCGGTTTATCCATGCCACGCAGAGCGTATTCCGCCACGGTGCGGTTATGGTCCTTGCATAGCAGCAAGCCTATCGTTGGGTTGTCATCCTTGGCTTTCACATCGGCATCAATGGCAGATAGATAAAAATTGAGTTGTCCTGCATATTCTGGCTTAAAGGGTGTGGCCTTGAGCTCCACCACCACATAACAACGCAGCTTGAGGTGATAAAACAGCAGATCAATGTAAAACTCTTCATCGCCCACAGTTAAGCGATACTGCCTGCCGACAAAAGCAAAGCCCGCACCCAGTTCCAGCAAAAACTTGGTCACATGCTGGACTAAGGCCAATTCGATGTCGCGCTCTTGTGCCTCTTCGCCTAAACCGAGAAAATCAAAAATATAGGGATCTTTGAGCGTGTTACGTGCCAAGTCGGATTGCACAGCAGGTAGCCGGTTGGCAAAATTGGTTTGTGCAGCACCTTGGCGTTGGTGCAGCTTGGTTTCGATCTGCATCACCAATATATTGCGGGACCAGCCGTGTTCAATGGCCCGAACCACATACCACTCTCGTTCCTTACGGCTCTTAAGCTTATCAAGCAAGGTGAGTTGGTGATACCACGGCAATTGTGCAAGCACCTCTTGCACAAATTCAGGCTCAGGCCAAGCTTGAGCAAACGCCCGCATGTATTTGAGGCTGCGGGGAGCAAAACCTTTCATTTCAGGAAACGCCGCACTGAGGTCTTTCGCCAGTCGATCAATGACCTTTGCGCCCCAGCCCTGTGCCTGCTGCCGCTCTAAAATGTCCCGACCAATCTGCCAATAAAGCAGCACCAGTTCGTGGTTGACCGCCAGCACCGCGCGCTGTTGCGCGGACTGGATGCGCTGCTTGAGACTGGAGAGCCAATGAGCGTAATCAGCAGGTAAATCAGCCTCGGCAAGCAGCTTAGTCATCTCCAGCGCCCCCTGTCACGGCCTTTACCTCGGCCAGCAAATCGCCAAATTTACCGTAATTCACTTTCACTCCATCATCCAGATCAAGTTTGATTCGCATGTCGGCGAAGTGGCGCAGCTTCTCATCGTAGGACAGTAGCTCGGCCTGCTTCTTGCGCAGGACTTCGATTAACTTTTGAAGCTTGGAGCGAGCGGCCGCTGAACTGGATCGTTCTGCGTCTTTGGTGAGCAATTCGATCCGTGCTGCGATTTTGGCGGTCAGTGGTACTACATATTCAGCACGCATGCGTGAGAGAGTGCCTTCGTTGTAGCGATGAAGATAGACCAGGGCTTGGAAGGCCCCTTGCTTCCCGCTGGAAAACAACCAGTAGATCGGGCGTTTCTTGTAAGTTTGAAGATGGCCTTTGTAGAAATTTGCAGAGACATAGCGGCGTATGGTTTCTGCGGGTGTTTCATTTACCTTTGATCCCAGGCTTTCTGCAAGCCAGCCCATGTTCTCGTCCAGCGTTTCAGTACCCCAGACAGCGAGAAGAAACTCGCGAACACGGTTGGCAGCATCGTCGTCGAACCAGAGCTCGTCGGTTAGCGGCAGGATGCCGTCGACGTCAGCCGGAAAGCTGGGGTAGCGGGTGGGGACGAAGCCGATATTGCCGGCGTGCGCGTAGATCAGTCCAGGGGCATCGAGGCTGTAGCGGCCCATCATGCAGCCGATGGCATAGGAGATCAGGCGTTGGGAGTCTTTTTCACGGTCGGCACGTGTTAGGGTGATTTGGGTTTCGGGAACATGTGCAGAAACCTCCGTTTCAAGGCCGTAGGCTTCGACGAAAATCGTATTATTCCTCTCTTCAATTGTACGTAACTCACATCTGAAATTTGTTGATTTCTGAAACCAATTTTCCCAGGCGAAGCCCAAAGATTTTTCTTCAGCTAACTTTTCGACTAATGGAATTTTAAGAAAATCATAACTTGACTCATCAAATGAGCAATCCTGCAGCGTAAGATCTACAGCCCGCTTTGCGCTTTCAGCAACTAAGTCACAAACCATTGGAGCTACCGGGATTAGTTTAAGTGGGCCTTCATGATAATCCAGCGTTGGGCAAATGTATGTTAAAAACTTGTCAATTAATTTTGAGTTCAACAAGGCGAGTAAGCCGAAAGTGTTATGTCCATTCTTCGGGAAACACATCGCACCTTTCGTTTCGAAAATGAAGCCCGGGGGACTGTATCGCATACTAAATCCGCCTGAAGACAAATTCCCCCACGTTAGCCCTGACTTGAAGTAAGAAGCTCTGTTTATTACTCGGCCATTTGATTTCACGTTGACGCCAGGCGTATTGTCAATGTAGTCGCATATAGTTTTTCCGTCGTTTTCAAAATTAATTATGTAGTGATTATTCCCGTACCATTTTTTATAACCTCCGCCTTTGTTTACAGGAAACCATTTTCTATTTGATTCTAACGCTTCGCTGCAACTTAAAATTCCGAAACCAATTTTTGATAAATCGACTTCAAACCATAGTCGTAAAAATAATGCGTTATTGGTAGTTGCCAATCCCTGCTTAGTTTCCGCCACATCGCCTAGTTTTGGATATTCACAAAATATCTCTCTTATTTTCTTGTTTGCCCAAAAAGCTATGGGGCTGCCGGGAATTTTATTGAAATCGTCAGGCTTTGCTTCAAAGAGCCAACCACATTTTGGATTTTTTATGGCTTCCAAAGTTTTCGGACCTTGGAGATCAGCGCCTCGAAAATCGGAAAGTCGAATGTATGAGCCATTAAAATCAGAAATATGAAACTTACTCAATATAAATGTACAAATCGGAACCGTTGCTCCATCAAAGCCCGAGTATTCAAGTTGCACTAAGCTGTTCAAGGTGGAGTTTTCGATAAAATTCCGACGGAGTTCTTCATACGTCGCAATGAACATCCAAACGAACGGTGACATAAACCCAAGTTGTCCAGCTTCCTTGGAAAACCTCAAATTTCGGATCATGAAAGCAGAAAACAGGTCTTTTTCAAAACCCTTGTAATTAGTTTTCAAAAAATCTTTCAGGATTGACGTTAAGTAACTTCGTCCCATATACGGAGGATTGGCAATCACCGCGTCATATTGTTTCGCTAAAACCCTCGCCGGCAACAAATACTGTTCACGAATTTGATTTGCATAAGACTTCGCCAGCGTATTACCCATTTCTACTACCTGTTGTAGTAATTCGTCGAGCTTGCCGAGCTTTACATACAACGCATCCGGCACAATGAGCAACGACCCGAAAGTTTTAGCCTGCGCAAAAAATTGAATCAACTCGCGCAAGTCATCAACCTTCAGACCGCTCGCATGCTGAGTAACCTGCAGATTGCCTCCAAATAGTTCCCCGTTCGATATTGCATCCCCACCCGCGATCACTATGGCCGCAGCAAACACCGTCTCCGCCAGCACCGCCGCATCAACACCCTGACTTTCCTGCAACGCCATCATATTCATCCGCACCGGCGCCTCAAACAAGCGCCGGTCATCCGCCCGCGCTTTCATCAACAGTGCGAACCCCGCCAGTTGCGCCGCGCGGTCGTCGATGTCGAGGCCGAACAGGTTTTTTTCCAGGATCAGCCGGGGGATGTCTCGCAACCGATAACCCCGTTCGAGATATATGGCTTTGAGCACCTCATAGGCCTCAACCAGAATATGACCCGATCCGCAAGCCGGATCAAGAATCGTAATCGTCTCGGGGTTGAGGCTGCCGCCATCGTCGGCCATACGCGTCTGGATCAAATCATTGAGTTGAGCTTGAACTTCAAGTGTTTGTTCAGCCGGCTCAATGTAATAAGGCCATTGGCTCTTGAGCGTCGAGGCCGGATTCGCCATCAGCCATAATCGCCCGACACTATTTTGAACCAAATACTGAACAATCCAGTTCGGCGTAAAAAGCTGTGTCGCTGCGGGGATGTCCTCACTCTTGACCACCTTGCCAATGACTTCGTCCTTTTTCTCACTGATGTAGAACTGGTAGAGCCAGCCGATAACTTCAACCTGCGCCCAGTCCTCATCCGGCACAGCCGCGACCAGCTTGGCGACGATGGAGTCGGTGCGCAGCAGGTTCTCGGGCAACAGTAGCTCTGTCTCGTCGTCGATGTGTTCAAACAAGAAAGGCATCGACCGCGACAGTTCGTTACATTGCGCCACCAGCAGCATCTTGTAGAGTTCATTGTCCTGGTTGCCGGCCAGCTGCAATTCACGCGCTTTCGCGTTGTCTAACCCGGAAAGGTTTGTGTCAGAGGCGTGGCTCAATATTTCAGGCGCCCCCCCATCTCGGCTGGATAACACCCGCCAACCATGACCAAGATAGTCGTGCAGTTCCATATAGCGCAAGGCGGCAAAGCGGTTAAACCAGGTATAGGCAACGCTATCAACGGTTTGTTCGAAACCGTCTTTCTTGATGCGCGCAATCAACTTGTCCCGCTGGACGGCCACTTTTGCGGGCCATTCCCGGCCTTCGATAATCGCGATGTCACCGCGCAGCTCGGATGTGGCAGTCGCCTTGGCCGAGACACCCAGCAAGTTGGCGCGCGCAGTCACCGCCGCGATGAAGTCTCGACGGGCTTGAGGTGCATAGGCTTTAAGGTTGGCCTTGTTCATATTCTTGTTATTTCCTGTTCAATTATTGAATCCGCGCACGGTGTCCGGACGCGATAACCGCCAACAGCTCAGTTTTGAGCTTCGCCACGTAGTCTTCCACCTCGTCATCGGTTTCGAGGTAGGACTTGCTGGACAACTCGGCAAGCTTTATGACCCGGATCGGCTTGGCCACCGGGGCTGGCAAGGTAGAAATAGATGTGGTCGTTGCCGATGCAGAGGCTCCACTTGAAGATGGCGGCGTGATCGGTTTCACTTGCGCCTTGGCTTTAGCTGCGGCTGCGGCAGCAATTCGGTCCATCGCCTCGTCCAACAGCTCGCCGCCACGTCCTTGCAAGAAGAGTATCCGCGGAATGCTCACCAATCCTGCCAGTTGTGCCTTCAAGTCTTGCAGTGGCTTCAACACTCTATTACTTAGGTCGGAATCTGCCTGTGCTACGCTGAGTGCCGCCTGGACTTCTTCAATCTTGTTATCGATGGACAGTAGCGCTTTAGAGCGCTTTTCAGACGCCAGCGCATCATTGACGGCTTCGACTGCGGACACGAGCGCATCGATCCGGCTGATCTGGCCGTAAGGATTAGCGTTGGCTCTAATCGTTTCAAGCTCAGTCAAGCCGGCTGCTGCTGTCGCATCCTTCACTAAGGCTTCACGGTTATCGGCAAAACTGGCAAAGCCAACAAGCATGCGCTCCCACACTATCGTTTGCGTTTTGTAAAAGCTCAAAACGTCGTGCGTATCCTCCGCGAGGTCAAGCCAGTCTTTTTTTCCTTCGGACAGAGCACCAAGGAACTCAAATGGATCGCGGATTGCCAATTGTTTGTCGATCTGTGACAGTGCTTTGGCGATGTTGTGGGCGCCAGGGTAATGCTTTTGTTCAGCTTTGACGCGGGCACGTTCCAGCTCAGCTTTTAGTTTGCCAAAATTTTCTCGGCAGGATCCGACCAAACCATCCTCATCTTCACGAGCGATCAAAGAAAACAGGTCGCGATGAAGATCACGCGCCTGCGCTCGTGTAGCGGCATCCGACGTTTTACGCCGCAGGATCGAGACCTGCTTGAAACGAGCGGACTTGGTCAGGGGTTCAATTGCGCTTCTGGCATCAAGATCTGAGCCTTCCAGTACAAGCTTGATCTCACCGGCCATGAAAAGCCGAGAAATCAGCAGAACTGTTTCCCACTCCGGCTTCCATCCCCATGGCGCGCGCGCGAATTTCTCAACGATGTCAGATAGCGGCACGCGGCTAGCACTGGCGGCCACATGCAGATATTGGCGCATCTCGGCCAACGCAAGAGCGTTGCCGTCAGCCCCATCTAAGGCAATGTTCTTCTGGCCTATCGTATCGGCGGATAGCACCGCGCGGATTTCGGCGATCGGATCGACCTGTCGGACCTTGATATAGGTGAGCTTGGTATAAGTGTTCGAGACCAGGTAATTGACGATTTCATCAAGAAGGCTGGATGGGCTTAACGGTTTAAGTTGATGCTTCTGACCCAAAGCATAGAAATCGCCAGCAGACATCATTTCGGCCAACTGAATTAGCAGCCGGCCTTTGCGCTCCCGATTCTCGTCTTTGCGGTTTTCCAGGATACGTTTCAGCGATGGCGCAGGTGATGCGGCCTTTGGACTGAGGATGTATTTTTCGATCTGGACGTAGTTCTTGATCTCGACATCGATGCGGGCATCGGTCGCCATGCGCAAAATCGCACGTCCGCCCGACTCGGCGCTGCGACCAATGCAGCGTGCCTCGGAGAGCATGTCGTAATCGGCACCTATCGGCGACAAAACCTCAAACGTGAGCTCTTGGTTGGCCTGTCGCCAAGGCGTTCCATCCAGAAGACGATTGAATTCGTAGTCACTTTTTGTTTCACGATGGCGAACCTTGGTTTTCCCATCAAGAATTTCGTCGAAGAGTAGCTCGGCAACCACTTTGGCAATTTCCGTCGAAGAGACCTCAACCGCCTTGATTTCTTGGGAGACATCGCGCTCTTCATTCGTCAGAAAGAACCAGAATTCGCCATTACGACTCACCAGATTTTGACGCTCAAGACGATTCAAGCTGGCTTCGATTTGCCGCTTCAAGGCCAGCTTGTCCGCATCGATCTGATCGATGCACAGCGTCGCCAGATTCTCGATGGACGACTTGACGGTATCGGGGATGTAGCGGATCAGGAACAGTACGCGCAGAAGCTTGATATCGTAGGGTTCTAGTGCCGCATTTTCAGAGGCTTGGTCGATTGCGCGCTTGACTGACGAATCAAGGAAGCTTTCAATTGAAGGGTAAAAGTCGTAAAGCGGGACTAGCGCATCCAATCCGCGCTCGCTATTTCTCCGCGCCGCAGTCTGGAAAGCGTCAAGCATCGAGCGCTCCCCGCGCGCCAAATGGCGGCCAGTAGCCCCGACCTTGCGAATCGACTCGAAGACTTTTTGCAGAAGCTGGAACTGATAAGGTACGAAAGGGTAATGGATAGCAAAATCCGCGGCGTCCTTGAATCCCCGAAGTGTAACGGCATTGTTGGCGAAGGACAGTTGGTTGTTGAGGATATCGCCCTTGGACTTCCAAATGGCTTCGAGCTCCTCCCGCGCACCAGGCTTCTTTTCAAGCAAGCGCTTGGCAATGACCTCGTCGGTGTTGGAACTCGACAGTGACAGACGAGTATGAAAACGTCCCGTAATTTTCGAAAAATCGTTGGATTTGGCTTGATTGGCCTCGCCCAGCGTCGCATCAATGTCCTCCTGGCTGGTCACGATCACCCATGCCCGGCCCTTGCAGAGCGTACCCAGCTCTTCGGTGATGGTTTGCATATTCAGCATAAGTTGTGCGTTCTTGCCAATGAACTGACCGACCTCATCGACCAGGAAAATCACGCGATGTCCTGCGCCCTTGGCATCCAGATACTTGCGCACCAGGTCGGCGAAACTCTCGATGTTGATCTTGTAGGTGTCGCGGGCGGTATCAAAATACTTGCCGGCAGAATCTTCGGACATCTTGAGCGATTTGCCCAGGGCGTGAATCACATCATCACGCAGGAAGTCGACTGCATCACGCTCGGTCTCCCAGCTATTGCCATGCTGTTCTTTGAATGCGGTCTTGAAATCCTCATAGACGCCTTTGCTGATTAAGTAGCGCTCCATTTCGGCGATGTGTGGCGCGTCGCCAGAGAGGCCTTGCATTTCATTGAAGACGCGTAGGAACACTTGAAGGATGGCGTCTCGATCTGTCTTGGCGTCAGCTTTGGAGTCGATGTTGAAGAGCACCACATCTGTCTTGCCGGCAACCGCGCGGCGAATATCGGCGAGAAGTAGTGTGTCATTTTTGATTTTCGAATCGAAGAACTGGATCGCTTTGCGCTGCTCTGTGCTTCCCGGCTTATGAGCCTCAAGATTGGAGAGCAGGTAGGACAATATCTTGATAAAGTGCGACTTACCCGAGCCAAAGAAACCGGATACCCATACGCCCATGCGCGCGACGATCGCAGGATCGTTTTGATTATCAATTGCCGCCAGGTAAGCATCGAAAAATTTTCGCAGGTATTCAGTGATATGTTTGGTGACGACATATTCGTCAAGCTCCTGCCAGATGCTTTCTTCATCGCGTTGATCAGCCTTGATGACGCCATTGATCGGCCGCTCGATCGACTTGACAAACAGGTCTTTGATTTTCATTTTTATCCCTTGATTCATGACACGAGACTAAAGGCTCGATAGTAGTTGTCGTCAGTGAGTTGGTTGAACAATTTCAGCTTCATGCCATCGTAGATTCCCGGATAAAGCATCAGCAGCGGCGTCTCACGCATGTACGGGTGAAGTGCCGACAGCAAGGTGTGGGTGCGTAGCAACGGGTAGACGGCGCCGACCCCATGCAGAATCAACAGATCCAGCTCCTCCACGCGGGTCTTTTCGACTAAGCGCGGTGCGAGTTTGTCTTCTTTAAGGATGGGGCGTAGTGATGCGAGCAGCGCTTCATCGCCAAAATCCCGTTGCTTGGCGAAAGCTTTTTCCAACAAACCTCGCTCCTCTAATAACTCGATCACGAAGTCGAATAGGTTGACCGAGGCAAAACGCAGTTCCGGCTTCATCCGCGCAAGATTGGGTTCGATTACATCCTTGCGGAATGCTCGCATCTCCAATTCCCGCTCGGCTGGATAATCAAATATCCAGAATCCAATCTCGTTACCCAAGCCTTGATTTTTGAGTAGCTCCGGCGAAGTCAGTCGAGTCAGTATCTGGTTCAAACGCTCTTCAAAATTTTTGGTCATTGGTGAAAGTCCATGTACGCGAGCGTTTCCGTGTCGCCCAGCCGCTTTAAATAGTCGATCAACGTAGGATGCAGCATGGGCGGGGTAAGCCCCAATTTCCGGGATGAGTCGAGAAATTTAGCCTCTACAAGTATCCTCACGATGACTTGGAACAGCTTTTCTTTTGTCGAGACCGCCCATTCCCGTACGAGCGCGTCCCTATGCTCGCACTCAGCCAGGAAGCCTTCCCATTGACGGTGGTTCAGGGAGGTCTCGAGTCTTCGAATGTCAAGGGCATACACATCGCGCAGGAAGTCCCCCATCAATCGGCTATGCCGAATACTGGCAGCCATCAATATTTGGCTGGCCAATTCGCCATCTCCCTCCGCCACCAGTTTCCATCCCGTTTCGTCGAGCGTGTCGAGGCGATTCCGAATAAGGCGCGCCTGGCGTCGCGCGGTACCCGGTTTCTTCTGTAGGAGGTTCTCATCCTTTAATGCCGAGTCCCACTGCGCGTCGGATGGATGCGTGAGCAGGAGCTTGGCGATCCGTCGACTCTCGGGGAGCATGAGCGATCCGGCGGAGATTTCGGCGTTATAAAGACCCATTCATTCCCCCGATACCCGTTGCGTAGCCCGGTGCAAGCGTGGCGCTTTCAACGCCATAGAGCGTGGGCGTATTCCGAAGCCAAAGATGATGCGCGCTTGCATCCAAGCTATGATCGCTTGAGCAATCGATATTCCACCTTCGCAAAACGTAACCCGCCAATGCCGCGCGGGCTCGCAGCCGAAGCGCACCGTTTTCCATCCCATAGTCAGCGTCAATGGCTTCAGGCCACTTCACGCCGGGATGCGGCACGAGCTCAAGCTCTACTATTCTGGCCCACTGCTCATCAGCGCCTAGAAGCTCATGCTCCAATGCATTCTCGGACAGGTCTTCCACCTTCGCTATGCGCGTCAAGACAAAATCGGAAAACCTTTTTTTCTCGCGATCGAATGCCCTGACATGCCAACGAAGACCATTGTCGGCGATGGCTACCGGAACAATTTCCCGAGTGCTCGAACCAGATGAAAGAGACAAGTAGCTCACTCGAACCGGGCGTTTCGCGCAGAGGGCGCGGACGATCGCCGCCAAGACTTCGAGGTTGGGCTTAACCAGGTTGCCCGGCCCTTCGCAAGGCGCAGCTTTCCGTAAGCGCAGGTCAAGACCATCGCCGAACCCTTGAAGCAGCCAGCTCAATACCCGCTCGGTTGAAAATTCGAATACAGGATTAAACTCAGCTGTCGGCCGATAGCAGCGGGTCGTCTGATCGTATTCAAGGTTCAATTCTGCGATTTCGCGATAAGCCGTCAAGTCGCGCGAGGCCGCAGCGGGCTTCACGCCAAAGCGCGCCTCAATGTCCGCTCGTTTCAATTCACCTGTGAAAAAGGCTCGCATTTCGAGGAATGCGAGCCTCTCCTTTTGAGTTTGTGAGAGCTCCAAAATCGATGTTTTCAAATTAATTTCCTCGCGAACACGCTCGGTAGTGTTTTAAATTTATTCAATGATCAAGGATAGCATATGCGTATCATTTTGATACAGTAGTCTATGCTATATTAGAACGTTTATCGTCGCAAAAAACGGGTATGCATTAAATAGGGGATGAAATAAGGTTGAAAAATGACGACGTTAGTGGCACGTTCTGGGTAAAAATTTATTTTGGTCAAATACGAAATATTTTGTTCGTATTAAGGGGGAACTTTTAATTCTTCGGACGAACGGTACCGGCATGTTGTAAAGCGTCGCACGCGACACGCTGTAACGTTTGGCTATGTCAGTAATACTAATACGCACGTACTTGTGGGTAAACTAGCAGGGCGAGAGTCTCCCGAATCTGCTTGGCGTCTAGCTTCGGTGGCCTTCCGCCCCCTTTGCGCCTGCCGCATCGAGGCCGACGCGTGTTCGCTCGCGTATCAGGTTACGCTCGTATTTGGAGCATAGCGAAAAAGTGCAACACCACACGACCGGCCGCGCTACTGGTGTCAATTTTTCACTTAGTGGCTCACAACGGCCACCCCGCGCGCTTACAAGTCGACAATGATTTTAAACAAATCAGGAAGCGAACGACGGAGCCGATCTAGTCGCCAGAAAACGAACGTATCGCTCGTACGCAGTCCACGTAAACACTGACCAAGCTCGGGCCTATCTGCACTTTTTCCGCGGGCTTTTTCCTCATAGATTTCAACGCATCTGGCGTTGGTCAGTGCGTCGCGCTGTAGGTCTGCAGCGGTTTTGAGACCGCCATTCAAAAAATAGTTTGTGCTGCAATAAGAAAAACTCGTCAGCATAAGCCGTTCTGATGACTTTGATGGCGGTCGTTGAGCATGCCTTCTGTGTCATTGATTGTACCAACGAATTTTTATGTTTTTTACACACGCTGGGCCAGAGGTGGTCATTGTGTCGTGCGACAGAAATTACACCGGCAAGGTGCGTTTGTGTTTTCGCGTTCCAGTGTGCTAAAGTCAGTCAGCCAATTATTATTAAAAGAATAAAATGAAAAGAAGGATTGCGAGTGCAAATTTGTTGGGAAATTTTCCGACAGTTCGGGTGTCTACATTTAGTTTGGCCTCTTCATAATGGACACTCCCATACTCGTCGCCGTCATATCCGCAGCAGCGAGCCTTGTCGTTGCGGCAATCACATTCTTGCTTACCAAGCGAAAAGAACGTGAGGCCGAATGGCGGAAACAAAAACTCGAACACTACCGCGAGTTTCTCGACGCCTTGAGTGGAACCGTTGGTACAGACGCGACTCCCGATGGGCACCGACGCTGGGCTAGAGCAGTGAACACTATTGGACTGGTAGCATCTCAGCTTGTTCTTACTTCCCTCTGGAAATTTCAGGACTCAATCGGACGGAGCAATCCGAATCCTTCAGTCGAAGATCACGACCGAAAGCTCAATCAACTTATGCTGGCTATACGCGCTGATCTCGGCGTTACGCCAGCAGATGAACCCGATCTTTTTTCTTTCCGTCTTTGGTGTTCAGGCACAAATGGCTAGAGGCCAAGCCATTATTCGGGCGGACCTGTGCGAAAAACCGCGCGGGCCGTTCAATTTAAACATTATGTTCACAAAGGAAAACTCATGAGCAGACAGCGAGTTCCAAAAGGGAAAGTTTTTCAAAAGCAAGATGAAAAAATTATTAAGACGTTGCAAGAACTAGAGAAAAATTGCTCAGATGATTTTCTGGTCAGCAAATTTGAAGAGTTGTTTCCTGAAGATTGGGTAAAAATAGTAAAACGTTACGAGGCTCATGAACGGCTAACTCCAGAAGGAAAAAGCCACCCAATGCCTCATCCTCGAAAATACCTACTTAATAAATTTAAAAATTATAGGAATCAGTATGCAAAAGGGGAAGATCTCGATGAAGCCCTCAATGCCATCAATACAACGCAGCCAAAATTCACTGAAGAAACCCCGGAAAATATTGAAGATATCATCGTTCAAATAAAGGATAAAGCAAGTTTCGAAAAACGAATCGAGGCTGCGAACAAACTAGGTAAGTTTAAATGCGAACAATCTATAACTGTTCTGCGCGGCATAGTTGAGTGCGATAAAATTTATGACGTGAGAAAAGTTGCATATGATCGATTGAAAAGATTTGGTTGTGAAGTTGGCCCACCACTAAAAGACAAGCCTTACATTGATCGTGAAATACAAGAAAAATTCTTGGCGATCAAATCGCAAGTGAACGAGACTTCATCAGTGGATAGGTACATTAAAAAATTTAAATCTATGTTTCCAGAGGAGTATGACATTCATCTCTATCAAAAAAAGAATCAATTCAAAAAGTGGGTAGAAAACATTGTTTCAAATTTGCCAAAAATAATAAACATGTAGATATGGCTGTTCACGCAATGATGGCTGGATGGGTAGTAGTGTCCGTGCTGCAACAAACTACCCCAATAAAAATTTGCAACGTGGATATTAGTTAGGCTCGTAAGGAAAGCGAGCCCATTTACCTTGTGTACTTGTTGAAATGCAATGGAGCATTCCAATTAGAGTTTTTCAACAAGGTTTAAATATCATAATAATTAATTTATTCAATGTAGAGAATCTCAGAACGAATTTCCAGCCGTTTTTTTTCAATTCCCCGTGGAAGAAAACTGGCCTGTAGTTCGGGCGGGACAGGTATAAATATCTTATTTTTGAGTACTATCGTGCATGTCTGAAATGACCGTCCACCGGAGACCTCATTAACTAATTCTTGAGTTTGAACATCGTAGTAAAGTCCAAACTTCCCAGAGTGATGTTCAAAAATAAATAGAACTTTCTGCCCGCCCCAAACGACAGACGTCCGATGGGGCTGTAAGAAAAAGTCGCCACTAGCTTCGCGAACTCTTTCACTGATCGCTATAAAACATCGGAACCCTTTCAAATCACTTTCATCGTCCGGGATTGTCAGAAGTTTAAGATGGGTCAGAGTCTGAGTACGAAGTATTGGTGGAAGCGCTTCAAATTTTTGTGTGTCCTCCCCAGGACTCTCGTCTTGCTGCAACGCCGCTTCATTGTCAATGATATCCGGCACAACATCACGGACGGAGGCTGCAGCCGAACTATCTATAACTTGGAAACTCTGTGCAGCAATCGTACTGGACTTGGCAGCAGCCTCCTCCTGAGTGAGCTTACCGTCATTGTAATCTTGCCAAACGGAATAAATGCTATCCGAATCTGCTGATTCATATTCGAAAAATTCACGGTTTCTTTGCAGAGTCTTTAAGAAAGCCTCTGCTCCTTGCCGCGTGCTGCTGGGGACAAGGTCAGACACACGTGGAAAGACTATATTTCGCACAAAATCTTTCACCATTCCGTCGAAAGCAGAAAAATTAGTCTTGTATAGGGTCAGTAGCAATTTGGTTGTCGTTCCATCTGGATCCAGGCATATCTCGACCGGCTCGGACTGCTTAGTTACCAAGATAGGTAAACCATGCGAAATTTTTCCAAATGAGAAGTTTGAACTTAAGAAATAGTCCGAGGCCAAAATTGAAGACAAGCGGTATGACAAAGCAGACTCCGGCATTGACCACTGATCCCGAGATTTAGTCTTTTGGACTACTGGATTATCCGAAATTTCTTCTATGCTACAAAACCGTTTCAGATATTCATGCTCGCATTGCCGACGTGGATTACTACGGGTGAGAATAATAAGTGGACGGTCCTCGGATGCATGGCTTATGGTAGAGGGATCATTGCCGCCATATATTAAGTATGGATTTTCTTTTGATCGGATACTAATTTCCGATAATTGTGTTGCCGTTCCAGGTTCCAGTTGCACTTTTAGATGCGTTAGAAGTTGGTATTGAGCATGTTGAATAACCCAAGTCATGAAATTGGTGTTATTCCCGCTTTCAGGATATTCGGCCAATTTTCTTGACACAAGTTCGTCTATCCTCGGCATGATTGTTTGCAAGAGTTGAATGCTTTCAGTGGTAAGTGCTTCACGCCCTGCAGTAGGTTGTAGAAACAAAAAATCGGCAATCCCACCGAATTGATAGGCTGAATGAACGCTTGTATTGGCCAGTCCAAAACCACTACGAAAAGTTCGTAGCGTCCCGACTCCTTGACGCAAGATTAGTCTACCGTCAAGAAATTTATCGCCCTGATATAGTTTCGAAAGAGCGATTCGAACTTCACCCGATGCGGCGCCACTAATATTGACGTCGGCTTTGAATCCGCCCCCAATTTCCTTTTTTTCTTCGGTAAACTGCCAGACTTGAGGTAGTTCTGATACCGCCGCAGCTAAATCCTTTTGGCTAGCTAGTTGCCCGTTGACCAGTACGCGAATTGGCAAAAATGAAACAAACTCACTAATATATGTAATTGCTTGTTCTACGCTCAGAGCTTTCTCTGGAAGAATAAAGGCCGTAACTGTAGTGCCGGGTGAGCCGGTACTTTCTTCATTGATAAAGGGGATGCAATTTTCTGTTGCAGACAAGGTCGATCGCTTAGCTTCACTACGTGTTCGTGCCCCGCTTAATGCACTTTCTGTTGTAACCGTTAGCTCTTCCGCGATTCCAAAATTAGCCATCGCACCAATACCAAAAGTACCTACAACACCTGCAGATTTTGCCTCTGGATTATTTTTGCTACTTGATCCGGCTCTCCAATAGTGATTTCGAAGATCCTCTTTAGTCATGCCAATACCGTTATCTGAAACTTTTATTTGCGAAGCAGATATAGTGATTTCTATGAGAGGATTAAACTGTTGGCCAGCGTGTTTTCGTAAAAGAATAGCGTCGTAGGAATTCTGAGTATTTTCGCGCAGCAAAGCGAGCGGCGATGGATAAATTTGCGAAGCTAAAACCTCTATGATTCGACTAATTTCTATCGAAAAAGGAATTTTTTCTAAATTGTCGCTCATGATCTCATTGCCTGTTCTGCGTTGATCTTCGATTTAAGGTCTCTCACTAGCGCTGCGGGAGCGTGTAATTGCGCTCCGAACTGGTCTAGCGCTATTTTGGCTTGGTCAAATTTTCCAGATTTATTACAAGCTTCAATCCGAATCGCTAGTTCTTCTATCGATTGCGGTATTGCTGTAACCGCAATGATTTCAGCCCACATTTTTGCCTCACTGGCTGCTTGAACATAGAGGCGGCGTGCATAACCATTTATGCTCTCCTTCATCGGTGTTAATAAATCTATTGCTGCAAGCGGGTTTCCTGTCATTAACATTCGTTCAGCGTTTTGTATTAATTGTTGTTCCATTTCAACAATTGGATGTGCCATGCTTCCTACTGATGTTTTAGGAGTGCCCCATTGAATCTTTACGTAACTTACCCCACCCAGAGAGTGCAAGAGTGCGGGATTGAATACATTCACGATACCCATTTCGCGAATGTGTACAGTTGCTGCCAGATAGTCGTCATCTATTTCGATAATGTTGTACTGGCGATTCACTCCTCGTGGAAGCTCTTTCTCCCCCGCGCATAATGAGCCAGCACTTACCACCGCCATCGTTTCTCGATCCGGTAAATAGATGTGCTGTGGTTCAGCTTGTGCTTTGTGTTGGTGTCCGTGAAGCCCCAGCCTGAAATTCTTTCCGATCATACTGCGAACGGTATCGACGTCCATGTAATCAGATCGATGTGGGGGACCTTCAATATTGTGATGCCACACCGCGATTCTCAGGGCAAAAGTCTTTCCGCTATCGTGCAAATCTAAATGACAACGTGCTAATTCATCCTTGCTTATGGCACCTTGCATTGAAAAACAGTCATTTCGATCGCAGGAATTGAAGGCCGCAACGGCAATGCGCTCGCTATCGAGAAGGAATATATTGGCATCGGAGTTCGCTGAAACCTTAAAGAGCCCATCGACCCCCTTATAAAAGCGTGCGAAAAAATCCCTGAATGGATCTAATCGACTTTTGTACAAATCTGGATCTGTAATTTGAAATAAAGAGAGATCATTCCAGTCCCAGCGGAATTTTGAATTGCTGGAAAAAAGCTGCTTCGCAATATCTTTTAAAATATTTTCATCTGTGACGACCGTCATGGATGCGCGGGCGATGTTCCAAGAAATGTCGTGGTTTCCTGGAACAATGATCACTTTCGATCGATCTCCGTTTAAGAAACGACAACATAATTTGTTAAGAAAGTCTTCTGCGACCTCATATTGCTCCGCAAGGATATTCTCAAAATCTGGGGTATTCAAAGGAACACCTTGAATGATGTCTCCGCTAATAATGATTGCTTGCGGAGCGGCTATCGAGATTGTCTCTTGTGTGTACCTATCGCGATCGCTAACAAGGGCGGAAATTAATTCATCATTTGAAATTGGATCAGTGGCAGAACGATGGAGGTCAGAAATATGCAGAATAGAAAACATTTACCGTCACGATCGTAGGTGGGAGTCAATTCTAGGGAGTGTGGCAATTTTCGATGATTTACTTACCCTCCATAGCATACTCGTTAGCCGATGCATTATCTTGCCTTTTCTGTATTATTTATTGTTGATAATGCTATTTTTAACTTCCATCGTAATATTTACGATTATTGTTTATTGATACACTTCTATTAACGTTGGCGACCTGCGGGTGAGACATTTTTCAGCGTCATTTCGTGTCAAGCGCCTGCGCAGGCATGATCAAGTTTGCGACATGCTCGATCAGTTCCGCTACAAAGCCATCCGTAACATCGAGGTCACCTTCATATTCGGCCAAGTTACGTTTTTTGTGAGCGTGGTTAAGCAACAGCCACTGCTCCGGTTTGTATCCAAGGGTATGCTCTAGACATTGGAAGACCAGGAAACGGTTTTCGCTACGGTAGCCATGGGCTCGCAGGGCGGACAACGCGGCAGCATGTGCGGCATTGTAGGCAAGATCAAAACGGCTTTCCAATGAAAGCATAGGTTGTCTGGCATCTAGCAAGCGCACGCTGGCAGAACGCAACAAGTCAGCCCGCTCCCGTGCATCGGGCGGTTCCGCTTTGAGTTTACCGATGCGCGCCAAATTAGCTAGCGCTGCCGAGGCGGGTAATATCATGTTCGGACCCTTTGACAAAGATTTTAGGTTGCTCCAGTACCCGGACGATGAATGACCGACCATCGCGCACGCGTTGGGCAAATGCGTATTCTGGTCAACGTGACCGCTCATTCTGGCCGATCGTGACCGCTGCGCCTGCGATGTTGTTACGCGGTTAAATTGTAATGTCTGCGGTCACGATGGGTCGATAGTTTTCTCCTTTTTGCTGGTTTTAGGTCGTTCTGCGCCACGCAGTGAATCGCCGGTCAGTGTCAGCCGATGATTGCGCTGCAGAATGCGGTCCAGGATGGCGTCGGCAATAGTGGCGTCGCCAATCCAGGCATGCCAATGGTCAACAGGAAGTTGACTGGTAATAATCGTCGCTCTGTTTGCCGCCCGGTCGTCAATCATCTCCAGCAAGTCGGAACGGGTCGTGCTGTCGATCGCGCCCATGCCCCAGTCATCAAGTACCAAGACATCGATCTTGGCGAGTTGGAGCAGCCATTTCCCAAAGCTGCCGCTGCCGTGCCGGATGCGTAGTTCTTCCTGTAGACGGGGTACGCGTTGATAAACAGCAGAGTATCCGCGCCGACAGGCGTACTGTGCCAGTGCGCAGGCCAGCCACGATTTGCCAGCACCGGTCGGTCCGGTAATGAGAATGCTGTGGCCAGCACTGACCCAATCTCCCAGCGCCAGACTCATCACTTCACGGCGGTCGATGCCACGCCCCGAGCGGGCATCAATGTCTTCAATCGCCGCTTGTGCGTATTTCAGGTGGGCGTTCTTAAGCAGGCGCAGGAGCTTGCGGTCATTGCGGCAATGGACTTCGCGATCAACCAAGAGTGCCAGACGTTCCTCGAAACTCATCGCCGCCATACTGGCCTGCGTCAATTGTTCCTCCAGTCCGGTCGCTAAGCCATCGAGTTTTAAGGTCCGCAATTGGGCCAGAGTGGTATGCATCATCATCGTTGACATCCTCATTGATAGTAATCAGGGCCACGCACATGGGCATGGTCAGGACTGACCCAATCGCCAACTGGGGCACACGGTGTGCGATCACGGTTATTTTTGAGAATGTCACGGACGTGGCGGTATTGGCAGGCACCGAGCTGTAAGGCCAGCATGCATCCTGCTTCAAGACGTGGCTTGCCGTAGCGCTTGGCCAATGACAGCAGACCAAGACAGGCACGGTAGCCGTGCTCGGGATGTCTGTTCTCGGCCATCAGACGCGTCACCGCCTCCGCTGTCGCCGTACCGATGGTCTGTCCCCAGTGAATCAGTCGCTGTGGCGTCCATTCCAATTGCGCACGATGCGCCACCGGCATATGCAGGGTGTCGGTGGTGAACCCGCCTTCGCCACTGTTGCGCGGATGACTGGCGACACGTTGACCGCGATGCAGGATTTCCACTGTCGTCGCTGTCATCCGGGCTTCCAGCACCTGACCGACCAGGGCTTGCGGCACACTGTAGTGATGGCGGCCGATCTCAACGTGGTAATCGTTATGCACCCTGACAGTCTTGAAATGCGCCATCTCATAACATTGCAATGGCAAAGGCCGTAGCGCCGGGACATCGAGTTGGGCAAACGCACTGGCGCGACTACCGGGTAGCTTCTGAAACGGCTTATCGTTAAGTACGCTCAGCAGCGGTGCGATGGCGACATCGACCTCGTGGACGCTGCTAAATTGCTGATGTCGCAGACGCGCCATGATCCAGCGCTCGACGATCTGCACTGCTGATTCGGCCTTCGCTTTATCCTGAGGATGACGCGGACGGGCTGGCAAGATGGAGGTGCCGTAGTGGCGCGCAAAATCGCGTACGGTGTCGTTACTGCGTGGTTCGTAGCGATTGGCGTCGGCGATCATAGCCTTCGGATTATCGGGAACAATCAACTGCGGTACCCCGCCGAAGAAGCGCAGCGCACGCGCTGTCGAAGTGAGCCAGTCGGCCATCGTCTCACGCGGCGTAGCACAGGCATAGGTGTAGCTCGATGCGCCCAGAGCAGCGACGAAGATGTGGGCACGGCTACCATCAGTGAGACCGATAGTCGGACCAGCATAATCAATGAACAGTTTCTCGCCAGCCCGGTGAATCTGGCGCATAGAGCGTTTGAGCTGTTTGGCAAACTGCCGGTAATTCACGCAGAACTGTGAGTAGGCATAGGTCTGGTGCTGGGCATAATCGGCACGATACTCTTCCCATAGCAACATCAGCGTCATCCCCTTGCGCCGCAGTTCGTGATGCAGCCTGGCGTAATCTGGCTGGACATGGTCTCGGGTCCGTTCTGGCGTGACCAAAAGCCGGTGCGCCAACTCGGTGTCGTCTACATCTTGCACCGCCGACCAGTCCAAACCGGCAACGGCGGCCAGGCCGACATACTTGGTGACGACTCCTTTTGAAATCCCCAGTGCTGCGGCAATCTGCTGGTGCGATAGTTTGGCATCCAGTTTTAAACGTAATACGTCTTTTATCTTACGCATAGTGATCCTTTGTACGGGCACGTTGTCTCCAGACAAACTGGAAGCGTACCCGTTCGGTTGCTCTATGCGTAACATCATCACGGTGCTGTACGACACCATTCCGGTATCGTGACCGATGATTCTGCTATCGTGACCGCCGATTCTGGTCGGGCTTGAAATCGGTCACGATAGACCGGAATGAGCGGTCACGATGCGCCAGAATGGTCGGTCACGATAGACCAGAATCGGTGGTCACGATCGGCCAGAATACCCAGGGCAAACTCATCCGGTGTGTAGAGAGTTGGGTTCACAACGCGGCCCAGCTGCGCTTGAGCTGGCAATAGCGTTTCAAGTAATTCTGCATTTGACGGCACTACTCCAATCACCATCAAATCAACGTCACTGCTAGCACGCTCAGTACCCTTAGCCAGTGAGCCGTAGATAAACGCCAGATCCACTAGCGGCCACACTGAGTGAAGCGCTGCGCGCAATACATCCGCCACACCAAACGTTTTCAGAACAATACCGCGTAGCTCTTCAAATATTGGTGCTTCGTGGTTTGCCTGGTAATGCTTTTGATTTCCCACTCGCCGCACGGTGACCAAGGCAGACGCTTCCAACCGTGCTAACTCCCGCTGCACGGCGCCAGAACCCGACGCAGCCAACCCAATAATTTCATTGGCATAGAACGACCGCTGTGACTGGCCAAATAGTACCGCCAGCACCCGCTGTTGCGTCTTCGTAAATAATGCGTCTGCGTAAATACCCATAACGGGCATATTAGTGCCCAATATAGGTATTGTCGAACCAATCATGCATGGCGTGAACGGCATGCGTGCTCCCGCACCCCAAAACACAACAGCTTCCGGTGCGGGTCTCCTAACATGCACTAGCGTGCGCTTGCCAAAGAAACCAAAAAATACGATTAACTTCGGGTTATCGCACACGGTTGTATGAATATGAATGTGGGTAACCTGCACAACTTGTTGGGCAATTGGGAAAAATTTCTCCCCATCCGCCGCACCGAACGTTTTTAGAACAATACTGCGTAGCTCTTTAAATATTGGTGCTTCGTGGTTTGCCTGATAATGCTTTTGATTTCCCACTCGCCGCACGGTCACCAAGGCCGACGCTTCCAGCCGCGCTAGTTCGCTGTGCACGGCACCAGAACCTATTGTGGCCAACCCAATAATTTCGTTGGCGTAAAACGACCGATGTGACTGGCCACACAGCACGGCCAACACTCGCTGTCTGTGTAAATGCCGATAATGGGCATATTAATACCCAATATAGGTATTTTTAAGCCAATCATTCGTGAAGTGGATGACACATAAAGTCACTATTGAGCAGTGTGTTTATCAATAGTAGGTTTCCATCGCGTCTACAAAAAAGACATTCCTTTGATGTTCAAATTAAGGACATGACTTTCCTATCCAAACTATTATCGTTAATTCCGATTCCTTAGCAGCAGTCGCTTGTCGTGTACAGCGGGAAATGGGTTGTTTGATTTTCAATGCAATTCGCAGAAGCTTCTAAGCCGCGCAAGTGGCGGTTGACGAAGAGGACCGGGATCGCTACCCCGTGACCCTCTTCTAAGCTGCATGCATGGCTGGGGATACTTTATTTGTTTCTGAGCCGCTCGCGTGGTGGTTGACGAAGAGAATCGGGAGCGCTACACCGTGCTCCACTCCTACGCCGCGCGCGTGGCGCATTTTTTTTCCATGCAGCTTGCACCCATTTTTCCCTGACTGTTATGACTCAACCAAGCGAAACCAAGCGCAATCGGAAGGAAATATACATATATGAAGACGATCATTGCTAATCACTTCAATAATATGGGCTAACTGGTGGGAGGGGAGCAACGCCACGACCTGTGTTTAAGGGCTTAAGTCCCAGTGTACGTTCCAGATACTCAAATACCAGATAACGGTTTTCGCTTCGGTAGCCGTGGACGCTCAGGGAGAACAAGATAGGAGGGCACACCGTGGCACACGCAGGCCAACTCTTTTGACGTACTATGCGAATATCGCAAGCCCTCGGTGCGACCTCTGCGTAAGCACGCCCCCGGGGGCATCGGTTTTTCTCGAAAAATTTTGGTTCATCCCCCGGATCGCAACTAACCGCTTGCCTTGGCGCGAACAAAACTGCCGGCATCGTGGCTCGACGACGCCAGAAACATTTGCCCGATAGCAAGCGACAAAAGGCGGATGAACGGTTAATTTTGTTATTTGATGCAGAAGATAACAAATATTAGAAATCATCAAATACTTTTTAAATCAACGATTTAACAGATACGTTATTATCTATTTTCACCAATCCGAACGGTCTTCTTGGCAGCACTATCATCAAGGAATCGAGCTCGGCGCGGTGCACGTTTTAAGGTGATATTTGCGAGTAATTTGTGGAAGTCTTTTCGAGGTGTTGCATATGTACAACGTCGAATTCATCTTCGTTACTTGAGAAATCGTCGTCAATCTCGGCGTCGGCAATTTTAAATTCAGTACGATTGCAGTACATCCATCCGTTTTTCTTGTCTCCGCCAAATTACGCTAAGTTACTGATTCTAAACTCTTTTTGATTACTTTAGCTTACGGTAGGTTTTCCTTAAATATCAAAGACTTACAATAATAGTTGCTAACTTGTAATCAGGGGGTGGCGGGTTCAAGTCCTGCAGCCAGCACCAATATTTAAAAGGCCCACAGTCATGTGGGCCTTTTTCATTTGTTCCGCAAAACCTCATTTTGTTGGCTAAACCAGCTTTCCTCTGCGATATCGGACGTAGCGTGCTGTCATAGTCGCTGTAGCATGTCCCAGCTGATATTGAGGTATACAACCGTTATTGTCAGTCCCCGCCATCTCCCGCAGTTCTCAAAACCGAAAGCCTCTATTTTTAATAGATATACGCCTGCGTGTTGTATCGAAGCGAGACCGCAGCGCACACCAGGTTAATGGATGCTCCGCTTTATTAGCAGATACCGATATTCCACTCATTAAGTATTTCAAACCTGCTCCAGTAACGCCTTAAACTTTTCAATCGGTAACGGTTGACCAAATAAATATCCCTGGTAATGCGTGCAGCGTTTATCCAAGAGGAATTGTCGTTGATCTTCCGTTTCGACGCCTTCAGCAATAACGTCCAGGTTCAGACTGTGTGCCATGGCTATAATGGCACACACAATCGCTTTATCGCTGCTATCGGTGGCGATGTCGCGTATGAACGACTGGTCAATTTTTAGCTCAGAGATCGGGAGGCGCTTGAGGTATTGCAAGGATGAATAGCCAGTGCCAAAGTCGTCCAGTGAGAAGCGGACGCCGATTGCTTTTAATGCACTCATGATGGCAATGGCGTTTTCGACGTTCTTCAGCAACAAGCTTTCGGTGATTTCCAGCTTGAGACGCGTTGGGTCGATGCCATGGCGTTTTACTAACGATTCGACGAGTGCGACAAAATCAGCCTGGTGAAATTGAACGGCACTAATGTTCACCGCCAGAACCAGATCGCGGGTTCGCGCATCATGCCTCCATATCTTGAGCCGGTGACAGGCCGTCTCCAGCACCCATTGCCCAATGGGCAGGATTAAACCAGATTCTTCCGCTAGCGGAATAAATTGAGCGGGAGGTACCAAACCGCGATCTGGATGTATCCAGCGAATCAAAGCCTCCACGCCAAATGGACTGTGCGAACTATCCACCTGAATTTGGTAATACAACTGAAATTGCTGGTTTTCCATTGCTTTGCGTAAGTCGGCCTCAAGCGAAGTGCGGGCGTTAATGACTTCCTGCATTTTCGGGTTAAAGAATCTCAGGGTGTTGCGGCCTGCTTTCTTGGCCTGATACATGGCGATGTCAGCACGTTTCAGCAGTTCTTCCGCAGACTTGCCCTGATCTTTAAAAAGCGCCGCGCCGATACTGGGCGTGCTGTGATATTCGTGCGTGGCAAGCAAGTAAGGCTGATTGAGCGTAGCGAGAATTTTATCGCCGACGGCTTGAGCCTGTATAGCGGCTTCAATCGGGTGTTCACTCAGGTCTCCCAGCATGACGACAAACTCATCTCCACCAAGTCGCGCCACGGTGTCGTTTTCGCGCATACAAGACTCCAGACGTAGCGCTGTCTGTTGTAGCAGTAAGTCACCGAAGTCATGGCCAAGCGTGTCGTTGAGATCCTTGAACTTGTCCAGATCAATGAACATCAACACACCGTCCCGACCACTGCGCTCACTAGAGGCGAATGCGTGATGGAGACGATCTAGCAAAAGCCGTCGGTTGGGCAGACCAGTGAGCGTATCGTAAAAGGCTAAGTTATTAAGCTCTGTTGCGAGCATTCCTTTCTGTTCATTTTGAAAGGCGAGTTCTTTGTTGGCAACGACAAGCTCCGCCACCCTTTTTTCTTTCTCTTTATTTTGAAAGGCGAGTTCTTTGTTGGCAATCGCTAATTCCGCGGCGCGTTTTTCTTTTTCTTGGTTTTGAAAGGCGAGTTCTTTGTTGGCAATGGCTAGTTCCGCGGCGCGATTTTCTTTTTCTTGGTTTTGAAAGGCGAGTTCTTTGTTGGCAATCGCTAATTCTGCGGCACGATTTTCTTTTTCTTGGTTTTGAAAGGCGAGTTCTTTGTTGGCAATGGCTAGCTCTGCCGCGCGATTTTCTTTTTCTTTATTTTGAAAGGCCAGTTCTTTGTTGGCAATGACGAGCTCGGCTGCCCGTTTTCCTTTTTCTTGGTTTTGAAAGGCGAGTTCTTTGTTGGCAATGACGAGTTCCGCTAATTCCGACAACTCTTTCATATGATGCGCCCTCTTTCTAGTCGTTCACTGGAGCAGAGACGTGGACATACTAATCCTTGTCCGAGTTTCGCCGACGGAGGCGCTAAGAGGCGGCCGATATGCTGCGGGAGTAATCTGAATCGTGCCTTGCTCATTTTTTAACCTGTTCGAGTAACGTGCAGAGCAAGTAACAGTGCAATGGATCGTGTTCCGATAGTCACTCAAGATAAATGTTGGTTATTCTATGTTTTTGCGCTAATGGACAACATAACGGTAGAAAGTATCAAAATTTCAGGCCGGCATCGGCTTACTGCCTAAAGTGGCCTTGAACGGTGCAAAGGCAATTATAGCGCCCTCTGTGATTTGATTGCACGAAAGAAATCAGAACGTTGCTCCACGGAAAAAATTAGCTGGAAACTATCGGTCACCCATCTAATCGTTGGACGCTATCGTAGAAAGATTGAGAAAGATTGATAAAAATTTATTAAATATTAAGATTTACGGCAATATCGGACATCGCCGAAGTTCGTCGATCGCATCTGAGCGCCGGACATTAGCAGACCTTCGCATATTCTTACCGCCTCGACATAGCCTTCGTTAAGCAACGTTTTAATTAAAACAACGCCTCGATAATCCTATGTGTAAATCATGAACGCGTCCCCTTTTTTAAATTTGCGCTAATCGGAAAACTCGTTATCTTCTGCCGATCCCTGAAAAAAAAGGGAACGGGTTTAGTCGCCTGAATGCAAAAAAAGCGCACAGACCGCGTAATGCGGTATTTTTATGTGTGTCTGCCTTGGTTCGTCCTTAATGGGCGGCGGCAGGGAAGCCTTCGTGCTTGCTGGTTTTCTTTTTTGCACCAGTCGACTAACCCTGTCATTTGCCGCGCACCCCGTTTAGTCGCGGGAAGCGGTTTAACCGCAAGAAAGGAACGAAGCATGTCTAGTACGAGTACGTCTACATCCTCCCGTTTTTCTTCCCGTTTTTCACCACATTTGTCAGCAGATTCAGCGCTGACGAAAACCAAATCCGATCAAGCTGTTTCTAGCTATATGGCGTTGTTCACGACCGATTTTTCGGGAGGAGGCCCATGCCCTGTCGGGGAGATGCCAGCATGAGAAACCCCACCGCGTCAACATCAGGAACAGACGCTGTCCATCAGCCATTTTCTTGGTTGCCTCTTAAATATAGAACGGATGGACCCGCTCAATTTTATGCTCTGACGATGGATGTCTGCCAAGGTATACAAACCTGTATTGATCTGACTCACTTCAGCACGATGGATCGCGATGGGGACGTTAGCGATACGATGCCAATGCTGAACATCGTTGACACGGATCGCTTGTTTGGTCTTGCTTTAACGTCGTCTCAGATGCTGGCAGAACTTGCCGCCGCTCGCATCGATAGGCTCAATCGATAGAAGAAATACCCGCGCCAGCAAAGGTGAAGAGTAACGTGCGCTTCTATTTAATTCTGCACGTATTTTAGATCGTCTAACGACTTCCTTATTTACCTGATTGCGTGCATTTTTCTTGTCTGGCAAGATGGAAGGTCGCTATAGCAAAGTGACATTCCATCTGTCGTTAAACGCCCGACTTTGCATGTCGGTTTGATTCTGGTTAAAAGGATTGTCCGGGAAAAATAATGGTGTTTGTATCCGTCACACGTTTGCGAGTCAGGTCTGTGCGTTATTTGCCATTTTTCTTCATTCATGCTCTGCTATCGTCCATTCAGGCATCGCGCTCAACAGGCAGCCTTGATGTGCGCCTTTTACGGGATCAAAAGAGTACTTTCTGGACTATCACTTTATGGCAAAGCGAGTCCGCAATGCGGCTCTTCATGACCAGCGGCTCGCATCGCCAGGTCATGCCCAAACTTTTACATTGGTGCGATGAGGCGTCAGTCGTTCACTGGAATCAAATTTCTGTCTTTGTGCCGGTCTGGATGGAAGCGCATCAACGGATGCAGCAAGAGGGTCGGCGCTCGAAAGTAGACCATCCTTCTGAAGATCATCTCGCGTATGCCATTCCTCCGCCGGTGGTTGGCAAAACAAGGCAACTGCGATTCAAATAAACAACGGTCGCGTTGATGGAGCGGTCACGTTTTTTTGATCACTATGCTGACTTTCTCAGCGGCACATTGATGAGTTCCCCGGGTCAATGAACTCGGTTATCGGCGACGTGAGCGTGGTAATTTATCGTAACATTCCCTTCGAATTTCCTTTGGGAATTATTGAGATTCGTCTGTGTATTGATGAGTAAAATTATTCATTTTTAACATAATATTTTATAGAAATATTTCTATATTGCATTTTTATAATCTGCTGTGTAAGATGGGAAAACAGAACTTGGCCAGCCGATATGCCTATCTGAATTTCTGCGGCGCGATGGCAGCGCAGTCTGCCCCACTGCATGATGCCGAGGTGGTGTAAGCCTGGTCTTTCTGCTGATATCGCTCTCGGTATTGCGTACATGAAATCAATTAAATCGTGAGGGATAAGGAATGTACGGGCTTGTCAATCAGGCAGTGAAGGAAATGGTGATCGAGGGATATGGCGAAGCCATGTGGGGGAAAATTCGATCAGAGGCAGGCGTTGTGGATGTGTTTGTTTCCTTGGATCAATATCCTGAAGATCTGACGGATAAATTGGTGAAGGCAGCGAGCGCTATTTTGCATACGAGCGCCAGCGAAATTTTGGCGGGTTTTGGTGAGTATTGGGTGGGATTTGCTAGCCGAAACTATGACTATGTTTTGGATATGTCAGGGCAAGATTTTTTGGCGTTCATAAAAAATCTGAACAACATGCATGCGCGGATTGGTCTTTGGATGCCAGACCTGAAGCCACCATCATTTCTTGTTACTGATGAAACGCGTGGCGCTTTTAAGCTTCAGTATCGTTCATCACGTAGCGGCTATGCACCAATGGTAAAGGGTTTGCTAAAAGGTTTAGGTGAGCGCTTCAACACCGATGTCAGTATTGAGCACGTGCGTGGGGCCGAACAAGGATTAAACTTTGAGGAATTTGCAGTTTGCTATGCTCCTCGTGCGCAGCCAGAAGTATTGTAGATGACGAAGGAAATCTCCTCCCCAGCGCTGTTGTATGGCATACCGCCTGCACTGATGCAGGAGGTATTTCCGTTTCATCTTGCCTTTGATTGCAAGGGGCAGATTGTTCAGCATGGCGAAAAAATGTCACGGCTTGTGCCATCGCTTGCATGCGGTGCCAGCGTTCAAGACCTGTTTCAGGTTGTCACGCCGACTGGATTGCTCATGAATTTTGACTCGATTGCGAGTCAATTGTTTTCAGTATTTTTTGTGGAGTGCCTCCAAACCCGGCATATCATCAAGGGACAAATGTTGGTGTGGAATCGCCTTGAGGGAGATTTGATGCTTTTCCTTTGCTCACCATTTGTCAGCGATGTGCAAGGCGTGAAGGGCCTCGGTTTGTCCTTCAATGATTTCGCGTTGCATGATTCGACGGTAGATTTCCTGTTTTTGATAGAAGCAAAAGCACGCATGATGCAGGATTTACGCAATCTCGCTGAGCGTCTCAAGCTTGAAGTGCAAGTACGCTATGAGGCCGAGCAAGCATTGCAAGTCATGAATGAGAAACTTGAACAACGGGTCAGGGAGCGTACCACAGAGTTGGCGGTCCAGAAAAACAGGGCCGAAGTGGCGAATAAGGCAAAGAGTAGTTTTCTCTCCAATATGAGTCATGAGTTACGTACGCCGCTCAATGCAATATTGGGCTATACCCAAATCCTTCAAACCGATCAGAATCTCAATCAGCGTCAGTTGGCTGGCTTGCACACGATTTACGAGAGCGGCGAACATTTATTGACGATTATTAATGACTTACTCGATTTAGGAAAAATCGAGGCCGGTAAATTTGAGTTAAATGTAAGAACGTTTAATTTGTGTGGATTCTTGCAAGCCATTACTAAAATGATCAGCGTGCGCGCGCAGCAAAAATACTTGATATTTACGGTGGAGATGGCGCCTGATCTTCCCCAAAAGGTACGTCTTGATGAACTGCGATTGCGCCAGATTTTACTTAATCTATTAAGTAATGCGATCAAGTTTACCGAGAAAGGGCAGGTCACCCTTAGAGTGGGCAGTGAGCCGTTTGCGCGTGGTCAAGCGCGCCTGCGGTTCGAGGTCCAGGATAGCGGTATCGGTATTCACTCAGATCAACTGGAGGCAATTTTTCGGCCCTTTGAACAGGTCGCTGCAACCCAAAATCAATTTGGTGGAACCGGTTTGGGGCTATCCATCAGTACGCAGCTAATACACATGATGAAGAGCACCATTTATGTCGAAAGTAAAGTCGGGGAAGGAAGTATTTTTTGGTTCGAGTTAATAGCGGACGTGACCGATTCCGAACGCGATAAGGTGTTGATACCAGAACCGTTCGGAGGTGAATTGTCGCTGGTTCCGCAGGAATGCATGACGATTCCACCGCCCGATGAAATCGAAAAGCTGTATCAGCTCGCCTTGGTCGGCAATATTCGGAAAATTAATCAGTACGCTAAAAAACTGATGGAGTTAGATCCGCGCTATAGCGGGTTTGTTGAAAAGCTGTGTTTTCTGGCTAAAGACTATCAAACCAAAGCAATCTTGAAATTGATTGAACAGCATCTGTCGGGTAAAGAGAGTACATGATGCCGATTGTAGACCCCGCTTTGCGGAATCAGACTATTTTGATCGTCGACGACACCCCGGCAAACTTGAGGGTTCTGGTAGATTATTTGGAGGAATTGGAATTCGACGTGCTGACCGCCCAAGATGGGGAGGAGGCGTTGAAACGGGCGCAGTTCGTACATCCTGATCTGATTTTACTGGATGTGATGATGGTCGGTATGGATGGGTTTGAAACCTGTCGCCGTATGAAAGCTATCGATAGCATTGCGGATATCCCGGTAATTTTTATGACGGCGATGACGGGTACCATGAGCAAGGTGGAAGGTTTTAATGCTGGTGGTGTCGACTACATTACCAAGCCATTTCAAATTGAGGAGGTATTTGTACGGATCCATACGCAACTTCGCGTACAGGCAATTCATCGACAATTATCCATACAAAATACGGCATTGCAGGAAGCGATTACGCAACGGGAACGACTTACCGAAAGAATGCGGATAGCCGCGTTGGTATATCAGAATAGCGGGGAAGGAATGCTGGTATCGGACATTGCGCTCCGGACGGTGGCAATTAATCCTGCATTTTCCAGAATCACCGGATATAGTTTTGATGAGGTTGAAGGTCGCGCATCGGGTTTGTTTAGCAAAGAGTCGCGGGAGAGTACACCGTATCTGAACATGTTAGAGGCGTTAAGAGTGGTGGGCTACTGGGACGGAGAGTTCTGGGGCCGGCGGAAAAATGGTGAGACTTACGCCAAGTGGATGGTGATTAATACGCTCAAAAATGAGGATGGATCGTTGCAAGGCTATGTCACGTTGTTTTCCGACATTACTGACAAAAAGAAATCTGAAGACGTCATATGGAAGCAAGCTAACTTCGACGAATTGACCGGGTTACCCAACCGCCGCATGTTTAGCGCGCGCTTGCAGCAGGAAATAAAGAATCATCATCGCGCTGGTCGCTTTATGGCGTTGTTATTTATTGATCTCGATCACTTCAAGGAAATAAACGATACGCTCGGGCACGCTGCCGGTGATCTTCTTTTGAAGGAAACCGGGCGTCGTCTTACCGCTTTGACGCGCGCTTCGGATATCGTTGCACGCCTTGGCGGGGATGAATTTGTCGTGGTGTTGACGCAGATGGGTAAAACTAGTCCCGTTGAGCGGATTTCGCAGCAGATTATCGATCAATTAGCGCAGCCTTATATTTTGGGTGTAGACGTTGCCTACATTTCGGCGAGTATCGGAATTTCGCTTTATTCCGATAGCGTCACAAGCACTGCTCAACTGCTGAATAATGCGGATCAGGCGATGTACCTGGCCAAACAAAAAGGTGGTAATTGTTTCAACTATTTCACTCCCTTCTTGCAAGAGGCGGCGTTGCGCCGCAGAAGTCTGATCAACGATCTGCGTACTGCGATTCAGACCAATCAGTTCCTGCTTCATTTTCAACCCATTGTAGAGATGGCAAGTGGTCGCATCCACAAGGCCGAGGCATTGGTGCGTTGGCGTCATCCGGAACGCGGTATCTTGGGGCCAATTGAATTTATCCCCGTGGCGGAGGAAACGGGGCTGATCATAGAACTGGGCGACTGGGTTTTTAGAGAGGCAGTTCTCTGGACTAAGCGTTGGGCCGAGCAGCGGCCGCACGGTCTTCAGGTCAGCATTAACATCTCTCCAGTGCAATTGAAAAAAGAAGGTAATCGGCAGGAGCAAGAATGGTTGGCGCATCTGGATGAGATAGATCTTTCAGGTAACCATGTTGTACTTGAAATAACCGAGGGTTTGCTGCTTGGAGAAAATTCAAAAATAGCAAATAAGTTATGCCAGTATCGAACGGCCGGTATGCAGATGGCAATAGATGATTTTGGCACCGGTTACTCATCCTTGTCGTATCTGAAAAAACTCGATATCGATTACCTGAAAATCGACAGATCATTCATTTCCAATCTCGCCTCCGATGCCAACGATAGGGCGATCTCAACGGCTATTATCGTGATGGCACATAAGTTGGGGTTGAAGGTCATTGCCGAAGGCGTGGAGACGGTTGAACAAAAAGATTTTCTGCTCGCCGCCGGTTGCGATTATGCGCAAGGATATCTATATTCACGGCCGGTAATGCCTGAGCAATTTGAACAATTGCTACTCCAAGATCAGGTTAGTCCGGGTCGCGTTGGGGCGGTTTAGTACGAAATTGACCCTTGCTTCGGCTTTGCAGTCTTGCCGATACATGGCATGTTGTACCGAAAGCAAAGTTGCTGCTTTCCTTCTGCCGTTGTACGTTTGGTTTCATCCTATCTTCTACATCCATGGTCAGCAAGTCTCCTTGCTTTCTGGTAAAGTCATTATCGTTTTTGCAACTCCGTCATTGGACGTTAGTAAGAACGACATCAACATAAAAAAGCATATTTAATAAAAATAGGGAGATAACAATGTTTAGGATTTGTTCGCGTAAACGTTTCAGTTTTGCACGCAATACGTTAGTTTTTTTATTAAGTGGATTTACTGCGGTGGCTGTCGCTCAGGAGAGGGACGATCACCAGCCAAAACGCTTTCCGCAATTGACGATGGAAAATATTTCGCCACAATCGAAGGTTCTTGCCGAGGAGATCGTGGCCATATCGAGCGTCGGCCTGTCGGGTCCTTACAACGTCATGCTGCGCAGTCCGGTGTTCGCCGATCGCATGAAGCGACTGCTGGATTATCTACGATTCGAAACGTCGCTGCCGAAGCGCCTTAATGAATTTGCGATTCTTATTCAGGGACGCTTGTGGACGTCTCAAGTTGAATGGTTCGCCCATTATCCTTTAGCGCTGAAAGCAGGTTTGCCTGCGTCGGTGGCGGATGATCTCAAAGCTAATATTCGCCCTCGAGGAATGCAACCCGATGAAGAAGTTGTGTACGACGTCTGCATGACCATCAGTGAGCATCACGAAATCAGCGATGCGCTGTTTAATCGCGCCAAGGCCATTTTGGGTGAGCAACAATTGGTCGATCTCGTGGCCGTCAGCGGTACTTACGTGACCGTGGCAATGTTGCTTAGTCTGGGTGAGGAGTCGGTGGCGGCGAACAAAACGTTACCTTTTCCAGAAAAAGGTCGCTGAGCGTGCGGCACACGTATTAATTTTTAGTGCAGCGAACCGGTGCCAGGCGATGATGCGCGTTTTGTCATTTGTAAAAGCCGGTGCGCCGAAACGTGTGATACTGATCTGGCAATAACCATAATAATCAAGGGAGACTAGGTGAAGATTTTCGTAAAGATAGTAAAGGTTTTAATGGGATTACTGATGATGGCATCTGCGGGTATGTCAGCCGCAGCAGATGGTGAAAAGATTGTGATGCAGGAGTTTATGGTGCCTTCTGCCGATCCTGGCATTCAACTGTATGTGCGCAATAAGCATCTGCAAAGTATTAAAAAATTTGGTCAAAATAAAATTCTTTTATATGTCCACGGTTCAACTTATCCATCAGAGACGGCCTTCGACTTGCCACTCAATGGTATGTCCTGGATGGATTATATTGCGCAGCATGGCTACGACGTCTATCTGGTTGATCTGCGTGGTTATGGACGCTCGACGCGACCGCCAGAAATGTCGCAGGCAGCGGATCAAAATGCGCCGCTTGTGCGAACCGAAACGGCGGTGAAGGATGTTGGTGCAGCGGTCGACTTTATTCTCAAGCGTACCGGATCGCCGAAGCTTGATTTGCTGGGCTGGTCTTGGGGTACGAGCACGATGGGCTGGTATACCTCGCAAAATAACGATAAAGTAAATAAGCTGGTTTTATACGCGCCACAATGGTTGCGCAACGACGCCTCGCTGACCGATACGGGTGGCAAGTTGGGCGCGTACCGTTCGGTGTCGATGGATTCCGCCAAAAAGCGCTGGCTAACGGGCGTGCCGGAAAACAAAAAGGAGTCGTTGATTCCAGCCGGTTGGTATGAGCAATGGGCGCAGGCGACACTGGCGACCGACACGGTGGGTGCGAGTCAAAGCAAACCGGTTTTGCGTGCGCCAAACGGCACAGTGCAAGATTCTCGCGAGTTTTGGTCGGTAGGGAAGCCGCTTTACGATCCTGGCCTGATTCGGGTACCGACATTTTTGGCGCATGCGGAGTGGGACGCCGACCTTCCTAGTTACATGTTGCACGCGTATTTTGCAAAGCTGACGAACGTTCCTTATAAGCGCTATGTAGAAATTGGTGAGGGGACGCATACGATCATCATGGAAAAGAATCGCATGCAATTGTTTCAGGCGGTGCAGGGATTTCTGGATGAGGATATCAAACCTGATCTGTGAAAGTTAATGTAAAACGCACAGCCTGGGTGCATGGCGTCATGGTGGAATGGTGGAATGGTGGAATGGTGAAATAGTAGAATAGTAGAATAGTGACGCCTTGGTTCAGATGGGCAAAGTCGGGTCAGCGAATCCTCTGAATTTTTATTTATGTGGGTACGCGCCTGATTAATTGCCGCGCAACTATCATCCTATTTTGGGAACCGCTATGGAACTTCGGCAGCTACGCTATTTTGTTCGCGTCGTCGAGCAAGGCAGCATGGGGCGCGCTGCCCGTGAACTTGGCGTCGTCACTTCTGCGCTCAGTCAGCAAATAAGTCGGCTTGAAAGCGAACTATCGACGCGTTTATTGCAGCGCACGTCGAGCGGTGTCACGCCTACTGATGCCGGACTTGCGTTCTTGCATCAGGCTCAGCTTGCATTGCGTCATGTTGATGATGCGGCGCGTGCGGCGCAGCAAGCTCGGCTGTCGGGCCATGTCAGCGTCGGTATGGCACCAAGCACTACCGGCGTCCTCGGTTTGCCTTTCATGTGCGCGATGCGTGAACGCTATCCCGACGTTCGACTGCATATGGTGGAGAGTCTGTCGGGTCATTTGACAACGATGCTCGGTGCGAGGCAAATTGATCTTGCGATTCTGTTCCATGCCGATCCTGCCCAGCGCTGGAGCGTCATGCCGTTGTTGGAGGAGCGCCTGTTTGTCATCGGTGCAAGTGATCTTGCCGACCTTCCTACCGGCAAACGGGTGCGGTTGGCGCAGCTGGCAAACCTGCCCTTGATTCTTCCTAGCGGACCGCACGGTCTGCGTTCAATGCTCAACGCTGCATTCGCACGCGCCAAATGCACACCGCATATCGTGGCGTAGATTGATGGTCTGGCGATGTTAATGGATGCGGTACGTGCTGGTTTCGGTGCGACGATTCAACCCGGCGCAGCGCTTGCGCGTGGTGATAGCGAGCGACTGACCGCGGTGCATATTTCGGATACGCACGCGATTCGCTCCAATATGCTGGTCAGTTTATCTGACAATGAGCTATCGCCATCGGGCTTGGCTGCGCGCGTGGTGCTGGCCGATGTGACGCGGTCTCTGGTATCTGAAGGCCGTTGGCCGGGTGCGACTATTCACAAATAGTGAAGACCTCTTGTCTGATCTGCCGCTAGTGCGTGAAGACCTTGACGGCTATAGTCCTTCAAATATTGGGGAGACAATCTTGATGTTTGATGTATTAGTAATCGGCGGTGGAAATGCTGCACTTTGTGCCGCTTTGATGGCGCGCGAGCAGGGCGCATCAGTTTTACTGCTCGAATCGGCCCCGCGCGAATGGCGTGGCGGCAATTCTCAACACACACGCAATTTACGTTGCATGCACGACGCACCGCAAGACGTGTTGATTGATGCTTACCCTGAAGAGGAATACTGGCAGGATTTGTTGAAGGTCACTGGCGGTCTTACCGACGAAAAACTCGCCCGTCTGACGATACGCGCATCAGCCACTTGTCGGGACTGGATGCGTAGTCATGGCGTGCATTTTCAGGCACCTATCTCCGGCACACTCCACGTCGCCCGCACCAACGCATTTTTTATGGGCGGCGGTAAGGCGCTGGTGAATGCTTATTACCGCAGCGCCGAAAAGCTGGGCATTACGATTCGCTATAACGCCGCCGTTGATGCGCTTGATCTCGATAGCGAAGGCCGATTTCTGGCAGCGAGGATCGGCACGGAGCGGATTGAAGCGCGCAGTTGCGTGTTGGCTGCCGGTGGTTTCGAGTCGAATCGCGAATGGTTGCGCGAGGCTTGGGGCCAGATAAATGGAGAATGGGTCGCCGACAATTTTCTCATTCGCGGTACGCGTTTCAACATGGGCGTGTTGCTGAAATTCATGCAAGATGCGGGAGCCGACATGATCGGTGATCCTTCGCAGTCGCACTGTGTGGCAATTGATGCGCGGGCGCCGCTTTACGATGGCGGTATTTGTACCCGTATCGATTGCGTCTCGCTGGGCGTGATGCTCAATAAAAATGCTGAACGTTTTTATGACGAGGGTGAAGATTTTTGGCCTAAGCGGTATGCGATCTGGGGACGTCTGGTAGCGCATCAACCGGGGCAAATCGGTTACTCCGTGATTGACTCAAAAGCGATAGGACGTTTTATGCCACCAGTTTTTCCTGGCACTAAAGCGAACACTTTGCACGAGTTAGCTGTGCTGGTCGGCCTTGATCCAGTGGCTTTTGTGCGAATAATCGAAGGGTATAACGCCGCGTGTCGCGTGGGGACTTTCGATCACGGTATCCTTGACGATTGTCATACCGAGGGCTTGGTACCGCCAAAAACACACTGGGCGCAGCCCATCGATAAAGCGCCGTTTTATGCTTATGCGCTGCGGCCTGGTATCACGTTTACCTACCTTGGCTTGAAAGTCGACGAGCGTTCGACGGTGCACTTTAATGGCAAACCGAGCCAAAATTTGTTTGTTGCCGGTGAAATGATGGCTGGCAACGTGCTGGGCAAAGGCTATACCGCTGGGGTGGGAATGGCGATTGGCACCGCCTTTGGGAGGATTGCTGGCACTGAGGCGGCGCATGCTGCCGGGGTTTCAAAGAAGTACCAGAATAACGAAAAGAAAGTGCGCCATGGAGCTGCTTGAAGTTTTGATCAACGATGCGCGAGGGCTGGCGACTAACGAAATCGAAGTTGATCGTGTGATGACAATTTGCAACTCTTGCCGCTATTGCGAAGGTTTCTGCCCAGTCTTTCCTGCAATGGCCCGGCGTCTTGAGTTCGGCAAATCCGATATTCATTTTCTCGCTAATTTGTGCCACAACTGCGGCGCTTGTCTGCACGCGTGTCAGTACGCGTTGCCGCATGAATTTGCGGTCAATGTACCGAAGGCCATGGCGCAAGTGCGTTTGCAGACTTACACCGATTATGCGTGGCCGCCTGCATTGGGTGTGTTATATCAGCGTAATGGGTTGACGCTTGCGCTGGCCGCAGCTGGCGCGCTGGCGCTGTTTCTGGCACTGACCATGTTATTAAGAGGAACGCTTTTATTTACGCCGCTGGCGGGAAATTTCTACGCGATTTTTCCCCATAATACCTTGGCGTTAATGTTTGGGAGCGTGTTTCTGTTTGCGATGCTGGCGTTGGGAATCGGCGTGCGACGCTTTTGGCGCTCCGAGTCGCCCGGGCCAACTTCGGGTAGCGCCGTTGCAGAAGCAACCGGCAACGTATTGCAATTGACCTATCTGGGCGGTGGACATGGAGAAGGGTGCAATAACGCCGACGATGCTTTTACCTTGTGGCGACGGCGCTTTCACCATTTCACTTTTTATGGTTTTACGCTCTGTTTTGCGGCGACGTGCGTTGCGACGCTGTATCATTTTCTGTTCGATTTGCACGCACCTTATCCTGTGCTGAGCTTGCCTGTTTTACTCGGGATCGCCGGCGGTATAGGATTATTAATTGGGCCAGCGGGATTGTTATGGCTCAATTTACGACGCCATCCAATGCATGGAGATCAAGCGCAAAAGCCGATGGACCGTGGCTTCATTGCGTTGCTTTTGCTGACGAGCGGAACCGGTCTGGCCTTGTTGATCTGGCGTGATACCGGCGCAATGGCGTTGCTGTTGGCAATTCATCTGGGCGTGGTAATGGCACTGTTTTTGACGCTGCCGTACGGTAAGTTTGCGCATGGTATTTATCGTAGCGCCGCATTGCTTAAATGGGCGATTGAAAAGCGTCAACCAACCAAATTGCAAACGGGTGATGAATGACGTGGCATCAAGACGTGCAACGAGATTTTTGTTCATTTAATCATCTCGGTATTACCCAAACAAAAATACCTACAAAAAATTATTCAACATCCTTTTCAGGAGACAAGTCATGACCGTGCCGACAACAGATGCATCGGGGAAATCATCCTCTAAATGGGGCGCGGTCTTACGCGTCACTAGTGGCAATTTTCTTGAGCAATTCGATTTTTTCTTATTTGGCTTTTACGCCTCGCAAATTGCTAAAACATTTTTTCCTGCGGGGAGTGAATTCGCGTCTCTCATGTTGACGTTCGCAGTCTTTGGAGCAGGTTTCCTGATGCGTCCGGTTGGCGCGATCGTACTGGGTGCTTATATTGACAAAGTGGGCCGCCGCAAGGGATTGATCGTGACGCTAGCGATTATGGCCAGCGGGACCATTCTGATCGCGTGTGTGCCAGGTTATGCAACCATCGGTCTTGTTGCGCCGTTGTTGGTGTTGATCGGTCGTTTATTGCAAGGTTTTTCTGCTGGCGCTGAACTGGGTGGCGTCTCCGTTTACTTGTCGGAAATGGCGACTCCCGGCAACAAGGGTTTTTATACCAGCTGGCAATCTGCCAGTCAGCAAGTGGCTATCGTAGTTGCCGCCGGACTCGGATATGGATTGAACGCCTGGATGTCGGCTTCCGCCATTGTCGACTGGGGTTGGCGTATTCCGTTTTTTATTGGTTGCGCCATCGTGCCGTTTATCTTTTTTCTGCGTCAGTCGTTGCAGGAAACCGCAGAGTTTAGCGCACGCAAACATCATCCGAGCACGCGTGAAGTATTCAGTTCAATGGTGCAGAACTGGCGTACGGTTGCTGCCGGTACTTTGCTGGTGGCGATGACGACCACGACGTTTTATTTGATCACCGTGTACACGCCGACGTTTGGCCGGTCCGTGCTTAAGCTGAGTACATCGGATAGTTTATTGGTGACGTTATGCGTCGGTATTTCGAATTTTATCTGGCTACCAATTGGTGGCGCATTGTCGGATCGAATCGGTCGACGACCTATTTTGGTTGCTATCACCGTACTGGCGATTTTTACCGCCTATCCGACCTTATCCTGGCTGGTGAGCGCTCCTAGTTTTGGGCGCATGCTCATCGTATTGTTGTGGTATTCGTTTTTCTTCGGCGTCTATAACGGCGCAATGGTGGCGGCCTTAACAGAAGTAATGCCGGTGAACGTGCGGGTGGCTGGTTTTTCGCTGGCCTTTAGTCTGGCTACCGCCGTCTTTGGCGGATCGACGCCTGCCGTATCGACGTTCCTTATTCAAATCACGGGTGACAAGGCTGCGCCAGCGTACTGGATGAGCTTCGCCGCGGTGTGCGGACTTATGGCGACGCTGATTCTTTATAACGGTAAGGGTGCGCAGGTAGAAAAGCACATTGCCGTACGTCCAATGTGAAAAATCGGAGATCAGGATCTCACTGACGTAGACGGCTTTGCAGGCCGCTGCATAACCACTTTGCTACTTTTTCAAGTGGCAATTTATGGCCCTTCGTTTTTGTTAGGGTACGACGGACTGTCTGTGTTTAGCGCTTTTTTTAGCTGTTGGGACTTTGGTATTTCTCTTCGCGACATGGATTTTCTCGTCGAAAAAAATGCCAATTGGCAATTCGCGTAAAATTAGTTGGAGCAGGTTGAAGCAGGTTGAGTTTTATTAATTGTTAGGAAATTTATGAAAATGCAAGATCTTACCGGTAAGGTCGCGGTAGTGACGGGTGCTTCAAGCGGTATTGGTGAGGCGACTGCGCGCCTTTTAGTTCAGGAAGGGGTGCATGTTGTGCTGGTCGCGCGACGCCGTCAGCGTCTGGAGGCCCTCGCTGCCGAACTCGGTGAGGCTGCATCTATTATGGAAGCCGACGTTGCTGATAGCGTTCAGGTGGGAGCATTGTTTAAATATGTTGGCGAACGGTTCGGTGGGCTTGACCTGCTTTTTAATAATGCGGGTTTGGGTATTCATGCAAAGTTTGAATCCAGTCAACCGGATGACTGGAAAAAAATGATCGATGCAAACCTGTACGGTGTTTTGAATTGTACGCAGGCGGCTATTCCTCATTTGCGTGGTCGCGAAGGCGCAATGATCTGCTCAGTGTCCAGTGTTGGCGGGCGGTATGGTGTGGAAAACTGGTCGGTGTATAGCGCCACCAAATACGCTGTGGTAGGCTTTCACGATGCACTGCGTAAGGAACTGGGTCCAGAGCGTATTCGGGTAACGGTGATTGAACCCGGTGCTGTGTGGACCGAATTTGGCGAAAATGTCAGCACAGCGTTGAACCAACGGCGTGAGCAATTAAATGCTTTGACCTCCGAAAACATCGCTCAGGCGTTGGTATATGCATTTGCGCAACCTGGAAATGTGTTGGTTGAAGAGATTTTGATCCGCCCCGTATTGCAAGTCGCACCTTAGTTGCAACGCAAGAAACCATTGACTCGAACGTCGTGACAGGGCGTTGGTTATGGGCCTTCAGAATCAATCCCCAGCTATCTGTCAATATATTGATTGATGGCAATATCAGAATACCGAGATTGATCGACGTAAAGGTTTGGTTTAGATTTCAGACTCACTCGCCAAGTCGCGATCCTCGGGCTACACTATTCGCTCCAGTTGCCGTTATATTCTCGACAATATAGGGCATCACCACTTCGGACACGCGGTATTGTTGCAGCGAAAGATGTCTGAACGTGCTTGACTTCGAGCGCACTCTAACTACTACACTCAATGCCATGACATCTTCCCTGACGATTCAACAAGCTGCGGTAGCCACCGGACTGACCGCGCATACGCTGCGATATTACGAGCGGATAGGTTTGATTGATCCCATTCCACGGCAGGACAATCAACACCGACTTTATCGTGATGAAGACATCGTTTGGATTGGTTTTTTGCTGAAGTTACGTTCAACAGGATTGCCCATTCGGAAAATGTTACGGTATGCGGAATTGCGCAGATTGGGCAACCAACAGGCAAGTGTATCGGAACGGAAGATGCTATTGGAGCAACATACATTATCGCTAGAAGCAACGCTCGCAGAGTTGCAAAGCAATTTGGCTGTCTTGTACAAAAAAATTGCGATGTATGCCGACATTGAAACGACTTTGAATGCGCGCCCGGCGATTAACACTTTTGAGAGGGAACTTGGACATGAGCACAACTAACACTACGACCACATCGATGACGCGGATGACCACGCGCACACTCGGCGTGAATGGCCCGACAGTTTCTACTATCGGCTTAGGTTGCATGGGTATGAGTGATTTTTATGCAAATCGGGATGATGTGGAGTCGATTGCGACTATTCATCGTGCCCTCGAATTGGGTATTAACTATTTCGATACTGCCGATATGTACGGTCCGTACACGAATGAGGAGCTTATTGCTAAAGCGATTAAAGGCAAGCGCGATCAAGTTTTTATCGCGACCAAATTCGGTTTCGTCCGCGATAGCACTGACGTCAACGCACGGGGAGTCAATGGCAGTCCTGAGTATATTCGTCGTGCCGTTGAGGGAAGTCTTAAACGGCTTGGGGTGGAAACCATTGATCTTTACTATCAGCATCGCATCGATCCGAATACGCCCATCGAAGACACGATCGGCACCTTGGCTGATTTGGTGAAAGCGGGGAAAATACGCTATATCGGTTTATCCGAAGCATCGTCAGAAACGTTGGAGAGGGCGCACAAAACGCATCCAATCACAGCACTTCAAAGTGAATATTCTCTTTGGACGCGCGATCCGGAACAAGGTGTACTGGCCACCTGCCGCAAACTGGGCATTGGGTTTGTTCCTTACAGCCCGTTGGGTCGCGGATTTTTGACCGGTGCGATCACCAAGCCAGAGCAGTTCGCCGAGGATGATTATCGTCGTAACACGCCACGTTTCCAAGGCGACAATTTTGCAAAAAATCTGCTGCTGGTTGATAAGGTGAAAGAACTCGCGGTGCGTAACGGCTGCACTCCCGGGCAACTAGCACTGGCTTGGGTATTGGCGCAGGGGAATGATATTGTTCCGATTCCTGGTACCAAACGCCGCGCCTATCTGGAAGAAAATGTGAATGCCGTTGGTGTGACATTGGGTAAGAGCGAGTTGGCAGAGCTCGACGCGATCTTCCCATTAGGGGTGGCGAGCGGCACTCGATATGTTGAGAGCAGTATGAAACTGCTGAACGGATAAGAGCGTGTTATTGCGCTGAAAAAAAATGGCTACATCGGCAGATTGATGTGGCTAATTCAGCGTAATTCATTGGCTAATTTAGCCGACATCAATTAGTTTTTTGGTGCGGCAATATGGCTTCTTGAGGATATATCGGATACAAAATCAGCGCTCAGCGATAGATGTTTTCATCTATCGCTGTATTCTTTTAAGCGTCAGAAAATGGCCTCCTTTAGAGCATTCTAATTTGCTCCCAATCGGTCAGGCCCTGGAATATTTTATCTATTCCATCTTGTTTTAAAGTTCGCATACCTTCTCCGATTGCTGTTTCTAAAATGTCGGGGACGTTTGCTTTGGCATGAATTTTTCTTTTGATGGCAGCGCTATTAAGCAACAATTCATGGACGCCTAATCGACCTTTGTAGCCGCTTTTGTCGCATTTTTCACATCCAGTTGCCTTGCGTAATATGAAGGCATGGTAATCTTTGTTATAGCGTCTCTGCCAGTCAGCAATGACATCGGCTGGTTGGAGCTTTGTTTCGTGACAATATTCGAAAGCAAGCATATCGATTTGCGCATCGGTGGCTTCATAATTTTGGCAGCAATTGGTACATAATTTGCGCGTAAGTCGTTGACCGACGACGCCCAATAATGCATCGGCAAAATTGAAGGGATCCAGACCGAGATCCAAAAGCCGCACTGCGCTTTCGACTGCGCTATTGGTATGCATGGTGGAAAATACCAGATGGCCGGTTAATGAAGCCTCAATCACCGTTCGGGCAGTTTCGGGATCACGCGTTTCACCGACCATGATCACGTCTGGATCTGCACGCAAGAAGCTGCGTAATATGGTGGCAAAAGTCCAGTCGATTTTCGCCTGAACCTGCACCTGCCGAAGGCCTTTTTGGGTAATTTCAATGGGGTCTTCGACCGTCCAAATTTTGCGCTCGGGCGTATTGATATAACTGACCAGCGAATGTAAAGTAGTGGTCTTGCCGGAACCGGTCGGGCCGCAGACGAATAAAAGACCATGCGGTTTGAGTGCCAGTTTCTGAAGGCCCTCTAACACCATCGGTGACAGACCCAATGCATCCAAAGATAATGCCTGCGGTGCTGCCAATATGCGCATGACGATGTCTTCGAGGCCTTCGGTTGTTGGCATAGTGACGACCCGAAGTTCGATTTTGGCTGGACCGAACTGCTCAAAGTTCATTTTTCCATCTTGCGAGCGCCGTTTCTCGGATATGTCCAGTCGGCTCATGATTTTGAGGCGGGAAATTAATGCATTTCGGAAGTTTGCCGGAATGTTGGAATAATCCTTCATTGCGCCATCTTTACGAAATCTCACGCGCGTTGGTTCATGTCCCTTCATGGTTTCAATATGGATGTCAGAAGCCCCTTGTTCATAGGCGTCCATGATGATTTTATTCACCAGGCGAACCATGGTGTTATCGGACTCGGTGATCACGTCATCGGCGGGCTCGTTGGTGACGGAGCCGCTACTATCATCCAGTTTGGAAACAAAATCTGCAATATTCTGGCGTTCACCTTGCGTGCCATAAAACTTGGAAATCACGGATGCGAGGTCGGCCTCGGATGCCATGACAGGATCAATAGTATGTTTCGTGTAGACCGTTAGTGCTTTTAAAGCGTCCGATGAAAGCGGGTCTTCCATTGCAACCACCATCCGGGTTTGCGCACGGTATAACGGCATGACTCTATAGCGGCGGACGAGATCACCGGGGACTATTTTGATCAGTTCCAGATCAAACTGGAACTTCAGCAAAGTGACAAAGGGGATGCCCAGTTTTTGTGCGAGGACTCTCTTGATAGTGTCTTTGTTGACCACACCCATATCACATAGAATATCGCCTAAATGTATTCGCCGATCCGAGGCCTGACGCTGGAGCGCCTGTACCAATTGATCTTCCGTGATAAGGCGCTCTTGAATCAGCGCCTCCCCAAGTCTTAGATGCGGTATTGACTTTTGTCTTTGTAAAGCTGTTTCAACTTGCAACTCCGTGACTAGATTTTCCTGTTGCAGGTAATCGCCTAATTTGGATGCACGGAGTTCATTTTGTCTTTTTAGTCCGGCATCTAACGCATCGGCAGAGACAATTTTTTCGTCTACAAGTATCTTTCCCAGCTTTTCGCCAATTTGATAGTTAGCAATCGATCCAGCTGGAATGAACCAGCGCAATACGTTATTGCCGACTGTGGAAAGAAAAAGGAAAAGCCCCGTTTCGTGCGGAACGAAGGCGACGGTTTCAGTAATCAGGCGCTCGCCATCATTGAAGGAAATAATGCATTTTTGCTTAACGGAGGCGGAAGGTGCCTCGTGCAATCCCGCTGCTAACGGTAGGGACAATCTTTGGAGCGTAACCGGATTGGTCAGACGGATACTTTTTATGGCTGAAAATCCGATGTGAATGTTTTCACCTGCACGTTCAGGGTGAAACTCCAATTGGGCTGCGTCGAGATTAAAACGTATTAGCTCGCCGACTTTTTGGCGCCCATCGTGCAAGGTCACGACGCACGGCACGATGTGGTTATTTTCTGCTGGCGGAGTGGTCGCTATTACCTCGAAGTGAGCGGGTGTGGGCCATTCCAAATCGAATTCCATTGGTTTCTCCATTTAAGTTCAAAAGCCCCCTGTTACGTTCTGATGACGTTCAGGGTGTCGTGCTTGAAATTGTCATGCGTACCCGCCGGAAGAATACATCCGCTTTTTTGCCACTCCTAACTTATATGAAACTCTCTAGTTAATTCTTAAACAGATTTGCCAATTCCAGACCAGGTTCTGGCGCGCGCATAAATGTTTCACCTATCAAAAAAGAGTGTACGTTGGCGTCGCGCATTTGCTTTACGTCTTCTGCTGTTCGAATACCGGATTCGGTCACGACCAGCTTGTCGGGAGAAATATGCGGTAGCAAAACCAGCGTATTTTCCAGCGACGTTTCAAAGGTACGCAGATTGCGGTTGTTAATGCCTAATAGCGCTGTTTTTAGTTTGAGGGCAGCGGTGAGTTCTTCTGCGTTATGTACTTCAACCAGCACGCTCATCCCAAGCTCTAGCGCGATGGCTTCCATTTCTGCCATTAAGCCATGATCAAGAGCCGCAACGATCAGCAAAATAGCATCGGCACCCCAATAACGCGCCTGATAAATTTGATACGGATCAATCATGAAATCTTTACGCAAGACCGGAAGTGCGCAAGCCGACCGCGCTTGTTTCATGTATTCCGGCGACCCTTGAAAAAATTTCTCATCAGTGAGTACGGATAAACACGCAGCGCCATGCGTCGCGTAGCTGATAGCGATATCAGCGGGGCGGAAATCAGCACGAATGATACCTTTTGATGGCGATGCTTTTTTGATTTCAGCGATGATGCCAGCATTACCAGCATCGACTTTGGTTCTCAGTGCGGCCTCGAAGTCACGCAACTGTAATCGGGCATCGGAATCGGTTTCGACCTCACGTCGCAGACTGGCTAGGTCACGCTGTTTTTTGGCAGCGGTGATTTCGTCTGCTTTGACGTCGAGAATTTTATTTAATATATCGGACATAGCGGATTTCCATTTCGTATTCTGAATGCGCGTATTCTCGCGGATTGGAATGTATTTAACTAGGTGTTGGCACCAAGCGATTGCGTGGCTTGCACAAACTGTTCCAGTTTGCGGCGCGCAGCACCTGAAGCCATGACTGCGCGTGCTTTAATCAAACCATCGGCAATTGAATTGGTAATGCCCGCAGCATAGAGAGCGGTGCCAGCGTTGAGGGCGACGATATCCCGAGCAGGGCCCGGTACGTCATCGAGCGCTTCGAATATTTTTTCTTTTGACTCGTGCGAATTGGCGACCTTTAAATTGCGGCTAGCGATCATTTGTAGCCCGAAATCCTCCGGATGTATTTCGTATTCGCGGATTTCGCCATCGATCAATTCACCCACCAGCGTTGCTGCGCCGAGCGACACTTCATCCATATTGTCGCGGCCCCAAACAACGATTGCACGCTGCGCACCAAGGCGCTGCAACACGCGCACCTGGATTCCTACCAGATCAGAATGGAACACGCCCATCAGGATATTCGGTGCGCCAGCGGGATTAGTGAGCGGGCCTAAAATATTGAAAATCGTCCGCACGCCTAGCTCTTTACGCACCGGTGCCGCATATTTCATCGCCGCATGATGGTTTGGCGCAAACATGAAGCCGATGCCGGTTTGGTCTATCGAGCGCGAAACTTGCTCCGGTGTCAGGTTGATGTTGGCACCCAATGATTCGAGTACATCAGCGCTGCCGGACGAAGAAGAAACACTCCGGCCGCCATGTTTCGCAATGCGTGCACCAGCGGCTGCGGCGACGAACATGGTTGCTGTAGAAATATTAAAAGTCTGTGCACCGTCACCGCCGGTTCCGACAATATCGAGTAGATTGCTGGTATTTGTGGTCGGAACCGGGGTTGCAAATTCCCGCATCACTTGTGCAGCAGCGGCAATTTCACCGATTGTTTCTTTTTTAACGCGTAACCCCATGGTCAATGCTGCGATCATGACTGGCGACATTTCACCCCTCATGATTTTGCGAAAGAGATGCAACATTTCATCGTGGAAAATTTCGCGATGCTCAATGCAGCGCAAGAGTGCTTCTTGGTCAGTAATCGGCATGAACTTCCTCTTGAGGCTTTACGTGGACGACATCTTTAATACCAATGCCATCGTATCCTGAATACATGGGTAATGTTAGCGCGCAACGGCTGGATGGCCGCTACGTGTTGCTGGATTAGGGTATATCTGAATGGTTGAGTTAGCGTTCCGCAGGCATCTGGATCGAATGTCAGATCGAAAAGCGCCCGGCAACATTAACGCTGTAAGAAATTTTTAAGCAGAGCGTGACCATGTTCGGACAAAATGGATTCCGGATGAAATTGGACGCCTTCAATATCAAGCGTCTTATGGCGCACCCCCATAATTTCACCGTCATCGGTCCACGCTGTGATTTCCAGGCAATCGGGTAAGGATGCGCGTTCGATCGCCAGCGAATGATAGCGCGTGACATTAAACGGGTTGGGTAAATCCTTGAACACGCCAACGCCGGTATGATTAATGAGCGACGTTTTGCCATGCATAACTTGTTGTGCACGAATCACTTCACCGCCGAATGCCTCGCCAATTGCCTGATGTCCCAGACAGACGCCGAGGATTGGCAGCGTGCCGCCTAACTTTTGCAATAGCTCAACGCAAATGCCCGCCTCTTTTGGGCTACAGGGACCGGGCGATAAACAGATACGGTCGGGATTCAATGCCGCGATTTCAGCGAATGAAATTTCGTCGTTACGGAAGGTGCGGACATCTTCACCCAGTTCACCGAAGTATTGGACCAGGTTATAGGTGAAGGAGTCATAGTTATCGATCATCAGTAGCATCAGATTTCTCCATCCAGGCCATCTTGTACTTGTTCGGCTGCGCGCAATACTGCGCGGGCTTTATTTTCGGTTTCTTCCCATTCGGTCTCTGGCACCGAGTCAGCGACGATACCGGCGGCGGCTTGTACATATAGCATGCCGTCTTTAATGACACCGGTGCGGATGGCAATAGCGACATCCATTTCGCCACCGAATGACAAATAACCGCAAGCGCCGCCATAAATGCCGCGCTTGGTGAGTTCTAGTTCATCGATGACTTCCATCGCCCGCACTTTTGGTGCACCGGAAAGGGTGCCAGCGGGGAAGGTTGCCTTCAGGACGTCAAGATTGGATAGGCCGGATTTCAGCACGCCTTCTACGTTTGAGACAATATGTTGCACGTGAGAATATTTTTCGATGACCATCTGGTCGGTGACTTTGACGCTGCCGGTTTCGGCAATGCGACCAATATCGTTGCGCGCCAGATCAATCAGCATGACGTGCTCTGCTATCTCTTTTGGATCGGCTAGCAATTCGATTGCCAGTTGTTCGTCACGTTCCGGTGTCGAGCCGCGTGGACGCGTACCAGCCAGTGGGCGGATGGTGACTTTACGTTTTCCGTCAGAGGTGGGCGTCGGCGCAGCAGTTTGCTCGTTGCGGACCAGTATTTCGGGTGATGAGCCGACAATCTGCATATCACCGAAATTGTAGAAATACATGTACGGAGACGGATTTAATGACCGCAATGCGCGATACAGCATGAGCGGTGAATCGACGTACGGTTTTTTGATGCGTTGGCCAATTTGTACTTGCATCAAATCACCGGCCATGACGTAGTCTTTGGCTTTGGCCACCGCTTTGAGGTAATCCTCTTTTTTGAATTCGCGAATTGTTTCTGTCCGTACCGAGGCAGATGTTACAGGAGCGTCCGCAGGACGGCGTAACATCATGCGTAACTCTTTCAGGCGTTGGCGGCCCTTGGAAAACGCTTCCGGCTGGGTTGGATCGGTGTAGACGATTAGATATAGTTTGCCTGACAGATTGTCGATTACCGCGAGTTCTTCCGTGAGCAGCAATTGAATGTCAGGCAAGCCCAAATCATCTCTGGGCGTGGTGTTTGCCAGCCGTTTTTCGATGTGGCGTACGGTGTCATAGCCAAAGTAACCCGCCAGACCGCCGCAAAAGCGTGGCATACCAGGGCGGATTGCTACTTTGTAGCGCGATTGGAATTCGCCGATGAAATCGAGCGGATTGCCTTCAAGGCTTTCGATGATCTTGTCATTTTTGACGACTTCGATCCGTGTGCCAAAACTGCGCAACAGCGTTGATGCTGGCAAGCCGATAAATGAGTAGCGCCCAAAGCGCTCTCCACCGACGACCGACTCTAGCAAAAAGGTATTTTTGCCAGTTTGCTGGGTCTGCGCAAGCTTTAGATACAGCGTCAAAGGGGTTTCGAGATCTGCCAATGCTTCGGCGATCAGTGGGATGCGATTATAGCCTTGTGCGGCCAGCGATTTGAATTCGAGTTCGGTCATGTTTCTCTCCAGACCGCTATTGTAAAACAGCGGGGGTCGACTACAAAAAACGTTGTCGGTGATCGTCTTTATAAAAAGGCGAAAAGTCGGACAGCGGCGATCAGCGGGTTACTTAGCCCAGGATTGCCAGCGTCGCCAGAGCCAGGCCTCAGCGGCGGCTAATGGGACAATACGTTTTTTTTCGAGAAACATCATTTGAGAATTTTGTTTAAGAGTTTTTTAGCTAAGACGTTTGAACTTAGCTGGAAATGTAGTGCGCCGCGGAAAGCAGCGTGGATACTATACCATCCGAATCGACGTCTTGTATAGGCTCGCCATGATTGTAGCCATACGGAACACTCAATACGCGGCATCCGGCTGCGCGGGCTGCTATTGCGTCATTTGAGGAGTCACCAATAGCTACGACTTGTGCTGGCGCCAACTTGAATTGCCGAAAAACCTCCAGAAACGGCATCGGGTCAGGTTTTTTTCTGGAAAACGAGTCGCCGCCGTAGACCAGTTCAAAAAAATCGCGTAATCCGGTGGTTTCCATTAGCGGTAGCGCAAATGCAATGGGTTTGTTTGTGACACAAGCCAGACGCAAGCCCGATGCGCGCATGGATTGAAGTCCTGCGATGACATCTGGGTACAGTGTCGCGTAATGGCCATTGATCGCCAGATAATGGTGTTGATAAGAGGCTAGTGCTGCGTCGAAATGCGTTTCGACCTGCGCTGGAGGATAATCTGCGCCTAAGACGCGGCGGATCAGATTTTCCGACCCTTTGCCGACGAAGTTGCTAATGGTTTGCAGCGGCAGCGGTGCCAGATCAAAATCAGCACGCATGCGATTGATGGCGACGTGGAAGTCCGGGGCCGTATCGAGCATGGTGCCGTCCAAATCGATGATGACCGCTTTAATGCCGGTCAGCATGACGCTGCGCATACTAGTCGTCACTTCGGCGCTAGGCAAAGTCATACTTTTGCCAATTCACCACGCATTGCATCAATCACTGTTTTGTAATCAGGCTTTCCAAAGATGGCTGAACCAGCGACGAAAGTGTCTGCGCCGGCGGCGGCGGCTTGGGCGATATTTTCTATTTTGATACCGCCGTCGACTTCTAGCATGATATTGCGGCCGGAATCGTCGATCAAGCGACGCACTATGGCGATTTTGCGCAGTGCTTCAAGAATGAAAGACTGGCCGCCGAAGCCTGGGTTGACCGACATAATCAGGATAATGTCGAGTTTGTCCATGACATGCTCAAGATAGTCTAAAGAGGTCGCTGGATTGAACACCAAGCCCGCTTTACAGCCATGGTCGCGAATCAATTGCAAGGATCGATCAATATGTTCTGATGCTTCTGGATGAAATGTGATGATGTTTGCGCCAGCTTTGGCAAAATCCGGAATAATACGATCCACCGGCTTGACCATAAGGTGAACGTCAATCGGTACTTGTACATGAGGACGAATTGCTTGGCAGACCAGCGGTCCAATGGTGAGATTGGGAACGTAATGGTTATCCATGACGTCAAAGTGAATCATATCTGCGCCAGCGCTGACAACATTGCGCACTTCTTCGCCGAGACGGGCAAAGTCGGCAGATAGAATACTTGGGGCGATTCGGTAGGTTGGTTTGTTTGGCATGGCGGTCACTAAATGAGATGATGCGTAAAAGATGCGCTATTTTACTCCGCGCATGCTGTCTGGGCGGAGTTGTACTTGCATCAGTTGATAATTTCGTGTGCAATGATCTGCGGGAATCCATGGATCCGAGAGCGTCGCGCTGAAGTTGTCCGTCGGCTTGTTCAGTGGTTCCACTGAACTAATGGTTTAAATAGAGGAAAACTGCATGTCCGCTTATGAATTTACCGTCACTGTCAAAACCCAATATCTTGAAGAGCAATCCGAACCGGATCGCAATCACTATGTTTTTGCCTATGCAATTACCATTAAAAATACTGGTAAAGTCGCTGCGCAACTGATTTCTCGCCATTGGGTGATTACGAATGCTAACAATGAAGTACAGGAAGTCCGCGGGCTTGGCGTGATAGGCCATCAACCTTTGCTGCAACCTGGTGAAAGCTTTGAGTATTCCAGCGGAACATCGTTGGCAACACCACAAGGATCTATGTTTGGCGAATTTTTCTGCGTGGCAGAGGATGGCGAGCAATTCGAGTCGCGAATTCCAGAATTCGTTTTATCGCTGCCACGGACGTTGCATTAATGTACGTTGTATAAGGCCAGGTTGTATCGCATAACGCGTCATTGAAAAATGTGGCGTTACTTCCTGTAAATGTTATCTAGTCGTTACTTACTTAGTATGTTGATCGCCACTTTGTTTCTGTGGCGGCGCTTTACGTGATGGTGTCTGGTCCGGTTTTCGGCCCGACATAGTCCACCATACAATAAACACAAATAAGAAGAAGGCAACGCTCGCCTCAAGTATCAATAACCACATAAAGAATCCTCAATGTCATTCAAGCGCATAAGTCTACCCGTTTCAGCCCGTATCTCAGCTCTAATTGTTGCTCTCAGTCTGGCAGCGTGCTCTACTTCTCCGCCACTGTCATCATCAATCACACCTAAATCGCCTGAAATTAAACCCCCTCCGTCAGCTTACGTCGGACCCTTGCCAGATATGAAGGTACCTGCTGGTACCTTGAGGTTAAGTACCTTTTCTGCCTTGCCGGGTTGGCTTAATGACGATGTACGTCAGGCGCTACCGGCGTTCTTGACGTCGTGTTCAACCATGGTGAGAAGAGTTGGCTGGACGGAGCCTTGTACTATCGCACGTGATTTGGATGCGACCAGTGAAAGCGTTGTTCGTACATTTTTTGAGGCATTTTTTGCCCCGTATCAAGTAATTAACGCCGATGGTACCGATAATGGTTTGATTACAGGATATTACGAGCCGCTATTACGCGGTTCCCGCAAGCGCGGGGGTGTCTACCAGACGCCCCTTTATCATGCGCCAGATGATTTATTAACAATAGATTTGGCTAGCGTTTATCCTGAGCTAAAAGGACTGCGTTTACGTGGTCGCATCGTTGGCAATAAGGTGGTGCCCTATCCAAATCGCGCTGAACTGGACAAAACAGGCAGTCTTAGCGGGAAAGAAATTGTGTGGGTAGATGACCCTGTCGATGCATTTTTCCTGCAAGTGCAAGGTTCAGGGCGTGTCCAGATGGCGAATGGGGAAATTTTGCGCGTAGCTTACGCCGATCAAAATGGCTATCCTTATAGATCGATCGGTCGTTATTTGATTGATAAAGGTGAGTTGACGCTGGCGCAGGCTTCGGCGCAAGGAATTAAAGCCTGGTTGGTGGCAAATCCTTCGCGGCGGCAGGAGTTATTGAATTCGAATCCGAGTTATGTCTTTTTTAAGGAGGAGAAAGTGTTGGATCCGAGTCAAGGGCCGAAAGGCGCCCAAGGTGTCCCTTTGACCGCTCAGCGTTCGATTGCGGTTGATCCTCATTTTATTCCTCTCGGCGTTCCTGTATTTTTGGCGACGACTCAGCCAAATAGTACTAAGCCGCTCCAGCAGTTGGTCGTTGCGCAAGATACTGGTGGCGCGATTAAGGGTGCTGTGCGGGCAGATTTTTTCTGGGGTTTTGGTAATGATGCCGGAGAGAAGGCAGGAAAAATGAAGCAACGAGGCGCAATGTGGGTTTTGCTGCCGAAGTTGTCTGTTATAGCCGGACGTTGATTGGCAGCGGAGTCTTTAGTGGATTTTCTTGCAAACTCAACGCCAACTGGCGTTGAGGCTTTCACTATATATATGCACCTACCTAAATAGATAAGCATCTAATTGTGTGTATGTAGACGTGCGCTCTGCCGCCTTATATTAGCGTAACACCAGTACTGGGATTGTAGAGTGAGCCAGGACCCTTTGAGTTTTGCTGCCTAGAAACAGGCGACTTAAGCCGCTTCGACCATGTGAAGCCATAAAAATAACGTCACAACCGTATTTTTCCGCCGCATTGATAATTTCTTCATCTGGATTGAATGCTTGAGCGGTAAGTATTTCACATTCCACTCCTGCCGCCTTAGCCGCATCGGCAACTTTTTGAACATGTAATTGTGCGAGAGCCAGCATATTCTCTTCATAAGTTCCGGGATCTGCCGCCATAGTGCTCTCTGCCATGGGCGAAAATGGATAAGGTTCAGCCACTGACAAACCAATTACCTTGCCGTTGCCAAATTTTGCAAATTCGATGGCTGCGGAAATTGCCTTATCCGACAACACTGAGCCATCTGTCGGTACCAATATGGTTTTGAACATTATGTCCCCTTTGTTAATGAAGAAATTGTGACGTTTTCAAGATGTCGCCATTGCAATAATACTTCTTAGGGCGATAGTTAGACGCAATAATTGGACACATTACTGTCTGATAAATTCCTCATCTAATCGAAGCCCTAATTATGAGTGTTAAAAATGTAATGCGCTTCCTGCGAGATCATCGTATCTGTTATCTTTAAGAGGCTACAATTAATCTTTCATAACACCTACTGACACGGAGACACAATGCCATACGAAGCAATTTTGGTTGAGACACAAGGAAAAGTCGGACTGATTCGGCTAAACCGCCCGAAAGCCTTGAACGCTTTGAATGAGCAGCTGATGACTGAGCTAGGGCGGGCGCTGTTGGCGTTCGATAGCGATGACGCAATCGGATGCATCGTTATTACCGGAAGTGAAAAAGCATTCGCAGCCGGTGCCGATATCGGCGCAATGGCCAATTACTCTTACATGGATGCGTACAAAGGTGACTACATCACGCGTAACTGGGAGGAAATACGCCGTGTTCGTAAGCCTGTTATTGCAGCAGTAGCCGGTTTTGCTCTAGGAGGTGGATGTGAGTTGGCAATGATGTGTGATTTCATCATTGCAGCGGACAATGCGAAGTTCGGTCAGCCCGAAATTAAATTGGGTGTGATTCCAGGTGCTGGTGGAACGCAGCGTTTGCCACGCGCGATATCAAAAGCTAAGGCAATGGATATGTGCCTGACAGCTCGGATGATGGATGCGGTTGAAGCTGAGCGCGCCGGACTTGTGTCACGGGTCGTGCCTCTGGATCAATTGATGGCCGAAACCTTGGCAGCAGCAACTGTCATTGCCAATATGTCGCTTCCAGCGGTAATGATGGTCAAAGAGTCGGTTAATCGTGCTTATGAAACCACCTTGGCAGAAGGCATTCACTTTGAGCGTAGATTGTTTCATAGCACCTTCGCCACAGAAGATCAAAAAGAGGGAATGCAGGCATTTTTAGAGAAGCGTTCACCTGTTTTTAAAAATGTTTAAAATTGTTTATAAAATTGCTTGCCAGTGTTGAGATGTGTTGCTATAGTTCGGCCTCTGTTGAAAACGACGCGAAATACTGAGTACGGCGCAAGCGGTGCGAAGGGCGAAATTGGAGGCGGAAACGAGGTTGTAAAGTGGGGTGTTTTGAGCGGTAGTTGTGAGTTGATTTGGTTTTAAATTGTTTCTAAAATGATTTAAAAAGAAGTTGACGAAAAGTTCGAAGTGCCACATAATCTCATCTCTCTGCTGCTGACAAACAAAACGCTTTGTCAGCGCTGCGAACACCGAGCGTAAGGTTGGGTGTGACGCCAAACAGAGACAGTTCTTTAACAATTAACAGCCGATAAGTGTGGGCGTTTAATGAAAGTGCAGCGTGAACTACTTCGGTGGTTTGCGTATAACTTAAAACATTAAATGTTCACAAAAGAAGAAAATAGGATATTTGCCTGAGTCAAATTGGGGAGATAGCCTGTCAGTATTTTGAGTGAGCGATAGCAGCGATGCTAGGCAGCAATGCCACAAAACAGAGATTAAACTGAAGAGTTTGATCCTGGCTCAGATTGAACGCTGGCGGCATGCCTTACACATGCAAGTCGAACGGTAACAGGGAGCTTGCTCCGCTGACGAGTGGCGAACGGGTGAGTAATATATCGGAACGTGCCTGGTAATGGGGGACAACTAGTCGAAAGATTAGCTAATACCGCATACGCCCTACGGGGGAAAGAGGGGGATTCGCAAGAACCTCTCGTTATCAGAGCGGCCGATATCTGATTAGCTAGTTGGTGAGGTAAAGGCTCACCAAGGCTTCGATCAGTAGCTGGTCTGAGAGGACGACCAGCCACACTGGGACTGAGACACGGCCCAGACTCCTACGGGAGGCAGCAGTGGGGAATTTTGGACAATGGGCGCAAGCCTGATCCAGCAATGCCGCGTGAGTGAAGAAGGCCTTCGGGTTGTAAAGCTCTTTTGTCAGGGAAGAAACGGTCTTGGTTAATACCTGGGGCTAATGACGGTACCTGAAGAATAAGCACCGGCTAACTACGTGCCAGCAGCCGCGGTAATACGTAGGGTGCAAGCGTTAATCGGAATTACTGGGCGTAAAGCGTGCGCAGGCGGTTTTTTAAGACAGGTGTGAAATCCCCGGGCTTAACCTGGGAATGGCATTTGTGACTGGAAGGCTAGAGTGTGTCAGAGGGGGGTAGAATTCCACGTGTAGCAGTGAAATGCGTAGAGATGTGGAGGAATACCGATGGCGAAGGCAGCCCCCTGGGATAACACTGACGCTCATGCACGAAAGCGTGGGGAGCAAACAGGATTAGATACCCTGGTAGTCCACGCCCTAAACGATGTCTACTAGTTGTCGGGTCTTAATTGACTTGGTAACGCAGCTAACGCGTGAAGTAGACCGCCTGGGGAGTACGGTCGCAAGATTAAAACTCAAAGGAATTGACGGGGACCCGCACAAGCGGTGGATGATGTGGATTAATTCGATGCAACGCGAAAAACCTTACCTACCCTTGACATGGCTGGAATCCTTGAGAGATCAGGGAGTGCTTGAAAGAGAACCAGTACACAGGTGCTGCATGGCTGTCGTCAGCTCGTGTCGTGAGATGTTGGGTTAAGTCCCGCAACGAGCGCAACCCTTGTCATTAGTTGCTACGAAAGGGCACTCTAATGAGACTGCCGGTGACAAACCGGAGGAAGGTGGGGATGACGTCAAGTCCTCATGGCCCTTATGGGTAGGGCTTCACACGTCATACAATGGTACATACAGAGGGCCGCCAACCCGCGAGGGGGAGCTAATCCCAGAAAGTGTATCGTAGTCCGGATTGTAGTCTGCAACTCGACTACATGAAGTTGGAATCGCTAGTAATCGCGGATCAGCATGTCGCGGTGAATACGTTCCCGGGTCTTGTACACACCGCCCGTCACACCATGGGAGCGGGTTTCACCAGAAGTAGGTAGCCTAACCGTAAGGAGGGCGCTTACCACGGTGGGATTCGTGACTGGGGTGAAGTCGTAACAAGGTAGCCGTATCGGAAGGTGCGGCTGGATCACCTCCTTTCTAGAGTTTGCCCGGACATTAAGCGTCCACACTTATCGGTGTGTTAGTTAGAAGAAGAACAGTCATATTAGGAACGTGCTAATCAGGACGGGTCTGTAGCTCAGTTGGTTAGAGCACCGTGTTGATAACGCGGGGGTCGTTGGTTCGAGCCCAACCAGACCCACCAGTTATAGAGGTACGATTTAAGGGGGGCTTAGCTCAGCTGGGAGAGCACCTGCTTTGCAAGCAGGGGGTCATCGGTTCGATCCCGTTAGCCTCCACCATTTACTTTTCCGGGCACACCGCCTGGTGCATAAAGTAAGCGTAAAAAATCAAACCTAAGTCAGTATTTGCGCGGGGTAGTAGCGTGAAATAAAAGCGATTTAGGTTTGATCTTTTTAAGATCATTGGCTGTTTGTTCTTTAACAATTTAGAAGAAGTAAAGATTCGTCTGCGCTACGACAGTAGTGTGGATGGGTATGATTGTATCAAATCAAAAAGTATTAAAGAGTTCTCAAAAGAGCATACGTAAGTATGCAAATGCGATAACACTTTGGATACGGCAAACGCTAAAGTAATACTCATAAGTAATATCCTATAACCGGTTTTTGGTCGTGAACGCGATCAGAGGCTAACGTTATAGGGACAAGTGAATAAGTGCACATGGTGGATGCCTTGGCGATTACAGGCGATGAAGGACGTAGTAGCTTGCGATAAGCTGCGGGGAGCCAGCAAACAGGCTTTGATCCGCAGATTTCCGAATGGGGAAACCCACCCTTTATGGGTATTGCATACTGAATACATAGGTATGCAAGGCGAACGTGGCGAACTGAAACATCTAAGTAGCTACAGGAAAAGAAATCAACCGAGATTCCCAGAGTAGTGGCGAGCGAAATGGGAACAGCCTGCACGATTTAGCATCAGCGATAATGGAACACTCTGGAAATAGTGGCCATAGAGGGTGATAGCCCCTTACATGAAATCGGTGGTGTGGAACTAAGTGTGCGACAAGTAGGGCGGGACACGTGTAATCCTGTCTGAACATGGGGGGACCATCCTCCAAGGCTAAATACTCGTAATCGACCGATAGTGAACCAGTACCGTGAGGGAAAGGCGAAAAGAACCCCGGAAGGGGAGTGAAATAGATCCTGAAACCGTGTGCATACAAACAGTAGGAGCGGACTTGTTCCGTGACTGCGTACCTTTTGTATAATGGGTCAGCGACTTACATTCAGTGGCAAGCTTAACCGTATAGGGAAGGCGTAGAGAAATCGAGTCCGAATAGGGCGTTCAGTCGCTGGGTGTAGACCCGAAACCAAGTGATCTACTCATGGCCAGGATGAAGGTGCGGTAACACGCACTGGAGGTCCGAACCCACTAATGTTGAAAAATTAGGGGATGAGCTGTGGGTAGGGGTGAAAGGCTAAACAAACTTGGAAATAGCTGGTTCTCTCCGAAAACTATTTAGGTAGTGCCTCAAGTATCACCATCGGGGGTAGAGCACTGTTATGGCTAGGGGTTCATTGCGAATTACCAACCCATTGCAAACTCCGAATACCGATGAGTGCGAGCTTGGGAGACAGACGCCGGGTGCTAACGTCCGACGTCAAGAGGGAAACAACCCAGACCGCCAGCTAAGGTCCCAAAGATTGGCTAAGTGGCAAACGAAGTGGGAAGGCTAAAACAGTCAGGAGGTTGGCTTAGAAGCAGCCATCCTTTAAAGAAAGCGTAATAGCTCACTGATCGAGTCGTCCTGCGCGGAAGATGTAACGGGGCTAAGCCAGTCACCGAAGCTGCGGATATGTACCTATTTATAGGTCATATGGTAGGAGAGCGTTCTGTAAGCCTGCGAAGGTGTCTTGTAAAGGATGCTGGAGGTATCAGAAGTGCGAATGCTGACATGAGTAGCGATAATGGGGGTGAAAAGCCTCCACGCCGTAAGCCCAAGGTTTCCTGTTCAACGTTCATCGGAGCAGGGTGAGTCGGCCCCTAAGGCGAGGCAGAGATGCGTAGCTGATGGGAAGCAGGTTAATATTCCTGCACCGTCGTGTGATGCGATGGGGGGACGGATCGCGGAAGGTTGTCCGACTGTTGGAATAGTCGGTTTTTGGCTCAGAGAAGGCTGTTAGGCAAATCCGGCAGCGTAATTCAAGGGGTTGAGACGAGTGAATTTATTCATGAAGCAATCGGAAGTGGTTCCAAGAAAAGCCTCTAAGCTTCAGTCACACGAGACCGTACCGCAAACCGACACAGGTGGGCGAGATGAGTATTCTAAGGCGCTTGAGAGAACTCGGGAGAAGGAACTCGGCAAATTTGTACCGTAACTTCGGGATAAGGTACGCCCCGGTAGCTTGACTGGCTCGCGCCAGAAGGGTGAAAGGGCTGCAATAAAAAGGTGGCTGCGACTGTTTAATAAAAACACAGCACTATGCAAACACGAAAGTGGACGTATATGGTGTGACTCCTGCCCGGTGCTGGAAGATTAAATGATGGGGTGCAAGCTCTTGATTGAAGTCCCAGTAAACGGCGGCCGTAACTATAACGGTCCTAAGGTAGCGAAATTCCTTGTCGGGTAAGTTCCGACCTGCACGAATGGAGTAACGATGGCCACACTGTCTCCTCCCGAGACTCAGCGAAGTTGAAATGTTTGTGATGATGCAATCTACCCGCGGCTAGACGGAAAGACCCCATGAACCTTTACTGTAGCTTTGCATTGAATTTTGAACCAATCTGTGTAGGATAGGTGGGAGGCTTTGAAGCGTGAACGCTAGTTTGCGTGGAGCCAACCTTGAAATACCACCCTGGTTTGTTTGAGATTCTAACCTTGGTCCGTTATCCGGATCGGGGACAGTGCATGGTAGGCAGTTTGACTGGGGCGGTCTCCTCCCAAAGTGTAACGGAGGAGTTCGAAGGTACGCTAGGTACGGTCGGACATCGTGCTGTTAGTGCAATGGCATAAGCGTGCTTAACTGCGAGACTGACAAGTCGAGCAGGTACGAAAGTAGGACATAGTGATCCGGTGGTTCTGTATGGAAGGGCCATCGCTCAACGGATAAAAGGTACTCTGGGGATAACAGGCTGATTCCTCCCAAGAGTTCATATCGACGGGGGAGTTTGGCACCTCGATGTCGGCTCATCACATCCTGGGGCTGTAGCCGGTCCCAAGGGTATGGCTGTTCGCCATTTAAAGTGGTACGTGAGCTGGGTTTAAAACGTCGTGAGACAGTTTGGTCCCTATCTGCCGTGGGCGTTGGAAATTTGAAGGGGGCTGCTCCTAGTACGAGAGGACCGGAGTGGACGAACCTCTGGTGTACCGGTTGTCACGCCAGTGGCATTGCCGGGTAGCTAAGTTCGGAAGAGATAACCGCTGAAAGCATCTAAGCGGGAAACTTGCCTTGAGATGATATTTCCCGGGAACTAGATTCCCCTAAAGGGTCGTTCGAGACCAGGACGTTGATAGGCTGGGTGTGGAAGCGTAGTAATACGTTAAGCTAACCAGTACTAATTGCCCGTGAGGCTTGTCCCTATAACCTTAGCAGGTTATAGATTAAGCTAATGAGATATGTGTTTGCCTGAAAAGTGCAATCATACCCAGCAGTGCGGTGACACACCCTTGTCACTGCACTGCAGTAATACAAAACTTTACTTCTTCTAGATTGCGTTGTTTGTTGCCCCATTGGGAACACACGACACTACAGTTTATGCCTGATGACCATAGCGAGTTGGTACCACCCCTTCCCATCCCGAACAGGACCGTGAAACGACTTTGCGCCGATGATAGTGCTGCAACCAGTGTGAAAGTAGGTCATCGTCAGGCTCTTATTAGAAAACCCTCCCCGAGTAATCGGGGAGGGTTTTTGCTTTGCAGAAACGATTTATGCAATGACAACACCCAACACCCAACACCCAACACCCAACCAACACACACCAACACACACCAACACACACCAACATTAACTACGCATCATCACCCCGCGCGCCGATAAGATGTAGTCTGCAAGACAAATTCCCTCAGTGCCAACAGTCAAACTCAACCCTACAGCCTCACATTTCGCCACGCTCTCCCAATCTTGAGATACTTAGGTAAGCAATCTCGTCCTATTTATAGTGGTAACGATTTTTTTATAAAAACTATAGCCACCAACCGGTAATCACTGGGCCATAAGCCATTAAGTCACATCCCACTACACCAAAATAATTGCCTCCCGCCGTGTTTGGAAAGATATCTGTCACCGCCCTTTGATCAAGCCTGCCTTCACCAAACTTTACTTTACGATCATTCTTTAAACCCAATCGATCAATGTCTCGTCATTCTGGTTTGATTTGTAAGTTAACATCGCGAAATTGTCATGCATTTTTCTTGGAAATCCCGAAAGACAACTTTGCGCACAATAATCTACCCTGATAATAATGCCTTATAAGTTACTTAGCGCCCGACGATCCTGTGGAGGCATCGTTTATGTAAAAAAAATTTACGAGAGCATTAAGAGACAGCATATTTTCGCCAACGTGTGAACCGCATGAGCAATGACGTCATCCAGTTAAATAGCAATGCCTAGAATATCTATATCCAAAATACGCTACTAAGCAAAACAACAAACAGACAACTACTGGGTTTTTAACCAGTTGTCCTGTATGATTTCGTATAAATTAAGACTAAGGTGCTACTAAGATGATAGGTCGTCTCTCCGGGATTTTACTTGAGAAAAATCCGCCGCAATTAATAGTTGATTGCAATGGCGTCGGCTATGAAGTAGGAGTACCCATGAGCACCTTTTACAATCTTCCCGCAATTGGAGAAAGGGTCGTCTTATTGACACATTTGGCCATACGAGAAGATGCGCATGTACTGTTTGGATTCGGCACCGCGGAAGAGCGCAACGTTTTTAAACAACTAATCAAAATTAGTGGAGTAGGTGCGCGTATGGCGCTCTCAATTTTGTCTGGAATGTCAGTTCACGACTTAGCACAGGCGATCACGTTGCAAGAGGCGGGACGCTTGACCAAGGTTCCTGGCATTGGCAAAAAAACTGCAGAACGTTTATTGCTGGAGTTAAAAGGAAAACTAGGTGCTGATATTGGCGCGGTCGGAGGACACCCCGTTAACGTTGTGACGGGTGATATTTTGAATGCGTTGGTTGCGTTAGGTTATTCCGATAAAGAGGCATCGCTAGCTTTAAAGCAAATACCAGAGGACATTACAGTATCCGACGGTATTAAATTGGCACTGAAGGCGTTATCCAAATTGTAATGTTATTTTATTAATGCTAATTTTCGCAATAAGCCGATGAGTATCAAATTTTCCCTCATTCAGATATGGCCGTAGCAAGCTTATCTAAACTACGACATCTAAACCTTTCAGTCCGGCTACAATTCGATCATGAGCATTCAAACCGACGACTTTACCGAGCAGCGAATTATCGCGGCCACTCCGGCCTCTCCAAACGAAGAGGCAATTGAACGTGCGCTGCGACCAAAGCATTTAGATGAATATGTAGGGCAGCAAAAAATTCGTGAGCAGTTGGAAATTTTTATTACTGCTGCTCGCCAACGTAAAGAGGCATTGGATCATACCTTGCTGTTTGGACCTCCAGGGCTGGGAAAAACTACTCTAGCCCACATCATCGCCCGTGAAATGGGTGTTAATTTACGCCAAACATCAGGTCCGGTCCTTGAGCGAGCGGGAGATTTAGCTGCGTTATTGACGAATCTCGAAGCAAATGATGTTCTTTTTATTGACGAAATTCATCGGCTTTCACCGGTCGTAGAGGAAATTCTTTATCCTGCTCTTGAGGATTATCAAATAGATATTATGATCGGAGAAGGTCCAGCCGCACGCTCCGTCCGGCTCGACTTGCAACCTTTTACGTTGGTTGGTGCGACGACTCGTGCGGGAATGTTAACAAATCCGCTGCGGGATCGTTTTGGCATCGTTGCCAGATTGGAATTTTATACGCCGGAAGAATTAACCAGAATTGTTACGCGCAGTTCGGCTTTACTCAACGCGCCAATAGTCGGGGATGGCGCGTTTGAAATTGCTAAGCGCAGCCGTGGTACGCCACGTATCGCCAATCGACTTTTAAGACGTGTTCGAGACTATGCCGAGGTAAAGGGAAATGGTGAAATAACTAAAGCCATCGCCGATGCCGCGTTAGTTATGCTAGATGTTGATCCAGTCGGATTCGATGTAATGGATCGTAAATTGCTCGAAGCTGTGCTCTTTAAATTTGGTGGTGGCCCGGTTGGTCTTGATAATTTGGCCGCAGCAATAGGCGAAGAGCGTGACACTATTGAAGACGTGCTGGAGCCCTATTTGATACAGCAAGGCTTCTTGCAGCGGACGCCGCGAGGTAGGATCGCGACTCCTGCTGCCTATGCGCACTTTGGTGTTAGTGCGCCGCAGACCGGTCCCAACGGCGAACTTTGGGGCCAAAATTAACAACCCCTCGGGCGGAGATGCTTCCGGCGCAAAAATGTCAACTTTCCAGATATGGATTGACGCTGACGCTTGTCCCAATGCGATTAAAGAAATTTTATTTCGCGTTGCAGAACGGCGTCACATGACGATTACGTTGGTAGCCAACAAGTTATTGCGAACCCCACCCTCTCGTTTTATCAAGGCAATTCAAGTGCCAGCGGGATTTGATGTTGCAGATCAGGAAATAATACGTTTGTTGCATCCGGGAGATTTAGTCATTACGGCCGATATTCCGCTGGCAGCACAAGTCCTTGATTGTGGCGGCGACGCACTAAATCCTCGTGGCGAGTTTTATAATCTCGATAATATTCAACAGCATTTAGCTATGAGAAAATGGTTGGAGGAGTTGCGCGGATCGGGTGTCGATACTGGCGGACCAGCAATATTTAGCCAGAGTGATCGCCATCATTTTGCCGCGCAATTAGATCGGCATTTACAAAAAGCGTCTATTTAACAAGGAAGAAACGCATATTCGTCAAGGCGATGCTTGTGTAAAAATTAAACGTCACAGACAATGCGATAGTCGTCACCAATTTGTGAAAGCGAACCATGCTCATGTCAACAAAAGCTAATCGGTACGCGCATCAACTCATCGATGCCAGAGCCAGCGCTCGATTGTTACCCCCATTTTCCAACGGCGAGGCGTTATTGCCGGTAGATGGCTATGATATTTCCAAGCGAATTCTTGACGCGAGCATTAGTCGTGGAGAGATTCCAAAAGGGCGTAAATTAGGTTTCACCAATCGTACTTTATGGCCCAAGTATGGGGTTAATCAACCCATTGAGTCACTCATGTGGGCGCATATTTTTGATAGCACCGTGCGTTTTGCTGAAGACAACCGAGGAATCCAAAGTCTAGAAGGCGCGGTACAACCACGAATCGAACCCGAAATCGTATTCAAATTGGGAACCACTCCAAGTCCGGATGCAAGTCTCAGTGAGTTGGCCGATTGTATTGAGTGGATGGCGCATGCGTTTGAGATCGTTGTGTGCCCATTCCCTGATTGGAAATTTGAGGCTGCAGATGCCATCGCCGCATTCGGTTTGCACGGCACTCTGATCATCGGAGAGCCACACGTCCTGTCGACCGCTACGCGACGTAATTTGGGAGATATATTAGCCAATGCGAGCGTTTCATTGTCTTGTTGTACCGAGGATTCCGTGACTTTATGCGGTGCTGGATTTGGTAGCGATGTGCTTGATAGCCCGTTACACGCCGTATGGCATTTACATCAGTTACTTAAAACCCAGCCACAATTTTCACCGCTCTCCGCTGGTGAGGTAATTACAACGGGGACCTGGACTGATGCATATCCAGTCCAACGGGGGCAAACGTGGGTGACGGCATTTTCTGGGGTAGCCCTTCCTGGCTTAACATTGTCATTTATATAGCTAAAAAACAACTCAACCCTCATCCATCTAATGAGGGTCGAATGCAAAAATGCCACGCAACGTCAACATTGTGTGGCATATTTTCATCACATTAATTTAGGCTTAATAACCTTACCAAGAGCTTTAAAACCTCAATAAGCGTACTGAAGTAGTTAACCTTATTCTTCACGCACCCAGGTTTGTGAGCGTCCAAGCAAGGGCACCCCGATATATCCGCGTACGCTTAATTTTTTACCGTCATCAAGAAGTGACATCTTGCTTTTGTAGACCTTACCGTTTGCTGGGTCCAGAATAGTCCCACCACTGTACTCAGCGCCATCAGCCTTCATACCTTGCAGCATTGTCAGGCCAACAATTGGCTTGTCCTTATTGTCGCCTTCGCATTTGACACACTTCGGATTAGCTTCTTCGTTGGGCTCACGAAATAATTTTTCGATCTTTCCTGACAACTCACCACCAGATTCAGTTATCCGAATCAACGCTTTGGGCTTGCCGGTAGAGTCGTCAATATTTTTCCATAATCCAACTGGAGATGTAGTTTGCGCCGTGGCGCAAAATGCTAGGAGCAAACCAGCCGCGAGGATACTCATTGAACTTTTTTTCATGCATGTCTCCCTTATTTTTTTGTTGTGCGTAAGCGATTTATTTAACAACTTACTTTAGCCACTTAATTTACCCGCCTACGCACATTGATTTACAGGGTTTCATAATGCAATGAGGCTTTGTGATGCGTTTCTAGTCCTTCAGTTTGGCAAACTGTTCGTTTAGTTTAACCAAGATGGCGGTAAAACTAGCCACGCGCTCTTGTTCCTGCGCAACCACTTGCGCGGGTGCCCGAGCTACAAAGCTGTCATTGCTTAGTTTCGCCTGTGCTTTTGTAATTTCTGCTTCCAAACGGGTGATCTCCTTGGTAAGGCGCTCACGCTCGGCGGCAACATCAATTTCTACCTTCAGCATTAGCTTAGCATTACCGACGATGGAAATAGGTGCCGGAGACTCGGGGAAATCCTCTAATACTTGCACTTCCGATAATTTTGCTAGTCCTTGCAAGTATGGCGCGAATGCTTTCAGAGCCGCTTGATTTGATGCATCACCAGCAATAATCAGTGGTATCCGCAATGCTGGCGACAGCTGCATTTCACCCCGCAGATTACGACAGGCGTCAGTCAGGGATTTCAATTCTGTCATCCATGCTTCCGCTTTTTCATCGATTTTGTCAGGGCGTGCTTCTGGGTAAGATTGACGCATGATCGAATCGCCAGCTGGATCCATCACGTGGCCAGTCAATGGTGCAACGCTTTGCCACAATGCCTCAGTCACAAAAGGAATGATCGGATGGGCCAGACGCAAAATAGTTTCCAGCACCCGTAATAACGTTCGACGCGTAGCTTGCTGTTGTGCCGGGCTGCCGTTTTGTATCTGAATTTTTGCGACTTCCAAATACCAATCGCAATATTCATCCCATACGAATTTATAGATAGCGGATGAAATATTATCGAAACGATAGTCGGTGAAACCCTTCGCGATGTCAATTTCGGTGCGTTGTAATTGAGAAACAATCCAACGGTCTGCATAAGAGAAATCCAGCTTCTCTTTGTTGCACTCGCCAGCTGTATGACCTTCAAATCCGCAATCCTTACCTTCGGTATTCATCAGAACAAAGCGGGTAGCGTTCCACAATTTGTTGCAGAAATTCCGGTAACCATCGCAACGGCTCAGGTCAAAATTAATATTGCGACCAAGCGTCGCTAGTGACGCAAAGGTGAACCTCAGCGCATCGGTGCCAAAAGCGGGAATGCCATCGGCAAATTCTTTGCGCGTAGCCTTGGCGATGCTATCTGCCTGCTTTGGGTTCATCAGACCCGTGGTGCGTTTTGTGACCAATGTTTCGACGTCAATGCCATCGATCAGGTCGATTGGATCGAGCGTATTTCCTTTGGATTTAGACATTTTTTGGCCGCTACCATCGCGTACCAGACCATGCACGTATACGGTCCCGAACGGCACTTTGCCGGTGAAGTGGGTAGTCATCATGACCATCCGTGCAACCCAAAAGAAGATAATGTCAAAGCCGGTCACCAGCACTGATGATGGTAAGAACATTTTGTAATCAGGCGTTTCTTCAGGCCAACCAAGCGTTGAAAAAGGTATCAGCGCAGAAGAGAACCAGGTATCGAGGACGTCATCATCGCGTCTGATAACTTTGTTGCCAGCTTGAGTCTGCGCTTCCGCTTCAGTACGCGCGACGTAGATCTTTCCGTCTTCGTCGTACCAGGCGGGAATCTGATGGCCCCACCACAATTGACGCGAAACACACCAATCCTGAATATTGTTGAGCCATTGATTGTAAGTGGTGTTCCAGTTCTCTGGCACCATCTTGATTTCACCATTAGCGACTTTTTCCAGCGCGACTTCGGCAATCGATTTGCCTGGGAAATGCGTGCCTTCTGGTGCCGGTTTGCTCATCGCCACAAACCATTGATCGGTCAACATTGGCTCAATCACAACGCCAGTGCGGTCTCCACGTGGGACCATCAATTTATGCGGCTTAACCGATTCGAGCAGACCGAGTGCATCAAGGTCGGCGACGATTTGTTTACGTGCGACAAACCGGTCCATGCCCTGATATTGTTGTGGCGCTTCCTCGTTGATTTTTGCATTGAGTGTCAGGATGCTGATTTTGTCCAGATTATGACGCTGACCCACCGCATAATCATTAAAGTCATGCGCTGGCGTGATCTTCACGCAGCCGGTACCGAACTCTTTATCCACGTATTCATCGGCGATGATCGGAATTTCGCGACCGCACAATGGTAACGTCAGCCTCTTGCCGACCAGATGACGATAACGCTCATCGGTTGGGTCGACGGCAACGGCGGCATCGCCGAGCATGGTTTCCGGGCGCGTGGTGGCCACGGTCAAATGACCGCTGCCATCGACCAGCGGATAGCGGATGTACCACATCGAACCGTCTTCTTCTTCCGATACCACTTCGAGATCAGAAACTGCCGTGCCGAGCATCGGGTCCCAGTTGACCAGACGTTTTCCGCGATAAATTAAACCTTGTTCGAATAGTCTGACAAAGACCTCGGTCACGGTCCCGGATAAGTCGGTGTCCATCGTGAAATACTCACGATCCCAATCGGCGGATGATCCAAGGCGACGCATCTGGGCGGTAATCGCAGAGCCAGATTTTTCTTTCCACTCCCAGACTTTTTCGATAAATTTTTCACGGCCTAGATCGTGACGCGATATTTTTTGCGCATCGAGTTGACGCTCGACCACAATTTGGGTCGCTATGCCGGCGTGGTCGGTTCCCGGTATCCATGCGGTATTGAAGCCACGCATGCGGTGGTAGCGCACCAGGCCATCCATGATGGTCTGATTGAATGCGTGGCCCATGTGCAAGGTGCCGGTAACATTTGGTGGCGGTAACTGAATGCTGAACGATGGTTTGCTGGCATCGGTGGTCGCGGCATAGTACCCGCGTTTTTCCCACTCGCTACGCCAAAATTGTTCAATCTCGGCAGGGTCGAAAGACTTGGCTAATTCCATGATTTAGTGGTGTTTTTTGCTAAAACAATGATTATAAAGGACGACACGTTTGCTTCGGCACATAGGCCAGACATATTTAAGGAACGTGACTATAAAATGGTCAAATGCCCTACTTTGAGGGGGCAAAGATCATTTTTTGTCAGAATATTTATTGTTGATCAGAGTAAATAGTCTGATCAACAATATCTTCGCGCGATCTGGATTGTCGGTGTTAGAATTCAGTTCGCTAGCTTGAAATTACGCCAAGTTAGCAAAATGCTAGGGGTCCTGACTATCAGCGTTAATTTATTAACACTGATAGTCGGGTGAGAAACACCCTCTGAACCTGATCTGGGTAATGCCAGCGAAGGGAAGCCGTCGAGTTTGTTGTTGGCCTTATTTCATAACGCTTCACGCCGTTATTCCGCCGCATTCTCGAAAACTCCTTTGCTGGCTCCACGCCGAGACAACCACGCAAAGGAGCCAAAATGAACGCAAATCCAAAATTTCTATCTGCCACCGCCACGGTGGATGAAGCAGCCATTCAGCCACTACCGAATTCCCGCAAGATCTATGTCACAGGATCGCGGCCGGATATTCGTGTGCCGATGCGCCAAATTACCCAATCCGACACCGAAGCGTCGTTCGGTGCCGAAAAAAATCCCCCCATTTATGTCTATGACACTTCGGGACCGTATTCCGACCCGGACGTCAAAATTGACATTCGGTCCGGATTGTCGACACCACGCACACCTTGGATCACCGAGCGGGAAGATACCGACGAGCTATCTGGACCAAGCTCGGAATATGGGATTGAGCGCTTAAACGATCCAAAGTTGACAGAATTGCGTTTCAACTTGCAACGCAAACCTCGCCGTGCCAAAGTAGGTAAAAATGTCTCGCAAATGCATTATGCGCGTCAAGGCATCGTGACGCCGGAAATGGAATACGTCGCTATCCGCGAAAATATGCGTCGTCAGGAATATCTGGAAGAGTTAAAAGCGTCCGGCCCAATGGGCAATCGTCTCGCCGATTTGATGGGCCGTCAACATCCGGGGCAATCGTTTGGTGCAAGTATTCCAGCAGAAATCACGCCAGAATTTGTCCGCTCAGAAATAGCGCGTGGCCGTGCCATTATTCCAGCCAACATCAATCATCCTGAAGTCGAGCCGATGATTATCGGGCGCAACTTCCTGGTGAAGATTAACGCCAATATCGGTAACTCAGCGGTCACGTCATCGATTGGTGAAGAAGTCGAGAAAATGACTTGGGCGATTCGTTGGGGCGGCGATAACGTCATGGATTTGTCGACTGGCAAACACATTCATGAAACCCGCGAATGGATCATCCGTAATTCACCTGTGCCAATTGGCACTGTACCGATTTATCAGGCGTTGGAAAAGGTCAACGGCAAGGCCGAAGATCTGACGTGGGAAATTTTCCGTGACACACTGATTGAGCAAGCCGAGCAGGGCGTTGACTACTTTACGATTCACGCCGGTGTGCGTTTGCAATACGTGCCGATGACTGCCAAGCGGCTAACCGGAATCGTTTCGCGCGGTGGTTCGATTATGGCGAAATGGTGTCTTGCACATCATCAGGAATCGTTCCTGTATGACCATTTCGAGGACATCTGCGAGATCATGAAAGCGTATGACGTCTCGTTCAGTCTGGGTGATGGATTGCGTCCAGGATCGATCTATGATGCCAACGACGAGGCACAACTGGCCGAATTGAAAACGCTGGGTGAGCTCACCCAAATTGCGTGGAAGCATGATGTGCAGGTAATGATCGAAGGGCCGGGCCACGTGCCGCTGCATTTGATCGAAGAAAACATGGATCTGCAACTTGAGCAATGTGACGAAGCACCGTTTTACACATTGGGACCGCTGACCACTGACATTGCACCGGGTTACGATCACATCACGTCCGGCATCGGCGCGGCCACGATCGGTTGGTATGGCACCGCGATGTTGTGTTACGTCACGCCAAAGGAGCATTTGGGCTTGCCGAACAAAGCTGATGTGAAGGACGGCATCATCACCTACAAAATTGCAGCGCACGTCGCGGATTTGGCGAAGGGCCATCCCGGTGCTCAGATTCGTGACAATGCATTGTCTAAAGCACGGTTCGAATTCCGTTGGGATGACCAGTTTAATATTGGTCTTGATCCAGATAAAGCACGCGAATTTCACGATGAAACGTTGCCGAAGGATTCTGCCAAAGTGGCGCATTTTTGCTCGATGTGTGGGCCCCATTTCTGCTCCATGAAAATCACACAGGAAGTGCGGGAATACGCTGCCAAGCAAGGTATCACCGAGATCGCTGCGTTGAAGAAAGGGATGGAAGTGAAGTCCATCGAATTCATCAAAAGCGGTGCGGAAATTTATAGAAAACAGTGAGCGTGATGATGGAAATCGAACTTAACGGTGCGCCGCATCAGCTCGACGATCATCAGACGTTGCAGCAGTTGGTAGCGGCGCTGGCGATGTCCGGCAAGGCGATTGCCGTGGCGGTCAATCGTCAGGTGGTACCGTCCCACTTATGGGCGCAGCATGTCTTGCAGTCACATGATAAGGTCGACGTGGTGCGGGCTATCGGGGGCGGTTAAGGTTGGCGTAACTGGCATAAAGCGAGCGTAAGGCGGGGTGTGAAGTTGGGTGCTGGCGATCTCTGCCATCACGCAGACCATAAGCTGTCCTTACGTCAATTTATGCTGCGAATGTCTTGCCTGCCAAATGCAACTGTTTGCAACGATATTGGTTCGGTAGCGCTGAGCGTTACCGAACCATCAAAGCAATTCGAAAGGAAAAATCATGAACATGCACAATGCCCTCTCAGAAAGCCAACAGGATAGTGGCTTGATTATCGCAGGGAAAACCTACCGTTCGCGGCTGCTAGTCGGTAGTGGGAAATACCGCGATCTGGACCAAACGCGTGACGCGACTGAAGCCAGCGGTGCAGAAATTATTACGGTCGCGATTCGTCGGGTCAATATCGGCCAAGACCCAGACGCGCCTAATCTGCTAGATGTTGTGCCGCAGTCGCGCTATACGATATTGCCCAATTCTGCCGGTTGCTATACGGCGAAAGATGCCGTGTATACGTTGCAATTAGGCCGTGAATTACTGGGCGGTCACAAGTTGGCAAAGCTGGAAGTACTCGGCGACGAAAAGACTTTGTTTCCCAATATGCCCGAGACCTTGAAAGCAGCAGAAATACTCGTCAAAGATGGTTTTGATGTCATGGTGTATTGCAGCGATGATCCGATTCAGGCGCGTATTCTCGAGGAAATCGGTTGCGTTGCCATCATGCCACTGGCTTCATTAATTGGGTCCGGAATGGGGATTTTGAACCCTTGGAATTTATCGCTGATTATCGATCAGGCTAAAGTGCCGGTGTTAGTTGATGCCGGAGTTGGCACTGCTTCCGACGCCGCGATTGCGATGGAGTTGGGCTGTGATGGCGTGTTGATGAATACGGCGATTGCTGGCGCGCGTGACCCGATTCGCATGGCGCGAGCGATGCGCTTGGCGGTTGAAGCCGGTCGTGAAGCTTATCTGGCGGGGAGAATTCCTAAGCGCTTTGCAGCGTCCCCCTCGTCGCCTATGGCTGGGCGTGTAAAGTGACGGGGAGACAATCCAGTCTTTCAGAATCGACTACAGAGCGCTCAACGCCTCCGTGCGTTTTGGTCTTCTCGGGTTCTGATCCTAGCGGTGGTGCCGGTTTGCAAGCCGACATCACCGCCATTGCCGGACTTGGTGCGCACCCGATGTCGGTCGTGACGGTCCTCACTGTCCAGGATAACCAGCGTGTCTTCGGGGTTTATCCGGTGGCGGCTGATCTGGTTCATCAACAGGCGCAAGTCTTGGTGGACAGGATCGAGATCGCAGCCGTCAAACTCGGCATTGTGGGCAATCGCGCCAACGCCGACGTGATCGCCGCCATCATACGCCAACTGCGTGCATGCCAGCCTGACTTGCCAGTGGTGTTTGACCCCGTGTTGGCAAACGGTGCGGGCGACACCTTGTCGACGGAAGACCCAATTGCCGCGCTAGCACCATTGTTTGCCTTGGCAACGGTGATTACGCCGAACCGGATTGAGGCGAACCGGTTATGCGGCTCTCCATCTAGCGCGGATCATGATCCCGATGTTCAGGCGCAGCAATTGTTGGCGCGTGGGTGTCAGCATGTATTGTTGAAGGGTGGACATGGCCCCGAGCAGGATCACGTATTGAATCGGTGGTACACCCGCGAACACCAGCAGAGCTGGCGTTGGCCACGCTTGCAGGGAGAGTTTCATGGTAGCGGTTGCACTCTCGCAGCAGCTTTGGCAGCATTGTTGGCGCAGGGAATGTCGATGGAACAAGCGATCAGCGCTGCGCAGACGTATTGTCAGCAAACGTTGACATCGTCATACGGCATCGCCGATGGGCAGCGCATACCGAATCGTTTAAAGCAACTTGCTTAACCCACATCGGCTAACTTTGGCGTCGGCATTTTTTTAGAATACGAAGGAGTCGTTATGAAAACGTTTAACCTGAAAGGCCTCTATATTGTCACGCCGGACTGGGATGATACGGCCAAATTGCTCGCGGTAAGCGAGCAAGCATTGCAAGGCGGTGCGACGTTACTACAGTATCGTCATAAGACCGCAGATGCCGCGTTACGTCAGGAACAAGCCGCATTGTTATTTGCATTGTGTCGTCGCTACCAGCGACCGTTCATCATCAATGATCATGTTGATCTTTGTCTGGCTTTGGACGCGGACGGCATTCATGTTGGTGGCACGGACGCCAGCGTGGCGGAAATACGTGCCAAAGTCGGTCCAGATAAAATCGTTGGTACATCCTGTTACGGCAGCCTGGAACTGGCGCACGATGCTGTACGTTGTGGTGCTAGTTATGTTGCATTCGGTGGATTCTATCCATCCAAAGTAAAAAAATACGACGTGACGACGCAAGCGTCAATCATGACAATCGCTAAAACTGAGATCGCGTTACCAAATGTCGTTATCGGCGGCATGACGGCACAAAATGCGATGCCATTAGTGGCGGCTGGCGCTGATATGGTGGCGGCGATTAGTAGTGTTTATCTGGCTGATGATCCGGTCGCAGCAGCGCGTGAATTCGTCGCTCTGTTTACGCGTTAGCACTTCGAAATTGCTCACGACGGTGAAAAAAAACGGCGCTGATTGCGCCGTTTTAATATCTTCATACGATTGGCCACGACCTAAAAATTAGCCCTCTAGCAAACTACGCAACATCCATGCATTTTTTTCATGCAGCTGCATGCGTTGCGTCAAAAGATCCGCCGTTGGCTCATCAGATGCGGCGTCGACTACTGGGAAAATTGAGCGAGCAGTGCGTGTGACGGACTCTTGTCCTGCGACGAGTTGTTGAATCATTTCTGTTGCGGTCGGGACGCCAACTGCCTCGGCGATTGTCGATAATTTAGCAAACGCAGCATATGAACCAGGTGCCGGGTAACCCAATGCGCGGATGCGTTCAGCAATCAGGTCAACGGCAAGCGAGAGTTCTGTGTACTGACCTTCAAACATCAAATGCAATGTGTTGAACATTGGACCGGTCACATTCCAATGGAAATTGTGCGTTTTCAGATATAACGTGTACGTGTCGGCGAGTAATTTGCTGAGGCCGTCTGCAATTTTCTTGCGGTCTTTATCGTTGATGCCGATGTTGATGACTGCGACGTTTTTCTTTGCGGCTATCTTTGCCATTGGATGACTCCTTCTGTGGGCTACGGGTTTTGGAATTGCCAAAATACTTATATGTTTGTTTGCAACTATTCTATGTCAATTTGATGCATAGCGACACCAGACGTCTAAATCCGATTGCCTTGTCACGATTGAAGTTACGTTCAATCGTGTAGGACGCGCTGTTAACCAATCACTCAATCGACATATTTCCCATCGACTGTTCCGAGCGTCTATACAGAGTGATCGTTAAGGCAACACCTGCAAGCGCAGCCAGGGCAGCGAACAGGAATACTTCGGGATAACCAAATGCGGTGGCGATTAATCCCGCTAACGGTCCGGTAATGCCGAGCGCCACGTCTAAAAACATGGAGTAAGCGCCTAGCGCACTTCCGCGATTATGCTGCGGCACCCTGCGCACGGCCTCGACACCTAGTGCAGGAAAAACCAGCGCAAAGCCACAGCCGGTTAGGGCCGCTCCGCATAACGCGACCCAAGAAGCGGTGGAGAAGCCAAGCAACAGCAATCCCACTGCCTCGACTGCAAAGCAGGCAACTGCCACGCGAAAGCCGCCAAATCGTGTAATCACCGAACCAAATAAGAGCCGGGCACCCACAAAAAAGCCACCAAATAATGTGAGAGCGAAGGCGGCGTTAGACCAATGATGGCTCGCATAAAAGAGGGTAATAAAAGTAGCAATTGATCCAAATCCGACTGACCCAAGGGCCAGCCCGAGACCATGCGGCAACACGCGGCGCAACACGTTTCTAAACGGAAGGTGATCACCTTTAATCACTGCGGTGGCTTGTTTGCGCCGGGCTAGATAGTAACCAAGCCCGCCCAGCCCGATAATGGCAACGCCGACCCATGCCAAACCCCATGCGTGAACGATCACGACGCCCAATGGCGCTCCCACTGCAAGTGCGCCGTAGGTAGCAATGCCGTTCCACGAAATCATGCGTGCGGTATGTTGAGATCCAACGCGACCAATGCCCCAGGCAATGGCCCCGGTACCAACCAGACTTTCCGAGTAACCGAGCACTAACCTGCTAAGCATCAATATAACCAAGCTGAGCCATGGGATGGATGGCAATAATGCCGCGACAATTAATATTGCTCCACTTGCCGTACATCCAATTAAGCCATACAACACCGATGTTTTGGGACCGACTGAATCAGCAATGCGGCCAGCGCGCGGGCGGCTTAGCATGGTGGCCAGATATTGAATACTGATGGCGAGGCCAGCTAGCACCGAACTGTAGCCTAAATCTACATGGACGTAGCCAGGCAATACCGCCAATGGCAGGCCAATTGACAGGTAGCAAATAAAAGTAAAAAAAGAAGTGGCGATAATATGGAAGCTAACGGCACCCTCTGAAAGGGGCTGCGCGTCTAGCTTTGACGCTTGCTGTAAATCAGGCGCAGGCGACATGCCAGGTTCGGAAGTGGACGGCTTACCGCGGTTGAAGCGGGCTGGTTCGGACATGGTAGTTAACGTAGAAAGATGAGGAAGCGAGAGTAATCGACAAAAAGCGGTGTAACCAGGATGTAACCTAAGAGGTCAACGCAGACAGGATTTTTGCTTTGCTGCAACGCAGTATTTTACTCTTTGGAGTGAATTATTGCTTGCCGTGTGCCGATGTTATAGCGTATACCCTTCCTAACAGTCTCGGCACTCTCGTGGAACGCGCTTCTTTTATAGCCGCGCAGTTATAATGATGGGATGCAAAATCTTCTTCAGAATCTCAATCCCGAACAACTCGCCGCAGTCACTTTGCCCGCTCAACCAGCCTTGATTCTCGCCGGTGCCGGATCCGGTAAGACGCGCGTACTGATCACCCGCATTGCGTGGCTTATTCAAACCGGACAAGTTTCACCGTCAGGCGTACTAGCCGTCACCTTTACCAATAAGGCGGCCAAAGAAATGATGATGCGATTATCAGCGATGTTGCCGATTAATACACGCGGGATGTGGATAGGGACGTTCCACGGCCTCTGCAACCGCCTGCTACGTGCGCATCACAAGGATGCCGCGCTGACGCCGACGTTTCAGATTCTTGATTCGCAAGATCAGTTATCGGCGATCAAACGGTTGCTTAAATCATTGAGCATCGATGATGAGAAGTATCCGCCGCGTAACTTGATGTACTTTATCAATGGTGCAAAAGATCAGGGTTTGCGTGCGCACGATGTCGAAGCTAACGATGACTACAATCGCAAATTTGTCGAGTTATACGCCCTTTATGATCAGCAATGCCAGCGCGAAGGGGTCGTTGATTTTGCCGAACTATTATTGCGCACCTATGAATTGATGGTCAGAAATCAGCCTTTGCGTGAGCATTATCAAGCCCGTTTTAAACATATTTTGGTGGACGAATTTCAAGATACCAACGATCTTCAATATAAATGGTTAAAGTTGATGGCAGGGCAAGGCGGCGCGGTGTTTGCCGTTGGCGATGACGATCAAAGTATTTATGCATTTCGCGGCGCGAATGTCGGCAACATGAGTACCTTTCAGCGTGAATTTCAGGTCGAAAATTTGATCAAGCTGGAGCAAAACTATCGCTCGCAAGGTCATATTCTAGACTCTGCCAATACGCTAATCGCTAATAATAGCAAGCGTCTGGGTAAAAACTTGCGTACCGATGCTGGGCACGGCGAGCCGGTGAGAATTTACGAGTCAACCAGTGATTTACTCGAAGCCCAGTGGATTATCGAGGAAGCCAAGAGCCTGATCAATGAGGGTGCAACGCGTAGCGAAATAGCGATCCTGTATCGTTCAAACGCGCAATCGCGGGTGATTGAGCATGCGTTATTTTCAGCTGGCATTCCGTATCGGGTGTATGGCGGTCAACGCTATTTTGAGCGTGCAGAAGTCAAGCATGCAATCGCGTATTTGCAACTGATGGACAATCCCCATAACGATTCAGCATTTTTGCGCGTCGTGAATTTTCCAACACGCGGTATTGGCGCGCGTTCTCTCGAACACCTACAGGATGCCGCACGTCAGCAAGGTATTTCGCTGTATGCAGCGGTACCGTACGTGGCGGGAAAGGCCGGCACCTCTCTCGGCGCATTTCTCAAGTTAATTGAAGGTGCACGCTTTGAAACGCAGCATTTGCCGTTGCCAGAAATGGTGCAGATTATGCTCGGCATGAGTGGGCTAATAACGCATTACGGTACCGAGCGCGAGGGCGCCGACCGCATCGAAAATCTGGAGCAATTGGTCAACGCTGCGACCTTATTCGTCTCAGAAGAAGGATTTGGAGTAGAAGCGCCGGCATTGCTCGGCCCGCAAGCCGATGTGTTGGCAGCGGCCTCTATTACGACCGCGGATGGGATTGAAATTATTGATGCGGACGCACGGCTGTCGTTCATCATGTCGCCGTTGTCAGCATTTTTGTCACATGCCTCGTTAGAGGCGGGAGATAATCAGGCTAAAACCGGGCAAGACGCCTTGCAGCTAATGACGGTGCATTCATCCAAAGGTCTGGAGTTTGAAGCGGTATTTATTACAGGGCTGGAAGAGGGATTGTTTCCCCATGAGAATTCCCAAAAAGAAGACTCTGGCGTGGAAGAAGAGCGGCGTCTGATGTATGTCGCTATCACGCGTGCTAAAAAGCGCCTTTACATGAGTTTCTCGCAGACGCGAATGCTGCACGGGCAGACGCGTTATAACCTGCGGTCACGATTCTTCGATGAGTTGCCTGAAGACTCGCTCAAGTGGTTGTCACCCAAAATACAACCACAGCAACAAAGCTGGTTTGCGCACCCGAAAGCGGCATGGGTTGATGAGCCCCAATATGGCGCCAATGCCATTGCAAACAAAATCACGAAACAGGATGTGGGTTGGCGCATTGGGGAAAATGTCGCCCATCAAAAATTCGGTGAAGGCGTGATTGTCAATATCGAAGGTGGTGGTGGAAACGCCCGCGCGCAAATTAACTTTGGCAAGCATGGAATGAAATTGCTGGACTTAACGATCGCCAAGCTGGATAAGGTGTAGGCATCAGATCTCTTATAATTCACTTCTCCGGGGAGACCGGGGAAGTGAACAAGCTACAAGAGTTTACTTTTCAGAGGGTTCCGGCTCGCCAAATACCTGCTTGTAGGTGGGATAAAACGAGCAATACATGACGACTGTTAGCAGGATCGACAGTGGCAACAGCACCATAAGCGTAATCGATGCATTACCTACTAACAGCGCGACGATCACGCTGATAATGGCAGGGAACAATACGCCGAAAACGACCCATGAAAGTCCGTACACCATAAACGCTTTTGTCTCACGCTGAACCGCGAAAAAGCTATAAAAAATCGCCTTGAATACGCTCATTTTTTGCCACGCAATAAGAGGAGCCGCGTACCAGAATCCCATGGCAAAGGGCACGTACACGGCGGCAGAGAACATCATGGCTAATGTCATATTCGATTCTTGCGCCGTTTTGGCATCAAGTGGAATCTGTCCGGTCATAGCTTCCCAGAAAACGCCGCCATCAATCAATGCCGAGGCGCCAATGGCGATCATTGCGGCGAGTAAGTATAAGCACCCAAGTAGTAACAGATTTTTCACTGCAGGCGAACGAAATCCCGTCAGCAGTAAATTTGGGAAAACGCGTTTGTCGTTCTCAATTTGCACACAGGCCTGCATGAACGCCATTGAAAATACAGGTATCAGTATCAGCGGTAGCAGTTGACCCAATACAGGTACGATACCGACAGCCAGCATCAGGAACATATAGGCAAGGAAAAGAGTCGAGATTTCAGCTGGTTGTTTGCGGAATAACGCAAAGCCACTTTTTACCCAGATCCAACCAGTTTTTGCAGGTAATTTTTCCATTATATTCAGAGCAGGGCCGGAGCCGGGTGAGCGATGCGTTGTCGCAAGATCCGTTCAAAATGCGCCGGATCATGCGGCGTCAGCATTTCTGCTGCGCGAGGTAAGTAAAAGTCATAAAGACGAGATAGCCAGAAGCGCAATGCGGCGGCGCGTAACATGGGTTGCCAGGCGGTTTGATCATCACTACTAAACGCTTGCACTGAGCGGTAGCCGTCCAGCATTGCCGCTACGCGCACCTCGTCAAGTTCTCCTGTATCGACGTCGATACACCAATCGTTAACGGTGACGGCAAGATCGAATAGCCAAGTATCGCATCCAGCAAAATAAAAGTCGAAAAAGCCCGATAATTTATCGCCGTCAAACATCACATTATTGCGGAAAAGATCGGCATGCACGGGCCCTTTGGACAGGCTTTGATAAGTGGCAGTTACCGCAAAATCCTCCTGAAACTTAATTTCGGAACCGAGCAGCTGTTTAATCTCTGCAGGCAAAAATGGCAGCACGGCAGGTGCTGTGTCCCGCCACCATGCGAGTCCACGCAAGTTAGGCTGATAAATCGGAAAATCTTGTGCCGCCAGATGCATTTTTGCCAGCATGACCCCGACTTCGCGGCAATGCACAGGACCCGGCGACATTTCGGATTCGCCACGCAGTTTGCTAACGATCGCAGCGGGTTTGCCGTGTAGTGCATTAATAAGCGCGCCATGCTGATTGGCTATGGGAGCAGGCACCGCCACGCCACGCTGCGCCAGGTGACGCATAAGTTCAAGGTAAAAAGGCAATTGTTCGAACGTCAGTTTTTCAAAAACTGTCAGCACGTATTCGCCGGCCTCGGTATTGATGAAAAAATTACTATTTTCGATACCGGACGAAATACCTTTGATCGCCAGTGCTTTGCCTAAGGGAAATTGTGAAAGCCATTGGCTAAGGTCATCGAGGCTGACCGGGGTAAATACTGCCATGAGAAAAATTTAAAAAAAGAGATTTCGGAAAAAGTCGAAAGGTCACGCTATTTGTGAGAATGTAGAAAAAAGACCCAACATTTGAATCTCTCATCAACATTTGCCGCAGGGCTACAAAAAGCACCAGAAAAGCCGCCTTATTGGGCTGGCGTGGTAGGTGGCATTGGCGCTGTTTTACTATCAACAGCCTGTTCTTGGCCGGGAGTTGCTGGCTTTTCTTTCTTTTGGCCCCAATCGAACTCCTTAATCACCCATCGCGCACCGTTCGCTGGTGCACTTGGCGTATCGCCCGGCAACGACGTGCCGGCTGTTCTAGGTACGATGTGATAAGTACTGCCGCCGCTGTTAACCTTGATGTCCGTGACAACGCCTTGCTGGCGCTGCTGCGTGATGGTGTCTTCCGGCGCTTTCTCGTTTTTTTGAGTGGTAATGGCAGGTTTTTCACCCTCTTCCAGATTCTGTAGTTCGGGCGGCGGCGGTGCCAGATTTGCAGGCCGCGGCGTATTCGTCTGCTGCTGTGCCTGCACCATTGATGTCGTCATTACACCAACCGCAGCAATTAAAAGCGCTGATAACGTTGCCACTGGCCAGACTTTAAGGTTATTCATGGTTTTTTGGATGCCATAGTTGTTCGTTGGTATCGAACTAGTAAAAAAATCTAGTTAGATGCAATGGTTCCATTGTAGCAAACCGGCCGTAACGATAGGGCACAAGTCGTAGATCAAGCCCAATTAGCACAGATAAATCGCACCTTTTTGGGGCTGTTGTTGTTGCTTGGCGATGTCACTGCCATTCATAGCGCAACGCTGTCGACCGGCAGGCTGGAAAGTCAGCGCTTAATCTTGTTTAAGCGAAGCCAATAGGAATCGGACGAAATCGTCCAAATCCAGCTATCCTGGCCATAGGCAGGACCGACACTTTATATGTCGATCCCGTTGTAGTGCGGGTAAAAATTACAACAATGCGCCGGTGTCGGTATGACGGTCTACAGAATCTGCCAGCGATGTTTCACCTTTGTCATAAAAGTCGAAGACGGCATCTACAATCAGCGCAGGATCGTCGATAACCTGAATCAGATCAAGGTCTTTTGCGCCGATCATTCCAGTGGTAACCAACGTCGTACGGAACCACTCCAGCAGGCCTTCCCAGAACGTACTGCCGACTAAAATGATCGGAATCTTTCGACATTTCCCGGTCTGAATCAAGGTCAGGACCTCGGTTAGCTCATCCATGGTGCCAAAGCCGCCGGGTAATACGATATAGGCATCCGCATGCCGTACGAAGGCAACCTTACGCGCAAAAAAGTGGCGGAAACTTAACGAAATATCTTGCCACTTATTACTGCTTTGCTCGTGTGGTAGCTCAATATTGAGGCCAATCGAGGGTGACTTTCCTTCAAACGCGCCCTTATTGGCCGCTTCCATCAAACCAGGACCGCCGCCTGAAATAACCGCGAATCCAGCGTCCGAAAAGCGTCGTGCAATATCCGAACATTGTTCGTAATACGGGTTATCTTCTTTAATCCGCGCCGAGCCAAAGATGGAGACTGCAGGATGTAACTCAGACAGACGTTCGGTCGACTCGATAAACTCTGCCATAATTGTGAACATATGCCATGATTCGCGCGCCTTCTTGGAGGTAGCACGTTCGATGTCCGTCACTTGCCGCAACCGCGGTACATTTTTTCCGTTCAAGTTCGATTCCATATGCAAAAAACCCTGCTGTTAGTTGATGGTTCCAGTTACCTTTATCGGGCTTTTCATGCTCTGCCCGATATGCGCAATGCCGACAACGAGCCGACCGGCGCGTTGTACGGTATTTTAAATATGCTTCGTCGTTTACGTCTTGATTACCCTGCAGCTTACATTGCCTGCGTGTTCGATGCAAAAGGGAAAACGTTTCGTGACGATATGTATACCGAGTACAAGGCTACACGCGCTTCAATGCCGGAAGACCTAGTTAAACAGATTACGCCTATTCACGCTGCAGTGCGCGCTATGGGATGGCCTATTTTAATGGTTGAAGGTGTTGAAGCCGACGATGTCATCGGTACCTTGACAGTTCAGGCGGTCGCGCACGGGATGACCGCGGTGGTTTCCACCGGCGACAAGGACCTGGCGCAACTGGTTAATCAGCACGTGACACTGATTAACACGATGAATAATGAGAAATTGGATCCGCCGGGGGTAATTGCCAAATTTGGCGTTCCCCCAGACCGTATTGTTGACTACCTGACCTTGATCGGTGATACGGTCGATAATATTCCCGGCGTCTCTAAAGTTGGTCCGAAAACCGCGGTGAAATGGCTGGCCCAATACGATACGGTGGATCAAGTGATTGCCAATGCCGCAAACATCGGTGGCGCGGTGGGCGAAAATCTGCGGAAGGCGGTCGATTGGCTACCTCAGGCTAAAGCGCTGGTTACCGTTAAGACCGATTGCGATCTTAGCGAACACATGGGCTTATTTCCAGATTCACTGGCTATTTTGCCGCAAGATAGTGAAACATTGATCTCGCTTTATACGCGTTACAATTTTAAAACATGGCTACGTGAGCTTAGTAGTAGTGTGGCTAGCAGTGTGGCTGCAACGGCCAAAGTAGAAAATACCAGTAAAGTGGATGGCGATGAAAAAGTCGGCCTGATCGATGCCGTCACGACGGCAGTGGAAAGTCTGGGGCAAAGTAGTTTGTTTCCGCGGGCGGTAACAAATTATGAGGCCGTCACGACCGAACAGCAACTTGATCACTGGATGACCGTCATTGCCGATGCGCCATTAACCTCGGTCGATACTGAGACAACCTCGCTTGATCCGATGACTGCACAATTAGTCGGTATTTCGCTCAGTTGCACTATAGGCGTGGCCGCGTATATTCCAGTAGCGCATCGGACGCAAGACGGCGCGCAACAGCTATCGTTGGAATTTGTATTGGGAAAAATGAAATCCTGGCTGGAAGATCCAATTAAGTTAAAAGTCGGCCAAAATTTAAAATACGACAGTCATATTTTTGCCAATCAAGGCGTGACACTACGCGGCATCGAGCACGATACGATGCTGGAATCGTATGTTTTCGAATCCCACCGTCCGCATGACATGGACAGCATGGCGTTGCGCCATCTTGGACATAAAACGATTACTTTTCAAGAGGTCTGCGGAAAAGGCGCGTCACAAATTTGTTTCGATGAAGTCGAGATTGCACGTGCCACTGAATATGCCGCGGAAGATGCTGACGTCACTTTGCGCTTGCATCAGACTATGTGGCCGCATATTGAGAGCGACGAAAAGCTGCGTTTTATTTACGAAAGTATCGAAGTCCCAACCGCGGTTGTTTTACAAAAAATTGAACGCAATGGCGTCTTGATCGATGCGGGTTTGTTGAAGACCCAATCGAATGAAATAGGTAAACGCCTGTTGGAAATTGAACAGCAAGCTTATATCCTGGCGGGTCAGCCATTCAATCTTAATTCTCCTAAACAATTGGGAGAAATTTTCTTTGAAAAGCTGCAATTACCAATCATCAAGAAAACGCCTTCCGGTGCACCGTCGACCGATGAAGAAGTACTGCAAAAGCTAGCGGAAGACTATCCGCTACCGAAGATTTTGCTCGATTATCGTAGTCTTTCAAAGTTGAAGTCGACCTATACTGACAAGTTGCCGAAAATGGTCAATCAGTCTACTGGACGGGTGCATACCAACTACGCACAGGCGGTGGCGGTGACGGGGCGATTGGCTTCGAACGATCCGAATTTACAAAACATTCCCATCCGCACCGCCGAAGGGCGTCGTATCAGGGAGGCGTTCGTTGCGCCTGAAAATAGCGTGATCGTCTCGGCTGATTATTCGCAAATTGAACTACGTATCATGGCGCACATTTCCGGCGATGAAAACATGTTGCGGGCGTTTGCTGATGGTATTGATATTCACCGCGCAACCGGGGCCGAAATTTTCGGTGTAACAGCTTCGGATGTCAGTAGCGAGCAGCGTCGTTACGCCAAGGTGATTAACTTCGGTTTGATTTATGGCATGAGCGCGTTCGGTCTGGCAGGTAATCTGGGTATCGAGCGGGCGGCGGCGCAAATGTATATCGAAAAATATTTTATGCGCTTTTCCGGCGTCAAATTGTTTATGGACAACACCCGCTTGCAGGCCAAAGCGCAAGGTTACGTTGAAACGGTTTTCGGCCGTCGTTTATGGTTGCCAGAAATCAACTCGCCAAACGGACCACGCCGCCAAGGTGCAGAGCGCGCTGCGATTAACGCACCGATGCAAGGCACCGCTGCCGACTTGATTAAGTTGTCCATGATTGCCGTGCAGGGCTGGCTTGAGGCAGAACAGCTAAAATCCAAAATGGTGATGCAGGTCCATGATGAATTGGTGCTTGAAGTGCCGCAAGAAGAGTTGGAATTAGTTCGCGTAAAGTTGCCTGAACTGATGGCTAGCGTAGCAAAGTTACGGGTCCCGCTGATTGCCGAAGTCGGGGTTGGAAAAAATTGGGATGAAGCACATTGATGCTGGTTTGAATTGAGTCTGTATGAACGATGCGACGGTTTGTATCGTGTTGATGTCGCTCTCAGCGTACAAATGCTGAGAGCAGTTCATGCAAAGGAGTTAGACGTGGTTAGACAGTCTTAACCGTTTTTTAAATAATTCCATGTGTATTTCATCGCTTTCACGACGACAACTTGACCCACGATAGTTTCACCACTTTTTAGGAGAATCTGAGTGCCGAACTGAAAAGATGATTTTGATAGCCTGGTAGGAAAAGTGCGGTTATCCGACGACGTTGATCGCAGGACCTTTATTAAGACCGCCCTGGGCACCGGCTTTGCGGCTGCGGTTTTGCCGGTCTGCGCACAGACTGTGATTAAGACCGATACCATTGGATTGACCGCCGGTACTGTTGAAGTACAAATCAATGGTCTGACCGTGCCAATATACCGGGCCCAACCGGAAGGTAAGCGCAACTTGCCGGTAGTGCTGGTAATCTCCGAAATTTTTGGTGTACATGAACATATCGCGGACGTGGCACGACGTTTTGCGAAGCTTGGCTATCTGGCTATCGCACCCGATTTGTTTATTCGTCAGGGAAATCCGGCGGCCTTCGCCTCGATTGCGGAACTGCAAAAAGAAGTGATTTCGAAGGTGCCGGACGATCAGGTACTTGGGGATTTGGATGCCTGCGTAGCTTGGGCCAAAGAAAATGGTGGAAATATCGATAAGCTTGCCATTAACGGATTTTGTTGGGGCGGTCGCATTACGTGATTGTACTGTGCCCACAATCCTAAAGTCACAGCGGGAGCGGCATGGTACGGCCGTCTGGTCGGCGATAAGAGCGCGCTCAATCCCCATCAACCGGTCGATATCGCAGCCGCATTGAAAGTGCCGGTACTCGGTTTATATGGCGGCAAAGATGAGGGAATTACGCAAGATAGTATTCAGCAAATGAAGGCTGCACTTGCAAAGGGCAGCAGCAAATCGACCTTTGTCGTGTATCCAAACTCAGGCCACGCGTTTAACGCGGATTATCGTTCGAGTTATGTTGAAGCTGACGCCAAGGATGGCTGGAAACGCGCCCTGGAATGGTTTAAAAGCCACGGTGTTAGTTGAGCTGAATTGAACGGCGTTGCTCTCGTTAGAGTAGTGCAATTTGAGTGACGCGCATCGTCGGAAGAGTGTGTAGGTCAGTTGCCTTTGCGACTAACCAAACACTCTTTTATTTACTACCGCCAGCGCTGTTTGGAAGGAATATCAAGCACCGGTGGCAATCGGGCGACTTGGATCTGCGCACCATTCGCTCCACGATCCAGGATACAACGCTGCGCCGTGCAAGCCAGCAATTTCCAAAGCCAGCAAGTTGTGACATGCAGTTACGCCAGATCCGCATTGCATCACTGCAGCCTGGGATGCACTGATAATGTTACTAAACTCTTCGTGCAGTTGATGACCCGGTTTAAAGCGTCCATCGGCTTGTAAATTATTTTTAAAGAAGCGATTTTTTGCACCAGGAATATGACCGCCGATGGGGTCTATGGTCTCGTTTTCGCCACGGAAGCGGTCCGGTGCGCGGGCATCGACCACAGTACGTTGTGGATTGGTTAAATTATTTAAAACATCCTGCGCATCAACGTTGGTGACTAACGCGGGTTTGATGCTGATAGTACCCTTCACGTTTGTAGTGACTGTGGTTGATAGCGTTTGCCCTTCTGCTAGCCAAGCCGCTAATCCACCATCAAGCACCGCTACGGAGGCATGACCAATTGAGCGCAGCAGCCACCAAAGTCGCGCAGCAAAGATGCCGCCTTGCGCATCGTAAGCAACGACCTGCGTATCGTCATTGATACCCCATTGGCGCAAAGTCGCGATCAGGGCATCTTGTTCTGGTAACGGATGGCGTCCTTTGAAAACGCCATCTGCAGCTAGCTTGGCACCAGATAAATCTTGATCGAGATGCGCGAATTGCGCCATAGGAATATGGCCAGAAGTATAGGCTGCGCGGCCAGCATCCAGATCGGCCAAATCGTGACGGCAATCGATTATGACCCAGTTCGCTTGCGGCGCATTTTGCAACAGGTTGGCAGCTGAAATCAGCGTGGTGTAAGGATGTTTGTTTGGCATAGCGATCTCCTGTAGTTCTTGCATGTAGCAGCGAGTATATTGTACCCAAGCTTGCCATTTAAGTTCGCAATAGTGCCTTGAAATTCAATCTCACATTTGATACTTGGTTTATCGCTCGCTTTTGAGGCGATAAGCGATTTAGCAGTCGAGAATGTTCACTTTAATTATAGAGCGTTGTTGTCGATCAGCCGTTGATAATTAATGGCGGTAGCGACCACATAAAGGGGATTACAAAAAAATCATCAAACTTGGAAAATAAGATAAAGCAACTATCTCAGTAAATGTCGCAGTTGATGCGGACTAAATGCCACAAAGCGCTGCTAATCTTTGATGGCGCACTTATCGCTGCGAGGAACAAATTTGATGGTGTTTCAGCCATAATCAAGTTGAAAAGCGCGGGAGTACGAGCGATAATTCAAAAACGAGGGAGAAGAAAGGAAGAGAAGAATGAATCTGAACGACTGATTTTTCGAAGTCGTACAGATTAAAGTAATTGATCAGCGGGTGTTAGTCGACGTTAGTTTTTGGTAGGTCCATCTGGCTGCGATACCATTCGTGGAAATGCTGCATACCATCCTCCATCGGTGATTGATATGGCCCGACTTCGCTTACGCCTCGCGCCATTAAAATACTGCGGCCAGCGTCCATGCGTAGCGCAATTTCATCATCTTCGACACAGGTTTCCATGTATGCAGCGCGTTCGGCCTCTACCATTTCGCGCTCGAATAACGCGATTTCTTCAGGGTAGTAGAACTCAACCACATTCGTTGTCTTTTGAGGCCCCCTTGGCCACAAAGTGGATACCACCAATACGTGGGGATACCATTCGACCATGATGTTTGGATATATTGTTAGCCAAATTGCACCGAATTTTGGTGGTTTGCCGTTGCCAAATTTGAGAACCTGTTCTTGCCATTTTTTGTAAGCCGGTGATCCGGATTTTGCCAGACCATGATTGACACCGACTGTTTGTACGCTGTAATCCTTGCTGAATTCCCACGTGAGATCGTCGCAACTGACAAAACTACCCAATCCGGGGTGAAACGGCTCAACGTGATAATCCTCCAGATAAACCTCAATAAAAGTTTTCCAGTTGTAATCGCATTCATGCACTTCAACGTGATCAAACAAATAGTTGCTGAAATCAAGGTCTTTCGACACCCCTAACTTGTTGAGTTTTTCCCCGACATTAAAGCCGTTTTCTTCAAACAGTAAGCCGTTCCAGCTTTGCAGCGGTGTTTGAGACAGGTTCATACATGGAGTTTCGCCGAAATGCGGCGCTCCGATGAGTTCACCTTTGAGGTCATAAGTCCAGCGATGTAGCGGACAGACGATAGTGCGGGCGTTGCCATGACCGTCGAGCATCTTCGCTTGACGATGACGACAGACGTTAGAAACTAGCACAATGCCCTCAGGATTGCGCACTAACATGCGGCCTTCATTTTCGGATGCCATTGTGGCGTAATCGCCAACATTGGGTACCATTAACTCGTGGCCAACATAACGTGGACCACTTTGAAATAGCTGTTGTATTTCGCGTTTTAACAGTGTTTCGTCAAAATAGACGTCGACTGGAAGTTGCGCATCAGACCGCGCCAGCGTGGCAAAAATAGCCAGATCGGACATTCCCGTCCCCCAAATTAATCTGCACCAACCTAAGAGAGAAAGAATCCGTAAAAATCTGTATTCAAATAATATAAAATTAATATGAAGCGGAAGTTTCGGACATAACCTACTATTATGCCACAGCTAGACTTGCTTTTCTCTATTTGACCATAAATTGCCGGATAATCCCTCAGAAATTCAACGGGTTATAACTGTTTGCACTAAAATAGCGGACACCACAATTAAGCACTCGCCTAGAGTTTCTGACTTTAGCTTTTGCTTCCCCGCAATCAGGCGTTACCATCTGCAGTGCTCGGCTTGGTATTGATTCAGATCAACGACGACACCGTGCAGGCTGGCCAATGACTGATGGTAAGGCAACATTATTTTGAACAGGCTTTAACAATTATGGCAAAGAACGCACTTTCTGCCAGTAATCCGGCATCATTTGAACAGGCAATGGCTGAATTGGAGCAACTTGTTGCCCAGATGGAAGCCGGTGAGTTACCGTTGGAGGCGTCGGTAGCGGCTTATAAACGCGGCTCAGAACTGGTTAAATTTTGCGCAGTACAACTCGATAAAGTTGATAGTCAGGTAAAAGTTCTGGAGGGAGATATGTTGAAACCTTTCGCCGCGCCCGCTGATCAGTCCGATGGAAGCGATGCATGACGGGTGCTGACAATACGACGGAAGCTATAGAGTCGCTTCACGCAATTGGAGTGCCGGATGATATTGCTGGGTTTTCTGAATGGATGCGGCAGATTCAGTCAGTAACTGAAGCTGCATTGACAACATTTTTGCCCTTGCCTACGGATGTTCCGGTACGCTTGCACCAGGCTATGCGTTATGCGGTTTTAGATGGCGGCAAGCGGATACGGCCTCTTTTGGTATTCGCGGCTGGTGAGCTGTTCGGAGCACCTCAACCTATGTTGGAACGCGCAGCAGCAGCAGTCGAAATGATTCATGCGTATTCGCTGGTGCATGACGATATGCCGTGTATGGACGACGACGCACTACGCCGCGGTAAACCGACCGTGCATGTGCAATATGATGAACCAACCGCATTATTAGTTGGCGATGCATTGCAGTCGCAAGCGTTTATTGTGTTGTCTGCCAATGTCGAGACTGTTGATCCGGTGCGCCAGATGATGATGTTGCGCTTGCTGGCGGCGGCGTCCGGGTCTTTCGGTATGTGCGGCGGTCAGGCAATTGATTTGGATAGTGTCGGTTTGCAGCTATCTCTGGATGCGCTGGAGTTGATGCATCGATTGAAGACCGGCGCCTTACTACGCGCCTCAGTCCTATTGGGGGCCACCAGCGGCAAGACGTTATCGTTTACGGAAGTGCAAGCATTAGAAGCATACGGTACGGCGATTGGGTTGGCGTTTCAGGTGGTCGACGATATCCTTGATGCGACTGCCGATTCAGCAACTTTAGGCAAGACAGCGGGCAAGGACGCAGCGAATAATAAACCAACCTATGTATCGATCATCGGGTTGACGGAATCGCAGGTATTGGCAGATAAGTTGCGTAACGACGCTCACGCGGCGATTGCGCCCTTTGGAAATAAAGCCCGTCGCCTGCGTGAATTGGCAGATTTGATTGTGCAGCGGAAAGCTTAGTCCCATGAATTTACTTAATACAATAAACAGCCCGGCCGACTTGCGCCTTTTAACGCGTGCGCAATTGCGACCGCTGGCTGATGAACTACGCGAATTCGTTATTGATTCCGTGTCCCAGACTGGCGGCCATTTGTCGTCAAATTTAGGAACCGTTGAACTGACAATCGCGCTGCATTACGTTTTTAATACGCCCGAAGATCGTATCGTATGGGACGTAGGTCACCAAACCTACCCGCACAAAATACTGACAGGTCGTCGTGATCAAATGAAAACCTTGCGTCAGTTTGAAGGTATTTCGGGATTTCCTCGTCGTGACGAGAGTGAATACGATACCTTTGGGACGGCGCATTCCTCAACATCGATTTCGGCAGCGCTGGGCATGGCCTTGGCCGCCAAGACCAAAGGTGAAAAGGATCGTCACGCTGTCGCAGTGATCGGTGACGGTGCAATGACCGCCGGTATGGTTTTTGAGGCGATGAACAACGCTGGCGTGTATGACGACATCAATATGTTGGTTATCTTAAATGACAACGATATGTCGATCTCTCCACCGGTCGGCGCATTGAATCGTTATCTGGCGCGCTTGATGTCCGGTCAATTTTATGCCAAGGCCAAAAATGTCGGCAAATCGATGCTGCCGGGACCAGTGTTGCAATTGGCCAAGCGGTTTGAAGAGCACGCCAAAGGCATGATTGTACCTGCCACCATGTTTGAGGAATTAGGTTTCAATTACATCGGCCCCATTGATGGGCATGATTTGGAATCGCTGATTCCAACGTTGCAAAATCTGAAGCATTTGAAAGGTCCGCAATTTTTGCACGTGGTAACAAAAAAAGGTCAGGGTTATAAGTTGGCTGAGGCCGATCCCGTGCTTTATCACGGGCCCGGAAAGTTTAATCCAGCCGTCGGCATCAAGCCAGCGACGTCCAGCAAGATGACGTATACACAAGTTTTCAGTGACTGGCTATGCGATATGGCAGCGCAAGATGAAAAACTAATCGGTATTACGCCAGCAATGGCGGGCGGCTCTGGATTGGTGGAGTTTGAGCAGCGCTTTCCAGAGCGTTACTACGATGTTGGTATCGCCGAGCAACACGCGGTGACTTTTGCCGCTGGCCTTGCTTGCGAAGGCCTCAAGCCAGTTGTGGCGATTTATTCGACCTTCTTGCAACGTGCTTATGATCAATTGATACATGATGTCGCGCTGCAAAATCTGGATGTCACCTTTGCGCTTGATCGTGCTGGTCTGGTCGGAGCTGATGGCGCGACTCACGCTGGCAATTATGACATCGCTTTCTTGCGTTGTATTCCCAACATGGTGGTCATGGCTGCGTCTGACGAAAACGAATGTCGCCAGATGTTGTCGACAGCTTATCTCTACAAAGGGCCAGCCGCCGTGCGCTATCCCCGTGGCAGTGGTGTTGGCGCAGTGATTGATCAGGCATTAGTTGGGTTGCCATTTGGCAAAGGCGAGATTCGGCGCGAAGGTAAGGGAATAGCGATTTTGGCCTTTGGTACGATGGTTGCGCCAAGTCTTGAAGCGGCCGAAGCATTGAATGCGACCGTCGCTAATATGCGCTTCATTAAACCGCTGGATGTTGCGCTGTTACTCGAACTGGCAAATTCGCACGAGGCAATTGTCACTGTAGAAGAAGGTTCGATCATGGGTGGCGCTGGCGCCGCGGTGGCAGAAGCTTTGGCGGCGGCAGGATGTGTCAAACCGCTTCTGAATCTGGGTTTGCCCGATCGTTTTATCGATCATGGTGACGCTACACAGTTATTGGCGATGTGTGGTTTGAATGCAGAAGGAATTGCGGCGAGTATTCGTCAACGATTTGGCAAAGAGGTATTGCATTTGGTGGCTATGCAGAATTAGATTGGGTTTTTGATTCCCTCTGATGATGGGTGATTAAGTGTGTTGTCAGCTACGGTCTTCGATAGGTAATTTACAAAGACCGTAGTGAGTGCATTAGTGGACGATCCGGCCAATAAAAAAGTCTTCATCGGTGCAGTCTGATTTGCTTTGTTGGAGCATCTGCCCGAAGCAGAAAAGGAACGCATTACGCAACCGATCCAGATCACCATCGACGCTAAAATCTTGTCAACGCTCAGGTCTCATCAATAGCGCAATAGCGATCAAAGCGGCTCAAACGTCACTGCGCCCGACATTTTTCCACAAAACATCGCTGCCGCCATCCAACCGATTTAACACCCGCGACAAAACAAACAACAAATCCGATAGTCGATTGACGTAAAGCCGCACAGGAACGTTGACCGTTTCACTCTTGCCCAGCGTGATGATACTGCGCTCAGCGCGGCGACACACTGTCCGGCAAACATGTGCCAGCGCCGCTGTGCGTGCTCCGCCAGGTAAAATAAATTCCCGTAACGGTGGCAAGTCTGCATTATATTTTTCGAGCAATGCGTCAAGTCGCGCCACTTGTGACTCCTTGATCATCACGTAACCCGGAATACACAACTCGCCACCGAGATCGAATAAATCATGCTGAATCGTCAGCAGATCATCGCGCAAAGTAGTCGGTAATACCTCGCAGAGTAAAACACCGAGATGTGAGTTCAGTTCATCGACATCGCCGATTGCGTGAATCCGCAGACTATCTTTGTCTGTGCGGCTACCGTCGCCAAGGCCAGTTGTGCCGTTGTCGCCCGTGCGCGTAGCTATTTTTGAGAGTCGATTACCCATGTTGGTTGTATATAGTGAAATTATAGTGAGATAGGCGATTACTTTACACTAGTGGCCCAATGCCGTGACAAATTCCCGGCAATCGCTATCGAAGAGTAAAATCTTAACAAAACGGAGACTCTTATGAATCATATCGCCACATTGGCAGCATTAAAAAAGCCGCTGCCTGACGCGTTGCTTGTTGTACTCAAAACCTTATTTGGGGACCGCTTCTCCACTACGCATGCCATGCGCGCGCATCACGGTAGTGACGAATCGTCCTACGATCCGATGTTGCCTGATGCCGTGGTGTTTGCTGAGTCGACCGAAGATGTCGCGGCGACCGTCAAATTGTGCAGTGAATATCAAATACCGCTCATTCCGTACGGTTGCGGGACATCTCTGGAAGGCCATATATTGGCCTTGCAAGGCGGTATTTCGATCGACTTGTCACGCATGAATCGTCTGTTGGCGGTGCACGCTGAAGATATGACCGCTACGGTTCAGGCCGGTGTGACGCGCAAGCAGATCAATCACGAAATCAAAGATAGCGGACTGTTTTTCCCCATTGATCCGGGTGCTGATGCGTCGCTTGGTGGCATGGCCGCGACGCGTGCGTCCGGGACTAACGCCGTGCGTTACGGCACCATGCGTGAGAACACTTTGGCGCTGACCGTCGTCACATCGGATGGCCGTATTATCAAAACCGGCACGCGCGCTAAAAAATCTTCCGCTGGCTATGATCTGACGCGCATATTTGTCGGTAGTGAAGGGACGTTGGGCATTATTACAGAGGTGACCGTTCGGCTATATCCGCAGCCCGAAGCTATTTCTGCGGCGGTGTGTTCGTTCGAGACTATCGGTGACGCCGTCACCTCAGTGATTCAGATTATTCAGCTTGGTGTACCGATTGCGCGGGTCGAATTTCTCGATGAAAATAGTGTCAAGGCGATTAATGCCAATGCTAAATTAGGCTTGCCAGAAAAACCATTATTACTATTTGAGTTTCACGGCAGCGAAAACGGCGTGAAAGAACAAGCCGAAGTGGTCCAGTCCGTGGTCAATGAGTTCCACGCAATTGGCTTCGAATGGGCGACGCAGCCTGAAGATCGTTCACGTTTGTGGGCTGCGCGACATAACGCTTTTTTTTCGCTCTTGCAGTTGCGTCCGGGATCTCGCGCCATATCAACCGATTGTTGCGTGCCGATTTCGCGCTTAGCAGAATGCATGTTGTCGACCAAAGCAGATTGCGATGCTCACGGCATGATTTATTCGATATTAGGCCATGTTGGTGATGGCAATTTTCATGTGCAAATGCTGGTTGATCCAGATAATGCGGAGGAGATTGCTTGCGCCGAAGGTATTAATAGTCGCATGGTGGCGTTAGCGATTTCGATGGATGGAACTTGCACCGGTGAACATGGTGTCGGCTTGCATAAGATGGATTTTTTGATCGCTGAACATGGCGACGCCGCGATTGAGACTATGCGGGTGCTGAAGCATGCTTTTGATCCGAAGAATATTCTTAATCCCGGTAAAATTATTCGTTGGTAGGGCGATACGACTATCTATAAAAGCAAAATGGATACTTTCAGTTAGTCCTAAAAGTATCTTCGGCCCTAAGCGTTGCAGCGCGGTATGCTACAGCGTTCAGTGATTGCAACATCAGATCAGTGAATCACTAAATCGCACTTTCGGATATCGAATGAAAATTGCCTCATACGGAATATGCTAAACAAGTCCTCCATCGCGACCCGATTGCCACCGGTCCACGCCCTGTCGGCGTTCGAGGCCGCAGCGCGCCATAACTCATTTGCACTCGCTGCCGATGAGTTATGCATTACGCCTTCGGCGCTGTCGCACCGGATTCGCTTGCTTGAGGATTTCGTCGGTGAGCGGCTGTTTAGTCGTGAAGGGCGCACCGTCACTTTGTCGGAATTTGGCCGCCGGTATCTGGACGTGGTACGCAATGCTTTGCGCACGTTAATTGAGTTTCCGATGCCGCATCGCGCTTCTCAGGCGCAGCCGCGGATCAAAATAACAGTGCCACCCACCTTTGCACGCTATTTGCTGATTCCGCATTTAGGCAGTTTTATCGCAGAGCATCCGGACATAGTTGTAGAAATATTCTTGTCGGTTCCGCTGTACGACTTAAGTCTTTCGGAAAGTGATATTGAAGTGCGTTTTGGCGCTGGCAGATATCCCAACACCACGACCGAAAAACTCTTCGAGGAACCTGCGTTTGCCGTTGCTACGCCGGATTATTTGCGTCAAATCGGTGGTATTGATACGCCTGCCGATTTGCGCAAGGCAACACTATTACGCTCTGCTTTAGAGCCTTGGCAGCCTTGGTTTGAGGCAGCCGGATTGGATTGGCCGGAGCCTGCGTCGGGATTGCGCGCAGACGATTTAGGATTGCTGCTTGAGTTGATTCGAAATGGATTTGGCGTCGGATTGACGCGCAAACACTTTGCACAAAAAATGATCGCAGATGGAGAGTTGGTGCAATTGTTTGACGTGAGTCTGACTTCTCCGCCGCATGCTTATTATCTGGTGTACGAGCAAAAGCCCTATGAACGTCCGGAAGTGACGATTTTCATTGCCTGGATGAAAAAAACCTTCAAACGACTTTAAAAAATCGATTTGCGTAGCCTGTCTTACTCGAGCGGTTTTGAAACACGTGAAAAAAATTCATCCGCACAGCAAAAGAGTTTCAGCCGCAGATGTTACATAAGCGCCGCCTGACAATGACATTTTCGCTATACTCTGCACTACAAAGCGTGCGCGGGCGGGCGAGAGTGATGGCGTATTCATGGCCTGTTCGGCATGGTTAAAGTCAGGTAACTGATTCCCTTCTCTCTTAAAGTCTGAATTAAAGTTTGTCATTTAGCCTCCGACAGCACGTTACTACCTTACAGTTATCTCGCATAGGAATCGCATGAACGCCCCCGCAGAGACTTCAATTACACCTTCTTTTACTGCTGAACGGCAACGTCAGGTTGCTGCTGCGTTGCGTGCTGTTCTGCCGACGCATTCAGTGCTATTCAATGAGGAGGACACGCGCCCCTACGAGTGTGATGGTTTGGCCGCGTATCGGCAATTACCAATGGTCGTCGCGTTGCCGGAAAACGAGGCGCAAGTTGCCGCGATTCTCAAGATTTGCCGTGATCTGAAAGTACCGATCGTGCCACGCGGCGCGGGAACGGGCTTGTCCGGTGGGGCAATGCCGATTGCCGATGGCGTTGTAGTGTCGACGGCCAAACTTAACCGTATCGTCAAAATGGACGCCTATTCCCGTACCGCGGTTGTCCAGCCGGGCGTGCGTAATCTAGCCATTTCTGACGCTGCGGCGGCACATAATTTGTATTACGCACCAGACCCGTCATCGCAGATTGCCTGCACGATAGGTGGTAACGTTGCAGAAAACTCGGGCGGCGTTCATTGCCTGAAATACGGCCTCACGGTGCATAACGTCATGCGCGTGCGTATGGTTACGATTGATGGTGAGATCGTCGAACTGGGCGGCGCGTCGCTGGACGCACCGGGCCTCGATTTGCTTTCCGTTTTTGTCGGCTCCGAAGGCATGCTCGGTATCGTCACTGAAGTCACCGTCAAGCTCATTCCAAAACCACAACTGGCTCGCGTCATTATGGCGTCGTTCGACGATGTCGTAAAAAGCGGCAATGCTGTTGCCAACGTGATTGCCGCCGGGATTATTCCCGCCGGTTTGGAGATGATGGATAAAACCAGTTCGCGCATGGTTGAACCGTTTGTCAAAGCCGGTTACGACATTGATGCCGCCGCAATTTTGCTATGCGAGTCGGACGGTACAACGGAAGAAGTAGAGGAAGAAATCGGTCGTATGAGCGCGGTACTTGATGCCAGCGGCGCGACCCGGATTGAGGTGTCGCAATCGGAAGCTGAGCGACTGCGGTTTTGGTCTGGACGCAAAAATGCGTTCCCGGCGGCAGGGCGTATTTCACCTGATTATTATTGTATGGACGGGACGATTCCAAGGAAAAATCTGGCGCAAGTATTGCTGCGGATTGAAGAAATGGAAACCAAACATGGCTTACGTTGCGCTAACGTGTTCCATGCCGGTGATGGTAATTTGCACCCTTTGATTTTGTTCGATGCAAACGTGCCGGGCGAGTTTCATCGTGCTGAAGCTTTTGGCGCTGAAATTCTGGAGTTGTGTGTCGAAGTCGGTGGCACGATTACCGGTGAACATGGTGTTGGAATTGAAAAAATTAATTCGATGTGTGTGCAGTTTTCGCCACTCGAGCGTGAGGCATTCTTTGGCGTAAAGCGAGCGTTTGACACGGCGTTTTTGCTCAACCCCGATAAGGCAATCCCGACGTTACAACGATGTGCCGAATACGGGAAAATGCACGTAAAGCGTGGTCAACTAAAATTCCCGGATTTACCGCGGTTCTAAAAAATAGTGCGACGTTGCCAGAAAAAATGAAAACAGGTCTGGAAATCAGGCCAAAAGCGAGACCAGAAACGAGACGATGGATAATCAAAAATTTAAGGATCAGATCCTTTCCGCCAACAGCACAGGAAGTGCGCTGCAAATTCGCGGCGGCGGGACCAAAGATTGGTACGGCCAAACGCCGCAAGGCGCGGTGCTTGACACCCGCGAACACAGCGGCATCATCGATTACGAGCCTACCGAACTAGTGATTACCGCACGTTGCGGCACGCCCTTGGCAGACATTGAGACCGCACTCGCAGAACGCGGTCAGGCGCTTGCATTTGAGCCTCCGCACTTTGGCGCAAATGCCACCGTCGGCGGTATGGTGGCGAGTGGATTATCTGGTCCTTCTCGGCAGTCGGTTGGCGCTTTACGCGATTATGTATTAGGCGTGGTGTTGATGGATGGCAAAGGCGATGTGCTGCATTTTGGCGGTCAAGTCATGAAGAACGTTGCTGGTTATGATGTCTCACGTTTATTAACCGGATCGATGGGTACGCTGGGTTTGATACTTGAAGCGTCTATCAAAGTGCTGCCACGCGCAATTGCGAGCAGCAGTCGCCGTTTTATGGTCGCCGAGGCTGAAGCGCTACGTTGGTTGAACGAATGGGGTGGTCAACCATTGCCGATTTCTGCCAGTTGCTGGTGTGATGGCGTATTGACCGTTCGATTAGCCGGCGCACAAGCTGCGGTCAGCGCAGCAGAGAAAAAAATGGGCGGCGAAGCAGTGTCCGATGCCGACGCTTTCTGGCAGGGAGTACGTGAGCAAACGCATGCATTTTTTGATACACAATCGCCAATTTGGCGTTTGTCGGTGCCATCTGTAACACCTCCGCTTGCGTTATCAGGAACGTCAATGATTGAGTGGGGCGGCGCGCAACGCTGGTTGCTCACTGATGCCAATCCTTTGGATATACGGGCCGCTGCCAGTGCAGTCGGAGGACACGCGACTCTGTATCGCGGTGGCGATAAGAATGTCGGCGTATTCCAGCCGTTAGCGCCAGCAGTCTCAAAAATTCATCATAATTTGAAAGCGACGTTTGATCCGGCCAGAATTTTTAATCGCGGACGAATGTATCAGGATTTATAAGATAAAAATGTTTTTTTGCGAATGGTCATTGTGCGATACAAGTGACGCGTTTTCTACGACACATTTTTTTGCGTTTAATTTAATGCACCGACTGCGTCAGGCATGCGCAATTGTTAGCACGCCAGCATAGAGAAGGGTAGTGAATTTCCCCGCAAGGATATTTGCCAACTCTCGATGCAAGCCAATAACTGAACCTCAGGATTCTATGCAAACCAATTTAGCGCCATTCATCAAAGATACCCGCGAAGGCCAGGAGGCCGAGGCAATTTTGCGCGCCTGTGTGCATTGCGGATTTTGCACTGCCACCTGTCCCACCTATCAGATTTTGGGTGATGAGCTGGATGGACCGCGTGGACGGATTTATCTCATCAAGCAAGTTCTGGAAGGACAACCCGCCACGGCCAAGACACAGCTGCATTTGGATCGCTGCCTGACATGCCGCAATTGCGAATCGACTTGCCCATCCGGTGTGGAATACGGCCGGCTACTGGATATTGGTCGCAAGGTTGTTGACGATCAAGTACCAAGATCATTAGAGCAGCGCATCACACGGACGGCATTGAAACAACTGCTACCGCGCAAATGGCTATTCACGCCTGCGTTTAAAACGGGGCAAGCTTTGCGTTCCTGGATGCCGCAAAAACTGAAAGAAAAATTACCGGCAAAACAGGCGGCCGGAAGCTGGCCGCAACGCCAGCATGCACGCAAAATGTTACTTCTCGATGGCTGCGTGCAACCAGCGATGGCACCCAATATCAATAGCGCAACCGCGCGAGTATTGGACGCGCTGGAAGTACAAGTATTAATTGCCCCCAAAGCAGGTTGTTGCGGGGCGATTCGTTATCACCTTAACGACCACGAAGGCGGCCTTGATGATATGCGCCGCAATATCGACGCATGGTGGCCGTATGTCGATGGTAGCAATGGTCAAAAGATTGAGGCGATTGTGATGACTGCATCGGGTTGCGGCACTACCGTCAAAGAATACGGACACTTGTTGGCTGCCGATGCTGAGTACGCCGAAAAAGCGCAAAAAATCTCTGCGCTGACACGTGATTTAAGTGAGATTTTGCCTGAGCTTGAGACGCCGTTACTCGCTAAATTAAAAGGGAAAATCAGTAAGCGTGTTGTCTTTCATCCGCCGTGCACTTTGCAGCATGGTCAACAAATTCGCGGCAAGGTAGAGGGTTTGCTACGTGGCGCTGGCGTTGACGTGCAACTGTGTGCTGACAGTCACCTGTGTTGCGGTTCGGCCGGGACTTATTCTGTGTTGCAACCAGAACTCTCGCATCAGTTGCGGGATAACAAATTGCGTAATCTGGAAGCTACGCAGCCTGAGATGATCGTATCTGCCAACATTGGTTGTCTGACGCATTTACAGTCGGGAACGCAGACGCCTGTGAAGCATTGGATTGAGCTGTTGGATCAGGCTTTAGGGCAGCCTGCGGTGCATTAAACAAGTTGCACCTTTCACGCTAATGTGGTCGCCATGCAATGCTATGGCGGCCTTTTTTTTGCATCAGAATCTTTATTTTCGTGCGGTTTGAAGAGGCTTATTAAAATAAATATGCTTATTAAAAAAGACAAATTTAACAAGTTTATTGTTATTTATTTAAATATATTTTGGCAAAATAATATTGCTATCGCACAATAAATGTCTATAAAAAAATTTGCCTTTCAATGTTCGAATTCGAACATTATAATTTCGAATGTAAATATTTAATGTCCATTTGCAACTAAAGTGCCCAACTTGAGTCAATTAACGGTAAATAGTTGACGATTATCAGTAGACGAAATCGAGGGGAAATTGTGAGCGCAGGAAAAATTGTTGATTTGTTAGTGGTGGGTGGCGGTGTTAATGGCGCAGGCATTGCGCGAGATGCTGCCGGGCGAGGTCTAAGCGTGTTTCTGTGCGAGCAGGACGATTTGGCCGCGCACACGTCCTCCGCCAGCACAAAGCTGATCCACGGTGGCCTTCGCTATTTAGAACACTACGAATTTAGTCTCGTGCGCAAGGCATTACAAGAGCGGGAAATATTGCTGCGTCTCGCACCGCATATCATTTCACCTTTGCGCTTCGTTATGCCGCATGTCTCCAGCCTGCGGCCAGCATGGATGATCCGTGCGGGCTTATTTTTGTATGACCATCTGAGCAAACGTGAAGTATTACCTGGTTCACATGGCATTGATTTCCGCACGCATATCTCTGGCGGACCGTTAAAAAAGTCGTTGAAAAAAGGTTTTGTCTATTCAGACGCCGCAGTGCAGGATGCGCGCCTAGTAGTTCTCAATGCGATGGATGCGCGGGAGCGTGGCGCGACCATTCTCACTAAAACACGCTTGATTGCAGCAAAGCAAGGACCGCAACATTGGGATGCGACGTTGCAGTCGACGCTTAACGGCGAAACCACGCTCGTGCAAGCGCGCTGTGTTGTCAACGCAGCGGGGCCTTGGGTCGGGAGTTTGCTAAGCGGTGCATTGAATACCTCGGCACGACACCATGTCCGCCTGGTTAAGGGTAGCCATATCGTGACAAAACGGTTGTTTGATCATGATCACGCTTATATTTTTCAAAATCCGGATAAACGGATCGTGTTCGCGATTCCTTACGAAAACGATTTCACCGCAATTGGTACGACCGATGTCGAATACAGCGGCGACCCAAGCAAGGTTGATATTTCGGAAGAAGAAACAGCTTATCTATGCGAATCGGTGAATCGCTATTTCGATATCCCTGTATCGCCATCGCAAGTTGTCTGGTCGTGGTCCGGCGTTCGCCCATTGCTTGAGGAAGAAGTTGCGAATCCTTCTGCCGTGACCCGAGACTATCGTCTGGACCTGACGGCTGAAAACAATCTCGCCCCGGTGTTATCTGTGTTTGGCGGAAAAATCACCACCTACCGGCGTTTGGCGGAAGAGGCGATGGAAAAGTTGCAGCCGTTGTTCAGCTATATGGAAACAGAAGACTGGACGGCACACGCGCCATTACCAGGTGGAGATATTGAAAATGCAGATTTTGCGCGGTTCCTGACGCAATTTCGGCAACGTTGCCCTTGGTTGCCAGTGGTGACCGCCAAGCGTTACGCGCATGCGTATGGGACCCGCGTAGACATGTTGTTGGACGGTATCCACGATGTGACGGAGCTCGGCGAATTATTCGGAGCTGATCTGTACGAGGTCGAGGTGCGCTATCTTATTGAACATGAGTGGGCGCTTACAGCAGAAGATATTATCTGGCGTCGTTCCAAGTTGGGTTTACGTTTAAATGCTGCTGAAGTCGCACGATTAACCGCATGGTTGCAAACTCAAAATAGCGTGAACATTAGTGCGCCGACCATTGAATGCACAGAAGGTATTTGAACCACTGGAAAATCCAGTGACAAAGCAGGCGACGGTTCATTCTTAACTAGTCAACGTTACTGTGATTGGTCAGCAGTTTTAGGGATAAAAATAATGGCGCATCTATGCGCCTCCAACCTTGGAGTAGACAGTTGAAAGATAAATATATATTGGCCTTGGATCAAGGCACTACCAGTTCGCGTGCGATCCTTTTTGACCGGCAAGGAAACATCGTTTCATCTGCCCAGAAAGAATTCCACCAAATCTATCCGCAACCAGGTTGGGTTGAGCATGATCCGCAGGAAATCTGGTCGACGCAGGTTGGCGTGGCCGCCGAAGCGACGACTAGCGTTGGTTTGAATGGTGCTTCAATCGCCGCTATCGGCATTACCAATCAGCGCGAAACAACGATAGTCTGGGATCGCGAAACCGGCAAAGCAATTTATAACGCCATCGTTTGGCAGGATCGCCGGACTGCTTTATTTTGCGACGACCTAAAGCGTCAGGGTCTGGCAGATCAAATTCGTGAAAAAACCGGACTATTAGTAGACTCATATTTTTCGGGTACTAAAATACGCTGGATTCTGGATAATGTCGACGGTGCGCGACAACTGGCGGATCAAGGTCGTCTGGCGTTCGGCACTGTTGATACCTGGCTAGTCTGGAATATGACGCGTGGCAAACTTCACATTACTGATGTGTCGAATGCCTCTCGCACTATGTTGTTTAACATTCATACGCTGGATTGGGACGACGAACTTTTGAATATTATCGGCGTCCCGCGCAGTATGTTGCCGACGGTAAAATCATCCAGCGAAGTGTATGGTCATACTGAAAAATCAGGCTTCGGTGCCGAAATTCCGATCGCTGGTATTGCCGGTGATCAGCAAGCGGCGCTGTTCGGGCAAATGTGTACAGAACCGGGGATGGTGAAAAACACCTACGGTACGGGTTGTTTCATGGTGATGAACACCGGCACTAAGCCTATCGTTTCCAAAAATAACTTACTCACGACCGTCGCATGGAAAATCGGTGATGAAGTAAATTATGCGTTAGAGGGCAGTATTTTTATCGGCGGCGCTGTCGTGCAATGGTTACGTGATGGGTTAGGAATCATCAAAAAATCCAGCGAAGTTGAGGGTCTGGCGCGCAGTGTCAAGAATACAGACGGTGTCTATCTGGTACCAGCGTTCGCCGGTCTGGGTGCGCCACATTGGAATCCGCATGCACGCGGCACCGTATTTGGTGTGACGCGTGGCACCACCTCCGCTCATTACGCCCGCGCGGCGCTGGACAGTATCGCCTATCAGACGATGGACGTATTAAAGGCCATGGAAGCGGATTCAGGAATTGTTATTCCTGAATTGCGCGTTGATGGTGGCGCGACTGCAAATAATTTACTGATGCAATTTCAGTCGGACATTCTAGGCGTCGACGTGGTTCGCCCAACAGTCACCGAAACCACGGCACTAGGCGCAGCGTATCTTGCGGGTCTGGCTGTCGGGTATTGGAGCAGCATTGACGAAGTGCGCGGTCAATGGCAGCTAGACAAACGCTTTCATTCCGAGATGCCGATTGACGAGGTCAAGGCCAATATCAAAGGCTGGCAACGTGCCATCGTAGCCGCTATCGCTTGGGCCGATGATCGTACCTAAAACATAATTTATGGTGGCGTTGCGCTATTCAATGTCGGACCTTGTTATTCGAAAGATTTTCTATGCATCCCTTATTAGGTGAATTTGTGGGGACAACGTTGGTTGTCTTGCTGGGAAATGGCGTCGTTGCCAATGTCATCTTGAGTAAAACAAAAGGTCATGGCGGCGGATTGATCGTGATTACTGTTGGTTGGGCAATGGCGGTTTTTGTCGGTGTTTTTACCGTAGCTTCGGCTAGCGGCGCGCATCTTAATCCTGCTGTGACAGTCGCTTTGGCGGTCGCCGGAAAATTTCCGTGGGGAAGTGTGCCGGGATATATTGCGGCCCAAATGTTAGGTGGCATGACGGGTGCTTTTTTAGTCTGGTTAGTATATCGAAAGCATTTTGAACAGACGACAGATGGCGATACCAAGCTCGCCGTATTTTGTACGGGGCCAGCGATACGCAACATCTTTGGCAATTTGATATCCGAGATTGTCGGGACATTTGTCCTGGTATTTGGCGTATTAAGTATTGCTTCACCAAAATTTGGACTGGGTGCGCTCGATGCGTTGCCAGTCGCGTTGCTGGTAATGAGTATCGGTGTTTCGTTAGGCGGTACTACCGGCTATGCGATTAACCCGGCACGCGATCTGGGGCCGCGTCTGATGCATGCTTTGTTACCCATCCCGGGCAAACGTGACAGTGACTGGGGTTATGCTTTTGTGCCGGTGTTTGGTTCCATTGCAGGTGGCGTCCTGGCGGCATTGTTATATGGTTTAGGTTCTACGATGACGCATTAAAGCCATCGTGAAAGGTTCTCTCCGCAGTCCCTTTGCGCAGCCTTTCGGTTGCGCTTTTTTTATCGTATTGGTAAGTTTACAGTGCCAGCAATTTTTCAATGTCTGTCGTTAGTGCTTCGGGTTTTGTTTGTGGTGCGTAACGATCAAATACCGTACCGTCTTTGTTGATTAGAAATTTGGTGAAATTCCATTTGATTCCTTCACTTCCGAGTAAGCCTGGCGCGGAATTTTTCAGATATTGGAAAAGCGGTGCAGCGTGATCTCCATTGACGTCGATTTTGGCGAAAAGTGGAAAGTTCACGCCGAAGTTTTTTTCGCAAAATGCACCGATTTCCTCTGCGGTTCCTGGCTCTTGCGACCCGAACTGATTACAGGGGAAACCAAGTACCTCAAATCCCTGAGAGTGATATTTATCATACAGTTCTTCAAGCCCTTTGTATTGGGGCGTGAATCCGCATTTGCTGGCGGTATTGACGATGAGTACCACCTTGCCGCGGTAGTCTGCCAATGTTGTGGGTGTGCCGTCGAGTCGCTCAACGGCGAAATCGTAGATGTTGGTCGGTTGATGATTCATATTATTCCCAAATGTTCGGTGCCCGCACTTAAGTCGCGCGTGTTGGCATCTTTGCTGCGTAACTTGATGGCTAGTCGAAGATCGTTGAGCGAGTCGGCATTGCGCAACGCATCTTCATAGGTAATTTTATCCGCTTCGTACAAATCGAACAACGCCTGATCAAAAGTTTGCATGCCGAGTTCACGTGATTTCTTCATGATTTCTTTAATTTCGAGTACATCACCCTTAAAAATTAATTCAGAAATCAGTGGTGAATTAAGCATAATTTCCACAGCAAGACAGCGTCCCTTGGTCTTTTTCAGAGGAATTAATCGTTGCGATACGACGCCTTTTAAATTTAAAGAAAGATCCATCAATAATTGTGCGCGCCGCTCTTCGGGGAAAAAGTTGATGATGCGATCCAGTGCCTGGTTCGCGCTATTGGCATGTAATGTTGCCAGGCACAAATGACCAGTCTCAGCAAAAGAAATCGCATAATCCATGGTCTCGCGGTCGCGAATTTCGCCGATTAAAATGACGTCTGGCGCTTGACGTAATGTATTCTTCAGCGCGACGCCCCAACTTTCAGTATCCACACCGATCTCACGCTGTGTGATGATGCAGTTCTTGTGTGGATGCACGTATTCGACCGGGTCCTCCAGCGTGATGATGTGACCGTGACTGTTCTCGTTACGAAAGCCGATCATCGCCGCTAACGTGGTCGATTTGCCGGATCCGGTAGCGCCGACCATGATCACCAGACCGCGCTTGGTCATCGCGATTTCTTTTAACGATTCGGGTAAGCCAAGGTCGTCGAAGTTTGGAATCTCCGTGGTGATCATTCGAAGTACCATTCCCACGCGTCCTTGTTGTATAAACGCAGATACCCGAAAGCGTCCGACTCCAGTCGGGGTAATCGCAAAATTGCACTCTTTTGACGCCTCAAAATCTGCTGCTTGCTTGTCATTCATGATCGCGCGCGCGAGCTCCATCGTGTGCGCCGTGCTCAGCGGTTGATTCGATACCGGTGTGATTTTGCCATCGATTTTGAAGGCTGGCGGAAAGTCCGCTGTGATGAACAGGTCGGAGCCGCGCTTACTAACCATCAAGCGCAGCAGGTCGTGCATGAATTTGGTAGCCTGATCCCGTTCCATAATACTTTTGCCTAACAAAAAAAATAGTGCGAATAGTGGATAAGGAGTAATTTTTTAAATACTAACCTGGAAAATTATCTGGCGTCTTCGCCGCAGCGCGGGCCGTGGCCACGGAGATAATATTGCGTTTTACCAGATCGGTCAGATTACTATCAAGTGTTTGCATGCCAACGTTGCTGCTCGTTTGAATGGTTGAATACATCTGTGCAATTTTGCTATCGCGAATCAGACTACGGATCGCTGGGGTTCCCAGCATGATTTCATGGGCAGCGACGCGACCGGTGCCGTCTTTTGTTTTAAGAAGTGTTTGCGAAATCACAGCTTGCAAGGATTCAGACAGCATCGCCCTCACCATTTCTTTTTCCTCGCCCGGAAATACGTCGACTATGCGGTCAATGGTCTTGGCTGCGGAAGAGGTGTGCAATGTACCGAACACCAAATGACCGGTTTCAGCCGCTGTCAGGGCCAGTCGGATGGTTTCCAGATCGCGTAATTCGCCGACCAGAATGACATCTGGATCTTCCCGCAATGCTGATCGCAGTGCATTGTCGAACGAGTGGGTGTGCGGCCCGACTTCGCGTTGATTGATCAGACATTTATTCGACTGATGAACAAATTCAATCGGATCTTCAATCGTCAGAATGTGGGCATATTCGTTTTCATTGACGTGATTAACCATCGCTGCCAGCGTAGTGGATTTGCCAGAACCGGTCGGCCCCGTAACCAACACCAAACCACGCGGTTTCAACGCAAGCTCAGTAAAAATACGCGGTGTATTAAGTTGTTCAAGAGAAAGAATTTTGGACGGAATCGTCCGCATGACCGCTGCCGCACCGCGATCCTGATTAAAGGCATTCACGCGAAATCGGGCTAATCCAGGAATTTCAAACGAAAAATCGCATTCCAGATTTTCTTCATATACTTTACGTTGGCCGTCGTTCATGATGTCATAAATCATGCTGTGAACGGCTTTGTGATCCAGCGGCGGCAGATTAATGCGGCGTACATCGCCATTTACCCGGATCATTGGTGGCAGCCCCGCAGATAAATGCAAGTCGGAAGCCTTGTTCTTAACCGAAAAGGCCAGAAGTTCGGTAATGTCCATTTATAATCCCTGAGCTATTTTGTTTCGCTAACGATGAAAAGTGTTGCTGGTCCGCTCGCGGTACCGGCGCGTTTGAATGAGTATTAATGCAGTGTATTTACGGGTATTACGTTTGACCATGTGCCGAACGGCAAATTCAACCAAGTCGATTATGTCCTCAATCTCTCAGAAGTTGCAAGCTGTGCACGAAAGTATCCTGAACGCGACGACCCGGGCGTCGCGTCCGCTCGACACCGTGGCGTTATTAGCCGTATCAAAAACATTTGGTGCCGAAGCGGTATTAGAGGCAATTGCCGCTGGTCAACGTGCTTTTGGTGAGAATTATCTGCAGGAAGCATTAGACAAGATGGTGAAGGTCAGTGCATCTGGATTGGCCAGCGGTATTGAATGGCATTTTATTGGGCCAATTCAAAGCAATAAGACACGACCTATTGCCGAGCATTTTGATTGGGTCCATACGATTGAGCGTGAAAAAATTGCACAGCGTTTGTCCGATCAACGGCCGCCGGAACGCGTGCCGTTGAATGTTTGCCTGCAAATAAATATTAGCGGTGAGGCTAGCAAAAGTGGCGTGTCACCCGATCAGGCGCTCACCGTAGCACATGCCATTGCCGCTTTGCCCCGTTTGAGGTTAAGAGGTTTGATGGCGATCCCGGAAGCTACTGACGACGTGGTCCGGCAGCGCGCAGCATTCCGCCAGGTGAGAGAATTATTTGAACATTTACAAGGTGGCGGATTGGCATTGGATACCTTATCAATGGGGATGTCGGCTGACATGGATTCCGCGATTGCAGAAGGCGCCACGATTGTACGTATTGGCAGTGCTATTTTTGGGCAGCGGGATTATTCCTGATGCTGATTCTGGCCGATCATGATCGATCAGCCCAGATCGTTGCTGAAACCACGTGCTGTGATTGATGCGCAATATTATACAAAAAACACCTATTAATAATGATTGGGAAATAAGATGGAACAGAAGCTAAAAATAAGCTTTATCGGCGGTGGCAACATGGCGACTGCCTTGATTGGCGGTTTGGCTGGGACCGTCACCGAGGGTGTAAATATACATGTGGTGGATGTTAATTCTGCGGCGCTTCAAAAACTTGCACAGCGATTTTTAGTCACCACATCGACCGAAATCGATGCCACCGTCAGCGGCAGTGATGTTGTCGTTTTGGCCGTAAAACCGCAACAAATGAAGCAGGTAATTACCGCTTTGTTGCCTTACGTCAATGGTCAGCTAATACTTTCCATTGCTGCTGGAATTCAAGCTGTGGATTTATCTCGTTGGTTAAATGGCCACAATGCGATCGTCCGTTGTATGCCCAATACCCCCGCACTTATCGGTAAAGGAATTACCGGCATGGTCGCAACCGCTGGAGTATCCCCACAGCAGCACGCTATGGCCGACTTGATTATGTGTGCAGTTGGTTCAACTATTTGGCTGGATGATGAAGCGTTGATTGATTCTGTTACCGCGATTTCCGGCAGCGGCCCGGCTTATGTGTTTTACTTTATCGAGGCGATGCAGCAAGCGGCCCAGGAATTGGGGTTGACTCCTGAACAAGGCAACGCATTAGCGATTGCGACCTTTGTTGGCGCATCCCAGTTAGCTGTAGAGTCTTCCGATCCGGTGTCGATTTTACGTGAGCGGGTAACGTCAAAAGGCGGCACCACTTATGCAGCCTTAAACAGTTTGGAGGCGAGCGGAGTAAAGGCGTCCATCATCGAGGCAGCGAAAGCGGCAGCGTTGCGTGGCAAGGAGTTAGGCGAAGAATTTGGGCGTGATTAACGAAGCGATAAAAACAGGGATATTTTGCTCTTCCTGGACAGCTTAACGAAAGATTGCCGGAAGGCCGACCCAGTTTAAAAAGGCGTAAACGATTTTCGTTTGCGCCTTTTTTTACCAAAATTTATGTAATTCTTACTTGCTGCGACCAATCACGATGCCAGCCAGCAGACCAATCGCCGCAGCCACGCCGACAGCTTTCCATGGATTCCCGCCAACGTATTCGTCGGTGACATGTGCGGCGTGCTTGCTTTTTTCTACCGCTTTTTTTGTCACTTTCGGGAGTTCTGATTTTGCGCTCTGTAAGGCTGCTTTCAGCTTCTCACGGGCGACTTTGAAACGGTCATCTACCTGATCACCTGTTGCATCGATAAGGTCTTGCGCATCTTGCATAACAGATTTCAGTCCGCCGCCTAAGTTCTCGCGACCGTCTTTTATGGATTCGTTATTAATAGCCATAATTTACCTCTTTCATGTGAGTGAGCAAAACAATTAATTCGAAATGGTTCTATAGGAAAATTAGAATAATTGTATGATTTATTATCGTAAAGCATAGTCAAGTACAACGCCACAAAATAGTGCCGCACCGAGCCAATTGTTATGCCGGAATGCGGCGAAACAACGGGCTCGATCACGACCTCGTATCAGAATGTAATGATAGATTGCAAACAAACTTGCTACCAATAAACCCGCGCTGAACCACCCACGCAAACCGTACTGCCAGCCAACAAAAAACAGCAATAAAAAACAGATGGCATAGCAGATCATCACAGCTAAAACATCAAAACGACCAAATGTAATGGCTGAGGTTTTTATGCCGATATGGAGATCATCTTCACGATCCACCATTGCATATTCAGTGTCGTAGGCAATCGCCCAAAATACATTTGAGATCAACAAAATCCATACTAGTAGTGGTACAGCATTTTGAACGGCAGCAAAACTCATTGGTATGCCAAAGCCGAATGCGATACCCAGATATGCTTGCGGTATTGCAAAAAAACGTTTGAAATAAGGATACGTTCCAGCGATGATCACGGCCACGACCGAGAGTTGTTTGGTATAGGTGTTCAGGGGTATGATCAGCAATAATGCCGCGACAGCCAACACAGCCGCAACCATCAATGCTTCCCAACTGGCAATCTTGCCGCTTGTTAAAGGGCGCAGAGCGGTACGTGAAACATGTTTATCGAAATCGCGATCAGCATAATCGTTGATGGCGCAACCGGCGGACCGCATCAAAACCGTGCCCACTGCAAAAATCAAGACTAGCTTCCAATCCGGTTTGCCATCGCTCGCTAACCAGAGAGCGATGAGAGTCGGCCACAGCAATAACAGGATGCCGATGGGTTTGTCGATGCGGATGAGTTGGCAGTAAAGTTTAAATCGGTTCATGGTTTCTAATCGTGGTGTCTTTATCTATCTGCACTCTTTGCGTTTGGATAGATAAAGAACATGCTGGCGCGCTAACAGTCGTTTCTTTATTTGGTAAATATTGATGATGCAAAAAATAAATAAAGAGCTTACATAACCAGCGGTGACACTTTCCAGTCGGTATGTCGTTTATTCTGCTTTACTCTTGGTGCCGTTTGCCTGATGGTCGGCCAAAGACTCCGTGCTAGTAAGCCAATAGTTGGCCGGATGCTGCCATTTAAACGATGGTTTCTGAAGTGGCGATTAACCCGCAATCATCCCTCAATCACTTTTTCATCTGGCAGAAAGCTCACTCCTGGCAAACCGCATGCCAGCACCGCTTGCCGGACTGACTCGATTGCGGCAAGTCGGGTAAAACTTTTGCGCCACGCAATCACGACGCGTCGTGATGGACGAGGAGAGGAAAACGGAATGTAGCGCAGGTTACCCTCTTTCGTATCCATGTCGGGCACGGATGCACGTGGTAACGCAGTGATGCCGATACCGGACGCGACCATGTGGCGGATTGTTTCCAATGATGAACCTTCAAAAGTTCGGGCTATACCGTCACCGGTTGTGGAGAAGCGAGACATTTCCGGGCACACTTCTAACACCTGATCGCGGAAGCAATGGCCGTTGCCAAGCAGCAGCATGGTTTCTGATTTTAAATCTTCTGCACTAATATTTTTACGACTGGCCCAGTCGTGATCCTTAGGTAGCGCGACGACAAATTCTTCGTCGTAAAGCGGTTGCACCATCAGACCGTGCTCCTGAAATGGCAATGCCATGATGGCAGCGTCTAACTCCCCTTGACGTAATAATTCAAGCAGCCGCACTGTAAAATTTTCTTGCAAAACCAAGGGCATTTGGGGGACGCGGTCGATCATGGTTTTGACCAGCGGCGGTAGCAAATAAGGGCCAACGGTATAAATAATGCCAAGTCTTAGCGGGCCAGCTAACGGGTCTTTATTTTGATTTGCGATCTCGCGGATGGTGGCTGTTTGTTCCAATACCCGTTCGGCCTGCGCGACAATTTGCAAACCCAATGGCGTGATGGAAATTTCACTGCCACCGCGCTCAAAAATCACAACACCCAGTTCCTCTTCCAGCTTTCTAATGGCAACGGACAGAGTCGGTTGTGCGACAAAGCAGGCTTCCGCTGCATGGCCAAAATGTTTTACGCGGGCTACGGCGACGATATATTTTAGTTCGGTTAGAGTCATGTCATTATCTTCGCATATTTTTTAAGACGTTTTTTTACAATTGAATAATTGGGACATCATCGTGATGTACATCAAGCGGGCATCAAGGCGTGCATTAAAGGATGCATCAAACAGCGCATCAAGTCGCACACCGTATCCAATATATTCAGGGCAGCAGCACAATAAAACTGACAATAATACGATGGCCGCTACGTTACTGTACGGCGTGTGACCGTAGCAGATTTTACACCTTCAAAAAATCTTCGCGGCCAGCAAGCCAGCGCGCCAGATGTGCCTCGACTGTTATCACGTTTTCTGGCGTTGAATGGTGCAAAAGACTCTCTGCGAGCGCGCTTGCCTGATCGACGATCCATTGATCAGTACTCAAGTCCGCAAAGCGCAGCATGGCTTGTCCAGATTGACGCGCTCCTAAAAATTCTCCAGGGCCGCGTATTTCCAGATCACGACGTGCAATCTCAAAGCCATCCGTCGTTTCTCTCATTGTCATGAGACGCTGCTTAGCAATCGGGCCTAATGGACTTTGATATAGTAACAAACATACGCTGGCCGCGAGGCCACGTCCAACCCGGCCCCGTAATTGATGTAATTGCGACAAGCCAAAGCGCTCTGCGTGTTCGATTACCATCAAAGAGGCATTGGGTACGTCGACACCGACTTCGATCACGGTTGTGGCGACCAGCACGTGAATATTACCGGCTATGAAGGCCTCCATGACAGCTTGCTTTTCGGCGGGCTTAAGACGCCCGTGCACGAGGCCAATCTGCAAGTCTGGCAGCGCTTCGACCAGCATCGCATAGGTATCCGTCGCAGTTTGTAATTGCAAGGCCTCAGACTCTTCGATCAAGGGGCAGACCCAATACACCTGGCGACCTTCCTGTGCCGCGGCGTGGACGCGTTGGATGACTTCTTCACGACGATTCTGGTCGACGCTGCGGGTTACGATCGGGGTGCGTCCAGGTGGGAGCTCGTCGATGACAGAAATTTCCAGATCTGCGTAATAGGTCATCGCTAGCGTACGCGGAATCGGCGTTGCGCTCATCATCAATTGATGTGGCACTACCTCGGATGCGACGGCATCCGGATTACTGCTTTCGGTCGTCGATTTTTGCCTTAGCGTCAGGCGCTGACCGACACCGAAACGATGCTGTTCATCGACAATTACTAGCCCAAGTTTGAAAAATTGCACGGTTTCCTGGATCAACGCATGCGTGCCGATGACCAATTGCGCCTCTCCGGACGCAATGCGCACCAACGATGCGAGTTTTTCTTTTTTCTTTAAACTACCGGTTAGCCAAGCCACGCTGATACCTAACGGTTCCATCCAGCCAGCAATTTTACGGAAATGCTGATCTGCCAGGATTTCCGTCGGGGCCATCAAAACTGCTTGAAAGCCGCTATCGATTGCTTGCGCAGCGGCTAGCGCGGCAACCACGGTTTTGCCGCTGCCGACATCGCCTTGAAGCAAGCGCTGCATCGGAAATGGCTCCTTGATATCGGTGCGAATCTCTGCCATCACCCGCTGTTGTGCGGCAGTCAGGGTGAACGGCAACGTTTTTAAAAAAGCATCGGATAATGCGCCGATCAACGGAAGCGCCCGCGCATTTTGGGCGCGACGTGCGAATTGCGCACGTTTTAGCGACAACTGTTGGGCCAATAGTTCATCAAATTTCATTCGTACCCACGCAGGGTGAGAACGATCTGCCAACGCTCCTTCGTCAATTTCAGGCGGTGGATTATGTAATAAACGGACAGCTGGCTCAAACGGGACTAATTGATAGGTTTTTAGCTGGGCCGGGGATAAAGTGTCACGCCATTCTATTTTTTGCATGGCATCGGCGATTGATTTGCGCAGAAAAAGTTGCGACAAACCTTCGCCTGACGGATAAACGGGCGTTAATGCGCTTGGCAGCGGCGCACCCTCAAGGACGATTTTGTAGGTTGGATGGACTACCTCGGCACCAAAAAAACCGTGCCGGATTTCGCCGCGCGCACGAACGCGTGTGCCGACCGCCAATTGCGTGATTTGGCTGCCGTAAAAATTGAGAAACCGCATCATCAACTGACCACTGTCATCTGCCAATGTCACAACCAGTTGGCGCCGTGGCCGATATTGAACGTCGCAGGCGCTGACAATGCCTTCGACTTGTGCGACGGTGGTTCCCATCATACTAGCCTGATGGATGGTGACGACCTGGGTTTCGTCCTCATAGCGGGCTGGCAGATGCAACACCAGATCCATATCGGTACGTAAGCCGAGGCGTGCTAACTTGGTTTCCCTGCTCGCAGCAGGGGCTTTGGCGGGCTTACGAAGTTTGGTGGCAGATGATGGTTTTCGCGTTGGTTCAGGCATATAGGCCGTAAATGTGGCGGCTGGGCGTAAAATAGCGGGTTGTTTGAGGTTAATACAGAACTTATGCAAAACTTATGCAATATAAGCGCAACGCCTGGTCCTTAGAGTTGTGCCATTGTAAAGGCTACTCGACACATTCGTAAGGTGCATAAACCTTAAGTGTTGATAGATCGGATATTTTTAATCTTATTATTTACTCAGTTATTAGTTAAGTATGCATTCTCTTTCCGATTACGATTTCACCCTACCACCCGAATTGATTGCGCAACTGCCGTTGAGCGAGCGTAGCGCCTCTCGTTTATTGCATGTTGACGATGCATCGTTTGGCGCATTAGATGGTGCGTCATTAATTGATCGCCAGTTTACGGATGTGGTGGATTTGCTATCACCCGATGATTTATTGGTATTCAACGATACCCGCGTATTGAAAGCCCGTTTCTTTGGTGTCAAAGCGACTGGCGGCAAAGTCGAGGTACTGGTCGAACGCGTGATCGATAACCGCACCGTGCACGCGCAGGTGCGCGCGTCAAAATCGCCGCAAACGGGGACGCAGATACGTTTAGCTGAAGCTTTTGACGTCACCGTCGGCAAGCGTGTCGGTGAGTTTTTTACACTGATATTCCCAGCGGATGTATTCGAACTGATCGAGACGCATGGTCGCTTGCCGTTGCCGCCCTACATAGAGCACACGGCAGACGCGTTCGACGAGACGCGCTATCAGACCGTCTATGCGAAGCAACCTGGTGCCGTAGCGGCGCCGACTGCAGGCTTGCATTTCGATTTGGCGTTGCTCGAGCGTTTGCGTGAAAAAGGCATCGGTTTTGCCTACGTCACCTTGCACGTCGGGGCCGGGACTTTCCAGCCGGTACGTACTGAAAACCTTGCCGACCATAAAATGCATACAGAGTGGTACACAATCGATTCTGCGACTGTGGAGGCAGTCCGGGCGACCAAGGCCGCTGGTGGTAACGTCGTCGCTGTGGGAACTACTAGCTTGCGTGCGCTGGAATCAGCTTCCCAAACCGGTGAATTGCTGGCCGGCGGTGCCGATACTGCGTTATTTATAACGCCGGGTTATCGCTTTAAGACTGTTGATCGTCTCATTACCAATTTCCATTTGCCGAAATCGACATTGCTGATGTTAGTGTCGGCTTTTGCCGGTTACGATGTGATCAAGGCAGCTTACGCGCACGCGATTTTACAAAAGTATCGGTTTTTTAGCTATGGCGATGCCATGTTGCTTACTTATCGGCGAAGTAGCGGTAAAGGTGCCGAAAAATGAAATGATATTGCGTTTATGCTGGGCTACGTTGTAGAGCATTTGTTCTGTGATCGCCCGCAATATAAAATGCAAAGCGCGTGACGGCGCGTTTGATGATGTCAGGCGTGCCAAAGTGCGTGCCAAAAATACAATTGAGAATCCATATGCTTGAATTTACGCTGCTTAAAACTGAAGGAAACGCACGCCGAGGCCGCGTTAAACTCAATCACGGTATAGTCGAAACACCGATTTTCATGCCAGTCGGCACATACGGTTCAGTCAAGGCCATGTCGCCGCTGGAACTAAAAGAGATCGACGCACATATTATCTTGGGTAATACCTTTCATCTGTGGTTGCGCCCGGGTATCGAAGTCGTCAAAAAGTTTGGTGGTCTTCATAAATTTATGGGCTGGGACAAGCCGATCTTGACAGATTCCGGCGGATTTCAGGTGTTTTCTCTCGGGGCGATGCGCAAGATTACCGAAGAAGGTGTCAAGTTTTCATCGCCTATTAATGGTGATAAGTTATTTTTGTCGCCGGAAGTATCGATGCAAATTCAGAAAGTCCTGAATTCTGACATCGTGATGCAGTTTGATGAGTGTACGCCGTACGAAATTGACGGTCGTCCTGCCACGCAAGTTGAGGCAGCTGAGTCGATGCGCATGTCTTTGCGCTGGGCCAAGCGCTCGCAAGATGAGTTCATTGGCGGCGAAAACTCCAATGCTTTGTTCGGCATAGTCCAGGGCGGAATGTTTGAACATTTGCGCGATGAGTCGTTGGCGGGTCTAAGCGAGCTGGATTTCCATGGCGTGGCGATTGGCGGTCTGTCGGTCGGCGAGCCAAAAGAAGAAATGATGCGCGTACTGGAACATATCGGCCCTAAGTTGCCAGCCAACAAGCCGCATTATTTAATGGGTGTCGGCACGCCGGAAGATCTGGTGGCCGGTGTTCAAAGCGGCATTGACATGTTTGACTGCGTTATGCCGACGCGAAACGCGCGAAACGGTTGGTTGTTCACGCGTTTTGGTGATGTGAAAATCAAAAATGCGCGCTATAAAGAGGATATTCAACCGCTTGATGAAACCTGCGGTTGCTATGCATGCCAAAACTTTTCACGTGCTTATTTACATCATTTGCACCGCACTGGGGAGATTCTGGGCGCGCGTTTAAATACGATTCATAACTTGCATTACTACCTCGATTTAATGCAAAACATTCGTAATTCTCTCGATGTCGGGGGATTTTCGGCATTTGTAGAGCAATTTCATGCAGATCGCGCGCGCGGGGTTTAACGAAGAAATACTGCAAAAAAGTGCCAAAAACTGGCAAAAAATAGGTAATTAAGAGGGAGAAGTCGCAAATCACTCAGCGTTGCCCCATAAGCATCTGCCTAGTATTTAGGCAGTATGCTATTCCTGGGCCGCCCAATGCTAAAATGCGAGGCTATTTTAAAACAACCATCAGGAGCATTCTCGTGTTTATTACTACTGCACATGCGCAGACTGCGCCCGCCGCCACAGCATCTACAGGCCCTTTTGGTCTGGGTGGCAATCTGACTAGTTTCCTGCCGATCATCTTGATGTTCGTCGTTTTATACTTCCTGATGATTCGTCCGCAGATGAAACGTCAGAAAGAACAAAAATCCATGATGGATGCTTTGGGTAAGGGCGACGAAGTCGTCACAACCGGCGGCATTCTGGGTAAAGTTGTAAAAGTCGCTGATGGTTACGTGACGTTGGAAATCGCCAGTGGCACTGAAGTTACTCTGCAAAAAAACGCAGTGACAACATTGCTGCCTAAAGGCACGATCAAAGCACTGTAAGCACCTCGCTGATTGCTGGCGTGATAAGAACGTTCACTGATAATTTTACGATTTGGGCTTTAAGCGTGAGTTTATTGGTTGCATAGTGGTTGCTTACTATTCACCCATTGCTCGCTCTCATAAATTGTGATTTTATCGGTGAGGCGTTCTTAATATCATCAGGTTCAGTAGTGGTTGTGGATGTGAGTATTGAATCGTAAAAGTTGAAAAGCCAAATTTTTGCCGTTTTGCCAATAGCTTCGCTATTGATCATAAAAACCGACAAAATTTGTTTTTCTTAGTAATTTTTCGCCTTGAATCCTCGCCTTGATTCCTGAAGTGAGACGCTGTCTGTTTTATCAGACGTTTCTATCGGTATCGGGCATTATTTTTAGTAGTACGAGTATGTTGCAAATTGCGTTTTGCAAGTTGCGGACTCACACCAAACGCTGAATCACTATGAATCGCTATCCAATCTGGAAATATATTGTGATCGTCATCGCGCTGTTGTTTGGCGTGCTGTACACACTGCCGAATTTTTTTGGCGAATCACCTGCGGTACAAATCAGCAGCATAAAGTCTACCCTGAAGGTAGATAGTGCGTTGAGTGGGAGGGTGGAACAGGTTCTGGACCAAGCCAATCTGGCGCCCCTCAATGTTATCTTTGATAATGCCGGTGCCGAAGGCTCGGTGCGTGCGCGTTTCAAGGATACGGACACCCAGTTCAAGGCTAAGACCGTACTGGAAAAAGCATTAAATACCGATCCGACCGATCCAACTTATAGCGTCGCGTTTAATCTGGTCCCGAATACGCCGCAATGGCTACAAAGTATTCACGCGTTCCCTATGTTTCTTGGGCTTGATTTGCGCGGCGGAGTGTATTTCCTGATGCAAGTTGATGTTAAGGCGGTCGCCAACAAGCGCATTCAGGGTTTGCAATCAAGTGCTCGCAGCATTTTGCGCGACAAGGATATACGTTATAGCGGTATTGATCGTAACGGTGATGCGATTGAAATCAGTTTCCGCGATCAAGATACTCTGGGCAAGGCAAAAACCTTACTGGCAGATCAATTGCCGGAGCTGACGCTGACCGATGGACCAGTTGGTGCCGATCCAAAGCTGATTGCGACCTTGAAAGCGGATGTGTTGAAAACAACCACTGATCAGAGCGTGCAGCAAAATATTCTGACGTTGTCCAAGCGCGTCAACGAGTTGGGTGTTGCCGAACCGATCATTCAACGCCAAGGCGCTGATCGCATCGTGGTGCAGTTGCCGGGTGTGCAAGATGTAGCGCGCGCCAAGGACATTATTGGTCGTACCGCCACCCTGGAAGTGCGGATGGTCGATGAGTCAGTTACGCGCGGTACCGAGGCAACTGCCGCTGTGCCGTTTGGTTCTGAATTGTTCAAGATTGGCAAGAACGCCCCGGTGGTTTTGTACAAAGATCCCGTACTGACCGGCGACTATATCTCTAACGCGTCTGTGTCGTTTGATCAAAATCATCAGCCAGCGGTGAGTATTGATTTGAATGGTGATGGCGGGCGCAAGATGCGCGCTGCTACACGCGACAAAATCGGTAAAGCGATGGCAGTCGTTCTGTTTGAAAAAGGCAAGGGCGAAGTCCTGACGGTAGCAACAATTCAAAGTGAGTTGGGTTCCAGCTTTCAGATTACGGGCATGGGTACGCCACAAGCGGCTGCCGATCTGTCGTTGTTGATGCGTGCTGGTTCGCTGGCTGCACCAATGGAAATTATTGAAGAGCGGACCATCGGACCGCAACTCGGTGCCGAGAATATCAAAAAAGGTTTTGATTCAACCATGTACGGCTTCCTGGTGGTCTCGATCTTCATGATCGCGTACTACTTGTTATTTGGTGCGTTTAGTGTGATTGCGTTGTCGGTCAATCTGTTGCTTCTGGTAGCAGTATTATCGACGCTGCAAGCAACCTTGACGCTGCCCGGTATCGCCGCGATCGCGTTGACACTCGGTATGGCAATTGATGCCAACGTGCTGGTGAACGAGCGGATACGAGAAGAATTACGCAAAGGGAACTCACCGCAAGCGGCGATTGCTTTGGGCTTCGAGCATGCCTGGCATACCATTCTCGACTCTAATGTGACCGCATTAATTGCCGGTATTGCGTTGCTGACGTTTGGTTCAGGTGCGATTCGCGGCTTTGCAGTGGTGCATTGCCTTGGTATTCTGACCTCGATGTTTTCAGCGGTGTTCTTCTCGCGTGGTTTGGCCAATTTGTGGTACGGCCGCCGTAAGAAACTGACATCATTGTCGATTGGTAAAGTCTGGACGCCGGGCGATTAATTGTTTGTCTGTTGTCTGATAAAAATTGCTAAAGTAATTGTTGATATGACCGGAGTGCCAATTTTTACTCCCTGCAGTGCAGGTTAGAAAGATGGCACGGTCGAACTGAAAGGTCTGTGATGGAATTTTTCCGAATTAAAAAAGATATTCCGTTTATGCGCCACGCATTGATTTTGAATGCGGTGTCAGCGCTAACGTTTGTCTTAGCCGTGTTTTTCCTTTTTCATAAAGGATTGCATTTATCGATCGAATTCACCGGTGGTACAGTGATGGAGCTGACGTACAGTCAACCGGCAAATATCGACGGCATCCGCAAGACGGTCGAAGATATTGGTTTTACTGACAATCAGATCCAAAGTTTTGGTACTGCGCAGGATGTCTTGATTCGCCTTCCAGCCAAAAAAGGCGTCAGTTCATCTCAACAGAGTGAGACTGTTTTGACTGCGTTGAAGGCCGTGAATCCTGACGTTCAGTTGAAACGCACCGAGTTTGTCGGGCCGCAGGTTGGTGACGAACTGGCACATGACGGTTTGATGGCATTGCTGTTCGTGATTATTGGTATCGTTATCTATCTGGCGATTCGCTTTGAGTGGAAATACGCAGTCGCAGCGATCATCGCTAACTTGCATGATGTGGTGATTATTCTAGGATTTTTTGCCTTCTTCCAGTGGGAATTTTCTCTTACCGTATTGGCGGCAGTATTGGCCGTATTGGGATATTCCGTCAATGAATCGGTGGTGGTGTTTGACCGGGTTCGCGAGACATTCCGTGACCGAAAATACGGCAAAATGGCGACGCCGGATGTATTGAATCACGCGATTACAAGCACAATCTCTCGCACAATTATCACTCACGGTAGTACCGAAATCATGGTGTTATCAATGCTGATATTCGGCGGCCCAACGCTGCATTATTTTGCTGCTGCGCTGACCATCGGTATTCTGTTTGGTATTTATTCTTCGGTATTTGTCGCTGCTGCGCTGGCTATGTGGTTGGGTGTTAAGCGCGAAGATCTGATCAAGCCGATTAAAGAAAAAGATGAAACTGAAGGCGCTGTAGTTTAAGTGTCAGTTTGAAATCCCAGTTTGACTCCCGATCAGCCCCGTTAAGAAAAACGGGGCTTTTTTTCGTCTGTTGCTGACGTCTTTGCAATTATCAGTATGGATATGACTGCTCAGTTATTTATGCGGCCACTGAGCACTTTAAGCGTCAGGGATGTTGAGACTCAGTAACGCTGAACTAAGGCATTTTCCATGTGCATCAAGCGCTAGCGAGCGAGTAACGCCGCCGCCGAGTGCTTTCTGCAAAACAAAATTCATAGCGCCGAGGTTGGGTAGCATATAGCGGACGACTTCGCCAAATACGATATCGGCGAAGTGCGCTTTCACTACCTCGGCGGTGACATATTTTTCTAATAGTGGATAGTCTTTGCCATCATAAGCAATGAGCGAAAGGTTAGAAATATCTCCCTTGTCGCCAGCGCGAGAATGGGCAATATCGCGAAGCTTCATGTCAGGTCTCCTTATGCTGAATAGTGAATAGAGGTCATGACCGAAGCCTCCGGCAGCAACGTTGAGCGCACGGCAACCACATCTTTCGCCACCTTGGTTGCACCGCCGCCGCCAGCTGGTCCGCAGGTATATAAAGTCTCAACTTCATTACCGATGCGGATGGCTTCTTTCAGGCTGTCGGTACGCGCTACTACGCGGATGCGGACTTCGTACGGCTCCGAATCTGGCATACTTAAGCCAGCGCCATGGATAGCATTGACGCCGATTAAGTCATACCGGATTTCGTCAACTTTCACTTCGGTTGTTTTCAATCTTTCAGCAACAATATCTAGCGCGAATTGAGCGCGTGCCAAGGCACCGGGACCGGCATACGACATTTGTCCTTCACCGATATAACTATCGATGTAGCCAATCGATACCTTTAGCATGCCGGTCTTTGGATGGCCTGTCGCGCCATGAATGGCGACCCGATCCGTACCGATTTCGGAGATCGTTACTGCAGAGAAGTCGGCCACGACATCTGGCGTCAAATAGGCCGCCGGATTATGAATTTCGTAGAGCAGTTGTTCCTTGCATGTCGCGGCCGTGACCCGCCCGCCAGAACCAGCCACCTTGGTAATAATCACGCTGCCATCCTCGGATACCTCGCCAATCGGAAAGCCCAACCGTGCCAGGTCAGGGACGTCCTTATAACCTGGGTCAGCAAAATAACCACCGGTAATTTGCCCTGCGCATTCGAGCAAATGGCCTACTAACGTACCTTGCCCGAGTCGATGCCAATCGTCCATCTCCCATCCAAACGCATGAATCAGCGGTGCGAGAACTAAGGCCGGATCGGCCACACGGCCGGTGACGATCACGTCTGCGCCTTGGGCCAAGGCATCCACCAACGGTTGGGCGCCAAGATAAGCGTTGGCAGACAGTAAGCGCTCGCCCAATGCCATCACTGGACTGCCACTCTCGTCTACATAATGACCTTGCTGAAGGATGGACAAAACGTCATCGCCAGAAATCGCAGCAATTTTCAGTTTGGTCAAACCCAGTGATAACGCAATCTCCTTAATCTTGGCGGCGGCGCCAAGTGGGTTTGCGGCACCCATATTGGTAATGATTTTGATCCCTTTTTCGCTGCAAATCCGCAATACCGCCTGCATCCTGTCTGCGAGCAGCGGATCGTAACCCAGCGTAGGATCTTTCATTTTTGCTTGTTGGGCCAAGGCAATCGTGCGCTCTGCAAGGCATTCGAATATCAAATAGTCGATATTGCCTTTTTCGGCCAGTTCAATTGCTGGCTCAATGCGGTCGCCCGAGTAGCCAGCACCGGCTCCAATACGGATATGTTTCATTATTTCTCCTTTCACCTAGCGCCTGTATTCGGACGCCAGCCATCAAAGTGGACATTATTAATTCGGCACTATCGATATAAAAATACCAACGTAGATAACACTGGTCACGGTCATCATTGGGCCTAACGTTACAGCGGAAAAATCCCGAGAATAACGCAAGCGATGGTCATCACAATTGATGCTGCAAATAGATATTTGAACGTGTATTTTTGATGATCAGCCAGATCGATTCCGGCAAGTCCTGCGACCAAAAATGTGGCTGGTGTCAGCGGACTGATAGGAAATCCTGTCGTCATCTGACCCAATAATGCCGCCTGTGCCACCTGGATCGGCGGCACACCCAGCATATGACTGACCTCCGCGACTACCGGAAGCACGCCGAAATAAAACGAGTCGGGATCGAACAGTAAAGAGAGCGGCATCGACAGCAATCCCAGCACCACAGGAATATGCGACGCCATTGAGGGTGGCACCAAGGCGACCGCTGCCTTTGCCATCGCCGAAAGCATGCCTGATTTGGTCATGATGCCGGTAAATACGCCTGCCGCAAATAGAATGCTGGCCATCAGCAATGCCGCTTTAGCATGTGCGTCGACGCGGGCGCGTTGCATGTCCACGTTCGGGTAATTGATCATCAGCGCGAGGACGACGCCAACCATAAACATCACCACTGGATCAATCTTGCCGCTGATCATGACGCCAAGGACGATCACTGTTAGTGCAATGTTGATCCAGAAATTGCGAGGCCGACGAATCTGCTTTTCGAGATCGGTCAATTCATGCTTGTGGACAAATCCGATCGGCGCGCCGTTGGTCAGACCTAAACGGATTTCCTCTTTCCGGCCCAACCAATAGGACACTCCGAAAACAAATACCAGACCGATCAGTTGAATCGGTATCAATGGAGTGAAAATTTCGCTTACCGGTATATGAAGCGCAGCCGAAGCACGGATCATCGGGCCAGTCCATGGTAAAAAATTTACGCCGGCTGCCAGCGATGCAACACAAGCGAGAACCCGTTTGTCTATACCAAGCCGCGTATACAGCGGCAGCATCGCTGGAATTGTCACCAGAAAGGTTACCGCGCCCGAGCCGTCAAGATGGATCAGCAATGCCAGCAACGCTGTGCCGGGAACAATGCGCGTCGGACGACTTCCCACCACCCGCAAGATGCCGCTGATGACGGGGTCGAGCATGCCTGCGTCAGTGACGATTCCGAAGAACAAAATAGCAAATACGAACATTCCTGCGACGGGCGCAATATTGGTAATGCCGGCGACAATGAATTTTGAGGTTTCCAGCCCGAAGCCACCGATCAGCGCGGCAATAATTGGTATGGCAATAAGCGCCACCAACGGCGACATTTTTTTGGTGAGGATCATCGTCAGCAATACGATAATCGTGATAAATCCGAGCAGTGCCAGCATGTTGTCTCCAGGTTTTTTAAATATGCTTATCTAGGTAGCATTTGGGTATATTCTGAATGGCTTTATTTATATTGTAAAATTAGATTTTTAGATGAATTAATCGGTAATTGAGATTAATTGACCGTCAAATCAAAATGCGAGTGGTGGGTGTAGCGAACACTAACTTTTCTCAATCTATCGTTGAGCCGAACGTATGCAGCCTAATATCTCCACAAAGTTACTCCACGCGTTTCTTGCCCTCAACGAGTGCCGGCATTTTACGCGGGCGGCGCAGCGATGCCATTTGTCGCAGTCGGCATTTAGCGTGGTGATTCAAAAATTGGAGACGACAGTCGGTACGCAACTGGTCGAGCGCGATACACGTAACGTCACACTCACTGCAGAAGGTGAAATTTTTGTGGAAGTGGCGCGCAGTCTTGTTGCTGATATCGAATCCGCATTTTCGGATATGGCCGATTACGTGGCTCGCCGTAAAGGACGGGTATCCATGGCGGCACTGCCATCGTTGGCCGCCAATGGCTTACCGGCGGTGATTGCGGCGTATAAAAAACAATTTCAGGGGATTAGCGTTCAGCTTTATGACGCGCTATCCGATCAATGTCTGGAATTGTTGCGATTGGGAAAGGTCGATCTGGTGGTGACCGCACCTGGCGCTCGTTTGATGGAGTTTGAGACGAGAACGCTTTGCAGTGATCCGTTTTACCTCGTTTGCCGACGGGATCATCCTTTGGCGGAAAAAACGAGTATCGCCTTAACCGACTTAACCGGCTGCGATTTGATTCACCTGGCGAAGTCCACTAGCGTGCGGCAAAAGGTCGATCTTCTTATCCGCAATATAGCGGTCAACGATACGGGATTCGAAGTCGAGCATTTAGCGACAGTAGCGGGGCTAATCGAGCACGGCTTGGGCATAAGCTTGGTTCCTGCGCTCACTTTATTCCAATTTCGACAGTTGAATCTGAAGGCGATTCCGGTCGAAACCGAGGGCGTAATCCGTCCGATATATATCGTGAAACAAAAGGATCGCAATCTCTCTATCGCCGCACGGGGAATGTTCGATTTGATCGTGGCAAGCTTTCAAAACCCTGCATTGCCAGATCCATACCTATGATCTCGATTCTGCGCTGACCGTTTAGCTAATCGGCTCTTTCAGGCAATTATCCAGCGAAGATGATGGTAGCGCTAGCCGAGAAGACATGCCGTAACCAGAGCGCTCCGTTACATCTATTGAATGAGATCCAGCGTATAAAAAAGCAAGATATTAAGTCTACAGGCATAATTAGATCGGTCGTGAACTGAGGCGTGCTCCTATCGTCATAACGCTATCCACCAAAAAATGTTTGGCATTGTCGGCATTGGATTTTTGTACAGAATTGTTGTAAATCAATATTCAAAAAAATGATGCGCCAATTGGCGATTAGCGGACAGGAGTAAAGATGGATTGGAATAATGCGCTGCTGGAAAGCCTGATATGGATCAGTAAGGCTTTCGTTATCAGCATTATCTGCTTGACCCTGATCGTGCTGATTCTGGCGCGTTTTACAACCTGGGGGAAACAGTTTAGCCGGCTAACAGCGGATTTTTTTAATCCTGCAAGAAGTAAGCAACCATTAATCTGGTTAGTTGGGATTGTTATTCTGACCCTTTCTTCGGTGCGAATGACTGTTCTATTTTCATTTTGGAGCAACGGTCTTTACAGTGCGTTGCAAAAATTGGATGCCAAAACGTTTTGGGCCATGATGATGATTTTTTCCATCTTGGCTACCGTTCACGTTTTCCGTGTGTTAGTTAATTTTTATGTGCGGCAGGCTTTTTTGATTCATTGGCGCGTGTGGCTTACCAACAATTTGGTGGATCGCTGGCTGGCCAATCAAGCCTATCACCGCACACAATTTGTTGCGCAAAAAATCGATAACCCCGACCAACGTATTCAGCAGGATGTAGAAGGTTTTGTGTCAAGTTCGCTGACCTTATCGATGGGCGTGCTGGATTCGGTCGTTTCACTCTTCTCGTTTAGTATTATCTTATGGGGCTTGTCTGGCGCGCTGGCAATGTTTGGTATTGAGATCCCGCGCGGCATGGTATTTGTGGTTTATATTTACGTACTGATCGCCACAATTTTTGCAGTAAAAGTTGGTCATCCATTGATGCGATTAGCGTTCTTAAGCGAAAAATTTAACGCGGATTTTCGTTATGCATTGGTCCGCATACGCGAATATGCGGAAAGTATCGCTTTTTTTCGTGGTGAGAATGTTGAGCGCAACACGTTGGGTATCCGTTTCGGCAATTTGATTGGCAACATGTGGGCGATCGTTTCTCGATCCCTGAAGTTTCAAGGCTTGAATCTCGTCATTAGTCAGATCGCGGTAGTGTTTCCCCTAATCATTCAAGCGCCACGTTTTTTCAGTAAACAGATTACGTTGGGCGACATGATGCAAACGGCGCAAGCATTTGGGCAAGTCCAGGATGCGCTTTCGTTTTTCCGTAATGCGTATGATGATTTTGCAAGCTATCGGGCGATTATGAATCGCCTTACAGGCTTCCTTGATTCGATCGACGCCGCACAACAGTTACCGGGCGCTCAGATCGATTATCAACAGAATGCGTTTATCGTCGACGGGCTGACGGTCAAAACGCCAACGCAGGTGGCGTTGGTAGAAAATCTAAGTTTTAGTTTGATGCCAGCGTCGTCGCTTCTAATACGCGGTCGTTCGGGTGTCGGAAAGACTACATTGTTGCGTGCAGTTTCTGGATTGTGGCCTTACGTTGAGGGCGATGTGGTACGTCCGGACGTTGAGCACGCTTTATTTCTACCGCAAAAGCCGTATCTTCCTTTGGGTACGCTGCGTACCGCCTTGCATTATCCAAACCTTGTGCTTAACGATGATAGCGCAGCTGAAGTGCTGCGCCAGTGCCAACTCGGACATTTGATTGGGCGGCTCGATGATCCGGCTGACTGGACGCAAATACTATCGCTAGGTGAACAACAACGGCTGGCAATTGGCCGCGTGTTATTGAGTCGACCGCAAGTCGTTTTTCTCGATGAGGCGAGTTCGGCAATGGATGAAGGGTTGGAGCATGCGATGTATCAATTAATGCGCGAATCGTTGCCGCAATTGATCATGGTCAGCGTTGGGCATAGGAGCAGTTTAGCGATGTTCCACGCCCAGGAATTGGTCTTGCTTGGCAGTGGAAAATGGCGGCTCGGGGCGATGGAAGGTTGGCTGGATGCTTCCGAAACGCCGCTGCTACCGGTGGTTTGACGGGTTTGCACACCCGGTCAGTTTAATCGAATGATTTTGTTTTTGATTTGGTTACGCCGGGTCAAGAGCTTCAAAATACTTTTTATGGTGCGACTATTTTTATAGTCCTAAAATATTAAGTCGAAAAAAATGGCTACCGTAAGTAGCCATTTTTTTGTCGGGCAAGGGAAACGCAGCAACCTAAACTACGTTTCTATTAAATCTTCTTCGCAAGTTCAGCTGCATAGCCGATGTAATTTGCTGGCGTCATTGCCAGCAAAAGATCTTTTGCTTCTTGCGGAATGGCCAGTGTCAAAATGAACGTCCGCAATGCGTCTTTGGAAATGCCTTTGCCACGGGTTAGTTCCTTTAATTGCTCGTAGGGATTTTCGATACCATAGCGACGCATCACGGTTTGGACCGGTTCTGCCAATACTTCCCACGTTGCATCAAGGTCTTCCGCCAGGCGGGATGGATTGACTTCCAGCTTGTTCAGGCCGCGCAAGCAACTGTCATAAGCCAGCAGCGAATAGCCAAGTCCGACACCGATATTGCGCAGCACGGTGGAGTCGGTCAAGTCACGCTGCCAGCGCGAGACCGGCAATTTTTCCGACATGTGTTTGAGTACAGCGTTGGCCATACCCAGATTGCCTTCGGAGTTTTCAAAGTCAATAGGATTGACCTTATGCGGCATTGTCGACGAGCCGATTTCACCAGCCTTAAGGCGCTGCTTGAAATAACCAAGGGCAACATAGCCCCAAATATCGCGATTCAGGTCGAGCAATATCGTGTTGGTGCGGGCAACCGCATCAAACAGTTCCGCCATGTAATCGTGTGGCTCAATTTGAATTGTGTAGGGGTTGTAAATCAGGCCGAGGCGTTGTTCAATCACATTTTTCGAGAATGCTTCCCAATCAAATGTTGGGTAGGCAGAAAGGTGGGCGTTGTAGTTGCCGACTGCACCATTCATTTTGCCCAGTATTTCCACATCAGCTATACGCTTGGCGGCACGCTGAAGGCGGGCGACGACGTTTGCCATTTCCTTGCCAAGCGTTGTCGGACTTGCCGGTTGACCATGCGTGCGCGACAGCATCGGTAGTTCGGCGTTCTCGTGCGCCATTGCGGTGAGCTTGGCGATTAATTGTTGTAGCGATGGCAGCAAAACAGTGTCTCGCGCTGCCTTCAACATCATACCGTGGGAGGTATTATTAATGTCTTCTGAGGTGCAGGCAAAATGGATGAATTCCGATGCTGCGACGAGTTCGGGCACGTCCTTGACTTGCTCTTTAAGCCAGTATTCCACTGCTTTTACGTCGTGGTTGGTGACTGCTTCTATTTCTTTAATTCTCGCGGCGTCTGACTCAGTAAATTCAGCGGCTATCCTATCCAACTGTGCGTTTGCGATTGCCGAAAACGGTTTGATTTCGGTAAAACCAGCGTTAGATAGAGCTTGCAACCACGATATTTCTACTTTGACACGGTGGTGCATGAAGCCGGACTCAGACAAGATCGGGCGCAGTTTGTCGGTTTTTGCGGCATAACGACCGTCTAGCGGAGACAAGGCAGAAAGTGCGGTAAGGGGCATGGTAGTGAAGATCAGAAAGTGTGAATCAAAGCGCCGAGAATTTCTTTGGCGAAACTATTGTATTGGTGTCAATTGAGCGAGCACCATCGCTATTGCGTGTTCTGTACGATGTTACTGCGATGCGCGTGATCCGGAAGTCTAGGATAACCAACAACTTCTGCATTGCCGCAGGCACGACCAGAGTCGAATTTTACCATTTGCGAGGGTGATGATCTGTTGTTTTGCATGTCGGCCAGTGATGGGAGTTGCCGAAAATGATAAACCCCGAGTTATAATCGGGGCCAATTATTTCTATAAGTAGCATATGAAGCTGATCGGATCTCTAGGTAGTCCCTACGTGCGTAAAGTCCGCGTTGTCATGGCGGAAAAAAAACTCGACTATACTTTTGTCCTGGAGGACGTCTGGTCTGATAACACCGCGATTCAGATATCCAACCCACTGGGCAAGGTACCGTGCCTGGTGATGGAAGATGGCGGCGCGATGTTTGACTCACATGTGATTGTTGAATATCTCGACACCCTGACCCCGGTCGGTAAATTGATTCCGGTGAACACTCGCGAGCGTGCTGAAGTTAAATGCTGGGAAGCATTAGCCGACGGTGTGTCGGATGCGGCAATCTTAATGCGGCTGGAGCGCTTGCAACGTCCCGTCGAACATCAAAGTGAAGCGTGGGTTGCGCGTCAGCGCAGCAAGGTTGATGCGGGATTGAAAGCGATGGCGGCCGGTTTGGGCGAGAAGCCATTTTGTTCAGGTAATCATTACACGCTGGCGGACGTTGCTGTCGGTTGCGCACTGGCCTGGATCAGCTTTAGATTTCCTGAAATCGAATGGCGCGAGACTTATCCTACGCTTGCGAAGTTGGTTGATAAAGTATCAGAGCGTCCATCTTTTAAAGATACTGCGCCACAATAATTACACCATAGCTCAGTGATTGTGCAGTAAAGGCGCAGCAAAAAGCTGAGTAAAAGTATTTCGACTACTCATTCGGATGGTTAATCTTAGTGGGTAGCTGACTTTTTTTAGTCGTGAAAAAAGTCGATGGTGACTCTCCAAACGTCTTCTTGAACATTGCAGAAAATGCGGATTGGCTAGCGTAGCCCAATTCGGCAGCGACCAAAGAGAGTGGCATGCCACGGGTGATCATCGGTGCTGCGTGCGCAAGCCTGATTTGCTGCCTCCATTGTCCAAATGTCATTCCTAAATCGCGCTCAAATAAACGCGCTAACGTTCTTTCAGATGCGCCCACCCGTTGTGCCCAATCACCAAGTGTCATCGCAGAACCTGGATCGTTAAGCAACGCCTTGCATAGCGTCACCAGGCGTTTTTCGGTCGGTAACGCGACACGAATCGCTTGTGTCTCTGCGAGCGTCAGTTCGTTCAAAATAAGTTGGCTTAGAAGCGATTCACGCACGCTCTCCTTGTCAGCATCGACTAACGTTAATGCAGCGATCAATTCACGCAACAGCGAGGAAACTTCCACAACGATGCATTGATCACCCTGAAATGGTGTGGCGCTGGTATGGATATATAGTGCACGCAACTGTGCTTTCTCGATGGTCTTGATTTCATGTACGACTTGCGGAGGAATCCAGATTGCACGAAGCGGCGGTACGATCCACGTGCTGTTGCCGACTGAAACACGAAGCGTGCCTTCAGGCGCATATGTGACTTGACCCCAAGCGTGCATATGCGGGTGCAATACCGCAGATGCGGCAAGATCGCGTGCTCGCATCCGAACAGGGTGACGTTGATCCGGCACCGAATCTCTAAGGTCTGTCTCGGTATGAGTCAGTATTGGAATTGGCATGATGGTGGCAATCGGTATGAGCGAATGGCAGAAATACGATAGAAGATGACATTTTATCTTAAAACAGTCGCCGTGTTTTTGCTTACACTGCAGTGAGTAGCGGTGTAATCTGTTCGCTTTAAAAGTGATTTTCGCCTGATACCAGAGTTGTTAAGCCCGGCCATCCAAAAGTTATCAGGGAGAAAATTAGCGTAACAAGATCAGGATTAAGTCAAAGTCAGCAAATGTTGAGGCAAGTTGCTGGCACCGTCGGCCCTAAGCCTTATTGAGCTTATGCCTTCCACCATCAGTTTTTATACTTTTTTCTACTCGCCATGCAAACAGCTATCAATCAATTACCCGTTTCGCAGAAAGAGCAAAGTTCGGAAAAAACCGGCTTTCGCGTTCTAGGCGCGATCAGTTTTGCCCATTTTTTGAATGACATGATTCAGTCGCTGATTCTGGCGATTTATCCGTTGTTAAAGGCTAACTTTAGCCTCAGTTTTGCTGAAATCGGGCTTATTACCTTAACCTATCAGATTACTGCCTCGATTTTGCAACCAGTGGTTGGTCTCTACACTGACAAGCATCCAAAGCCGTATTCGTTGGCGGCAGGAATGTGTTTCACGCTGGTCGGGTTGGTAACGTTGGCAATGGCACCAAGTTTTGGGGTGTTATTGGTCGCAGCGGCGCTGGTCGGTACTGGATCATCTATCTTTCATCCAGAGTCATCGCGTGTAGCGCGTATGGCGTCAGGTGGGCGGCACGGTCTGGCGCAATCAATATTTCAGGTCGGCGGCAATGCGGGTAGCTCGATGGGACCGTTGCTGGCCGCATGGATTATTATTCCACACGGACAAACCAGCATTGCCTGGTTTTCGTTGGCGGCGTTGTTAGCCATTGCAGTGTTATGGCAAATTGGCAACTGGTACAAACAACAGGGGCGGATAAAAAAGAGCGCCAAAGCACATCAGGTCTTCGTTGCTTTACCACGCAAAAAAGTACTATTTTCAATTGGTATTTTGCTGCTACTCATTTTTTCTAAGTATTTTTACATGGCTAGTTTGAGCAGCTATTTTACTTTTTACCTGATTGATAAATTTCATTTGTCAGTGCAGTCGGCGCAAGTGCATCTGTTCATATTTTTGTTTGCGGTTGCGGCTGGCACAATGCTGGGCGGTCCAATCGGCGACCGCGTCGGGCGCAAGTTGGTGATTTGGGTATCGATATTAGGCGTTGCGCCTTTTACGCTGATGTTGCCCTATGCTAATTTGTTCTGGACCGGCATTTTGACGGTTGTGATTGGCTTAATTCTGGCTTCTGCGTTCTCAGCCATTTTGGTATTCGCTCAGGAGTTGGTGCCGGGCAAAGTTGGTACTGTGTCTGGTTTATTCTTTGGATTTGCGTTCGGCATGGGAGGGATTGGCGCGGCAGCTTTGGGTAAATTAGCCGATATGACCGATATTCACTTTGTTTATCAGGTGTGTTCGTTCCTCCCTTTGATTGGGTTATTCGCGGCTTTTCTACCTAATCTTGATGCGCACAGACAAAAAGCGGTGGCTAGCTAAAAAGCTAACCGCTCAAGGTGGCGCGACAGCAGGATGTCAACAGTAATAATTGGCATGAGAAGCAAGATTATTGTCAATTTACGACTGTCGATAGCCACACCTGAAGCTATTACCTTTATGCAGATTTGGAAGCTAGAAATATAAAAGCGCGCTTACTCATCGTAAGCGCGCTTTTTTGTATGCTTTAGCAACAATACTCAACGTTAAATTATTTTTTATTGTTCGTGACCCATTGCTGCAATGCCTGCATTGTATTTTCAACGTGCTTTTCAGGGCTCAAGCTGCTGTATTCGTAAATAATATTGCCATTCGGGGCAATAACATAAGATACGCGATCGGCATAACTGGTCTTGGATAGCAGAACTGAGTCGTATGACTTCATGATGCTTTGGGTAGTATCGGCTGCAACAGCAAATTTACTACGACATTCGCTGAGAGAAAATTTATTGAGTGTGTCAATATTGTCGTTGGAAACACCGATTACAGTCGCGCCGAGAGCCTTGTATTTATCGGTTGCATCAGCAAACAAGTGGGCTTCAATCGTGCAGCCTTTAGTGAATGCCGCGGGATAAAAATACAATACGACCGGCCCCTTTTTCAGCTCATTGGCTAAAGAATAAGTAAAGACCTTGCCACCCAAAGATGCATCGGTGGTGAAGTTGGGCGCTTTTTCGCCAACTTTCAGTGCTGCCAGCGCAGACACGATTACAGTCGCGCTCACCACAAGTCCAGCTAGTGCGGCAATCCATCGTCTCATGTCAATTCCTTTAGAGATAACCATTAAAAGTATTGGTTATCATGCGGCCTTAACGTTGCTTTGTCGACTGGATTTTGATTGCTGCGGAGACTCTTAGCGTCCGCCGCCCCAATGACCGCCTCCGCCACGTCCACCTCCACCGCGCCCGCCGTGACCCCATCCGCCGCCGCGACCACCATGCCAACCGTTACCCCAGCGATACGGGCTGTACCCAAAGTTAGAGTATCCGAACCCTAACGATACTGCTGGTGCTGCGTAAACGGGGCCCCCGCCGACATAGGCGCCATCTACCGCACCATAAGGCGTATAGCCACCGCCATAACCGTAGCCGGAGTTTCCATAACCGTCATAAGGGACGGCAACACAGCCAGCGAGTAGCAGCATTGCGCCCACGGCGCCTAATAAAAGAATTTTTTTCATGATCCCTGCTTCCTTGTCGTGATGCAATATTGGACGCGGAACGACAGGTGAAGTTCATAAGCGGCTTTTATTGATCTTAACAATGAAAAAAATGCAATGAACCACGATAAGGGGCGAAATATTCTGATCTTCGCTTAAATAGTAGCTATTTAAGCGCAATTTAGCTTCGGGTTATGAGCGCCCTCATGATTTCCGGTTAAACTTTGATTATCATTTTACAATTGGTAACCAAATGCCTTTTGAAAACGATCATCGATTTCTGCGCGAGTTGGAGCATGATTTTGCGGTCCTTGCTCCGCGATTTTTATACTACCCATTAAATTGGACAGTCGCGTAATCGTAGGCCAGTCCATACCCGTTGTAAGTCCGTATAATATTCCGGCGCGGAAAGCATCGCCGCATCCGGTCGGATCTAGCAAGCGTTCAGCCTCCACGCAAGGAATCGTGACTTTGTTGCCACCGGTAAAGACATCCGCTCCTAACTCGCCACGTGTCACCACCAGCGCAGTTACTTGATCAGCAATTTGTGACAGCGACAGACCTGTCCGTGAAGTCAGTAATTCAGCCTCGTAATCATTGACCGCAATGTAGGTTGCCCAATCAATAAAACGCCGCAACTCCGCGCCGTCAAACATGGGCATACCTTGGCCTGGATCAAAGATCAGCGGAATGCCATGTGATACCGCATGCTCAGCATGTTGCAGCATCCCGTCACGACCATCCGGTGCGACGATGGCGTATTTGATAGCGCTACGCGTGCTTAAATCAGCCATGGTCACTTCGTGTGAGTGCGTCATTGCGCCTGGGTGGAAAGCGGTAATCTGGTTGTTATTTGCATCCGTGGTGATAAAGCATTGTGCGGTGTAGATGGAGTCGATGGTGCGAATGCCGGCACATGAAATATCCAACTGTTTCAACCGTTCCAGATAGGGGGCCGCATCATTGCCAACGGTCGCCATGATCAATGGTTCGCCACCCAGCAATTTTAAATTGTAAGCAATATTGCCAGCGCACCCGCCGAAATCCCGGCGCATGGTGGGTACTAAAAAGGACACGTTTATTTTATGCAATTGATCCGGCAGAAGGGCATCCGCAAAGCGGCCCGGATATTGCATGATGACGTCGTAAGCTAATGAACCGGAGATGAGGGATGTCATAGGTGGTTTTCAGAATAAGGAGAAATCGGTTGGAATGTGGTTGTAAATCAGTTCGGTAATCAGTTTAGCAATAATGCCGAAAATAGATCAGAATACCCACTTTAAAATTTGGTAGTTGACGCGCAGAAACTATGGGTAAAAGAGGTAAACCCGATATCCGGATGGCTTTAACTGTAACAGTTCAAACGTCAATTTGACGGGATGTTCGGTGTTACGGCGGAATCCATCTGCTGTATCCGCCACGGTCGTTAGATAGTCGCTTGGCGCAAAGACACGTCGCGCTATCGCTTTTTCGCTAGCGTCATTCAATGTCAGTTCGACTGTTGGCCAAGCTTGCGCCGTGCTGCTGCGATTACGCATCAGCAATGTTAAGGCAAACAGATTACGCGCAGGCGCGATTAATTGCAGTTCATTAGATTCGATCGATATATCGTCGATGCTGGTTGGTAAGTTTATCTGGCATCCAAATTTGCCGCATGCGCTCTGCAGTAATGGTTTGAGCATGGGGACACTTGCCGCGAGTTGATCCCGATAGCGATAACCCGTTTGTCCAATCAAGCCAACGGTCAGGATCACACTAGCGATCCACATGAAGGTCCGAACCACGCCGCCGACACGCTGTTTGCGTTTTGCTTGCTGCATAAATCGCGGTTCTGCTAGGACATCGTGCATGCCTTGGTCGGCCTGGCGCGGGTTTTCTTGACTGGTTTCATTGCTGCGGCCCTTGAAAGTAACGTCTACGCCACTCTCAATGGTTGGCTCTGGCGGATTCTTCTTTTTTCCATTCCAGTGCCTATTTTGCAGCTCGTCAATCAGTCGATCAAGCTCTTCATCTTCAGCAGTATCTGTGCCGTCCGGCAAGAATACGTTTTCAGCATGAGGCGAATTGCCAGAGGCTACCTGAAATAAGGTCATCCGCTGCAACGGGTCTTCCTCGTCGACCGGACTATTTATTCCACTTAGATCTGGTTCGTTGGTCTGAAGACGATGCCACACATCTGGTAATTTTATGCTGCTAGTCGCAGAAGTTGTATGCTGAACGTCAACCCCAACTTGTGGGGTCGCTTCGCCTGGCGCTTCTACTTCGGTTGGCTTAACGTCCTGATCTGAAGATGGCGCAAACGTTGGCTCAAACGGATGGCCTTCCACGCCCTCTGTGAATGCGAGAGGTTTAGTTGGCGGAGAGTATAGCGTTGACGAAAGCGCCGAGGACAGATATTCAGAAGTCGACGACGGCGGTTGTGCTGAATCAGGTAAATAAACTGGACGACGTTCCAGCGGCCCAAACCACTTACTGTTGGCGATGGCAGTGGAAGAGGTTTTTGTCAGTACTATTTCTGGAGCAATTGGCGCAGGTGCTGAAAATGTGGTGCGATCTGGAAAAGCTGTTGAGGCCTGAAATGCAGGCGTCGTTTGAGACGGATCGCTATGGTCTTTAGCTGTTAGGCTTATAGGGATTTCGGTCGGCGCTGAATGGTCTGGCCTTACCAAGTGTTCGATGCCATTGAACACTTCACGGCAGGAGCCGCATCGGACCAACCCTGCGCGCAATTTCAATTGATCATTAGCGACCCGAAAGGTGGTCTGACAATGGGGGCATCGCGTCGCCAGCGCCATAATTACCTAGGTAATCCAGCTGACACTGTCGGTAAAGTGCCCGACAATGCAACCCAGCCATCCTGCTCGCGCCAGACCGTCAGCTCTATCCACGGTGCATAAGCCGCAATGACGTCCTGTGCTTGCTCTGCTAAAACGCCTGACAACGTGAGGCTGCCGCCAAGTGCAATGCGCGCGCACAACATCGCAGACATCAGCTGTAACGGACCTGACAAAATGTTTGCCACGACGATGTCGAATGTCTCTTGTCCTGCGCGTTTCACGAAATCATCTGGCAAATAATAATTAATATCACAGTGATTACGGGCGCTATTGTCGCTCGCGGACACGATCGCCTGGGGATCAATGTCCACCCCAATGACGCTCGCTGCGCCGAGTTTTTTAGCTACCATCGCCAAAATACCTGAGCCGCATCCGTAATCGAGTACAGACTCCACCTTTTGTTCGCCAAGATGGGTTTCTAGCCACTCCATGCACAAACGTGTGGTCGGATGGCTGCCGGTGCCGAATGCGAGGCCGGGATCCAGTTCCAGGATCAGTCCATTTGCGTCAGGCGCATCGTGCCAGCTTGGCACGACCCAAATATTTTTACCGATATGAATGGGAGCAAACTGTGACTGCGTTAACCGTACCCAGTCTTGCTCGCCAACCGAGCGCAACGTGTATTCCGGTGCTGATTGCAAGCCGCACGCTAATGCGGCGGCGGTGACAATGGCGTCATGATCAACGTCGACGTCACTCAACGCGACAACACGGCTCCGCTCCCATGCTGCTTCTTCCGGTTCCATGCCCGGTTCGCCGAACAAAGGTTGTTCGGCTGCCGTGCCTTCGTCCGCGTCTTCCACTGAGACCGATAATGCGCCAGCTTCCATCAATGCGTCTGACAACGCTTCAGCGTGACTGCGCGCTACTTCTATAACAATTTCGGTCCAGCTCATGTGCAGCCTTACTTCTTTTCAGGTTTAGGTAAATCCGGTCTTTCGGCCAGTTTATGTTCCAGATAGTGGATGTTGGTACCGCCTTCAATAAAGCGCGCATCGATCATTAACTCACGATGCAGTGGAATATTGGTGCTAATACCTTCGACTACCATCTCGGAGAGCGCAATTTGCATGCGCTTGATCGCTTGTTCGCGGGTAGTGCCGTATGAGATCACCTTGCCGATCATTGAATCATAGTGTGGCGGTACGTAATAGCCAGCGTATGCATGCGAGTCAACCCGAATTCCAGGGCCGCCCGGGACATGCCACGTGAGGATTTTACCCGGCGATGGCGTGAACTTGAACGCATCTTCGGCGTTGATGCGACATTCTATCGAATGACCGGTCAGATGAATATCGCGTTGGCGATACCGCAATTTTTCGCCTGCAGCGATATGAATTTGCTCTTGAACGATGTCAACACCGGTAATCATTTCGGTGATCGGATGTTCAACCTGGACGCGTGTATTCATTTCGATGAAATAGAACTCACCGTTTTCATACAAAAATTCAAACGTCCCAGCGCCGCGATAATCCATCTTGCGACAGGCTTCGGCACAACGATCGCCAATTTTTTCAACGACTTTGCGCGGGATGCCCGGTGCTGGTGCTTCTTCAATCACTTTTTGGTGGCGGCGTTGCATGGAGCAGTCGCGCTCACCGAGCCAAATGGCATTCTTATACTGATCGGCCAAAATCTGAATTTCCACGTGACGCGGATTTTCCAGATATTTTTCCATATAGACTTCTGGATTGCCGAAAGCTGCGCCAGCTTCAGTTTTTGTCATCGTGACGGCATTAGCCAATGCTGCTTCCGTATGGACAACACGCATACCGCGTCCGCCACCACCGCCTGATGCTTTAATAATGACCGGATAACCGACTTTACGAGCAATCTTAATTACTTCTTTCGGATCGTCTGGCAGTGCGCCTTCTGAACCTGGAACGCATGGCACGCCAGCACGGATCATTGCTTGTTTGGCGGAGACTTTATCGCCCATCAAGCGGATATTTGCTGGCCGCGGTCCAATAAAGACAAAACCGGATTGTTCAACACGTTCAGCAAAATCGGCATTTTCGGATAGGAAACCGTAGCCGGGATGAATTGCTTCAGCATCAGTTACTTCTGCCGCGCTAATAATCGCTGGCATATTTAGATAACTAAGACTTGAGGGTGCGGGGCCGATACAAACTGATTCATCTGCCAACTTCACATATTTGGCGTCGCGGTCAGCTTCTGAGTGGACCACCACGGTTTTGATGCCCATTTCGCGGCATGCGCGCTGGATTCGCAAAGCAATTTCGCCGCGATTGGCGATGAGAATTTTTTCAAACATAGTAAATGGTATTCCGTGGCTAGTATTTAAGCGTTAATTCGAACGATATCAAGCGTTCGGGCGGCAGATGCGTGAAAGGCGTACGACGACACTTCTGAGAAGAGCCGCTGTCTACATAAATACGCCGGTATCATGCTCAATGCCGTCCGCAAGTTTATTCGGTTCTCCCGAATAAACTCTCCGTTGGCGCGAACTTAACCGATGATAAACAAAGGTTGACCGAATTCTACCGGTTGGCCATTTTCCACCAGAATTTTTTTCACCACACCAGAAACGTCGGCTTCGATTTCATTCAGCAGCTTCATCGCTTCAATGATGCACAACGTTTCGCCTTCCTTGATTTCCGAGCCGACCTCTACAAATACTCCCGCGCCTGGAGCTGACGAACGATAAAACGTGCCGACCATAGGTGATTTGACGATGTGACCTTCTGGGACCGCAGGGACTTCTACCGCTGGCGCGCTGACTGGTGCCGCCATTTGCGCCTGGTACGGTTGTTGAGCAACTTGCGGTTGCATCATCACGACCTGATTGTGCGATGACTTAACAATACGTACTTTGCTTTCACCCTCGGTGACTTCCAGCTCTTCGATATCCGATTCAGCGACTAGGTCGATTAACGTTTTAAGTTTTCTCAAATCCATAATGCAATCCTTCAGTGTATGTTTTAAGAATAAAAAGTGTTAACGAATGAATTACTGCCATTCTTGTTTTTTAGTAGGCAGAACCATCCGTTTGGTACGAATTAATGTTTGTAAGCCTAAAGTTGATCGATTGCGAACGAAATCGCGATGCGATAACCCTCTACGCCCAACCCGCAGATGACGCCAACGGCAATGCCTGATAGATAAGAGTGATGCCTAAACTCTTCTCGTTGGTGAATATTGGAAATATGCATTTCCACAAAGCGTATTGCCACGCCAGATAATGCATCTCTCAATGCAACACTGGTGTGTGTCAGTCCACCGGGGTTGATAACAATAGCATCTACCCCTTCAGCTTTTGCGGCATGGATACGATCAATCAGCGCACCTTCGTGGTTGCTCTGAAAATGCGCCAGGCGAACACCAGCATCGGCTGCTTGAGCCTGCGCTGCGAGCACAATATCTGCTAGCGTAGTTGATCCGTAGACTTCTGGCTCACGCGTGCCCAACAAATTCAGGTTAGGACCATTGAGGAGAAGTAAATTTTTTGCCATGGAGATCGTGCTTCGTTTGACGACGTTGGGCGCATTTTGCCGTTAAATGACTTTAACTGGCAAGCGGAATTTTGTTATGGTTCGATTGGGTTTATTTTTTCGCGTCCATAAATCCCAATTATCTCAGCGCAGACGATAGTTATTTTAATTGCTAATAATCAACTATTTAGTGCTGCAATAATGACAAATCTTTGCGTAATTCATCAAATTTAATGCTTCCAAGGTAAGTCTTTTTTACCTGCCCGTCAGCGCCGATCAATACGGTAAATGGCAATCCGCCAGCGGCATTACCAAATTGTCGCAAGAGAGATGTGCCGTCTGTTCCTGCAACATATAAAGGATAGGTAATTTTATATTTCTCAGCAAACTTAGCGATCGCCTCTTGTGAGTCAATACCGACGCCAATCACATGAATATCTTTTTTAACAAGTTCAGTGCGTAATGCATTCAATTCTGGCATTTCTTCGACGCAAGGGCCGCACCAGGTCGCCCAAAAATTCACTATGAGCGGTTTCCCTTTCCATTGGGATAACGGCGTTTGCTTACCGCTAGTGTCTGCCATCGATTGAGCGAATAGATTAGCAACAGCCGGCGCTTGAGGAGGAGATGGTGTCAGTCGTTGAAGATTGAAATAGACGCCGATAGCGCAAAATAGGATCGCAATCGGTATATATAGGAACAATTTTTTTTTCATTCGGTATCGTTTGTCTTTGAAAGTGTGGCTCTTACTTGCTCTGTAGTAATGCCAATTTGTTGTTCAAGCAACAAGCGTGCTGCAACCAGATCCAGTCGGTCGCTGCGCGATAAGTGTGTTCGGCTCGGCCTGATACTACCGCGTAAGGCGTTACTTTCATATAGCGCTAAGTGTATACTCTCGTTTTTATAGGCAAAATGAAGAATTTCAGCTGGATCGTTACCCGTATGATGGCGATGGCGTTTTTCGGTCTGGTTATCGCTCTCCAGGTCGGACACAGTGAATTGCACATTTTTATTAAGCAGGTAAATTTCCACATCTTTAGGACTATCAACGAATAACTGTAAATGGATATCAGAGTGTTCGCCAGCGGTGCCATTGCACACTGCCCCGGTCAAATAAGGGCAAAAGGCCGAAAGTTCAGACATTACCTCAATCGCAATTTTTCTTAAATGCAATAGCCTGACGGGCTGGGTCTCAGCCAAGAACAATGCATTATATGAACGCACTTCCTCTTCTATCTGACTATTATTTGGTATGAAATCACTATCAATTCGCCTATTGCCCAGTAACTGTTGCGCGGCTTTTCGCTTGGCGCTAGCGTAATCTGCCCCATCCTCTGCAATCAAACGTGCCGCGGCGACGGCAATTTCTGATCTTAGTTGATGCGATGGATTAAATTCAGAGGATTTTTTGTAAGCCATAGCAATCATCATAATGTTATTCGCTACTGATTTCTTGCTAGACCTCATTTGCGGTCGCCAAGAAATAGCGGTGTAAACAAGCGTCACTTAAGCATAATTGATAAATACGCGTTCGACTTTTAGCGGCGGCGCTGGCGTGTCAGGTAAAATTCACTATTCTTCTTTTACGAATGTTGACACTTTAGAATGCACATCCATATCCTGGGTATTTGTGGCACCTTTATGGGCGGTTTGGCCGTTCTCGCAAAACAAGCCGGACATAAAGTCACAGGCTGCGATGCGAACGTCTATCCCCCAATGAGTACGCAACTCGAAGCGCAAGGGATACAGTTAATTCAGGGCTTTGGGGCCGAGCAGACCGCACTGACACCGGATTTGTTCGTGATAGGCAACGTCGTCTCCCGTGGCAATCCTTTAATGGAAGAGATTCTTAATCGCGGTTTACCTTACACTTCTGGCCCCCAATGGATCGGTGAGCACATCCTGGCCGACAAATGGGTACTGGCCGTTGCCGGTACGCATGGCAAAACCACCACCTCGGCAATGCTCGCGTGGATATTGGAAGATGCTGGTTACAATCCGGGCTTTTTGATTGGTGGCGTGCCGATGAATTTTGGTATTTCGGCGCGATTATCGGGTAACGGGATCGAGACGTCTGCGTCTCCTTTTTTTGTGATCGAAGCAGATGAATACGATACGGCTTTCTTCGATAAGCGTAGTAAGTTCGTGCATTACCACGCAAAGACTGCAATTCTGAATAATCTCGAATACGATCATGCCGACATTTTCCCCGATCTTGCCGCGATAGAGACGCAGTTTCACCACTTGGTGCGCACCGTGCCTGGAATAGGTCGATTAGTTGTCAACGCGCGCGAACCCGCTTTGCAGCGCGTATTGACGCGTGGCTGTTGGAGCGAGCAAGAGTTATTCGGGATTGACTCACAAGCCGCCCAACATAACCCGACGCAGCTGGGCTGGTCCTTGACCACTCATACGGATGGCAACTTTGACGTGATTTTCAACGGCGATCACCAAGGAACCGTGGTGTGGTCGCTGACTGGCGAGCATAACCGCATGAATGCGATCGCGGCGATTGCTGCAGCGCGCCATGTTGGCGTACCAACCGTTCAGGCTATCAAGGCACTCGGACGGTTTGAGAACGTGAAGCGCCGGATGGAATTGCGCGGCATCGTCAATCAGATTGCTGTGTATGACGATTTTGCGCATCACCCGACGGCGATTACCACCACCATTGCAGGTTTACGTAAAAAAATCGGTAATGCCCGCATTTTGGCTGTATTGGAGCCGCGTTCCAATACGATGAAACTTGGGGCGATGAAAGAGACTTTGCCTGAAAGTTTGATTGATGCCGATCTGGTGTTTGGTTATGGCGCCAAAGGTGATGGCAAAGAAGCGCTCGGATGGGATCTCGGTCAGGCCTTGGCTCCGTTAGGCAATAAGGCGCAAGCTTTCGACGTGCTGGATCGATTGATCGGCGCGGTTGCGCAGGCCGCACACCCGGGCGATCAGATATTGGTGATGAGCAATGGCGGATTTGGCGGTGTTCATCAAAAAATCCTGGATGCGTTGGCAAATCCGGGTACACACTCTTTGCCAGAGTCAGCGCCACATTCTGGCAATGCATCGGCCACGGCGTCAGTGATCATTCCAGCGCGATCATGATCCTTTACTTGCACGGCTTTCGCTCATCGCCCTCGTCATTTAAGGCGCGTTTTCTGGCTGAGCGACTACAAAGTTTAGGACTGCAAGACAAGTATATCTGTCCGCAATTACCAGCCTCACCGCAGGCTGCGATCCAACTCGCGCAGGCTTGTATCGCGCACGTCAACCCAGGCGATCTGACGGTAATCGGTTCTTCACTTGGCGGTTTTTATGCAACGTGGCTGGCCGAACAGACCGGTTGTCGGGCGGTATTGCTCAATCCTGCGGTAAAGCCGCCGCGCGATCTGGAAAAATATGTGGGTATGCATACGCAGTATCACTCTGACGCACCTTTTGAATTCAAGCGCGAATATATTGCTGAACTTGAAGTGCTTGTTTCGGCGAAAATTACGCTGCCGTCACGCTATTTCCTTGTTGCAGCCACCGGCGACGAGGTTCTCGATTGGCACGAAATGGTTGATCACTATCCATTGACGAAGCAATTGATTATCAATGGAGGTGATCACGGTCTCAGCGACTTTGCGGATTATGCCGATGCCATACTGACGTTTTGCGGAGTAGACGTTCCTCCTTTGCCGAGTGATCGCTGATGGCGCGCTCGCCGAGTTTTGCGCATTGGCATGATCATCCAAATGGTGTTCACCCAACGGCGTCGATGCGCGACTGGTTGATTGATCGCGCGTCGCTGACCTATAAGTTAATGGCAAACAGCACGCAATTTCGAGTGCAGCGTTTGCATCAGCATCGTGCAATGTGTCTTGCTGACGAATGCGCTGCAATTTTGTTGCCTCAGCGGCAAGTGGTGCAAGAGCGGGATGTATTGCTAATCTGCGATGGTCATCCTGTGGTGTTAGGTCATACTGTCTTGTCATTGGGCGCGACAACTGCAGAGTGGCCCTTTTTCGGCACATTGGGTGAGCGCTCATTAGGCACCACACTGTTTGGCGATCCTCTTGTGGCGCGGGGACAATTGCAATATGCCCGTTTGTATGGTGGTCATCCCTTGGTCCGTCGGATGTGCGCGGCGACTGGTTTGGCAACACTGCCGACTCCGCTATTTGCGCGGCGTTCGACGTTTCGTCGTAAAGGCGGCGTGATGCTGGTGACCGAAGTGTTTTTTCCGGAAATCAAATTTTTACGTAATGTTTTAACGGGTTAGTTTAATGAATACGGCGTTATTTTATTGATCATCACCTTTTTTTAGAGTGATAAAAGTTGTTCTTTGCCGTTATCGATTGAAAACAGATACGGGATTTACGCAAGACGGGTGCGGCAGCATGTCACTATGTGCTGTCGATGATGTGCCGATGTTATAGCAAACCTAATGCGCCATCTTGCGTCAGTCCTAATTGTCAGTCCTAATTATTATTAAATGTAGGCGGTATCAAATAGTAAAGTAGTTATCACCGCAATATTCAGAATCCATAATTAAAGTAATTAATGAATCGTAATCAATGAATCTATTTTTTGAAGAGTCCGGCGACTTTAAAGCAGGGTCTGTTTTGTCACAGCAGGGCGAGGCTTATCAGGTCGAACTGCCTACTGGAAAGCGCAGCAAAATTAAGTCAAAAGACGTATTGATACAGTTTGGCGCCCCGACGCCGCAACAATTGCTCGATGACGCAAAACATATCGCACAAGAAGTTGATGTTGATTTTCTATGGGAAGTTGCCGGTCAGGAAGAGTTTGGTTTTGCAGAGCTGGGTGCCGAGTATTTTGGTCACGCTCCAATACCGTCTGAAGCCGCCGGATTGTTGATTTGCCTACATTCGGCACCGATATATTTTTATAAAAAGGGCCGTGGGCGCTATAAGGCCGCACCCGAAGCGTCGCTTAAAGCCGCGCAGGCTGGCGTCGAAAAAAAGCGACAGCAAGCGCTGATACAAGCTAAGTATGTCGAACAATTGATCGCAAATCAGTTGCCAGATGCAATGAAGCCGTTGGCTCTGCAGCTGTTATTTAAACCAGATAAAAACAGTATTGAATACAAGGCGCTTGATGCCGCTTGCGTTTCCTTGCAAACCACACCGCAGCGTCTAATGCTGGCGGTTGGCGGTATTGCATCGCCAAAGGATCTGCATTTTTCCAAGTTTCTGTTTGAGTTTTTCCCGAAAGGGGTGGGGTTTCCAGAAATTCCGGTGCCAACTATTACGACTGCGGCAACCTTGCCTTTGGCTGACGTCCGTGCATTTTCTATCGATGACGTAACAACCACTGAAATCGACGATGCGCTCTCAGTTGTGACATTGCCGGATGGTAATGTACGGATCGGTATCCATATCGCCGCGCCCGGACTGGCGATCAAACGTGATGACGCCATCGATGCGCTCGCGCGTCATCGCATGTCAACGGTCTACATGCCCGGCGACAAAATAACCATGTTGCCCGATTCGTTGGTCGAAGCGTTCTCCTTGGATGAGGGAAAGAACTGTCCGGCGTTGTCGTTATACGCAACGCTGGACCCGCAAGACTGGCGCTTGATCAGCACCGAAACTAAAGCCGAATTGGTGCCGATCTCCGCTAATTTACGCCACAACACGCTCGATATGCTGGTGACCGAAGAGAACTTGGCGAGCGGTGAAGGCGACTATCCCCATAAAGCGGATATTGCCATTTTGTGGCAATGGATTTCTGTACTCGAACAAGGTCGGATGGCGAAGCGAGAAAATTTCGGCCTCCGTCCCGAACAAAATAATCGCGTTGACTTCAATTTTTATGTTGATGACGACGTTGTCACGATTGCGCGTCGCAAACGTGGTGCACCACTCGACAAAATCGTTGCTGAACTGATGATTTTTGCCAATAGTACTTGGGGAAAATTGATGAACGACCACGGTGTGCCGGGAATTTATCGTGCACAGGGCGGCGGCAGTGGTGGTTGGGCGACAAAAATGCAGGTGCGCATGGTAACCCACGCCGCGCCTCATCAGGGATTGGGCGTCGACCAATATGCATGGAGTACTTCACCGTTGCGTCGTTATACCGATCTTGTGAATCAATGGCAGATTTTGGCGTGCGTTGAGAGTGGCGTCACGGCGCCACTGGTGGCGCCATTCAAACCGCGCGATGCAGACTTGTTCGCGATTGTTTCGGCTTTCGATGCAACCTACGCGGGTTACGGTGATTTTCAGTCAACGATGGAACGCTATTGGTGTCTTCGTTGGCTGGGCCAGGAACAGGTGAAGCAGGTTGAAGCGGTTGTGTTGAAGGACGAAATTTTACGTCTGATTGATATACCTTTAGTAATCAAGTTACCTGGTATGCCACAAGTTGCACGGGGCGCGTCGGTAAAACTTGATTTGATTCGTTGGGACGAAATCGATTTGAGTATCGAGGTACGATTGCTGGAAGTGTTGACGCCGCCCGCGACCACGGCACAGGGCGATCCAAATGATGCCTCGGATGATGATGAAATGGTGGACGAACTTAATGCGGCCATGGATTTGCCGAACGAGCATTCGGGAATAGAAAAAGAGGGTGAGGGAACCGCGGAGGACGGTAATATCAATAGTATTGATGACCGTGAAGTTACAGATGTCGCGGTCAATGGTGTCGATGCGGAAACTGATGCCAAAGCAGATGTGGTTGCGGGCAGCGCTGCTTCAACCGACATGAAGCCTTAAGCTTTTGACGACCGGACGCCCAATCTTGCTGCGCGTGAAACCATTTTCTCAAAATCTGGTTTTATATATCGCCATCGCTATTTCGGTTTTAGTGCACGGGGCGCTGCTGGCCGTTCGCTTTACGCTGCCAGCATCGGCTAAGGTCAGGCCAACTGATCCAGCACTAGAAGTGATTCTCGTGAACGCCAAAACGCAGAGTGCGCCGGTGAAAGCGGAGGCGTTGGCGCAAGCAAATCTGGATGGAGGTGGTAACGCCGACGCTGGTCGTGCCAAGTCGCCGTTACCGGATATGCTGAAAACAGAAGATGGCGACAGCCTCAACACCGCCGATCACCGGATCGCGGCGCTAGAGAAAAAGCAGCAGCAAATGTTGTCACAGATGCAGAGCGCGGCATTGTTTTCGGTTCCGGAAACGACATCTCAGGATAGCCGTACAGATGCCGTGCCGACAGAGGATGGTAATGAGCTTACGCCGGATACCAAAGCACTGCGTCGCGAACAGGCCGAAATTGCCAAGAGTATCGAAGACTATAACAAGCGGCCGCGGAAAACTGTGATAACGCCCAGTACGCGTGGCGTGCGGTACGCGATGTATTACAAAGCTTTTGCGGACAGAGTGGAGCGCTTGGGAACGTTGAATTTTCCTCGTAAAAATGGGAGAAAATTGTACGGTAAATTAGTAGTGTCGGTCCCGATCTTTCAGGACGGGAGTATTTATACAAAAGACGGCGGCCTGGAAGTGGAGAGAAGTTCGAACGTTCCTGGCCTTGATGCCGCCGCGCTGAAAATAATCGAAAGAGCAGCGCCGTTTAACCGTTTTCCGCATAATATGCGCTCTGGCACTGCGGATGAAGTGTGGGAAGTGATTGTAACCTTGGATTTTTCTCGCGAAGGTCAACTTGAGACCAAATTGCGGAGTGTTGATAATCATTAAGCAAAGCTGTCGTCGCTTCTTTTGGGCAAGTATGGGTGAATGTGAATCTATAAGATTGGTTTTTCATATCCGGCGATCTTTGTCTTGTTTGTATCAATATAAATATTAATAAAAAATTTTCATAAAGCTTTCAATATCAGTCTTTATCGATAGAACATCGATGTGTGGTGTTCCAAAAAATAACATAAAAAATTGCCAACATTATGTCTGCACCTGCTTCAAACTCATGCGATTTATCAAACGCAATATTAGCTTCCGTGCAATCTTCTTCCATGCCAGATCGCTATGTCGTCATTGGCAATCCGATAGCGCATAGCAAGTCCCCCGATATTCATGCGCGTTTTGCTGCTGAAACCGGACAGTCTATCGACTATGCGCGCTTGCTTGCGCCGCTGGATGGTTTTGCGAATGCGGTACGGGAATTTATCTTGCAAGGCGGTAAAGGCGCGAATGTTACCGTGCCATTTAAACTTGCTGCCTACGCATTGGCAACAACGTTGACCGCACGCGCCGAAGCCGCAGGGGCAGTCAACACCCTCGCTTTCAGAGATGAACAGATAATTGGCGATAATACCGACGGTATCGGTTTGGTGACAGATATCGTGCGTAATGCAGGGTCGCCAATCGCTGGAAAGCGCGTCTTGTTATTGGGAGCTGGTGGTGCGGCGCGTGGGGCGCTATTGCCACTATTGCTGGCGCGTCCAGCGCAACTGGTTTTGGCTAACCGGACAGTGGCTAAAGCGCAAGAATTAGTGGACCAGTTTGCACAAAAATTTCCTCAGGAAAATACCATCATTGCTTGCGGGTTTGCGGATGTGCATGGTCCGTTTGACTTGATCATCAACGCGACGTCTGCCAGTTTACAAGCCGACGTGCCGCCAATCTCAGCAAACGTTTTTGGACCGCAGACCTTGGCCTATGACATGATGTATGGCAAACAAGCTACCGTGTTTATGCAGTTTGCCAGTGCCCATGGTGCAACGGTGCGCGATGGTTTAGGAATGTTGGTGGAGCAAGCGGCAGAGTCGTTTTTTGTTTGGCGCTCCGTCCGACCGAACACTAGCGACGTGTTTGCCGCATTGCGTGCGCAGCTTTAATTCTGACGGGAAATAATGATGAAATCTGTCAGTAAACTGGTGTGGCGTTTGTTCCTGATTGTCATTGTCGCAATATTAGCGTTGCAACTTTATTTTTTCGTTCAAATTTGGTGGTGGGTCGATCACAACCCTAGTTCCACCAGCTTCATGCGACATCAATTGTCAGTCCTGCGCGAAACGAATCCGACTGTTCAGTTGCAATACACATGGGTACCGTATAACCGTATTTCGACTAACTTAAAGCGTGCCATCATTGCTTCGGAAGATGCTAATTTTTCAGAGCATGAAGGAATTGACTGGGATGCACTGGAAAAAGCGTACGCGCGAAATAATAAAAAAGGCAAAATCATGCTTGGTGGTTCAACCATCACCCAGCAATTAGCCAAAAATCTCTTTTTATCGGGGGAGCGCAGTTATATTCGCAAAGGTCAGGAATTCGTTATCACGTACATGCTTGAATTTCTCATGGATAAAGAGCGGATTTACGAGATCTATCTGAACGTTGTGGAATGGGGAAGCGGCGTCTACGGCGCTGAAGCAGCAGCCCAACATTATTACCGTTCATCAGCGGCTAATCTTGGTGCTAGTCAGGCTGCGCGGTTGGCGGTCATGCTGCCACGTCCGCGTTTTTATGACAAAAATCGCGGATCAGCTTATTTGTCGAGGCGCACTGGTTTGATTTTGCGGCGCATGGGATCGGCCGAGTTGCCGTAAGCAGCCAATAAAATATTGGCTTTATAAAAATAAAACCGCTGGTAAAGCAACGTGCTTTACCAGCGGTTTTATTGTTAGTCCATCACACTTTAGCGGTATTGGATGACTAGTCGGATAATTTACGAGGTTGCGCGTAACTTTGCAAAAGCCCCACACGCCGCCTCAAGCGTCGCCTCTATCACTGCATCATCATGTTGTGCGGACACGAAGCCAGCCTCAAAGGCAGACGGTGCCAAATACACGCCCGCATCCAGCATTGCATGGAAAAATACGTTGAACTGCTCTTTATCGGTAGCCATCATTTCAGCAAAAGTATTCGGTACTTTTTCTGAGAAGTAGAGACCGAACATGCCACCGATAGCGTCAGCACAAAAAGCAACTCCGGCGTCAGCCGCAGCTTTAGTCAGGCCTTGTGTCAGCCTCAGGGTTTGCGCGCTGAGGTGTTGGTAGAAACCAGGCTCCTGAATCAACTTCAGTGTCGTCATGCCGGCTGCGACTGCGACTGGATTGCCGGATAGTGTACCGGCTTGGTAGACGCCGCCGAGTGGTGCCATGTGCTGCATCAGGTCAGCGCGACCGCCGAATGCGGCCACCGGCAAGCCGCCACCAATGACTTTGCCGAGCGCGGTAATATCCGGGACAACCTGATACAACGCTTGCGCACCGCCAAGTGCCACGCGGAAGCCACACATGACTTCATCAAAAATGAGCACAGCACCATATTTTGTACACAAACTACGCATAGCTTGTAAGAATTCCGGCGTGGCGCGAATCAAATTCATGTTGCCAGCAACCGGTTCGACGATCACACAGGCGATTTCGTCACCCATGTTTACAAACGCTTCTTCCAGCTGGGAAACATTATTGTAGTCAAGTACCAGTGTGTGCTTGACGAAATCGGCTGGAACGCCAGACGAAGTAGGGTTGCCAAAGGTTAGCAAACCACTACCAGCTTTAACCAGTAACGAGTCAGCATGACCGTGATAGCAACCTTCAAACTTGACGATTTTGTCGCGTCCGGTGGCACCGCGTGCCAGGCGCAGGGCGCTCATGGTGGCTTCTGTGCCGCTCGAAACCAGACGCAGTTGCTCAATTGATGGCATCAGTTTGCAGATTTCTTCGGCAATCAGGATTTCGCCTTCGGTTGGCGCTCCAAAGCTTAGTCCGCGGGCGGCGGCGTCCTGAACTGCTTTAACCACGGTTGGATGAGCGTGACCAACGATCGCGGGACCCCACGACCCAATGTAATCAATGTAGCGACGATCATCCGCATCCCAGAAATAAGGTCCTTCAGCACGCGTGATAAAACGTGGTGTCCCGCCTACCGAGCGAAAAGCGCGCACTGGCGAATTAACACCGCCAGGAGTCGTTAATTGCGCACGGGAAAATAGCGTATCGTTATTGGATGTCATGTCGTAAGGATCATTAGAATAGGGTGCGCGCCCTTCATATTAAGGGCAAAAAAATGAACAGTCAGGCAATGCAGCCCAACTACATCAAGAGACTATTGGTGGATTTTGTTCTTTCTCGTCGCTTTGTTGGCTTTCCTCTTCCGCAAGTCCATCCAAAACATCTTCTCGGGCCCAGAAAAAACGGTCGGGGACCAATTTTCCCATACCGAGTCGTTGGCCGGCCATGACCGCAGCGAGGGTGAACTCTTGTGCTTCGGAGACCGCTTCGGGAACATCAAGCCCGTTTGCCAGCATTGCAGCAATGGCAGCGGAGAGCGTAGTGCCAGCACCGCTAAACGAGCCAGAGACGCGCGGCCAGCTATCTTGCCGCAGTATCCCGGTATCGTTAAACAGCGTATTGCTGATTTCTGCTGCTGTCCCGGGTGTTCCGGTGACGAACAGGTATTCGCATCCCAGTTCGATGATGTGCATTGCATCGACAGTCGATAGATCCTGTGTCGACGGTTCGCGCCAGGTTTCGGCTAGTCGCGATAATTCGACGGCCGACAAGACCATTACCGTGCTTTGCGGGATCAATAGTTCGCGCATCGCGGTCAGAAGATCTTCGCTATCCTGACCTTGATCAGGCATCGCCGTCAGGAACGGATCGAGAATTAAAGGAATGTCAGGGTAATCGGAGACGATCTCTGCGATCACGGAGACACTTTCAATACTGCCGATTGCGCCAACCTTAAAGGCGGCCACCGGCATATCTTCGAGTAAAACGCGGGCTTGATCAGCGACCCAATCGGCGTCAATCTGCTGCGTATCTTCGATACGTGCAGTGTCACCGATTAAAATCGAGGTAATAACCGATAATCCATGGCAACCCATGGAAGAAAATGTGGCAAGATCTGCCTGAATTCCAGCGGCGCCGACTGGATCAGCAACACCGAATGTCAATATAAGAGGAGAAGTTTGGTTTTGCACGGCTGTTAGATTAAGATATCCGACTTTACATTTTACTTGATTGAAGGGTTTCCGCCGTGAGCAATACCAACGAAACATCGAACGAAGCGTCAAAACCAGCATATAAAACCTGGATGTGTCTGATTTGCGGCTGGATTTACGACGAAGAGCAGGGATTGCCGGAAGAGGGAATCGCTGCCGGAACGCTGTGGGATGACGTGCCTATGAACTGGACTTGTCCGGAATGTGGTGCGCGAAAGGAAGATTTTGAAATGGTAGCAATGTAATTTTAGCAATTTAGTTGTTAGTTGCAATTTGATCCCATCTGAATGAAATGTCATGCAGATTAAACCGCGTAATTAATCTGTGTAAATAGCAGATTAATCGCAACTCAATGATCAAAAGTGACAGATTTTTCTGTAGTAAACTCAAAAAAAACCGTCAAATTTGGCGGTGCGTCGAAATGTTGTTCTAAAGTTTCTTGAACTTTGTTACAGTGATTTGGTAAATCAAATTGATCTGGACAAAAACTTCATGACACAACCCATTGGCATCGCAAGCCTGAAGGTTATGGTGATTGACGATAGCAGCACTATTCGTCGTTCCGCCGAGATTTTTTTAAATTTGGCGGGTTATCAAGTGATCCTCGCAGAGGATGGTTTTGATGCCCTTGCCAAAATTAACGACCATAAGCCCGCCCTTATTTTTTGTGATATTTTGATGCCCCGACTGGATGGGTATCAAACCTGTGCGCTTATCAAAAAGAGTGCCAGATTTCATGCAACGCCAGTGGTGATGTTGTCTTCAAAAGACGGCTTATTCGATCGTGCCAGAGGCGCGATGGTGGGTGCCGACGAGTATCTGACCAAGCCTTTCACCAAAGATAGTCTGCTAAAGACTGTCCACCACTACACACAGCATCTTCAGGAAGCGAATCAGGCATTCGCTTCTACGACGTCCCCTGTTATGCCAGCTGAAACAGCGCTGGTACCTATTCCGACATAATTGAAGTAAAGGTTGAGCATGGCCATTCAAAAGGTTTTGGTTGTTGACGACTCTCCTACAGAGCGTTATTTTTTGACAGATATTCTGGCAAGAGGCGGTTACTCCGTCTCGACCTCTGAGAGTGGCGACGGCGTTATCAGCAAAATCAAGGCCGACAAACCGGACTTGATTTTGATGGATATTGTGATGCCCGGTCAAAACGGATTTCAGGTCACACGTTCCATTTCACGCGATCCGGAGTTGCAAGATATTCCCATCATCATCTGTAGCAGTAAGGGCCTGGAGACAGATCGGATTTGGGGCTTGCGCCAAGGTGCGCGTGATTATCTGGTGAAGCCGATTAATCCGCAGGAGTTGCTGGCTAAAATCGCAGCACTCGGCTAATTCCAGGCGCTATTCAATGAGCCAATCAGAAGCTGATCCGCATATACCGTATTTGGCTGTCCCTCCTCCGCGCAAATTCGGCACTGACGCGGATGCGCGGCGTAGTCGTCTACGTGAATTTCAATCGCATTTACTCGAACGGATGGAAGCTGCACGCAGCGGTGTCAAGGTCCACCATAACCAATTAGGTTTATTAATCGGGCAACAACGCTGGCTACTTAGCCTGGAAGAAGCGGGTGAAATTGTCGCTGTTGACCGCATCACCAAAGTACCGTTGACGCAGGATTGGTATCTCGGTCTGACAAATATCCGCGGTACCTTAATAAGCGTTATCGATTTTGCACGCTATCAAGGGCAGGCCATCACGGTCATCGACAAAGATACGAGGATTGTCGCATTTGCCAATGCACTAGCATTTAACAGCGGTTTATTGGTAAGTCGAGTTCTCGGCTTACGCAATATCGATGAAATGGTCTTGCAACCGATTTCCCAGGATGTCGACGGGATTGGAGTTGAAGCCGCCGGTAGGGCTGATCCAGTTAATAGTGTGAAGGCAAGTGCCGCACAGTATTTGGATAGTGAGTCGCAGCTCTGGACTGAACTCAAATTGACGCAGGTACTAAGTAGCCCACGATTTTTACACATTGGTAGATGAAATCAGGGAAATAGAGGCCAGTTTATCGACGTCAGCAGTTGACGTAATAGTGGTGACATCGGGCAGCATCGAATTGGCAATTAGGAGATTCAGCAATGGCATTTAAACTACCGTTCCTATTCAAGACGGCGAAAGAAGAACAGATTAATGGCGGCAATTTTTTTCGACAAGAGTCGGGACCCGCAGGGATAGCATCGCTTGCCGCAGTCGGCGAGCATGGCGCAACGTCGAACAAAAGCCAGGCACCCCTGATGATGCGGGGCCATGAAGCATCATCGCTCAACGCCTCGGCAGTATTTCCATCATCGGAATTTATAGACGCAACTAGTTCAGTGGAGTCATCTGGTGCATCTGGTGCAGCAAGTCAGCCCTTCAGATCGTATCAAGACAAGCCATTACCACTGATCGGCAAGTTGCCGCAACAGCAGCAAGTTCGTACCCTATTGGCCATAATGGGTGCCGGCCTCGTGCTGACGATTGTCTTCCTGTGGTTGAGTACCAGAAGTGACACGCTAATTGCGACGCAGACCCAAATTGCAGGCGATGCGTTGATGCATTCCCAGCGGATTGGTAAAGCGACGCCGAATGCTATTCAGGGTAATACAGAAGCGTTTAAGCAGTTGTCCGATAGCCGCAAAGAACTTAATCAAGATTTGGTTTTACTGACTACCGGTGGGGTGTACAAAGGAAGCGAAATTCCTGCGCCGAGCCCACGAATGGCTTCTGCAGCCGCGGATGTGGAGAAAGTTTGGTTGAACACCGATAAGGCAGCTGAGACTATCTTAAAGCACCAAAAAGAATTGTCAGGCTTTGGCGTAATCTTACAAAAGCTAAACGGGATTTCGCCTGTATTGCTGGATTTGTCGGAGCAAATTGCCGCGATGAAGACGGAAGGCAGAGCAACACCGCGCGAAATTTCCGCAGCCTCACAACTGGTAATGCTGACGCAGCGTCTAGGGCGCAGCGCCAATGAATTTCTGACTTCTCAGGGGGTTAATCCTGAAACTGCATTTTTGCTTGGCAAGGATACCAACACCTTTCGCGACATCGTTAGTGGGTTTTTGAATGGTAGCGCCATATTGCGTTTGCCCGCTTCCAAAAATGAAGAAGAGCGCCAAAAATTAGCTGAGTTAGAAAACAGCTTTGCTGAATACCAGGTCGCCGTCACCGCTATTTTGGCGAACATACAGAACTTTGTATCGACTAAGCAATCCGAAGAATTGATCTTTACCGAAAACGAACTGTTAAAGCAGCGCCTGAGTACCTTGCAAGATAGTTATCGTAATGCACAGGATGAACTTAGCCTTCCATTTTGGCTGATGCTGGCATCGGCGTTGCTCGCCCTATTGGCTGCGGCCGGAATCGCGTGGGTCCAATTACAGGACGGACACCGTCGAACGCACGACGCAGACATGCGTCGACTTGAAGCCGAAGATCAGCGCTTAATGGCTATTCAGCATGAACTGGATACCAGCAACTTGAACGACCAGAATCAGGCAGCTATTTTACGTTTAATGAACGAGTTGCAAGAGGTAGCGGACGGTGATTTGACGGTGCAAGCGACAGTCTCTGAAGACATAACCGGGGCTATTGCGGATTCCGTGAACTACACAGTTGAAGAGTTGCGCGGACTGGTTGGTCGTGTCACCGCGACTGCACGACAAGTAACGACAGCGTCAGATCAGGCGCAAAGCATTTCGACCGAATTGTTAGAGGCATCCCAAACACAGGCGCGCGAGATCAAGGAAGCTACGCTAGCGGTGTTGGCAATGGCAACACAGATTACGGATGTATCCAAATCCGCGAGCGCGTCCGTTGATGTGGCACGGCAATCGGTAAGTGCGGCAGAAGAGGGTTCAAAAGCCGTTGAAAACGCCATTACCGGCATGAATGAAATTCGTGAGCAGATTCAGGAAACCTCAAAGCGGATTAAGCGTCTTGGAGAATCTTCACAAGAGATTGGTGAAATCACTGAGCTTATCGCTGATATTACGGAGCAGACCAATGTGCTGGCATTGAATGCAGCGATTCAGGCTGCATCCGCTGGTGAGGCGGGTCGTGGCTTTTCGGTGGTGGCTGAAGAAGTCCAGCGCCTGGCAGAGCGCTCCGGTGCGGCAACCAAGCAGATTGGCGCGCTGGTACGCACCATTCAAACCGATACGCACGATGCCGTGGTCGCGATGGAAAAGTCGACACAGGGCGTGGTCGAAGGAGCAAAGCTATCCGATGCCGCTGGCGCTGCACTGTCAGACATTCGTGGCGTGTCGAACCTGTTGGCCGAATTGATTCAAAATATTTCGTTGGCAACTGAGCAGCAGGCAAACTCGGCAAATGGTGTCGCTTCCAACATTCAGAATATTCTTACGGTGACCGAAAAAACACGGGAAGGAACTAGTCAGACTGCGTCGTCTATTCGTGAGTTGTCTAAACTTGCAGAAGATTTGAAAAGTTCGGTATCGCGCTTCCGCGTCACCAACTAACAACACCTTTATTGATTCGATTGCAGCGTGGCTATCTTTCCTGGTAACGGAATTGAGAGACTGGCGATAAAGTTAGTCTCTATAGTCTGAATGTTAAATTGCAAAATTTGAAAAAATATCACTCACACTTTTTACGTTCAATAAGATCAAGTCACCTGAATCAGGTCAACCCGTGGGATGACCGTATTGATTCCTTAGAACTGATGAGGCAGTCATGAGCACAGATTTTCACGGGCCCGCTACAGTGTCACAAATACAGCCAATGCAACCAATGCAATTAGATACCGGCCCGTTGTCTTGGGTGATGAGCGAAATTCGCGTAGCACTTGGACAATCACTCCAGGCTTTACAGTACTCATTGGCGGTAAGTGATGACCTTTCGGCAACCGACGTTGTTGAGACACCAGTTGTGGGTGGCGTTGTGCCCCCGTACGATCAAACTACTGCGCTGCAATATGCCAAGACATATTTGCATCAGGCGCACGGTGCGTTGCAAATGGTGGATATAGACGGTGTCACAGTGATTACTGACGCCGTTGAAAATCTACTTGAATATGCGCAAACTGAGCAATGTATTGGTCGGACAGCGCTAACCGTTGAAAACGTGCAGAGTATTCAATCTGCTTATCAGGCATTGATCGAATATCTGGAAGAACTATTGGCTGGGGCGATGCACCAGCCTGTGAAATTGTTCCCCTATTACAAAGCACTACTAGAAATTCGCGGCGCTGATCGGATTCATCCTGCAGACTTGTTTTTCCCTGATTTGACGACTCGTCCGCAGTTCGACATGATCGAGAGTTCTACCAGCTTCGGAGCGAGCCCGTTGCTTGGACAATTGAGCGATCAGGTGATCGACCAGTCGGTCGACTACAGCCCATTGCGCAAACGTTTTGAAATGGCCCTCTTGCCATTTTTAAAAAGTGCCGATAGCACCGTTGAGTGTACCAATGCGGCGATTATGCAGGCTGTTATTGCTGATATTTCTCTTGTGCAAAAAAATCATCAGGTAAGGGCTTTCTGGTGGGTATTGCAAGGGTTTGCCGATGGCGTGGCGAATGCGCAAATTGCAAACGAGTTGTTCGTTAAGCAGTTATTTGCCCGCATCAATTTACAGCTACGTCGTTTAAGTCAGGGCTCATCAAGTATCTCGGAACGTCTTTTACGCGATGCATTATTTTTTATCTCCAGAATAGATGCTCCATCAGCACTAAACGCACAGATTCGTAGCACTTATCGGCTGGATGGACTCGTTCCATCGGATTTTTCTTTGCATCGGTATGGTCAGGTTGATTTGGCAGCTTTGCGTGCGGCCAAAGAACATTTAACGCGGGCTAAACAAATGTGGGATTGTCTCGCCGCTGGTGAGCCCGATCTTCACCAGGAGTTTGAGCAAGAAATGCTTGGGTTGAGCGCTGTTGGCAGTAAGTTAAACGCGCCATCTCTCGCTAAGTTATTGCGAGAGTTAAGCGGTATTGCGCGTCATGCCACCTTGGCCAGACAGGGTGATCCAATCGGTTTGGAGATAGCGACGAGTTTACTATTTATCGAATACTCCCTTAGCTGTATTAACCGTTTGCCGGTGAATTTTTCGGAAAGTGCCGATGCCATGACGGCACACTTATTATCAGTGATGTCAGATGAGCCACCCGCTGAACCGATGCCTTGGTTGGATGATATCTATCGGGACGCGCAACAAAAAAAAATAGTCAAGGTGCTAGTTGGCGAGATGCTAGTTAGCTTGCGCCATGTCGAAAAGTTACTCGACGAATATTTTGTAATGCCAACCAAGCGCGAAGTATTAACTCAGATCGACTATGTCTTACATCAGATCGAAGGGGCGCTTGCTATACAAGAGAAGTCAGAGGCGGCAGCCGTGGTTGCGCATACGCGCGTCGCACTTCAACAGCTTTTTGACGCGGGAGAGGATGTGGCTGAGCCAGCACAGGAGGAGTTTGAGCGCATTGCACAAAACATCGGCGCGCTCAGTTTCTATCTTGAGGCAGTGCAGCACCAAGCCGATAAGTCTGACTTCACGGATGCCTTCGGTTCGCAAACTATACGCTTAAGTTTCGATCCGCAACGCAGTGTATTTCGCGTGAATTTATTAGAGCGCCACACTGCGGTGCACTTGCCACAGAGTGGAGCGATGCCGCATTCAGTTGCCTCGATCTCCACCATTACAATATCGCCTATAGAAACCTCGTTTGAGAAATTAGAACAGACCGATGTTTTTACGGAAAAATCTGGCGACAGCAGTCAGTCAATATCGTCGTCATTCTTGGAAGCGCTACCATCGTTGTCTTTTCTTGATGTGCCGACTGTAGAAGTCGAGTTGTTGCAACATCAGACCCAATCTGTAGAGTTGGCGCGGTCACTGGCGGCAAACCCAGAGAATGCCGCTCTGCACGGGCAGCTAAAAGACGCGTTAGTGCAATTGCGGGTCGACGCAGCCCTAAGTGACGATCATGCGGCTGTCGAACGAGCTCAAGCTGCGATTAAGATTCTCAACGACCAATATTTTCCCGCATCACAGCAGTCGCTTACTGAGATTATTGCTGTGATTGTGCCACATCATAATGTCGAAAATTTTCCAGAAATGGATTTGGATGCGCCGTCTCAGATCAGTGAAGAAGAGGCCGACGCCGAGCTTCTCGATATTTTTCTATCAGAAGCAGAGGAAGTGCTGGATACCGTTCAGCAGACTATTCCGCTAGCACGCTCAGCACCTGTTACGCAAGAATACCTCATCGTATTGCGGCGGGCTTTTCACACATTAAAGGGCAGCAGCCGGATGATTGGCATGAATGCATTTGGGGATGCATCGTGGGGTGTTGAGCAAGTGCTGAATTTATGGCTCACCGAAGCAAGATCCGGTACGCCCGATTTATATGCGTTGCTTGACCATGCGGTAGTCTTCCTCGACGACTGGGTAAAAGAAGTTTACGCAGATGGAGGCTCAACCCGTACCTCACAAATACTCATCGAATATGCACAACAAGTACGCGATGGAAAAACATTTTTGTTGGTCGAGTCGGCTACGACGCCAATTAAATCAGGCAACGCGGTATTCCGAGACATTGATTTATCACTTTCGTCGGGTCTGGAGAATATTGCTTTAACTGATAATGCAGAGACGGTACCCTTTTCTTTTGATAGCTTTAATACTGAATCAGAAACACACGAGGCAACATATCAGTCGAGACAGGTTGAACCGATTGACCAGAGCAAACTCTCCCGCGGAACCGTGTCGAGTATTCATTCCGATTTTCACGATTCCGGAGCAGAGATCTTTAGTTTTCCGGGTTTGCCCGAGACGCGACAAGATGACAGCATTAAAAAAATTGGCGAGTTGTCGATCAGTCTTCCACTGTATAACATTTACTTGTCGGAGACGGACCAGTTGGTGCGCCTGTTAGCGCACGACTTTTCTGAATGGCGTCACGAACCAGAACGGCCAGTGGCTGTGCAATCCATCTACGCCGCGCATTCGTTGGCGGGAAGCTCTGCGACCGTTGGCTTTAAACCATTACATAACGTTGCGCATGCGCTAGAAATGGTTTTGCAGAGGATGGCCTTGCAGCCAAGCCTCGTGCGCGAGCAAGAATTCGACATTATTGAATTGACGATCACGCGTGCCAAATGGATGTTGCAGCAATTTGCACAAAGCGAAATGCCGTATTACGAACCTGCCTTGGTAAGCGCGCTTGAGGCTTTACGTCATGGGCCGCAAGTGCAGATTGACGATCTCGCTGATGAGACGATTATTCAACCGGATGTTTATTCCGAGTATCAGCGACTTCACTCTTCAGAAAGCGCAGCTATCGTCAGGCCACATCAACAATCGCCAATGATTAACCGACGACCGCCCATATCTGCGCCGTTACAGGCGATCGATGCCGAGCCCGACGTTGATCCCTCTTTGATTTTACGTGACGAGATTGATGTTGATTTGCTGCCTGTATTTTTGGAAGAAGGGCGCGATATTCTTCCGCAAATAGAAAGTGCATTACGAAGTTGGCAGAGTGCTGCTCTGCATGGCGACGATGGAAATTCTGATCGTAATAGCGGCATTCATAGCCACGCTCTCACTGCCATTCCGGTAGAAACCGTGCAAGCTATTTTGCGGCACTTGCACACCATTAAAGGCAGCGCCCGCATGGCAGGCGCGATGGTGCTCGGTCAGCACATGCACGAGATGGAAAGTCATATTGAGGCAACGTTACACAGCCCCACCCCATCGCCGCATGTGATCGATGAATTACTGGCGCACTATGATCACGGCGTCCAGATGTTCGAAGACTTGCAACGTCCAAGCCCAATTTCTTCTGCTCAACAAGCTCCCCAACAAACTCTACAACAAGCGACAACACAGGCGATAAGTGGAAGTGTATTGGACGACGCGAAGGCATTCAATCCGACGGATGTGATGTCAACGTCGGTTGGTGCCACGAACCTAACGTCGGCGAATGCTGTTCACGGTAGCGCACCAGCGCCATGGCTAGCAACGGTTCCTGGCGTTGCCGCAGGGACGCAGGTGCGCGTCAATGCCGACGTGTTAGACCGCTTGGTGAATCAGGCTGGTGAAGTGTCGATTGCCCGCTCTCGGATGGAATCTGGCGTGGGTTCGCTCCAACAATCCTTGGTGGAGTTGACCGAAAATGTCGACCGCTTGCGCAATCAGTTACGTGAAATTGAAATGCAAGCAGAAACGCAGATCTCGTCGCGGATGACATTGGCAGGTGAGCGCGAATTTGATCCGCTCGAGTTTGATCGCTTTACGCGTCTGCAAGAATTAACCAGGATGATGGCCGAGAGCGTCAATGATGTGTCGTCTCTACAAAAAAGCCTGACCAAGACGGTAGAAAGCACTAATGCAGACCTTATTATGCAGGCACGTCTGACGCGTGATTTGCAACAAGATTTGATGCATGTGCGGATGGTGCAGTTTGCCAGTGTCGCCGAGCGATTATATCGATTGACGCGCCAGGTATCGAAAGAAATCGACAAACGTGTGAATTTGGATATTCGCGGTAGCACGGTGGAAATTGATCGTAGCGTTCTAGAAAAAATGGTCGGACCTTTTGAGCATTTGCTGCGTAATGCGATCGTTCACGGCATTGAATCACGTGAAGGTCGTCGCGCCGCCGGTAAGAACGATGTTGGCCAATTGAAAATTGAAATTCGTCAGAATGGTAACGAGATATTGATTCAGCTGTCTGATGACGGCCAAGGTTTGCAATTAGGCCACATCCGCGACAAGGCTGAGGCACTTGGCTTGTTGGACAGCGGGCAGCAACTCTCTGACGGTGAGTTAAATGATTTTATTTTCCGGTCAGGATTTTCTACCGTTACTGAAGTGACTAAACTTGCAGGTCGTGGAATTGGTATGGATGTTGTGCGCTCTGAAGCCGCAGCGCTCGGTGGCCGTGTTGCAGTCTCCAGTGAAGCCGGCAAGGGAACGCATTTTACGATTCATTTACCGCTTACGCTTGCTGTGACGCAAGTAGTCATTTTTTCGACCGGCAGCAATACTTATGCAGTACCGTCGGCCTTGGTAGAGCAAGTGCAACACTTGAAAGCAACAGCGTTGGCGAGTGCCTACAATGACGGCACAGTATTGTGGCAGGACCAATACGTTCCGCTACATTACTTGTCGGCGTTGTTGGGGGAGCATCAGGTGACGCCGATAACCCAGCAATACTCGCCAATTATTCTTTTGCGCAGCGGTAACGATCGGGTGGCAATCCACGTGGACGCTATCATTGGTAACCGAGAAGTGGTCGTCAAAAATATCGGTCCGCAATTGTCGCGCATGATCGGTATCGTCGGTGCGACGGTTCTCGGGTCAGGTGACATTGTATTAATTTTGAACCCTGTGCCAGTGGCGTTGCGGTTGGCCCAGCAATTGCGCTCACCGCTTAAAGTAAAAAGTAACGAGTCAAATATGGCGGAGATTAGCCAATACGTTAATGAAGAGTTAGTCAATCCTGGTCAGGTGATTGGTGCGGTCGCCAGCATCGTCGCACCCAATCAACCGGCCGTACCTGTGCAGGGTCTCCGAACGCAAAAAATTGTTATGGTAGTCGACGATTCGCTAACCGTACGTCGCGTCACGCAGCGCTTGTTATCGCGCGAAGGGTATCAGGTGGTATTAGCAAAAGACGGTATCGATGCCCTGCAACAATTACAGGCAGTCACGCCCGACGTCATGCTCGTAGATATTGAAATGCCACATATGGATGGCTTTGATCTGACACGTAACATCCGCAACGATGATCGGACTCGCCATATTCCCATCATCATGATTACGTCGCGCACAGCCGCAAAACATCGAACTTACGCAATGGAATTAGGTGTCAATGAATACTTCGGAAAACCATTTCAGGAGGACGCGTTGTTGGCTGCGATTAGTGCATTTGTAAAAAAAGAAATAGCAATAATGTGATTTGGTGTGATTTGGTGTGGTTTGCTGTGATAGCAGATCAAGCTGACAACCGGAGCGTCAAGTTGGGGGTGTCCGGCAAGGGACGCCCGCCTTATAGTTCCAGGACTCAGGAGTCCTTCCAGGTTGTCACGCAATTTCACTTGTCTAAGTATTGGTTAGCGCTAAAAATCTACGTTAGCGCGTGTTGATGGAACTTCCTGATTCGTATCGGATGGCGTGCCGAAACGCGAATGAAGCCAGGTCATGTTTATTCTTCCGTGACCTTCTTGACCACTGCGTAACGCGCCAGTGTCTGTTTACGTGCTTCATCATGTTGGATCAAAGGTCTTGGGTAGTCGACGCCCAGCTTAATTCCTGCGTCGGCCAGCGTGTCAGCGTCGGCCAGCCATGGAGCATGGATGGCTTTGTTGCTGAGTTTGGCCAATTGGGGAAGATAGCGGCGGATAAACTTGCCTTCACTATCAAATTTTTCCGATTGGGTAATCGGATTAAATATGCGGAAATAAGGTTGGGCGTCACAGCCCGATGATGCTGCCCATTGCCAGCCGCCATTGTTGGCCGACAGATCGAAGTCATTTAGTTGCGCAGCAAAGTACGCCTCGCCCCAACGCCAGTCGATACCAAGGTCTTTGATTAAAAATGACGCCACTACCATTCGCAGACGGTTGTGCATATAACCCGTTTGATTGATTTGCAGCATGGCGGCATCAACCAAGGGATAGCCAGTGCGGCCATCGCACCATGCCTGAAAAGCGGCCTCCGCAGGAGCGCCGGTCTCCCATTGAATCGCATCGTAATCCGGTTTGAAGGCGCGTTGGGCGACATGCGGATGGTGATGCAGGATCATAAAATAAAAGTCGCGCCACACCAACTCCGATAGCCATACCGAAGCACCGCTTCCTTCGATTCCTTGTCGCATCGCCTGATAGGCATTCCGAGCCAGTGTGCGGATAGAAATGGTCCCAAATCGTAAATGGACGGATAAATAGGACGGCCCCTTCACAGCCGGAAAGTTGCGCGTCGTGTCATATCCGCCAATGCGCGGCATGAAGTCTTCGAGCAATTCTTCTGCGCCGGCGATGCCGGTAGGAATTTTCAGCTCACTTAAATTGGTCTGAGTAAAGCCCAATTCTGACAACGAAGGGATCGGTACTGCATTCTCTGGCGGTATGGTTGCCAATCGGGATGCATAGGACGAAATCGGATAGGGCTTGAGGAAGAACTCACCGTCCGCCGCGGCAAGTCGTTTCATCCATGCATTTTTGTACGGTGTAAATACCGAAAAAGGTTTGGCGGAGAGCGACAATATTTCATCGGTTTCAAAAATCACCTGATCTTTGTAACTGTGCCAGATGCAACCATTTTTGGCCAAAGTGGCTTTAACTGCGTTGTCGCGCGTAACCGCCTGTGGCTCATAATCACGATTGGTGAATACTGCGTTGACGTCAAGTTCGCTTGCTAAAGACGAAATTTCTGGCAATGCCGAGCCATGTCGGACGATCAAACCACCACCCAATTTTCGTAACGCTGTGTCTAAAGCCATGATACTGGCATGAATAAATTCAACCCGGCGGTCGGCGGTCAGCCCTGCCTCGCGTAGCGGTTGCAGAATATCGGTGTCAAATACAAATACACAAAAGACGGCGCGACTATTCTTTAATGCATGATGCAACGCGGCATTGTCGAATACGCGCAAATCGCGACGAAACCAGACTAGGGACTTGTCAAATTGGGGCATATTGATGGGTGATGGGAAAAGAAACGGGTGGACATCGAACCATTGCTAAAAGTCATTATTTCGAGAAAATTATCTTAGCAAGTCAGATTCTGGGCAAATGAGACTACTTTACGCGAGGTCAGCAGCTATTCAAAGCAGGATAGTCACATTTAAAAATGATAAAATGCAGATTATGGCTAAGCTACTAAACCCCTACGAAACATTCTGGCAGCCCGACCACGCGGTAACTTCTTCCTCTGAGGAAGCAACGGCGCTTGACCTGACTAATCATTTTTTGATTGCCATGCCCACGATGCAAGATCCCGTGTTTGGCGGCAGTGTCGTCTACCTGTGCGAGCATAACGCCAACGGCGCACTTGGGGTGGTGATTAACAAGCCCACCGATATGACAATGGACGTATTGTTTGACCGAATCGAACTGACGCTCGAAATCGCGCCGCAGCATACGCATGCCGTTGCGTACTCCGATAGCATTAGCAAGTTTGGCGACAGCATGTCTACTTGCCCAGTCATGTTTGGCGGTCCGGTACAAGTTGAGCGTGGCTTTGTGCTGCACTCTCCGCTCAATACCTATTCTTCGACGCTCAAAGTCACCGATCAGATTGCGATGACGACCTCCAAAGACGTACTGGAAGCGGTTGCGCATGGCAACGGTCCTGCACAAATCCTGGTCAGCCTGGGTTGCTCTGGTTGGGAAGCTGGCCAACTTGAAGAGGAAATTGCGCGCAATGGCTGGCTGACCGTCGCGGCAGATCCTACTATTATTTTTGATTTACCGATTGAACAGCGGTTTTTGGCAGCCCTGAAACTACTTGGTATCGATCCTCATATGCTGACAGGGGAATCTGGCCGTGCTTGAGTTGATGTCAGGCCGGCTGAATATTGCATTTCGACCTGGATTTAAGGTTGCAATGACCGCGGCGGTGCGCTAGTGGAAACGATCCTGGGCTTTGATTTTGGTCTTAAACGCGTTGGCGTAGCAGTTGGTAATACCATGATGAAGCAGGCGCAACCGTTATCCATCATCAGCGCTATCAGCAACGATGGCAAGTTTGAAGAAATAGCTGTTTTAATGCGCGAGTGGCAACCGGCCCGTTGCATTGTCGGATTGCCTTTGCACCCAGACGGCGCAGATCATGAGATGACTGTGCGCTGCCGCCGGTTTGCCAACCAGTTACACGGGCGCTATGGCGTCGCCATCGTACTAGTCGACGAGCGTTATTCGTCGGCCGTGATTGCGCACCAGCGCGGCGAGTTGATTGACGATCGCGCAGCGGCGATCATCTTGCAACAATACTTTGATGAGTTGAGTGAATGAGCTGTGCGCGCAAGGTTGAATCGGGGCGCGCATCCCACACTCAATGGCGGCGAACCTTAATGAGATTTATTTAATAAAACTAATTTAATAATAAACTTTAATAAAAAAACTTAAAAAAAACTTAACCAGACTGATTACTTATAAAAAAGATAAATTTTCATGACAATAACTCACTCACCAGATTCATCCTATGATGCTGAAGCGTTATATCGGATATTGGAAGCGCAGGTAATCGCCGGTTTAGCCAACGCCGATAAAATTGCGGTGGTCGGCATCTATTCCGGCGGTGCGTGGCTTGCTGAACGGTTGGTGGCCGCATTGAACCTGTCTGACAAAGATCGCCTGGGGTTTATCGATGTCTCCTTTTATCGTGATGATTTTGCCGAAAAAGGGCTGCGTGCCGACATCAAGCCGACCCATATTTCGTTCGACGTCAACGGTGCTACCATTTTGCTGGTGGACGACGTGCTTTACACAGGCCGCACTACGCGAGCAGCCATCAATGAATTATTTGACTACGGTCGTCCGGCAAAAATCATGCTGGCGGCATTGATTGATCGCGGTGGGCGTGAATTACCGATTTCGGCTGATTTTGTGGCCGAAACTATCACGTTGCTGGCTGGCGAATCATTAGAACTTCATCGCGCCGAAAATGGCGAACTCTCTTTGACTGTGCATCACAATGCTTAATCCCCAACTGAATAAAAACGGCGAACTACAACATTTGCTGACCATCGAAGGACTGCCGACCTCAGTCGTTACGCACATTCTCGACACTGCATCATCGTTTGTGGGTATCAGCGACCGCGACGTTAAAAAAGTACCGTTAATGCGCGGCAAAAGCGTATTCAATCTATTCTTCGAAAACTCCACCCGTACGCGTACCACTTTTGAAATTGCATCGAAGCGCTTATCGGCAGATGTGATCAACCTGAACATTTCTGCCTCCAGCGCAAGCAAGGGCGAGTCATTGTTGGATACCATCGACAATCTGGCCGCCATGCACGCCGACATGTTCGTGGTACGCCATTCGCAATCGGGCGCGCCTTATCTGATCGCTAAACATCTGACGGATACTAAACAGTCCCACGTACACGTTGTCAATGCCGGTGACGGACGTCATGCGCACCCGACACAGGGCTTGCTCGACATGTACACGATTCGTCATTATAAAAAAGATTTTACCAATCTGACCGTTGCGATCGTTGGCGATATTTTGCATAGCCGCGTCGCGCGTTCCGACATTCATGGGTTGACAACATTGGGCGTGCCGGAAGTGCGCGCAATCGGCCCGCGCACGCTATTGCCGAGTGGCTTGGAGCAAATGGGCGTGCGGGTTTTCACCGATATGAATGAAGGTTTGAAAGGCGTCGATGTCATCATTATGTTACGCCTTCAAAACGAGCGTATGACCGGAGCGCTGTTGCCGTCGGCGCAGGAATTTTTCAAGAGCTACGGCCTCACGCCAGAGCGCCTGGCGCTGGCAAAACCGGACGCCATTGTGATGCACCCTGGGCCAATGAACCGTGGTGTCGAAATTGATTCTGCCGTGGCTGATGGCGCGCAAGCGGTGATTTTGCCACAAGTGACTTTTGGGATTGCAGTAAGGATGGCGGTGATGAGCATTTTGGCAGGAAATTAAATGTGCGGAAAATAATGCTCGCCGGTCGATGAGGACGCATGAATATTCATGCGCCGATTTATACACTACCGCCGGGCATACGGATCAACATAATCGCTGGTTTGCTAAGTAAGCCAATAAGTAACTAACTTATTGGCTTACTTAGCAACTTACTAAAGACTTGACCAACGATTTTGTGTCATTAAAAAACTCGCTAAGAAAAAATTTATACATGAAACTGCACATTAAAAACGGTCACCTGATTGATCCTGCAAACGGTATCGATGCCAAGCAAGATCTGTATATAGCCGATGGTAAGGTAATCGCTATCGGCCAGCCTCCCGCCGATTTTGTTGCGGATAAAACGATTGATGCCAGTGGGTTGATAGTCGCTCCTGGCCTGGTCGATCTGAGTGCGCGTTTGCGTGAGCCGGGTTACGAATATAAGGCGACGCTTGAATCGGAAATGCAAGCAGCCATGCAAGGCGGAGTGACTAGTCTGGTTTGCCCGCCAGACACCGATCCAGTGCTGGATGAACCTGGTCTGGTAGAGATGTTAAAACATCGCGCCAAGTCGTTAAATCAGGCACACGTCTACCCGCTCGGTGCGTTGACGGTTGGCTTGAAAGGGCGAGAGTTGACTGAAATGTCTGAGTTGACCGACGCCGGGTGTATTGGATTTTCTCAGGCCGATGAACCGATTTTAGATACAACCGTACTATTGCGCTCGCTGCAATATGCGCAGACGTTCAATTACACCGTATGGTTGCGCCCGCAGGATCCGTATCTTGGGCACGATGGTATCGCCAACAGCGGGGCGGTAGCGTCGCGTTTGGGATTGTCCGGCGTTCCTGTCATGGCCGAGACTATCCGGTTGTACACCATTTTTGAATTGGTACGGGCAACCGGCGCACGCGTGCATTTATGCCGAATTTCTTCGGGAGCCGGTGTTGATTTGGTACGGTTGGCGAAAAAAGAAGGTCTGCCGATCACGTGTGACGTCGGCGCGCATCATATTCATATGACTGAAGTGGATATTGGCTTCTTTGATTCGAATGCGCGTATGACGCCACCGTTCCGTTCGCAACGGGACCGTGACGGAATTCGTCAAGGTTTGCTGGATGGCACCATCGATGCTATCTGCTCAGACCACACGCCAGTTGATGACGATGAAAAATTGCTGCCGTTTGGAGAAGCAACGCCAGGCGCTACGGGACTTGAACTGCTGTTATCGCTGGCGCTCAAGTGGGCCGAAGAACACGTGGCACCTTCTGAGCAACCACTCAGCCGTGCATTAGCAAAAATTACCAACGATGCGGCCCGCGTAGCCGGTTTGTCAGCCGGTCAACTGAATGTGGGCAGTATTGCCGACATCTGCCTTTTTGATCCGTCGGTACGTTGGACGGTGGATGCTAAATCACTGGCGAGTCAGGGCAAACACACCCCATTTTTGGGTTACGAGTTAACCGGCCAGGTAAAAGCGACGATCGTTGCTGGCCACATTGCTTACGAACGCTTACTTGATGGCGTTGATGGCGTACCTAAACGCGCATGATCGCCTATCGGCTGTTCAGGATAATCGCGCATCTGTTCGCCGGTCTTTTGACCTGCGCGTTGGTGTTTCCGTTTACCGATGCTGCCGGTCGTCATTGGCGCATTCGTCGTTGGTCAATCAAGGTATTAGCTATTTGCCGCGTAACCGTCGAAGTCAGTAATCCGTATCAACGTGACATTGCATCGCCAGCGTTGATCATCGCCAATCATGTCTCGTGGCTAGATATCTTTGTGATCAACTCAACAGAACCTTGTCGCTTTGTCGCAAAATCAGATATCCGTGACTGGCCGTTAATCGGCTGGCTGTGCGCGCAGGCCGATACAATTTTTATTGCGCGTGGCAAGCAGCGCGATGTGCGTCGGATTTTTCAGGGCCTCGTCAGCAGTATCCATGCCGGCGAGCGCGTCGCCTTTTTCCCTGAAGGCACAACTGCTGCACAAGGCGCAATATTGCCATTTCATGCAAATTTGTTTGAGGCGGCGGTTGATGCGCACGTGCCGATTCAGCCCTACGCGTTACGTTATGTCGATGCAGCCGGTCAATTGCATCCGGCTGCAGATTTTATCGGAGACATGAGCTTTGCTCAAAGCATGATTGCAATCATGAAAGCAGCACCTATGAAGGCAGAGTTGATTCAGCTGAAATCAATTGAAACAGCAGGAATACATCGACGCGATCTGGCGGCGATTGCTCACGTCGCCATTGCGGAAGCGTTAGGGCAAAGGCGACCAGAAGAGCAAGTTGTCAGTATGGCCAGTGTTGGAAATTAGAGCGATATTGGAAAAGTGCAGAATAGTGCATTCTGCACAAGTACGGTGCTCAACAGACGCTTAGTAAAAAAAAGACCCAAAATTAACTCGGTTTTTGTGATTCTGGACAGCTAACCTGAAACAAAGCACGGTCTTCAAGCCGTACAGCAGTCAACTTCCCACCCCACACGCAACCGGTATCAAGACCAATTAAGTTCGGTCTCAAGGTGAGACCCAAAGTCGACCAATGTCCGAATACAACGGTAACGTCTTTTGTCTGGCGCTGGGCTACGTCAAACCACGGCAGATAACCGGGCAACGCTGTTCCCGCGCTTTCCTTTGCCGCAAATTCCATCGTTCCATCCTCGGTACAAAATCGCAGTCGGGTCAAAGCATTTACGATGCAGCGTAAACGCGCGTTACCTTGCAATGTATCGTCCCAGCGCGTCGGTTCGTTACCATACATTTCACGTAAAAAATTAACCCAATCCGGACTCTGCAACACCGCCTCAACCTCTCGTGCAAGTGCTAAGGTCTGGGTTGTCGACCATTGTGGCAAAACGCCCGCATGCAGTAACAAATGACCATTTTCAAACAAAGCCATTGGTCGTCGTCGTAACCAGTCCAGCAGTTCGTCGCAGTCCGGTGCATCCAACACTTGCGCCAGGGTATCCTGTCGATGCAATTTGCGAATCCCATGCGCCGCCGCTAATAAATGCAAATCATGGTTGCCAAGCACTGCCTGCGCGCGATCCCCAAGGGAACGTATTAATCGTAAAGTAGCCACTGAGTCCGGCCCCCTATTGACCAGGTCACCAACAAAAAATAATTTCGCGTCTGGTGTCGCAGCGTCAATTTGCGCAAGCAATTCGACCAGACTTTGATAGCAGCCTTGCAGATCGCCGATGGCGTAAGTATGGGTATTGTTAGTTGTCATGGTTTGATTGGATGGCTGATAAATGAATGCCTTATTGTAGGGCATTCATTTTATGTTTCAGGTTGGTCCTGATATGTCGCAGGTAAAACTGCATTAATCCACGCATTGGTATTTTGAACGTGGTTAATGGTTGATTCCTAGAGGGTTGATTGCTAAAAAATTAGCCGAGAACCAGCATTTTATCGGTCTCCACTTTTTTTGCTTTAATTCATTTCAGAAGGTATCTAAATGGCAATTGTGGCATCACAATAGAATGATACTTTGCAACAAAGTGTTACTTCAGGTGTCTTTTCTCAGGGAAAACGAAATATAAAGTGCTGTTTTGGTAACTTAATGACCGCGATAATAGTGGATAATTATGGGCTAGTGGCAAATTGGTGTATTTCCCTGTACGACATTCATTTTTAGTCGGGTAGATCGCTATCATTTTTAAACGCATTCAGGATACCCACATGATTCTCATTACTGGCGGCGCCGGTTTTATCGGCTCTAATTTTGTACTCGACTGGTTGGCACAAAGTGATGAATCGGTAATTAATCTCGATAAGCTAACTTACGCGGGCAATATTAATAACCTCGCCACCGTTAATGAGGATCAACGACATATTTTTGTGCATGGGGATATCGGTGATACCGCACAAGTTGCCGCACTGCTGGCCCAATATAAACCACGTGCCGTTGTTCACTTCGCCGCAGAAAGTCATGTTGACCGCTCAATACACGGACCTGCTGCGTTTATCGAAACCAACGTTAATGGCACTTTTGGTCTATTGGAAGCAGTGCGCGCCCATTGGTCAGTTTTGCCTGAAACCGATAAGGCCGCTTTCCGTTTTCTGCACGTGTCGACCGATGAGGTATACGGCACGCTGGGCGCAGACGATGCGCCGTTCACAGAAACGACAGCATACGCCCCGAATAGCCCTTACTCAGCCTCGAAAGCCGCATCAGATCACCTGGTGCGCGCCTATCACCATACATATGGCTTGCCGACGCTAACCACCAATTGCTCGAATAATTACGGGCCGTATCATTTCCCCGAGAAGCTCATCCCGCTCATTATTACCAACGCCCGTGCAGGGAAGCCGTTACCCATTTATGGCGACGGTCAGCAAGTGCGTGACTGGCTCTATGTCAGCGATCATTGCGCCGCAATTCGTCGTGTTTTAGAGGCAGGACGGCCAGGCGAAGTCTATAACATCGGCGGCTGGAACGAGAAAGCCAACCTGGATGTGGTCCATGTTTTATGCGACATCCTGGATGCCCTCGATCCAAAAACGAATGGCAGCTACCGCGATCAAATTACTTACGTAACTGACCGTCCCGGGCATGATCGCCGTTACGCAATTGATGCAGGAAAAATTGCTCGAGAGCTAGACTGGAAGCCAGCTGAGACTTTCGAAACAGGCATTCGCAAGACGGTCCAGTGGTATCTTGATAATCAGCCTTGGGTGAACAATGTTCAGTCAGGCGATTATCTGAAATGGGTTGAGCAAAACTATAGCCAACGTAAAGCCAGCGAGGAGATCAAGTAATGACGTTAGCACGTAAAGGAATTATTCTCGCAGGTGGGTCAGGCACCCGTTTATATCCAGTCACCATGGCGGTTTCCAAGCAGTTACTGCCGGTCTATGACAAACCGATGATTTACTATCCGCTGACCACGTTGATGTTGGCGGGTATTCGCGAAATCCTGATCATATCGACACCGCAAGACACCCCGCGCTTCAAGGAACTGCTTGGTGATGGTAGTCAATGGGGTCTCGCTTTAACCTATGCAGTACAACCCACACCCGACGGACTGGCGCAGGCTTTTATTATCGGACGCGAATTCGTTGGTGATGCGCCATCAGCTTTGATCCTCGGCGATAACATCTATTACGGTCATGATTTCGAAACGCAATTGCGGGATGCGTCTGCTCGGGCCACGGGTTCGACCGTGTTTGCCTATCACGTGCAGGATCCGGAGCGATACGGTGTAGTCGAGTTTGACGGTGAACGCCGTGCAGTCAGCATTGAAGAAAAGCCAGCGCATCCGAAGTCTAACTATGCCGTTACCGGTTTGTATTTCTACGATCAACAGGTCTGTGATATCGCAGCCAGTATAAAACCCTCCGCACGTGGTGAATTAGAGATTACGGACGTTAATCGGGTTTATCTTGAAACTAATCAGCTTAATGTGGAACTAATGGGCCGCGGTATGGCTTGGCTGGATACTGGCACGCATGAATCTTTGCTGGAAGCAGGTCAATTCATTGCGACTATCGAAAATCGTCAAGGTTTGAAAGTCGCTTGCCCAGAAGAAATCGCTTTCCGCAAAGGGTATATCAGCGCCGAACATCTCGAAGCGCTTGCGCAACCATTAAAGAAAAATGGCTACGGTCAATATTTGCTGCGATTACTGACAGATAAGGTTTATTAAAGATGCACATTCAAACAACCGATATTCCCGACGTACTCATCATCGAACCCAAAGTATTCGGTGACGATCGAGGATTCTTTTACGAGAGTTTTAACGAGCGCACCTTTCAAGAACTGACCGGTGTCACGACCACTTTCGTGCAGGATAATCACTCCAAATCGGCTAAGAATGTGCTGCGCGGTTTGCATTATCAAATCCAGCAACCACAAGGTAAATTGGTCCGCGTCGTAGCCGGCGAAGTATTTGACGTTGCCGTCGATATCCGCAAAAGTTCTCCTACATTTGGTCGTTGGGTCGGCGTGGTCTTATCGGCTGAAAATAAGCGTCAAATGTGGGTACCACCGGGCTTTGTGCGCGGCAGCGTGAATATGCCTAGCTTTGGGCAACTTGAAAGTGCCTAGTGCAATTGGGTGATCTGATTTTATATTTTCGTATTTTCAGCTCAACATAATTCTCCCGAAGAGCGCGACTTCGTTATTCATCCTTATGTCATGACGAATCCGAGACCAATTGAATACTGTTGAGAGAGTGATGCAGGCAGATTGTCGGCGAGGTCAGGCATGGCACGCTGGCGCAGCCAGCATGCCATGCCTTCTTTTGATTAAGGCTTCAAATTTTCAATCTGATCCTTCATGCGGTAACTTTTCCCCTCAATGAGGATGGTTTCAGCATGGTGCAGAAGTCGATCAAGCAAGGCTGATGTCAGCGTACTGTCGTTGTTAAAGATTTCAGCCCAGTGTTTGAATGCCCGGTTAGAGGTCACGATAGTAGAGCTACGTTCATAACGCGCACTAATAATTTGGAACAGACAGTCAGCACCAAATTTATCGATCGGAAGGTATCCAAGCTCGTCAATAGCGAGCACAGATGGCTTCAGATATTTGTTCATTTCACGCTTGAATCCGCCAGCTGCTTGCGAAGCCGAGAGTGAGTTGATGATCTCGGCGGCCGAAGTAAATAACGCCGAATGACCCTGCAAGCAGGCAGTATGAACCAGTGCAGTTGCCAAGTGACTCTTTCCTAAACCAACACTGCCAACAAAGATAATATTCGCCTTATCCTTTAGAAAGCCAAGACGAAATAAATGCCGGACCTGTAATTGATTGATGTTGCTCGGCCAGCTCCAGTCAAACTGGTCAATCGTTTTTAATACCGGCAATCGTGCAGCTACAATGCGTCGTAATGTTGTGCGGTCGTTGCGCTGATTGCTTTCGCCATCGATCAATTCAGCCAGGTAATCTACATGCGGCGACTGATCTAAAGCCGCCTTCTGTCCTAACGATTCAAAGTGTTCATTCATATACGGCATGTGCATAGCCAGCAGTTGCTCATGTAATACGGCCATATCACATCCGAGGTCAGGTTTGGCGATGTCAGCTTTTGTTTTCATGATGGCTCAGTTCATATAGGGAGAGATCGGGCTCGGCAATCGTCATGTCGAGTAGGTCCTGCCGCCGTGTCAATTGCAAGGGACTTGCTTGTGGTAGTTCGCGGGCACGAGCTTCAAGCAAGTTGGTAATGTATTCGCCACTGAAGGCATCAAACACCAGCGCATCTTCAATGGCACGGCCTGTTTCAGCAACCCCGTAAATTTCTGCAAGGGCATTGATCTTGGCGACATGATTGCGCCAGTTAGCTCGGCGCACCATCAGTCCTTCGTGGTATTTTCCGGCTTGTGGGGTCAGAGACAGGAAGCGCAACAGCAGGCGCTGCGCCTGAGCATTTTTGCGCTGCTCAACAAGCACCTTCGGATGATCCGGGTTTTCAATATCTTGACCGCGCTCGTAACTGCGCAGATGCCAGGCGATGAGTTGATCGGCGTAGTAAATGCAAACGCGCTCCGGATAAGCTTTGAGGATCACGATGATGCCTACGTAGTGCACCGGTACGGAGTAACGATTAGCATCAAAGGCCACACGAAATTGCTTGGACACCCGTGCCGTGCTGATGCGGCCAATATCATAGGGGGCCGGATTGCAGGGCTGCAGATGTGCCCGTTCTTGTTCAAACATGTCGATCGGACGCTGATGCGTTTTGGCGTGAATGCGGACATTGGCAACCGTGTCCAACCACAATTGTGCGGCTGGATTGACTGCATTGAAATCGCCCAATTCCAGACCGTTGAGGAAGTTCTTTTTGACATAGCCGACACCATTTTCAACTCGGCCTTTTTCCCACCCTGAAGCTACATTACAGGCCGTAATCGTGAAGCCACAGTGACGGGCGTAATCCAGATAGCGTTGATTAAATATCGGCGCACAACCCGCTAAATGACTGAGTACGCCAGTTTTTAAATTGTCGATCATGATCCGACTCGGTACCGCATTGAAAGCTGCAAAGGCATGTTCATGCGCTACCAGGAAATGCTCCATCGTCTGCGCGACAAAGAACTCCAAATACATGCGCCGGCTATGGCACAACACCATGACGAAGAAGCTCAGTTGCCGACGTGTTTGACCCACGCCAATCGTGCCCCAACTGCCCCAGTCAACCTGCGCCGCTTCGCCCGGTGCGAACACCAACGTGAGGAACGCAGATCGATGTTTGGGCCGTATGAGACGGACATATTTTTTAACCGTGCTGTAGCCACCGGCGTAGTTGTTTTCACGCAGCCGCTGGAAGATCTGCTGGGCACTGAACGGGTGTGTATCGAGCAGCCGAGTGACTTCTCCTTTGAAGGGGTCCAATACGCTCGGCCGGGGTACTTTTTTTCTGGGTTCGTAATGCAGCATATATCAACCCAGCTCGCTACCGTGCGGTGGTGTAAATGAAGTGCTGCGGCGATCTGGCTCAAACTCATATGCTGCCGATCACGGCAATCTCGAATCTGGCACCAGAGTTCATAGGTAATCATGGGCGCTTACCGAGTGCATCATGAAGTGCCTTCAGATGCGCTTGCACTGTCGTACTCGCCGATATGTCAGTGGTTGTCAGCGTGGATGTCGGTGCTGGCACCATCGTGGGGTGTGGTGCGGCTTTAGGTGGGAGCGGCTTGTCTAACGCAAGGATCTGGTAGACCGGTGGGACGTATGCCAGTAGCTGTGCCTGAATCAAGCCTGTGCGGCTGCGGTGCAAACGCTCAGTATCCATTGATAAAATCCGTGCGATTGCTCCATCCCCATACCAGCTTAGTCCCTGAGCATCGGCCACCGTGACCAGGAACAGATAGAGCGCCATCGCATAGGCATCCAATTGATCGAGGTAGTGCTCACGCACCAGGCGCTGATCGATCCAACTGAACTGTGCTGGCACCTCGCGCCGGCGCTGTGAACAAATCAACTGTTTTGATGACGTCATCTGGCAATCCTCTGTTGGTAATATCGGCGCCTAATTGTTGCAGTTTCCGAGTGGTGGACGCTATGTCATCTTGTAACGTTAAATTGAAGAAATGGGCCAGAAAGCCAATAAACACCAGCGATTGCGGGCCGATGACATCTTGTAACGCAGGTTCAGCCATCTTTGCTGGATTTTTATCGGCCTCATTTTTCTGTTTGATATCAATAGGTTGCGCATGGCAGTGATCTTGTAACGCAGTGGCCCGTTTAACTTTTTGCTGCTCACGGTATTCAGGGTGATCCTTTTGCCAAGAACATACCCGGTCCACCGCTTCAGGTCCGCTGAAATAATCTCGGTTCTCTGGCTTATTGGTCCATGCGCGTTGACTCGCCGCTTTTGATGCTTTTCGGCACGCGGGTGCATTGCAATATTGTTGGTGGCGGGTGTTGCGGTGGTCGGCATCGAACGAATGCTTACAGCACCGGCAGAGGCGACGTTTTGTGGGTCTCATGAGGAATCCTCCATGACCCTATGATGCGCCGCATAAAATGGTTAAAAACCAATAAATCGAAGGCAGAACAAGACTAAGTGCGAAGAAAAGACAGTTTGGAGTGAAAAATCAGGAAGAAAATAAAGAATAAAATAATGGTGGATGTGGCAACTATTAGGCACTTTCAAGTTGCCGGAAGCTAGGCACTTTCGGGTCGCCGATCACACATATGCACTGGAATGACGATCAGGGCATTAATCCTTACCAAAAACTTAGTGAATATGAGCGTGCAACGCGTGTTGACCGCATGATCAGGGATGTAGGTCGTTATCTCCCTGCCGTTTTTGATGCCAAGTATGTCGACTCGTTATTTGAAATCAAAACCGTTCTGGTAAAGAATGAGGGGGATGACGGTAGGCCGATTTTGTTCGAAAAGCATCCAGAATTACCGGGGTGTTACTCCGTCCTAGGTGGAAAAATAGACAATATTTATGATGTGCTTGAAAAGCTTGAAACAGAGTCTTTTAGCAGCTACTAAGCGATGCCGATATTTGGAAATAAATAGGAACTGATTTTGATGAAAAAATTGATCTCCGTAATTGGTCCAATGTACAATGAAGAGGAGCTTGTTTCCACGTTTTGCGAGGAAATTTTGACAGCTCTGGAGCCGATTACAGACCGTTATGAACTTGAAATAGTGTTGGTAGATGATGGCTCTAAGGATGGAACGCTAGTCCAAATGCGACAGCTTCGTGAGCGCTTCCCGGAAACTGTCACTTTAGTGCAACTATCTCGAAATTTTGGTCTGGAGGGCGCTATACATGCCGGTCTCCGCATAGCGGCGGGAGATGCGGTAATTGTAATGGACGCTGACCTTCAAGATCCCCCTGGCATAATTCTGCAAATGGTGAAGGAATGGGAAGAGGGAGCCAATGTCGTCGTCGGATCTCGGGCAGGTCGGCCCAATGACAGCGTTTTTAAGCGCCTGAGTGCCCATTTGTTTTATAGCACTTTGAATTCGCTATCGGGCAGAATTTGTTTAGAAAAAGATGCTGCCAATTTTCGTTTGCTGGATAGAAAAGCTGTGGCGACTCTTTTGGCACTCCCCGAAGTCAACGGAGTATTTCGGGTAATAGTTCCCTTTTTAGGTATGAAGACAGCGGTAGTTTCGTACGACAGGGACAAGCGATTTGCAGGAGAAACAAAATATCGTTTGAAGTCAATGATCAGGTATGCGCTGGATAGTCTTACGGGAATTTCTATTGAGCCCTTAAGAAAAATCCCTTCTGCTGCTGTGGCCTCATTCGTTTTGATGCTCCTATCGTTAGCTGGTATGTGCTTTGGTCCTGGCCAATGGCAGCCATCATTTTTAGTTTGCGCTGTAATGTCCCTGTTATTTTCCCTTCTTTTTGTTGTACTTTCAGTGATTGCCGAATATCTGGGTCAAGTCTGCACCGAGGTCAAGGGTCGCCCGACTTCACTCGTGTATGATTTTGAGCCTAGCAATTCTGCCCTTAAAAAGGTAACTCATGAAACCCTTTAAAAGGGTCGGTATGTCCGGCCTTAAGTTGTCCCAAATCACCTTTGGAAGTGCTCTGACCATTGGGACCGAAGATTCTGGCAAGGCATTTGCTCAGATGATGATCGACGGCGCCTGGGACCTGGGTATCAGATCCTTCGATACCTCGAACAATTATGGGATGGGGATGGCGGAAACACTTTTAGGGCATGCGCTGAAGAAATACCCTAGGGAAGAGTTTGTCTTGGCCACCAAGGGTTCATGGCCAATTGGTTCACACACCTATCATCAGGGTTTGGGAAGAAAGCATATTCTCTGGGCTTTCGACGAGTCCATGAAAAGGTTGGGAATGGAATATGTGGATGTTTATTATGCCCACCGTTACGATCCAGAAACCCCTATGGAGGAGGTTGTACGCACCTTCAACCGGCTGATCAACTCCGGCCGAATTCTATATTGGGCCACCTCAGAATGGCCTCTCGCAGCTTTAGTTGAATGCCACGAGGTTTGCAATCGACTAGGGCTCGAAAAGCCTATCCTTGACCAATTCATTTATTCGTATGCAATTAATAAAGCCGATATTAATGGTGTCCGCGCTTTCTGTCAGGCGGAAGGCGTTGGAATGTTAGGCTTTGCTCCCTTAGCTCAAGGTCTCCTTACCGGAAAGTATCGCGAATCTATTCCTCCAGAGTCCCGGATCGCAAAAAGTGGCCAGCTTGGGTACGACAAAACACAGAAAATATACGAGCAAAACAAGGCTAGGATCGATCATTTTTCCAGGGTATGCGTTGAACATGAGGTCAAGGGATCCCATGCCGCTATTCAGTGGGTTTTACGTCGTGGCGTTCTACCGGTCTTGGGTGCAAGTAGTCCCACACAACTGAAGGAGAACGTGGGCGCCTTAGATAGCGAAATCCCTGATGATTTTTGGGTTGAGGTTGATGCGTTTGAGGTAGATAAAATATGAAAATTTCAGCATCGAATATCGCATGGGGCCTCGAAGACGATCAAGAGGTTTATTCAAAGATGAAGGCTGAAGGCTTTTCCGCGCTCGAAATTGCTCCGACCCGGCTAGTACCGCAGAAGCCTTATCAGCCCGAAAATATTATTGTGGCCGCTTCCCTGGCTGCAGAGATTCAAAATAGTTGGGGCTTTGGTATCTGCTCTATGCAGTCTCTTTGGTACGGCCTGACTGAGCGAATTTTTGGCACTCCAGAGGAAAGGGCATTTTTATTGCAATACACATGTTCGGCACTGGATTTCGCCGCAGCCGTTGGCTGCCCGCATGTGGTTTTTGGAAGCCCCCGAAACCGGATCATCGAGCATCCTGAGCAGAGACCGGTAGGGGAGGAGTTTTTCGCTGCCTGTGCCGCCTATGCAGAGTCCAAGTCCGTCACTATCGGCATTGAGGCGAACCCGTCCTCTTACGGAACCAACTATCTAAACACTACGCCCGAGGCATTGGAGTTGGTTCAAGCTATTAATTCTCCTTTTTTTAAGTTAAACCTTGATCTAGGGACGATGTTGGAAAACGAGGAAAATTTGAGCACACTTGAGACCTTAATCCCTCATATCAGTCATGTTCACATCAGTGAACCATCCTTGGCGGCTGTTATTGACCGGTACGAACACCAGGAACTCGCTCGACGTTTGGAGGATGGGGGCTACACCGGCTGGGTATCTTTGGAAATGAGAAACCTTGGGACAGAAACTTTATTTCGGTCCCTGGAAACGGTAGCTAAGGTTTTCAATAGATGACGGCGGCATCCTGGGAACGTCATAGACCACTTTTGAATGGCTTTCTAAAATTTGCCGTCATTGGAGGGCTCGGAACCCTTACCAACTTACTTCTGTTTTTCTTGTTGGTGGACTGCCTTCGTGGCCCCGCTCTGCCCATCGCTGTACTGTGTTACATACTTGCATCAACCCAGAATTATATTCTTAATCACTATTGGACCTTCAAAAGGGACGTTGGCCCCAGCATAAGGCTTTGGCAAATGTACCTTGTGGGATCCTTGGGTGGCTTGGTGGTCAACATATTAATACTTCGGATAACGTTGTCTTGGTTCCCTATGATTGTCTATTCTCAGTTACTTGGGATTGGTGCGGGTTTAATAGTGAATTTTTTCATGGTTAAAGTATTTGTCTTTAAAAATGAACACTCAGCAAATTTGCATAAGGATACGGATTTAAGTCCGAATTCAAATTTTTTTAATTTAATTAACTTCAAGACCATTAGAAATTATTTTTTTAATCTCCAGAAAGAGGACAAAAAATATTTTATATTAGCTTGGATTGTTATGTGTTTCGGTGTCTTTTTGAGATTCTATCATCTGGACAAGGTCGGATTGTGGTCAGACGAATTGTTCACCGTAGCTGCCGCTTTGGACGTGGGGCATGGATCATCATGGCTAAATTTCACTCCCAAAGTTATACCTGAGTTAAATTTTAATGATTCCTTTATTACTTGGAAGGCAGCTGATAATACTCCTCCGTTATTTGACTTATTAGTTATCCTTTGGGCTAAATGTTTTGGTAGTTCGGATTTCGTACTGAGGTCTTTATCGGCTTTCTTAGGGGCGCTCTCTCCATTTATATTTTTCTATGGGTTGAAAAAAAATGTCGGCTATTTGTCGGCATTTTTAGGTGTCACTTTATTGGCACTTTCTCCTTCTGCAATCATTTATTCGCAGGAAGTACGTAGTTACACATTAACTTTATTGTTATGCACGATAGCAACTGTTAGAGTTACTAATCATATATTACAAGCATCAAATTTTCCGACCGATAAAAAATGGACATCAAGTATATGGGTAGATGTAGGGCGTTCTCAAAGACCAAGTGCAACACCTTCTGCTGTAAGGTGCCGCCATGGCGAAAATTTACAAACATTTAACTACTCAGGAACGCGCCGTCGTCATGACCATGCGCGACGACCTGTGCTCCACCCGATCCATTGCTAAACGCCTTTGCCGTTCAGCCAGCACGATTAGCCGCGAACTCAAACGCACCAGCGGTGCCGGCGTCTACGATGCCAATCTGGCCCACGCACAATGCCAGGCGCGTCGTGTCCTGCCGCGACGTCTTCCCAAACTGCACGCGGACGGGGCCTTGTTCCAGGTCGTCCGGCATCAGCTAAAACTCCTCTGGTCGCCGCAGCAAATAGCGCGCAAACTCAGGGCCCTTTGGCCCGACAATTCTGAGAAATCTGTGTCCCACGAGACCATCTACAACGCCATCTACTTGCACCCACGCGGCGAACTCAAGCGTGAGCTGATTGCCTGCCTGCGTCACCACAACCAGGTCCGTAAGCCACGCAGCCGTGGCACCGATCGCCGGGGTCAGATCCCAGATATGCAGAGCATCCACATCCGGCCTCCAGAGGTCGAGGACCGCCTCATTCCCGGCCATTGGGAAGGGGACTTGATCAAGGGTGCCGGCAACCGCTCATCGGTGGGCACGCTGGTCGAGCGCACGACCGGCTTTGTGGTGCTCGCCAAGATGGACAACGCAACCACCAAAGCGGTCGTCGACAGCTTCTCGGCGGTGCTCAACCGCGAGCCGGCAGCGATGCGCAAGACCATGACTTACGACCAAGGGCGCGAGATGCACGGCCACAAAATCCTCACCGAGCGCACCGGTGTTCAGATCTATTTCGCCGACCCGCACAGCCCTTGGCAGCGCGGGTCAAATGAAAATACCAACGGCTTGTTGCGCCAATACATGCCCAAGGGTTCGGACCTGTCGATCTACTCTCAGGACGAACTCGACGCCATCGCCTTGTCGCTCAATACGCGTCCAAGAGCAAGGCTCGATTATGAGTCGCCACTCGTCGTTTATACTCAGCACATCGCGTTGCTACAACATCCGACTGACACTGTTAATTAACCCAGTGTTGCGCTTGGTATTTGAAACCGCCTAGCCATATACGTATTGATGGCTTACTCCCATTACACTGGTTTATTTATGGCCGGTCTTTTTGCTGGAATTTACACTCTTTTTGTCATATTTCCGAGTCGCAGATATTTTGAAATCACAAAATTTTTAATTGTTCCTCTTGCTATTTTTCCGTGGATGTTGCTGAGCAAAAAAGCATTCATATTTAGTAGTCATGGAGGTTATGCTTGGGGGGAGTATCATCTCTCTCAAATAATTACCCAAATGATTCCCGGGACGTTAAATTTCTTGCTGCCAGGTTATGGAGTCGGATTTAGTGTAGTCTGGGCTGTTTTTCTTATGACATGCTTGACTGGTTACTCTGAAAAACAAAATTGGATTTTTTCACTCAAGCATATAAGAGAACGGATTTTTGATAAAAAAATTATTTTAGCGATTTTATTGATAGCTACTATTTTATTTTTATTCTTATATTCTGTATATAACGCCTTTACATCAAAAATGTGGCATCCTCGCTATTTTTTAGTCGCGTTGCCGGTCATCTATTGTTCATTTTCATTGTTATTTTCTGCGTCAAAGCTAAAAGAATTACTCTCAATTATATTAACAATAATAATTTCAATATTAAGTTTGATTGGTATATTTAATTATTTTTATAAAGATAACTCTTACAAAGAAGAATATAGGGAAGGCGCGGATTTTATTGCAAATAATATAAAGGACGATTCTGTAATTCTTCTAAATTGGCCGGCAAATGAAGCGTATTACCGTCATTATTTAGACAAGTTGTTACCCAAAACGGGCCTTAAATACACATATAAACCTGTTGCAAACTATGATGACGTAAAGAAAATTTGTGCTTCCGATCAGAAAAAAGGACGGAGTTTCTTTGTATTTCAACACCAGGATCAAACGCCTCTCTTCCAAGAACTTGATCGTTGTTCAGGTATGGTGAAGATTGCTGGCCAAAAATTTAGGGGTGTCTTAGTGTATGAATATGTCGTTAAGTAAGGCCGTTTATTAAACGCTTACATTCTCATACTTAAGTCATAATCGCCGCCTTTTACTTATGAATATGGATATATTAACGATCAAGATAAATGTAAGCATATCCGCTACGGGCAAGGTGTTATCATTAAGCCGCTGCTTAGGGACGTGATCGGTTAATGTCATGCATATTTGACTTTTAACCGCGAAAGATATATTGCGATTCTAATGTGAGTTTGAACTGATACGTAGTAACTTGTGTGTAATGAAGCGCTGAACCTATACTTACTTGATGTAAAAAGTTATTTAAGATTATTTCAGCCTGTAAGTTCATATGTCTAAAAGAGCGGCAGGATAAATTTCAATTTTAAATTACTAATATATTTATCCGTAATACACGCCAAACCATTACGCGCCTTCTTTTATACGTTCAAGCCTGTATATTACAATTTCTGAGGTTAAATTGAATTTTCGTATTTCGTACCTGCGCGCCTTGGCTTGTATATTAGTTGTTTTACTCCATGTCAGTGGCGAGGAGTTCGGGGCCTTTTCCGATCGGTGGGCTGCTGCGAATATATATGCAGCAATTTCACGCGTATGCGTCCCCATATTCTTTATGATTGCTGGGGCGACATTGCTTGGTAAAGTTGAGCCCTTAGGCGAATTTTTCTCTAAACGAGTGATAAGAATAGGACCACCAATCTTGTTTTGGTCTGCTATTTATATAGCCTGGTCTTATTACTGGATGCGTTCAGACGATTGGCCAATTAAATTTATTAATGGACAGGCTGCGTTCCATTTATGGTATCTATACTCACTAATTGGAATATATGCCTTCATTCCGCTGTTGCGTCGCTTATATCAGAGCGGAACAAATGGCGAAATTGCCCTCTATCTCGGCGGGTGGGCCATTACCTCTACTTACATGACTTTTAAGGTAGCGTTACCTGCCAGTTTACAGAGTTTATTAGAGGGTTGGCATCTTTGGCAATTCTACGGAAATACAGGATACCTACTTCTCGGTGCTTGTTTGTACGATGATCGCTTGTTTTCCCGATTAGGTCGGATGTCTTGGGGGGTGGTATTTATTGTAGCGTTCGCCGTGACTACCTTATCAACCTATTATTATTCGCATTTAATTGGTGCACCCTCACAACTGTTTTACTCGAATTTATCTCCAAACATTATATTGTTATCAGCGGCGGTATTCTCACTCGTTCTTCGAGTTAAGAAATTGCCTCAGTTACTTGACATACCAATACAGTCTCTCAGCAGCTGCTCACTCGGGATTTATGGAATTCATGTACTGATAGTTGGTCAACTAACAGCAAACTGGGGAGTGCCGCCCACTATAGGAAGCCTTGGACAGGACCACTAATTTCTACTGTTGCAGCACTCGGCATATCGTTTGCAGTTGTCCGAACTCTGCGTTTTTTGCCATTCATGCGGAGCGTTGCTTAGCATTGTATAAATGGTAAGAGTTTTAGCCCAGAAGTTCAAGCAAAGACGTATTTATATGATGTGCTTTATAAAAAATGGTGTGTCTTGTTTAATTCGAACTTAGACGTGCTCCTTGTACGCTTTAAACGTAAGCGTATTCCCACGGCCGTCTCGATAAATTCCGGCAGAGAAATTCAATCGGCAAGAATTAGCGGGCTATCGCCATCGTAGATGTGAAGTTCCACGGCAGGAAGTCATGGACCTGATTGACCGGGTGGTCGGCGATATGGGTGAGAACGTGGCGTAGCCAGGCTTCAGGATCAATACCGTTTAATTTCGCTGTGCCGATCAGTGAATAAACAGCGGCAGCCCGCTCTCCACCGCTGTCGGCACCCGCGAAGAGATAATTATGACGTCCGATAGCGACGCCACGCAAGGAGCGCTCCGCTGCGGAATTATCGATTTCAATATAGCCATCGTCACAATAACGTTTTAGCGCAGGCCATAGATTGAGGCTATACATGATGGCAGCGGTCGTGTCTGACTTGCGCGATAGCAGCAGAAGCGTCGCCCGTAACCAGAATTCGAAGTCATCGATAAGCGCGAGCGATTGTGCTTGTCGGGCTGCGCGACGTTGGTCCGGTGGTTGGCCGCGAATCTCAGCTTCAATCACATACAGTTCGCCGATCCGGCGCAAGGCTTCAGTGGTGACCGCAGATGGTCGGGCCACATGCAAATCATAAAATTTACGGCGTGCATGCGCCCAGCAAGCGGCTTCCACGACCTGGCCGCTTTCATAAATGGCGTTAAATCCAGCGTAGGCATCCGCTTGCAACACGCCACTAAAAGAGGCCAGATGTGTTTGTGGATGGATGCCTTTACGGTCCGGAGTATAGGCAAACCAGACTGCTGCTGGTTCAACAGATCCGGAAGGACGGTCATCCCGCACATAGGTCCATAGTCGCGCTGTCTTGGTCTTGCCATTACCCGGTGCCAGAACGGGTATGGGTGTGTCGTCGGCATGCAGTTTCGTGGCAGCCAGCACATGGCGTCGAATCGCGTCCACCAGTGGTCGCAGCAAACTGCTGGCAGCACCGACCCAGTCAGCCAATAATCCCCGATCCAGTTCGACACCTTCACGGGCATACATGACAGATTGCCGATAGAGCGGCAGGTGATCGGCATATTTACTGACCAGTACATGGGCCAGTAATCCGGGACCTGCCAGACCGCGTGTAATCGGACGACTGGGCGCGGCAGCTTGCAGGATGGTATCGCAGCACTTGCAGGCCAGCTTCGGACGAATGTGTCGGATGACTCTGAAGCTGGCGGGAATGAATTCGAGTTGTTCAGCAACGTCTTCGCCCAGTTGCCGCAGGCCACCACCGCAATCCGGACAGGCATTTTGTTCGGGCAAATAAATCTTCTCATCACGGGGTAAATGAAGGGGCAGCGGTTTGCGCGGTGCACTCTGGCGTGGCTTTCTGGTCGGAGGTTCTTCCATGGCAACAGCACTCTCATCGGCCTGCAAATCTTCCAGTCGCAGTTCAAGTTGTTCGATCTGGTGATCGAGCTTCTCGGATTTGCGGCCGAACTGCATGCGTCTGAGCTTGGCGATAAGAAGCTTGAGGTGTTCGATTTCGATCCCGCGCGTGGAAAGCTCTTCCCGCAACTGCGCCAGCGTTTCACTTTGCGCGGCAAGGGCGACGTCACGCTCCAGGATCATGGCCTGCAAGGTCGCGATATCGTCAGGAAGAGTGGTGTGCGTTGGCATGGTGCCAGTTTACGCATGTGTGGCGATGTTTACAAGCCTGATGAGGGCCGATTCGTGCGTTCCGGACGCCGCCAGTCGATCCCTTCCAATAGCATCGACAACTGCGCTTGCGAGAGCGACACCGATCCTTCCGTTGCCTGCGGCCAGATGAAACGGCCGCGTTCGAGGCGCTTGGCCAGCAGGCACAGGCCATCGCCGGTCTACCACAGAATTTTCAGGATATCTCCACGCCGTCCCCGAAAGACGAAGACATGACCGCTGAACGGATCTTCGCCCAATGCCGTCTGCACCTTGGCTGCCAGGCCATTAAAACCACAGCGCATATCGGTCATACCCGCTGCCATCCAGATACGTGTGCCTGCCGGCAGACCAATCATGCGAGCAACCGTTCCAGAACAAGGGCAAGCATGGCAGAGTCGACGACGCCTTCGAGTCGAAGCCGGGCTTTGCCTACTTCCAGAATAATGACCCCGGGGGAAACAGCGGTACTGGTAAAGACCGGTTGTGTATCTACCGGCAGGGGATCGCTGAGCACAACCGGCAATAATGTACTCTGCGGGCCCGAGGCAGTTTCAAAGGCTCCCACATGAAATAGCTTGCGCCATGCAAAAACCTGATTGGCATTGAGGTCATGCGCACGCGCCACCCGCGATACCGAAGTTCCTGGCACCAGAGATTCTTCGGCGACCCTGCGTTTAAATTCCGTTGAATGCTGGCGATAAGCGCCGCGCTTTGCTCGCGAAACCGTCCCAATATTTGTGTCCATAATGTGAATTTGTGGGCACAATTAATTTGTGCCTTCCCATTCAAATCATGCAGAAATTTGGTGTTTATGGGTAGAGGGTACTGAGGGAACGCTTACCTTTAAACCGAAAGGCGAAATATAGGTATGACTGCTGCTATTTCGCTGAAATACTCTCTGCGCAGAAGTTCGTTGCTCGCCGATTGGCCGAATTTTTCACGGCCAGCCAGCGAAATGGACGTTGCGGGTCCTAATTTATTTGCGTAACATCAAGATCACAATCGAATTTGCCGAATTCTTGAATTGAATCTGCGGATATTAAAAACAGGACATGCTAACTTGATGCCCTGACAAGTTGCATTCGGAAGGGCGCCCATAGCGCCTACTCGATGAGATGTAGAGCTTTTAGAAAAATTAATTTTGTTAAGAAAGCTTATCGGGAAAAAGTCACTGGCAGGTGAAACTGTGGACATGTCATAGTCTTTCCAAGGGTTTTGATAGCTAGACCAAGGCTATAGTTTCCTCGTAAACTGGATACGTTCGCGACCATGCTGTAGCCCGAATTATTAAGGCGGGAGTCTTTAAAGTGAGAACCCACGTCAGCTCGCAGAATACGGCGCGTATTTAAATATCGACGCTTCCCATTCTCGTCTGTCAAGGTTATGTAGACTGCCTCCGGCAATGTAGCCTTTTCAATCGAATCTGCAAGCCAACCTTTAACTCTCAATAAATTTGCGATCACTATCCCCGCAGACCTCGGAGGCTTGTCGTTCACCATGTCAATCACACCGTTACATTTCTCTGAGGTCTGCACGTTAATGTTCAAGAGCTCATCATCAAAATCACTAAATTCGGATTTGTAAATTTCTGAAACATTAATTTTAGATACCGGCTTAATTTCACTCAAGGTCGCCGTATATTTTCCGCTCCAAGACTTGATCCCGTCATAATGCGATGACACTGAGAAAGATTCCACCATCTTTTCACTCAAAAACTCTGGCTTTCCGTACAGCATTCCAAATTCTAGTGTATTTTCTATTAAGGGAGATATCAAAAATCCTGACTTTGCCATGTCAGATATAATTCGGAACTCCTTTTTACTACCATTTTTTAAATTAAGAGTGATAAATAATTGGCTGGGTTTAAAGAGAATACTCATTAACCTTCCAGCGATGGTCGGTGCGAATTCCAATTTGGCAAATAATTGATTTGGAGAATTAGGCAGATTTATCTTCTCACCGAAGCTCCGCTCCATTTTTTTGACATTTATAAATTCAGGTTTGTTTGTTATAGGTTTTTTCCGAAAAACCAAAAAATTATTTTTTATTTCCAGTGGTTGATAATTTTGAATAATAACAGGCCAGCTAACACCATCATCAAGAGAGGGCATTCGACCATCGATTAAATCTACTTTAAAAAAGATGTTTTCTGGGGCTTTCGAACTCAATAAGTAATCTTTATTTAGTTCTGCAAATTTGGCGCTGTAAGCCATGTAGCTTTGAAATATTGGTCTTGGAGACCATAAATTCCCGGATGCAATTAAGTAAGATTGGTCATATGAATAAATATCTGAGGTCCCTTGAACAAGGGGAAAAGATGCCTCGACGCGAATTTTCTTTACGGCAGCATCAAATTGAACGTTCAGCCAATCTGGGTTAATTATCCTTTGTCTCGCGCCCTCCCAAGCTGAAAAATACGTTAAGCCAATGTTTCTCCCGATATCCACCATAGATGTACGAAAGTAGCTATGGTTTATGTAGTTCCAAGAAATAAACGCAATGATTATTACAGGGAAAATGCTTCTTCCATTTAAGAAAATTGGTAGCAACAATGCACCAATTAGGAGAGAAGTACTAGCTATGATGGTGTGAGTATCGTGACGAGTGAATCCCCCCTTGAATGCAATGAATAAGAATAAAAAATAAACTATAGCTAGGAAGAACTTCGAAATAAGATCAATTTTATTTTGGAAAAAGATAGCTAAGAATATAAGTATTGAAGTGACACCGTAAGCGATAATTTCTTTAATATCGCCATCCACTGCCAGCGCTTCGGAATATCCGGAAATCACATTGAGCATAGATGAGAAATATGTTGCCAGATTATCTATGGGTTGCCCCGCGGCTACCCAAAATAGAGGCATCGAAATGGCGGGTGACATTGTGCAGATTATCGCTAGTATTTTTTGTTTTTTAATAAAACAATATAATGCACAAATAAATGTTGTCAGCGTGCACAGCACCAACATAGTTCCTTTTATTAATGGCAAAAAACCCAACCCCATAAAAATTATAGCAATAGACAGTGGGATTAATTTTTTATTATCTCGTAGTTCATTATTAGTCGTTATAATTATGAACGTCGCTAATCCGACAATTAGCGGTAAAGAGAAAAGTAGGGCATCTCTGGAGTATATTGATGCAAATAAAGCTGTAAATAAAGTAAGCTGCCATGGCCATTTAAGGCGACGCATTAATATTGAGCAACAAAATGCGTATGACGCTACCAAGTACAAACTTCCCATCAACATTATGAAATCTGTCGAAGGATGGTATTCTTTGGTATAGATAGATGCATAAGGCCCAAAAGTATAAATAATTTGCTTGCCAAATTGGAAGCCTTGCGCCACAGCTTGATTGAGCGCGAATTGCCAAGACGGATCGAGACCACCGGATGGCATAGCTGGAGAAAGCGGAACAAATATTGAAGCGATGGTAATTAACAATATCAACCACATAGAGAATTTGATTACGAAATCATTTTTCTTTGGACTGATATCTTGTTTATTATTTAAAAGGATGGACATCTCGATTTCTACTATAAAATTAAATGCTGGAATTTAAAAAAATGCGTATCTACTTAAAGACGGGCTGTTTAGATCGGCAATCGAAATATTGAATTCATGCCTGTATCCACCGGATATTTGAGTATTTTGATGTGCCGAGTGTATACGAGTAGTGGTGAATAATCGAATCTTGCCCTAGGGAGTGTATTGCGCGATAAGGCGACGGCGTTTGGTGCGACCTAGGACGGAAAGGTGCGTTTAGTGGCGCGCATTCGTTTTACATTTGTCCGCATTAGCAATGCGTAACGTTGGTCGACAAAATAGCGCTGTAAGCTATGCGCCCATTGCAAACTTTGAAACTGTACGTTTCCCGACCTTGGTTCGACGGCATAATCTTGCTGCTATCTGATGGCTCGGGATCGGGTTATGCGGAAAAAGCTGTCGACAACGGCCTTGGCGGTGACGTGTTCCTTGTTGGACAGCATATGGGTGTTTGACTAATGTTCTAATGGGAGAGCTTTACCAGCGGCCTTGTTAAGGTCAGTCTTCCAATGGGTGGGGAGACACGGTCCGCCGATACTTTCAAAAATTGGATAAATGTGCTTGGCATGCTAGAACTTAGCTACGGAGACTAGTATCAGGACTTTGCTGTATGCGCGTCTGATTGCCATGTCATGGGCGATTATGTGCTTGGGTTCACCGCGCGGAGCCAAATAGATAATGTTACAGACAGTCTCTTCAGACACAGTTTTTTCAAATTGTTGCGGCCGAAGGTGCGTGAATTTGCTGTGATGAGCAGAGAGGTTTCGCTGCTAATCGTACTCGCTGAGATTAGGAAATAAGTTTGGCAACAGACGAAGGGGGCAACGGTCATCCCTTATGCTCAAAATTAAAGCTGCCTGAATCGTTAAGTATTCGTAAATTATCGCCATGGCGTCAACTTATAGTAGCAAGAATTTCACTTGATATTTAGGAGCGCCGTGTTCCATTTAATTGTTTACATCAACCCTCATGCAAAAAATATTTTCAATATCAATAGTGAGTCATGGTCATAAAAAATATATTGAAGAACTGATTCAAAATATAAGAAAAATTAATAGGGATGATGTCGAAATTATTCTGATTAGTAATATACATGAGAAATTTGATGTTGATTATGATGGACTTTCATTTCCTTTACGATTGATCGAAAATAGCACGCCAAAGGGCTTTGCCGAGAATCATAATTTTGCCTTTAACTTTAGCAATGCGGAGAACTTCGTCATTCTCAATCCAGATATAAAATTGCTCCGAGATCCTTTCGACATATTGTTGGCTCTTCTTAAAGAATCACCTAATAGCATCTGCGCACCGTTGGTCCTTAATGAAAAAAATGAAGTTGAGCCAAGTGCTCGACATTTTCCAAGCCCCTTTTTGTTGTGCAAAAAATTGTTAAGTCGACTTTGTCATTTTTCATTAAAACCTGAGGCGCTCGTTGATACAGAAGATGTAATCATGCCTGATTGGGTGGCAGGAATGTTTATGGTAATTCCGCGCGAAATCTATGCTAGTTTGCATGGATTAAACGAAAAGTATCATATGTACTACGAAGATGTAGACTTTTGTGCTAGGGCTCGTTTGGCTGGGTATAAAATTTTAGTTAGTAAACATGCCAAGGTTGTTCACGATGCGCAGCATGATAGTCATCGCAAAATACGCTACTTGTTATGGCATTTAAGCAGTGCTTTTAAATTTTTTTTATCAAGCGCTTATTTGAAAATTAGTTGGAACCGTATCGTAGATAAGTCATCTAAACTTTGAAAAATTCCGCTGTAAGAAGGAAACGTCACATAGGCTAACGAGATTTTTATAACGAATAGCCATACATATCTATGGAGCACGGTCTGGAATTGCAAAATAAAAAAATCGATCATGCGATTCTACTCACTGGCGCCAGTGGATTTGTTGGGCGCGCGTTATCTTTAAGATTGATTGAGCTTGGAGTAAAATTGATTTGTGCTGTCAGGGAGCCTTTTTCTTTGCCAGACGCTCAAATGGAAGTCATTCTAGACATTAACGAGAAAACCGATTGGTCGCGATGCCTGGCTGGAATTGATACGGTCATACATGTGGCAGCGCGCGTTCACGTGATGCAAGAAGTCTCCGGCGATCCTCTTGCTGAATTTAGACGAGTGAACGGTGCTGGCACATTAAATCTTGCTAAGCAGGCTGTGGAATCCGGCGTAAAGCGATTTATATTTCTCAGTTCGATCAAAGTTAATGGAGAGGAAACGATCAACGGCGTAAAACTCACAGAGAAAGATATTCCAAACCCCCAAGATGCTTATGGAGTCTCTAAATATGAGGCGGAATTAGGGCTATTTCAAATAGCCAAAGACACAGGATTAGAAGTTATTATTATTCGTCCGCCCTTAGTATATGGCCCAGATGTAAAGGCAAATTTCGCGAGTATGCTGCGTTGGGTTTACTCGTGGGTTCCTTTGCCATTTGGGGCAGTGAAAAATAAACGAAGTTTTGTCTACCTTGGAAACCTGATAAGTTTAATTATCTGCTGTATTGAACATCCAGATGCGGCCAACGAGATATTTTTTGTATCCGATGGAGATGATTTATCAATTTCCGAATTACTTAACGCCTGCGCAAAAGCGCTTGGTAAGCGCTCTCTTTTATTCTCTGTACCTCCTGTTGTATTAATGTTACTTGCTAGTATGTTTGGAAAGCGTGCAACGGCGCAACGTCTTTTAGGCTCCTTGCAGGTTGATATAAGCAAATCCAAAGAGCGGTTAGGATGGATACCACCGATATCTGTAAATGATGGCTTAAAGGAAACAGTAAGGCGTATATTTTAAATATGGTCATTTTATGAAGCGTCTTTTTGATCTATTTCTGGCTATAGTGGCATCTATTCTTTTGTGCATTCCTATAGTTTTGATTGCTTTATGGATTTTTATCACGTCGAAAGGGCCGATTGTGTATTGGTCAGACCGTATTGGTCGTAATAATAAAATTTTTCGCATGCCTAAATTTCGTACCATGAAAATAAATACGCCAGCTGTAGCTACGCATTTACTGATTGATGCAAATAAATATTTAACACCGAACGGCTCTTTTCTAAGAAAGTCCAGTCTGGATGAATTGCCGCAATTGTGGAGTATTTTTCTTGGAGATATGAGTTTTGTCGGGCCTCGTCCAGCATTATTTAACCAAGAGGATCTGATTACATTGCGTACTGAGTATGATGTTGATAAGATGAGACCAGGTTTAACTGGTTGGGCTCAGGTTAATGGCCGTGATGAATTGCCGATTCCAGAAAAAGTGAAATTAGATATTGAATATATGCAAAATTGTTCAATATTTTTTGATGTTAGAATAATTTTTCTCACTTTATTAAAAGTTGTGCGTAGGGATAATGTTACACATTAAAATGATTCGATGAACGTTAGCTCCGATTATTATTGATGTTATATACTTTGATTGAATTATTTATATGATTTGGTTTCTAAATTTGTCACGAATTTACAAGCAATTTATAGCGGTAATATTAGATGTTATCTTTCTGCCATTGACATTCTGTCTGGCAATTTGGCTGCGTTATGATTATCTCAATCTTCCCTTGCTTCTTCAATATAAATTATTGCTCGTCGCAACGCCAATAATATCTATTCCTGTTTTTATCCGATTGGGTTTATATCGGGCGGTCATTCGGTTTATAGATCACAAGATTGTTTACGTTGTGGTGTTCGGAGTGTCTCTTTCCGTGATCACGCTGGCAGCATTGGCGACATTTACACAAACAGGCGGATATTCACGCGCGGTATTTGGCACCTACTGGATAAGTACGATTTTGTATCTGGCTGCGAGTCGATTTATTGCACGCGCTTATTTGTTACAACTGAGCGGTTTCATTAGAAATAGTGGAGCGGTGCGAGTGGCTATTTATGGCGCAGGGCAGGCTGGTTCGCAATTGGCGATCGCTTTGCGCACCGGTAATGAATATTTGCCAGTGGCATTTGTTGATGATAACAAAGAGCTGCATAACGCCACTATTGCGGGTATTAGGGTATTTTCGGCTGGTGAACTGCGTGACCTGATTGTGCGTTACGACATCAAGGAAGTATTAGTCGCTATTCCTTCACAGACCAAGGCGCAGCAAAAGCGTATCCTAGATCATCTGGAACCACTCAAAGTAAAAATTAAAGTAGCACCGCCGATTAAGAGTTTAATCAATGGCGAGTTACGCGTGCAGGATATTCGCGAAATTGAGATTGAGGATTTGCTTGGTCGCGACCAGGTTGATCCTGACCCTGATCTGATTTCCGCTTGTATAGTGAATAAATCGGTCATGGTGACCGGAGCGGGCGGATCAATTGGTTCTGAACTATGCCGCCAGATTATTCGCCAACGCCCATCGCATTTGATTTTGCTTGAAATGTCTGAGTTTGGATTATATTCAATTGAGCAGGAGTTGGTGGAGCTAAAGCAGAATCTTGGAATTGAGCTGGAGTTATTGCCTTTTCTTGGTTCGGTACTTGATACGCAAAAATGCGAGCGTATTATGCGTACATTCTCTGTTGAAACGGTTTATCATGCTGCCGCTTATAAGCACGTTCCGTTGGTCGAACATAACCCTATAGAGGGTATCCGGAACAATGTTTTTGGAACGTTAAGTTTGGCTAAGGCGGCGATGGCAGCGGGAGTCAAATCGTTTGTTTTGATTTCTACTGACAAGGCGGTGCGACCTACGAATGTTATGGGTTCTACCAAGCGCTTCGCCGAATTGATATTGCAGGCCTTTTCAAGGCTCCAGGCTAAATCACCGTCACGTACACGTTTTTGCATGGTGCGTTTTGGCAATGTCTTGGGCTCTTCCGGCTCGGTAGTGCCTCTGTTTCGCAAGCAAATTATTGCTGGTGGGCCTATTACATTAACGCATCCAGAGATTATGCGTTATTTCATGACAACGCCTGAAGCAGCACAATTGGTTTTACAAGCTGGCGCAATGGGTGAGGGGGGAGATGTATTTGTTTTGGATATGGGCGACCCCGTAAAGATTGTTGATTTGGCTAAACGCATGGTGCATTTGAGTGGGCTTGAGGTTTTATCTGACTCTACGCCGGACGGCACTATCGAAATTAATCATGTTGGCCTGCGTCCCGGTGAAAAGTTATATGAAGAATTGTTGATTGGGGAGAATGTCGAGGGAACCGAGCATCCACTTATAATGCGTGCTCAAGAACTAGAGATTCCTTGGGTCGTATTGCAGGAGTTATTAGCCAAGTTGGATATTGCATGCGATCAGTTTAATTTTGAAGAAGTTCGTACTATACTGTTGCGTACGGTAGCAGAATATACGCCGCAATGTGATATCGCAGATTTCATTTGGCGCATTCATGAAACTAATGATCGCGCTGCCTGACTTCAAATTGTATTAATAAACCAGTATATACATTTTGAAATGAATAGATAATTTGGTTTTTTTATAGAATATCGTATTGGCGAAAACGACATTTATTGCATGATTCGCTATTTGCATCGAAAACTACTAAATTATTTTTAGTATTTTCAGCATAATCGACTTTGGTGTTCAGCCTTTACAATCCGTTGATAGTACATCATTCGATATCAGTAAATTCGCAGTAATTTTCAATATAATGATTGGTTGAATTTTTGCGAAACTATATAAGTTAACCGCATGTGCAGTTTTCAATGAACCTCAAATTACGGAGTAATTATGGATTTATCAGGCCTAACGGTTGCCCAGTTACGGGTATTGCAAGAGCAGGTTAAGCAGAGCTTGAAGGATCGTGAGCACGAAGAAATGACGAAAGCGCGTGAGCAAATTCTAGCAATCGCTCAAAGTGCGGGTATTTCCTTGAAGGATTTGCTAAGTACCCCGCCACGTAACAAAAATACGGCAACGAAAAATAAAGTCGCTGTGCGTTACCGCAATCCTTCTGATGCATCCCTGCAATGGACTGGTCGTGGTCGTCAACCGAAGTGGATACAAGAGTGGGTTTCATCGGGCAAATCGCTGGATGCGCTGCACGTATAGTCCTTATTGGTAAGTACTTCTAAGAGTCACGCTTTTTGAGTTAATAACAGATAGCCAAATTCTGGTGGTATAGGTTGCCTATTGAGTTGATGAACTTAAGAAGACGGTATTAAAAGATTGATGTACATGTAAGCTGGCTGGTGGGTCCTATCGCCTATGCTGCGTGCCAGCGTCAGATATCAAGACCTGAGATGTGCTGTATTTAATTCTTTGTACAACCTCACTTCATTAGTACTAACGCTCAAAGTTTTACCGTCTTTGTTTCTTTGTCTGAGATGGCGAATCTATTCTGTAAATGTGAATAGACAAGAATCCGTTGTGTCTTTTTAAGGAGATTGATGAGAGCTGTCGTACTACAAGTGCAAAAAACTTTCAGCAGCTTGGAAATAACTTCCTTGCGATCGTTTGTTCCTCATCGTTCACTTTAATTCCTTCGTAGTAAATCTATGCTCCCACTCCAAAATTCGATATTCAAAGCCTACGACATCCGCGGTGTTATTGGCAAAACGCTTGACGCTGGCATCGCGCGTCATATCGGTCAGGCTTTTGGCCTAGCGGCCATCGCTAAGGGGCAAAAGACAGTTGTGATCGGTCGTGATGGCCGTTTATCTGGCGCCGAAATGACCGCGGCCCTGGCGTCAGGGTTACAGGATGTTGGCGTCGACGTGATTGATCTCGGTGTCGTCGTCACGCCCATGGTGTATTTTGCGACCCATGTGCTGGACACACAATCCGGCGTCATGGTGACTGGCAGCCACAATCCTCCCGATTACAACGGCTTCAAAATGGTTTTGGCGGGCGAGGCGATTTATGGCGAAACCATTCAGGCACTGTATCAGTCGATTGCGACGGATGCGGTTAGCCGCACGGTCGAGCAGACGCAGAATGTGGGGCATTACAGCACGCACGATATCAAGGACACCTATCTGCAACGCATCCTCAGCGACGTGACGTTGGCAAAGCCGATGAAGATCGTTGTCGATTGCGGCAATGGCGTGGCGGGTGCGTTTGCTGGTGAACTGTATCGCGCCCTCGGCTGCGAAGTACAAGAATTGTTTTGTGAGGTGGACGGAACATTTCCGAACCATCATCCCGATCCGGCGCATCCGGAGAATTTGCAGGATGTCATTCGGGCGCTGCAAACCTCTGACGCAGAAATTGGCCTGGCGTTCGACGGCGATGGCGATCGTCTGGGCGTTGTCACCAAAGATGGTCAGATCATTTATCCGGATCGCCAGTTGATGCTGTTTGCCGCTGATGTGCTGACCCGTCATCCGGGTCAGGAAATTTTGTACGACGTTAAATGTACGCGCCATCTGGCGCCATGGATTACGCAGCACGGTGGCAAGCCGCTGATGTGGAAAACCGGCCATTCACTGGTGAAAGCGAAGATGCGCGAGACCGGTGCGCCGTTGGGCGGTGAGATGAGTGGACATGTGTTCTTCAAAGACCGTTGGTATGGTTTTGACGACGGCTTGTATGCCGGTGTCCGCTTGCTGGAATTGTTGAGTCGGGAGAGTGATCCTTCAGCGGTGCTGAACGCACTACCGCAATCGACTAGCACGCCGGAATTACAATTGACCTTGGCCGAGGGCGAGAACTTTACGCTGATTGCCGCTTTACAGCAGCAAGCGGAGTTTCCCGGTGCGGATGACATTATCAAGATTGATGGCTTACGCGTGGAATATCCGGATGGCTTTGGATTGGTGCGGGCATCGAATACCACACCGGTGGCAGTCATGCGTTTTGAGGCCGAATCGGAAGATGCACTAGCGCGCATACAAGCAGAATTTAAGCGGGTGATTCTAGTAGTTAAACCCGATGCAATATTACCTTTTTAACATTTTTGTACTGAAATTTGCTTGAACATCCTCATCGTTCGTGTTTCCTCGCTAGGCGACGTAGTGCATAACATGCCCATGGTGTCTGACATCCGACGCCATTTTCCTGATGCCAATATTGATTGGGTCGTGGAGGAAGGTTACGCTAGTTTGGTACGGCTTAACTCAGACGTGCGTAGAGTCATTCCGTTTGCGTTGCGACGCTGGCGCAAAAGCCTGCTAACAGTGGCGACGCGGGGAGAAATGTCCGACTTTAGACGTTTGCTTAAGCAAGATGCTTATGACGTTGTTTTTGATACGCAGGGATTGTTGAAAACAAGTATCGTTATGCGAATGGCGCGTATCGCAGAAAATGGCAAACGGGTTGGATTGGCAAACGCGACGGAGGGTTCTGGCTACGAACCGATATCGCGTATTTTTCATACGATGAGTGTTAAGGTTGATTTGCGTACGCATGCAGTTTTGCGTGCGCGTCAGGTTGCAGCCCAAGCGTTGGGTTATAGCGTTGACGGCCTGGCAGATTTCAATCTGAAGATGCCAGACATCCCACTTGAACAGTCGCCAACGTGGTTGGCGGGTGCTCCTTATGCTGTTTTTTTTCACGGCACTGCACGCGCCGAAAAACAGTGGGCGTTTGCCAATTGGGTACGCATCGCTAAAAAATTATCAGAATACAAGATGACAATATTGTTGCCTTGGGGCAGCGAGGCTGAAAAACAAACGGCTGAGAAGATGGCCGCACAAATGCCTAACGCCTACGTACTTCCTAAATTACCGTTGATGGAAGCGGTCATGCTGGCCCAGCGAGCATCTTTAGTGATCGGTGTCGACACCGGACTAACGCATGTTGCGGCGGCTTTTAACCGTCCGACTATTGAGTTGTACTGTGATTCGCCACGCTGGAAAACGGAAGGTAATTGGTCCCAGAATATTGTTAATTTAGGGGATGAGGGCCGATCGCCGACGGTTGATGAGGTCATATCCGCCCTGGACACTCTACTGAAGTCGGTGGATGACTTGGACGCACCCTCTGGACTTTTGGCCTAAACCACACATCGATTATTGACCTTAACAGTTCACCCAGCTAACACAACACGGCATAATACGGCGATGGAACAACAAATTCTCGAAATCGACTGCGCAGACTGGCACGTCGCCACCCCCGACAACGCTTGGATCGCGGCACTTGAAGCGGGGAAAGTATTGTATTTTCCTCGGCTTGCGTTCGATTTGATGCAGGATGAACGGCGATTTTTGTCGCCAACTATCCTTGATCCTAAAAGCCGCAATATCAGTCTCAATGCTGATGGTGTTATCAAAGGCGTTCTTGGGGATGCCGCTGATCAGGCAGCAATGGCTGCGATGGTGGGACGTTTTCGAGTTCAGGCGCGGCAGTTAATTGAATCTTTATTACCCGCGTATAGCGCTATCGTGCGATTAGCACCGACCAGTTATCGACCGATGCAAGTCGAGACACGTGCGCAGTCGTGGCGTGCCGATGACAAGCGGATGCATGTTGATGCGTTTCCTTCCCGCCCTAATTATGGCGAACGTATTTTGCGTGTATTTGCCAATCTGAATCCTGACGGAGTACCACGCGTATGGCGTGTGGGCGAGCCGTTTGAGGATGTCGCAAAACGATTTTTACCGCAGGTGAAGGCTTATTCTCGCTGGCAAGCGCGTGTGCTTAAAGCGGCCCATGTGACCAAATCTCTGCGCAGTGAATATGATCATCTGATGCTGCAATTGCATGACAGCATGAAGTCGGATATGGAATATCAGCGCAGTGGACCGCAAGTGACGATGCCTTTTGCAGCCAGTTCGGTGTGGGTGTGTTTTTCTGATCAGACGCCGCATGCGGTGATGTCTGGGCAATATATGATGGAGCAGACCTTGCACTTGCCCGCAGCAAATCAATATGATTCCAACGCTAGTCCATTAGCTATTTTGACGCGGCTAACCGGCCACAGTCTGATTTGATGCGGGCGCATTGGTATCGCCTGCTTTATTCTTTTGTGTGGTGGTTAATCATTCCGCTGGCGCTGTGTCGCCTTTGGTGGCGTGGTCGCAAGGAGCCGGGATATCGGCAGTATATTCCGGAACGCCTGGGATTTTATCCGAAGCTAAATAATGGTGCTGTATACCCGACGCCCTCCTATATATGGGTGCATGCGGTATCCGTCGGAGAAACACGGGCGGCTGAACCACTGGTGAATATGCTACTCGCCGATTACCCGCAACACACGATCTTGTTGACGCACATGACCGCGACCGGTCGTGCAACCGGACAGGCGCTGTTTGGTACCTCAGCGCGTGTAGTACAAAGTTTTCTGCCTTATGACACGGGTTGGATGGTGGGTCGATTTTTACGTCATTTTTCGCCGCGCTTGTGCGTCCTGATGGAAACCGAAGTCTGGCCGAACATGATTGCACAATGCGCCCGTTATAAGGTTCCGGTAGCGTTGGTCAATGCGCGGTTATCGGAGCGGTCATTGCGACGCGGGAAAAAATTTGAGACGCTGATGACTGAAGCCGCGCATGGAATTTCTTGCGTTGGTGCGCAAACGAAAGAAGATGCGCAGCGGTTGCAGCAACTCGGTGCCAGCAGCGTGACGATTACCGGTAATCTTAAATTTGATGTCGAACCGTCAGAGGATTTAGTACGCATCGGTATTGCTCTGCGTCATCAAATAGGGTTACGCCCAGTGCTGTTGTGCGCTAGCACGCGGGAGGGCGAGGAAGCACTCATCCTTGCGGAGTTGTGCAAAGCGGAGAGGGCGCTTTCGATCGAAAACCTGTTGCTGATCATCGTTCCACGTCATCCACAGCGATTCGATGAGGTTGCCAATTTGATCACGGCGAATAAATTACTAATGGCAAGACGATCAGCCTTGGGAAACGACCAACTTAAGCCGGAAATCAAGGTGCTGCTCGGCGACTCGATGGGGGAAATGTTTGCATATTATGGCGCCTCGGATATCGCATTTATTGGTGGAAGTCTGATGCCGTTAGGCGGACAAAATTTGATCGAAGCATGTGCGGTTGGTAGGCCCGTCCTGATTGGTCCTCATACTTTTAATTTTGCCGCAGTGACGGAGCAAGCGATCGCTGCCGGTGCGACTGTGCGGGTAACGGATGCGGGCGACATGCTCGATGTAGCGAGTCGATTATTGCTCGCTGATCAAGAGCGTGAGACGATGGGGCGGCACGGCAGCGAGTTCGCGCGACTGCATCGTGGCGCGACGGCCAGGACTTTGGCGCTGTTGGCTTTGTTACTGTCGTCGCTACAATAGATAGAATCTGCACTAGTCGGTTTTCGCCAGATTCGGGAAATAGTCACGAATGACTTTCCCGCAAACTCGCACATTTGCGCATCCATGCAAGCCATAACTATCTCGAGCGAATTGAAGAATACAAAATGCACATTGCTCTTATTATCAATAATCTTGTCAGTACATTTTTGCTTCCACCTACGAGTTTGATGTTGGTCTGTTTTCTGGGCTTGGCTTTACGTCGCCGCTACTCTCGTTGCGGGTTATCGCTCAGTGTTGGTGCACTGATTATTTTGCTAGTGATCAGCACTAAAGCAGGTTCTTTATTGTTTGTCGCGCCGTTAGAAAATCAGGCGCCTGTTCTCAATATGAAATCAATCGGGGACGCGCAAGCTATCGTCGTTCTTGGTGGCGGTCGGTTAGCCAATTCTCCGGAATATGGCGATGTTGATAGTCCCAGTTACGTGACGTTAGCCCGACTGCGCTATGCGGCCAAACTGCATCGAGAAACTGGCTTGCCAATATTAGTCACTGGCGGACAACCAGAAGGTGGTGGAGAGTCGGAGGCGGCGGTGATGGCGCGCTCTCTGGAGCAGGATTTTGGTACGCCAGTGAAATGGATCGAGGACGCTTCCGATAACACGGCGCAAAATGCTTCTCTGTCCTACGCAATTCTCTCTCGGGACAAAGTGAAGCATATTTTGTTAGTGACGGATGCGATTCATATGCCACGTGCGCGGATGATTTTCAAGCAAAGTGGTTTGGACGGAATACCTGCGCCGACGGTATTTTTTAGTCGTAGCCAACAGTCATTGTTGGATTTTATGCCGACCGGAGAAGGGCTTCGCCGCAGTTATTATGCGTTGCATGAATGGATCGGTATCGTGTGGTACAGGTTACGCTATTGATGTCATCTATCGCGAGTGATATTCCATAGAGTCATTAAAAAAGCCCGCAAGGATTAATCCGTTGCGGGCTTTGTTCTAAGTGAATTTCTTCCCTTTACAGATGTATATCTTTACGATTTTATTTTACTGTCTGCTTCGACGTGACCACCGCTATGGGCGCTTGTGTCGTTTCGTTCAAGCCGCCACCCAATGATCGATACAAGTCAATCGCGTTGTTCAAGCGCAATTGACGCGTCTGGATCAATGCTTGCTGAGCAGAAAACAGATCGCGGTCTGCGTCCAACATTTCATTAGAGCTGGCAATGCCGTTCTTAAAGCGCAGGTCGGTCAATTTAACGCGCTCTTGCTGCGCGACTAAAAAGGCTTGTTGTGCATCCAATTGCTCATCAAGTGCACCACGTGCAACCAAGGCATCAGCGACTTCACTGAACGCGGTCTGGATGGTTTTTTCGTAGTTGGCGACGGCAATGTTTTTACGTACTTCCGACAACGTCAGATTAGCGCGATTACGTCCGCCCTCAAAAATCGGCAGCGTCAGTTGCGGGATAAATGACCAGGTACGACTACCCGCTTCAAACAGACTACCGAGTGACGAACTGGCATTACCGATCCCAGCAGTCAGAGATATTTGTGGGAAGAACGCAGCGCGGGCAGCGCCGATGTTTGCGTTGGCAGCACGCAGTTGTTGTTCGGCAGAGCGAATATCAGGACGCCGGATCAGTAAGTCGGACGGCAAACCGGCAGGAATATCCGTCACGATTTGCTGAGACTCCAGCGTTTGTGGCGCTGGAAGATCAGTCATTGGTTTGCCTACCAATAATGTCAGCGCGTTGGTTGCCTGACCGCGTTGACGGGCCAATGTGGCAAATGAAACACGAGCAGACTGCACTAGTGTTTCGGATACGCGTAAGTCGAGTGCTGATGATGCGCCTACTTCAAATCGCATTTTTGCTAGCTTATAGTCCTGCAATCGGCTGTTCAACGTTTGTTGCGCCAGTTCTTGCTGTTCCGCATAGGACCGTTCCGCCAGATACGCTTGAGCGACTTGCGCAACGAGGGTAATTTGTACTGATCGGCGCGCTTCTTCAGTAGATAGATAACTTGCCAGTGCCGCATCTTTCAGGCTACGTACACGCCCAAAAAAATCCAGCTCAAACGCAGTCATATTTAATCCGACTGAATAAGCATTGCCGACCGGCGCTTGACCGGGAAGCAATTGATTAGCGGCAGAGCGACTGCGGGTCTTGCTGAGATTGCCCTCAAAATTTGGCAATGCATCAGCAGCGGTAATGTTGTACTGCGCACTTGCCGCTTCGATATTCAGCGCTGCCGTTCGCAAATCACGGTTGTTGACGAGTGCTGCCGCAATCAGCGTTTGAAGGCGCTGGTCGGGGAAGAACTGACGCCAGCCCAGTGCAACCGCATCAGCGTTTGATTGCGTTGTTGCAAACTCCTCGGCAGGGAAAGTCCCCGCCACTGGCGCTGTTGGTCGCTCGTAAGTTGGGGCCATGCTGCAACCCGATAGCACGCCTGCCAGCAGCAGAACGCTGGTCAGGTGTTTTGGTAAAGAATTAAACATGCTGGTCCTCCACATCAATTTTTTTGTTGGCCGCATACATTTTGTTCTGACGCTCGCTGCCCTTGAAGAATTTACGGACCACAACGAAGAAGACTGGCACCAGGAATACCGCCAAAACGGTCGCCGTAATCATCCCGCCCATCACGCCGGTACCAATCGCACGCTGACTGCCTGAACCCGCGCCGGTCTTGATGGCTAACGGCAATACACCGAGGATAAACGCCATGGATGTCATCAAAATCGGTCGGAACCGCAAATGTACTGCTTCGAGTGTTGCTTCGATCAATCCCTTGCCTTGTGCCTGCAAGTCTTTTGCAAACTCAATAATCAGAATCGCATTTTTCGCAGACAAACCGATGACGGTAATCATCCCGACTTTAAAGTACACATCGTTCGGCATGCCGCGCAACGTCACACCCAGCAATGCGCCCAAAATACCCAACGGCACCACTAACATCACGGCGAATGGAATAGACGTGCTTTCGTACAACGCAGCCAATACCAGGAATACCGCAATCAGGGACAACAGATACAGCATCGGCGCTTGTGATCCGGAGGTTTTTTCTTCCAACGATTGCCCGGTCCACTCAAAGCCAAAGCCCGGGGGCAATTTGGCCGTCAGCGCTTCCATTTCGTCCATTGCTTCACCAGTACTATGGCCTGGTGCTGCGCCGCCCGAAATTTTCATTGCAGGATAGCCGTTATAGCGCGTCAGTTGCACCGGTCCACTGATCCAATGCGAGGTGGTAAAGGCTGACATTGGCACCATCGATCCAGTTGTATTTTTGACGTACAGTTTAGCCAGATCTTCGGGGTGCAGACGTTGCGGTGCATCAGCTTGTACGATCACACGTTGTTGGCGTCCCTGATTTGGGAAGTCGTTCACGTAGGCCGAACCTAGCGCCACCGATAGCGTGCTGTTAATGGCATCGAATGTCACGCCCAGCGCATTCGCTTTGTCGCGGTCAATATCAAGTTGTAACTGTGGCGCATCTTCCAAACCTTCAGGGCGAATACCAGCCAGAATTTTACTTTTCCCAGCCATACCCAGCAATTGATTACGGGCCGCGATCAACGCGGCGTGCCCTAAACCAGCGCGGTCTTGTAAGCGGAAAGTGAAGCCCGTTGCGTTACCCAATTCCGGGATCGGTGGTGGATTCAATGGAAAGATAATTGCATCTTTGATTTTAGAAAAAGCACCAAATGCTGCGCCAGCTATCGCATCGGCAGATTCACTCGGGCCACGCTGACTCCAGTCTTTTAGCGGAACGAAAACCAGGCCAGCATTTTGCCCATTACCAGAGAAGCTGAAGCCGGTAATCGCAACCACGTGCGCAACGGCAGGTAACTTGGCGTAATACGCTTCGATTGTCTTGATCACCTCCAAAGTACGATTCTGGCTTGCACCAGCGGGCAATTGCACGTTGGTGACGATATAACCCTGATCTTCACTTGGCAGAAATGACGCTGGCAAACGCGCATAAAGTAAGCCAACGCAGACGACGATCGCACCATAGACCAGCATGTAACGGCCGGTTTTGGTGAGCATCTTTGCGATAATTCCTTGATAGCTGGTAGTGGTGGCGTTAAAGCGACGATTGAACCAACCGAAGAAGCCTTTTTTCTCGTGATGATGTCCCGCTTCCACTGGCTTCAGGATTGTGGCGCACAATGCTGGTGTCAGCGTAAATGCCATCAATACAGAGAAGAACATCGACGCGACCATCGACAACGAGAATTGGCGATAAATCGCACCAACCGCGCCGCTGAAGAAAGCCATCGGGATGAATACTGCGATCAACACGAGCGTGATACCGATCAACGCACCGGTAATTTGTCCCATTGCCTTACGTGTTGCGTCGCGCGGCGACAAACCTTCTTCGCTCATGATGCGCTCAACGTTTTCGACCACCACAATTGCATCATCGACCAAAATACCGATTGCCAGCACCATACCGAACATGGTCAGTACGTTGATCGAGAAGCCGAACAATAGCAGCGTAGCAAAAGTACCCATCAACGCCACCGGCACCACAATGGTCGGAATCAATGTGTAGCGAATATTCTGCAAGAACAGATACATCACCAGGAACACCAGGATGATCGCTTCAATCAGTGTTTTGACCACTTCTTCGATCGATATTTTGACGAAAGTTGAGGTGTCGTATGGAACGGTATATTTGACGCCAGCCGGGAAGTATTTAGACAACTCTTCCATTTTGGCATGCACTGCTTTAGCGGTGCCTAACGCGTTTGCCGTTGGGGACAACTGAACACCGACGAATGACGTTGGCTTACCATCCAGACGACCCGAGGTGGCATACGATTGGCCGCCGATTTCAATACGCGCGACGTCACGCAGACGGACGATTGAGCCGTCTTTGTTAGCGCGTAGTTGAATATTGCCGAATTGCTCAACTGTATTCAGTTGACCGGTAACAACGACAGTGGCAGAGATTTGCTGCGTGCCCGGACTTGGCAAATCACCGATAGTACCGCCAGCGACCAAGGCATTTTGCGCCTGAATGGCACTGGTAACATCACCCGGTGTAAGATTCAGACCGACCAATTTAGCAGGATCAATCCAGATACGCATCGCGCGTTCTGTACCAAATAACTGCGCTTGACCAACGCCAGGAACGCGTTTGATTTCATTGAGCACATTGCGCGACAAATAGTCGCCCAGCGCGACTGGATCAAGTTTGCCATCGGTAGAAGATAAGCCGATGAACATCAAGAAGTTACTACGCGACTTTGTGACCTGTACACCCTGTTGGGTAACTGCTGCTGGCAGTCGGGCTTCGACCCGTTTCAAGCGGTTTTGAACGTCTACCGCTGCCAGATCGGCATTGGTATCAGGCGAAAATGTCACCGTGATTTGCACGGCGCCGTTTGCCTGGCTTTGTGATTCAATGTATTGCAAACCGTCCGCACCGTTCATTTCCTGTTCAATCAGACTAGTCACACTATCATCCAGAGTTTGTGCTTTCGCACCTGGATAGTTGGCGCTGATGACGATCGTAGGCGGCGCGATGGACGGATATTGTGCAACGGGTAATTGCGTAATGGCTAAAGCACCCCCGAGCAGGATGAAAATAGCGAGCACCCAAGCAAAAACCGGGCGATCAATGAAAAACTTTCCCATCTGGGTGCTCCTTATTTAGCGGTAGAGGTTGCCGAGGCGGCGGCTGCGCTTGCTGCCGCTGCCGGTGCGGCCGCTGGTGTTGGCATGGTCGTTGTTGTAGCGGTCTCTGCGACTGCTGGATTTTTCCATGGGACTGGCTTAACGACGACACCCGGTTTGATTTTTTGCAAACCTTCCACGATGACTCTGTCGCCGGTCTTCAGGCCTTCCGTGACGACCCATTTATCACCTTGGGCATTGTCTGCTTTGATAGTTCGCGCAACCACCTTGTTGTCAGCATCTACGACAAAGACTGTCGCGCCTGTCATATCCCGTGTGACCGCTTGTTGCGGTACTGTGATCGCCTGATCGTTGACGGCTTGTTCCAGTTTGGCGCGTACGTACATGCCGGGCAACAAACTATGGTCAGGATTAGGGAATTCAGCACGGATGCTGACCGAGCCGGTAGTCGGGTCAACCGTCAGATCCGAAAATAGTAATTTGCCGCTTTGTGGGTAAGTGCTACCGTCTTCCGTGACCAGTGTGACTTTCGCCTGTCCTTTGCCGACGCTTTGCAATTGACCGTTTTTCAACGCTTGCTGCAGTTTCAATATGTCAGTGCTGGATTGCGTCAAATTGACGTAAATAGGGTCGATCTGCTGTACGGTTGCCAACTGGGTAACTTCGCCTTGCCCAACCAACGCCCCTTCGGTTACCAGCGCGCGACCGATACGGCCGGAAATCGGCGAATTGACCGTGGCATAACCAAGGTTGAGGCTAGCAGTCTGGCGTGCGGCCTTGGCAGAAGCAACATCAGCCGCGGCTTGTTTTTGTAACGCTACCGCGTCGTCATAATCTTGCTTGCTCACCGCATTGGCTTCTACCAACGGTTTATAACGTTGCGCTTTGAGGGTTGCCTGAGTCAGATTGGCGTCTGCTTTTGCCAATGCTGCTTGCGTGCTCTCAAAGGTTGCCTGTAACTGCGCAGGGTCAATGCGGAACAAAATTTGACCGGCTTTCACGTCGCTTCCTTCGACAAAGTTACGCTTGAGAATAATGCCGGCGGCGCGCGCACGCACTTCTGCAATGCGGGTCGCTTCCAGGCGGCCTGGCAACTCTGAGGACAGCGCGAGGCGTTCAGGCGCGATACTAATAATCGATACTTCCGCAGGCGGCGGTGCGCCTGGCGCATCTGGTTTCTTACCGCAAGCGGCAACCGCTGACAATACTGCTATGGCTAACGCTATCCGCGTAAAACGATATAGTGAGTTGACTGAATTCATAAAATTTCTCGCACAAAAAGTGAATAAGTATCGTGAATAAGTACGGCAAAAGTACGTTAAATAAGTACCGGTCATGCTGAGGGTGGTGCGGAGTTGACGTTGACCAAAATACGGAATGTAAAGCGCCGGGCTACTATATGGTCCTGACGCTTCAAGTTAGTCGGCAAGACGCCGCGGATGTGCTATTATACATACATTCATGAATGTATGTGTTGTTCGTGGCAAAAATGTTGCACCTGCACACTACATCGGTTCGGAGATAAATAAAAATGGCAAGATGTACAAAAGAAGAAGCGCTGGAAACGCGCTCACGCATTTTGGATGCAGCGGTAGACGTATTTTATGCGCAAGGTGTAGCGCATACTTCCCTTGCCGACGTAGCCAATGCCGCCGGTGTTTCTCGTGGTGCAATTTATTGGCACTTCACCAATAAAAGTGATTTATTCAATACGATGTGTGAGCGCGTCCATCTGCCGATGGAAGCGCTGATTCGTAACAGTGCTGAAGAGAGTTCAATTGACCCACTCGGACAATTCCGAAGCTGGTGCTTATTTGCATTGGGCGAGGGTGTCAACAACGTACAGACGCGTAAGATTTTTGCCACGATTTTGCATAAGTGCGAATTTGTCGATCCAATGGATCCTATCTATATGCGCCAGCAAGAATGCTTTCTGGAGGGGCGCATCAATATTCAACGTATTTTGCGATTTGCAGTGGCAAAAGGGCAATTGCCGCGCAATCTTGATACCACCTTGGCCGCGATTACGGTGCAGGCGCTGTTGTCAGGGGTACTGGATAATTGGTTGTTCAGCCCAGATAGCTTTGATTTGGGTGAGCAAGCAGTCAACATTGTTGATCTTTGTATCCACGCCTTAAAAACTGCACCCACTTTGGAAAAAATTTGATCTGAAGCAGATCCGAGGATTTGCTTCAATCAAAGTCGCTTCATGATGTAAATAATTCATTACTCTAGATTAATCGTGGAGTTCTGAATCAGATAAAGTTGGCATGAAGGTCGAAAAGGTTTGCAACGCTTATCTGCGACAGCAGTGACCTATATTTCTGGATATTTAAAGCTGCGAGCGCCAATGAAATGATGCACTGCTGAATGTCAGTGATCTTTCTGCGACTGGTACTGCGATCAGCTTCGTGACGCGTTTATAAGGCCCAAGTGCTATGTCTAATAATAAACGGGGACCAACAATGTATTAACCTGTACCAGGTCGTTTTCTTTCAGAGCGCCGGTTGCAGCTTTCAGTTTTAGGCCATTCATCAACGTATCGTAACGTACCTTAGCCAAATCACGGCGGGTGGAAAACAACTGTTGCTCCGCATTCAATACGTCAATATTGATACGTACCCCGACCTGATAGCCTAGCTTATTCGAGTCCAGCGAGGACTGGCTGGAAATTTCTGCCGCTTCCAATGCTTTTATCTGCGCCAATCCGTTACTTACTCCTAAATAGGCCTGGCGCGCGTTCAACGCTGCCGTCCTGCGGGCATACTCAAGATCGGATCGTGCTTTGTCTTCCAGTGCGACTGCCTGTTTTACTTCGCTGTTAACCGATCCGCCTGAGTACAGCGGAATCGTCCATTGCACGCCTATCGCATTAGATGTGCCTGAACCATTCGAAAATTGGTTATTGTTGCCATTAATATTAGAGAAATTACGGCTTGCGACCAGATCAACAGTAGGTAAATGTCCGGCGCGCTTTAACTTGATTTGGCGTTTTGCCGCTTCAAGCGAAATTTGCTGGCCCAAAACGCTGTAATTTTGTTGTTCTGCAATGCCAACCCAAGGCGTAATTTGCGCAGGTTCCGGGGCACTGAGCTTGACGCTAGGACGCAATGTCGCCAGCGGCGCGGGTGCTTGACCGCTGATTTGTTGTAACGTGCTGCGTGCAACTTCCAGATTGTTATTTGCCGCGATTTCTTGTGCTAGTACCAGATCAAAGCTGGCTTGCGCTTCGTTGGTATCGGTAATAGTCGCGCTGCCAATTTCAAAATTGCGTTTAGCGGAGGCTAATTGCTCTGCGATGGCGCTTTCTTGCGCTTTTAGAAAGGTCAGCACGTCTTGCGCTGCCAATACATCAAAGTAAGCTTGTCCGACGCGCAATATCAAATCTTGCTCGGCCTGAAAAAATGTAACTTCGCTGCCAGCAACGGAGAGTTTTGCTTGTTCATATTGCTCCCAATTCGCAGGACGATAAAGCGGCTGAATTAATTGCAGAGCATATTCGTTGGTGCTCTTATTCCAGTTATCCCCTGATCGATTGTAAGCCCCACTTAGTCCAATTTGCGGCAACAGACCTGCACGACCCTGAACACTGGTTTCCCGGCCAGCCGTTAATGCATAACGGGCACTTGTATAAATTGCATCATTAGCAAGCGCTTGATGATAGGTTTGCACCAGATCAAGTGCCTGTGAATTAAAAGACGATAAAGCGCCGACCACTAGCATCAGTCCGCCTAGCAAATTGCCATGGCGCTGACGCATCAACTTTGCTTTCGATTTCGGTAGCCGGAGTGCGCCTGAGGCAAGCGGGGCCGCTGATGCAAAAAGATTGCGCGCTTTCAATAGACCGGCATAGTGCTGTCGACCTGTTGCGCCCATGCATGCATCCCGCCCGTTAGGTTAATGACATTGGTGAAGTGATTGCGCTCCAAAAATGCCGCTACGGACATACTGCGCGCGCCATGATGGCAAATACAAACGACCTGCTGATCTTCTTCCAGTTCATTGAGGCGAGCTGGAATGGTTTGCATTGGCATTAATTGTGAATCGGCAATATGACAAGTCTCATATTCCCACGGTTCACGAACATCTAGTAACAAAGGCGTTGGACGGTCCGGATCGGCGATCCAGGCAGCTAATTCAGGGGCGGTAAGATGTTGCATCGTATGCTCGTCGGTGAGTTTGCTGGGTCAGAACTTAACATCGGGATGGAAAGTCAGAAGCTGAAATGAGGGTTTGAAATCAAAATCTCAATTAATTTAATTGAAGTTAATTTAACTGAGGATCACACTGTAAAAATCAGAATTTAAAATGAGAGTGCGGTGCTGCATCGCGTAGAGACCGAACATTTGTCTCAAACAAATTGCGGGTATCGTAAGCGGTGTCTGAAATACGGGTAATCACCTGCGCAGTCATTACTGGCGCTTCACCAATGATCGCGATGATGCGACCGGCAACCTTTAGTTGCTCAAGAAAAGCGACCGGTAGCGACGGCAGGGAACCTGAAATCACGATGACGTCGTAAGTTGTCTCTTTGCCTTCGAGCCATCCCTGCGCGCCGTTCCCTTCTACTACCTCGACGTTACGCACGCCATAGGCACTCAAATTCTTTTCGGCGAAAGCTTTCAGCTCCGCATCTATTTCTACAGTGACAACATGGCGTGCTTTATGGGCCAGCAATGCCGCCATGTAGCCTGATCCAGTACCGATTTCCAAAACGCTCTCGTGTTTTTTGACGGCAGCTTCCTGAAGCAGGCGCGCTTCGACCTTCGGTGACAGCATGCATTCCCCGCTATCGCCCGGCAAAGGAATTTCAGTATCGCTGAAAGCCAGGCTTTTATATGCCGCTTGTACGAATTCTTCGCGCCGCACGACCGTCAACAGGTCGAGAATGTCCAGCTCCAGCACATTCCAGGGACGGATTTGCTGTTCGATCATATTGAAACGTGCTTGTTCGATATTCATGGCGAAGGGTCAATAACGGGATAAAGACGTTATTCTATCAAGGACGACCTTAAAAACCTACTGTACGGGTTATTTTTGCGCCTTCTTGCCGTATATCGTCACCTTTGCAAGGTGCGACCGACTTTGGCCAGAATTTTTAATCCGAATATTCACTTTGTGCCAAGTCTATAGCGTCAGGAGATTAGCCATATAAGGCTAATAATGACCATTTACGGTTAAAATGCGGCTTTGATGTAGTGAGCGACTGCGTAAATGATTGAGGGAGTAAATGCCAAAGTACCATCGTCCCTATCAACCTCCTCGCCGATGCTGTTCGCAGCGGTGACAGTAGTAGAGGTTGCGCCCTTGGCCTGCCGTCTGGGCTGTGGTGCCTGCTGTACTGCGCCGTCTATTTCCTCGACGATTCCAGGCATGCCCAATGGTAAACCTGCTGGTGTCCGGTGCATTCAACTCGACGATACAAATAAATGCCTGATTTTCGGTGCGCCGGAGCGGCCCGCAGTATGCGGAAGTTTGCAGCCGTCGGTGGAAATGTGCGGCGATTCGCAGGTGCACGCGATGCTTTTTCTCAATGAGCTTGAACGATTGACGGCGGCGACCATCTGAAAATACAGTCTCTTGCCCTCGGATACGCACATTTGGGCAAAGCGACAGCTTCTGAACACACTATTAAGGATGGTGATGAAATTAAGATGGATGGCGATATTCGCTCTTATTAGCGTATTTTTATTGAGTTCATGCGCGATGTTGATTGGCACGCGTGATGTTGATTTTTCATTAATTAGTTTGCAACAATCATTGAATAAGCGCTTGCCTTTCACGAAACGCTATTTAGGACTTATTGACGTAACCGCCAGCAACGCCCAGTTGGCTCTGGATGCCGATCTGGGACGTTTGCATGTCGATATGGACGTGACTATGGCGCTGCCATTGGCGCGTAAGTCCTGGAGCGGAAAACTGGCAATGTCAGGCGTGGTCACTTTGGACGCGGCGCATAACGCCGTGATATTGAATGATCCACAGCTGGATAAAATTACGCTTGCCAATCTTGATGGCGCTTACAGTGAGCAAGCAACCCAAATAGGTGGTTTACTGGCGCGGGAATTAATGCAGAGTGTTCCGCTGTATAGCTTTAAGCCAGAAGATTTGCGCTATGTTGGCGTGACGTTTGTACCAACCAAAATTGTCACAAAGGCGGACCGCCTCGTCGTTACCTTTGAGCCGCAAAAATGAGGGTTGGTCAACGCGATGGCCACTGCGTAGCTGCTCAAATACTCTCGTTGATGCCGGTCGGTTTATGTTGAATGGTCATTGCTACGCAGTTCCCACTGCCCGGTTTGTCGCCATCTCTTCGAAGTTGCCCCTCGATTCCCACATAATGCAACATAACTTAGACTAGGCATGGATATTCTTCTCGCGCTAAAAGTCATCATCATGGGTGTGGTCGAAGGATTGACCGAATTTCTCCCTGTTTCCTCGACTGGTCATTTAATTCTGGCTGGAAGTTTGCTGAATTTTTCCGCTGACATTGGTCGTGGTAAAGCTGAAGTATTCGATATCGCGATTCAAGCCGGTGCAATTTTTGCGGTCTGCTGGGAATACCGCGTGCGTATCGCTGCCGTATTACGCGGATTGACGACCGAGCCTCAAGCGCAAAAATTAGTCCGAAATCTGATTATTGCTTTTATACCTGCCGCAATCATGGGCTTGTTGTTTAGCAAAATGATTAAAGAAAAATTGTTTGCACCTATTCCTGTTGCGATTGCGCTCGTGGTGGGTGGTTTGATTATCTTATGGGTCGAGCGTCGTAATAAAAATCCCCAAAACAATCAAGAACTTAGCCGCGTTGAAACCGTTGAAGACATGACCGCGCTGGATGCATTGAAGATTGGTTTTGCGCAAGCCTTTGCGCTTATTCCTGGTACTAGCCGTTCTGGCGCGACGATTATCGGCGGCATGATGTTTGGCTTGTCACGCAAAGCAGCCACAGAGTTTTCATTTTTTCTGGCAATTCCGACGCTGTTCGCCGCCACTTTTTACTCACTGTACAAAGATCGTGCATTGCTGAGTGCCGCTGATGTACCGCTATTTTCACTCGGTACGGTGGCAGCATTCATTTCGGCATTCTTTTGCGTGCGCTGGTTATTACGCTATATCGCTACGCATGACTTCACGCTATTTGCCTGGTATCGCATTGTTTTCGGTCTGATCATATTGATCACTGGTTTCACAGGCGCGGTGGCTTGGGAGCATTGATTTTGCTAAGCACTAATAGCATTCAGTAACATTGAGTCGCACTAAGCCACACCAAGTCACGAGTGAAATCTTCATTTTTCGCTAAAAATTGTGCGTAAATTTTGTCAGAAATATTTTTTATAAACTGGTACGCGTCAATACGCGAATGGAGAGTAGTGTGGCAAATGTATGTTCCGCCGGTTTGGATATCGGCTTCGCTTCGCTGGATTACCTGCAAATTGGTATTCTAGGCATCATTCAGGGGATCTCTGAATTATTGCCAATTTCATCTACCGCGCACATGCGGATTGTCCCTGCTGTATTGGGTTGGCACGATCCCGGTTCAGCCTTTTCTGCGGCAATGCAACTTGCCGCACTGGTGGCAGTGGTGAGTTATTTCTGGCGCGATGTGCGGCAGGTCACAGTTGGTAGTATTACCGCGTTGCGCGAGCGTGACTATCGCAATCCGTCATTGCGGCTGGGAATCGCCATTTTGGTTGCCACCATACCAATTGGTATCGTCGGACTAGCGTTGGCACCGGTGCTGAATGCCTGTAATTCACCGTTGCGAAGTCTGACAGTGATTGGTTATGCCTGTATTGGCCTGGCGGTTTTGCTGGCCTTAGCCGAGTTGACTGCCAAGCATCGTCGCACAGTCGGCGAAATGCGCATGCGGGATGCCGTAATTGTCGGATTAGCACAAGTTGGCGCGCTGATTCCCGGTGTTTCACGCTCGGGTTCTACGTTGACAGCCGCGTTATTTTTGAACTTCAAACGGGAAGAAGCGGCACGCTTTTCGTTCCTGCTTGGTTTGCCGGCAATTGCATTGGCTGGCTTTAAAGAACTGTGGCATTTGTTCCATGCGCATATGCCGATGGATGCGTGGTTGTTGCTGCTATTCGGCTTGGTGGTAGCGAGTATTTCGGCATTCTGCGCAATCTGGGGCTTGATGAAATTTCTCGAAAAATTCTCCACCTGGCCGTTTATTATTTACCGTGCAGCGTTGGGCATATTTTTGCTGGTGGCGGTAGGGAACGGCTTCCTTCATTAAGTAACCCCAAAAACGATCAGTACCAACTCATGTCGTGTTTTCGATATTGATCGTACGGCAATCCCTATTTGTTTTTATGTGCTTTTATTTAGTTTTTAATTGTTCTTCAATACGACCTTGGCTGCGGGCGGAAAGTCCGTTCGCCGGTTTTTTTTGAGGAACAGTTGATCATTGCTCGCTCGCCGTGTCAGGTGCTGGTTTAGTCTTTGATTTTGACTTTAATCATGCACCATGATGCCTAACTTGTTCCTCGTTAAGTTCTACTCAGTCCCTATTAATGCCTGACCAAAATAATTCGCAAGCGCTACATATTCTGCAAACCATTTTCGGCTATCCGTCGTTTCGTGGACAGCAAGGAGAGATTGTCGGTCACGTAGCCGCTGGTGGCGACGCACTGGTATTAATGCCAACCGGCGGCGGCAAGTCGTTGTGCTATCAAATCCCTGCAATGCTGCGTGAAGGCGTCGGCGTGGTGGTGTCGCCTCTGATTGCATTGATGCAAGATCAGGTTGATGCGTTGGCTGAAGTCGGTGTCCGAGCCGCATTTCTGAACTCTACCCAAACCTATGAAGAAGCGTCACAAATCGAGCGCCGCGTGCGTAGCGGTGATCTGGATCTGGTCTATGTAGCGCCCGAACGCTTGCTGACACCACGCTGTCTCGACTTGCTGGAAGCCTCCAAAATTGCGTTGTTTGCGATTGACGAGGCGCATTGCGTCTCTCAATGGGGCCATGATTTTCGACCGGAATATATCAAGCTGTCGATACTGCATGAGCGGTTTCCCAATGTGCCGCGCATCGCCCTCACGGCGACCGCCGATCACCAGACGCGCGAAGAAATCGCCCTGCGTTTGCAATTGCAGGACGGCGCAAAATTTGTCTCATCATTTGACCGTCCAAACATTCGTTACCAGATTGTCGAAAAGGCGAATGGTCGTAAGCAGTTGCTCGACTTTATTCAGGCCGAGCATGTAGGTGATGCCGGTATCGTCTATTGCCTGTCGCGTAAAAAAGTAGAAGAAACAGCTGAATTTTTGAATCAGCAAGGTATATCTGCGCTGCCTTATCACGCCGGTATGGAATATTCGATACGCAGCAAAAACCAAGGGCGGTTTTTGCGTGAAGAGGGCATTGTCATGGTCGCGACGATTGCCTTCGGCATGGGAATTGACAAGCCGGATGTCCGTTTTGTCGCGCATCTCGATTTGCCTAAAAGTATCGAGGGTTACTATCAGGAAACCGGCCGCGCCGGACGTGATGGCGGCCCGGCCAATGCCTGGATGGCATACGGTTTGCAGGACGTGGTGCAACAGCGCCGCATGATCGATGAATCCGAGGCCGGTGAAACGTTTAAGCGCGTTCAGGGTGTCAAGCTGGATGCGATGCTTGGCCTTTGTGAAACGCTGTTTTGCCGTCGCGTACGATTGCTGGATTACTTCGGTGAGGAGTCGACGCGCTGCGGCAATTGCGATACCTGTATGTCACCGCCAGTGTCGTTCGATGCGACCGTGGTTGTGCAGAAATTGCTTTCTACTATTTATCGCGTCGACCAACGCTTTGGTGCAATGCATGTGTTGGATGTCTTACGCGGCATTGATTCCGACAAGATCAAGCAATGGCGGCATGACGAGCTTTCGACATACGGTATCGGAAGTGACCGTAGCGAACAGGAATGGCGGGCGATTTTGCGACAATCGATTGCGCTGGGTTTAGTGAGCGTTGATCACGAGGCTTATAGTGCGTTGAAGTTGACGGATGCGGCTAAGCCGGTGTTACGTGGAGCGCTTCAGGTGCAGTTGCGGGAGTATCAAAAGCCGATCAAACAGAAGCGTGCCAGCAGCAAGCCGAAGGGTTATGTTGAGTCAGATTTGTCGAGCGATGAGCAGATGATTTTTGATAAATTGCGCTGGTGGCGGGTGGAGACGGCGCGGAAACACAACGTTCCGGCGTATGTGATTTTTCATGATGCGACTATGCGTGAGATCGCTAAGGCGCGGCCCGGATCGTTGGATGATTTGCGGGGCGTTAGTGGCGTGGGGGAGAAGAAGTTGGAGACTTATGGGGCGGAGATTGTGGAGTTGATTGCGGCGATTGGGTAGCGTTTAATTTGAGGTTTTTTATTTCTCGGTGCAACTCCGTGATCAACACCATTTCGGCTTTCGATAGATGACGCGGTCTGTGCACCGTGGGTGCTTGCCGGTGGTAGACCGGAGGCTAGTCACTTTCTTTTGCCTCGGCTCGGCGCCCCCACCAAAAGAAGAGTAACCAAAGAAAAGGCGACCGCAGAGCCGCTGCCCGCCGTAGGCGGGTCCCCAAATTTTTCGACTGTCAGTCGGGTTGAAAGACCAACTCGCTACGCTCAAACATGTTTTCCAACAATTCCCGCCTAACACCCGAAAAACTTGGCAGCGCCGATGACGGGGTAGCTCAACTTCAACTTCAACTGCAACTGCAACTGCAACCCAGAGTGTCACTTTTGACGTGTTTGGCGTATTAGCGACAACTTGCCTTGAGTTACGCGATCACGGTTCCCAGCGCTGCTAATAATGCTTGTCGCACTTTCATTTCTTGAGGTGCTACGCCGAAGCCGACCATTACACCTTGGGCGTCGATGAATCGGCAGATGGTTCTTTCGCCGTCTTGCTCTGTCTCCCAACGGCCGCCTTCTATAGCGTGGCGTGGTGGTGGGACGAGTGCTAGCGGGTAGCTTGGGGTTTTGACGATTACCGGGGATTCTTTTAGCTCAATTGGTGTGTGCTCGCCTGTGAGCGTTTTGGCGATGGCGCGGGCGGCGCTCATTATTGGGGCGATGTAAGGTAGTGGGCCGGTGCGGCCTTCTTTGTCCAATAGATATTCGGCGCAGTCGCCCAGCGCATAGATATCTGCGTTGCTGGTGCAACCGTGGGTATCGACCAGAATGCCACGTTCGGTTTTTAATTGCGCGGCTTGTGCCAGGCGCAAGTCTGGGCGTAATCCGACCGCAGATAATACTAAATCTGCATTGAGAATTTCACCATTTGCCAACGTTATTTGTAGGGCGCCGTCGGCATGGTCGATACGACTGGCGGTGGTGCTTAAATGCAGTGTGATGCCGCGGGATGTGAGCGCTTTTTGCAGACCTTGGGACAGTGCCGGTGCGGCGAGGGCTGCTAACGGTAATGCGTTCGGATCAATCAACGTCACTGCGTGGCCGTGCGCGGCAAGATCATCGGCGAATTCGCAGCCGATTAGACCAGCGCCAAGTATCGCGACGCGGGCAGATGCGCGTTGATCCGGTAGCAGTTGGGCGCGGAATGTCGCGTAATCGCCGATGTGATTGACCGATAGTACGGTGTCGCTGGCGTCTCCATCAATATTGAGTCGAATGGGTTGCGCGCCCACTGCCAATATCAACTTTTCATATTCAAACAAGCCTGCGCTGGTATCCAGTGTCTTGGCCATGGGGTCGATGTTATTTACCTGAACGCTGGTCATGATGTCGGCTTGCAGTTGCTCGGCCATTTGCGCTGAAGTCTGTGTGATCAACTGCGCCGCTAATTTCTTTTGGGCAAAGGCAATTGACAACATTGGTTTTGAATAAGACCCGCCATCGTCACCGGTGAGGATGAGCAGCGGAGTGGCTTTGTCCAATTTGCGCAATTCGCGGGCCAAAGTGTAAGCGGCAGTGCCTGCGCCAATAATGATGATGGGATTCATGATGAGTTTCTGAAGAGATCGATTGGCCGTGATGATAATGCGGATTGCTTGCAGCGGCTAGAAACTAATTATTGTGGATACTGATCTGGCCGAAGTGTAGATGCGTATTAAAGACGGATGCCTTGAAATAAATTAATAATTTAATAATTTAATAATTTATTTTTATGAAAATTGACTGCCTGATAATGTAAATTCCCCAAAACTGTCAAAAAGTGGCTTGATCAGTAAGCTCCATTCACCAGAAGCGGAAGCGGATTGGCTCCGGGATAGTATTGTTTCTTAAGTGGCAACTGATGGTAGCGCTGCATCGATTTGGGTAAATAGCCCAAGGTATTCTCGCCCAGAAAGTACTTCTGGTACAAGTTGTTCATAACAAATACGCATAAGTGACAGCGCCCAGTCTGCTAAAATTACTTTCTTTACACTAGAACTTTGGGGACGGCAGCGTATGGATTCGATGATCGACAAAAAAGAAGAACTTCGCCAGCAGTTGCGTCAGGCTGCACTCGAATATCACGAGTTTCCAACTCCTGGCAAAATTAGTGTTACTGCGACTAAATCATTAACCACCCAGCGCGATCTGGCGCTGGCGTATTCTCCGGGTGTTGCTGCGGCATGTGAAGAAATCGTCGCCGACCCCGCTAATGCTTTCCGTTACACGGCGCGTGGCAATCTGGTTGCAGTGATCACTAACGGGACAGCCGTGCTGGGCCTTGGCAATATCGGTCCGCTGGCTTCCAAGCCGGTAATGGAAGGCAAGGGCGTTCTGTTCAAAAAATTTGCAGGCATTGATGTCTTCGACATCGAAGTCAACGAAACCGACCCGGACAAACTGTGCGACATCATTGCATCATTAGAACCAACTTTCGGCGGTATTAACCTCGAAGACATCAAAGCGCCAGAATGCTTTGAAATTGAACGTAAATTGCGCGATCGTATGAAGATTCCAGTCTTCCATGACGACCAGCACGGTACCGCGATTATCGTCGGTGCGGCTATTTTGAACGGCCTTAAAGTGGTCGGTAAAGATATAAAAAACTGCAAGCTGGTCGTATCCGGCGCGGGCGCTGCGGCGCTGGCCTGTCTCGACCTGATCGTTGATCTTGGATTCCCGATTGAAAATATCTTTGTCACCGATTTAGCTGGTGTGGTCTACGAAGGCCGTGTTGAGCTGATGGACCCGGACAAACTGCGCTTTGCCCGCAAAACAGAAGCACGCAAGTTGGCAGATTTAATGCCCGGTGCCGATATATTCCTCGGCTTGTCTGCCGGTGGCGTGCTAAAGCAAGACATGGTAAAGGTCATGGGACCGCGTCCAATAGTCTTGGCTTTGGCAAATCCGAATCCTGAAATTTTGCCGGAAGACGTCAAAGAAGTGCGTGATGACGTGATCATGGCAACCGGCCGTTCGGACTATCCGAATCAGGTTAACAACGTCTTGTGCTTCCCCTACATTTTCCGTGGCGCGCTGGATTGTGGTGCCACCACGATCACCCGCGAGATGGAAATCGCGGTGGTCCATGCGATCGCGGAACTAGCGCAGGCTGAGCAGTCCGACGTCGTTGCCGCTACCTATGGCATCGCCAATATGTCGTTCGGTCCGGAATATATTATTCCGAAGCCTTTCGATCCGCGTCTGATGATCAAGATTGCACCCGCGGTAGCAAGAGCTGCTGAAGCGTCCGGAGTGGCTGCACGTCCGATTCAGGATATGGAAGCCTATATTGAGCGTTTGCAGCAGTTCGTCTATCACAGCGGCACTTTCATGCGTCCACTTTTCCAGATCGCCAAGAAAGCACCGGCGGGGGAAAAACGGATTGTCTTCGCAGAAGGCGAAGAAGAGCGCGTTTTGCGTGCAGTCCAAATTGTTGTGGATGAAAATCTGGCAAAACCGATTCTCATTGGTCGCCCGGCAGTATTGCAACAGCGTATTGAACGCTTCGGCTTGCGCCTGAAAGTCGATGTCGATTTTGAGGTCATTAATCCAGAGTTTGACAACCGCTATCGCGATTACTGGCAGACATTCCTGGCAATGACCAAGCGCCAGGGCGTCACTGAGCAATATGCCAAACTTGAAATGCGTCGTCGTCACACGTTGATCGGATCAATGGCGATTCATAAAGGCCATGCAGATGGCATGATTTGCGGCACGTATGGAACGCATGATTTACACTTGACCTACATCAACATGGTGTTGGGCCGTCGTGAAGGCGTCAACGTTTATGCAGCGATGAACGCGTTGATTCTGTCGAATCGCCAATTGGTATTGGTCGATACGCACGTCAACGAAAATCCTACCGCTGAAGAGTTGGCGGAAATTACTATTTTGGCTGCAGAAGAAATGCAACGTTTCGGTATCAAGCCGCATGTTGCATTGCTGTCGCACTCCAACTTCGGCACCAGCAATAGCCTGTCTGCACAGAAAATGCGCAAGACGTTAGCGATCGTCCGCGAGCGTGCGCCAGACTTGGAGATCGACGGTGAAATGCACGGCGATACAGCATTGAACGCCGGCCAGCTCCGAAAAGTGATGCATGATTCACCGCTGACAGCAGATGCCAACCTGGTTGTGATGCCGAATATCGACGCTGCCAATATTGCCTATAATCTGCTCAAAACAACTTCAGGTAATGGCGTTGCAGTCGGTCCGATTCTGTTGGGTTGCGCTAAGCCGGTTCACATTTTGACGCCATCGGCGACAGTACGTCGCATCGTCAATATGACGGCATTGTGCGTGGTGGATGCGATTTCGGTACGTAAGCCTTAATAGCCAGAAAAAACAGGAAGCGACCTCGATATGCGATCCTTTGGGGACCGAATATCGAGGCTTTTTTTTATCGAAAATATAGGTTGCTGGCTTTTGGCAAAGACTAGCGATAGACCGATCTTCGGATTGAGCCAGCCTATTCAACGCACCGAAAAAAAATCCCTGACGCTGTGATGCTGGCGTTTAGATTTCGCCGCCGTCATCTTTCTTTTTTTGCCGCTTGATAGGTACGCGGCCGGTCTGCACATGCCTAGAAGCATGGTCGCAATGACCTGGCTGATCATCAAAAAACATATGCGGCCTGAATGCTGCCAACACGTCCGATTTGGCGACGCCACCCATGAAAAACGTTTCATCAATCGTCACGTTCCAGGCGCGTAACGTGCGTATCACGCGTTCGTGTGCGGGAGAGGAACGGGCTGTTACCAATGCCGTGCGAATCGGACCGGCGCGTCCATCGGGATTTTTAAAATTACTCTGAATAAAAGAGAGCGCCATCAGCAACCGCGCAAACGGGCCTTCTGGCAAAGGCTTCAAAGCGTTTTCACGTTCATGGCGTTCAAAAGCTTCAATGCCTTTGGTTTGAAAAATACGTTCCGATTCATCCGAAAAAATCACGGCATCGCCATCAAAGGCGATGCGGATTTGATCCAGTTCCTCGCTATCCCGCTGACCATTCTGTTGCGTCGGCATTTGATACAACAACGCCGCAGCGGTATCCGAGTTGATCGCCGCCTGCACATCGTCCTCGTGCAATGACAGAAAAAGACTCACATTAAATGCGTGCAGATAAGGTGCCAATGATGCGCCGCCAGACAATACTGCGCGCGTAATATCCAGCTCATAATGTTTGATCGCGTTAAAAATGCGCATGGAGGTTTCAGTCGAATTGCGCGACATGATCACCACTTCCACCAAGCGCTGATCGGGTGTCAACCGGTTCAACTTAAGTAATGCGCGAACCAGCGCAAATGCAGCGCCGGGTTTGAGTATCTGATTTTCGTTCAGCAGTTGATGCTGTTGATAAGCCGCCAATCCCTGCGTACGAAAAATCGCTTCTTCCGCCTCCAGATCAAACAGTGCACGGGAGGAAATACCGACGACGAGTAGTTTGGCGAGCGAGACGGGCATGGTGGACACTGAATAAGGATAGCAATGACCAATTATAGACGGCAATGTGGATTGCTAAATGCTTGTCAAATAACTGATAAAGATGAACCGCTAACACAATGACTAAAACCGCCGCCCCCGAACGTTCATTCAGTGAATTAGCAAGTTAGTAAGTAGTAAGTCTGCAATCTAACGATCAATGGCTGAGACATTGATGATTGATTGCCATACCGACTGCGGCAGAGCGTGTTTCTACCCCTAACTTGATAAAAATGTGTTCAAGATGCTTGTTCACTGTACGTGGACTCATCCCCAGAATTTCCGCTATGTCGCGGTTGGTTTTGCCTTTTGCCAGCCAGTTAAGAACATCCGTCTCGCGCGGCGTCAAACGATATTGCTCTCGCTGCGCTGCGTTGACTCCGCCTATTCCGGTGAGTTCCAGCAGGCTTGGAATACGGGCGTTATCTGCGGGCACGACGCTCTTTTCTTCCAGCAAAAGGGTCAATTCTCCGGTGCGCGCATTTCTCTCCAGGCGGATGTGCAATTCCTCTTCGTCACGCTTCAATACTAACGGCTGAAAAGGCATTGACGGCAACGTGGCTGGTCCGTTTTGTCGTTCCAATACAAGGTTTTCATTGAGCCAGAATTGCATTTGAGACGGCAGTCTGGAAACCCGTGTGTGATCGGCGGCGACTGAAAAGTATTTTTCCAGCCAATGTGACGCCTTGCTCGATTGCCACAGCGGCGCCCCATTGGCGTCAAGCACGATCACCGCATTAGCGGCCGCATCAATTGCGCCCCTTGTTTGGGACATCATGCGCGCCATTTTAATATGCGCGCCGATGCGAGCGACGATTTCCTGCGGTCGGATCGGCTTGGTGACGTAATCAATGCCACCAACCTCAAACCCTTTGATCACATGTTCGGTCTCCGTCAGGCCAGTCATGAACACTACAGGCACGTGCTCAACATGCTTCAACAGCTTGATGCGCCGGCACGTTTCAAAGCCATCCATGCCCGGCATCACCGCATCCAGCAGAATCAGATCTGGCGTAATGCGTTGCAGGCGCTCTAACGCGCTGGCACCATCGGTGGCAACCAGAACGATATGGCCGCTGTCGTCCAATGCATCCGACAACAGTGCCAGATTGTCTGGCACATCGTCGACGATCAACACCACGTGCCGGTCAAACCTTGTCGACATCCTCACGCATCATCTCCTTAATACGGTTGTTAAAGTCATTGAGCCGAAACCGTTTTACCAGCCGACGCATGTCGCTGGTGAATGGCAAATACAACGCATCCTGCTGCGCGATTTCATCTAGTCGTCGCAGAATACCTTTGACGTAACCGATCTCGCCCAGCGCCAGCAAGGTTTCAAGTTTTTCTTGCGATGGCGTCAGAAACATCACCTTGGCTGGTACTTCAGGCTTAACTTTATCCTGAACTTGCGGTGTTGATTCTTGCGTACTTTGTTCTGGTATTTTCGGTTCCTCCGCGATCCAGTCCAGTTTAAGATGTAGGCGGATTTTATAGAGTAGTTCATTGAACGACACCGGCTTTACCACAAAGTCGGTGTGCAGCATTGCTTCCTGACGTCCCGGTCCGCTGTCAATGGCGCTGGCCGACACCATAATGACTGGCAAGTCGGCATGTCCGCGTGCACGAATCGTCTGACATACCGCCCAGCCATCCATCGTCGGCATCGAAATATCAAGCAAGATCAAATCGGGCAGTTGCCCGACACCCGCCGCCTCGGCACTCGCCGCCACGGCAATGGCCGCCAATCCCGCTGCGCCGCTGTCCGCTTGCGCGATGATAAAACCCAGCGGTGACAGCATCGCATGCAGCACGGCGCGTTGCGAAGCATGATCGTCGATGATGAGTATACGTTTTCTGGCTCCGCGATAACCAGACATTTGATCTTCCAACTTTAAGCGTGGACGCGGCACATTCACCCTCGGCAGATAGATTTTTAATTGAAACGTGCTGCCGCGACCAGGTTCGCTGTTAACAGTGAGTTGACCGCCCATGATGTGCGTCAACATGCTGCTGATCGCGAGACCCAGACCAGTGCCGATATCATCCCGCAGATTGGCCGCATTGCTGCGTTCAAACGGCAGAAAGATGCGCGTCAGATCATCAGCGCCAATTCCGATACCAGTATCGATAATCTCGAAATAAGCCATTTCCCTGACATAACGCACGCGTAAAACGACGCCACCACTATCCGTAAACTTCACCGCATTACCGAGCAGGTTAATCAAAATTTGACGTAGCCTTTTCTGATCGGCATGAACGACTTCTGGCAACCGTTCCGCTTTATCAAACTGAAACTGCAAGCCTTTCTGTGCGGCTTGCGGTGCGATCATGTCGACAATTTGATCTAAAAATTCGCTCAGCGGCACTTCATCGGAAGCTAAGCGCATTTTGCCAGCTTCGATCCGGGCGATATCGAGCAGCCCGTCAATCAAACTTAACAGATGTTCGCCGCTGCTACGAATCACACTCACCGCATCCCGACGCCCCGCTGGCAGCGCAGCGTCCATTTGCAGAATCTGCGCATAGCCGAGAATGCTGTTAAGCGGCGTGCGCAGTTCGTGGCTCATGCCGGTGACGAAGCGGCTCTTCGCCAGATTTGCTGCCTCCGCCGCCTCTTTGGCGCGCTGCAATTCGGCATCAGTGTGCTTATGGGCTTCGATTTCCTGCAATAACAGATTAGTCTGGCGCTCCGACTCCTCATGCGCCACCTTGCGGCTTTCGTTGGTCAGAATCAGCCACCACGTGCCGACGCCAGTCACAACAATTAATACCGAAAACAACTTGATAAAAACGCTCGCCATAGAATCGGGCGTGCCAGTTGATGCCGTCATTGCAACGTTGAGCGGGGCTGTCAGGCTGGATAGTTGCTGGTAATACAGCGTCCACAAAATCAACGCCAGCCCAGCCGATAGCAGACCGAAAACAATCAGATAATGCCCAATCCGGGTATTCAATTTGCTGGTGAAGCGCATCGGTAATACGGCGCGCATCGCATGTAGAATCTGATCCGGCATCCGCGATTCGGTCTTGCAGCGATCATTGCAACGGGCATCCAGCGAACAGCATAACGAGCAAATCGCGCCCTGATAGGCCGGGCAGTGCGCCATGTCAGGGGTTTCGAATTGTTTTTCGCAAATGACGCATTCGCGTTGCTCGGGGGCGTTTTCGGTCAATGCATTGGTTGGTAAGTCGGACAAGATATTAGGTCGTGCAATGTAATAGTGCCCTTTGGTTAACCATGCGATCACCGGCGCAATCAGCATCGCGCTGCACAATGCGATGAACGGCGAAAGCGCTTTAGCCACAGGCCCAAATACGCCTGCCATTGCAATGCCAGCCAATATCGACGCCAACAGCATCGCACCGACGCCGACCGGATTGATGTCATACAAATGCGCGCGTTTGAACTCAATATGCGGCGGACTCAGCCCCAACGGTTTGTTAATCACCAGATCTGCCACGACCGCACCGATCCACGAAATCGCCACCAATGAATACAAACCTAATACATGCTCCAGCGCCTTGAAGACGCCAAGTTCCATCAACAACACCGCGATCAGAACATTGAATACTAACCACACGACACGCCCCGGATGACTGTGCGTCAGGCGGGCGAAAAAATTCGACCACGCCAGCGAACCGGCATACGCATTCGTCACATTGATCTTGATTTGTGACACCACCACAAACGCCGCGACCGCGGCTAATCCCCACGCAGGATCAGAAAATACATAGCGATACGCAATCAGGTACATTTGGGTTGGTTCAATTGCCCGATCCATCGGCACTTCATGTTGAATCGCCAGAAAGGCCAACAGCGCGCCACCCAACATCTTGGCTGCACCGATCAAGATCCAGCCGGGACCAGCAAGTAACAAAGCGATCCACCAGCGTACGCGATTGGCGGGAGTCTTTTCTGGCAGAAACCGCAAAAAGTCGACCTGTTCACCGATTTGCGCAATGAGCGAAAACGCCACGGTGGCGGCTGAACCGAACAACATGACATTGAATCCCGTACCGTCTTCAGCACGACCGGCAAAGGACATCAAATTTGAAATCGCATCCGGTTCTTTATGCAGTACGGCGATATACGGCAACACTAACAGCGTGATCCAGACTGGCTGCGTCCACATTTGCAGACGATTGATCAGCGTAATGCCATAGGTCACCATCGGAATGATAATCAACGAACAGACGATGTAACCCAGCACCACAGGGAGTCCGAAATAGAGCTCGACCGCCTGCGCCATGATCGACGCTTCCAGTGCAAAAAATATAAACGTAAACGAAGCGTAAATCAGTGACGTGATGGTCGAGCCGATATAACCGAATCCTGCGCCACGCGTCAGCAAGTCCATATCGACGCCGTACTTTGCAGCGTAATAACTGATCGGCAAACCAGTCAGAAAAAACAGAATGGTCACGCAAATGATGGCCCAAAACGCATTCGTGAATCCATAATTCAGCGTGATCGACCCGCTGATAGCCTCAAGCGCCAGAAATGACACCGCACCCAAAGCAGTATTTGCCAGCCGAAATTCCGACCATTTGCGAAATGACCGAGGCGTAAATCGCAACGCGTAATCTTCCAACGTCTCGTTAGCGACCCAAGTGTTGTAATCGCGCCGGACTTTAACGATGCGCTGTGATGCAGGAGCTTTCACGTCGTGTGCTTCTCTTCTTATGCGTTAGCGACAGTTTTCAGACTAAAGCCGACCAATCGCTGCCAAGGGATAAATTTGTCAATAACCATAAGCAATTTCCACACCAGACACCGCCAGGATTTATACGTCATTTGACGTAGAGATGAGCGGTTTTGTATGTTTTTTTAAGGGACTTAGTGCGCAGCGCCTTCTTGTCGAACGAGCTGTGCACTGTTTCAGTGCGGGAGTGGAGATTTTTGTAATAAAAATCGCTGACGGGCGACGTACACCCGTTGTAAAACTTGCCCTCACTAATTCCAGTCATCGTGTAGGAAAGCAATGCCGCAGGCGAGCTTTTATAAATCTCACAAATAGACCGCGGGAGTTACGCAAACTCGCTCCAGCAAGGCGTGCCGACGCAGACAGCACGCGAGTGCGGCAAGGAAAGCACAACGCCGCTGGGGCGTGTTTACGTAACTCCCGCCTAAGTTAAATGACTTATTGTTGCGATGCAGTATAAAACTTACTCTTCATTTCGCAACGAGCCATTCCGAACAAGCCCAAAAGCCAAAGCTCAAAGCCAGAAAATAGCTCTTGCCCCCTAACCGTCTAACAAGGAGCACCGCATGCCGCATAGCCCATCCTCGCGTCGTTCATCCTCAACCGTCGCTTCTTCTCAACGTCGCAAGATGTTATTGGGATTGGCTGCCAGTGCCGCGATGGCGCTGCCGTTGACCGTTTTTGCGCAACAATTTCCAACGGCCAAAATCAACACGACCAAGCTAGCGATTACCGACACTGAAGTTACCGTCGGTCAGTTACATTCGGCCACCGGCACCATGGCGATCAGCGAAACTGGTTCGATTCAGGCCGAACGTCTGGCGATTGATCAGATCAACGCCGCTGGTGGAATTCTGGGACGTAAGATCAAGATCATCCAGGAAGACGGCGCCAGCGACTGGCCGACCTTTGCTGAGAAAGCCAAAAAATTACTGCAAAACGATCACGTTGCCGCGGTATTCGGTTGCTGGACTTCCGCCTCACGCAAAGCCGTATTACCGATCTTTGAAAAAGAAAACGGTCTGTTGTACTACCCGACTTTCTATGAAGGCCTTGAGCAATCGAAGAATGTGTTTTATACCGGGCAGGAAGCCACGCAACAAGTACTTGCTGGCCTGAATTGGGTAGCTAAAGAGAAGAAAGCAAAAACCTTCTTCCTCGTTGGTTCTGACTATATCTGGCCACGCACGTCGAACAAAATTGCGCGTAAACATATCGAAAACGTGCTCAAAGGCTCAGTCGTTGGCGAAGAATATTATCCACTGGGAAATACGCAGTTCGGCTCTTTGATTAACAAAATCAAACTGAAAAAGCCGGATGTCATCTTCGCTGACGTGGTCGGCGGAAGTAACGTGGCGTTTTACAAGCAGTTGAAGGCCGCTGGCGTCATCGCCAAGACTCAAAACCTGCTAACCATTTCAGTCACAGAAGACGAAATGCTCGGCATTGGTGGTGAAAACGTTGAAGGCTTTTACGCTTCGATGAAGTATTTCCAAAGCCTCGACAATCCGGCGAACAAAAAATTCGTCGCCGAATTCAAAGCAAAATACGGTCCGAATGCGGTTATCGGCGATGTCACCCAAGCAGCCTATCTGGGCCCTTGGTTGTGGAAAGCGGCAGTCGAAAAAGCGGGTAGTTTTGATGTCGATAAAGTGGTTGCCGCTTCGCCTGGAATAGAGCTGAAAGCCTCACCTGAAGGCACCGTAAAAATTCATCCGAATCATCATCTGTGGAGCAAAACGCTGATCGGCGAAGCGCAAAAAGATGGTCAGTTCAAAGTGGTCTATACGTCTGATCTGATTGAGCCAAATCCTTTCCCAAAAGGCTATCAATAATCCACGCATAGTTTATTTTTCTTGATATCGATTACCCGGTGCAGGATTGCGCACCGGGCAATCAAGATCTGAAACTTGAATATTCCGTACCCGATTTTGTCATTAGACTTTTTTCACAACCGTAGCAAGCCTCAGCAAGCGGAAACAGGTTACGAAAAATTTTTATTCACGTGGAGTCACCATGGTCTCACTATCCGAATTCGGTGCCGTCTTTGTCATGCAGGGCTTTAACGGCCTATCGGTTTTTTGCGTGCTACTGCTGATGGCACTTGGTCTCGCAATCATTTTCGGGCAGATGGGCGTCATCAATATGGCGCACGGAGAGTTCCTTACCATTGGCGCTTACGTCACTTATTTGCTGTCCCAATTAACCACCCAATACGCACCCAGCCTTCAACCGTACTATTTCTTCGGCGCGATTGTTTTATCGTTTGTTGTGGCCTATGCGGTTGGTTATCTGGCCGAATGGCTGATGATCAGTCGACTCTACAAACGTCCGCTCGATACCTTGCTGGCAACGTGGGGATTAAGTCTGGCGATGCAGCAAACGTTTCGTTCAGTGTTCGGCGCGAAGGAAGTCAGCGCCACGCTGCCGGAATGGCTAATGGGTTCTTTCAAGCTGACCTCGAATATCGATATTCCTATCAACGGTGTGTTCATCATGGGATTAACCCTGTTGCTCACCGGTGGTATCTTTCTGCTGTTATTCCGTTCGCGCTGGGGTTTGCAAGTACGCGCTACGGTCCAGAACCGTGTGATGAGTGGTGCTGTCGGCATCAATACGCGCAAGGTTGATCGCAGCACCTTTGCTCTTGGTTGTGGCGTAGCCGGTATCGCTGGCGCCGCATTCACGACGATTGGTTCAACTGGCCCGACTAGTGGCTCCTTGTATATCGTGGACACCTTTCTGGTAGTGGTTTTTGGCGGCGCGCAAAGTCTCATTGGTACCATCGCTTCGGCTTTCACGATTGCCCAGACCCAATCCACAGCCGAGTTTTTCCTGACCGGTTCGATGGCCAAGGTGTTGACCTTATCGGCCGTGATCCTGATCCTGATGTTGCGTCCACAAGGTCTGTTTTCTGCCCGGCTGCGCAAATAAGCGTGCCCTTCCAATCGTACAAAGGCGCAATATGAATACGGTATACGAAAAATTGTTGGGCGGTCGATCCGGTGCTATCGGACTGCTGATACTCGGTGTACTGTTGTTAGTGGTGTTTCCCCTCTTGTTTGATAGTTTTCGTCTGAATTTGGTCGGCAAATATCTGACTTATGCTTTCGTCGCCGTGGGCTTAGTGCTGTGCTGGGGTTATGGTGGCATCCTGAGTTTGGGGCAGGGCGTATTCTTCGGTTTGGGTGGCTATTGCATGGCGATGTTTCTGAAACTTGAAGCATCTGATCCCATCAGCACAAAAATCCAGTCGACACCCGGCATTCCAGATTTTATGGACTGGAACCAGATCACCCAATTGCCAATGATGTGGAAGCCATTCCATAGCCTCAGTTTTACTATTTTGGCAGTGTTGATCGTGCCAACATTACTGGCGTTGATAATCGGTATCGCCATGTTCAAGCGACGCGTTGGAGACGTCTATTTCTCCATCGTGACGCAGGCAATAGCCGCCATTCTGTCTATTCTGATTATCGGACAGCAAGGCCTGACCGGCGGCGTTAACGGCATCACGGATTTGAAGACGATGCTGGGATGGGATATTCGCACCGACTCGGCAAAGTTAATGTTGTATTTCGTCAATGCTGGACTATTGCTGAGTTGCGTGGTGTTTGGTCGCATTATCCTGACGTCCAAATTGGGCCGTTTGTTAATGGCGATGCGTGACAAAGAAGAGCGGGTGCGTTTCTCCGGCTACGACGTCGCCAGTTTTAAAATATTTGTATATTGTGTCGCTGCACTCTTTTCCGCGATTGGTGGCGCAATGTTCACGCTGCAGGTTGGCTTTATGTCGCCATCCTTTGTCGGTATTGTGCCATCGATCGAAATGGTGATCTATGCAGCAGTGGGCGGTCGTATGTCATTGCTGGGCGCAGTGTATGGCACCTTGCTGGTCAACTTTGGGAAGACCTTCTTTTCTGAAACGTTTCCTGAATTATGGTTGTTCCTGATGGGTGGACTGTTCATCGTTGTTGTGATGTATTTTCCAAATGGTCTTGCTGGTCTATATGACAGTCACGGTAAAAAATGGCTATTAAAACTGATGCCGCGCCGTTCCGTAAAAGAATCGTTACTCCCAACGCCAGTAGTTGTGCCAGTGAAGAAAAACTCTGTCATACCGACATCTGATCGCACGCTAGCCAATTCTGACGGTGGCAATCTGGAGGTGTTGAAATGAGTAACCCGATAGGATTTGAATCCACCGAACATCCGGTCCTCGCCATTGAAGATTTGACCGTCTCATTTGACGGTTTCACCGCAGTCGATAAGTTAAATCTGTACGTGCAGCGCAATGAAGTACGGGTCGTCATCGGACCGAACGGTGCAGGAAAGACTACCGTGCTGGATTTAATTTGTGGCAAAACGCAAGCGACTTCTGGAAGCATTCAGTTCAAGAATCGTGAACTGACAAAAATGCGCGAACACGAGATTGTGCAAGCTGGCGTTGGACGCAAATTTCAGACGCCATCGATCTATGAAAATCTCACCGTATTTGAAAATCTGGAACTCTCGTTTCCTCGCGGTCGAAAAGTCTTTGGCGCATTGGTGTTCAAGCGTAGCGCTGATGTCATTGAGCGCGTTGAGGCGGTTGCCATCGATATTTTTCTCGAAGAGTATTTAAGCATGCAAGCTGACCTTTTATCGCACGGACAGAAGCAATGGCTGGAAATCGGCATGCTGCTGATGCAAGAACCGGAATTGTTGATGCTCGACGAACCAGTCGCCGGGATGAGCGTATCAGAACGTGAAAAGACCGCAGAGTTGTTGGGTCGCATCAGCAAGGGACGTTCTGTGCTTGTCATCGAGCATGACATGGAATTCGTTAAAAGTATCGCCCATAAAGTGACCGTCCTGCATCAGGGAAAAATCCTTGCCGAAGGCAGCATGGAGTCGGTCCAGGCCGATCCCAAAGTGATCGAAGTGTATCTGGGCCACTGATTTCTTACCAAAGGATTGACTATGTTTAATGTTGCGCATCTCGCTTCCGGTTATGGCCAAAGCCAGGTCATTCATGACATCAACTTGCGTGTCGCCAAACAGGAAATAGTGGCAGTCATGGGCCGCAACGGTATGGGCAAGACCACACTCTTCAAAACGCTCATGGGAATTCTGCCGACACGTGGCGGCAGCATCCAGATCGATGGCGTGGAGTTATCCAAAATGGAAAGCCATCAGCGCGTTGCCAGCGGCGTGGCTTACGTTCCGCAAGGGCGCATGATTTTTCCTGGGATGACAGTATTGGAAAACATCCAGACCGGGTTGCCAGCCGCTGCGCAGGGAAGGGTCCCGGAAGAGTTGTATGCGTTGTTTCCGGTGCTTTTCGATATGCGCAGCCGCAAGGGCGGAAATCTGTCTGGCGGTCAGCAACAGCAACTGGCGATTGCCCGCGCGCTGGCAACTAATCCAAGAGTGTTGTTGCTGGATGAGCCAACCGAAGGTATCCAGCCATCGATTATCAAAGATATCGCACGTAGTCTCAAAGAGATTCGAAAAATCCGTGAACTGACCATCATTGTTTCAGAGCAAGTGCTGAGTTTCACGATGGAGATTGCTGATCGTTTTCTCGTCATCGACAAGGGAAATCTGGTGTACGAAGACGCTAGGGATCGAGTGGATGCAGCCACGATCAGTCGTTATTTATCGGTTTAAGTCCCTAACTAATTTGCTAGTCGCCAGGCAGACTAACGAAGTCATTTATTTTTTTCATTACCTTCAATCAACGAAAGCGCACGATGAGACACGGCGATATTTCAGGAAGCAAAGATGCGGTTGGCGTCGCAGTGGTGAATTACAAAATGCCGCGGTTACATACAAAAGCAGAAGTGTTGGATAACGTGCGCAATATTGCGGCGATGGTGGTGGGTATGAAGCAGGGATTACCAGGGATAGATCTGGTCATTTTTCCTGAGTATTCCAGTCACGGCATCATGTACGACCCGACCGAAATGATGGAGACCGCTTCCACCATTCCCGGGGAAGAGACCGATATTTTTGCACAGGCTTGCCGCACTGCGAATGTCTGGGGTGTGTTTTCACTGACAGGTGAGCGGCATGAAGAACATCCGAATAAGGTCCCGTACAACACCTTGATTTTGATGAACAATCACGGTGAAATCGTACAAAAATATCGCAAGATCATGCCTTGGACACCGATTGAAGGCTGGTATCCGGGCGAGCAAACGTATGTTTCAGAAGGCCCAAAGGGTTTGCAAATTAGCCTGATTATTTGCGATGACGGTAATTATCCGGAAATCTGGCGTGATTGCGCGATGAAAGGTGCTGAGTTAGTCGTGCGCTGCCAGGGTTACATGTATCCAGCGAAAGAGCAGCAAGTAATGGTATCCAAATGTATGGCGTGGATGAATAACATCTACGTGGCCGTCGCCAACGCGACGGGCTTCGATGGCGTGTATTCGTATTTCGGTCACTCTGCCATTGTCGGGTTTGACGGACGCACATTAGGCGAATGCGGCACCGAAGAAATGGGGATTCAATACGCCGAATTATCAGTCAGCCAGATTCGCGATGCACGGCGGAACTGGCAATCGCAAAACCATTTGTACAAACTTTTACACCGTGGTTATACCGGAAAAATCAATTCCGGCGAAGCGCCTGAAGGCGTTGCCGATTGTCCGTTCGATTTCTATAAAACCTGGGTCAATGATCCGCAGGCCGCACGGCGCCAGGCAGAAGCACTCACGCGTACCACTGCCGGAACTGCAGAGTGTCCGATTGAAGGTATTCCGAATAGCTAGTTTTTTGGGCTTCGGGTAATACGCGCCATTCCTACTTTTTTCTCTATTTAACATTTTCGTCTGTCACCCGATAAGGAGATACGTATGCAACATTTCAAAATTAAACCTGGCGTGCCGCTGGCAGAACAAGCGGAACTTGGGCATAACCGCTGGCATCCGGATATTCCCTTTTTGTCCTCGGTAAAACCCGGTGAATCGATCATGATCGAATCACTCGATTTTCTCGATGCGCAGATTAAAGATAATGATGACGTGTCGGATGTACAGAACGTTGACCTGACGCGCGCGCATCCATTAACAGGCCCCTTTTATGTTGAAGGAGCAGAGCCAGGCGATCTCTTGGTGATTGACTTACTCGACATTAAGCCAATTACGCCGGTAGGTTTTTCAGGTGTGTTTGCAAAAGAGAATGGCGGTGGATTTCTGGCCGATATGTTCCCCAATGCCGACAAAGCGATCTGGGATTTGAAAGGGTTGTATGCGACCTCGCGCCATATTCCCGGCGTTCGGATAGCGGGCCTGACGCATCCTGGCTTGATGGGTTGTTTGCCGTCGCACGATTTGCTGGCCGAATGGAACCGGCGCGAAGCGCCACTTGCTGCCAAAGGGCTGGCAAAGCCGCCTGATCCTAGCACTGCTGTTTTGCGTGGTTTGAGTGGTGCAAAGTTCGATGCAATGGCACGAGAAGCAGCGCGCACCGTGCCGCCGCGCGAGCATGGCGGCAACACCGACATCAAGGATTTATCGGCTGGCACGCGTATTTTCTTCCCCGTGTATGTTAAGGGCGCTGGTTTCTCGATGGGCGATTTACATTTCTCGCAAGGTGATGGCGAGATCGGTTTTTGTGGCGCCATTGAAATGGATGGCGTCAGTCACGTCGGTTTCGATCTTATCAAAGGCGGTATGGCGAAATATAATATTTCGTCACCGATTTTTATGCCGAGTATTGTCAAGCCGCATTACGAGCAATGGCTGACTTTTGAAGGTATCAGTGTGGAGAACGGCGTCAACTATTATCTTGATGCGACGGTCGCTTATCGTCAGGCCTGTCTCAAGGCAATCGACTATCTGACACACTTTGGCTATACCGGTAGCCAGGCTTATATGTTGCTCACCGCAGCGCCGGTAGAAGGGCGGATCGGCGGAATCGTCGATATTCCTAACTGCGCGTGCACGGTGTCGCTACCGACCTCCATTTTTGACCAGGACATCACGCCAAAAGGCATGTTGAACGACAAAGCTTATTGGGGAAGATAGTCGCTTTGATTGATTGACACCGAGCGCCGCATCTCCGTTGATGCGGCGCTATTCGGTGAGATAACAGACCTGACATGACGGGAAAATACAATGCCGCTTTACGATATTCGCTGTATCCATTGCGATGGCATATTTGAGAAGTTGCTGCGTTTGCAGGCTTTGGGCAACGATATTGGCTGTCCTTATTGCCAGCAACAGACCAATGCAACCCCATTATTAAGCGGCGGCCATGTCGCGTTAAAGACGACGCACAGTTGGAAACCTCGGAACGGTGCCGAGCAATTGGCGGGTATGGGCGCTGGTGGTCCGGGTGCACATGCAGGTGCCGCACGCAGCAGTGTCTTACATAATTGCAAAGGGTTTAATTGCAGTGTTTGTGATACCTGAACTGAAATGGAAGATCGTATTGAGGCGTGCCGACGACATTTGGTTGCGTCGTTGCGGGTTGATGTGATGTTATCAATTAACCTCTACATTAGGGTGCAGACAAAGCGGTAGCGTTGTGTTGATTCTGGCGAACGGTTCTTATTTTGCAGTGTCAAAGCTGCTCTATACAAATAAGGAAACCGACCTCATGATAGACAGCATATTGACTAGTATAAAAAATACGATGAATCAGGTACTGACTACGATAAAAAAGATAAATATAACAACAAAAAAAAATTATAGTAAGCAAGCTATCAACTTGGGTACTCAACCATGAAAAATATGTTGATGGTCACATTACGTGTAGTAAGTTTGTTAACTGTCTCAATAACTGTCTTATTAACTGTCTTAGTCACAGTGGGTTGCGCAAGCCATCCGGCCGAACCGGGTAGAGGTCCAGTGGTGCAAATGTACGGCACCATCGACACTGGCGTTACCATGCAATCTCGATAGTATTAAAACCTCCCCGCCAAATGGAACGATTGCGCCGACAAGGCGCATGACGTTCCTTTTCCTGTTTCCATCAGCTCATGGAATCAACGCTTAGCTATCACGTGTGACCTGTTTCACTAGGCAGTCGGCCGTTGCACCAAATCGGACGGATGTCAGGTTTTTCGCAACTAAAATTGTCGGGTGAAACGCAGCCAGTTAGTATTGAACATAGTACGGAAATGATGAACGCTGTTTTCATGGAGTCGCTCCCTGTCGGTGGTCCCAGTAGTTTATGATGCGTAACTTTTTTAATACTGTTTGTGTTTGACGTTGCCCTCGTTTTTAGCTTACCCGACGATTTTGTTCAAGATTAAAATAACCGCTTAATAGATAACCCTGTCATTTTTCATTCCTTTTTGCCTTCATTCAGATTGGTTAAGATTGATTGTGTTGCGCCGTTTAATCACGCCATTCAGCCTCTTGTGAATTTAGTAGACTTATAGTTACCACATCGCTATGCTTTAGTTAAAGCAAAGAAAGACTAAGCACACGTGCGAAATTTTTAATATGTTGTGTTATTAAATCGAAAAAAATGCGTACTAATTTATCGATTTGTATCTTCTCCGATTCTGTTATTTATATCACTATTTTTATACGAAGACCCTTGGTAAAAGGAAATTGCCATGGTGGCTAAAGTAGTTAATATCGCCGCTGGCGAGAAGGCCGGCATGAGTCCCAAAAAACAGGAAGGCGATGAACGCTTTCCCATCGTAGGTATTGGCGCTTCGGCCGGAGGGTTGGAAGCGTTCGAGCAATTTTTCCGCCCTGTTCCAGCCGATTGCGGGATGGCCTTCATACTCATTTCTCATCTCGACCCAGATCATGTCAGTCTGCTAACAGAAATATTGCAACGCACAACCACGATGCAAGTATGTGAGGCTAGGGACGAGCAAAAAGTAGAAGTCAATTGCGTCTATGTTATTCCCCCCAATCGGGATATGACAATCAGTCGCGGCGCGCTACGCCTCAGCGTTCCCAAAGTTCCGCGGGGGCAACGGATGGCGATCGACGTATTTATGGGGGTCTTTAGCTAAAGATCAGGGATCAAGGGCGATTGGTGTTGTTTTGTCAGGTACCGGCACGGACGGTACTGTTGGCTTGAGTGCCATCCTTGCGGCGGGTGGAACCTCTATTGTCCAAGATCCGACTACCGCTAAATACGACGGCATGCCTCGCAGTGCGATCAACGCCGGGTGCGCCCGTTTTACATTCCCTGCAGATCAAATGGCGGCATATTTGTTAGATAACACTCTAAAGCCAATGCCATCGAAAGAACATTTACCGAGTGTGAAGGATACGTCTGGTAGCGTCGCCAAGATATTGCAGTTATTAAAAAGCGGCGCAGGACACGACTTTTCGCTTTATAAAACAAATACCATTTGTCGTCGTATTGAACGACGCATGTCGACTCATAACATTCGCGATATGGAAATGTACGCGCGATATCTCAGTGAGCATCCGGCCGAGGTGCAAATCTTATTTAAGGAATTGTTGATTAACGTCACACGTTTTTTTCGTGATCCAGAGACTTTTGTCATTTTGAAGCAGGATATTCTTGCAGCGCTCTTAGCCGATATATCGGATCAATATGTACTGCGGGTGTGGGTGGCAGGTTGCGCCACCGGCGAGGAAGCTTATTCGATTGCCATCATTCTGCGTGAATTGATGAATGAGTGCGGACGAGAGTGCAAAGTGCAGTTGTATAGTACTGATCTCGATGATGAAGCAATTGCTATCGCCCGTGCCGGATTTTACGTATCGGGCATCAGCGAGGACGTCACGCCAGAGCGGCTTCATCGATTTTTCATCAAAGAAGATACTGGCTATCGTGTAAAAAAAGAAATCCGCGAGATGATCGTGTTTGCGGTCCATAACATTTTGAAAGACCCACTTTTCACCAAACTGGATTTACTCAGTTGTCGCAACGTAATGATCTATCTTGAGCCGGAATTGCAAAACCGTCTGATTCCTTCTTTTCATTACGCGCTTAAGCAAAACGGAACACTGCTATTATCGCCTTCTGAAGGCGTAGGTTCGCATACAGACCTGTTTGCCCCCATTAATCGGAAATGGAAATTATTCCGGTCTGTACCGTCCTCCACGCCGACACGACTTGTGCATGCGCGGGACTTATCATGGACAGCGGAAATACGTAAGAAAGTCCCCGAGGAAGTTATCAAAAAAACTAACGCAAATAGCTTCGCCGAGATCACAAAACGCGCGTTAATTCGCGCCTTTGCGCCTGCCTCAGTCATCACCGATTTGAAGGGTGACATTTTATATGTGCATGGCGATACTGGCAAATACCTGCGTCCAGCTCCCGGGCAGGCCACGCTGAATGTCATCGAGATGGCGCGTGAAGGATTGCAATCGGAGCTTCGTGTTGCCATTTATGCTGGCGCTAACCTCGGGACCTCGACACTGGATCAGGAAGTCACTCTCAAAACGGATGACGCTACTCAAATAGTGAGCATTAGTGTCAGACCGCAATCTGAGCCAGACACGAAAAAGGGATTATTGCTAATCAGTTTTAGGGAAGTGGCACAACCACCGGCAGGAGTTCCCGCTGCGGACGCACATCCCGCCAGTTCTGAGGAGTTGCGTCAGATTGAAGAGTTGCAACGCGAGCTAGCTTATATTAAAGAGAGTCTCCATTCGACCATCGAGGAACAGCAGAATTTTAACGAGGAACTCAAATGCGTTAATGAGGAGATGCAATCGACTAACGAAGAACTGCAATCGACTAATGAGGAGTTGGAGACATCTAAAGAAGAGCTGCAATCGGTCAATGAAGAACTGGTGACCGTCAACGCAGAATTAGAGGCCAAGATAGAACAATTGGCCGATATGCAAAATGACATGAAAAATTTGCTGGAAAATATTCACGTCGGCACGATTTTCCTTGATCAAAATATGCATGTGCGCAGGTTCACCCGGGATGCTGTGCGGATTTATCGGTTGGCACAGTCAGATATGGGGCGTGCCCTGGGCGACATTAAATCGGACCTCACTGGCGACGACCTGTTAAGCGAGGCCAAAGAAGTTCTGGAAACGTTGATTCCGCTTGAGCGCGAAGTCAGCACCGCCAACGGCGACTGGTATTTGGCCCGCATTCAGCCTTATCGCACTCTCGACAATGTGATTGATGGTGTCGTCCTGACCTTTACCGACATTACTGAACACATCAAAGCGATTGAGGCACGCGAGGCCCAGCATCTGGCCGAGGGCATTATCAATACTGTGCGTGAGCCATTACTGGTACTGGATAGTTCCTTCAGAGTGATATCTGCGAGCCAGTCGTTCTATCGGGAGTTTAAGGTTCAACCGCAAGATACAGTGGGTAATTTGATTTACGATTTAGGTAGCCGTCAATGGGATATTCTGGCACTGCGCCAGTTGCTGGAAAGTGTCCGACAACACAATGAGACTTTTGAAGACTACCCGGTAGAGCAGGACTTTCCGATTATTGGTCGCCGCAAAATGCTGCTCAATGCGCGTCGTATTGTCAGTAAAACCGGCGAATCGAATTTGATATTACTTGCTCTGGCGGCGGTCACATGAACGATAAGTCCAACAACGCAGATCGGCAACGATCAGAGGCTGAAACTAAACTCGCCCATTCGACGGTGACAACGGTATCGGAGTTCGCAAACCGCTCCACGGACGAAATTCTGCACGAACTACGCGTGCATCAGGTCGAGCTGGAGATGCAGAACGAAGAGTTGCGGCGGACGCAAATTATTCTGGAAGAGACCCGTGATCGCTACGTCGACCTCTACGATTTTGCGCCGGTCGGTTACCTCACGTTGACTTCCGAGGGTTTGATTATTGAGGTCAATCTTACCGCCGCAACGTTGTTGGGGATAGATCGGTCGAAATTACTACAGCGTCGTTTTGCACGTTTTGTCACGGTGGAAGATAAAGATCGCTGGCATCGATATTTCATTGGCGTATTGCGACAGACGCAACAGCAGCAATGTGAACTAACGATGTTGAGTAACGCTGGCTTGCCATTTGAAGTGCAGCTCGATTCTTTGCGTATAGACGCTGATGGGCCGATGAATCCGACACAGGTAGTGCGGGTGACTCTTACGGACATCCACGTCCGCAAACAGGCAGAAGCCAAGCTGCATTTGATCGCTAAGGTTTTTGAGCAGAGCGGCGAAGCCATCATGGTGACGGATGTCAACCGTGCGATCATCATGGTCAACCACGCGTTTACGACGATCACCGGTTATAGCGAAGCCGAGACGATCGGCAAGAATCAAAACATGTTGCAAACCGACCATCACGGTCAGGATTTTTATCAAAAAGTGTGGACCACCGTCGATATGGAAGGGCATTGGCAGGGCGAGATGTCATGCCGTCGTAACGATGGCCGTCTATATATGGGATGGTTTTTGATAAGTCGTGTGCTTGATGCAGACAGCAATCCCTCTAACTATATCGTGATTTTCAGTGATATTACTGAGCACAAAGAAGCGCAAGCGCATATCCATCGGATGGCGCATTTCGATGCTCTCACCGGATTACCGAACCGTGCGCTATTAAAAAACCGTATTCTCCACGATCTCGCTATCGCACAGCGCAACCAGAGTGCGCTGACACTGATGTTCCTTGATCTGGATCATTTTAAAAATGTGAACGATTCGCTCGGGCACCAAGTAGGTGACCAGTTATTGGTCGCATGGTCGAATCGCCTGATCCAGGCGGTGCGCGGACAAGACACCATTTCGCGACTCGGTGGCGATGAATTTATTCTGGTATTTCCGGATACAGATGCAATAGGTGCGGCGCATTTGGTTGAAAAGATACTTGAGTTGGCGAAGAAACCTTATCAGATTGAGCAATATGAGTTGGTGGTGACGCCATCCATCGGCATTGCCATATTTCCTGGTGACGGCACTGATTTTGAAACGCTGTCTCGCAGCGCCGACGTGGCGATGTATCGTGCCAAACAAGCAGGGCGAAACGGGTATCGTTTTTTTACGTCCGAAATGCAGGCCAATTCGGCGCGAGTCATGGTCATCGAAAATGCTCTTCGTCACGCACTGGAGCAAAAACAATTTCAGCTGCATTATCAACCCCAGATACGATTAAGCGACGGCGGTATGGTTGGTGCAGAAGTCTTGCTACGTTGGGAACATCCTGAACTCGGACACCTGGAACCCTCTGATTTCATCCCGATTGCAGAGGATAGCGGTCAAATTTTGCAAATTGGCGAATGGGTGTTACGCCAGGCAATTCGGCAATGCAAAGCGTGGCTCGACAAAGGATTGCCGCGGACACGGATAGCGGTCAACCTTTCTGCCGTGCAGTTTCGTGATCCACGTTTGCCTGAGTTGGTGATGCAGATATTGACGGAAGAAGATTTACCTTCGCATTATCTGGAACTGGAGTTGACCGAAAGTGCGGCCATGGATAATCCTCATGAAGCCATCATCATTATCGACAGACTGTTGGCACATGGCATTCGGTTATCTATCGATGACTTCGGAACGGGCTATTCATCCCTCAGTTATTTACGCCGATTTAAGATTTGCAAGCTAAAGATAGACCAATCTTTCGTGCGGGATATTAGTGAAAGCACGGAAAATCGCGCCATTATTACTGCCATTATTGGTATCGCCAAGAGTCTCGGGTTGGGGACCATCGCCGAGGGCGTGGAAACTGAGGAGCAAATGACGTTTTTGCGAACAAAAGGTTGCGACGAGGTGCAAGGATTTTATATAGGCCTACCACTTCCACCGGATCAGTTTGAGCAGAATTTTGAACTTAAAAAAATACGCTAAGTAAATAATATATTAGCGCTTTTCGGTGTAACCAGATTTTGTCGAAACAGGAGTTAGTTCGGTTTAAGCCATTAAACAGCTTTGGCTTAAACCTCTGCTGTACTTCACGGTACGGTGCGTAATCTACGATTTAACTACGATTTAACTACGCCGCAACTAGGTTGCATAAGCGGGCATGGCCTGATCACGCACATGGGGAATTTCTAGTTCGCGTAACTTTCGATATAGCGACGCACGGCACATTCCCAATTGTCTTGATGCTGCAGAAATATTCCAGCGACTACCAACTAAAGCATCGATCACCCGCGAGCGCTCGTCTCTAAGCGGAACGTTAAACGTGCGCGATGGAGATAATCGGCTTGGTGGGAAAGCCTGATGGACGGTATTCGAGTGATTAACTGAATGACTGACCGGCAGATCCTGAAGCTGCATTAAATCCTCGGGAAGATCGCTTGCTTCGATCCGATTGTTGCTCATCACCGCGCAGCAATAGCGGACCACCGCGTGCATTTGCCGTAGATTGCCGGGCCACGAATAGGCCATCATTTGTTGCAGAGCTACTGGTGACATAATCCGTTCAGCCTTGCAACTCAGATAGCCAGAAGAGTTGATTGGGCTCATTTGATCGATTTGATCGAGAGATAATTCATCAGCTATCATTTGCATGATTAATTGTTTTTTATCTGCACGTGCGCGCAGTGTTGGCAAGCGCAACACGCCACCCGCAATGCGATAATACAAATCTTCGCGGAAGCGGCCTTGCGCAATTAACGTTTTTAAATCCTGATGCGTTGCACAAATCAAGTGGATATCGACGCTGACAGGATGCGCCGCACCCAGTGGAATGACTTCGTGTTCCGACAGCACTCTCAACAATCGGGTTTGTAGAGAAAACGGCATGTCGCCGATTTCATCCAAAAATAATGTGCCGCCATCGGCTTGTTGGACTTTGCCCTTCATGCCACCGGGCAAAGCACCAGAAAATGCGCCTTTGCAGTAGCCAAATAATTCACTCTCAGCCAGACTTTCCGGGATTGATGCGCAATTGACGGCAATCAGGTTGCCTTTGCGCCGCGCACTATATGCGTGAAGTGCGCGTGACAGATATTCCTTACCGGTTCCGGTTTCACCCAAAATTAAAATGGGAATACCTTTATCGATCAGTAATTTACCGCGCATGATCAATTCTTGCATCTGGGGATCGCCACCACATAGTTCATCCAATGAGCGATACGAAGTGGTTTTTGAAAGGCCGGTATTGCTAGATACGGTGACCGTTTGTGTCGGCATGCTTGTCTCCTAGTTCTACATTGTGAACTGATTTTTATGAGTGGCATTGTCTGGCTTGTGACCTGAGACGCCTTTAGAACTATTCAATATTCACAACGCTGGTGAATATTGAAACTTTTTCAGAGTGTGCACTAACATCTGAATCAAACTGATTTGGTGAAGCTGCACTCGCTGTGCCTAAGAATAGCTAGCTTGATTGATTACTTCCAATACAATATAGTCACCCCATTAATACCTTGAAGGTATCAGATGATCGAATTTCGCCATTTGACTTATTTCAGAACGGTCGCGGAAACCCTGCATTTTGGACGTGCGGCTGGATTGTTGCATATCTCGCAACCGCCATTAACACGACAAATTGCGGCCTTAGAGCGTGAATTAGGCGTGTTGCTGTTTGACCGTAGCAAGCGCAATGTGCAACTGACAAAGGCAGGGCACAATTTTTACAAAGACACGGCGGAGATATTTAGTGCGTTGGAGCGTGCAAAACGGAATGCCGTCTCTACCAGTGCAGGCAAAATCGGTCGGTTAATGGTCGGCTTTATGATGTCGTCGGCGTATAACATCTTGCCATCGGTAACGCGCCATTATTCGGTGACCTATCCTGACGTCGATATGCAACTGATCGAATACGTGCCTAATTTGCTGGTCGGCGATATCAAGGAAAGCAAAGTTGACGTCGGTATTATGTACCGGCCTGAAGACTGCACCGGTCTTGATAGTCGCACTATTTTTAGCGAGCCATTGGTCCTGGTACTACCAAAACATCATCGGTTGGCAAGTCATGAAACGATCTCGCCGAACGATCTGGCAAGTGAATCTTTTATTAGCATTCCGCGCACGATTGCGCCAGTCGTCTATGACATGATAGTCAGCTATTGCCAGGCTAACGGCTTTCACCCACGCATCAAATTAGCCGCCAATTTGCAGCAAACCATTGTCAATTTAGTCGGCGAAGGGTTGGGTGTGGCGATGGTCCCGCGCTCAATGCAAGCCATGCATCTGGAAACAACGGTGTTCAGGCAGATGACGGACGCGCCGGTGGTTGAGGTGGCTGTGATCTGGAACAAAGAAAATCGGAATCCGTGCGCCCGCACATTTGTCGAAACCGCAGAGGAAGCGTGGAAGAGTTTTAGACAAACATCGGATTAACTATGTCACTCGGACACCATTAAGTAGATCAAAGAAGAGGCCTTAACAAGCGCTGTATCGGCATTCTTTTCTGATCGATTGGCGTGTAAATATGAGGAAAAATATAGCTGGTTCAAATACACTTGAGCGTCAGTCCACCATCCACAATTAAATCTACGCCGGTAATATACCGCGCTGCATCCGACGCCAAAAACAAAGCCGCGTGTGCAACATCCCAGGCATCGCCCATAAATCCCATCGGACATTGCTCGTGACGCTTGCGACGCATTTCTTCGATATCGCCGCCATACGATGCTTTGAGTGGCTCGCGTATCATCGGTGTATCCATCAGGCCGGGTAAAATACAATTCGCCCGAATTCCGGAGGATGCGTATTGTATAGCGATGTTTTTGGTCACCGCCAGCATGGCTGCCTTGGTCGCGCTGTACGCAACATAAGGAAAGCCGATCCAACGCAATGCAGCGACTGAGGAAATATTAATGATGACACCTTTCTTCTGGCGCTCCATCACCGGCAACACATATTTGCACGTCAGAAACACGCTGCTTTGATTGACTGCTACCAGACGATCCCAGCTTTCTTCGCTCGTTTCAACCGGACCGCCAACTTCGGCAATCCCGACATTGTTATGCAATACATCAATCCGATCGAAATGGTCGAGCGCCGCTTGTATCATCGCTTGAACATCGTCGCTTTTCGAAACGTCGGCGGAAATAGCCTCACACACGCCGCCTTCCGCGCGGATCAAATCGCGGGTTTCTTCTGCCGCTTGCAAGTGGCGATCCACCGCAAGAATCGTTGCGCCTTCGCGTGCATATAAAGCAGCAGCGGCCTTGCCATTACCCCAGCCAGGCCCAACCGAACCGGCACCCGTGACGATGACAATCTTATTTTCCATAGTGCGCAACATAAATTATTCCTTGTAAGTAGGACTTAGGCAAAACCACTCCAGCGGCGTTGTGCTTTCCTGGCCGGTCAATAGATAGGCAAATAGATATTCAATATTCCAAATTAGATACTGAGTACGCCAGCGGCAATAAAGCCACCATCAACCGGCACAACATGACCGCTGATGTAGGCGGCATCGGCTCCGGCCAAAAACGCCACAGCGGCGGCGATTTCATCGGGTGTTCCGTAGCGTTTCATCGGAATACCGTTGGTAAAACTGAGGCGTGTTTCAGCAGAATGCAAAGTCTGCGTCATTGCCGTATCGATCGGGCCGGGCGCAACGCTATTGACCGTTATGCCGTGTTCTGCCAACTCGATTGCCATCTGGCGCGTCAAGCCGATGACCGCAGCTTTTGACGTGCCGTAAGCAGTGCGTCCAGCGCTGGCCCGTAAGCCCGAGACAGACGATATATTCACAATGCGACCCCATTTGTGTCGCAGCATCAGACGTGCCGCATGCTGACCGCATAGCAACACGCTGGTGAGATTGGTGGTGACGGTTTTTTGCCAGGCATCCAGTGGCAAGTCCAGAAATGCATAGGTTTTTGCGATGCCAGCGTTATTGATCAGCACGTCGCAGCGACCATAATCCAGCGCGATAGCGGCGAATACTTGTGCGATCGTTTCAGGATTGCTGACGTCCATGCAAATTGGCGTAGCTGAGCCGCCCGAGTCGTTTATTTTGTTTGCCGTTACGGTGGCTGCGTCGAGGTTGATGTCGGCGACCAATACGTGCAATCCATCTGCCGCCAGACGTGCCGAAATGGCAGCACCGATACCCATGGCTCCGCCCGTCACCAGCGCCACCCGAGGTGCGCGGTTATCATGTTGGGACATTTTATCTCCGTTAGGTTGGCGGTCTGTTTAGCTAGTTAGCTATCTCTTGCAGACCGCCGGTTTTGAAGTCGAATGGTTTTTAGGTCGATTATTTATCGAGGAATCCGATTGAAATCCAAGGAATAGCAACGACGATCAGCAATGCTATAACCAGCGCAGCGAGATATCCCCAGACCCGATTGAACACTTTATCCGGCGATACTTTGCCGATGGCGCATGCTGCATAGAAACCGACTCCGAACGGCGGTGCGAACAAGCCAATTCCCATTGACAGGATTACCACCATGGCATAGTGCACGTCGTGCACGCCTAATGAACGCGCCACTGGAAATAGTAACGGGCCAAACAATACAATCGCTGGAATTCCTTCCAATATGCTGCCCAGCACGATGAAGATAACCACTGAAATCAGCAAGAAACCGATACCACCGCCTGGAACACCTTGCATCAGCGTCACCAGCTTGGCCGAGAAACCGGATTGTGTCAGTGCCCACGCCATTGATGTCGCCATACCGATGATCAGCAGAATCGCGCCTGACAAGGTTGCGGCTTCAACCAGCATTGGATAAATACGTTTGAAGTCGAGGTGACGCATAAACAGATGCATTACCAGTCCTACCACGATGGTATAAGCCACGCCGATAGTCGCCACTTCGGTCGCTGTCGCGACACCTTCGATGACTGCCACGCGGATCAGTATCGGGAGTGCCAGAGCGGGTATGGCGATGATCAGTGTTTTACCAATGACTGCAAATGAAGCACGTTTGATGTTGGTGATCGGCTCCCGACGGGCCCGAAGCCAGCAGACTGACCCAATAGCGATAGTCGCAATTACCGCTGGCATCAAGCCACCGATGAACAATGACGTAATGGATACGCTACACACCGCACCGATCGTGATCAGCACCAGACTTGGCGGAATCGTTTCGGTCATGGCACCGCTTCCTGACAATAGCGCCACCAATTCCTCCGGCTTGGCGCCGCGTTTCTTCATCTCAGGGAACAGAGCCGGTGCAATGGCCGCCATATCGGCTGCTTTAGAGCCGGATATACCCGATACCAGAAACATCGCGCCAAGGAGGACGTATTGCAAGCCGCCGCGTACGTGTCCAAGCAACGCGGCCATGAAATCGATCAGCGTACGCGCCAGACCGCTGATTTCCAGCAGTGCGCCGAGCAAAACAAATAACGGTACCGAGAGTAAAATCAGACTGGACATACCTTCGTCCATGCGGCTCACCACGATCATCATTGGCGCATTCGTGGCTAACGCCAGATAAGCCATGGTGGCAGTACCGAATGCAAACGCAATTGGAATACCGCCAGCCACGCACGCACCAATCAGCACGACGAAAAATATGATCAGATTGTAGTTGCCCATGGCGAGCAGCAATGGTTTGCCTAGCCACAAAGCCAGAGCGATAACGCCCACCACACCGATTGCTGAGGTGACTTGTTTAAAGGTCGCATGGCTAGCCATACGGGCAACCGCAGCCAGCAACATCAAAATGGCACCGACTGGCAAAGCCGCCGCACGCAGGCCGTCCGGAATTTCCAGAGCGGGCGTGGTGATCGCCATTTGGTCGGTCGCATGGGTGACGGCCGGGTGAATGATCATCAGAACAAAGATGCAGACAATCAGCGCTGCCACAGTCTCGAACCAGATGCGCCATTTTTCGGAAAGTTTATTAACAATCGCCGTTAGCCGCATATGTTCACCACGGTCAAGCGCCAGCACCGCACCCAGCATCGATAGCCAGATGAATAGTGTTGAGGCCAGTTCGTCCGACCAGATCAGCGGATCGTGCAACGCATAGCGATAGGTCACGCCGATCAGCAATATCAACGTCTCAACAATCACCAGCGTTGCCGCCACCGCAGCGACAACGTGCATCACGCCGCGGTTGACCGTCGCCAGAAGCCGCGCCAGAAAATGGCTTTGCACTGGTGTGGTATAGGTCGTAGCGGCGTCCATCAGGCCAATTTTCCGGTGTATTTCTCAAGGATGGCCCAAGCCTCATCCCCAAATTTTTTGTGCCATTGCTCGTAAAATCCAGCACTACGTAGCTTGGTGCGAAAAGCGTCGTTGTTGGTATCGTTGAATTGCAGGCCTTTGGTTTTCATTTCGGCGACTAGTGAATCGTTAAGTGCCTTGGTGTCAACGCGTTGCTTCAGACCGGCTTCGTTGATATTACGCGTGACGATATCCTGAAGATCCTTCGGCAGCTTTTCGAAAGAGGTTTTATTCGCCAGACACCAAAAACCATCCCACATATGATTCGTCATCGAACAATATTTCTGCACTTCGTACAGTTTGGCAGTCGAGATGATCGCTAGTGGATTTTCCTGGCCTTCGACGATTTTTGTTTGCAGCGCTGAATAGACTTCGGCAAAGTTAATGCTGGTTGGCGCAGCATCAAATGCGCGGAACATTGAGGTCCAGAGTGGACTTGGTGGAACGCGTAATTTCATACCTTTCAAGTCTTCCGGCTTATTAATCGGGCGACTGCTGTTGGTGATTTGGCGATAGCCGTTATCCCAAATTTTGTCGAACGCGAACAGTGTCGATTTCGCCGAAATCTGTTTGCGCACGTGGGCGCCAAGATCGCCATCCATCGCTGCCCACACTTGGTTGTAATCTTTAAATGCAAAACCAATTCCGCTGATTTGTGCATCCGAGACTAGTGTTCCAAGAATCAACGGTGAAAGCAAAAAGTAATCAATAGCGCCAGCACGAATTTGCGACAGCATGTCGGTATCAGTACCGAGCTGGCTATTTGGATAGACTTGCATATCAATGCGACCTTTTGAGTCGGTCGCAATTTTTGCCGCCATTTCTTTTGCCCGCACATTCATCGGATGTGTGACTGGCAGATTATTGGCGAATTTTAAGGTGAACTCGGCAGCGGCAAAAGCTTGTGTCGAAACCATACTTAAGCCACTGGCGGCGATTGCCGATGTGGCAGAAATTGTTTTCAAAAAATTGCGGCGTGAAATGATACCAACGCGATTACCCATCTGTTTGTCTCCTGGATTTTAGTTATATAAAAAATGATCTCTGGAACCTGGTAGCTACGCTGCGTAAGATTGGATAGAGCAATTTAAGTGCCAAGGCCCAGTTTTGCTATCGGCGGTTATTCCGATTGGCTATATTGTCGTGCTTCTCTTCCTCCTCGTCTCTTGCTCTGGCAGCTATCCTCAGCCCAGTGCTGATATTCTCGTCTAAAAATGCAATTTCGACAAAGGATGTCAGGTGTTTATTTTGTGCGACACCTGTCGCATAAAATAAACACCTGTCGTTACTGCGGTGCAGCAAAATTCTTTATCTCACGCTGCACGCCAGTTGCTATGCAATCGCCGCCCCAAAAATCGGTCCATACGCCACGCCGCTGCGCAAAAGGATAATATTGACGCCATACGCTTTCATTCGCTTCTACTTCATTTTTCGCCTTGATCTACATTGAGAATGACCATTTGATAGTTCTTGGCGACAGTTACCTATAGTTGCCGTTCGTGTCATAACCTTGGCATTATTTTTGCATAGCATTATTCTGAAAACTCTTTTTAGGAATCCAAATGACGACTTCCTCTCCATCGACTTCCGCCCCATGCATTACCGGCTGGAACCATTCTAAGTTTGGTAAACTTGATGCCCTCGATCCTGAAATATTGATTGCCGAAGTAGCGCAGGCGGCGATAGCGCACGCGGGTCTGACACCGGCCGATATCAGTTCTATTCACATCGGCACCTTTAATGGCGGCTTTCTGCAGCAGGATTTTCCTTCTTCACTCATTTTTAATAGCATTCCGGAAATGCGATTCACGCCAGCAGTCCGGGTCGAAAACGCTTGCGCCACCGGCTCAGCAGCAATTCATTCAGGATTACAGGCAATTTTATCCGGTCAGTCGCGCCATGCGCTAGTCATTGGCTACGAAAAAATGAGCGAACTGGCTACAGCGGCAGTTGGCGATGTCTTGCTCAAATGTTCCTACGTTAAAGAAGAAGCGGCCATTGCTGGCGGTTTCGCAGGTGTGTTCGGCAATATTGCCCAAGCCTATTTTGATCGTTACGGCGATCAGTCGGATGCTTTGGCAGCAATCGCAGCAAAGAACCATAAAAATGGCGCGGCCAATCCTTATGCGCATATGCGCAAAGATCTGGGCTTTGACTTTTGCCGTCATGTATCTGAAAAGAATCCATTCGTCGCCGGCCCGCTGAAACGTACCGATTGTTCCTTGATTTCAGACGGTGCAGTGGCAATGATCATCAGCGCCGCTGATGTCGCTAAAAGTATGCCGCGTGCGGTGCAGTTTCGCTCGGCAGTGCACGTCAATGATTTTCTGCCGCTCAGTCGGCGTGACCCAACGTCCTTCGAGGGCGGCAGTCTGGCGTGGAAGAGGGCGCTGGCGCAGGCAAAGTTGACGCTTACAGATCTGTCGCTAGTAGAAACCCACGACTGCTTTACTATCGCGGAATTGCTGGAATATGAAGCAATGGGTTTGGCTGAGCCAGGACGAGGCGCGCACGCGATTCTCGACGGCGTCACCACCAAAGAAGGCCGTTTACCGATTAATCCTTCTGGCGGACTGAAATCGAAAGGTCATCCAATTGGCGCCACCGGTGTTTCAATGCATGTCATGGCAGCGATGCAGGCTTGCCACGATGCGGGCGAAATGCAAATAGCGGATGCCAGATATGTCGGCGTATTCAATATGGGCGGTGCCGCAGTAGCAAATTATGTCAGCATTTTAGAGCGCGTCAGGTAGGTACCTCGAAAAACCTGCTGCCCAAACAGGTACCTCAAAAAACCTGCTGCGCAAACCAATCTCGCATTTCCGATGCTCACCGTACCTCCGTACGGCTCTGCTTCTCAATGCGACCCTAGCTCGTGCAACAGGTTTTTTGAGGCACCTGATGAGGCGGTGTAAAAGCAAAGCAAACCAGAGCAAATCAATCTTGAATTCTTGATGTTTGTCTTGTCTCCGCACAGCTCACATGCAACAACAATTAATAAGCCCAACCGAAATAAGAGCGAGACCATGTTAAAAAAAGTCATGAATCTGGGGCGGCTGTTATCGGATGTCGCGCGCCGTTTTCCCGATGACGCGGGCATCATTATTGGCGATGACGTCGCTACCTGGAAAGATATTAATGACCGCGTCGATGCGGTAGCGCATGCTTTGCATCAATTAGGCGTCAAAAAGGGTGACAGGTTTTTGGTGCATTCTCGCAACAATTTGCAAATCTTTGAGAGCGCCTGGATCGCATTCAAACTCGGCTTGGTATGGGTTCCTACCAACGTGCGTATTACGCCACCGGAAGCCGCTTATCTGGGGCAATCCAGCGGTGCGACGGTGATGTTGTATGACCGTGGTTTGGCACATTACGTCGATGCTATTAAAGCTGTTTCTCCTGCGCTGACACATGTGATTGCCCTCTCCGATGCGCGTGACGGAGAAATGGACTATGGGACTCTTGCAGCAGCGCCGACAAGCGGTGCAGTGCCGTTTGACGAGGTCGAGGTAGAGTATGAAGATCCGCTCTGGTTCTTCTATACATCAGGTACGACCGGCCATCCAAAAGCAGGAATGTTATCGCACGGACAAATGGCGTTTGTGGTGACCAACCATCTGGCTGATTTGCTACCAGGACTATCGCATCGCTCGCGTTCCTTGGTAGTTGCTCCACTCTCGCACGGCGCTGGAATACACGCGATTGTCAATACGGCCCGCGGTGCTGCCAGCGTATTGCTTGCGACCGAAAGATTAGTGCCGGAGGAAGCCTGGCAACTGGTAGAGAAACATCGTATCGATAATATGTTTACTGTCCCGACCATCGTCAAAATATTGACCGAAGATCCATCGGTAGACCGTTACGATCACAGCTCGCTTCAGCACGTCATCTACGCTGGCGCGCCGATGTATCGTGCCGACCAGCGTTACGCGCTACAGAAGCTCGGTAAGGTGTTGGTGCAGTATTACGGGCTCGGCGAAGTTACCGGCAACATTACATTTTTGCCGACTTATATGCATACCGACGATGACAACGATCCGCATGCGCGGGTCGGCACGTGCGGCATTCCCCGCACGGGAATGGAGATTGCCATTCTCAATGATAGCGGACAAAAGTTGACGGCATTCGAGACCGGCGAAATATGCGTACGCGGCCTCGCCGTATTCATGGGTTATCACAACAATCCGGATGCCAATGCCAAGGCATTTAAGGACGACTGGTTTCATACCGGCGACATAGGCCACGTTGATCGTGAAGGATTTCTTTATATCACCGGTCGTTCCTCTGATATGTATATTTCAGGTGGTTCTAATGTGTACCCGCGCGAAATTGAAGAAGCATTATTGACCCATCCGGCAGTGTCGGAAGTCGCGGTACTGGGTTTGCCGGACCCGAAATGGGGTGAAAGCGGTATTGCGGTGATCGTTACCAAAGACAATTTGACTGTGGAGTGCGGACAGTTACAGGCACATTTGGAGGAACGCATCGCCAAATATAAGTGGCCGCGTCGGTTTGTGTTTTGGGAAACAATGCCGAAATCCGCTTACGGAAAGATTGTAAAGAAAGAGGTTAAAGCGTTATTGGAGGCAGAAGGGGAGTGTCATCTATGAACACCAGGAACGCGTCACATACGAATGCCTCGCCACAGGCGCATCGGCCACGCATGATGCTGCATCCCGGACCGTTTAATCCGGTCCGTATTCAAAGTCGGCATTCCGCCAGTGGCAGACATGTCCGTTTGACGCTGGTGCCAGGCTTAAGTCTCTTTGAAGCTATTGTGAAGCCATTGATCGAGATCGGTATCAAGAACGCCTCGACCACGATACTCGGTGGTTATTTCGATCATCTCGAATACTGCGTCGCGCCGCCCGATCCATCTCATCAAGCCATGATCGCTTATTCGAAACCGATTCAGGCTGGGCGCGCATACATGATTTTTGGCAATGCTACGCTGGGTAAAAATCAGCATGGTCGTCCCATCGTGCATTGTCATGCGGCTATTCGCACAGAGAATGGGACAGTGAAGGGCGGTCACATCATTACTGATACCTGTATTGTTGGATCGACCCCAATTTCGGTGCTGGTTACCTCGTTGGATGGCTTTGAACTACGCGTGACTTTCGATCCAGAAACGAATATTCCCTTAATACAACCGCAAGCGGAGAGTCCGAATGAATGATACAACGATCGTTGAAACCGGCACTATGGGACGCGTTGCTTATGCACGTATCGCACCTAACGAAGATCTGGTTTTAGGGGTCGAGAAACTGTGTATCGCAGAGGGCTTCAAGAACGCCTTCGTGCGGGGGGCGCTGGGTAGTCTGGTGGATGCGTGTTTGGGAACGCTGGATGGCAAATATGTCCAGATTAAAGGGCCAGCGGTTGAGATTGTCAGCCTTGCGGGAGAGGTTCGCTCAAAGGATGATGGTTCTCTCATTGCATCACTCACTGGCGTCGTTGCCGACCCGGAGGGTAACGTTTATGGTGGCCCCTTTGTCGCCGGTGCGAACCCAATTTGTATGACCTTCGAGGTGACTCTGGAAGAGTGGCTTCCGACCGCGCACTCATAATTCTCACCCACTTGTTTCGCTTTTAAACGTGTGACCGATTCAGCAATCGTCGATGCGATTGCAATGCAAACTATGTGAAGATGGCGAAGGCAGCGCTTGGTTGGCTGCCTGTTTACATTTTTATTCACTGTGAATATACTCATCCAGCATCAAATTATTGCACGCATTCAAGTCATGCAAAATTAATCATCGCCATCTCGCATCATTTAAATTTACACTAGACCATTCTGGCGAATCACCACTGGTTAGTATCTGCCAATCGCGATGAAACAAATCGGGCTTTACTTCTGTGCGCAAACACAATTGTGATGGAGGAAAAGAGTTATTTCATGTCCCGCCTAAAAAAATTTTACGCCTGATATTTATCTATTATGATTAGTAACTCGCATAATTAATAAAAGTTGATATTCCGAGTTATTAATAGAAGACGTGAGACTGATTATTATTTCGCAAAGAGCATCAGAAATTTCATACTCGGGTAGACATAACATGACAACTTCGCACAGTAGTGGATTGACACCGACAACGCTCAATATGAAAGCGAATGGTCCGAAAATCATCAACCAGTTGTTTGAACATGCGGGTGTCAAGTTGAACGGAGACGCGCCATGGGACATGCAAATTTACGATAATGCTTTTTTTCGGAAAATGTTTACAAAATGGGAACTGGGGATCGGCGAGTCATACATGGACGGAGATTGGGACAGTCAGCAGCTTGATGAATTTTTTTTCAAAATCACCAGTCATGACCTCGAGCAAACAGTCGTAGGTCCCGCCAAGTTCAGATTTGCGCTGGAAATTTTACGTCAAAAATTCTTCAATCTTCAAACTGAAAATCGTGCCTTTCGGGTGGGCGAGCAGCACTATGACATCGGTAATGATCTATTCGAAAGCATGCTCGATTCAAATTTGATGTACTCATGCGGCTATTGGGAGCACGCAAAAAATCTGGAAGAGGCGCAACTGCATAAGCTTGAATTGATTTGTCGTAAGCTTGAATTAAAGCCGGGTGAACGGTTACTAGATATCGGATGTGGTTGGGGCGGTTTAGCACGCTACGCTGCAGAAAAATATCAGGTCGAAGTCGTCGGAATTACTATTTCAAAAGAGCAACAAAAGCTGGCGCAAGAAAAGTGCGCAGGATTGCCCGTCACCATTTTGTTAACCGACTACCGAGAACTTACCGGTGAGTTCGATAAGATTGTATCGGTGGGTATGTTTGAGCACGTCGGAGCAAAAAATTACGCTACTTACTTTGATGTTGTCGGCAAGTTGTTAAAGGCAGATGGTCTTTTTCTATTGCATACCATTGGTAACCATGTGACTGAGACGAGAAGGGATATGTGGCTGGATAAATATATTTTCCCGAATGGTCATTTGCCCTCGGCGAAACAAATTTCCAGCGCCCTTGAAGGACGGTTTTTGATTGATGACTGGCACAACTTCGGCCGCGATTATGACCGAACGCTGATGGCATGGTGGGATAATTTCGATAAAGCATGGCCCACATTGAAGGATAAATACGGCGAGCGTTTCTATCGAATGTGGAAATACTTCTTACTTTCTTCTGCTGGTTTTTTTCGCTCAGGTCAAGGCCAGCTTTGGCAAATCGTTTTGAGCAAACGCGGTCGGCCGGTTACTTATCGTTCCGTGCGTGGGTCCCCAGCAATTGAAAGGAACCAAGGGTAATATTTAGCATGCATGTTTTATTTCCCTTGCTCACTTACAGGGAAATGTTGCAATGTAATAATTTACACACCAGAGAACCAGCATTGCAACGCTGGTTTTCCCCGCATCTATCAGACTGCCCATTAAAGTGTGTCACTGCGCGTCGGGCACGAAGCCAGCGCACCGCTTAAAGCGTCGAAAACGCGTAAGCACGCATGAATATCCGCGGTATCGATATCGGTAAACAACTGCCGTCGGAAGGGTAACAGTGCCGCTTCCAGTTTCAGCACGCGACAACTTCCCTCTTCAGTAAGATATAACAGCTTCGCCCTGCGGTCGGTAGGATCTTCGCGCCGTTCGACCAATTTTGCGGCAATCAAATGATCAATCACGCGCACCACAGAGGCAGGATCCAATCCCAATGCATCAGCGACGCTGCCCGGGCGCACGCCGCTACCGAGGCGGCCAATCATAACCAGTGGCCATGCGGTAGCTTGCGACAAGCCTAAATTCGATACGCTTTGATCGGCGGCAACCTTATAGGCGCGTGTTATCTGGCCGAGTGACATTGTCAAATGCATTAGGTCACGGTCATGTTGTTGAAGTGTGTCAGGCATAGTTTGTCTCTTTTTTGGTTTTCATACTAAATATTAACATGCAAAGTAAAAGGCGTATAATTAGTTTTGTCGGACAACAATCAATGCAAGTTGTAAGGCAATCGAGTTGAAGCCACAGATTGGCTTATTCGTTATTTCAGAAGTAAAGAAAAAGTATTAGAAGTATTGTAATTTTAACAACCAACACAAAGGAGTACATCATGTCCAATAATTCTATCTCCGCCCTTACTGCCGCTGGCACACTGCGCACTTCGCTTTTGGCTTCAATACTCGCCATAGCATGCTCTTCCTCATTTGCAGCAGAATTGCCACTGAAGTTTTTGGGTGATCCCGGTACGACAGGAACCGCGACGCAAACCATCAACATCAAACCTGATACCAAGTATGTCAATGTGACCGGCGGTCAAACGGTCAAGTTTGTTGTTGGCGACAAATCGTTCGCCTGGTACTTTGACGTCGGTACCAATGTTTCAACGTTTGACTTGAATCGGGTCGCACCGGCTAATATCCTTACGCAACCGATTAAGGTTTATGTCGCGCAAGACGTTACGTCGATTTAGTATTGCGTAGCAGACATGCCGCGGCAACGAGCCCGCGGCTGTTTGTTTTAACCTCAACAGTCCATCGCCGCATTGCGCTCCCTCGGCATCATTTTCCCCGACCCTTCAGTCAAAGAGCAGATTTTATTGGCCTCACTTTTGATGGCTAGTCATTGATTTATCACACTTTAAAATAACACCATTCTGTCCTCGCTTCGTATCAAAGTGTGAATGCGGTTCTACTAATTAAAATAAGTTATCCAAGGCTCGCGTGGTATCATTTTCGAAATAAAGAATAATAATTCGAAATTTCGATAAAGAGACGCAGCGTTCTGATGCTGATCGAGCATCATTTTCCGCATCCAATTCGCTTACCATCGCCCTAGGTAGAACAGCAATGACAATCCGATCACCCGCTTCGCCCCAGCGTCGCCACATCATTCAGAGCGCGGCCGTAGCCCTATCAAGTTTGGCGTTTGGTATTAATCCTGCCGCCGCCGCCCGCTTTACTGATGGGGTTGTAAAAATCATGGTCGGCTTTCCGCCCGGCGGTTCCGGCGATACGTTTGCGCGCATTTTTGCGAACGCATTACGGGAAGAGTTAGGCAATCCGATTATTATTGAAAATAAGCCTGGTGCCGGTGGTTTGACCGTCGCTCTGACATTTTTGCACGGCCCCAAGGATGGTAGTCAATTGATGATGGCAACCGGTTCCACTGCCGTGTCCGCCCCCATTTCGCATGCTAATCCGCCTTACAATCCAGTGACCGATTTCCAATGGATAGCGCTGCTGAGCAACGCCCCATTCGTGATCGCGGTCAACCCAAACCTTCCCTTTACGGACCTCAAGGGCCTCGTCGCTTACGCCAAAGCACATCCCAATAAATTATCTTATGGACATGCCGGACTTGGTACAACGGTCCATCTGGCAGGCGAGCTATTTAAATCGATTGCAGGGATTGATGTAGCCGATATTGCGTACAAAGGTAGTGCGGGCGCGATTGTGGCTTCCCTAGCCGGTGAAGTGCAAATGGTTATCGAGACCTCCGGCACGCTCATGCCATATCAAAAATCCGGCAAATTGCGCATCATTACCACGATGGCGGAAGCGCGAGAAAGAAATCTGCCGGATGTGCCAACCTCACGGGAGGCTGGATACGATTTGATCGCGGGAACTGCTAACCTGCTTGCGGCACCATTAGGCACACCGCGTGATGTAACTGACCCGATTTCGCTGGCCGTAAATCGTACGATGGCGCGTCCTGCCATACAGGCACAGTTGACCCAACTGGGAATTGAACCTGTACTGAAATCTAGCCCTGCCCAAGCGCAAGCTTTTGTCGCTGCTGAAGTTGCACGCTGGACACCGCTGGTGAAAAAGCTTGGTATTGCGCTGTAACTCTTATTTAAATTTACTATCTCGCACTCGCTTCGCTAAGGAATAGAACTATGCGTACCCCTATTTGTGAAAAACTCGGTTGTGATTTACCGATCTTCGCTTTCTCTCACTGCCGCGACGTCGTGGTGGAAGTGACCAAGGCGGGCGGCTTCGGCGTGCTAGGTGCCTCGACTTTTTCGCCTGAGCAACTAGAAACCGAATTATGCTGGATCGATGAACATGTGGGCGGTCGCCCGTATGGAGTAGATGTCATTATTCCGACGAAGTACGACAAACAATCAGAAAGCAGCACGCAAGATCTGGAAAAGTTAATTCCGGATGAGCATCGCGCTTTCCTGGATAAAATATTGGATGACGCTGGCGTTCCGCCCCTTCCCGAAGACGAACGTGAGCGCATCCACGCTTCGATTGTGCATGGTCGCGGCAACATGACACCCGATGGTGCACGCCGCTTGCTACGCGTGGCGTTGACGCATCCCCAAGTCAAGCTGGTCGTCAGCGCGCTGGGATCGCCGCCACCGGATATAGTGGCAGAATTGCGCGAACGTGGTGTCATGATCGGTGCCATGTGCGGCAAAGGCGAGCATGCTGCGCGTCATCGCGCTGCCGGTGTCCAGCTCATCGTTGCGCAAGGCACTGAGGCAGGCGGACATACCGGTGATATCGCCACGATGGTGTTGGTGCCGCAGGTCGTTGAAGCGTGCGGTGATGACGTCGCCGTGTTAGCGGCGGGCGGCATTGCCAAAGGTAGTCAGATTGCAGCGGCGCTGGCATTAGGAGCACAAGGGGTCTGGTGCGGCAGTCTTTGGCTCGGCACACGTGAGAGTGAGTTAGACCCATTTGAGAAAGAAGTCTTATTCGAGACTAAGACTGAGGATGCAGTGCGGCGTCGTGCCCGGACCGGCAAGCCGGTACGCATGATTAAGAGCTTACTGTCGGAGGCATGGGAGCAACCGGGTGCGCCCGCTTACTTACCGACTCCGCTACAAGGTATTCTCTACAACGAAGCGCATGCACGCGTAGTGCGCGCCAAGCGCAAGGATTTGTACTCTTTCCCTGTCGGTCAGGTCGTCGGCATGCTCAATGAAGAAAGTTCAGTGCGGGATGTCATGTACCGACTACAGCTTGAGTATATCGAGACCATGGAGCGACTACATCAGTTGTCGCCCTCAGACGCTTAAGCTACCGCAGGTTTAAGCAGGAACAACGCTGGCGTCAATCAGGGCGCTGGCGGGAAACTGCAATATGAGCACTTCAACACCTGTCGCCCCAGCTTGAAGTTCCAGCACATTATCGTGCGGGATAAAGAGTGTTGCCAAGGCAGTTAAATCTGTTTTGTCGACACACAGCGCACCGTCTGTCACTACATAAAAACGCCCACCGTTATTCTCCCCGCATTCAGGAGCAGCTACTTTGTGGTGGGGTGGCACACGGACGATCCATGCGGCAAGCCCGCTTTCTTCCGGCGCGATCAGCACTTCTTCAACTACTGATTCCAAACCAGACAATGCTTGCGCCATCACTGTGGCACTGGGTGCCGCATGCATTTGCTGTTTCTTAATGCGTAGCGGTAAATGTGGTCGTGATTCCGGCAGATACCATGCGCCAGTATCGCCAAGCAGGCGCAAAGTCAGATAAGAGACGCCCCCTTCACCAGACATCAGCGGCCCATAGGCAGAATAGCGAGACGCATAATGCACCTCTAAATGTCGGATGCCATGCTTTCCAAGAAATCCGTCGCCGGCGACAAATACCTGAAATTGATGCTGAGTATGAAAATGTGTCGGCAGCGTCCAATTCGCTTTTTGCTCGACCAGATAGGCTTGCGCTCTTGCTACGCCGTTGGTGGTAATTGCTTTGCTATCCGGCTCGATCAAATCGGTAATATGTCCAACGAACTGTGGACTATTGCGCGCACGACAACCGGTTTCTATTGTTCGCGCTTTTTCTAATGTTTGCATGACAATCAAAATAAATTCCTCTTTGAATTAACTTCATGAGTCTCAATTAAATTTCGAAATAGCGAAAACTTTTTCGAAATTAAAGTATAGTTATCTGCAATCGCCGCGTCAACCATGAGTCAATTGTGCACGAACAGGCGGTGCAACGACGCAAAAAAAACGATATAGTTGTCATAACAAAATGTCGCGTCGGATTTTTGACCTTAAGACGCCACGTCTCTATCAACCCACTCGAGTAATCACATGCCAACATTAGACCCTGAAGTCGAACATTTGCTCGCGCTAGGCCGTGCAGCGGGGCGCGTCCCGTTTGAAGCAATGACGCCCGACGCTGCCCGCGTTGCCTACGCTGCTTCGAAGGATGTCATGCAAGCACCATCAGTGGAAGTTGCATCGGTGCGTGATATTTATATTCCCGGATTGGGTGGATCCTTGTGCCTGCGGCTGTATCGTCCGATGGGCACTCTTCTGGACGAGCAACTTCCTTGTCTGGTCTTTTTGCATGGCGGCGGATGGGTGATCGGCAATCTGGAAAGCCACGACCGGTTATGTCGTCGCTTAGCCAATGCAGCGCGCGTGTGCGTGGTGGCGGTTGATTATCGGTTAGCACCGGAGCATCGCTTTCCAGCGGCGCTGGACGACGCAGCGACTGCATTGCGATGGGTCGTGGATAATGCCGTCGAGATGTCGATCGTGCCGGACCGCATTGCTGTCGGTGGCGACAGTGCAGGCGGCAACCTCGCCGCAGTACTGGCATTGATGGCACGCGATGGTACTGTGCCTCCGCTGGCGTTTCAGGCGCTGATTTATCCTGCCGTAGATTTGACTGCCGCCAGCAATTCCTATCAGACCATGACTGCTGGCATCCCGCTGACCGCCGCCACCATGCACTATTTCATTGATCATTACACGCCTGAGGTGAAGGACAGGCTTGACTGGCACGCTTCTCCGATCAAGGCTTCGAGTCTGGCCGGAACACCGCCTGCACTGGTCGTGACGGTCAGCAACGATCCGTTGTGTGACGAAGGGTTAGCATACGCCCGTCGGCTGGAGGAGGAGGGCGTGCGCGTCACCTCGTTGCACTTGTCGGACCAGATTCACGGCATGCTGATGATGGGACAATTTTTGTCTACCAGCAATATCGTTGTCGATTATATCGGCGCCACGCTCGGTGCCGCTTTGTATTCCCTTACCGCAACAGATTAGAAAGACACACCCATGATTCGCACTTCCTCACCCACTCACTCCGCCCTTGCAAGCGATGTCGACGTCGTTGTCGTTGGGGCTGGCTTTGCCGGTTTATATATGTTGCATCGCTTGCGCCAGCTCGGCTTGAAAACCCAAGTGTGCGAGGCGGGAAAGGGCGTGGGCGGCACCTGGTATTGGAACCGTTATCCTGGCGCCCGTTGCGACGTAGAAAGCATGCAATATTCCTATTCATTCTCCGAGGAGTTACAGCAGGAGTGGCAATGGACTGAGCGTTACCCGAAGCAGGACGAGATTTTGCGTTACATCAACCACGTCGCCGACCGTTTTGAATTGCGTTCCGACATCGCATTCGAAACCAGAATTAGCAGCGCCATCTATGATGCTGAAAGTCAGCGCTGGACTGTTCTTACAGAGCATGGCGACACCATGTCAGCGCGTTTCCTGATCACTGCCGCAGGTTGTCTGTCGGCAGCGCGCATGCCGGATCTGGCCGGACTGGATAGTTTTAAAGGACAGTTCTATCACACCGGAAACTGGCCGCATGAGCCGGTCGACTTCACCGGCAAGCGTGTCGGGGTTATTGGCACTGGCTCGTCCGGGGTCCAGACCATACCGGTGATTGCGCGTCAGGCCAGCGAATTAGTGGTGTTTCAGCGCACACCTAACTTCAGCATTCCTGCCTGGAATCGTCCACTATCGGACGAAGACCAACAAAGTTGGAAGGCTGACTACGCCGCGAACCGCGAAAAAGCGCGACACACCCGTTCCGGTATCTTGTATGAATACAGCACGCGCGCCACCACCGACGTGCCGGAAGCTGAGCGCGAGGCGGAATACGAGCGCCGCTGGCAGCGTGGCGGAGCCAACTACACGCATGCGTTCAACGATATTTATACCAACCGCAGCTCGAACGACAGCGCTGCACAATTCGTGCGAAATAAAATTCACACCACGGTCAATGATCCCGATATCGCGGCATTGCTAGCACCGAACGACCACGCCATCGGCACCAAACGTATTTGCGTCGACACCGATTATTACCAGACATTTAATCAACCGCACGTCAGTCTGGTCGATTTGCGCACTGCACCGATTGTAGAAATCGTACCGGAAGGAATGCGTACCGCTGCTGCTACATATGATTTGGACTGTATCGTGTTTGCCACCGGTTACGACGCGGTGACCGGCGCGCTTGATCGCATTGATATTCGTGGAACCGGAGGTCTCGCACTAAAAGATAAGTGGACTGATGGGCCGCGGACTTATCTGGGATTGATGACAGCTGGTTTCCCTAATCTCTTCTTCATTACGGGTCCTGGCAGTCCATCGATTTTGACCAATGTCGTCGTGGCCATCGAGCAGCATGTGAACTGGATTGCCAATTGTCTTGCTTCCATGCAAAAAAACGAGCGTGGCGTGGCCGAGGCGGATCTGAGTGCCGAGAACGATTGGGTAGCCCACGTGAATGAAGTCGCCTCAAAGACACTCTTTCCAAGTACGAAGTCCTGGTTTATGGGCGCAAATATTCCGGGGAAACCGCAAGTCTTTTTGCCTTACGTGGGCGGCTTCGGAAATTACAGCGTGATTTGCGAAGAAGTAGTCGCCGATGACTATCGTGGCTTTGCATTTACATCTGCCTGACGTTGCGCTGGACCGATCCAAACACCTGATGTGGCTATAACAGCCCGTGCGATCAACGGACCAATTTTGCATCAGGTGCAGAGCCTTTCAAACCTTATTATGAATGCCAATATGAATCACGAACAGACGCGTTTTACTAACAAAGTATTTTTGATTTCCGGCGGCGCACGTGGCCTCGGTACTGCGCAAGCCCGTTTTCTGGTGGCCGAAGGCGCGAAGGTTGTGATTGCCGATGTCCTGATCGAAGAAGGCCAGCAACTGGCGCAAGAATTAGGCGACGCGTGTATTTTTCAGCCGTTGGATGTCACCTCCGAAGCGCAGTGGGATGCAGCCGTTGCCGTTGCCCGCAGCATGGGAAAATTACACGGTTTGGTCAACAATGCTGGCGTGTACACCCCGCAAGCGCTAGTCGATACCGACACCGCCCAGTTCGAACGGCATATGCGCATCAATCAATTGGGTACTTTTCTTGGCATGCGCGCTGTGGTCGCAGCTTTCGAAGAAACCGGCAGCGGCGCGATCGTGAATATGTCATCCACTGTGGCCTTGCGCAGCGCGCCTAATTCAATTGCTTACACGGCCAGCAAATGGGCGGTGCGCGGTATGACCAAGGCCGCCGCGCTAGAGTTGGCGGATCGCAATATTCGTGTCAACTCGGTTCATCCAGGGCCGATTGATACCGATATGCTCAACATCCGTAGCCGCGAAGAAAACCTTCGTCGGGTACAGCAAGTGCCAATGAAACGTCTTGGCACCAAGGAAGAAATTGCCAAATTGGTGTTGTTTCTTTTGTCTGATGACAGCGCATACATGACCGGATCGGAAGTAGCTATGGACGGCGGTGCCGCCCTATAGTTTGTAGGAGCTACGTCAACCCGCCCCAGCGGCTTTGTGCTTTCCTTGCCGTACTGGCGTACTGTCTGCGTCGGCAGGATTGGCAAGCCCGTTGCTGGGACGGGTTTGCGTAACTCCTACAAAACCGATTTGGCATCCAAGTGCTCCGCCAACGGGGTATTCTTCTTCTTCTTCTTCCCGTACTTTTCTACCTTTACTCCCCAAGTTAATGTCTTTGTGGTGAAGGTTCATAGCCACTTCGCGGGGCAAAGTTGCCTATGTCTTATCACTATTTCCTGGATGCATTAAGCATTGAAATGTTTCGGCGATAAATCGTTAAATCAACCTTGCTGGGATGCATATTCGTGATAATATTTTCGCAAACAAAGATTGGTTTTCGAATATTCGAAAAACACTAAATATTAAAACGACTTTCCTGCGATCGCTTAGCGTTGACAGGTGAGCGACCACGGGAGATGAAATGACTATGTTGAAAAGTGGCGCACGCGCCTCTGTTGGTAAATTTGCGCTTGGCTTAATCGCAGCCAGCTTCGCTTTTAGCGCTAATGCTTTCGAGCAAGAAAGCGATGGCGTCTATGCCGATCATATTGATTGGGGCGTCATGATGGATCTGAGTGGACCGGCTTCGGCAGCCCAGTTGCCTTGGGTAAAGGGTTTTCAGGCGTATATGCGCAAGGTGAATGAAAGCGGCGGTATTCATGGCCGCAAAATCAACATTCTGGCTGAAGATGACCGCTACGACGCATCGCTGGATCGCGTCGCTTACGACAAGCTAGTCAATCAAACTCCCGTATTAGGCATTTCTGGCGTCGGCAACTCGAGCGCGCAGGTTGCCTTGGCACCGTCAATCCGACGTGGCAAGGTGCCTATTGTCGGTACTTATGTGACGACCAAACCAGCGGTTGAGCCTGCATCGCCACTATTTTATGGTTCCTTTTGCGGTTTCCGTGAAATGGCACAAGTTGGTGTCGGATTTTTTATCGATAAGCTGAAACTGAAAGCGCCAACGGTCGCCACCATCAACCTTGATGTCGCGTCCGGTAAAGAATACGCAGGATATATTGATGAAGCGGTGGCGCAGCGCGGCGGCACGTCGAAGTCGATTCAAATAAAAGTAGCCGCTGCTGATGCGACTGCGCAAGTGCTCGAAATCATTAAAATGAAACCGGATTTCGTCGCCATTCATGGCGTACCGACTACCGCCATTTTGGTAATGCGGGCGATGCAGCAATACGGTTTGAATATTCCAACCTTCGCCATTACTTATCTCGGCACGCCGGGTGTGTATGAGGCTTTGGGCCCTAAGACTGGCAGCAACTATTATTTTGTCAGCTGCTTCACGCCGGGCGGAATCGAAGAAACGCCTGCTATTAAAGAGATGTCGGCGTTAGCCGATAAATATGGCAATGGCGCGTTGAAGAACGATGGTAATTATGTCGCCGGATGGGTGGTTGGCCAACTGGCAGCCGAATCGATCGCCCGGGCTGGCGCTGCGCCGACCCGTGCTGCGATGGTTGCAGCAATGGCGAAAGGCTTTGAAGTAGATACTAAAGGCGTATCGTCGCAACTGAAATACACACCCGACAATCATCTTGGGTTAGTGCAACTGAGACCTTATAACTACGATTACGACACCAAGCGCTTCAAGGCGTATGGCAAGTACGGTGACTATCAGCAGGTCGCCAAATAATATGATGACCCAAATCCTTTTCAGCGGCTTAGCGCTGGGTAGCATTTACGGCTTGGTGGCGCTTGGCTTCGCGGTGATATTTAAGGCGACCGGGGTGTTTAATTTTGCCCAGGGTATGTTGGTTGTTGTCGGTGCTTATTTGGCCGTGACTGGCAGTACGCAGCTCGGTTTGCCTTTCCCGATGGCGGTGGTTTTCATCGTCCTTTCCGCGGCATTATTGGGCGCTGCAATCCATGCGTTATTGATTCGTCCTTTGGCCGGTCGTCCATTGTTACCGGTGATTATGATCACTATTGCATTGGCGATTGTGCTGCGTGCCATGATCGAATTGATTTACGGACCACAGGCAAGGTCATTGATGACGCCCTTGCCAACCGGCAGTTTTTTAGTCGGCGGTGTACGGATATCAGAATTGCATTTAACCGCTGCGTTGGTGAGTTGGGCCTGTATGGCAGGCGTGGGTGCTTTCTTCAAGTTCACGTCGGCCGGTTTACTGATGCGGGCCACTGCTGATAGTCATGAAGCAGCGCTTGTGTCTGGCATCAACGTCAATCGCATCAATGCCCTGGCGTGGGCTATCGGATGCGTCCTGGCGGCTATCGGGGGCGTCTTTTTAGGACAGTTGCAAGTGGCGACTGTCGAGCTGGAAAACATTGGTTTGCTGGCCTTACCAGCGGTGGTGATCGGTGGCTTGCAAAGTATTCCGGGCGCCATTGTGGGTGGTTTGCTGGTTGGCTTAATTGAACAATTCGGGTCCGCATATATCTCACCTAAAGCGCGTGACATATTGATTTATGCACCGCTATTGATGATTCTGATGGTGAGACCGTGGGGTTTGTTCGGTCAACGTGAACTCGGTCGGGTGTGATGCGATGAGTACTCAACCTCAATTACAGGCATCCGCCCAAACATTGGTGATCCCAACACCAGCCGCTGTTTTTCCCTGGCGCTGGATCGGCATCATCGCTGCTATCGCTATTCTGTGCTACTTACCGGTGGTACTGGATCAACGTGCGATATTCGGTTTTCGGCTATCTAACCTGCAACTGCTGAATATTGGTTTAACGCAAGTCAACCTGACGCTGATCGCCATTTTAGGTGCACTATCGCTCAATTATTTAACGGGTTGTGCCGGTTTGATTTCTATCGGTCACGCTGCGTTTTATGCGGTTGGTGCGATTGCTGCCGCCGTGACGGGAACGCAATGGGGCTGGCCTTTTCCATTGGTGCTGATCGCCGCGGGAGTAGCTGGCGCCTTAGCCGGAGTCTTCGCGGGTTTGCCGTCGTTACGCGTGCGCGGATTGTATTTTGTGCTGTCAACGTTAGCGTTGCATTTTATCGTCGTATATCTGCTTGCCGAATACCAGTACAAATTCTTTGACGTAGTGGGTATTCCTTTCAACGAAGCTAAGGTCGGACCGTTTGCACTCGACTCTGGATTGCGCTGGTATTTCTTTTTGCTGCCATTGGTGGCCGTGGTTTATATGTGTTTGCGCAACACCATGCGCTCACGTGAAGGGCGCGCATTGATGGCAATGCGTGATCATGAGCTGGCTGCCACTGCGGCTGGTATCGACGTACGCATTTTGCGCTTGAAAGCCTTCGCTTTTAGCTCCGCCATCGCTGCAATGGCGGGTGCTTTATACGCGTATTTCATGACCAATGTTGCTGCGGATTTTTTCAGCATCAACTTCGCGGTCCAGTTCATCGCCATGATCATTATTGGCGGGATGGGATCGCTGGCCGGTTCAGTATGTGGGGCGGTTATCTGGTTATTGTTGCCAGCCGTGATCAGCGGTTTTGCGACCCATGCGGGCGGATCGCCTGGTGTGGTTGGTCAGTTTTTGCTAAATAGTAAGCCGCAACTGGTGAATCTGACTTTTGGACTGCTGGTGGTTATATTGTTGATTTTTGCGCCGGGCGGCATGGCTGGCCTTGGCGTCCAATTGCGTAAGCGGTTTTCCTCATGGCGGAGCAACGTATGGAAATAATGCTCAATGTAGACAATCTGTCGGTTGCCTATGCACGTAAAGGTTTGGCGCTGGATTCGGTCAGTCTGGCCTTGCCAGCGGGCAGCATCGTCGCCCTGCTAGGCGCTAATGGTGCTGGCAAAACCACCTTAATCCGCGCGATTACCGGTTTGCTGGGTTTGCATGGCGGCGGCGTCACAGCTGGCAGGATCGATTTCGCAGGGAATTCTATTCTTGGTTTGCCTTCGCACCAATTGGTGCGACTTGGTATGGCGCAGGTGCCGGAAGGCAGACTGGTATTCAAGCAATTAAGCGTCGAAGAAAACTTACAGGTCGGCGCTGCTATATTGCCGCGGGCCGCTGTCAGCAAACGGATGGAAGCGGTATACACACTTTTTCCACGCTTGCTTGAGCGACGTCGACAAGCCGCTGGCTGGCTTTCCGGCGGTGAACAGCAAATGCTGGCGTTAGGACGGGCGTTGGTAGCAGGACCCCGACTATTGCTGGTCGATGAGCTGTCGCTAGGCCTCGCGCCCTTGATCGTGGAAACGATTTATGAGCAACTGAAAGTCGTCGGCGACACCTTGGGAACCTCCATGTTGGTGGTCGAGCAAAACGCGCGATTGGCACTGCAATTCGCCAGCACCGCTTATGTCCTGGATCGTGGCCGGATTGTATTGTCCGGTCCTGCGAGTGAAGTAGCCGCCAGCGCATTGGTCAAGCAATCTTACCTTGGCAGTCAGCGCGAAGAGGCAACAGTTTGAGCGCCCCGAGTGAGATGAACACTAGCAAGATGCCATCAACGACTACTATGAAGAGTAACGTTTTGCTCAATATTGCATCGTTGCAAATGCGCTTTCAGGGTTTAAGTGCGCTGGATGACGTGTCATTTACCGCACAAACAGGGCAGATTACCTCGTTGATCGGTCCTAATGGCGCCGGAAAAACCACCTTATTTAACTGCGTCACTGGCATGTATCGGCCAACATCGGGACAGGTGGTTTTCGACGGTGCCGACATTACAGGGAAAGCAGCGCATCAGGTCTCGCGGCATGGCGTGGCGCGGACGTTCCAGAATTTGGCATTGTTCGGTGGCCTGACGGTGATGGATAACTTGTTGGTTGGCGCATATCGGCAAGGCGCATCCGGCCTGCTGCAAGGTGCTGTCACAAGCTGGCGGGCGCGTGCGGAGCAACGGGCCGCATTCACGGCAGCGACCGAGGTTTTGGAATTTTTAGGTATGCCCGATATCGCTGACGTGTTGCCGGGAGAGTTACCTTATGGACGACAAAAGCAAGTCGAATTCGCCCGTGCGTTAATGCAAAAAGCGCGCTTGGTGTTGCTCGATGAACCGATGGCTGGTATGAGTAGCGCGGAAAAAAGCGCAATGACCGAATTGATCTTGCGCGTGCGTGAGCAATACGGCGTCAGCTTTTTGATTGTGGAACATGACATCCCGGTGATCATGGATATTTCTGACAAGATCGTCGTTCTTGATTTTGGCCGCAAAATCGCTGAGGGAACGCCGCGCGAGGTGCAGGCAAATCCAGCGGTGATCAAGGCGTATCTTGGCACCGAACATGGCGCTGCCACGGACAACGTTTAAATTTTTTACACACCAGCTTTTCGCTGCGATAACTATAAAAAAGAGACCGATACGATGCCACATTCCAAGCCACCGTTGCAGCATGGCGACGCCCAAGTCAAATCATTGAATTCTGCATCGGATGCAGCGTACGACGTCTTAATCATCGGAGCCGGATTTGCCGGCTTGCACATGCTGCATCAGGTTCGTGCAATGGGTTTGACAGCGCGTGTCTTCGAGGCCGCAAATGATGTCGGTGGTGTCTGGTATTGGAATCGCTACCCCGGCGCTCGTTGTGACGTAGAAAGCTTACAGTACTCGTATTCGTTTTCTACTGAACTTGAGCAGGAATGGGTCTGGACCGAAAAGTACGCGGCACAGCCAGAAATATTACGCTATATCATGCACGTAGCGGATCGCTTCGATCTGCGTCGGGATATTGATTTTAATACGCGCATTACGGCTGCAATTTTCGATGAAACGCAAAATCGCTGGCAATTGGAAACTGATACTGGCGCACAGGCATCCGGACGTTTTTGCGTGATGGCAAGTGGTTCGCTCTCTGCCACAAGATTGCCGGATATTCCGGGTCTGGCCAAGTTCACCGGCAAGATTTATCATACCGGCGCATGGCCGCATGAAGGTGTCGATTTCAGTGGCAAAAGGGTGGGCGTGATCGGGACCGGTTCTTCCGGCATTCAAACGATTCCTGCACTCGCCCGTCAAGTAGAAAACTTAGTGGTCTTTCAACGTACCGCCAACTTTTCCATTCCAGGATGGAACGAAGCGCTCAAGCCCGAAGACCAGCAACAATGGAAAAGCGTCTATCGCGAACACCGCACCCGGGCGCGCGAAGTGGGGACCTTGTATGAGTTTTCAGATAAAGGCGCGATGCAGGCGACGGAACAAGAGCGCGCACAAGAATACGAACGTCGCTGGAATAAAGGCGGCGTCAACTTCGTTCATTCCTTTAATGATGTGATGGTCGATAAGCGTGCCAATGACACGATTTCAGACTTCGTTCGCGCCCGAATTAGAAATACAGTAGAAGATCCTGTCGTGGCAGAAATGCTCTGTCCACACGATCATCCGCTTGGCACCAAACGTATTTGTGTAGATACCGGTTATTACGAAACATACAATCGCACCAACGTTAAACTGGTCGATTTAAAAAAGACGCCGATTACCGAAGTAAGTGCTGAAGGGGTGCGTTGTGGTGACACAGAATATGCGTTAGATGCGCTGGTGTGTGCGACCGGTTACGACGCATTGACCGGGGCGCTACTGAACATGGATATTCGTGGCAGAAACGGCTTGACGCTGGTCGATAAATGGGCCGATGGGCCATGCACTTATCTGGGCTTAATGACGGCCGGTTTCCCCAATATGTTCATCATCACAGGCGCGGGAAGTCCGTCTGCGCTAGTCAATATGGTGGTCGGTATTGAGCAGCATGTTGAGTGGATTAGTGATTGTATAACCTATCTGGATCGAGAGAAAATCACCACTATTGAGGCGGGAGTGCCGGCGGAAAAAGACTGGGTAGAGCATGTCAATAAAGCGGCTAACAAGACACTTTTCCCACTGGCTAATTCATGGTTTTTGGGTGCCAATATTCCGGGGAAACCACGCGTATTCATGCCGTATGTGGCAAGAATTGGGGTGTACCGCAAGGAGTGTGATGAGATTGCGGATAATGCCTATCGCGGGTTTATCCTGACCGCGGCATAATTGATCAGACCGCAATCAAACCACAATCTTAAAATTAAAATTGCTGTGATGAATACCTGAATTTATTTCAGGTTTCAACCTCACGCTTGCAACATTACTTCAACTTGTTATCACGCCTACGATGAACGATTTCATCGTAGGCACATTCTACTGCGTCATTAGACGTTGATGCAGCTTAACAGGCCAGAAATCCACCATCGACCGGCAATATGACGCCAGTGACATAACTCGCCATCTCAGAGGCCAGGAACACGACTGGTCCAACCAATTCCTCCGCTTGCCCAACGCGTCCCAACGGCATTCTAAGCATAAATTTATGCAGCGTTTCAGGTGCGCCGCGACTATCAATAGTCATTGGTGTTTCGATCAATCCCGGGGCGATAGCATTCACGCGGATGCCGTCTTTGGCAAGTTCCACCGCCAGCGATTGGGTAAGCAGTTTGACCGCGCCTTTAGAGGGCGAATAACCCATGCTGTTAGGCTGTCCGGCAAAGGCAGCGACTGAAGCCACATTAATGACTGTTCCACGTGTTGCACGCAATGCTGGTAACCATGCGTGCGTCACGTTGAAAGTGCCATTGACATTGACATCCATCATGCGCTGCATATTGGCGACAACACGTGGACTATCTATATTCTCGCGGATCAGGATTCCAGCATTATTAACAACCACATTCACCTGACCAATTTCATCACCAATTTTTTGCGCAAGAGCCGCACAGGCGTCGGTCGACGTAACATCGAGAACGTGCGCCCACGCTTCTCCGCCAGCGGCACGAATCTCTTCTTCCACTTGCTTGATGTTGGCTGCGTTGATGTCGGTGACGATGACACGCGCACCAGCTCGGGCCAGGCCAATTGCAATGGCGCGACCGTTTCCTTGCCCTGCACCGGTTACCAGCGCCAAACGTCCAGTCAGCACCTGCGGTGCCATGTTCGAAGAAATGTCCATGTGTGTTTCCTTTTGGTTGTGCGCTGCAATACTTTGCATGTCCGAAGTTGTGCGGATTAATGTTTAACGTTGCGGCGCGTTTGAAGAGGTGATTTCCATGGCAGGTGTCATGGAAGTATTTTTCCAAATATCGAAATATATTTTTTATTTTCGAAAATATTAACACATAATGATTTTAATAAAATTGATGATGAAGACTTTGAGTTCGAACAGATCGGTGCTTTGGACGAAACAGTGTTCGTTACGTCTGCAACTTTTTTATAAATCAAAAAGAGGGAAATAAAAGGGGGTTAACAAAGCCAAAGAAGAGAAGAAAAAAATAAAAGAGACGTGAAAGATCACGCTCGAATCCATGTCAGTCGTCAAAAGGGCGCTCAGAAATTAATCGAGACGTTCGATACGACTTGGCATAGTTGCCAAATTCAGGAGACAAAATGAATCACCATCATCATCACCATAATCATGCGGTCAAACCGTCTACTTTCTTTTTCAGATATAAAACACCCACATCAGGTCTGAGTAGCTGTGTCAGAAGAGTAAGCGTCAGTCTGGTCATCGCCACCTTAGCGATCACCGCGCATGCCTTTGAACAACCTAACGATGGCGTGTACGCCGACAGGATTGATTGGGGCGTGATCATGGATATGAGCGGCACGGCGTCAGGATCGCAGATACCTTGGGTCCGCGGAATGCAGTCGTACATGCGCAACCTTAACGAGGCCGGAGGAATCAACGGCCGTAAAGTTAATCTTGTACTTGAGGATGATCGTTACGAGGCGCCATTGGTACGCATCGCCTATGAAAAATTGAGTAGCCAGACGCCAGTCATTGGCATATCAGGATTGGGTAACACCAGCGCCCAGGTCGCGTTAATGCCATCTATTCGCCGTGGCAAACTACCCGTCGTCGGAACCTTCGCCGTCACCAAAGCCGGTATCGAACCGCCGTCGCCGATGTTCTACAACGGGTACTGCGGGTTCAAGCAAATGGCGCAGGTCGGGGTCGGCTATTTTGCGGATAAACTTAAACTCAAGGCGCTCAAAGTTGCAACTGTTCACATGGATGTGGCGGGCGGAAAGGAATATGCTGATTATGTCGACGCAGAAGTGCATAAATATGGCGGCACATCTCAGGCGTTTCCAGTCAAGGTCGGTTCGGCCGACGTGACCGCGCAAGTGATGGGAATCATCGCCATGAAGCCGGATGTTGTGACGGTATACGGCGTTCCTACTCCGACCATTTTGCTGATGCGGACGATGCTGCAATATGGTTTGAAAATTCCTACTTTTTCCATTACGCAACTTGGTACGCCTGATATCTATTCTGCGCTGGGCCCTGAGGCCGGTCGCGATTATCATTTTGTCAGCTGCTTCACGCCGGGCGACATTGAAGAACCGGGCGGTATCAAGGAAATGGCCGCCGCCGCTGATAAATACGGTTTCGGCGGATTGAAGACCAATGTCAATTTTGTCGGCGGATGGGTGGTTGGCGAACTGGTGGCGGATGCGATTGCAAGAGCCGGGAAGGAGCCGACCCGTGCAGCGATGGTCGAAGCAATGTCAAAAGGCTTTGAAGTCGACACGAAGGGCGTTTCTTCACCGCTAAAATTTAGCCCGGATAATCATCTCGGTATGTCAGCGTTGCGGGTCTACAGTTATGACTACGATGCAAAACGCTTTAAAGCCTACGGCAAGTACAGCGATTATCTCAAGTACGTTAAATAGTCCTGAAATAGTTTATTAAACGATCTCTCTCAATACGCACAAATACGCCCACGTTATTCCTTCAATTAATGTGAAGGAATGACGGTATCGGCAGTGCGTAAAGTTGACGTGTTGAGATGGCACAAATTTTGCTATAATTTCTAGTCGAAAAATCACTTTTCGATATTTCGAAACTACTAAATCATTTGGTCAATAACAGTATCTTGTCGCCATCCGTGGCAGGATCGGTAATTTCTGTTTAACGAGGCATCCCATGAGTCCCGACCGATATCTACGCACCTTCGATGTGCTTGACTTGTTAGTGCGCTTTAAAGAAGGTCTGCGCCTGACCGAAATCAAAGAAGCGTTAGGCCTGCCGGTCAGCAGTGTCCACAATATGTTGCAAACCATGGTGGCGGCAGAAGTGCTGACCATGACCGAAGACTTGCGCTACTCAATCGGTCCACGTGTGGTCGGCATCGCTTTATCGACCGTGGCCTCGCTCGATGTGCGGCCATTGGCGCGCCGCCATTTGCAAGATCTGGCAAAAATCATTGGCGACGACGTCTATCTCGGAATGAATATGGGGCAGCGTGTGTTTTATGTTGACCGATGCATGGGTACGCAGCGTATTTCGCTCGATATTCGTTTGGGCGAGCGGCTGTCGCTGCACTGCACCGCGACCGGCAAGCTATTCGCCGCCAACGATACGCGCCTTGCTGCGAAGGCTTTATCTGGGCCGCTAAAAAAACTGACTACTAATACCATCACTGATGCGCGTGCATTGGAAGCGGAATATCAGCGCATTCGCAAGCAGGGTTACGCGAAAAGCGAAGAGGAAGCGGTCGAAGGCGTGGTCGGCTATGCCATTCCCATCCGACATGCCAATGGTAATTTGGCGGGGGCGATTCACGTTTCCGTCATTGGTCGGCGGGCAACCAAGTCGCACGAACATAAACTATTGGATGCCGCCCGTGCTTGCGCAGAGCAGATTGAGCGCAGCCTAGGCAACATACGGCCGGTCCTGACGTAAACGCGCCCCAGCGGCGTTGTGCTTTTCTTGCCGCACTAGCGTGCTGTCTGCGTCGGCACGCCTTGCTGGGACGCGTTTGCGTCAGGACCGTTGGCTGACTTGGCGACCGTCTTAACCTCCCCCAAGATGCGTTGTGCCTTCCTTGCCGCACTAGCGTGCTGTCTGCGTCGGCACGCCTTGCTGGGACGCGTTTGCGTCAGGACCGTTGGCTGACTTGGCGACCGTCTTAACCTCCCCCAAGATGCGTTGTGCCTTCCTTGCCGCACTAGCGTGCTGTCTGCGTCGGCACGCCTTGCCGGGACGCGTTTGCGTCAGGACTGAACGGACAAACTGACATTTAACAAAACCCAGGACGGCTTTTGCTTTTCCTACTTCTGGGCACTGTCTGCGTTGCCAAAGCCCCTTGCAGAAACCATTTTGCGTATGGACCATCGTCTAGCTTGGCATCCAACTCGCGGTTTTGCCTTTTTTACACGTTTAATCCTCAACAGCTTAGGCGGTCAACCAACCCTGCGATTTAGTTAATAATCCAAATCATCAGAAAAACTGATTGGTTACGGTCCAATCAAGTGTCTTTTATTTATCTATTGCCTTGCCTAAACTGGCTCTAAGCGATATAGATTGAATATAAATATAAATATAAAGATTAAAGGAGATTTGATGAAACTCGGATTTTTCACGATGCCTATGCATCCTATTGGCAAAGATTGGCAAATTTCGCTGCGCGAGGACCGCGAAGCTTTTATTTTGGCTGATCAGTTGGGCTTCGTTGAAGGTTATGTAGGTGAGCACGCGACTGATCCGGAAGAAAACATCACTTCATCCGCTTTGTTTTTGGCAACGCTGGTCGATGCGACCAAGCAAATGAAGCTGGGAACCGGCACGCTCAATCTCCCGAATCACCATCCTGTGACTCTCGCTAGTCACATCGCGATGCTGGATCATTTGCTGGGTGGGCGTTTTATCCTCGGGATTAGCCCGGGCGCGCTGCCTTCGGATGCTGAAGCTTATGGCAACTTCGATTTGCCACGTCCTGCGATGTTTTTGGAGTCGATCAATCAGTTGCTGAAAATATGGACGACTGAGCCGCCTTACAATCTCAAAGGTGAGCACTGGAATATATCGACGGAACGTACTTACATCGCGGAGACCGGGATGGGGTCGATTCCGAAGCCGCTCCAGCGTCCGCATCCGCCGATTGTCGTGACAGCCGTCGCGCCATTTTCGCAAGGTATTACCGAAGCCGCAGCGCGTGGTTGGGATCCTATTTCAGCCAATTTCTTGCTGCCGAAGTGGGTCAAGAGTCATTGGACCAAGTATGTCGAAGGTTGCGCACGGGCGGAGCGGGAAGCCGACCCTGCGAACTGGCGCGTCGCCAAGACCGTGTTTGTGGCGAAGGATGATGCTACCGCCGAGGCTTATGCGTTAGGCACCGATGGTCCTTATTATTACTATTACCGTTCTTTGTTCAATAAACTGAAACGCCGTGGTTCGCTGGGTGTTTTCAAAAGCGATCCTAAAATGTCCGATGACAGCGTGACCCTTGAAGATGTCATGAAGCAACTCGTCATTTATGGTTCGCCGTCAAAGGTCGCCGATGAGATCCATGCGTTGCAAGAAGTCACTGGCCAATTTGGTACGATGCTGTATGCAGGTGTCGACTGGACTGACCGCGAACTGGCGCGCGACTCTATGATCTTGATGGCCGAAAAAGTACTTCCTCTGGTCAATGTGGTCAATGGCTAAGAGCAAGATCATGATCGCCCCGTCGTCAATTCCTTTGCATGTGGTTGCGTTTGCCCTCGACGTTAAGGGGCAATCATGGCGGTGACTCACTTGTATCTGGACGGTCAGCATGACACTCGACAGCTACGAAATGCGCTGGGCCGTTTTCCTACGGGCGTGACTGTTATTACCACGCGCGCACCCGACGGAAAATTGGAGGGGATGACGGCAAATTCCTTCTCGGCCTTATCGTTGGACCCGCCGTTGGTGTTGTGGAGTATCAGACGGAACGCGCTTTCGCTGCCAGGATTTTTGGCATCGGGGCATTTTGCGATCAATGTTCTCGGCGTGGGTCAATCCGATTTGTCACAACGCTTCGCGACGCCCAATGAAAACAAATACGGTGGACTCGCGTACGAGGAGGGATTGGGTGGCTCGCCGGTGCTGGATGGCGTGCTGGCTAGTTTCGAATGCGAGACTCAAAGCACCATTGATGGCGGCGATCATGTATTGTTCGTCGGTCGGGTGCATAAGGTTTCTTACCACGATGGCGAGCCCTTGATTTTCAATGCGGGACGTTATTGCACGGCTTTGCCTCTTCAGATGGGTTCGATATCATCGGATGTCAGTGCCATGTGGGCCGACCTGGGCTAGTAGCAGACCAACCTAGTTTTAATTCACATTAGATTCACATAATGTTTATATGAAGCGCGTCACACTCCTCAATCTTGAAACCCTGTGCTGGATTTCCCGGCTTGGCACTTTTCACGCCACGGCGCTGAAAATGAATGCCTCGCCGCCAGCAATCTCGGCGCGCGTGCGTGAAATGGAAACTGCCTTGGGTGTGGCGCTGTTCCGGCGTCAGGGAAGGCGCATGGAATTGACTTTCCAGGGCCGCGAACTGGTGCAAATGGTTGAGCCATTATTGCGCCGCCTAGATAGCGTAGTTGGTGACCTGGACAATGCCGAAACTGCCAGTGGCACTGTTCGTATCGGTGCGGGAGAGATCGCGGCGTTGAGTTGGTTTCCAACCTTCATTGCTAACTTGCGCCAATTGATGCCCAAGGTGGTATATCAAATTGAAATCGATCTGACCACATCAATGCGTCAACGCCTTGAAATCGGGAAGCTGGACGTCGCCCTGTTTGCCGCGCCAGCGGTAGGCCCGAATATTCGATCAGAATCGTTGGGCACAGTGCGTATGTGCTGGATGATGGCGCCCGCACTTCAAGGCAAGTATCCAGACTCGGCAACATTGCGCGAGCGACTGGAAACACATGCCATTTGGTCCTTGTCGAAACCGTCAGCCAGCCATTCCATGACGATGGACGTATTACGCGAGCAAGGCGTAGATAGGGATGCAATCGGTACCTGCAACAACATCATGGCACTAATTGCTATTATCTCCAGCGGTGCAGGTATCGCTTTGTTACCTGAAATTCTGGTGCGCTCGCACCTTGCGAGATCAGAACTTGTACCCTTATTGCCCGAATTGGCAATGCCAGAACTCGAATTCGTCATCGCATGGAATGTCGACCAGGAACAATTAATTATTCGCAATATTGTCGAAGTGGCGCTGCAATGTACTACCTTCGAAATGGCCATTACTGACATGGTTGCGTCACCGAAGTTGTAACGCCGCAGCGTTGTTCATAGCGATCCAATAAAAACCATCGCCGAGTCCCGAAATAAAATTATTTCATAAAAAAATAGGGTATTATTTTCGAAATAATGAATATATTTTCTTAAATTCGAAAATTAAATTATTTTAAATCAAGCTTGAAAATAATAAAAGTACGTAATTTAATTATAAAAATAACATCAAATTTTCTAAAAAATATAATAGATATAGGTGGAGACAATGACAAAAATATCGCTCAAGCGGCGCCGGATATTAGGTGCGGCCGCTTCCCTGGGTGTGGCTGGTGCAAGCTTAGGATTTCCTTCAATTTTGCGGGCTCAAACCGCGCAAACCATCAAAATCGGTATTCCAACGATCATGTCGGGACGCATTGCGCAATTGGGTATTTCGTCAACCAATGGCGCGCAATTAGAGGTAGATGCCTTTAATGCAGCTGGTGGCTTCAACGGGCAGATGGTCGAGTTGTTGATCCGTGATTCAAAGGGTAAACCAGAAGAATCGAGCCGATTGACGCGCGATTTGATCAACAGTGATAAGTGCAACTTTATCCTTGATTGCGATGCTTCCAATGGCGCGTTCGCGGTGCACGAAGTAGTGCGCGGGACCGGCACTTTATGCATCCACGCCAGCCCGGAAATTTCGACACTGACCGCTGACCCTAAGATGAAAATTCCAAACGCCTTCCGTACAGCACGTCAAGGTGCGCAAGATGCAATCGTGGCTGGACAATATGCTGCCGAAGTAGCAAAGCAAAACAATTTTACAAAGTGGATGACCATCGGTCCTGATTATGCGTATGGTCGCGATACCACTGCGCTTTTCGTCCGGTATTTGAAACATTTCAGTCCATCAGCGCAGATCGTCGGCGAAGCGTGGCCAAAAATGTCGCAGCCAGATTACACCGAGTTCATCACCAAAATTATGCAGGAAAAGCCACAGGCAATATTTACCTGTCTGATCGGCGGCGATCTGGTGTCTTTCATCGATCAGGGCAATCTGTATGGCTTGTTCAATGAGATTGAGGTGTTTGCGGTTGCACTGGCAGATTTCACCACTATTTCTAAAGTAAAAGCGATGCCGAAGCGGGTTCACTCTGGCACCCGTTATCTAAGCGCTTTTCCGAACACGCAGGCCAACAAGGCGTGGGCGAATGCCTACAGCGCAAAATTTAAGGATTCTCCGACAAACTGGTCGTGGCAAGCCGCTTCCGGTATGGATTTTATGCTTGAGGCTATACGCCAGACGAAGTCGGTTGATTCGAAAAAAATGTCCGATGCGTTGCGCGGTATGCAAATCAAATCGCCATTCGGCAGCAAAGGAATGTTGACACTGCGTGCTAGCGACCAGACGCTGGTTGACTATGCCACTGGTTGGGGCCGTATCTCAAATAAATTGCCGTTCATTGAAAACGCAAAAATGGCCGATTGGGGTGTTATCACCGATTTGGAACTGAAGTGGAAAAAAGAAAACGGTTGGGCTTAAGGTTAGTCGCTTAAACCCTGTTGCTCGGTTCTGGTTGCTTGGTGGAGTTAATTTTGCCCCAGAATCGAAAGCAAGTAGTTTTCAGATTTTGTGGGTGTCGTCGGAGAAACTTGAGTGGATATTACTGCGTTATCAGACTGTGTGTCGTCGGCTTCTTGCATGATGACCCAAGGCCTGAATGCCTTCGTTATCGGGATGTTGTTATTTTTGGTCGCATCCGGTTTAACGTTAATTTTCGGTGTCTTGAAGGTGGTCAACTTTACGCACGGCTCCTTGTATATGATGGGCGCTTATCTCGCCTATTACATCTATGGGATAACAGATAGCTATGTGTTGGCAGTCATCATCGCTTCAGCAGGTATTGCTGTGTTCGGTGTATTCCTCGAGCGGATCTTTTTCCGGCGTCTGTATCAAAGTAATTTTTTGATGCAACTGCTGATGTGTTACGGCTGGATTCTGGTACTGGACGATCTGGTTCAATTGATGTTCGGTGCGGAATTTCAGTCGATGGGTATGCCATCTTTTTTTGCAACAGCGCCATTAATGATTGCTGGCGCACCAATTCCCCTCTTTTATATTTTCCTGATCGGCATTAGCTTTTTGGTGGCGCTGGCGGTCTGGATGCTGATTGTGAAAACATCCTTCGGCAGCAAGGTCCGCGCGGCGGCGACCAATACATCCATGACAGGCGCGTTGGGAATCAATACTTCGTTGCTATATGCCGGTGTATTTGCACTCGGTGCCGGACTTGCCGGTCTGGCTGGCGCATTAGCCGCTCCGGTCCGATCGTTAGTGCCGGGAATGGGTTTCTCTATCTTGATCGAGTCATTCATCGTCACCGTCATTGGCGGCATGGGTTCAATCGGCGGCGCCCTGGTTGCGGCAATTTTGATTGGCGTATGCCGTTCATTCGGCAGTGTCGGCTTTCCGATGTTTACTGAAATTGGTGTGTTTGCGTTGATGGCTGTAGTGCTGGTTTTACGGCCCGATGGCCTCTTTGGAAAAGGCGCTCAACGATGAACAATCGCCTGCTCTCATCAACCTCGTTATGGGTGATCGTAGCCTTTATTATTGTGGCGGGGCTGCCTAGCGTGATCGCCTCACAGATGGTGCTGGACTTGATCATTCACATCGCTATATTTGGATTATTTGCGATCTCGGTTAATTTGTTAATCGGTTATACCGGCCTGATTTCTTTCGGTCACGCCATGTTTTATGCCTCCGGTGCTTACGCGTTCGGCTTGTTGATGCAAACCGGCATGTGGTCGATCCCGGCAGCGATGGCAATGGCGGTACTAAGCAGTGCGTTACTCGCCTTGATCGTGGGTCTGATTTGCACTAAAACCAAAGAAATTTATTTTACTTTTCTAACGCTGGCGATTCAGATGATGTTCTACAGCACGATCCTGAGTTGGCAGACACTGACCGGCGGCGATCAGGGATTGACCGGCGGTTTTAAGAAACCGATTTTTCTCGGTATCGATCTGGCGAATACGCATCATGTGTATTACTTCATCGCCGGCGTCGTTATCGTATCGCTCGGATTGTTGTGGCACATCACCAAATCACCTTTCGGCTATGCACTACGCATGGTTCGCGATAATGCTGCGCGGGTTGAGTTTTTAGGGATGAACGTGCGTGGATATCGCGTCGCGGCATTCGTGATCGCAGCGGCTTTTGCCAGTGTCGCCGGGGTGCTGATGAGTTTGTACGTCAGCGCTGCTTATCCTAACTTTGGTTACTGGACCATGTCGGGAGAAGCGATTTTCATGATTATGTTAGGTGGTGTGAATACGTTCCTTGGCCCGTTGGTGGGTGCGACCATGTTGACCTTGCTTAATCATTATGTCACTGCACATACCAAATACTACGGGCTGGTCTTAGGCACCATTATTTTGCTCTACGTACTTTTGTTACGTAAAGGCTTGCTGGATATTGTCGTTGAGCGGTTTATTGCCTTCCGCCTTGGACGCACGAAGCCTGCCCAATTGGTCAAATTTGACAACCCCGTGGAATCGAGACTTCCTTGAACTTTTCAACGTATTTCTCTGCTGTTGTTGTTAGACAGGTTGCCATTTTTCGGGACACGCCATGCTAAAAATGACCAATGTAACAAAGGCGTTTGGTGGCGTCGTTGCAACCAATGATTTTTCGGCAGAATTTGAGCGCGGCAGCTTGTCAGCAATCATCGGCCCTAATGGTGCAGGCAAAACCACGCTATTTAATCTCATCAGTGGCAAAATAAAAGCAGATTCCGGCAGCATTATTTTTGACGGAAAAGACATTACCACCTTGCCAGCGAAGGCGATTGTTCAACGCGGGATCGGACGCGCATTTCAGGTGTCCAGTATTTTTCCCACCTTGACTGTGGCGCAATCGCTAGAAGCAGCGGTGATGGCACATCGTGGCCAAATGAGTAATATCTTTGCCTCGTTTTCAACGCCGCGTTCGCCGTCTTTGGTGAAGGAGCGGGCAGCAGAAATCGTAGAAATGCTCGGCATGGAATTAAAGGCGAATACGCTAGCCCGAGAATTACCGCATGGGGATCAGAAGCTGCTCGATATCGGTTTAGCGCTCGCGCTTGAACCGCGTTTGTTGTTACTTGATGAGCCGACGGCGGGCATGGGACCGGAAGAGCGGTTGTTGATGATGGAGCGAGTCCACTATTTATGGCAGCGGGAAAAAATAACGATCATTTTTATTGAGCATGATATGGACATCGTATTTGCCCGTGCGCAAACCATCCGCGTATTGTATTACGGCGCATTGCTGGCCCAAGGCACGCCCGATCAAATTCGTAACAATCAGGCTGTCATTGACGCTTATCTGGGCACTGGATTTGAAGAGGCTGCTGCGTGAGCGCCGACAGCAGTTTGTCGGTCGGCGGACTAACCGCATTTTACGGCGCCAGCCAAGTGTTATTCGGTATTAATCTGGAAGTGGGCCAAGGTCAATGCCTGGCATTGTTGGGTCGCAACGGCGCGGGCAAGTCGACCACGATGAAAGCTATCGCGGGCATTATTCCCAGCGCCGCCACGAAAATAGATCTGCATGGAAAAAGCATCAACGGCATCGCATCCTACCGCATCGCTCGCGCCGGGCTGGGATTCGTACCGGAAGACCGGCAAGTGTTTCCAGAGCATTCAGTGGAAGACAATTTGACGCTGGCAGAAAAGACTGGCTTGCAGAATCAGCGTGACTGGACGTTACAGCGTGTTTATGAAGCCTTCCCGCTGTTAGTGCCATTGCGCAATCGATTAGCGGGACAGTTATCTGGCGGCGAGCAACAAATGCTGGTGATTGGACGTGCGTTGATGGGCAACCCGTCGGTGCTGTTGCTGGACGAACCGAGCGAAGGATTAGCGCCGGTAATTGTCCAACAAATAGCGGTGCAGATTAAGGCATTACGAAAAGGCGGAACGACCATTTTACTTGCCGAGCAAAATATGCATTTTTGCCTGCATGTGGCGTCGCACGTTGCTGTTATCGACAAAGGAAAAATCGTTTATTGCGATTCGGTCGAAGGCTTGCGTAATAATGAGCCCATTAAACGCCGATATCTCTCTGTGTAACCCGGTTGGGGAGCATTCCCATTGATATTCATGTAGTTGCTGTAAGCGAGACAGAGGCTTGTCTCGTATCTTTATTTTGTTTTTGATTCAGATTTTATTTTTACAAAAAAATATAACAATAAGGAGGAGACCATTCATGAAGTATCAACAAAAGTTACGTTCCTTAGGCTGTTTGATCGCACTATGTGCGGTGGCGTCGTCACCTTTACAGGCGCAGACGATGGACAATTTGAAGAACGATGCCGCGCATCCGGAAAACGTGTTGACTTATGGCATGGGTTACTCCCAGCAACGCTATTCGACGCTCAAACAAATCGATAAAAAGAATGTCAAAAAGTTGGCACCTGTTTGGGCGCTGGGTCTGGAAAATGAATATGGCGAGCAAGCCCAGCCGATGGTGCAGGATGGCGTGATGTACGTTAGTAACGCCAAGTGGACCGTTGCCATTAATGCCCTAACCGGCAAGCAAATCTGGCGCACCGCGGTTGATTTTGATCCTGATACCCCGCGAGTGGTTTGTTGCGGCGTGTCGAATAAGGGTGTTGCCTTATATAACGGCATGGTATTCCGTGGCACGCTGGATGCGAATATCGTGGCGTTGGACCAAAAGACCGGAAAAGAAATCTGGAAGACGAAAGTGATCGATTGGAAAGAAGGATATTCCATCACCGGTGCACCATTGGTGGCCAACGGTGTATTGATGACCGGTATTTCTGGTGGTGAATTTGGTGTTCGCGGCTTTGTCGATGGCTACGATCCAGCCACTGGCAAACAATTATGGCGTCGTCATACAACAGCTGGCCCGGATGAAAAAGCGGGCGAAAGCTGGAAGGTCGAGAACGCGTACAAGAACGGCGGCGGCAGCACCTGGCTGACGGGCAGTTATGATCCAGAGTTGGATCTGGTCTATTGGGGTACAGGTAACGCGGCACCCTGGAATCCAAATTCTCGCGGTGGTGACAGCCTTTACACCGCTTCTGTGATTGCGTTCCGTCCAAAAACCGGTGAAATCGTCTGGCATTATCAATTCACGCCGAACGACATGTTCGACTTTGATGCAACGTCCGAAATGATCCTCGGCGAATTGAAAATTGATGGCAAACCGCGGCGTGTATTGATGCAGCTTGATCGCAATGGCTTTGCTTATGTGATTGATCGTACCGATGGCAAGTTGTTGGCAGCCAATCCCTATGCAAAAGTTAATTGGGCTTCGCATATTGATATGGCGACGGGTCGTCCGGTCGAAACCGGTGTCGCCAAGACATTGCGTGATGGCCAGTCGGCCGATATCTGGCCGAATATTATCGGTGCCAAGAATTGGTCACATGCCGCGTTTAATCCACATACCGGTTTGTTGTATGCCAACACTATCCACATGTCGTCGTCCTACTCACTCGATACCGTAGCGACCTATAAATCCGGCATGCGTTGGGTTGGCGTAAAAGATATTAAATTCGCTTTTGAGCCGAATGCGCCACATGGCTTTATCTCAGCAATCGATCCAATGACTGGCGTAGCAAAGTGGCAGATTCCGTTGAGCGATCACGCCAATTGGAGTTCGATGTTGGCCACTGCAAGCGGCTTGCTATTTACCGGCCGTCATACCGGTGAATTTATTGCACTGGATGCGGACAATGGTAAGACGCTTTGGCAATTTCAAACGAGTTCCGGCATCAATGCTAGTCCAATTACGTGGACTATGAATGGCAGACAATATGTCACCGTATTGTCTGGCTTCGGCGGCTTGGGTAAGCGATGGGTTGGTCCTGAGGCGAAAAATGTTCCACAAGGTGGTTCAGTATGGACTTTCGCGCTACCGGCTAAATAAGCAGATATAAAAAAAGACGTTTTACGTGCGTGCACCCGTCAAGGGTGTACGCCGGGAGAAATAAATTGCATCAAATCTTTGGTAACTTAGTTAGTGTTCCCCGCCGGTTATATTCAACTGCGATTGCAGGTCTATTTGTCTTCGCGACTGTTGCCGCAACGGCGCAAGATATAGCGACACCGTCGCCAGAACAAGTTGCGCAGGGTGCCAAGTTGTATGCCGCAAACTGTGCTGTTTGTCATGGCGGCCATATGGTAGATGAGGGCGGTGGATTTTTTGACTTGCGTACTTTTCCGCCCCAACAACGGACGCGTTTTATTACTTCGGTAAGCAACGGGAAAAATAGTATGCCGCCGTGGAAAAGCGTGTTGTCGCAAGACGAAATAGCATCACTTTTCGCCTATGTTGTCGCAGGCGAAAAGTAGATAAAAAAAGTAAATAACTTTAATGCGTACTTTTACTAAAGTCGCTTTAGTCAGAAAATCGACAACATACTTGGTGCAACATAGACTTCGACTTGATGGTCAACAACATTAGGTGGTGCTATTCGGTTTAAATCGAATAGGAAAACATTGTGTGGCACATCAAATCGCCATGCAAATGCGTTGCTTCCAACAACAAAATTGACCGTTGTTGCATCGGTTACGTTGATGTGAGTGGTGGTGGGATCAACTCTGACGGTGACCGTCGCCGATCTGGCTGAAGCAGCGCTACCCAACGATACCATTGTGATCGTTGCTGCAGATGCTGGCGCTGACAATAGTGCGCATACCGTGATGAGCAATGCTGCCATTAACGTTGCCAACAAGCTAGGGAGTCTGGATAGGCGATCGCCGTCAGGAATCTTGGAAACAGAGTGAGTTGATGTCTTATTAAACAGCCTGTCAAAGCAGGCGTCGGACGGCCGTAAAATTATTTTCTTGCTCATCGCGCACTCCTTAAATTAGGTAGAACGTGACACTTAGGAATTGAAGCAGTTTCACGCTATAAAAAACGACGTTTCAAGGGATAAAGTAGCACTCTTGATTGTGAAAATATTCGCCGTATCAAAACACAAAATAATGATGTTAATTGTATAAGTCTTTGTTAATACAAAAATTGATCTTTATCAAAACATCCTCATATTTCAGTTCCAGCATAATGTCCTTTAGATCATCGGCGAGCTGGCTATTTCAGAGCCTTTCTCCAGTGCTGTTGTCAAGATCGCGAGCCCGAGAACAGTCGGCAACTTTTGCCAGAGTAGGTTGATGAAGAGAGCCGACCAGGAATGCATTGATGGATGTATTTCCAGCGAATTTTGAGTGATTATTTCAACATTCGAGCGGGAATAAGTTAAGTAAAGCTGGACCCATAAGCGTTGCCATATTTTTTATTGCCGTTCGGAAATTATAAATTTGTCTTTATTTGTTGGTTAAAGCAGAAGGCATGATGTGTCTTTCGCTTTGGTCGATACGGATACCTTCAGCTAATAGCTGGTCGGGACACCATTTGCCGTCCTTGCATCACACTTAACCGAGTCTTCTTTATGTCGTAATATAGAGAAAATGTACTGGCTAGTACAAAAAAAATTCTAATAAGTATTTTAAAATTCCAAAGAATAATGTAACATCAGATTAATCGACTCAGGCATCATTCGGTCGACCAGCCACAGCGGATGGCAAAAGACACAACGGACACAACGGGGGAGACAATAAAATGGTTTCAAGACGTACGGTAATTCAGGCGGCTATTGCCGGTAGTGCTGCGATTGTATTTAAAGCAGCTTCGGCGCAAACCAGCTCCTGGCCCGAAGCGAATGTTCGCATCGTGGTGCCGTTTAGTGTCGGTGGTGCATCCGACGTCTTGACCCGTTTGCTGGCTGCCAAACTTCAGGCGAAGTTGGGGCAAAGCTTCATTGTCGATAATCGTACCGGCGCCGGTGGCAATATCGGTATGGAAGTGGTGCGTAGCGCCAAACCTGACGGATATACGATTGCATCGGCTACGGTCGGCACGCTGTCGATCAATCAGTTCTTGTTCAATAAAATGAGCTACGATCCGGCGCAAGATTTTGACTACGTTTCGATGATCTGGGAAAACTGCAACGTGTTTGTTGTCGCGGCAGAACATCCCGCAAAAACAGTACAAGAATTTCTGCTCTGGGCGCGCAAGCAACCTAAGGGCGTGTCTTACGGTTCTGCCGGTATCGGTACCACGCCGCATCTGGCCGGAGAATTATTCCGTGCCCGTACCGGGATTCAGGCGCAGCACATTCCATTTCGCGGCGCATCGCAATCAATGCCTGCATTATTGGCTGGTGACACCAACTTTGCGATCGATAATATTGCCAGCTACATGGGCCTGATTCGCGCTGGCAAAGTGAGGGCGCTGGCAGTCACTTCGGCCGAACGCTGGCCTACTTTGCCGCAAGTGCCGACCATGGCGCAAGTGGGGATTCCTGATTTTGTCGTTACGTCATGGGGTACCTTCGTCATGCCTAAAGGCACGCCAGCCCCAATCGTTGCCAAATTATCTGCAGCACTGAAAGAAATCGAGAACGATCCGGTGGTCAAGCAGCGTTTTCTTGAAACCGGAGCGCGTGCGATTTGGTCGTCGCCGCAAGATGCGGTCGCGTTTGCCCAAAAAGAGCGCGTGAAGTGGAAAGATGTTGTACAACTTTCCGGTGCGAAACTGGATTCATGATGACGCCGCCTTTTAGCCGAACGCTGATCGAATTAGTTCGTGAGCAAGCCCAGCGCGCGCCGCAAGCCTGCGCTTTGGTGTGCGAGCAAGGACGCTTCACTTACGTGGATCTGGCGGAACGCGCTTCTCGCGTAGCCAGCGCTTTGCAAGCTGCCGGAATAAAACGTGGCGACCGCGTGGGTGTATTGCTGAGTAACCGCGTTGAATGGATTGATGTCTGTCTGGGCGCCGGTGCTTTGGGCGCTATTCTGGTACCGCTGAGTACCTGGTCTACCCGGAATGAACTGGCTTTCTTGTTGAAAGACTCAAGCCTCTCGCTGTTGATTTCAGCGGCTCGCTTCGGCGACCGTGATTTTGAAGCTGATTTCGTTGCGCTTCAGGGCCTGCCAGGTGTACCGGTCTCAGAGCACATCTGGTTGCTTGATAACGTGATCGGCGTTAGCACGTTCTCTTCTTATAACACGATTTTCGATACCGCCATTGCACTAGGCGAGTTGGCATCAGGTGCCGGTCCTTGCGCAGACGATGATGCGTTAGTACTTTATACATCCGGTTCAACAAGCGCACCGAAAGCCGTGCCTTTGCGCCAGTTTGCAGTCGTCGAAAACGGCTTCAATATCGGTGAACGCCAAGGCTTCACGGGCGACGATCGAGTACTGTTGTCATCGCCTTTGTTTTGGGCATTTGGTGGCGCAAATGCATTGCCCGCCACCTTTGGTCACGGCGCGACATTAGTATTGATGGAAAAATTCGATGCCGCAAGCGCGATGAAAATCATCGAGACTGAACGCTGCACCGCTATCTATACTTTGCCAGCAATGACTTCAGCGTTAGCGCATCACCGTGACTATCGCAAAGAGCGTCTGGCAAGTCTGCGTACCGGTGTCACCATCGGAAGCGCCGAAGAGTTTTTGATCGCGGTCGAGACGCTGGGCGCTGACGAGTTATGTAACATTTACGGCGCTACCGAGACTTGCGGTAATTGTGCAGTGACGTGGTACCACTGGCCAGTTTTACGCCGCGCCCATAGTCAGGGCCCGCCGCTGCCAGGACAACAAATTCGCTTTATCGATGAAGATACCGGCGAAGAAGCATTGCCCGGTATGCCGGGATTAGCTGAAGTGCGCGGTTACACCACACTTGGCTACACAGGATTCAGCGCGCAACAGAATGCGACCGCGTTCACCGAAGACGGCTACTACCGCACCGGCGATCTGGGCAAGTTCAATGCCGATGGCGATTTTGTATTCGTCGGTCGGGTTGGTGAAATGATTAAGCGTGCCGGTATTAATGTCTCGCCGGCCGAGGTGGAAGCCGTTTTACGACACCATTCATCAGTACAAGATGTCGCCGTAGTTGGCGTACCGGATGCGATCCGCGGTGAACTGATTTTCGCATTCGTGGTACCTGTTTCGTCCGAGGCCTTCGACTCTGCTGCTTTACTGCGGCATTGTGCGGCGGAATCGTCGAAATATAAGGTGCCCGACCATATCGAGTCCTGCACGAGTCTGCCGCTTACTGCGACCGGCAAACTGCAGCGGCGCGAACTTAAGCAATTGGCTCTCGAACGCGCTTTGGCACTTGCTGCCATCGCGTCCCAAAAACGCGCTTCGGCAGTATAGTCGTCGCGCTTCACTCCTGAGGTATTTATGCCACTTAACCGACCTACGGCCGTTATCGGGTCAGCCATCATGGTCCCGATTAACTCGGACCGCCGTTCCCTAGAGGAAATCCTGTACGACGTTGCACAGGCGGCCCTGAAGAGCGCCGGTATCCCTATCGAAGATATCGACGGCATCATCGTCGGATCTAATGACCAGGTCGACGGTCGTGCTATCTCCATCATGGCCGCATCTGGCTCTGTTGGTGGTGTCGATCGCGACATCCTGTCCACACCATCGGCTGGCGAACATGCCTTCGTAATGGGTGTATTGCGTATCGCTTCAGCCCATTTCGAGACGCAGTTAATTGTTTCCTGGGGCACAAGAGAATCATCGTCACTTTCTGAAGTCGAGCGCCTGGCTAACGATCCTTATTTTCATCGCAAATTGCCGCTGGATGATTTATCTTCGTATGCATTGCAAGCTAATGCGCTGATCGCCGCACAGCCTGAAGCACAAACATTAGCTGCACAACTGGTGCAGCAGAATCGTCGCCGCGGATCTCACGCCTATCCGGAAGCAACCGGTCCGGTTGAGACAGCAGCAGAGATCAATGCGTCAAAAGCGGTACGCTGGCCTGTCCGTGAAGCCATGCTGCGCACACCAACTACAGGCGCGGTAGCACTCGTACTGGCATCGGATGAGTACGTTGCCAAAGCGGGAATTACTAATCCGGCGTGGATTCGCGGCATGGGTTGGGCGACTGAAGCAGCATTCCTGGGTGATCGTGATTTAACTGCTGCGACAGCGTTGCAAGAAGCTGCACGTCAGGCATTTAGTGACGCCGGTGTTGCCAGTATTAAAGAAATCGACGTTGCTGAAATCAGTGGTCCTACACCGTTTCAAGAATTAATCGCTTATCAAGCGCTCGGTATTGCAGAGCCAGCACAATGGGCTGAAGTCGTCAGCACAGAACACGCACATCCGACACTCAATCTGTCCGGCGGTGTGGCGTCAATCAATTCTGTATTTTGCGGCGGACTGGTACGTATTGCCGAAGCTGCTAATCAGGTCATGGGAACGGCCGGTAAGCATCAGGCAGCCAAGGTTGACACCGCGCTGGCGCACGCAGCAAGCGGTCCAGCCATGATGTATCAGACCGTTGTCGTATTCGGAAACAAACTGGGAGGAACCCAATGAGTCAATCACGTACGAATCAACCACGTGTAGGTATTATCGGCATCGGTCAATCCGCATTCAAACCGAAGCGCGACGACGCAAGTTATCCGGATCTGGTACGCGAAGCAGTTGTACTGGCGATGGCCGGGAGCCAACTTGAATTCGACGATATCGATGCTATTGTGTATTCCCTGTCGCCAGATGCGATGGTTGGTATCGGTAACGCAGAACGCCTGGGCGTTGATGCAGTCGGTGGACGTAACAAGCGCTTCCTGCGTATTAACACCGGCGGTGCAACTGGTATTTCCAGTGTTGCTGCTGCGTATTACCACATCGCTTCGGGTGCAAGTGATGTCGTGATGACAGCTGGTGCTGACAAAGTTGGCGAATGCGGTGATTCACAAACCGTACTGAACAAAATCTGGGATCCTATCTACGAGCGTCCATTGCCCCTAGGCACGATCACCATGCTGGCGATGTCGGCAATTCGATACGCAGATAAGTATGGCATGTCGCAAGAAGACATGGCAGCGGTAGTCGTGAAGAACCGTTACCACGCTTCATTGAATGCCAATGCGCATTTGCGTAAAACGACGACTGTCGAAGAAGTGATGAATTCACGCATGATCAGCTATCCGATCAAGCTGATGGATTGCTGTCCACAGTCCAGCGGTGGCGGTGCGATGATTCTAGCTTCAGAAAAGTACATTAAAGACCGCAATCTGGACGCTGTGTGGATTACTGGTCTGGGCCATTGCTCAGAGAGTTATTACATCGGCGACCGTATGGGTAATGACTTCTTGGCCGACCATGCTGACGCTTTTGCATTAAGCCGTTCGTTTGAGCGTACTTATAAAATGGCCGGTATCACCGACCCGCAAAAGCAGATCCATGTGGCCGAATTGTATGCACCGTTCAGCAACACTGAATTTCACTCAATCGAATCAGCTGGCCTGGCTAAAATCGGCACATCGGTGGAGCAGTTGAAAGAAGGACGCTATACGATCGGCGGCGAGATTCCGGTCAATCCATCGGGCGGTACTTTATGTACTAACGCGATTGCGGTGACTGCGATGATTCGCGTAGCAGAAGTAGCGCTGCAAGTGTGGGGCAAAGCTGGAGCGCATCAGGTAAAAGGCGCACGCGTAGGCGTCGCCAGCGGTAACGGTGGTGATCACCAGTTCTTTGGAACAATGGTCATCGAGGCATAACATCGAGAGTGTTAGTACTTAAGCAAAACCGCCCCAGCGGCGTTATACCTCCTTGCGTTACATTCGTAATGTCTGCGTCGGTATGCCTTGCTGGGACAATTTTACGTAAGTCCTAAGAGTGAAAAGGCGATCTCAGGAAACATCTCCTCAAGAATGTTTCAGAGATCACCAAAAATCAATCAATTTTCTGAAGGAAAAAAAATGGAACTGCTGAAACGCCGCGAGGCTTGGAACATTACCTACAATCACGCACTGGGAGAAACAGCAAGCTGGTTCTACGTTCAGATTCGTGACCACGCTAAGATTTATGGTCGTCGTTGTGGCGAAACCGGTCGTGTACTGGTCCCACCACGCGCTTTTTCTGACCAAACTTTAGAGCCAACCACGGAATGGGTTGAAGTCGGTCCAGGCGGTTGTATCGAAACGTTCACGATGGTCTATGAGCCATTTCAAGGCTTGCCAGATCCTCCGTATGCTTTCGGTTATGTTTTGCTGGATGGTGCTGATACTGCAATTGGTGGTTTCTTCAAAGGTATCGACCTGACAGATCCAGATAAAGCAGCTAAACAAATGGCATTGAAAACACGTGTCGTCACTAAATTTGCAGAAGTCCGCACTGGTGATGTCCTTGATTTCTGGTTCGAGCTGGAAGCAATCTGATGCAAACGGCATCCAGAACCGCACAGCGGGTTGCGGTGATTGGTGCCGGGGCGGCTGGCCTCTGCGCCGCCAAGCACTTATTGGCGCGCGGGGTCGACGTCGTAGTCTACGAACTTGGTTCATTCATTGGCGGACTGTGGGTCTACCAGAATGATAATGGCCTTTCACCGGCCTACCGATCGCTGCACTTGAATTCCGAAGTCAGCATCACAGCATATAAAGATTTCCCTTTTCCTAAAGATGGCCCGCTGTACCCGGATCACTTCGGCGTCAGTCGCTATTTGCAAGCTTATGCCGAAAAATTCGGCGTAGTGCCACACATCCGGTTCCACTCTAAAGTGGTGGATGTTGCGGCCAAAAATGGTGGATGGCAGGTTCGTCTCGATGACGATACCGTTGAACAGTTCACCTCGGTCGTGATCGCTAGCGGACATCAGGGCGTGCCTAAGCATGCCGCCTGGCGTCATGACTTTGCTGGCGAATATCTGCATTCAAACAGTTATCAAGTTCCCGAACCTTTCCGCGATAAGCGCGTATTGGTGGTCGGTATGGGTAACAGTGCAGTCGACATCGCCTCCGATATTTGCGTCGTCACTAAATCAACCACAATTTCTGCACGTTCGCCTGTATTAGTCATGCCGCGTATGTTGTTCGGCGTGCCGACTTCACGCGTGCTGGGCAAGATTGAAAAACGCTGGATGCCTTGGCCGATGCGCCGTACCATGCGTGAAATGCTCACCCGCGTCGTGCACGGCAGTATGAAGCAATGGGGTTTTGTTGCACCTAAAACACGAACACATCCGACCAGTCATCCAAGTCTGATGGGACATTTCGTCTGGAACCGCATCACGGCTAAACCCGGAATTGAATCGGTGACCGGTAACGAAGTGCGCTTTCTGGACGGTAGCGTCGCGTCATTTGACACTATCATTGCGGCCACTGGCTATTCAGTTGGACTGCCATTCCTGACTAAAGATGCGGGAGAGACCGAAGAGCACAAACCAGATTTGTTCCTGCGCGTCGTTTCACCAACGCAACCTGGCCTGTATTTTGTGGGATTGTTTAACGTCGCCGGTGGCGGCAACATCCGCATGATGGACGATCAGGCCGAATGGCTCGCCGAGATGGTATGCGGTGATGTCGACTTGCCGGATCAGGCCGGAATGCGCGCCGCGATAAAGGAAGAGCAAGCTTTCCTGCAACGCCATTACCCCGCCAGCCCGCGCTATGCACTTGAACTCGATCCAACTTTCTATCGCAAGCAACTCGCAAAAGAGCGCAAGCGTAGCCTTGGTTATCGGCAACGTGTTGCGCAGCGGGTGTCGATCGATGTGGTTGAAAATTCAGTTGCTAAGTCAGCGTCCACATAAATAGCGGAAGACTAACGTAAAACTATCTCATTAATGGGCGTGTCAACCCTGGCGCCAAAGATAGTACGGTTAGTCCGATTCCGATGTAAATCCTGGCAAGTGCGCGGCAGTCCGACAACTTTGAAATGAGATTACTACTATGTCATTACGTGACAAATCCTGTGTAACTGGTGTCGGTGAAACCGTCTACATGCGCGGTTCTACTAAAACAGCATTCGAACTTCAAATCGAAGCCTCATTGAAAGCGATCGCGGACGCAGGGCTGACACCAAAAGATATCGACGGAATCATCCCGGTCGGCATCGTCAGTGGTACATCCGACGATTTTATCGAAAACTTCGGCATTCCCGATTTGCGTTTCTCAGCGGTGATTCCGCATGGCGGTGCTAGTCCAGTGATGGCGCTGCAATGCGCCGCTGCGGCAATCGCCGCTGGTGTCTGTAATCATGTATTGATTACCTTTGGCCGAAACGTCAGTGCTGGATCCAACAAGGCCGGCGCACGCATCCACCAGATGCCGCAGTTCCATTTCGTGACAGAATTCGAATACCCTATCGGTGCAATCGCTCCGGCGCAATTGTATGCGCCGATGGCACGCCGCCATATGGAGTTGTACGGCACTACGGTTGCGCAATTCGGCGAGGTGGCGGTGGCCTGTCGCAAGCACGCGCTGCTTAATGACAACGCCCTGATGAAGAAACCGATTACGCTCGAAGATCATCGCAACTCGCGCATGATTGCCGATCCGTTCCGCTTGCTCGATTGCAGTTTGGAAAGCGATGGTGGCGCAGCCATTATTGTGAGCGCTGCTGAACGTGCCGGTGATTTGCGTCAACCACGGGTATATATTTCTGGCGTTGCCGCCGGTCATCCCGATTCACCAGGGTCCATCACGCAACGCCCGGATATGACCAGTCTCGGCATTGCTAAAGCGGCACCGCGCGCATTTCAAATGGCGGGCGTAACGCATGATGATATCGACCTCACACAAATTTACGACTGTTTCACCTATGCCGTGATTCGCCAGCTTGAAGATATCGGCTTCTGCGCTAAAGGCGAGGGCGGTCCATTCGTGGAAAACGGTCGCTTGCAACTCGGCGGTGCATTGCCGACCAACACGCACGGCGGTTTATTGTCGCAAGCGCATGTATGGGGTCTGAATCATATCGTTGAATTGGTGCGGCAATTACGCGGTCAAGGTGGCCGCGCACAAGTTGAGAATGCCGAAGTCGGTCTCGTGACCGGCTATGGCGATATGGGCGATGGCGCTTTAGCCATCATGCGCAGAGGATAATAAAATGACCGTTCCAACCAAACCGATTCCACAATTTAACGAACTGTCACGACCTTACTGGGAGGCCGCTGTAGAAGGTCGCCTGGTGATTCAGCATTGCGCCGCATGCGGCAAAGCCCGTCATTATCCGCGCCTGTTGTGCGATGCATGTTATTCAGATGCGGTGGAATGGAAGGCCGCCAGCGGTGCCGGCAGAGTACATAGCTGGACCGTTGCGCACCATGCATTTCACCCTGCTTTCGCGGCCGAACTGCCGTACACGTTGGTAACGGTGGATTTGGACGCCGGTGTCCGTGCGCTGGGGCTTTGGCAGAGCGGTACGCCTGTCATCGGGCAGTTGGTACAAGGCCGATTTGTACCGCGGGATGAAACGGCTGATCTGATTTTTGAGTCAAGTCCAGACCCATTAAAGTGAAAAATAACGCCGAGCATAAGAGTAAAGATCCAGTCGATATCGTCAAGATGCGGGGAACCGTGGCGGCAAAAATGGCCACTCCCTGCAAAGTTGATCGTAGCGTACAGGGCATCTCATCACGCAATACCACGCGTCATGCACCCACCGAGATAGAAGATATTCGCGACGCAGTTTCCAGACTCAAACGTGAACGTATCATCTCGGTCGCGGTTGAGCTGTTCTATCACAGCGGGTTCAACAACACCACGCTTGAAGCAGTCGCCGAGAAAATCAACGTCACCAAGCCATTCATTTATTCGCACTTCAAATCGAAGAACGATTTATTGGCAGAAATATGCTCACGCGGTATTCGTGCATCGTTAGAAGTATTGAATCAGATCGTTGCCACCGGACATTCGCCGACCGAAAAAGTACGCTCGCTGGTGCATGACTTTACGCTGGCAGTCCTGGAAAATCAGGAGGCAATTGCCATCTACATGCGCGAGCAAAAGCATTTGTCAAAGATGGATAGCGAAGTCATTGAAGAGATGCGACGCGAGTTTGATCGTAAATTGTGTGCATTGCTGGAGGACGGCATCGCCACCGGCGAATTCACCGTACCGGATGTCAGAATTACGTCGTTGGCAGTCGGCGGCATCGTCAGCTGGTCATGCGTATGGTTCAGACCTCACGGCCGCCTGAAACAGGTTGAAACCGCCGAGCACGTGTCTGATTTGGTATTAGCCATGATCCAGGCCAAGTCAAATCGCCGCAAACGCGCGCGTGCTGCGGTGGAAACTGCTTGAGTTTTCGGTTGCGAGCCGCATATTATTTCAACATCAGCTTTTAGGGCTCCTTCCGTGATTGACTTTACGTATATTGCTCTAACGAGACTAACTTCCTTATCGCGCCAGCAAACTACCTTCAGCGAAAGGGTTCATAAACCCGTTGCTGGAAGAGTTTCACTTAAAATCCGTTAAAGATTTCTCCGTCAAGGCCAAAAAATAGTCTACTTAGCCAGCCAAATTTATTAGCCAAATAAATAGTTGGCAATCAGAATGGGCTATATTGGTGTTTTTCCACGTGCATCTAGCTAATATAAGCATTTTTATAAGTATATTTTTTAGTATTAACGTGGAACATCATTCCCCCTTGAAAGATCAAGATGAAGCCTTCTACTGCTCTTGAGCAGAACCGTATTGCCGTACGCGAAATCACAAGTAGATTTCATACGGCCAATCCGCGTGTGTTTGGTTCTGTTTTACACGGCGAGGATGAAGAAGGGAGTGACCTCGATTTACTGGTTGATCCTACCAGTGAAACCACGATGATGGATATCGGTGCGATTCGTTACGAACTGCGCCAGTTACTAGGCATTGCAGTTGATGTCCTTACACCCAAAGCGCTGCCGGAAAGCTTCAGGGCCCAAGTGCTTGCGGAGGCAATTCCCGTATGAGCAGGACTGATCAACCACGTGTGGCTGAATACTTAGGCCACATTATTGAAGCAATTCAGCGTATCGAATGGTATAAAACCGGCATGACAGAAATGCAATTTCTTGACGATGAGAAAACTCAGGATGCGGTTGTTCGTAATTTTGAAATCGTTGGAGAGGCTTGTAAAAACATTATAAAGAAGCATCCAGAATTCGCGGCTCAGCACAGTGAAATTCCCTGGGGATTTGCCTACGAAATGCGCAATGCCTTGGCGCATGGCTATCACAAAGTCGATTTTGAAATAGTATGGAATACGATACATCGTAATTTGTATTTACTCCTGGCCCAAATTGAGCAGGCTCTGATAAAGATAAAGTGACAGGCGCTTACATGTCCCTAACTTTAACCCGGCAGTTGAATAGAAGTTATTAAACTAATGAATGTTCTGCAAGGATTGTTGACGACAATCCAGGACTACTATTCTGTTTATTCGGTCTGCTTGCAATCGCGCAATATCCTCCCCGATATTGCGCCCACTTTTATCCCCCTAATATTTCGCTATTATGCTGACCTAGCCCCGGAGCAGGACGGGCGATGGTGCCGATTTGTCCGTCTAAAATCAGTGGTTGCCGAATGAAACGTTCTTTTTTCTGCGCATTTTTATACTGCCCTTCTATTTCAACCACCATGCGGCGTGCGTTGACATGGGCATCTTGTACCACGTCTTCTGCCTTTAACACCGGACCGAAAGCGATACGTTCCGCTTCCAGGTTTTGACATAGCCAGTCGAAACTGCGGCCAGCAATTGCATTGCGCAAATGTGGATCGATTTCCTGGTTGCGTGCATTCCGTTCTAGCTCCGGCAGACCCGCAAATTCGTCGAGCCCGATCAACTCGCAAAGCGCCCGCCACATGTGATCTTCGCCTGCAATACTCAACGTGATCTGGCGTCCGTCGGCAGTGCCAAACAATCCATAACCCGGATCTTCGGGGGGCAGCGGGCGGATCGGTTGCTGGTTCATCACAGGGACCAAAAACGGCGTCATCCAGCAGACTAATGAATCGAACATGGAGACATCGATTTGGGCGCCTTTGCCGGACTGGGATCGTGCGAACAGTGCGGTCACAACACCTAATGCAGCGAACATCGCCGAAGAGATGTCGGCCAGTGGCAACACGGGTAGCGTGGCGTTAGCCTCCTGGCCTTGCGGTACGTCCAGCATGCCGACCGAACCCTGGATGCTGATGTCATGTCCGGCGACGCCTGCCATCGGGCCATTTTGGCCAAACGACGAAATCGAGGTAAATACGAGCGAGGGTTTGCGCGTGCGCAATGTGTCAGCGTCCAACTTTAAGCGTGCCATGACACCAGGGCGAAATCCCTCGATGACGACGTCGGCCGTATCGACCAGTTGCAAGAACTGTTCTTTGCCTGACGAAGATTTAAGATCCAGCGTCACTGAGCGTTTGTTGCGATTCAGTGAGGAGAATAGCCCGGGGAAGCGACGTGACGGATCACCGCCATCTGGTCGTTCAATCAGAATCACATCCGCGCCGAGGTCAGCTAATAGCATCGTCGCGAAGGGGCCGGGATATTGTTCGGCCAGACTAAGGATGCGAATGCCGGCTAATGGAAGTGCTGCCATAAGAGGTTGCCTAATAAGCGATAGTTGATGCTTCAATACCGAAGAGTATAAAACAAATACTAAATAGTATGTGTGATTCTGATTAACGAATTGTTGGCCGAAACGCATAAACATCAGAAATGCGTGGTTTTTTGAAATCGACTGATCATGCCGTAAAGTATATACTTGACCGTATTGAATAGTACCGTTTAGTATTATGAGCAATGCTGGCCGGAGCCCCTCGCACTGGAGGCATAGAAATTATCGGTAGTACCGAACGCACAATGAAGGATGTAACCCATGGCAGATGAAGTATTGGTCGAACATGAAGATGGTCTGGTGATCATCACAATCAACCGACCACAGGCGAGAAATGCAGCCAATCGTGCGGTTTCTTTCGGCGTGTGTGAGGCAATGGATGAGATGGATCGGCGCGATGACTTGCATTTGGCCATTCTCACTGGCGCGGGTGGTCATTTCTGCTCTGGGATGGATCTCAAGGCATTTGCACGCGGTGAAGTCACGCGGGTTGAGGGAAGAGGCATCCTGGGTATGACCGTGACGCCTCCGGTTAAGCCTGTGATTGCTGCTGTTGAAGGTTATGCGTTGGCTGGTGGATTCGAATCGGCGTTAGCTTGCGATCTTTTGGTGGCATCGCGCACGGCAATGTTTGGCCTGTCCGAAGTCAAGCGCGGACTGGCTGCCGCGGCGGGAGGATTGTTGCGTTTGCCGCGCTTGATCCCGCAGCGTATTGCGATGGAAATCGCGCTTACCGGCGAAATGATATCTGCCGAGCGGCTAGAACGTTATGGACTGATCAATGCATTGGTGGAACCTGGTGGTGCGCTGGCCGAAGCCAAGCGTCTGGCGCGTCTGATTCTGGCGAACGCGCCGATGTCAGTCGCGGCAAGTAAGCGCGTGATTGTTGAACAGCGTGATTGGCCAATTAACGAGATGTTTGCACGCCAGGATGCTATTACCGGCCCGGTGTTGCGCTCCAACGATGCACGTGAAGGCGCATTGGCGTTCGCCGAAAAGCGCGCGCCTAAGTGGACAGGTACTTGAACGCTGTTAGTAGCTAAGTTAAAAATAAGACTTCAACGATAATAATTCAAACCTAAGTCTACATACCATGGCGACAGTCTACTCTTGGGCGTGCGCCGCAAACCTATAACCTTGAGTGTGCCATGATTCCACGTACCATTTTTACAGCCGATTACGAACTCTTCCGCGACACCGTGCGGCGCTTTATCGCTGAACATATCGTCCCTTTTCATGCCGACTGGGAAAAAGCCGGTCAAGTGCCGCGTGAACTGTGGCTTAAGGCGGGTGAGTTAGGTTTGCTCTGTTGCAATGTTCCAGAAGAATACGGCGGCATGGGCGGCGATTTTTTACACAGTGCGATCCTGATAGAGGAAATGGCCCGTGTAGGCGCAACTGGCCCGACTTTTTATCTGCAATCAGACATCATCGCTCCGTATCTGGTGGATTTCGGTACGGAAGAACAGAAACAAAAGTGGTTGCCGAAAATGGCGACCGGCGAAGTGGTAGTAGCGCTAGGCATGAGCGAGCCATCTGGCGGTAGCGACGTGCAGGCCATGCGCACGCAGGCGTTGCGTGACGGTGACGAATACGTGATCAATGGACAGAAGGTTTTTATCACTAACGGTCATAGCGCCGATCTATTGGTATTGGCTTGTAAGACCGATCCAAAGGCGCGCGGCAAGGGCGTCAGTCTGATTTTGGTTGAGACCAATTCGCCGGGCTTTACACGTGGGCGCAAGCTTGAAAAGTTAGGCTGCAAAGCACAAGATACATCCGAGTTATTTTTCGCCGATGTGCGTGTGCCTGTGAGCAACTTGCTTGGTGATGAAGGCGGGGGATTTGTACTGCTGATGACACAACTTGCGCAAGAGCGTCTGGTTCAGGCAATCCGTGGCGTGTCGAGTTCTGAAGCGGCATTGGAATGGACCAAAGCGTACGTCACCGAGCGCCAGATGTTCGGCCAGACGCTTGGGGACTTCCAGAATACGCGATTCAAGTTGGCTGAATTGCATGCTGAAGTATTAGCGCAACGGGTATTTGTTGACCGTTGTATCGAGTTGCATCTGAAGGGCGAGCTGGACTCGACCGATGCTGCAGTTGCGAAATTGGTGACTACTGAACTGCAAGGTAAGGTAATGGATCAGTGCTTGCAGTTCTTCGGTGGTTGGGGCTACATGTGGGAATACCCAATCGCACGTGCGTTTGCCGATGCCCGTATGTGCCGTTTGGGTGGTGGTACTGCCGAGGTAATGAAGCAAATCATTGGTAATGCAATACTGCCAAAGGTCCGAAAACCGGTTGCTGCATAGCGTCAATTTACGTTGGCTGGTTAGTTAGTTTTAAAAAAACTGAAAAGACTAAGTAATCGTTGAGGAAAAATGTATAGAAATTGCTACACATTTTTCTAATTTTATCTCGCTAACATTTGCTCAAAGGAAGCTCTTGCAATAAGACCTTCCCATTTACCCTCGCTTCTATCCGACCTTGATTTATCTGCATCAAGGCGGCTCCGAGCTTTTTTCATCCCTAGGCGGTGCATCGAAAGGCACCTTAAAGTTAAGGCTTGAGGGTTGCTACATTCCTAAAAAGGAATGTTCGTTGACTTATCTGCACTGCAGTCTGTTGCAGCAATACGTCATATTCTAAAGTTTTAATTTGTACCTAAAAGTACATTACAATACCAAATAGTAGAATAATAAATTAAGCTAGTTGGAGTCAGGCAGAAGGCAGTCTTCGCCCATAAAAATACCAGCGCAAGCTTAGAGTGATCTCTAAAACGCATTACGCGAATCAATCTTGCATTGTCGACGCTCACCGCACAGCTGTGCGGCCTTGCTTTTCAGTCGACCTTGGTTGTGGGTGGCAAGCGTGTTCATTGCGGTTTTTAGAGTGCTCTTAAGACAATGAACTTTTCGTCGGAAAGTGCAGGTTTGACGGATATCGGTTCGATAAGTCGCGCAAGAAATAAAAATTTAATGTAGCAATAGGAGGATGACAATGCGCAATTTAATCAATAAATATAATAAAGATTATTACGGCGGCGGTTTGATGATGTTGTTGGGTTTGGGCGCTGTGGTACAGGGGCGCACATATAACATTGGCACGTTAAGCAAAATGGGACCAGGATTTTTTCCCGTGGCGCTGGGAACGATGCTGATGCTGGTAGGTGCAGCAATTGCGCTTACCGCTAAAAGTGGCGTTTCGGCAGAGGAAGAAAAACATTTGCGGCCCGAATGGCGTGGCTGGATCTGCATCGCTCTTTCCATCGTCGCTTTTGTGGTCCTGGGTCGCTATGGTGGATTGTTGCCAGCGACGTTTGCGATTGTTTTCATCTCCGCAATGGGAGATCGGAAAAATTCACTGAAGAGCGCATGCCTATTATCGTTAGCAATGGTGGCAGTGTGCGTAGTCGTGTTTTGGTGGGCGCTTAAAATGCAGTTTCCTTTGTTTCAGTGGGGTTGAGTCATGATCGGACAGTCTTTAATGGATTTGTGGCAAGGCTTCGGCGTTGCGCTTCAGCCACACAATCTGATGTGGTCGTTTGTTGGTGTATTAATTGGTAATCTGATCGGTGTATTGCCTGGCATGGGTGCGCTTTCGGCGATCTCCATGCTGCTACCGTTGACTTATTCTTTACATCCGATTCCTGCAATATTAATGCTTGCCGGCATTTTTTACGGCTCGCAATATGGCGGCGCAATTGGTGCGATTTTACTTAACCTGCCTTGTCATCCTCCGCATGCTGTTACCTGTCTTGACGGTTATCCGCTAACCAAACAGGGCAAGGGAGGAACCGCGCTCGGCATTACCATGATTTCATCATTTTTTGCCGCATCATTTGGTATTGTTGTGATGATTTTTGCATCGCCTTTGTTGGTGAGTGTCGCCTTCAAGTTTGGCCCAACGGAAATATTTTCGATCATGTTGCTGGGTCTGATTTGCGGTGGCACCATGTCAAAAGGATCACCCTTAAAAGGGGTGGCGATGACGCTGGTCGGCTTGATGATCGGATTAGTCGGAACCGATGTGAACACTGGAACCGCCCGCTTTACTATGGGCTTGATCGAACTTTCCGACAAAGTTGAGTTGGTTGCTTTGGCACTGGGTTTATTTGGTGTGACTGAATTTTTGCGCAGCGTGAACCGCATGGAGGTTGTTGCTAAAGGCGTCAAAATGCGCTTGCGCGATATGCGGCCTAGCAAGGCTGAGCTGAAACAGTCATTCTTTCCGATGGTGCGAGGCACCTTGATTGGAACTTTATTCGGTGCAATGCCCGGAACCGGACCGACTATCACGACATTTATTGCGTATGCATTTGAGCGCAAAATATCCAAAACACCTGAACGTTTCGGTCATGGTGCAATTGAAGGTGTCGCCAGCCCGGAAGCTGCTTCACACTCAAAAACCCAGGTTGATTTTATTCCGACGATGAGTCTCGGTATTCCAGGCGATGCCGTGATGGCGCTTATTTTGGGCGCATTACTGATTCAGGGAATCCAGCCTGGACCGCAACTGATCACTGAACATGCTGACCTTTTCTGGGGTCTTATCGCTAGCTTCTGGATCGGTAACGTATTACTCGTTATATTGAATGTGCCACTCATCGGTATTTGGGTAAAACTGCTTCAGGTGCCTTATCGCTATCTGTATCCAGCCGCCTTATTCTTTATCGCGGTAGGCGTCTACAGTACCAACAATAGTCTGTTTGAAATTGGTGAGGTGCTGGTATTCGGTCTGATCGGGGCTATCTTCGTTGCTCTGGATTTTTCAGTCGCGCCGATCTTGCTCGGCTATGTGCTTGGACCCATGGTAGAGGAAAACTTCCGTCGTGCCTTGTTGCTTTCTCGTGGTGACATGATGGTGTTCGTGCAGCGGCCAATTAGTGGTGCGTTCTTGGGAGTGTGTGCTTTCCTGATCCTGATTCAGGTGTATTTTGCGATTCGTGCCACGCATCGAAAAAAATCGGCGAAATTGCAATCTGTATTGCATCCAGTGATTCCGGTGGTAGAGGAAGGTTGATAGCGCCGGGACTTCTGTCCCGGTTGTTGCAGAACAAATAGTCTTGGATTGCGAAGGGTCTGCTGCATGGGGTGTTGATACCGCATGCAGCTTATCGGATATTTTGGTTCGCCCTACCGCATTGCGCCCTTTGAATTAGAACTGGCTGTTACCGGAACATTAATAGCGTGACATCAGGTTTGCCTTCCACCATTTCATGGGGCAAGGGCGACATAACAAAGTAATTGCAACATGCGGGGCCTAGCGCCCGATACTCAATATTGGTGGATATTGCAATGAAACAAAATGATGCATTACCAGTTAACACAGACGCAGGCAAACGTCCGCAGCGCCAACGTCACATATGGATTAATTCTGACAGGGTGTTTTATGCTGGATTGATCGGTCAGCGCACTACCCGCGTGATGGGCAGCATTATTATGTATGTATCGCTGGCTGAGCCAATACGGATTAGTATCGACGGAGGTGATTGGTTAAGCACCGACCTCGCGATTGTGCAAGCCTATACGCCGCACCGAATTGAATGTGATAACCGTCTGGTCGCGGTGATACATATAGAACCAGAAACAGTTGATGTGAGTCTTCTGCCGAGTTATTTGAAAGCAGTTTCCGGTCAACGAAACGACGACGCAGTGGTGCGGCAGATGCGTGAGGCGTATGCAAAAATTAACAGTCTGGGAGATATTATCGATCCGCAGACTGAAGACTTTGATATGTTTTTTTTCGGACAACTGCTGACGCGTCCGCGTACTTTCGAATCACGGATTGCATCGTTAGTTGCCTCTATTAAACTTAATCCTTGCGGTCAGGCATCGGCAATCGATAGTGCGCGTGATGCAGGACTTTCGGTATCGCGGTTTTTGCATTTGTTCAGGGAGACTGTGGGTGTGCCTTTCCGTAGTTTTCGGTCATGGAAACGGGGACGTAGTTTGCTTTATCGCTTGATGGATTCGACTAATCTGGTTTATCTGGCACTCAATACCGGCTATCCGGACTCTACCCATTTTAGCCATTCAGTGCGTCAGGTTTTTGGCATGACGCCAACACTGTTATTTAAGAACTGCCACAAAATCAACATGTATGGACAGGCTATCCCGCCCCCCAACGCTACTTAGAAAAGGACTTACGCAAAATCGCCCCAGCGGCGTTGTGCTTTCTTTGCCGCCCAAGCATCTTGTCTGCGGCGGAGGGGTTGCAAACCAGTTGCATCATTAGGATTTACGAAAAACCGTCCCAGCAAGGCGTGCCGACGCAGGCAGTACGCTAGTACCGGGCCACGTTGGCGGCAAGGAGAGCACAACGCCGCTGGGGCGATTTTTCGTAAATCCTAATAAATATCTACAAGATTTTCTCGTTTGACTGCAATACGTGGGCGCTCTACTGTTGGGTATAAAAAAATGACAAAGAGTCGACAGCAATATGCTGATACGACCGGAGACAGAAAAAAGCGTTTATCAACACTCTTCCGAGAGCCTTTTGATCAACGCAGCGATGTGAAAGTTTGCGCGAATAATTAACACAAGATATTGATAGCTGTAACGACCGGTTTTACGTAATCGGGCGTAACGACTATCAGCGTGAATGCACGACATCACCGCATTATCTGCCGCTCGGAATCTGCCTGGCGCTTGACGCTGGTTGCATGATTTTGCTTAGTCATTTTTTATATTCCCTTGCGAAATACTTTATAGGTACTCGCAGTTGTTATAACCATTGAAAAGACTTGAGCGAACTATGCGTGCACCTTACAGTAGAAATTTATTTGACCTTGTGTGTGAAATGGCTGAGCGGTATACTGATCGGCCTGCCATCATTGCAGGAGATCAGCGTGTTACTTATCCCGAGCTGGAACTACGAATTCGCCGCGTCGCCGCGGGAATGCGTGCTGCTGGCGTAGGTCGCGGTGATCGTATCGGCATTTTGGTCAATAACCGTCCGGAATGGATCGAAGTGTGTATCGCTTCGGCGGCTATTGGTGCAGTCGCCGTGCCTTTCAGTACCTGGTCGAAACGTGCGGAACTCGATTTTTTACTGGCAGACTCAGAAGTCAAAGTATTGTTCACTCTGGAACAGTTTGGGGAACAGGATTATGCCGCTGACCTGATCGCATTGATACCTGAGTTGGGCATCGTCGTGTCTGGTCAATGGCGTTCGGCGCGCTATCCAAAGATGGATGCCGTTGTTGCCATTGGCGGCAGTGGTTCCGGTGGCCTGCCACTGATTGGCGCGATCGATTATGAGGCTTTCGTCAGCCGCCATCCGCCGCTCGATGAATCTCAGGCGCCAGGTGCCGGTGGTCATAACGGCGATGATGCGATGATTCTTTACACATCAGGCTCAACTTCTTATCCGAAAGCAGTGCGATTGACGCAGTGCGCCATGCTTGAAAACGCCTTCAACATCGGTGAACGGCAAGGGTATTCTCCTTACGACAAAGTGCTGCTGGCATTGCCGTTGTTTTGGTCGTATGGATCAGCAAATGCGATGTGCGCCACCTTCACGCACGGCGCCGCGCTGGTATTGCAGACGCGCTTTGAACCGGCTGGCGCTATCGAATTGATCGAGCGGCATGCTTGTACGGCGATCTATACCTTGCCAGCAATGACGACAAGTATTGTCACGCATCCGTCATTTCATCAGGACCGCACGCGTAGTCTGCGCACCGGCCTCACGATCGGCAGCGCGCAGGATGTCGTCAATGCCGCCGAAATCCTCGGCGCGCACGAAATCTGTAACGTCTACGGACAAACTGAAAGCTACGGAAACTGTTGCGTCACCTGGCATCATTGGCCGCTGGAGCAACGCAAACAAATGCAGGGACAGCCGCTGCCTGGTGTGACGGTACGTATTGTTGACGCGGATACTGGCGAGCAAATGCCGCAAGGTAAAGTCGGCATGATTGAGGTATTCGGCAATGTAACGCCGGGATATACCGGCACTAGCATCGAACTAAACGACTCGGCCTTTACATCGGATGGCTATTTTCCAACGGGTGATCTGGGGCAATTGACCGTCGATGGTTGTTTGCAATTTGTTGGTCGGAATACCGAAATGATTAAGCGTGCAGGCATCAACGTCGCGCCCGCCGAAATTGAAGAGTTATTGCAGCAGCACGGCGCTGTTGCGCTGGCTGGCGTAACCGGTGCACCGGACGCCGACCGCGGCGAAATGATTGTGGCTTTTATTGTGCCAGTGCCGGGTATGGAAGTGAGTTGTGAAGAATTGCAGGCCCATTGCCGTGCAATTGCTTCCAGTTACAAAGTACCTAATCGTATCGAAATTTGTGAGGCGCTGCCAGTCACTGCGACCGGCAAGGTCTTGCGCAGGGAGTTGAAGGCGATGGCGACTGCGTTGATTGCTCCCAGTAAATAAGGGGTAATTGGCCAAGGAAAGATGTAAGCAACCACCGACTAGCCCACTTACGAACCAACAGACTAAATGTGGAGGTAAGAAGAACACAATGAATATTCAGCAGCTTGAGACCTTTTGCTGGATTTCCCGGCTCGGCACTTTCAGTGCCGCGGCCGAGCGTCTGTACACATCTCAGGCGAGTGTATCTTCACGCATCCGAGAACTCGAAATGGAGTTGGACGTAGTCTTGTTTGATCGTATCGGGCGGCATGTTCAGCTAACGCTAAAAGGGCGTGAGCTTTTGGTTCATGCCGAAAAAGTGGTGATCGATGCGTCTCAGTTACGGCTTGCTGCTGGCAAACCGGAGATCACCAGCGGCGTGGTTAAGATTGGTCTTGGGGAAGTGATCGCCGCACGTTCATTGGTGGCGATGATCAATGCATTGAAGTTGCGTTATCCCGGGCTGGCGGTTGAGGTCGATATCGATTTGAACGCAAGTTTGTTGCAGAAACTGGGGCGTGGGGCAATCGATGTTGCCATTGTCGGTGGGCCGATCCATGCGCCCGAGATCAATGCGATGCCAATTGGTGCAATGAAGGTGGTATGGGTCGGTGCTCCCGCTCTGATAGGCGACTTGAAAGTGGTGAGTCCGCGCGAGATCGCTGCATTGCCGATCATTTCGCTCAGTCGGGAAGCGCGCTTATTTTCCCAGATGCAAAGCTGGTTCGCGGATGACGGTGTGATGCCGGGTTCGATCAGTTTTTGCAATAATATGTCGACCATGTTGTATGTCGCGCGCGGCGGCGTATGCATCTGCATGATGCCGCAAGAGTTGATCAAGGATGATGTTGAGAACGGGACGTTATGTGTGTTGAAAACGCAGCCACCGATCCCTTCCATTACCTTTTTCGTGGCTACCCGTGTTGATAGTCTCGATCCGGCTATTGCGGATTTTGCAGCTATTGTGACTGAGGTGTGCCGATTGCCGTCGGTGCTTGAATAGGTGCAGTGAATAGGTGTAGTGCATAGACTCAGTGGAAAGGTGTCCTAAAGCCACGCAACAATGTTGTTAAGTGGTGTTTGCAGTGATCGGTATCGACAAGAATTTCTCGTTTGACCCTGCGGGGTGAGCGGCGTAACGTAATACACATAAAGATCGTTTGGCGCTTACCCGCGAGGGAGGACCAACGGCAACAGAACACTAGGAGATCACCATGACTGAAGCAACGCGTCCTACGACAATTGCGGATTTACCCGTTCAGCTAGCGGCTGCACCGAAAACTAAGGCACAAGCATCGGCCCGGTATTTCAATACTGGTAACGCCTTTGACGTCAAACTGCCCGCGGTACCTGATCAAAGCTTTATTGATGAGCCAGCAAAGGCTTTGCATCCCGACACGCCAACTGGCCTGATCGCTTGTGACGTCTCGGCGCAGCTGGAAAGCGCGGTTCCGGCAACGACACCTTTGTCGTTGGCGCGTTACGCCAAGATCAAAGCAGGTGAGACCTTAAGCACCGAATTTATTGCCAGCGGAATCATCGTCTATGTCATCACGGGCACCGGCACGACCGATTGCGAATCCGAGCAAATCGACTGGAGCACTGGCGATGTGTTCGTGCTTCCCGGTGGCGGCGTGCATCGTTATCACGCGCACGGCACCGATGCCGTATTGTGGATCGTCACGAACGAACCGCAACTCGCGTTCGAGCATCTGCGCGCGCCTGAGCAAGGCAAATCTCCAACCTGCGTCGTTCACTATCCCGCCGATGAAATTACTAAACAAATCGATCTGTTATACGCGGTAGGGCGTGGCAAAGACATTCCCGGCTCTGCGTTGATTTTATCGTCTACGTCGCAACTGGCAATTCGCAATGTGTTGCCAACGCTGACCGTGGCGATGAACTCTCTTCAGCCTGGCGATGCACAGCGTCCGCATCGACACAATGCGATGGCGATGGCACTGATTATTCAGGGCGAAGGCTGCTATTCGATTGTCGATGGCAAGCGTAAGGATTGGTCGCAATGGGCCACGACCGTGACGCCAGCGGTGTCAGTTCACTCGCATCACAACGAGGGTGACAAGCGCGCCATGTTCCTGATTATCCAGGATGGCGGCATCTACTATTACACCCGGGCGATGGGCTTTTCTTTCGCCGACTGATTGGCCTCCTTTGAGCGCGGCAGCAGTCCACCATGGCGGCACGTTTGTGCCGCCTTTTGCTACACCTAAATTACACCTAAAACTAAACATTCCTTTTGTGGATCTGGAGATATCTTTATGTCGTCTTACGTCAAAAATACGTCCAACGCGTCACTTACGGTACGCCCGTTGGGCACCACGCTTGGCGCCGAAGTACTTGGTGTCGATATGCGTCAGAAGCTGGATCAGGAAACCATGCGTCTGTTGAACGATATCTGGATGGATCATCTGGTGTTAGTTTTTCCGAATCAGCATATTACTGATCAGGAACATGTTGAATTTACGCGCAATTTCGGTGAGCCCGAAATATTTCACCAGGACATCATTCGCTCAAAAAGCGTACGCGAAATTTTCCGTGTCTCCAACGTTGATGAAAATAATGTATTGATGCCACTGTCGCACCCAACAGCGCGTCAGGTGTCATTGGCGCAATTTTGGCACACCGACAGTAGCTACCGTGCGATACCCTGCACCGGATCTCTGCTGCACGGGATCGAAGTCAGCCGTAGTGGAGGCGAAACCCAATTCACCAATATGTATGCGGTCTATGAAGCGCTGCCAGAATCACTGAAGAAGGCCATTGAAGGCCGTCGCGCTTTGCATGACTTTGAATTTTTGCAAAAACAGAATTCCTTGCGTCCACTGACAGACGAAGAGCGCGCTGCGATGCCACCGGTATGGCAACCACTGGTGCGGATTCACCCAGGAACTGGCCGTAAATCGCTTTACATCAGCCCGATCTATAACGAGGAAGTCGAAGGCATGTCTTCTGAAGAAGGACGCAAACTGATTGCCGAACTGACCGCGTTCTCGGGCCAGCCGCAATTTGTTTACTCGCATCGTTGGGAAACCGACGATGTCGTGTTGTGGGACAACCGTTGCACCATGCATCAGGTGACCAAGTTCGACGCTGACGAACGTCGCGTCATGCATCGCACCACAATCGTGGGCGAAGCAGCGGTGGTTGCGGCCTAAATCGCGGTAGATATTTCAGTCAAGATTCAAGCGTATTGGTTTATGTGCGGCTCTGGACTGAAGATGGCAAATCGTGCTTGTTTTTAACGCTAACTGAAAGCTTTCCCATGTCAAATACGTCCATTCCGGTTTTACAGCACATTTCACTTGATCCAGCCTGGTTGCTCCGTTTGCAGGAAGAAATCATCGAACCGGATTTGCCGATCATCGATCCGCACCATCATTTGTGGGAGCGCGAAGGCGGCTATTTCCTTGACGAAATTTTAGCTGATACCAATTCCGGTCACAACGTTGTAGCGACTGTTTTTTCTCAGTGTGGATATGCATATCGTACCGATGGACCGGAAGAATTGCGTTCGGTTGGAGAAACGACATTCGTCACGGCAGTTGCTGAAGAGTGCGAACGCCGCGATGAAAAAACCCGCATTTGCGCCGGTATTGTCGGTGCTGGCAATTTGCTTTTGGGAGACAAAGTTGATGCCTTGTTAGCGGCACACATCGACGCAGGCCATGGCCGCTTCCGCGGTATCCGCCATATCTCGGCACGGCATGAGGCATTTTCCGCCAGTTTGTTGGGGCGTCCACAAGAGCACCTATTTTCTGACCCGACATTCCGTACCGGTTTTGGTCGTTTGCAGGCGTTTAATATGACGTTTGATGCGTGGCTTTATCACACGCAAATTGATGAACTGACGGCATTGGCGCGGGCTTTTCCCGAGACCCCGATTGTGTTGAATCATACCGGCGGTCCACTTGGTGTGGGTCCCTATGTTGGTAAACGTGACACCGTATTTACGCACTGGTTAGCTTCAATGAAAACGTTAGCGACGTGTCCTAATGTGCACGTCAAGTTGGGTGGTTTGGCAATGGCGGTCATCGGATTTGAATTTCATAAAGAACCGATTCCACCATCGTCCGGCGAGTTGTCGACTGCATGGCGCCCGTACATCGAAGCTTGTATCGAACACTTCGGTGCAGATCGCTGCATGTTTGAAAGTAATTTTCCGGTCGATAAAGGTATGTGTAGCTATCCCGTTCTATGGAACGCATTCAAGCGCATAGCCTCCGGTGCATCAGCAACGGAAAAAGCGTCATTGTTCCACGATACGGCGAGCAACTTTTATCGGTTGGGACGTTAAGTTGCTTTGATGATTAGGACTTACCCAAAATTGTCCCAGGAAGGCGTGCCGACGGAGACAGTGCGCTACTACGGCAAGGAGAGCACAACGCCGCTGGGGCATTTTGGGGTAAGTCAATACTATAAAAATAAATATTAGGGCCGTAGGGCTGAGGAGACATAATGCCAGATGCTGTCGAACCGTTTAGTAACGCGCAGGCGAAAACTACTCCTTTGTCCAGTGCCAGTGGCGAAGTGGTGGATGCCGTTGTGATTGGTGCAGGCTTCGGCGGCTTGTACATGCTGCACCGTTTGCGCGCATTGGGATTGAAGGTGCGTGCATTTGAAAAAGGCGATGACGTCGGTGGCGTTTGGTATTGGAACCGCTATCCCGGTGCGCGTTGTGATGTCGAGAGCATGCAGTATTCCTACTCGTTTTCCGAAGAGTTGCAGCAGGAGTATGAATGGACTGAACGATTCGCAGCGCAGCCTGAAATATTGGCTTATGCGTCGCATGTCGCTGAGCGTTTCGATTTGCGCAAGGATATTACATTCCAGACCAGCGTTAGCGCTGCACATTACAACGAAGAACAAGGTTTATGGGATGTCAGTACCGAGCATGGTGAGCACATTTTTGCACGTTTCTGCATCATGGCAACCGGTTGCCTGTCGTCGACCCGCATGCCGGATATTGTTGGTATCGATGCCTTCGAAGGAAATGTCTATCACACCGGTAACTGGCCGCACGAGCCTGTCGATTTTTGTGGCCAGCGCGTCGGCGTAATCGGTACCGGATCTTCGGGAATTCAGTGTATTCCTGTCATCGCGCAACAGGCGGCGCAATTGTTTGCATTTCAGCGCACGCCGAACTTCAGCGTGCCAGCGCGCAATGTTCCTATGACAGACGCGGCTCAGCGGAAATGGAAGGATAACTACGCCGGTTTGCGTCAGCAGGCCCGTGAGGACACCAGCTCCGGAACCTTGTACGAAAAAAGTCCGCATAAAGCGCACGAGGTTAGCAGCGCTGAACAACAGGTCGAATATTCACGCCGTTGGCAAGCGGGTGGTGTCAATTTTATGCACTCGTTCAACGACCTGATGCTTGATATCAGGTCCAACGATAGCGCTGCGGAATTCGTCAGAAGCCAGATCGGCGCTATCGTAGATGATCCTAAAGTGGCCGATTTGCTGACGCCAAAAGGTTACCCAATTGGTGCTAAACGGATTTGCGTCGACACCAACTACTACAGCACCTATAACCGCGATAGCGTCACATTGGTCGATCTGCGTGCCGCGCCGATCACTTCCATTACGGCTAGCGGCTTGCAGACGACGGACACACATTACCCGCTCGATAGCATTGTCTTTGCAACCGGCTATGACGCCATGACCGGTGCACTATCGAAGATCGATATCGTTGGTCGTGCCGGGGAAACCCTGGCCAGCAAATGGGAAAATGGCCCGCGCACTTATTTGGGCTTGATGATGGCGGGTTTTCCTAACCTGTTCACCATTACCGGCCCGGGCAGCCCTTCGGTGCTGTCGAATATGATTTTTGCCATCGAGCAGCATGTTGAGTGGATCGCCGATTGTCTGTCATGGATGGGTGAACATGGACATAAAACGATTGAGGCTGATCGCGTGGCAGAAGAGCTGTGGGTGGCGCATGTCAACGAAGTCGCCGACAAGACTTTGTTTCCGCTAGCTAATTCATGGTACGTCGGTGCCAACGTACCCGGCAAGCCACGCGTGTTCATGCCGTATGTTGGCGGTGTGGTGCCCTACCGCAAAAAATGTAATGAGGTCGCAGAACGCGGATATGAGGGCTTTCATCTAAGCACTCTTTCTTAAATATTGTAGCAATCAGAGTAATTAGAAGCAGACAACACCAGCAAGACCCAGCAGCACCCAGCACACCAGTAGACCGCAGATTAACTACGGCACAGGTGCAACCAACCGGAGGGGACACAATATGACAATTACACAGAAAAAAATTCGACAGGGATTGGCGCTGGCAGCATTGTTCGCGGCAAACACTGTAGCGGTGCATGCCGAGGACATTAAGATCGGCTTTAACGGCGATCTGTCGGCATCGCCATCGGCACTTAGCGGGAAGGCCGCGGTATTCGGTATTCAAGCTGCAATCGAAGACATCAATGCCAGTGGTGGTGTTTTAGGGCGCAAGCTGAGTCTGGTCACGCGGGATGATCTTTCGCAGCCACAAAAGTCGATGCAAAACATGTCCGAACTGATCGACGCCGAGAAGGTCGTCGCCGTGATCGGGCCGACCAATTCAGGCAATGCGTTGGCCTGGAAGCATATTGCCAATCAAAAGAAAATTCCCGTTATTGGCGCGATTGGATCAGCGACTGCGATTACCTTTCCGATGAGCAAAGGGGTGGATAACTATATGTTTCGCGTCTCCATGGTTGACCGTGATTCCATCGCAGCACTAATGGCCTACGCCAGCAAAAATCCGACGAGTAAAAAGATCGGCTACATGGTCGAGACCACGGGTTTCGGTCAGGGCGGCTTGAAGGATATTGAAGAAGTCGGACAGTTACATCAAATCGTACCCGGTTGCAGCGAAAAATTTGCTGTGGCGGATACCGACATGACGTCGCAATTAAATAAATGCAAAGCCGCGGGAGTCGACACCTTGATCGTGTGGGCGCAGGCTGTTCCTTCCGCCCAACTGATGCGTAGCATGGAAAAGATAGGTTATACGCCAACGACGCTGATGTCGTGGGGCATCCAGCAACCTTCCTTTAACGAGATAGCTGGCGGCGCCGCAATGCGTCCAACTTTCCTACAAACGCTGACCGATGACCGCACCCCACGCCAACAAAAACTGTTTGAGCGTATTGCGCCAAAGATGCCGTCGAGCCCGTTTGGTATCGCCGGTCATGCCTATGATGCGGTTCTGCTGCTATCGGCGGCGATCAAGCAAGCCAATAGTACTGACGGTGCAAAGGTGCGCAACGCACTGGAAAATTTGCAGGGCAATGTCGATGGCGTGATGAAGACCTATGCCAAACCATTCTCGGCAACCAATCGCGAAGCGCTCAGCTCCTCGGACTATCGCTGGGTGAAATGGCAAGACGGAAAATTAGTGGCTTACTCCGATCCAGTGATCAAGTCATTGATGACTGTCGATTATAAAAAATAAGATCGACGTCAACGCTAACTTTCCTGAAAGGTTTATTTCGCCATGCTGATCACAGTGATTCAAGCGATTATCAGCGGTCTTGCGGTCGGCGGAGCTTATGCGTTGTTCGCATTGAGCTTCAGCATCACCTTTACCACGACCAAAACGCTGAACTTTGCTCAGGGCGATTTTATTTCCTTTGGCGCTTTTATCGGTTTATCGGCGCTCTGGTTTCTGACCGGAAAACCGATGAATGCCTCATTGTCCGACGTCCCGCTCGTCGTCTGGCATCAGGTTCTCGCGGCGATCGCAGTGATGGTCATCGTCGGTGGTACTGGCTTGTTATTGTATCTGTTGGCGGTACGGCCGTTTGCTGGCAAGGGCGGAATGTCGTGGGTGATGAGTACCATCGGCTTCGGCATCATCCTGACCAGCGGCGGTCTCGCGTTGTGGGGACCATCACAAGTATTTGTTCCATCTCCGGTGGGCGACAAGGTATTGCACCTGTTCGGTATCGGTGTGCGTCCGCAGGAAATACTCACGCTCGGCGTGAGTATCGGCATCATGCTTGTATTCGATTGGGTAATGCGTAGCACCATGACTGGTAAGGCGATGCGTGCTGTGGCGCATGATCCGCGCGTCGCCGGGGCCATGGGTATCAATGCATCGGCGATGATGATCGGCGCTTACGTGCTTAGTTCCGGTCTCGCCGGATTGGGTGGATTCCTTATCGCGCCGATTACCTCAGCTTCGCTATTTATCGGTCTGGCCATTGCACTCAAAGGCTTTTCTGCCGCCATCATCGGCGGATTGTCGAACCCACGCGGCTGCGTGCTGGGTGGCTTCGCGCTGGGAGTAGTGGAATCGATGGTCAATTTGTGGCAGGCGCAATGGCGTGAGGTGGTGGTATTCCTGCTAGTGATCGTGGTATTGGCATGTCGTCCTTACGGTCTGATGGGTCTGCGTCCGGTGGAAAAAGTCTGATGCGCGCGCACCACAAAATGGATCGCAAAGGGATGCTAGGTCTCATTGCCGTTGTCGGTGCGATTGTTATCGTTAGCTTGTTGGCTGACAACGACTATCAGTTGGGCCTGCTGTTTATGATGGGCGTGTATTTTCTCTGTGCCGCCGGAATGAATGTTCTGGTTGGATTTGCGGGACAAAAATCGCTAGGACAGGCTGGATTGTTTGCGGCTGGCGCTTATGGCACAGCGATCTTGAGTACACGTTTCGACTGGAATCCTGTATGCGCGCTGTTGGGTGCCGCAGTGTTGTCCGGCTTGTGCGGTGCGTTAATCGCATGGCCTTCGCTGCGCGTGCGTGGTCCTTATTTGGCGATGGTGACACTGGCTTTTGGCATCGTGGTAGAGAAATTGGTCGCAGGATGGACCGAAGTTTTTGGCGGTGCGCAAGGGATTTACGGTGTCAAACCGCTGACGTTGTCTGGCGCGCCCTTGTCAGGCTTGCAGTGGGTCTGGCTGGTGGTGGTGTTTGGGGTGATTACGTATTTACTATTGCGTAATCTGTTAACTGGACGCTTTGGCAGAGCCTGGCTGGCGATTCAGGCTGATGAAATTGCCGCCGCTTGTGCGGGCGTTAATGTGTATCGTTACAAGGTGTTGGCGTTTGTCATAGCTGGGGTGTGCTGCGGGGTTGCCGGTGGGCTGGTAGCCCAACATGGCCAGTATATTAACTCCGACTACATCAGTTTTAATCTGTCGATTTTTATCTTATTGCTGGTGTTGTTCGGCGGAGCCGGTTCTCTGTATGGACCGTTGATTGGCGCGATAACTTTGACGCTGATTGATGCTTATCTGGCTCGCTGGCCATCGGTGCAGCATTTCGGCTATGGCGCGCTGTTGCTGTTTGCACTGTATGTGATGCCTGAAGGTGTCGCTGGTTTGCTCAAAAAGGTAAGTGCGCGCTTAGTGCGCTCGCGCTCATCCGCGCCGGAAGTGTCGCCAGAATTGAGCGGCGCTCGCGCAGCACTGTCCGCACTGGCAAAAGAGATTCCTGCAATACACGCGGGCGGAACGAAGCCTGAACTGCTGGAGGTTCACCATCTTGCCAAATCATTCGGTGGCATTCATCCGGTTCAGGATGTATCGTTTTCTCTGCGGTCAGGAAAAATTCATGCGCTGATTGGTCCTAACGGCGCTGGCAAAACCACCATGATTAACATGCTTAGCGGCGTCATTCCAGCCAGTTCGGGAAGAATCGCGTTTCTTGGCAAAGATATCGGTCAGCTTAGCAGCCATGCTATTTGTCGGCAGGGCATTGCGCGCACGTTCCAAAACCTGCGTTTGTTTGGCGCGCTGTCGGTCCAGGAAAATATCCTTATTGGCCGTCATTGTCGCATGCAAAACGGTTTCTTCAGTGCCTTGTTGGGACTGCCGTCCTCTCGCGCTGAGGAGCATCAAGCCCGCGAACATACCGCGTCAGTGCTGGATTTTTTTGGTCTGACGTCATTGGCGTTGCGGCCCGCCGGTAGTCTTGCTTATGGCCTGCAACGTCGTGTGGAACTGGCGCGTGCCCTCGCAACCGAACCGCTATTGCTCTTGCTTGACGAACCCGCCGCCGGGTTAAATCCTCAGGAATGTGCTGAACTAGGGGATCTGATTGTCAGTATCGCCAAACTTGGAATCAGCATCGTCATGGTTGAACATCACATGGATCTGGTGATGAAAATTTCCGATCACGTCATTGTGCTTGATCACGGTAGCAAAATTGCCGAAGGCTTGCCAGCTGCAGTACGCGCTGACGCACGGGTCATCGCATCGTATCTGGGCGCGCCAGTTGATGAGACCGCGCTCGCTGCGAAAGCCGAGGAAGCGACATGCTAATACTTGACGAAATTGATGTTTGTTACGGGCCGATTTCTGCGCTGCGCAAAATTTCGCTGGAAGTTCCGGCAGGCACGGTGGTGGCGATTATTGGTGCCAACGGTGCTGGTAAAAGTTCTTTGCTGAAAAGTATCGCAGGGTGGGAAATACCGACCAGCGGATCAATCCGTTTTACGGATGGCGGTATGGCACGGGATATTACGCGCTTGCCATCTCATCGCCGTGCAGGCTTGGGAATTGCATTGTCGCCGGAAGGCCGTGGCATTTTTCCCGATCAGAGCGTACGCGACAATCTGATACTGGGAGCGTATCTGAGACGCCGCGATCCGGCTGCTATCGAGCGCGACATCCTGCGTGCGTACGAACGATTTCCGATTCTTGGAAGCCGCCAACACCAGCCTGCGGGTACGCTTTCCGGTGGCGAACAGCAAATGCTGGCGATCACCCGAGCTTTGATGAGTGAGCCAAAACTGCTGTTGCTCGATGAGCCCTCGCTCGGCCTGGCACCGCTCATGATTCAGGAAATTTTTGCGACGATATGCGCTTTACGAGAAGAAGGATTAACTATTTTTCTCGTCGAGCAAATGGCGAATCAGGCGCTTGGGATTGCCGATTACGCATATGTCCTGGAAAACGGCAGCATCACACAATCCGGTAAGGGCGCTGATCTGATGCATGACCCAAATGTGCGGGCCGCCTATCTTGGAATGCATTGAATGGCGAGAGCGGAATAATAGAAGGAATTTTCGTCGATAACTATCTTTAGCAGCATTGTTCTCAAGATTGCACGTCACAACTTTAAAGGAAATGGCTATGAGTATTGCAACAGATGTGAGTCCAATCCCAGCCAGCTTAAGCAGTACCGTTGGTCAGGATCTATTCGGCCTCGCACAGCAAGTCTGCGTAGTAACCGGTGCTGGTAGCGGTATTGGGCGTAGCATCGCCACTGCTTTTGGTAAAGCTGGTGCGCGGGTTGTTGTACTCGATGTCAATCCTGAAGGCAGCGCTGAAACCGTCAGAGAAATTATCGATGCGGGTGGACAGGCCATCGCGATCCATTGCAATGTCGCTGATCCTGCCAGTATTGAAGCGGCCGCCGATTTCTCTCTTGCCGCCTTTGGTCCTTGCGATGTATTGGTTAACAACGCCGGCCTGATTCGCGCAGGCGGCCTTGATACGTTGCCTGTCGAGGAATGGAATTTGTTGTTGTCGGTGAACTTGACCGGCTATTTTCTCTGCTCGCAAATTTTCGGTCGGCAAATGCGCGCCAAAGGTAAGGGTGCATTGGTGCATGTTGCCTCAATTGCAGGAAGTAATCCGACGGCCTTTAGTGGCGCATACAGTGTCGCCAAAGCGGGTGTGACCATGTTGTCGCAGCAGCTTGCGGTGGAGTGGGGGGCGCAAGGAATTCGCAGCAATGCGGTACACCCGGGCATGATTTTGACGCCGTTGTCTGCTGCGATGTATGACCAGCCTGGCGTGTTAGAGCAGCGCAGCAAAGCAATTCCAATAGGACGTATTGGTAAGCCTGAGGATGTGGCGGACGCCGTGTTGTTTTTGGCTAGTGATCGCGCGTCCTATATCAATGGGGACGCGTTGACCATTGATGGTGGCTTTACCGGCATGTTGCTGAGTCTGGTGCCACGGGCTGGCTACGAGCGTTAGGATTGCCGCTTAGCCGCATTACCGTATTAATGCTTTATATTTTAAATTAAATGGATTGCACAATCCGAGGGATTTAAACCATGGCTGACCTGATTCTGCATCACTTTTTAATATCTCCATTTTCAGAGAAAATTCGCCTGGCATTAGGTTATAAAAAACTTGCCTGGAAGTCGGTCATTGTTCCGGGCGTCATGCCTAAACCTGATGTCGTCGCGCTGACCGGCGGTTATCGTAAAACACCTTTCCTGCAAATCGGTGCTGATATTTATTGTGACAGTGCGCTGATCTGTGAAGTGCTAGAGCAAGTGCAACCGAGTCCGGCCTTATATCCTTCACATGGCAACGGTGTGGCGCGCACTTTGGCGCAGTGGGCAGATACCACGCTGTTCTGGAGCGTTCTGGCACCACCAAGAAATACCGCACATATGTTTGCTGGCGCACCACCCGATACGGCCAGCTTGTTTAGCCTGGACCGCGAAACGATGAAAGGCCCGATGCTCAGACTTCGCGGCCCCGATGCCGCCGCGGCCTGCAAAGACTATCTGGAGCGTGTATCGGATATGCTAAGCGGCCAACCCTATTTGCTAGGCCAGGCGCCATGCATCGCCGATTTTTCGGTATATCACTCATTGTGGTTTAGTCGCCAATTCACGCCAGTGGTAGAGGAAATGCTGCGTAGCGTGCCAGCAATACTTTCATGGATGGAGCGTATGCAGGCATTTGGTCATGGACAGATCCAGCAGATTGATTCTTCCGATGCGGTTGCCATTGCCGCTAACGCTGAGCCACTGCCGATTGGTCAGGGTCGTAGCCATTTACCCGACAACTTTTTTCAAGACGAGCATGGTATTCCGCTTGGCAGCCGCGTGTCGATCACGGCAGAGAGTTTCGGGCCAGAAGCGACGGAGGGCGAACTGGTCGCGGCGACGCGGTCCCATTTCACCTTACGCCGCCATGACGTACGTGCAGGATTTGTGCACGTACATTTTCCAAGAATTGGTTACGTTCTCAATAGGGTAACTAGTTTGACGTAGTCGCTATCCTGCTCGCCTGAAGCGTTTGCTGAAAGACGGCGTTTACTTTACATCGTATAAAAAAATAATTCATTTTCACCAGGAGACAAGTATGAGTGCATTTAAATCTGTATTAAAGCCGGTTGTTGGTATCGCGTTATTGGTTGGCGCGACCTTGTTGCCACAGTTGGCAATGGCCGCAGATCCCATTAAAATTGGTGCGATCAATCCTTTCAGTGGTCCACTCGCACTGTACGGTGTTGAGGTTACCCGCGGTTATGAGCTCGCCGTGGATCAGGCCAACGCCGCCGGTGGTGTTCTCGGACGCAAGATCGATATCGTGCGCGGTGATGCTTCCACACCACAACAAGGCATTGCGACCGTTGAGCAATTGGTCGCTAAAGATAAGGTCGACCTATTTGTCGGCACCTACACCAGCCCTGTCTCCAACGCGGCCAGCGATGCAGCATCACGCTATAACAAGCTGTATTGGGAAACCGGCGCACTGGCACAAAATCTAACCGATCGTGGCCTGCCAAACTATATCCGTATGAGTCCTAATGGCGGCGATTTTGCACTCCTGTCGGTGACCGCAGTGCGCGAATTGATAGCGCCTGCACTTAAAAAGAACCTGAAGGATGTCAAGATCTGGATCGAGCATGAAGACTCGCTCTACGGTACGTCGATTGCCCAGACCCAGAAACGTTTATTGGAAGCCCTCGGCGCAAAGGTCGTCGGCGTTGGCGCACATTCAATGCGTTCAATTGACTTGAACGACACGGTCCTGCGTGCCAAGCAAGCCAATCCAGACGTGCTGATCCAGACAGGTTACGTGCCGGATGGCAATTTATTGTTGCGTACAGCACGTGATCAAGGCTTTAAGCCTGGCGCGATTATGTTGGTTGGCGTGGGTGACACCCCGGAGACTTTGCAATCGTTAGGCGCAGGATCTGTTGAAGGCGTGCTGGTGGTCAGCTATCCGCGTACCGATATTTCTGAAAAATACGGTCCTGGTGCAAAAGGTTTTCTTGCAGCATATCGCGCCAAATATAAAACTGACCCGATTGCATCGCAAAGTATGACTGCGTATGTCGGTATGCAAATGCTGTTCGATACGATTCGCGCCGCTAACAGTCTGGACGTCGCAAAAGTCCGTGCCGCCGCTGCCGCAATGGATAAACCGAACGGTACGTACGCAACCGGTTATGGCCTCAAATTTGATAAAAATTTCCAAAACGTGCGCGCACTTCCCGTCACAGCGCAGTGGCAGGCCGGCAAGATGGTGACAGTGTTTCCAGAAAATGCCTCCCCAACTGGCGCCACACTTAAACCCCTGGCACGTAACTAATATCAGGCATTGTTTATCGTGGATGCCGCCCACGCTTTAATTGGCGGCATTCTACTTAAGGAAAGTAGGCAATGGATCAAATTTTAAATGTGCTGGTGTTTGGCATTCTGCTGGGAGGCATTTACGGCCTGGTCAGTATTGGATTGAACCTGATTTTTGGCGTGGTGCGAATCGTTAATTTTGCGCAAGGCGAACTGGTGATGTTTGGTATGTACGGCAGTTACTATGCGTACACCTATCTGGGTCTGAACCCTTACCTGGCCGCATTGATCGTTGCACCATTGGTCGGCCTGATCGGAATGGCGATTCAGCGACTGGTGATTCAACCGCTGCATAATGAGTCGAACATGCAAATTTTTGCCACTTTCGGTCTGTTGATGATGTTTCAGAACATCATGCTGGCAGTGTCGCGAGGCGAGGCAGTCAGTATTGGCGGTCAGGTTGGCGCGTCGGTATTGACGGTCGGTGATATGAAAATCAGCGTCGTCCGGCTGGTGACTTTTATAGCGACCACGCTCATTACCATCGGTTTGCATCTCTTTCTGTCGCGCACAATGGCGGGTAAATCGATTCGGGCGGTGACGCAGGACAAGCGCTCGGCACGGGTGATGGGGATCAACGTCGAACGTACTTTCTTGTACACCTTCGGTCTCGGCGCTGGCCTCGCTGGCCTGGCTGGCGTGCTACTCACACCAATTTATTCGATCACGCCAACAGTCGGTAGCAATTTTATTCTTGCCGCTTTTGCTGTGGTGGTTCTTGGTGGGTTGGGCAGTGTCTGGGGCGCGTATATCGGCGGCCTGATCGTTGGTATCGTTGAAGCGTTTGCTGGCTACTACATCGATCCATCATTGAAAAGTGCGATCTGGTTCATCATTTTTCTTATCGTTTTAATCTTGCGTCCGTCAGGCCTTTTCGGTCAGGTTGGCGCGGAAGAAGTGGGATTCCGTGAACAACAATGAAACAAGTACGCTGGATAAACAGGTGCCTTTGGTCCAACCGCAGGTGCAGCCTAATGTGCAGCCTCAGGCAGAATCTGAGTTGGAACATTACGGCGCTTTGCACCGCGAAAGCGGGATCGATACAAGACGGCAAACGTTATTGAAATATGCGGGCGGCATGGCAGTGGCATTCTTGCCGTTTATATTGTTGGTGCATGATGCTTACTGGCTCAACATTATCGCGTTCACTTATTTAATGGGTGGGCTGGCGGCGGCATGGAATATTATCGGCGGTTTTGCGGGACAATTCTCACTCGGTCACGGTGTATTTTTCGGCATTGGCGCGTATGTCACGGCAAGGTTTTACACGCTATTTGACGTGTCGCCGTGGCTGAGCATGATTCCCGCGGCCGTGTTTGCGGCGCTCATCGCGGTGCTGATTTCATGGCCGACATTCCGTTTGCGTGGACCATTTTTCGCCATCGCAACCATGGCGTTTAATGAGGTCGCGTTCGTAATCGCTAATCACTTCGACTCACTGACCAATGGACCAAGTGGCATTTTGATCCCATTTAAGCCAGGTTTTGCGAATATGATTTTTGTCGAACGCTGGCAGTACTGTTTGCTGATGTTTATCTTCGCCGCTGTGGTAATCGGTGTGACCGTGGTGTTGCGTCGTAGTCGCCTTGGTTATTACCTGCTGGCGGTGCGCGAGGATGAAGACGCTGCACGTGCAGCTGGCATCAACGTGCTCAGCGTCAAGTTGCGCGGCATGGCATTGAGCGCTGGACTGACTTCGATTGGCGGTACTTTGTTTGCAATGTACCTGCGCTATATCGATCCACCGACGTTGTTCACGATGACTGATGTAGGTGTCAAATTTGCATTGATAACCTTGATTGGCGGCATCGGTACCATTGCTGGCCCGTTACTGGGCGCGGCGTTGATTATTCCGTTCGAGAATTTTTTACGTGCTGAACTGGCAAGCGCGCTTCCCGGTATCAATCTGGCGATCCTGGGATTTTTGATGGTGTTGGCAGCCTTGTTCATGAAGCGCGGTCTGGTTGGCGCATTGAGTGACTTGTGGCGCAAGCTGCAAAACCTGTGGATGGCAAAAAAATGACGCAAACAATGTCTCAAATACAATCGCAGAATACAGCAACGGCCTTGCTCTCAGTCTCTGGCGTCAGCAAACAATTTCTTGGCTTACGGGCGGTCGATAACGTCACGTTGTCGGTCAAAAAAGGCGAGATTATCAGCATTATCGGTCCCAATGGTGCCGGTAAAACGACCTTCTTTAATTTGCTCTCCGGTCAGTTATCGCCCAGTCAAGGTGAAGTATGCCTGCGCGGTGAGTCGATTAACCGTCTGGCCCCGCATGCCCGTGCGCAACGTGGCATCGGCCGTACCTTTCAGATCGCCAAGCCACTGATTACGTTGAGTGCGTTGGAAAACGTGATGATCGGCGCATTCATGCGGCATTCGCGGTTGACGACTGCGCGCGACAAAGCGATGGAAGTGTTGCAGCGCGTCGGATTGGCGCGCCATGCATTGCGACGCGCGGGCGACCTGACACTGAGTGAGCGACGCAGACTGGAAGTGGCGCGAGCGCTGGCGCTTGAACCGGAACTGGTGCTGCTCGATGAAGTCATGGCAGGTCTGAATCAAAGTGAAGTCGGTCAAGTCATCGAATTGCTGCAGGATTTGCATGCGAATGGACTGACTTTTTTGATCATCGAACACAACCTGAAAGTGGTGCGTGCGTTCTCGGATCGGGTGGTGGTATTAGACCGCGGACGGATGATCGCAGAAGGCAGCGCCGAGCAGATTCTCAGTTCACCCGAAGTTATTAAAGCGTATCTGGGAGATCAACAATGACCAACGCTATTCTTCAGGTCGAAGCGCTATGTTCCGGATATTCGGAACTGCCGGTGTTACATGGCATGACGCTGGATGTCGGACAGGGTGAATTTGTTTCTGTCGTTGGTGCCAATGGCGCTGGCAAGACGACTTTGCTACTCACGATTACCGGTCATTTGAAAGCGCATTCCGGCCGGGTTATGTTTGATGGGCAAGATATCACTAACCTGCCCGCCCATGCAGCAGCGGAACGTGGTCTGGTCATGGTGCCTGAAGGCGGTCGTTTGTTTCCCTTCATGAGCGTGCTGGAGAATCTACAACTTGGCGCTTACCATCCAAAGGCGCGGGCGCGCATGGCGCAGTCGCTGGACGAGGTCATGACGTTGTTTCCTTTGCTGGCTGAACGCCGCACCCAACTTGCTGGCCGCCTCTCCGGTGGCGAACGCCAGATGTGTGCAGTCGCCCGCGCGATGATGGCATTGCCGAAACTGCTGATGTTGGATGAGCCTTCACTCGGGCTTGCGCCGATCATGGTTGATAAAGTTTTTGAGATTGTCAGCCAACTGGTGGCAACAAAAGGGATTTCTGTGTTGTTGGTGGAGCAGAATGTCGGCAATGCACTACGCATGTGTCAGCGCGGTTGCATCATTGAGCACGGTCGTATCCTCAAGATTGCGAGTGGTAAGGACTTGTTACAAGACCCTGATATCCAGCGCTCGTATATGGGACTGTAAGGTTGACTAGAAGTTTGGCTAAAAGCGGCCTGTAGTTGACAACTGGTGTGATTTAAAACAACGCTCGTAGAAGCGCAACAAATTTTTTCTGATTTCACGTCGCCTGTACGTGATTAGTGAATGGAGAGTCTGGGGCCCGGTACGGTGCATTTTGCATCAATGCCGGGATCGCCAGAAATAAGTCGAATTAGCATTATTTACTAACACCACCCAAAAAGATCCCAACTGAACTGCATCCAAACTGAGACAAGTTTATCGGACGGAAAAGTGATTAAAAAAATAATTAAACTGGGGCTCAACTGCTAATTGAAATAACAGTTTCCTGCATTAAATTAAGCGTGCCAACCTAGCTCAAAAAAACTACACATTAGGCAAAGTTGATCCTCTTTTTTCCGCTTTAGCTAGTTTACGCAAGAAGCTCATAAGTGAGTATGAAATCATCGAATTGAGTGTGGTCTTCAAGAGATAGCACTGTTAAATATAAAAACGAAATGATCACGGGACATCACAAATGAAAAAATTAGTTGCTGCAATCGCCATATTGGCACCTTTCGGCGTAGCACAAGCCGATTCCAGCGTGACCATTTACGGTAACGTAGATGCAGCGATTGTATCGGTGAGTACAATCGGCGGCACGACAAAACCGGGCGGTTCAGTCGGTGTAAATTCAGCGCATATCCTGCGTGAAGATTCTGGCGTTGGTCCAGCGAGTCGTTTGGGTTTCCGTGGTACCGAAGATCTTGGTGGCGGGCTGAGCGCTAACTTCGTGCTTGAGGCTGGTTTTGGTGCGGATACCGGTGCTAGTCAGCAGGGTGGTGTGTTGTTTGGTCGTCAATCATGGGTTGGTTTGGCTGGTTCTAACTGGACTCTGTCTGCAGGTCGTCAATATGCGCCGATCGACGTCATCTTTGCTGCGATCGATCCATCGTATGGTCTGTACTTTGGTAACGCGACAACGGCAACCAACCATGCTATCTATCCGACTATTGGTGCGACCGCAACTAGTGGAACATGGCAGTCGACTTCCCGTGTAAACAACTCTTTGTTGGGAACATTTAAAACTTCCGGTCTGACATTTAAGTTGATGTTGGCAGCTGGTGATGAAAATACGCGCAATACAGGCCAATTGATCAACCCTAGCGTGACATACGACAATGGTCCGTTGTCATTGAGTTTGTCGGCTACCCGTCTGCGTCAGGCGCAAGATAGTATTCTTGCAACTGCTAAGCCTGAGTGGGTGAGTGAGCAAATCGCCGGTGGTTCTTATACCTTCGATTTTGCTAAGGTATTTCTTGGCGCTTATCAATTCATCGGACCAAGCAATTTTGCTAATTTGAGCCCGGCTGCGACCGTTGGTGCGCCCGGTGCGGCAGCTTACGCCTATACCTGGAGTCGTCAGCATTCATACTGGATCGGCGCACGTATTCCGGTCGGTACAGGTACTTTCATTCCTTCTATCGACAGAATCGATTACATCTATAAAAATGGCACACCAGACGGTCACGGTACTGTACTCGGTTTGACTTATGAGTATCCGTTCTCGAAAACCACTGTTTTGTACGCTAACTATGGTCAGACTAAGAATAGCGCGACTGCAAACGGTCCATTGGTGTCTACGATCACCTCTGCTACTGCTGGCGTCGTACCTTACGGTTCGACCATCAGAGCAGCGGCTATCGGCATGCGCCACTCCTTCTAACGCCGGACCTACGAAAAACCGCCCCAGCGGCGTTGTGCTTTCCTAGCCACCAATGTGGCCGGTACTATCGTACTGTCTTCGTTGGCACGCCTTGCTGGGACGATTTTGCGTAAGTCTTGAGTTGGTGGGTTTATTTAAAACCTTTTTTGGCTTGTTTCAGAATTATTTGGAATATGTCATATCCGATGGCCCTTCTCAGCTTGAGCGGGGCCATTTGTTTTTGTTGGTCTGATTTTTTTGTTTCAATTTTTCGACGTGATGTTTACCTAGTCGTTGTCTGTATTTCTTTCCTTGCTTCACTCAATTTTATATCTCTGTTTTGCCTGAAATGGTCTCGCTTCCGTGTGCTTAAGTGTGGGCTTGGCGCACGTGATTTATGGCTGATTTACAGCATGAATAATCATCATTCAAACGCTTATCAAAAAAGTTGCGACGTCAGTAAAAATGCTATACCATCGGGTAGATAACAATTCTATTAAGTATATATCAGCCTGTAAGGCATCAGGAATCGCTCGAAAATTATGCGGTTTGGATACCGGAACAGGGTGGTAAACCAGGGAGATTAAAGATGGTGAATCGTCGTACCGTGATAGCTGGACTATCAGCGCTTTCAGCAGTTTCTTTAGCGCCAATGATCGCAAGAGCACAGTCTAAACCTTTGATTCGTATCGGCATGTTGCAAGATGCATCTGGTCCTTATAGTTATCTTGGTGGCGTCGGTTCAATCGCTTGTGCGCGTCAGGCGATTGCTGAAATCGCGGGAAGCCGTGGTTTGAATGTCGAAATCCTTACAGCGGATCACCAGAATAAACCTGATATTGGCGCTGCCATTGCGCGCCAGTGGCTTGATCAGGGCGTTGATGCACTGATGGAGTTTAATAATTCCGCAATCGCTTTAGCCGTCAATAATTTAGTGCGTGAGCGTGACAAAGTGATGCTTGCCAATAACGTCGGCTCCGCTTCTCTCAGCGGCGTCAATTGCACCCCGAATATGACCCATTGGACTTTCGATACTGCGATGCTGGCGACCAGCATGGGTAACGGAATGATCGAAAAGGGCGCTGGAGAAAGTTGGTTTTTCATCCGTGCCGACTATGTATTTGGCAAAGCCTTACGCGACGACACCGCTGCCGTAGTCATCGCTAAAGGCGGCAAAGTGGTGGGCGAAGTCGCGGTGCCAGTTGGCACGACCGATTTTGCGTCCGCTCTGTTGCAGGCACAAGCTTCCGGCGCAAAAGTTGTGGCGTTGGCGTTGGCCGGTAATGACTTGCTCAACTGCCTCAAGCAAGCAAACGAATTTGGACTGACCAAAGGTGGTCAGCGGATGGCTGCGTTGATCATTTATTTGCAAGATATTAAAGCACTGGGTTTGCCAGTCACCAAAGGTCTGGTCCTGACGGAATCGTTTTATTGGGATTTGAGCGACAAATCGCGTGCTTTCTCGAAACGTATAACGCCTAACACTAAGGGTGTACCGCCGAACATGGGCCAGGCTGGCGCTTATTCCGCTGTGACACATTATTTGAAAGCAGTTGCCGATGTGGGCGCTGCAGAAGCCAAACGTTCTGGTCGTGTCGTAGTTGAGCGTATGAAACAATTGCCGATCAGCGATGACGTGCTGACCAATGCGCGCATTCGTGCTGACGGTCGCGTTGTCAGTGATGTGTATCTATTCGAAGTCAAGTCTCCGGAAGAGAGCAAAGGCGAGTGGGATTTGTACAAGATCAAACGTAAGCTCGGCCCGGATCAGGCTTGGCGTCCAATGTCGGCGGGTGGTTGCCCACTCGTTAAACCAGGGAGTATCTGATGAGTGATATTAAAAGTAACAAACCAATTAATATTCCAGAATCACCTTTTACACGTCCGGAAATGTTTTCGCCGGACGTCATGATTGACGATAACAAATGGTATCCCCTAGGTAAATTGGGCAAGGTTCGTCCGATCCTGTTTGATGTCTCGAATGGTGGTTGGATCAGTATTCTGAAGGCTGAAGGTCAGGGCACTATTCAGCGCCACCGTCATGCTTCGCCAGTAACCGGTTGGACGCTTGATGGCGCGTGGGGCTATCGCGAGTACGACTGGGTTGCACGTGCCGGTAGTTTTGTTTATGAGCCACCGGGTCACATCCATACTCTTTATATTGATCCGGAAGCTGGCAAGATGACCGCGTTGTTTCACGTTCATGGCCCGCTCGTGTATCTGGATGAAGAAGGTAATGCGACTGACTACGATGATGTGTTTTTGCGCCTCGATCGGTACGCCAAGTATTGTCGTGAAGTCGGTCTGGGCGATGATTATCTGCAATCGCTGATTCGATAGCTTTACTCTGCTCAGCTCTGTCGTTTGCTGACTAGCCTATTTATTTTTTGTTCCAAGGATGAAGTCCAATGTCTTCGAAAATGCACTTGATGCAAATGCTGATACACAGCGCCAGTACGCATACTCTGCTTAGTTGGACCGATCCGAAGGATGGGCAGTTAGATGGCTTGCAAGATTTTGCCTATTGGCAGAATCTGGCCCAGACGCTTGAGCGCGGTTGTTTTGATGGCGTGTTTTTTGCCGATAGCCCAGCCACACATGCGGTCTATAAAAGTAGCGTCAAGCCATCAGTAGAATACGGTGCATCATGGCCCAATCATGATCCGATGCCTTTGGTAGCGGTGATGGCTGCGGCGACTAAACACCTCGGTATTGGTGTGACGTTGTCGACCACTGGTACGACGCCTTATCTGGCGACCCGTCGCATTTCGACTTTGAATTATTTGAGTCGTGGTCGCGTTGGCTGGAACATCGTATCCGGTTTCAGCGCAGCAGAACATCAGGCTAATGGTCTTGGCGCATTGGGTCATGACGAGCGTTATGACCAAGCCGACGAATTTATGGAAATTTGCTACCGCTTGTGGGATAGCGTTCCCGATGCAGCGATATTGAAGAACCACGTTACTGGCAAGTTTGCTGATCCCGAACAAATCAATGTCGTTGATTTTCAAGGTCGTTTTCTAAATTGCAAAGCGGTTGCGCCGACGTTGCCATCGTCATACGGTCGGCCATTGTTGTTTCAGGCTGGTTCATCGGGACGTGGTTTGCAGTTTGCGATGGAACACGCTGAAGTGATTTTTGCGATTCAATCGCATATCGCAGGGATGAAAAAGAGCATGCTGCAATTGAGCGCTGCCGCTGCGGAGCAAGGCAAGGGTAAAGAATGCAAGGTGTTATTTGGCCTGCAACCGATCGTGCGCAGTACCGAACTTGAAGCGCGTCAACGTGCTGAAGAATTGGCTGAGCGGATTCCGCTGGATGCCATTCTTGCGCGTCTCTCGGGCGTGTTCGGTATCGATCTGAGCCAGCTTGATCCAGATCGTCCATTGGCGGAAATGGAAACCCAGGCTTCACGCGGATTGATGGCGGCGACGGTGACCGGTGCGGATGGCAAGGCGGTGACATTGCGTCAGGCAGCAACAACCTGGGCCTTGTCGGTGGCCATTCCTCAAGTGATCGGTACGCCGGAACAAGTGGCTGATGAAATGGAGCGTACCTGGCGCGAAACCGGTTGCTACGGCTTTAACCTGAGTCCGACGACCAATCCTGATAGCGTTGAAGATTTTGTTGATCAGGTCGTGCCAATCCTGCAAAGCCGTGGCGTGTTCCGCACTGCTTATGAAGGCGACAGCTTCCGTGACAATTTGATGGCTTGATGGGGCGGGTAAAGTGACTGGTACGATCATCGAAACACGTGGCTTGACCAAGGACTTCCGCGGCTTTATCGCGGTTGGTGGAGTCGATTTGAAAGTGCGCAAGGGATCTATCCATGCGCTGATCGGTCCTAATGGTGCGGGTAAATCTACGGTCTTCAATTTACTGACACGTTTTTTGCCCGCTAGTGGTGGACAAATATTTTTCAAAGGTGAAGAGATCACCCGACGCGACCCGGCCTTGGTAGCGCAGAGCGGCATGGTGCGCTCGTTTCAGATTTCTTCCACTTTCCCGGCTTTTAGTTTGCGTGACAATGTACGGATTGCGTTACAGCGCCCGCTGCAAGTTAGCTACCAATTCTGGCGTTCTGACAAGACACTTGCGGCATTGTATGAGCGTGCCGACGAGTTGCTTGAGGCGGTGGGTTTAACGCGATGGCGTGATGTGCGAGCAGCCGATCTGTCATATGGCCGTAAGCGTGCGCTCGAATTAGCGACCACGTTGGCGCTCGATCCAGAAGTGATGTTGCTGGATGAACCAATGGCTGGACTAGGTCATGAGGATATCGCGCGCATCGCCAGTCTGATTCGAAAGGTTGCGGTTGGTCGTACGGTCTTGATGGTGGAACACAATTTAAAAGTAGTGGCCGATTTGTCGGACACCATTACGGTGCTGGCGCGCGGCAAAATATTGGCCGAAGGCCCGTATGCCGTCGTGTCTGCGAATCCGCTGGTGCGTAGTGCTTACATGGGATCAGCGCATGCCTGATTTATCTCCCCAACCGGATTTACTGGCCATTGATAATCTGCGTGCCTGGTACGGCGAATCGCAGGCCTTGCATGGCATTAACCTGACTGTGCAACGCGGCGAAACCGTTACTTTGCTTGGACGCAACGGCGCTGGCAAGACCAGTACGCTGCGTTCGATCATGGGATTGATGCGGCGACGTGAAGGCGCGATTACATTTTCCGGTAGCGAATTAATTGCCGCATCGCCGGATCAGATTGCGCGTCTGGGTATCGGCTATTGTCCGGAAGAGCGCGGCATTTTTGCTGGCTTGACGGTGCAAGAAAATCTGATGCTGCCACCGATCATTAAGGCGGGTGGTATGACGCTGGCGGAAATCCACCAATTGTTTCCTAATCTGGCCGAGCGTAGCGCCAGTCAAGGAACCAAATTGTCCGGCGGCGAACAACAAATGCTGGCCATTGCACGTATCTTGCGCACGGGCGCAGATTTGCTATTACTGGACGAACCAACTGAAGGTCTGGCACCGGTCATCATCGAACAAATCGGTCATGCAATTCAGAAGCTTAAAGAGCGGGGTTACACCATCGTTCTGGTCGAGCAAAATTTCAATTTCGCCGCCAGTGTGTCAGAACGATTTTACGTGATTGAAGATGGTCGTGTAGTTGATCATATTGCTGCAGCCGAGATCGCTGATCCGACGACGGTGGCCAACATTCACAATTATTTGAGTATGTAAATTATGACAGAATTCTTTGGTGTTTCCGTGCAGGCACTGTCTGGGCAATTAATGATCGGTGCTATCAACGGTGCCTTCTATGCCATGCTCAGCCTTGGTCTGGCGGTTATCTTTGGCTTGCTGAACATCATCAATTTCGCGCATGGTGCGCAATATATGATGGGTGCGTTTTGTGCGTGGTTGTTACTCAACTTTCTCGGGCTAAATTATTGGATGGCGCTGGTGTTGACGCCACTTATCGTCGGTGCGAGCGGAATGCTGATTGAGCGCTATTTGTTACGCCATATTCAACAACTTGACCATGTGTATGGTTTGTTACTCACTTTCGGTACAGCGCTGTTGATTGAGGGTGCTTTTCGCCAACTATTCGGAGCGGCCGGGTTGCCGTATGCCACTCCCGCGCTGTTGCAGGGCGGGCATCATTTAGGCTTTATGTATTTACCTACTTATCGCGCCTGGGTCTTCATCTTTTCTATCGTGGTATGTGGTGCTACCTGGCTGATGATTGAGAAAACCAAACTAGGGTCTTACTTGCGCGCGGCCACTGAAAACCCATCATTGGTTCAAGCCTTTGGCGTGCGCGTGCCGCGCATGATGATGCTGACCTACGGTTTTGGTGTGGGTTTGGCTGCATTGGGTGGCGTGTTGGCCGCACCTATTTATCAGGTCAGCCCGATGATGGGAACCAGCACTATTATTGTGGTGTTTGCAGTCGTCGTGATCGGTGGCATGGGTTCAATCGTCGGGGCGATTTTCAGCGGCTTTGCGCTCGGTTTGGCGGAAGGTTTGACCAAGGTATTTTATCCACAGGCTTCCAGTACGGTGATCTTCGTAATTATGGCGCTGGTATTGCTGATCAAGCCTGCCGGGTTGTTTGGGAGGACTGCATGATGGTGTCGAATGTAAAAGCGTTGATGCAATCCGATCTTGCACAAAAAAATGCGCCACTGATCATCGCCGCTTTGATGTTGCTGCTTGCGCTGGTGAGTCCTTTTATCGGGCTCTATCCGGTCTTTATGATGAAGGCCTTGTGTTTTGCGTTGCTTGCTGCAGCGTTCAATTTGCTGTTCGGTTATGGCGGCTTGCTGTCCTTCGGGCATGCTTCGTTTTTTGGTACTGCGGCCTACGTAACCGGCTACTCAATGAAGTATTGGGGCATTAATCCGGAGGTTGGGATTGTGCTTGGCACACTGGCTGCGACGGTACTAGGTGTGGTGTTCGGCTGGCTGTCGATTCGACGTCAAGGTATTTATTTCGCGATGGTGACGTTAGCGTTGGCCCAAATGCTGTATTTCTTCTATTTACAGGCTGGTGGTTTTACTGGTGGCGAAGATGGCATTCAGGCGATCCCGCGCGGTCATCTTTTTGGCGTCATTAACCTCAACCAACCCTTGGCGATGTATTACACCGTGCTGGCGATCTGTATCGGTGGCTTCGCGCTGATTTATCGCGTCGTGCATTCGCCATTCGGTCAGGTACTCAAGGCAATTCGTGAAAATGAACCGCGGGCTATTTCGTTGGGTTATCGGGTTGAGCGGATTAAGTTGCTGGTGTTTGTCTTGTCGGCTGCGCTGGCTGGACTAGCCGGTGCGACCAAGACGCTGGTGTTTCAGCTTGCGACACTCAACGATGTTAACTGGTCAGTATCTGGCGATGTGATTCTGATGACGTTGGTTGGCGGCGTAGGTACGCTGTTTGGTCCGATTATCGGGGCTTTCGTGTTAGTGGTGATTAGCACTTACCTTGCCGGTTTTGGATCATGGGTCACAATGATTCAGGGCGCGATCTTTATTGTTTGCGTCATGTCCTTCCGGCGTGGCTTGTGTGGTTGGGTTGCCGACCGATTCGAGATCGCACGTTTGCCTTTGGTGGGAAGCGACCCTTTGGTTGCAAATGTGGTCAAAGCCGGCTTTCGCCGTGCGCTTTCCGAACCCTCTATTCCATTGAAAGATACCAGCCTCCATGAGTGATTCTTTGTTAGCATCGCCGCAAGTGTCGGCGCAAGTGTCACCCATTGATCCAGCCGAGTTGCGCCGTTGCCTTGGAGCCTTTGTCACTGGCGTGACGGTAATCACGGCGCTTGATGAGGACGGTGCACCAATCGGCATGACGGTCAATTCGTTCAATTCGGTCTCGCTCGATCCACCGCTTATCGTCTGGAGCGTGCGTACCAATGCGACCAGTTTTCCTGTGTATAGCAAAACGAAACGGTTTGTCGTCAATATATTATCGGAAGAGCAAGTCGATGTCTCTAATCGCTTCGCTAAATCCGGCCCCGGTCGTTTTGAGGGGATCGCTATCACGCCGGGCATCGATGGCTTGCCGCTCATTGATGGTTGCTCGGCATATCTTGAATGCAGCACTGAAGCCACGTATCCGGGCGGCGACCACTTGCTTTTTCTAGGCCGTGTTGATCGCATTCTCGGGACCTCGCGCAAGCCGCTGGCTTTTGGCGCGGGCAAATACATGGTCGTACATCCGCATGCGCCCAACGCTGACTTGGGCTCCGGTAACGTCGCCACATTGAACGCTGTTCAGTTAGCGCGGCCTTGTCTGGAAGAGTTGAATCGTGAAACAGATAAAACTGTCGGTTTAGGCGTCTGGGGCAACCTTGGCCCGACCCTCATCTGGTGGGTAGAAGCACGCCAACCGCTTGATGTGCGCTTGCGTTGCGGGATGGTGTTACCGTTACTGGGTTCTGCTACCGGCAAAGTGTTTGCTGCCTTTTCAGCGCCGCAGTTGACAGCACGCTATCTGGACGCAGAAATCGCCGCGGTACAACATATTCCCGATGCACCATTCAACACCCGTGCAGCGGTGGAAGAACACTTGGCGTTGGTGCGCGAACGCCGGCTGGGGGCGATAGATGATGCGATCATGACCGATATCAATGATCTGGGCGTGAACGCTGTCAGTGCGCCCGTATTCGATGCTTCGGGATCGATTGTGCTGGCGCTGACGATGATGGGCGCAGCAGTGTGTTTTACTCCGGATGATCCGGCGGTAGCGCGTTTGAGCGATGCGGCACGGCGCTTGTCGGTACGCTTGGGTTACCGGCCTTAATGAATTTGTAGTGGCGCGTTGCGCCAACCACCCTCACTTGAAGAAAGAATACGATGATTGAAAATACATGGAAGCGCTGGGGCGACGACGACGAACGTGGCGCGCTGAATTTTATCGGACCGGATCAGGTGCGCCGCGCCACCGGATTGGTGCAGACAGGTGAAGTATTACGTCTTGCACAATTGCTATCGTCAAAGACGCCGGTGCCTGCTCATCGTTGTGGTTTGCAACATTTTATGGGCCGTGATGGTGGTGATTATGCTGCGGGCGCGGGGCGTCCTGAAGGCTTCCAGTTTGCTGAAGACTCAGTCATCATGCCATTGCATATCGGTACTCACGTGGATGCGTTGTGCCACGCCTGGTATGACGACGAGCTGTATAACGGCTTTTCCAGCGACACTATTCGCAGCACTACCGGCGCTTCTAAATTAGGCGTCGAAAAGATGCCACCTATCGTCACGCGCGGTGTGTTGCTTGATCTGGTCCGTTTAAAAGGACGCGTATTGGTTCCGGGCGAGGTGATCAGCCGCGCCGACCTCGAAGCCGCTGCCGCTTTGGCCGGTCTTCAGATAGAGCAGGGCGATGCAGTATTACTGCGCACAGGTTGGCTGGAATCGCAAAAAGGCGTGAAGAATGTCTCCTTTGACGTTGAGCCGGGTATTGACGTCGAAGCTGGACGCTGGTTGGCTGAGCGCGAGGTTGCAGTGGTGGGTGCGGATAACTTCGCGGTAGAAGTGTTGCCGTTTGCAAAGGGAACAGTATTTCCGGTACATCAATTACTGATCCGCGATTTTGGCGTGCCGCTGTTGGAAGGCCTAATGCTTGATCCACTGGTTGCCAGCGGTCGTTTTGCGTTCTTATTCGTTGCCAGCGCGCTGCCGATTGTTGGCGCTACCGGTAGTCCTCTCGCTCCCGTTGCGGTGCTGTAGACCATGAAAAATTCTACCAAAAAGCGGCCACTTGACGGTATCCGCGTACTCGAAATAGCATCGATGGTATTTGGCCCTGTGGCGGGACAGTATCTCGGCGATATGGGTGCCGATGTGATCAAGCTTGAGCCACCGGAAGGCGATTTAACCCGCTCAATCGGACCGCGCCGTTCGCCGCGCATGGGCGCATTTTTTCTGACAAGTAATCGTAGCAAGCGCAGTATTGTGGTCGATTTGAAGCGTCCGGAAGGGCGCGAAATCCTGCATCGCTTATTAGCCAAAACGGATGTGCTGTTGCACTCAATGCGCACACCGGCAGCCGCTCGCCTTGGGCTTGATTACGCCACGCTCGCCAAAACCCATCCGGGTCTGGTGTATTGCCACGTTACCGGTTATGGCGACGATGGTGAGTATGGTGGACGTCCTGCTTATGATGACATTATTCAGGCTGCGTCAGGTCTGGCAATGTTGCAGGAGGTAGTCGCAGGACAGCCACGTTACATCCCGACAATTGTCGCTGACAAAATTAGTGGCGTCCATGCGGCTTATGCGATCGTGCTCGCGATGATGCACCGTCTGCGCACTGGAGAAGGTCAGGAAGTGGAAGTGCCGATGTTTGAAACCATGGCCTCGTTCAATATGATCGAACACCAATGGGGGCATATTTTTGAGCCGCCAATCGGTGACATGGGATATGCGCCCGTAGTGGCTGCGGCCCGCCGACCATATAAAACGCTTGATGGCTATTTGTCTTTGCTGCCGTATTCGGATTCGCACTGGCGGCGGTTCTTTGAGTTGGCAGGTGCGCCGGAAATAATGGACGATCCGCGTTTTACGCTGTTCGCCTCGCGTCAGCAACATTTCCGTGCAGTATGGGATGAGATTGAGCGTCAGATAGGCCTTAAAACCAATGCCGAATGGTTACGTCTGCTGACGCCGGAAGATATTCCGTTCTCCCCAGTTAACAGCATTGAAGACCTGCGTGAAGATCCTCATTTGAAGAGTGTCGATTTCTGGAGTGTGCAAGAGCATCCGACTGAAGGTAAATTGTTGATCGGACGCAATCCTTTACGCATGAGCGCTTCGCCACCGGATGTCACACGCTTGCCACCGGGATTGGGTGAGCATAGTGCGGAGATTTTGCGCGAATATGAATACGACGAAGAAAGCGCACAACGCTTGCTAGCCCCGGGCGGAGTTTGTTCTTCCAATTTGTAGTCAATGACGGTGTTGGCGCTTTTATTTTACTTGTATTGAGTAACTGCGTTACCGACGGTAAATTAAGTCATGCTGATTTTTAAATCAGCATGACTTTTTTTGTTTTTATTCTACTTTTTATGCTTAATTGTCAAATTTGAAAAAGTTGCTCGTACATCGCTTTACGGCTTCATTCTCATACTTTGCAAAGGGTTACTTTGCAGGGCGCCGCACCTATTGTCATCACCGATGTAATTTGTCACTCATCGTCCTATTTTTTTCCGCGATGGCTGGTCTCGTATGTGAGTAAGGCGCATTACTGACATCAAATGCACAATCCGCTCTTGAATGTCGGCACGTTACCGCGATTTTCACCAAATCTCCTACCTTATCCTTATCGAACTCCTACTTAAGTATCAGTGTTTAGCTGATAGTGATCATTCGGTAATCTATTATGATTTGTCACAGTAAGTGAGGTGAGGGCTTTGCATCACGCGTCCGCAACAAAAGATGGGAACAGTGTGCGAGCGCAGCGATGCGAGAGTTGATGTGACATTTACCCGATGTGTATCTGGCAAACATCAACCTATACAGGAGCCAGAAACCTGTCACGAAGTTGGGCCAACAGAAAAAGTCATCTGATGCCATACCTAATACACAAGTATCTGCTGAGTATTAAAGCGCCTGTTGCAGTGCTTCTTAAAGTGCTACTACGGCACTAAAAGACGACACGTTTTTTATTACGCCATCGTGGGCTTTTAAGAGCCGACTAATTACGCGACCTATGCCATCTTATTTTTTTAATATTGGAGAAGATCATGGACACAACGCCAGAGCTTACCAAGGTTGTAGACCAAACTGGTGACGGTATTAATGGCATGGTTAAAGAGAAGAGTGCGGACCTTCACAGTGCGATTGATAAGGCTTCCGACACAGTGCGGCCAGCCATTGATCGCATGGCAAATGGTGCACACACGAGTGTCGACCAAGTATCCAGCGCACTGACCGACGCCACAGAGTCGCTTACGCAACACACGCGCGAACTGAGTGCTGCCTATCAACGATTTGCGGATACTGGACGCCAATATGTCCGCACCAGTCCGGTTGTAGCGGTTGGTATGGCCTTGGCTGCCGGTTACTTGATTTCCAAATTATTCAGCGGCAAAGATCATTAAGTTATTCAGTGACTTTTCTATCGCTACGCGGTGTGCGGTGCTGAGCAAGGAGTCTACTTTTTTCGGTGAAACACAATATTAATGATTCTCCGACGGTTTGCACCTCGTAGTGTGCGTTTTTATATTGGAGCGATAAATGAAGAAATATCTTATGAGTCTTGCAGTATTGATGGCTTTCGGTTCAGGCGCAGTGATGGCTCAAAACGCACCTGCAATGCCAAATAGCAGTATGGGGACAGATGCATCCTCGAGCGGCGCGATGGACAACGGTTCAATGGCCAATCCAACGACGAAAAAGAAGACAATGAAGAAAAAGATGCATAAAAGCACGATGGATAAAGAGGGTATGGACAAAGATGGTATGGATAAACCCGATACTAAGCATTGATTCAGGTATTTTTATCTGGTCAGCAAAGTTTTTGGCGCAGTATTGTTTGGCGATGCGCCGTCTATGCATGGTTTGCTTCCAATCTTAGGGGCCAAACTTTCATTCAGTAAGTGAGGCGACTGTCGGACAATATTACTGTGATGCGTTGCTGATTACGCAGACCCAAAGAACTGCGTTTAAAAAAAACGACGGCCTATCGGATTGACATTCGATAGGCCGTTGATGCGTTTGTGTGTTGAAGTATTTCTGGCTTTGAACAAAAACAGGGATGACTTTGCTCAATGCAAGCATACGCATGCGTTTCTTATTGTTCTTCAAAATTTTTCACGGACAGGATGGTCAGCTTCCCTTCGCCATTTTGGGTGACACAGGCTCAGGATTTCCCACAATGGCCCTAATAATTGCTTTGGTGTGATTCTTGAGGTAACTAATGGGCCTTACTCGAGTTGAGAGTTTCATGCTCAACCTTTAACACAAATTGACGAGGGCTAATGTTAGTTCGAATCAAGGCCTATACATACTATTGTTATTTGCCATTTTGCAACTTTCCCAAGGGAACCGCACCCTAAACGGATGCAAATATGAGGCTTACCTTATAGTAAATCTATAAAACTTTGTTATTGATTAAAAAATTCCTTGCACCTTCAGGTTGGGAGACAGTAATTAACTATCGTCTCATTCCTCTCGTTTTTTCAACAGCCCTTTACCAATGATCATAGGCGCAAAAAACCGCTACCGGCGAAGGTATGGCCGTCTTTAGAAGCGAGCGAAATTTTTAAATAAAAAGCTTAAATGGACAAGTGTCCAAACAGCTACATATTTGAAATAGGGGGTCTTGAAACGCGTTTAGGTGGATCCTATATTGGAAGCGGTGGAGGAATTATCCGCGTAGTAGCGGATAATTTGCCAATCGGTCGAGAGTTCCGCGATAGTCGTAAGCGAATCTTTCGTATTTATTTTCTGATAAATGGAAAGGAGTGGATGCATCATGTTCTCGTCTTCTATGCAATTTCCCAATAATTTATTTTCTGAGCTTGGCGATATTCAACGCCAGTTTGAACAATTTTTTGGGGTGGTAGATTCGCCTTCCAGTATTCGTGCGGTACGTCGTGGCACGTTTCCGTCCATCAATATGTGCACTACTGATGACGCCATAGAAATCTACGCATTAGCACCCGGGATTGATACCTCTAAACTAGAACTCACCGTCGATAAAGGGCTGCTCATCATCGCAGGTGAACGCAAAAGCGCGGTGCCCGCGGACCGGCAGGAAAAACTGAGCATATATGCTCGTGAGCGTTTCAATGGCGCATTTAAACGCGTCATTAGCCTGCCAGAAGATGTAGACGCCGAGCATGTCAATGCTACGTACAAAAACGGGGTGCTGCGTGTCGTCATTGCGAAGCGAGAATCTACGAAATCCCGCCGCATCGAAGTGCATAACGTTATTTAACCGATTGTTATCGAGAGGAGGATTCGACATGGATACCAAACAAGAACTAGCGCAGTACAAGTCCAATATCAACGATGAAAAATCCTTATTTCCGCTCGTTGATGTAATCGAGGATGAAAATGGCATCACGCTCACAGCCGACTTGCCAGGCGTCACCAAAGAAAACCTAGCGATTCGAGTAGATGCGGACCTGCTAATCATTGAGGGCGCCTTAACTTTAGGAGAGGGGGAAACCGTAGCGCCAGTCTATGCCGAAATTCGGGCGGCACATTACAAGCGCACTTTTACTTTAAGCCGCGAACTGGATGCGGCGCAAATTGCTGCATCCATTAATGACGGAGTCCTGACGCTTCACATGCCGAAGCTCGAACAAGCCAAACCGCGAAGAATCGAAGTGAACATTTTGTAGCGATCTAATGGTTGTATGTGATTAACTTATTTGCCCCTGACCTTCGTGTCGGGGGTATATCGGGGAGGAGCGAAATGCGCACCTTATTACTCCCAGAGATAGTTAAAACAATCAAACGAAAACTGCGCCATATTCATTATCGGCACTTATTTGAAAGTAAGTCAGATCAGCTTCTTGAGTTGGAAGAATTGGCGCTGGAGTCATTCGAATTAACGCATCAACTCAATAGCAACTTACTACGCATGATCGAAATTGAGCGTTCCCTTAATACTGCAACAGAGCTAGCAAACTCAAGGGAAATGCGCACATGCCGGCGACTATTGAAGAAAATCCAGGAAGTGAGCGGAGTGGAAGATGCGATGCTGATGAGGCAGCCAAAGTTCCCGAGTGAGTAACATGACGGAAAGCGTAAGAGAATTCCGATTGAGGTGCAGGGCTAAACAAACATGCATTTTGGACACTGGCTTGATCTGCGACCTAGTACGCATCTCGACTTTGCGGTATCTGGATCATTCCCACTAATGGCCATTTGCAGCACGCTCGATCAATCTTATTTAAAGTTTGATCAAGAATATTCATGAAAGCGCCTGATCAACGATCTTGGGATACCTAGAAATTGCGGCTGAAAGTGCTGCACCACGGCGTCAGGTAATGAATGTAGATTGCGAAGGCACATGGGCGATTTATAGACCTGAACGTTATAAATTTCATGCATGGTTTGCTCCAGGGTGACGCTAGTCATTCGCAATCTTTACATGATATTTTCGTAAGAGATTAAAGTAAAAAAACAATTCTTAGGAATATTTTAAGATTTTAGGCCGGAATGCAAAAACGTCGCAGAACCAGTGTTTACTTGGTTTGCGACGCTTTATGCTGACCTACTACTATGTTTCTTGGTGCCGAGAGCCGGAATCGAACCGGCACGCCTTACAGCGCGGGATTTTGAGTCCCGTGCGTCTACCTATTCCGCCATCTCGGCAACGCGTGCAGCATTATGACTTATTTGGTGCGTCAGATCAATAGCTTTGAGCAATCAAATAGGTTTTTTATCGGATAAATGATTAACGCGATATTTTTCGCCATTTTGCTGCGTGAAATTAAAGCCGTTGCTGTTTGGCACGGCGCTGCACTGTGTGTAAATAAAACAGCAGGCTTACGGCGACCAAGGCAATGCTTGCGCTGTTTCCCATCCAGAATCCCGATGCGCCATGCAAGGCGGGAGGACTTATGCCGAACGGATTCAGGCCCAAAATGTAGCCGGATACCAAGCCAACTCCCCACAGCGAAAACGCGTAAATAATCGTCGGAATAATGGCGACTTTATAGGCGCGTAAAACAAAAGCGGTACTGCACTGTATCGCATCGAATAATTGATAGAAGCCAATGAATATAAATAGCGGCATGGCGGCTGCGATGATGGTTTCGTTGGGTGTGTAGGCGCGAATAATTGTCTCGCGTAGCAACCAGATGATGAGGCCCAGACTTGCCGAACAGAGCGCTGCCAGACGAATCCCGGAATAGCCTATCCGTTGCGCGTGATCGAGCTCCTTTGCGCCGATCGCTTGTGCTACCAGGATTCCTGTAGCAATTGCAATGGATAACGGCAGCATGTAAAGCACCGTGGCGAAGTTGGCAGTGATTTGATGTCCTGCGATCGCGGTCTCTCCCAGTCTTGCGATAAAAATCGCCATGAAGGTAAACGCTGTCACTTCAATGAAATAGCTCAAGCCGGTCGGGATGCCTAGTTTTAATAAGGCACGTTGTGCACGCCAGTGTGGTTTGACAAAACCGCTGTGGAACAGAGCAAATGGTGTGTAAAAACTATTGTGGCGCAGGATCATCCAGCCAATCAATAGCATCAGCCATGCAATGAGAGTCGTAGCAATGGCGCAGCCCGGGCCGCCGAGTGCAGGAATGCCAAAACCACCGAATATGAACAACGCGTTCAGAGGAAATTTTAGTAGGACCCCGATGAGTTTGATTGCCATCACCATCTTGGGTCTGGCAACGGCAGTGTTGAGCGCTGAATAGACATTAAAGCCGAGTGTTGCAGGTAGCGCTAACGCAAGAATTTGTAGATATAGCGTGGCTTTTTCACTGAGCAAAGGTGACGCATGGGCGATTGATAAAAAAGGCTGTGGAAATAGTAGTACGACGCAGCCGAGCAACGACAAGAAGAGGGCGAGCCATGTACCTTGTTTGACTTGATAGCCGATTTCCGCCATCCGTTGTCCACCATATAACTGACCGATAATGGGTGAAAGTGCTTGCAGAACGCCGCTTAGACCGACGAATACACTGACATAGATCGCGCTACCCAACGCCAGGGCGGCGAGATCAGTCGCGGAATATCGTGATGTCATGGCGGTGTCGATGACCCCGTTCAATACAATCGCCAATTGCCCGATGAGGATGGGCCACGCCAGCTTGGCGATGCGGACTGTGTTAGAGCGGCCGAGACGCGTTTTAGCTTGATGAAGGAATGAAAGTGTAATGTTCTGCTCGTTGGTTAATAGTATGTTCGGCTAATGGTAGGGGGCGGCTGCTTAGTTACCAACGCGTTGATATAAGCGGAAACGTTCATCACGATCCGATGGGCGTCGTCCGGTCCAAAGTAATTTCCAGCGACCGCCAAAGGCGCGTTTAATGGCGGCATCGTCGGATTTGGTTCTGTTGTTATCTTGATAAAGCAAATAGTCGCAGCGCTCCTGGCTTAAAGCGGAAAAAGGGACGCTACCAAAATAGGCAAACGAGGCGCGTTGCGCCGGACCCACATTGGTATCGACACATTGTTTGACCGTTGGTAAATGCGTGTTGATTTGCTCAGCGACACCGGCATAACTTTTGCCGTAGTTGATCCACGGTAGCCATAGTGTCATCAGTAATAACCAGCATAATACGACGCCGCCGGATGACAATACTACGGCGCGCCAGAGTACCGCCGGTCGTCTTGAAAGACGCCAGTTAACCAACAGAATCCAACAGATTGAGCCGAGAGCGGCAATGACGACGGCGGTCAGATTAAAGCCGGGTTTGAATCCTGGAGCCAGCTTGTAAGCATTTTTGGCAATTTGTGCGGGCCAACCGGTTTCTTTAGCAATCCATCCGATCCAGATGAACGCGGCGCAGGTGCTGAGTGTCATCACGGAGAACCAGTCAACCGCATTAATGGCACCACGCTTCATGGTCGGCAAGCCAAACGCTGCCAGAATTACGAGCGCTGGTAACAGTGGCAACAACACGCCTTCATCAGGCCGTGGCATCAGCAACATCATGACGCTCAGACTGATAAAGAATGCGAGGGGTAGCGCGATATGGAGCGCTTTGCGTTGTTGACGCCAGGCGTAGACAGCCCAGCCAGCGAACGGCCACGCGGGCCATGCGAACCAAATGCCATATTTGAAGTAATAGGCGAAAGCGTGTAACGACGGCCAGCCGAATTGCTGCAGATTTTGTTCTTGCCATAAGGCGTAATTATTACCTTCGGGGAGGTAATAATATCCAGCGACGAACCATGCGCCACTAATCGCGATAGCGACCGGTAAAGTGACGCATAGCAGGTGTATGGCGATAGATTTTTGACGTAACAGAGCAAGGCCGATTAAGCCTGCAAGGATAGCAACCGGGACACCCCAACCACGGGTCAACGTCAGTAGACCAAGTGCTATGCCGAGTAATGCTGCGCTATGGAGTGCTAAGGAATTCGGATTTTCGGTGTTGGATGGTTTTGTACTTGATCCGGTGGCAGGCGCATCGAACAAACGGACAGCGAGATAGATGGCATAGGCAACCAGCGACATCTGCAGGCTTTTTGCGGTCGTTTCGTGGCTGTGTAATAGCAGCCCCAAACATCCCAGATAAATGAGGAACGCGCCATCCGCGAGCGTGCGACCAAAGTCCCTTGGCTCGGGTTGGCCGCCAAATGCCAGTCGAAGCGGCTGCGCTTCACTGCGGCGTCCTAGCAAGTACGTGGCATGCCAAACAGATAGTGAGCCAATTAAAAAGAAAATAATCGTGGACAGCCGGGCTGCCAATGGATCGCCTAATAACCAGCCGAATAATTTGATGCAGATGGCACCAATCCAAAAGGTTAACGGGCTTTCTCCTGGCATAGGTAAACCCGCGATTTGTGGTGCCAGCCACGTATTGAAGCTGCCGTGCGCCATGGTCCACATGATCCCAAAGCTCGATGCATCCTCATTTTTCCACGGGTCGCGACCAAACAAGCCGGGCAATATATAGAGTAGACCAAGCGCCCATAATCCCCAGCGTGGCAATGCGCTGGTGGCAGAAGCGGGAAGGCGGACTGGCTTCATCACGATATGGCTTTATGAGAATAGTAAGTTGGGGGAGTATTGTGCCGCAAAAACGGCATAGGGCACAGCGTATCGGGTAGAAAGTCTTTGGCAATTATAGCGATTCGCTGGTTGCGTGAGACATCACTTACTATCGCTTACGTTTTGCCAGTATCAGTTGACTTCAACTAGCCTTGCCAGACATCACTTGCAAGTGGCAATGCATTGGATGAGGAATGCGTTGCTGAAATTAAAAAAGGCAGCCATAGCTGCCTTTTTGAAACATCGACTACGCTGATAGGAATTAACCTGCAGCGACGGATGTTTTCGAACCAACAGTACCGAATTTCTTACGGAATTTGTCGACACGACCAGCTGTATCAACGATTTTATGTTGACCAGTGTAGAACGGGTGCGATTCCGAAGAAACTTCAATCTTCACTAGAGGATAGTCTTTACCTTCGAAGTTTGCTGTTTCGCGTGTTTGAATAGTCGAACGTGTGACGAATTTAAAATCGCAAGACATGTCTTGGAATAAAACTTCACGATAATTTGGGTGAATGCCGTCTTTCATAATTGCCTCTAAAAATTCGGTAGCCAATCGTCACTTCGTCGGTCGCCATGCTTCTTGACCCGATTGTCGATCACTTGCCAAGGTGGAAAACACGCGATTATACAGTAAAACGACATGTATTCTGTGGATTCAGTCATGAGGAGCGAATTCATAGGCTGACCGGCAACAAATTGCGGTCAGCCCCGAGTGCTACCTTCTTTTTATCTTGCAAGATTAACGAAGCGCCTTGTTAGCGCCTGTCGACTCAGGCTGATGCTTTTACTGCCGATGTGCGTTGGTTGCCACTTTTTCGATACAGTACCAGTGTTGCGATCAGACCACAGATGGCGGCAAAGCTCATCCACAGACCCGGCGCAGCTTTGTTACCGGTCATTTGAATCAAGCCAGTCGCAATCGCTGGTGTAAAACCACCAAAAATGGCAGTTGCAAGGCTATACGCCAGAGAAAAACCAACAGTACGGACATCCACCGGCATGACTTCGGTCAGTGCTACGACCATCGCACCATTGTAACTTGCATATAAAAATGACAACCATAACTCAACAATCAGCATCCGCTCAAAACTCGGTGCTGCGACCAGCCAGGATAAGGTTGGATAGGCGGTGAGGATGGTAAGGACCGTAAATACCAGCAGTAAAGGACGGCGACCTATGCGATCAGATAATGCGCCCATTATCGGGAGCCAGATAAAGTTGGAGATACCGATGCAAAAGGTGACAACCAACGCGTCTGTGGTGCTGAGTTTCAACACCGATTTACCGAATGTCGGTGTGTAGACGGTGATGAGGTAGAACGAGACGGTTGTCATCGATACCAGCATCATGCCAGCCACCACAAGACCCCAGTTATCGACCATCGAGCGCAAAATCTCGCGCATGTTCGGTTTCGTCTTACGGGCCAAAAATTCTTCTGTTTCCTGCAGCGAGCGGCGTATGACAAACAATACAGGCACGATCATGCAACCGATAAAGAATGGGATGCGCCAGCCCCAGTCAGCGATTTGAGCGGGCTGAAGCCAGACCTGAAGGCCATAACCGAGGGCTGCAGCGAAAATGATCGCGACTTGTTGGCTTGCCGATTGCCAACTAACATAAAATCCCTTGCGACCGGGAGTTGCCATTTCGGACAGGTAGACAGAAACGCCGCCAAGTTCAACACCAGCAGAAAAGCCCTGGAGAAGGCGACCGACTAACACCAGAAATGGAGCCAGATAGCCGATGGTGGCGTAGCCAGGAACAAAGGCGATCAGCATGGTGCCGATTGCCATGAGTGCGAGGGTAACGATCAACCCTTTGCGTCGGCCAATGCGGTCAACGTATGCACCCAGAATGATTGCTCCTAAAGGACGCATCAAAAATCCTGCGCCAAAGGTCATAAAAGTCAGCATCAGTGATGCAAATTCATCACTCGCAGGAAAAAAGGTCTTTGCGATGTACGTTGCGTAGAACCCAAAGAGGAAAAAATCGAACATTTCCATGAAGTTACCGCTGGTAACGCGCAGGACGGTAGCGACTTTTGATGGGCTGGACTTGGTGATTGTCATGTTTTTTCCGCCAGAAAATTAAAGTTGAAGATTAGTATTGTTGTTTTACTTAGCCGTTGGGAATACCGAGGCCAAGAGGTGAGTTTTCGATCTTCAAATGAGGATATTGTTTAACGAGTAATGCGAGGATGGCATTCTTGAACTTCTTAAGGTCTCTTGCTGTTAGTTATTTGTTAATTAAAACTGCGTGTTTGCACGTTCCATAATTCTGTTCTCATCGGTCGATTATGTCTACAGGCAATAGAAAAAATTGCTTGGGTTTAAGAGTTTTTTAGCCGCTCTTCATGGCCTCAGGCCGATTTGGTAAAATGTTGGTTAGCAGATTGCAGTTACAAAAAAGGGTCCGGCAAGCTTTCGCATGTCAGACCCTTTACACATTTTGCTTCAATTGTTTCGATTTGAGCTTATTGTCATCAGTTATGACGAAGGCCCAAATTGATCCAATTGATTAGTTACCGCGTCGCATCATGTCGAAGAATTCCAGATTGGTCTTCGTTGATTTGATTTTGTCGAGGATGAATTCCATCGCTTCGATTTCATCCATGCTATACAGCAACTTGCGCAATACCCAGATTTTTTGCAGCTGATCTGGCTTGATTAGCAATTCTTCACGGCGGGTGCCGGATTTGTTCAGATTAATCGACGGATAAACGCGTTTTTCTGCAAGGCGACGCTCAAGGTGGACCTCCATGTTACCGGTACCTTTGAACTCTTCGTAAATCACGTCATCCATGCGGCTACCGGTTTCGATAAGCGCCGTTGCGATGATGGTCAGCGAGCCGCCTTCTTCGATGTTACGGGCCGCGCCAAAGAAACGTTTTGGACGTTGTAGTGCATTTGCATCAACACCACCGGTCAATACCTTGCCGGAAGCAGGGATCACGGTATTGTAAGCACGGGCCAGACGGGTGATCGAATCCAGCAGAATCACAACGTCTTTTTTCATCTCAACGAGGCGCTTGGCTTTTTCAAGCACCATTTCAGCAACCTGAACGTGGCGAGTTGCGGGTTCATCGAAAGTCGACGCGACGACTTCACCGCGCACTGAGCGCTGCATTTCGGTCACTTCTTCAGGACGCTCGTCGATCAGCAAGACGATCATCACAGTGTCGGGATGGTTGGTCGTAATCGCATGCGCAATGTGTTGCAGCATGACCGATTTACCGGATTTTGGCGATGCCACCAACAAACCGCGTTGGCCTTTACCGATAGGCGCGATCATATCGATGATGCGACCCGTAATGTTTTCTTCACCGCGCATATCGCGCTCTAGCGGAAGTGGCTTGTTCGGATGCAGTGGCGTCAGGTTTTCAAACAGAATGCGGTGTTTCGACGCTTCTGGTGATTCGCCGTTGACCTTGTCAACTTTGACCAGTGCGAAATAGCGTTCGCCATCTTTCGGTGTGCGGACCTCGCCTTCAATCGAATCGCCGGTGTGTAAATTGAAACGGCGGATTTGTGAGGGCGAGATATAAATGTCGTCAGTGGACGCCATGTAACTGGCGTCGGGCGAGCGCAGAAAGCCAAAGCCATCAGGCAGGACTTCAAGCGCGCCATCGCCAAAAATTTGTTCTCCTGATTTCGCGCGTTTTTTCAAAATGGCGAACATCAGTTCTTGTTTGCGCAAGCGCGCGGCGTTATCAATGTCTAGGCCAATTGCCATTTCTAGCAGTGCTGAGACGTGTAGCGCCTTTAATTCGGATAAATGCATAGTATATGAGTATCCCGGGGTGGGAATTGTCTGGTGGGGGAGGGGACTTCGTGGTGTGAGTAGTATCTTGCTTGTACTGTGTCTCTACATTACTCGTACTTAAATTGTACTGTATCTCTGAAAATATAAGCGGCGGCGCGGGCGCACCACCGCAATGTCGACTAGTTTACATCAAATATTGCTATCGATGAAAGATGTTAACTGCCCTTTTGCTAAAGCGCCTACCTTTTGAGCAGCGGCAACACCATTTTTGAACAGAATCAACGTTGGAATACCGCGAATACCAAATTTGGCAGGTACTGCCTGATTGGCATCAACGTCCATCTTGGCGATCAGGATTTTGCCGTCGTATTCTTTGGCGACTTCTTCCAGAATGGGTGCAATCATTTTGCATGGACCACACCATTCGGCCCAAAAATCGACCAATACGGGTTTGTCTGATTTAAGCACATCTAGTTCAAAGGATGCATCGGTAATATGTTTAATGTTTTCGCTCATGAGTTCCTCTGGAAGAGGGAAAAAAAATGATTGTGTACCAAGTCAACTTATCTGTTCACCTGGGCGGCTTACCTGCGTTGGATCCCGCGTTGGGTCCCTATTCTAATGAATAAGTGGGGGCGCCGTGCGGGACTTCAAGTTTTGCGGGTGTGATTAGATGGTGTTGCGGCGGGGTGTTCGTTAAATCATAACCGATTTTAATAAAAAGGGGAGACTACGATCTTCTTTTTTTGCTTATTTTTTACTTATATTCACCGATTGCTCGCATAAAATGCAAAACAATTGTTGCTAAAACGAGCAGCACCGCAGATTTCTTGCGTGGCTGGCTTCATCCACACCTTATTTTTTGTGAGTCCATGTTGCCACCGTCTTTATTAAAATCCCGCTTGACGTTGCACTCTATTCCGCCTTCCAACGCGTTTTGGCCGGAAGTGGCGCGTGCTTTATCGGCAGCCTCGCTTGAAAGCGGAGGCGAAAATAATCGTGATCTGTCTGCCTGGCGAGTGGTCGTTCCGGCATTTGCGCACGCGCATCTGTTAAGAGCGGCACTGGCGAGCGCACTACCGGGTGCATTTGTACCGCCGCGGATTAATACCTTATCAGCCCTGCTTGATACCTTACCGCCAGCGTTGAATGCTCCTATCGCCAGCGCAGGTAGTGAACGGTTGATGCGGTTGTATTCGGAGTTACGACAGCATGCCTGGCTGAAAAAAATATTTACCGCGAGGCGAAATACCGATTTGCTACCGTTGGCGCAAACGCTGTTATCCCTATCAGATGAGTTGACGCAGGCCTTGCTGCCGTCGATGCAGGATGCGAGCGACGTTGCGCAGCGCTGGCAGACTGCGCTTGAAGAATTGACGCCGAGTTCTCGCGAGCTACTGTCCGACGAGACCGAACTGGTCTGGTCAATCTGGAAAAGTCAGCTCGATGGCGACGATGCGCTTGCAGTGCGTTTTGGTCAAATGCTGCGATTTGCAGCGCAGGCCAACTCACCGTTAGCATGGATTAGTTCGGTCGAGCCGGAGCCGATGGAACGCGCATTTTTGCAGGCTTACGCACAATATCAGCCCGTTTTGCAGATTTCACTTGACTGGCGCGTTGACACTATCGCCTCGGCATATACCACTGCATGGCCGGAGTTGATTGATGTCGCGGCGACGCCCGAGAGCCAGCTTCCGACACCTCCGGACGACTTATTTGCGTCGGCAGAATTTAATGTTGCATTGCCGCCGGGTATCGCCCTATGCGCAGCGCAAAGTATCGAAGACGAGGCCGTGCAGGGTGCGCAGACGGTACTTGACTGGTTGCACGCAGGTAAAACGCAACTGGCGATCGTGGCGCAAGATCGTGTCGTTGCACGGCGGATACGTGCTTTGCTGGAACGGGCACAGGTTCACGTTGCTGATGAGACTGGCTGGAAGTTGTCGACCACGCGCGCGGCATCGGCTATCGCTGCCTGGTTTGATGTTGTCACCCAACGCGGTGAAACAACCGCGCTGCTGGATTTTTTGAAGTCGCCATTTGCATTGGCTGATATGCCTGATAAATCGGCGCAGGTAATGGCGGTCGAAATCGCACTGCGAAGGGCGAATGTACTGGGTGAATGGAATAGTGTCATTTATGCGCTGACTGATCTTCCTGACGCGCAAAAAATGGTTGCCACGCTGGCGCAGCAAGCGAACTTATATGCTGGCCGCAAAACGCTGCGCGGGTGGATCAATACGGGAACGGTGTTCGAGGTGCTCGGCATGACAAGTGCACTGAACGCTGATCCTGCCGGTCAACAGGTTTTGCAGATGCTGCAAAATATTGCTGGCATGGAGGATGATGAAGGAGGTGATGCCTTATTCTCATTTTCAGAATGGCGGGCATTGGTCAACCTGCAAATGGATGAGACCAGCTTCATCAGTCCCGCCATCGATCGACGCGTGGTGATGCTTCCACTGAACGGTGCGCGTTTGCGACACTTTGATGCGGTGTTGATGGTTGGTGCTGATAGCAGTCATCTTCCTTCGCAACCCCAGGAGACGCTGTTTTTTGCGAATACTGTCCGACGCGAGTTAAATCTGGCGACACGTGAAAGTCGTCAGCGCCAGCAAATGCGCGATGTAGCAGAGTTGCTGGCGATGAATCCGTTGGTTGTGTTGTCCTGGCAAGCGCATCAGGATGGCGAGCCAAATCCCGTAAGCCCGTGGATTGAGCGGCTGGAACTGACGCTGGCGCGGTCGGGTGCAGCGTCGTTACCGCGTCATCGGGCGCCGATTGTCGAGCGCAGTTTGCTCGAGATCCCGGCAGCGATGCCGGCACCAGTTGCTAGCGCGTTGCGTCCCACGCGTTTATCTTCTAGTGGCTACAACAGTTTCGTATCTTGCCCGTATCAATTTTTTGCGCAACGGATGTTGCGATTGACTTCCCTTGATGAACTTTCCGATATGCCGGAAAAGCGGGATTACGGCGGTTGGTTACATCAGATTTTGGAAACCTATCACGAAACAATTCGCGATGAGGCGATTGCCAATAACCATGATCAGCGGGTTGCTGTATTGGTCGATATATCGCAGCAATTATTCGACAAGGTGATTGCCAAAAATGCGGCGGCGCTCGGCTATTATGCACGTTGGCAGAAAGTGATTTCTGCCTACGTAATGTGGGCTAACGAGCGCGAAGCGAATGGGTGGAATTTTGTTTTTGGCGAACAGGCTTATGAAAAAATATTGCCATTGCGAACGGGCGAAATAACGTTACACGGACGCGTGGATCGGATTGATCAAAACGATGCTGGCGAACGCGCCGTGCTGGATTATAAATCGAATAGTATTGCCGTATTAAACAAGAAATTAAAAGACCATGAAGATCATCAATTGGCATTCTATGGTTTGTTATCAGACGTGTCGGTGGACGCCGCACATTACGTGGCACTTGAAATCACCAAGGACAAAATCGGTGATGTAGTGGCACAAGATTATGCACAGGCGCAAAAAATGTTGGAAGAGCATATTAAGGACACAATGCAGGCGATTTCCGATGGCGCACCAATGGTCGCCAATGGTGCCGAGTCGGTATGTCAGTATTGCGATGTACGTGGTTTGTGCCGCAAAGGGGCATGGTAATGGATGACCTCACTCCAACATCAATACACCATGATGGCCAAGCTGGCCAAGTCGATATGGTAATACCGCATGCCTATCAAATGAACGGCGTGCCAGTAGAAGCGCAGCGCTTCGTCAACGCCGCCTGCGATCCGCAGCATTCCGTTGTGGTGGAAGCCTGTGCTGGCAGCGGCAAAACCTGGTTGTTGGTAGCACGTATGCTGCGCTTGTTATTGGCTGGCGCTGCACCTTCCGAACTGCTGGCGATTACGTTCACTCGCAAGGCAGCACAGGAAATGCGCGACCGTTTGCTTGAACTGCTGCATGATCTGGCTTTGGCGTCTGATGAGCAGGTGCGCGTGTTGCTTGTGGAGCGCGGCATCTTGCAAACCGACTTGAAGCAAACTGTGCACGCCGCACGCGGTTTGTATGAACGTGTTTTGTCGAGTCCACAAAGCCTGTCCATCGACACTTTTCATAGCTGGTTTGCGCGCTTGCTGCAAATCGCGCCGCTCAATTCTGGGGTGCCACACGGCTATACATTGACCGACAAGACCGGCGAACTTCTTGCCGATGCTTATAGGCGGTTTATGCAGTCGTTAAACAACAAGGACAACGCGGATACCAAACAAGCGCTGCTAGATTTGTATCAACTCGTCGGCGATGGCAACGCTCGCAAATTATTGAACGCCTTCGTCAGCAAGCGCGCTGAATGGTGGGCCAGCAGCATGGCCCCACGCGATCTCGACGTGCCGCTAAATTGGCTTAAAGAATTGTGTGGCGACGACGCCAAAATCGATGCGCGTTTATCGTTGTGGGATGACGCCAAACTGACCGCCAAAATAACGAGCATCGCGTGGTTGCTTGGGCAAGGCACAGCCACTAATCAAAAACGTGCAACGGCAATTGAGACAGCGCTATCCGAAGGTGCAGGATTAGTAAACTTTGATGCGCTATGTCATCAATTTTTTGACGACAACGGAAATCCGCGTGGCAATTCCAAAACTAATAATCTCAAAAAAGCGCTGGAAAATAACTTCGGTGTAGACGGCATCAGCGCTTTCGACGAAGAATTTTCTAACGTCGGCGAAGCCCTTAAATTATTGCGCCGCCGCAGCGGCGAACGCGACGTGCTGGCGCTGAATCGTGCATTGTTCGTGGTCGGTGATGCGCTGGTCGACATTTATCAGGCGATGAAGGCAGAACAGCGGGTCTTCGATTTTGCTGATCTGGAGTGGCAAGCTTATCGCCTGTTAACCAATCCCGATAGTGCCGCGTACATCCAAAGTCGGCTCGACAGCCGTTACAAGCATATCTTGCTGGATGAATTTCAGGATACCAATCCACTGCAATGGAGCATCGTCCGCGCCTGGTTGAATGCTTATGGCGAGGACGCCGGTCAACCCAGCGTGTTCATCGTTGGCGATCCCAAGCAATCGATTTATCGCTTCAGACGCGCAGAACCAAGAGTGTTTGTCGCTGCACGGGATCTGTTGCAAGCGCAGGGCGCAACGGTGTTGCAAGCGAATCAGACCAGACGCAATGCTACGGCGATTATTAAAGTGTTAAACACCAGTTTTTATGCAAATCCGCTATTTTCTGCCCAAACGACGTTAGGAGAAGAGGGCGGTGCGGTGTGGCGCTTGCCGTTGATTCAACAGGTTAGCGCTGAATCAGTTGAGCAAGCTCCGACAGAACCAGGTTTACGCAATCCGTTAATCACACCGCGGGAAGAGTCGGAGGATGCGCGGCGTCGCGACGAGGGGACGAGCGTGGCGCAGGCTTTAATCGCAGCGCGTCAGCATGTGCATATCAAAACTGGGAGCGGAAGCCGTAATGTGCGTTGGTCGGATGTCATGTTATTGGTAAAAAAGCGAACACATTTGGGTGCTTATGAGAACGCGCTCCGGCATGCTGGCATTCCTTTTGTATCAGATCGGCGCGGTGGTTTGCTGGAATCGTTAGAAATTTCTGATCTGATTGCTTTGCTCACGTTTTTAATTACCCCCGATGATGGACGCGCTCTGGCGCATGTCCTGAAATCGCCGATTTTCGCTGCGACCGATGACGATTTAATCGTATTGGCGCAACGTGGTGAAAAGAATTGGTGGCCACGGCTTTTGGCGGCGGTGGCGGAGCGGACGCAGGCCGCCGAACTTGCAGAGGTAGCTTCTGACGGGTTGCAGCGCGCAGCCGTTTTATTGGCGCACTGGCTGGACGTTGCACCACGTTTATCGGTCCATGATTTGCTCGATGTCATTTTGCATCAAGGGCAATTGATCGAACGCTATGCGCAGGATGCGACCGCACTGACGCGGAATCAGTCGATTGGCAATATTGAGGCTTTTGTGGCACTGGCGCTGAATATGGATGCCGGACGTTACCCCAGTTTGCCAAAATTTATCGACGCTTTGCGTGTGCTGCAAAATACTGCTGAAAGTGACGCACCGGATGAGGCCAGTATTGACGCCTCAATGGACGCAGTACGGATATTGACCGTGCATAGCGCCAAGGGATTGGAGGCGCCGATTGTCGTGTTACTGGACGCCAACCACAGCGATCCGGCCCGTGATGACATTGGCATTCTATGTGACTGGCCTCAGGACGAAGACGCACCGGTGCATTTTTCTGCATTTGGCCGCGCCGCTGACAGGGGCGCGGCACGCGACAAATTATTTGCCGCCGAGGACGGATTTAAGACCCAAGAGGATTGGAACTTGCTCTACGTGGCGACCACCCGCGCCAAGCAACTGCTGATCATTAGTGGCGTTGCAGGCGCCAGAAATAGCACAGCCGGCGGTGTCACGGAAGGAAGTTGGTATGCGCGTCTGGAATGGGTGCCGGAAACCGAATTGGATGCGTTAGCATCGTCGGGCATGCAGGTGGATGATGTAACTCAGAATAGGGATGCCGAGCTTAAATTTGTTCTTCCGATATTTGATCCAACGGCGTTGCCGTTGAAGCGGGCACTTACTGCTACTCAAAATAACCTGCCGATGGATGACGACGCATTGCTATTAGCGTTGACATCGCCGTTTGTTGAAGATGAAATAGCTGCAAATAATGACGCTATCGACGAAGGTATTGCGCTCCATGCATTATTGGAGCGATTGACGCAGCATGGGCACTGGCCGATTAATGTACCTGATGTCGCGACGATTGCGCGCTGGTTGCCGTGTACACCAGCCTTGGCTTTGATCGTGCAACAACAGGCCAGGACGATTTTGGCGCAACCGTCACTTACGCATTTCTTCAATCCGGGTTTGCATATCGCAGCGCGTAATGAAATGGAAGTGATGACGGATGTTTTATTGCGCTTTGATCGGGTGGTAATGTTCGAGGATGAAGTATGGATACTCGATTACAAACGCCAGCTACTGGATAGTGAGCGTGCGGGATATCAGGCGCAGTTGATCGGTTATCGCGCCGCTGCCGCCCAGATATTTGTTGGCAAGACGCTTAGGACGGCAGTCATCACGACCGACGGCCAATTGTGGGAAGTGGCCTAATCAGCATCTCCATTAAGGGTGAGACTTTTAATGCTGGGCGGACTGATGGTGTAGTTTGGCAAACAAGGCTGGCAAAGCGACAAGTCAAGAAGGCGAAGATGCATCTTTTTCCTCTTGCCAAATTGGTTTGCCAATCGGCCTTAGTCCAAAAGAGCCGGTTAGTGGCGACCTGGCGCAGCGTACTTACGTTCGAGCCTTGAAACCAGAGCGGCTAAACACATCGTCATGGTGAAGTAGACTACAGAAATTGTTATGTAGGGCTCCCAATAGCGAGAGTAAGCACCCGCTACCGTTCGTGCTGCGTAGGCTAATTCAGCTAATCCAATCGCGGATACAAGTGATGAATCCTTCAGTAATGTAATGGCCTCGTTACCTAGTGGCGGCAGCATGCGACGAAATGCTTGTGGCAACACCACGTAGCGCATCGTGGTGCGATAACCCATGCCTAAGCTTGATGCGGCATAGGTTTGTCCGCGGTCAATTGACTGAATCCCTGCGCGAAAAATTTCAGAAATGTAAGCGCCCGCATTCAGTGAAAGCGCCACCACACCTGAGATGAACGCGCCATAGTTTTGTTTGATGGTGCGTGCCAGTTCACCGGAAATGAGCAGGCCGTTGTCCTGATGGATCAAGACCGGCATGACAGCAAAGTGAATGAGCAGAATCTGGACAAACAGCGGCGTGCCACGAAAAAATGCAACGTAAAAACTTGCTAATGCTTTGACCAGACGGAACGGCCATTTCCAAGGACCATGCTTGACTTCAGCGACGCGCAACATACCTAAAAAAAGACCGAGTAAGGTGCCGATAATAATGCTGATGACCGCAACCTGCACAGTCATGAAAAAACCTTGTACGAACAGTGGCGCGTAGCCCTGGATGATGCTCCAGCGAAAATCCATATTTTTGTGAAGAGAAAACAATGCGGCGGGATGAATAAAAAATGCGTAACCAAAAAACTTGTCGAGTGTGAAATAGCGTCTGTATTCGTGTATCGAAACATTTGTATGACATCGGCTTACATTCACCGACAGCGACTTATGACCTGGATATTGGTGGTAAGTCGCTGTAAGCCAATATCATTCGACTTCCGATGCAATTGTCGCTTTTTAACTCAACGGTTTTTACTGGTCACGCATTTCGGCGCGTAAAAATTAGGCAAAAATTATACCGTACTCGCAGGCAAACACCCACATTCATCGTAGGGTTGGTTGTCAGTAATGCAATGTTGCTTAATGATTCCTAGGTCTTTCCCGAAAAATACTTTGCGTAAATTTTGTCGGCAGTACCATCTGCCTTGATATCTGCAAGTCCCTTATTCAGTTTTTCCAGTAAAGCCGTATTACCTTTTTTGACGGCGATTCCGTAAAACTCTTTTGGGAAGGTAGGATCAGAAATAATCTTAAAACTATTGGCACTATTATTTTTTACGTAATTAACCACGACGCCATTATCGCCGACTACGGCGTCAACGCCGCCACCGTTAAGCTCCTGAAATGCTAAGGGCATAGATTCGAAGCGTTTGACATTGGGGTTATTTTTACCCACCAGTTGCTGGGCTGCTTCGTCACCCGTCGTCGCACTTTGTACGCCGATTTTGAGCGTTTTTAAGTCGGAAAATTTTGTAACTTTAGAATTTAACGGCACGGCAATCAATTGATTGGCTTCAAAGTATGGATCGGTGAAATCAACTGTTTGCTTGCGCAGATCCGTAATGGTGATGCTGGATATCAAGATATCGCGATCTCCTTGCGCTAACGCATTGAAGATGCCATCAAACGGCGTATTCTCCACTTTGATTTTAATACCTGCCCGCTCGGCGACAGCTTTGATGATATCCATTTCAAAGCCGACCGCTTCTTTTTGTTCGTTCATTGATGAGAAGGGCGCATAAGCGGCATCGGTTCCTACTACATATTCAACGTTAGTATTGACCGGATTTGTTGCTCCGGAAGCTGCTTCTGCCGATTTTGGATCAGTTTTTCCGCACGCCACTAAGGCGGCGCACGCGCAGGTCAAGGCTAACAGAGACAGAAAGCTTTTCTTCATGTGAGATTCCTTAAGTCCTTAGAATTACACTTCACTCTCGACGAGGCCACATTCGTCGCCATCGCTATCGCCAATAGCTATCAGTTATTGGCTATTCGTCATTATTTCGCGTCATCAGCAAAGTATTTCTTGAAGATTTTGTCATAAGTGCCATCGGCTTTGACGGCAGCAAGGCCTTGATTTACTTTAGCAAGTAAAGCGGCATTGCCCTTTTTGACTGCAATACCGTAATACTCTTTAGGAAAATCTGGATCGGAGATAAAGTGAAAGCCTAATGCTGCATTATTTTTAACGTAATTTTTTACCGGGCCGGTATCCAGGACCACCGCATCAACACCGCCGCCTTCCAATTCTTTCAAGGCTAACGTCGCCGATTCAAGACGCTTGATTTTCGGATTACTCTTACCCAATAGCTTTTGGACCACTTCATCACCGGTGGTGGCACTTTGTACGCCGACGGTGAGTTTTTCTAAATCTCTGAATTTTGTCACTTTAGAGTCTTTGGGGACGACGATCAACTGGGTTGATTCGTAATAGGGTTCAGAAAAATCGACGGTTTGCTTGCGCTCATCGGTGATCGTGATCGCAGATGCCAGTAAATCGCGGTCGCCTTGTGCGAGAAAATTGAAAATGCCTTCAAATGGCGTATTGACGAACTTGACCTGGAAGCCCGCTTTGTCTGCAATCGCATTCATCAGATCGACGTCGAAGCCAACGATTTCTTTTTGTTCGTTTTGATATTCAAACGGCGCAAAGGTTGCCTCTGCACCGACTACGTAGACCGACGGGGCGGATACCGCCACTTGTGCTTCTTTATTTTCTTTTTTGCCGCATGCTGCCAACAGGACAACACTTGATGCTACGCATAGCAACGCTTTAGACAACTTTTTCATCAATATTCTCCGTGATTCCACCAATTGCGAATAGTCGGCCATTTTAAGGTGAGGATGGTAACAGCGACCGATTGACCTGGATTTTTTTAGTACTTTTACTTAATTATCGCCATAAAAAGGTGTGATATCTGGCTTATATAGATGCCTTTTAACATAAGCTCAGGTACGAATACCGAGTACAACGTCTGCGTGTTAGCTTATTTTGAGTACAGATGAGACCTTCTTGCGAGCATAAATCCGATCATCATCATCATCATCACCATCGTTAGTGTGTCCGTCATCGCGCGTTCAGCGTAAATACGCAAATGCGTCCGGCAGCGACAAAATGTCACCAGTTGCGCTTCCATCATAGCCAGCTAACTGGTTGACCACTTCGCGGAAGGTATCGGTTTGTATTGTGGTAATGATTTGTTGGATCATAGGATCTTGCATTGCCGCGATTGGCAGCGCAAAGAAATAACGCTCTCGGACTAACGGGATGAATTCAAGGCCGAAGCGGGCTGCGGCAGTTTGCACGCCGAATCCAACATCGGCCATACCGCTGGCAATAAAAGCCGCCACCGCAGAGTGTGTAAATTCGGTGCTCTCAAATCCGTTTATGGCCTGTTGCGCGACTCCGGCTTTGGCCAGTAGCATTTCCAGGAGCAGGCGGGTGCCGGACCCAGTCTGCCGATTTACGAAAAGGACGCCGTTGTTAGCCAGATCAGTCAACGTATGAATGTTTTTTGGATTACCGGGTGCGACCACCAATCCTTGATCTCTCACTGCCAGATGGATCAGGCAGTGGGTTTTTTTGTTCAGCCAGCGCGCGTAAAGGGAGATAATCGCATCTTCAAATTCGCCAAATGGAACATGAAAACCTGCCAGATCACATTCGCCGCGAGATAGAGCAGACACAGCGTCGGTGCTGCTACGATAGCGCAGATCGATTGGTAATTGAATAGCATTTAGCTGACTCAGCAATGCCGCAACCGCAAATCCATGGCTTGCATTTAGCCGAATCGTTTTGCTGGAGCCAGCGACGGCTTTGCTCAACTCGCCCTCCAATTCGGAGGCTAAACTATCTAACGTGGGCGACAAGCGAGCGGCGATACGGCGGTCGGCCCAAATTAATTTTTCTGCAAGCGGTGTGAGAACGCTGCCGCGACCGCGCTCGGTCAATACCAGTGGATGACCGAAAAGTTCTTCTGCGGCGCGCAAGAGTCCCCAAACATGACGGTACGATTGCTTCGTGGCTTTGGCCGCATTGGAAATTGAGCCAGTTTCCCGGATTGATGTCAGCAAAATCAACAGCCCAGTCGTGTCCAGAACGGCATCAGAAGTTTGTCCAATTTCCCAATGTGGTTTGATTGTAACTTTATACATACGATTTTCCATGACGGCAGTCTCAAAACAAGCGCCCAGGCGGTTTGGGTGTTAAAAAATGGGTTTTTAAACAGTATCTTTTGTAAGGCGGCGATGACGGCGAGTAACGCTCAGAATACGATATTTGTATCAACTTCTGGAAAAATATATGCAATATTTTACATATTGAAGAATGCCCCCCTTAATGGTATTTTAAGAGAAGCTATAGATATAATAGTTAAATAAAATCTATCTGCTATAAAAATATATGTAATTAAATACATATAATTGGGGCTCTTAAAAGAAATAAGCGGGGGAGATATGGGTTTTTTATCAAAAGAACGGACTATTGCCGGTGCTGGATTCAATCGATGGCTAGTGCCGCCTGCGGCCTTGGCGATTCACCTTTGTATCGGAATGGCCTACGGTTTTTCGGTATTCTGGTTGCCTTTATCCAAGGCGATTGGGATTAAAGAGTCTTTGGCGTGTGGCAGTGATATAGGATTTTTTGCTGAGATATTCGCAAGCAATTGCGACTGGAAAATTTCAATGCTGGGCTGGATATTCACTATGTTCTTCGTGATATTGGGCACTTCTGCAGCAATTTGGGGAAGCTGGCTGGAGCACGTTGGACCGCGTAAGGCAGGTTTCGTGGCCGCATTATGTTGGTGCGGCGGATTGCTGATCTCGGCCCTCGGGGTTTATCTTCATCAAATTTGGCTTATGTGGCTCGGTTCGGGTGTGATCGGTGGTATCGGTCTGGGATTAGGTTACATCTCGCCGGTGTCGACATTGATTAAATGGTTTCCGGATCGGCGCGGTATGGCGACCGGTATGGCGATTATGGGTTTTGGCGGTGGTGCGTTGATCGGCAGTCCCTTGGCATTCAAGCTGATGCAATATTTTGCCAGCGATACAGGCGTTGGCGTATGGCAAACTTTTGTGGTTTTGGCGTTAGGTTATTTTGTCTTCATGATGGCCGGTGCGTTTGGTTATCGGATTCCGCCATCGGGCTGGAAACCGGCTGGCTGGTTGCCGCCGCCGCCATCTAAAAACACGATGATTACGCAGAAACATGTGCATGTCAGCAAAATTTGGGGCATTCCGCAATTCTGGCTGGTGTGGTTGGTGCTATGCCTGAATGTGTCGGCAGGTATTGGCGTGATTGGGATGGCTTCGCCGATGTTGCAAGAAGTATTTGGTGGTCGCTTGCTTGGCGTTGCCACAAAATTTTCAGCATTGTCCTTAGAGCAGAAGAGCGCGATTGCCGCTATTGCAGCAGGATTCACTGGTCTTATCAGTTTGTTTAATATTGGTGGTCGTTTCGTCTGGGCTTCATGTTCCGATTTTCTAGGGCGCAAGAAAACTTACATGATCTTTTTTATACTTGGTTTCATTCTCTTTGTATCGCTGCCATGGTCTGGCGCGGCCGGTAGCATGGCGTTATTCGTCACAGCGGTATGTTTGATCGTGTCGATGTACGGCGGTGGTTTTGCGACTGCACCAGCGTATTTAGCCGATTTGTTCGGTACGCAAATGGTGGGTGCGATTCATGGCCGTTTGCTGACAGCTTGGGCAACAGCAGGGATTTTGGGGCCAGTAGTCGTAAATTATATGCGTGAGTACCAATTGTCATTAGGCATTCCACGGGAGGCAGTCTACAACACGACCATGTATATCCTCGCGGGAATGCTGCTGGTGGGTTTGGTGTGCAATTTAATGATTCGTCCAGTGGCAGAAAAATATTTCATGACCGCGGAAGAGCTGGAGCATGAAAAGCATCTCGCGCACGAAAAAATAGTCGCGACGACTGGTGTCCGTGCACCGGTTGTGGTGGATATGTCGCTCGTCGGTAGCGGTGGTAGCCCAGCGCTCTTGATGCTGGCGTGGGCTGCAGTCGGTATTCCGCTAATCTGGGGTATTTTCACGACATTGCAAAAAGCAGCGGTGCTGTTTAAATAATTGCAGCTTGTGGTTGTAGGGATGTAATAGAGTGTAATTTTCATTGCTGCTGACCCTTGTGGGTTATCAGCTGGCGTTTAAAAAAGTATGAATTAATTCAACGCGAGGGCGTTAGATCATTGCCGCCCGGCGCGCCATTCGACGTATTGGTAGGAGGTTTGCTGTGAGCACGCAAAGTATTACAGAAAAGACGTTTCCGTTGCATCTGATGAACCCGAAGACCGGCGCTAAAATAGATCTTAAATCTGCCATCTCGGCAGAAATCAAAGCGCAAGTCTCGGTCATTATTGGCGAATTAAAAGACAAGCCTGGCGCGATGCTACCAATTTTGCACGCCATACAAGATGCCGTCGGCTACGTTCCTTCAGATGTCGTACCGATGATTGCCGATCAGCTCAATCTGTCCCGTGCGGAAGTGCACGGCGTGATCAGTTATTACCATCATTTTCGGCAACACCCAGCTGGCAAACACGTCGTGCAAATCTGTCGGGCTGAAGCCTGTCAGGCGCGTGGTTCCGAGCTACTTGAAGCGCACGCAAAATCAGCATTAGGCTGTGATTATCACAGTACGACTAGTGACAAACAATTTACGTTGGAGCCGGTATATTGCCTGGGCCAATGTGCATCAGGGCCGAATATCATGATCGGAGATGACTTGTATGCGCGCGTGACGACCGACAAGTTCAATCGATTAGTGCAAGCTAAAAGGAGTGCTTTATGATCACAGCGATTACAGTTTACGTCCCGCGTGACTCAACCGCGATTGCGCTTGGTGCCAATCAAATTGCAGACGCCATCGTCGCCAAGGCAGCGCAGCGCGGGATTGCTATTAAATTGATTCGCAATGGTTCACGCGGCATGTTCTGGCTAGAACCGCTGGTAGAAGTGGCCACCGCTGCGGGTCGCATTGGTTATGGTCCTGTCGAACTGGAAGATGTGGAGGCTTTGTTTGACGCCGATTTCTTAAACGGCGGTAGTCATAAACTAGCACTCGGCCTGGTTGATCAGATTCCATATTTGAAAAAGCAGGAACGGCTCACGTTTGCCCGTGTCGGCATCACCGATCCGGTCTCGCTAGATGATTACCTGGCGCATGAAGGATATGTCGGTTTACGTAAAGCGCTGGCGATGTCGCCCGAAGCAGTGGTGCAAGAGGTTTTCGATTCTGGTTTGCGTGGACGGGGCGGCGCCGCTTTTCCTACCGGTATTAAATGGAAGACAGTCGCCAACGCGCAGGCTGGACAAAAGTATATTGTCTGCAACGCTGATGAGGGTGATTCGGGCACGTTTTCGGACCGCATGGTGATGGAAGACGATCCGTTTGTGCTGATTGAAGGCATGACGATTGCCGCGCTGGCCGTCGGTGCGACGCAGGGATACATCTACGTGCGCTCGGAATATCCGCATGCTATTGCCGCTTTAAATGAGGCGATTGCGGTTGCCGGTGCACGCCACTATCTCGGCAAAAATATATGCGATTCTGGCAAAACTTTTTATCTGGAAGTCCGCAAGGGTGCTGGGTCGTACGTTTGTGGTGAAGAAACCGCTTTGCTGGAAAGTCTGGAAGGCAAACGCGGCATCGTGCGCGCTAAGCCACCGCTGCCAGCATTGGAAGGTTTGTTCGGCAAACCGACCGTGATCAATAACGTGATTTCGTTGGCATCGGTACCGATTATTCTGGCCCGCGGTGGTGCATTTTATAAGAACTACGGCATTGGTCGATCATATGGAACGTTGCCGATGCAATTGGCCGGAAATATCAAGTTCGGTGGATTGGTGGAGAAGGCGTTCGGCGTCACCTTGCGTGAATTATTGTTTGACTTCGGTGGCGGCACCGCCAGCGGACGCGCCATTCGCGCAGTGCAAGTCGGTGGCCCGTTGGGGCCTTATTTGCCGGAATCGTTATTCGATACTAAGATCGATTATGAAAGCTTTAGCGCGGTTGGCGGTACAGTCGGGCATGGCGGAATCGTGGTGTTTGATGACACTGTCGACATGGCAAAACAGGCCCGCTATGCGATGGAATTTTGTGCCGTTGAATCGTGCGGAAAATGTACGCCATGTCGTATTGGGTCGACCCGTGGCGTGGAAGTGATCGACAAGATTGTAGCTGGATCAACCGGTGGTTTTGATCAGCCGCAGCAGGTACATCTGCTGCGTGATTTATGCGACACCATGATCAATGGTTCATTGTGCGCAATGGGAAATATGACGCCGTTACCAGTGTTGTCGGCGCTGAATAATTTTCCGGAAGATTTTGGTATCGCCGCAGAGCAAGAGGTTGCTGAACACTAAGTGCGCAATTTGCTGAAATGCAAACATGCGCAGTAGGATGGGCTTCGGCAAATAGTTGCCCGGTTCCTGCTTAGCAGTTTGTTATTTGGGACTGTCGGCAATCCAGGTCGGCACCGTATCAATTGTCAATGTTAACTACAGTGGCCTTATGTCACGTCACCTTCCCGGGTGTAAAAGGGATCAGTAAAAGGAATCAGCCATGAACCAGATGAATGAACTTGATTACGGCACGCCAGAAAAATTGTCTGCGCAATTAGTGACGCTTGAGATCGACGGCGTCACCGTCGAAGTCGCTGCCGGTACTTCAGTAATGCGAGCGGCGGTAGAAGCGGGTGTGAATGTACCAAAGCTTTGCGCGACCGATAGTTTGGAGCCGTTCGGTTCCTGTCGTTTGTGTCTGGTAGAAATCGACGGCAAGAGAGGTTACCCGGCGTCGTGTACGACACCTTGCGAACCGGGTATGAAAGTCAGGACACAAACGCCTAAGTTGGCCGATATTCGCCGTGGCGTGATGGAATTGTATATCTCCGATCATCCGCTGGATTGCCTGACTTGCCCAACCAATGGCAATTGTGAGTTGCAGGACATGGCTGGTGTGGTGGGTTTGCGGGACGTGCGTTATGGCTATGAAGGCGCGAATCATCTAAAACTCAAAAAGGATGAATCGAACCCGTACTTTACCTATGATCCGTCCAAGTGTATCGTCTGTAACCGTTGTGTACGTGCTTGCGAAGAAACGCAGGGTACCTTTGCATTGACCATCGACGGACGCGGTTTTGAGTCACGTGTGTCGGCTGGACAGCTGGACAGTTTTATGGAGTCCGAATGCGTTTCTTGCGGGGCTTGCGTGCAAGCCTGTCCGACTGCAACGTTGACCGAAAAAACCGTCATCATGATGGGGCAAGCGGAGCATAGCGCAATCACTACTTGCGCATATTGCGGCGTTGGCTGTTCGTTTAAAGCCGAGATGAAAGGCAATGAAGTAGTGCGCATGGTGCCGCATAAAGACGGCAAGGCCAATCATGGTCATTCCTGTATTAAAGGACGTTTTGCATGGGGTTATGCAACCCATAAAGATCGTATGACCAAGCCGATGATTCGTAGCAAGATTACCGATCCATGGCGCGAAGTGTCATGGGAAGAAGCGCTTGGCTACGCGGCTAGCGAATTCCGTCGGATTCAAGCCAAGCATGGCAAGGACTCTGTCGGTGGCATCACCTCATCACGTTGCACTAATGAGGAAACCTATCTCGTTCAAAAGCTGGTACGCGCCGCTTTTGGTAACAACAATGTCGATACATGCGCCCGCGTTTGCCATTCGCCGACAGGTTATGGCTTGAAGCAAACATTAGGTGAATCGGCAGGTACACAAACTTTTGATTCGGTCATGAAGTCAGATGTCATCATGATCATTGGTGCAAATCCGGCCGCAGCGCATCCGGTATTTGCTTCACAAATGAAGCGTCGTTTGCGTCAGGGTGCCAAGTTGATCGTGGTCGATCCACGTACGACAGAAATGGTTAAATCGCCGCACATTGAGGCTAACTATCATTTGAAATTACGCCCGGGTACTAACGTGGCGCTGATTACTGCGTTGGCGCACGTCATCGTATCTGAGGGCTTGGAAGATGCTGCTTTTGTCGCGGAGCGTTGCGATACCGCGTCGTATGCCGATTGGCGCGAGTTCGTCTTGCGTCCAGAGAATTCACCGGAAGCAATGGCTGAAGTAACGGGTGTTTCTGCCGAAGAATTACGCGGCGCGGCACGTTTGTTTGCGACCGGTGGCAACGGTGCGATCTATTACGGTCTGGGTGTCACGGAGCATGCGCAAGGTTCGACGATGGTGATCGGTATTGCCAACCTGGCGATGGCGACCGGCAACGTTGGTCGTGACGGTGTTGGTGTCAATCCATTGCGTGGTCAAAACAATGTGCAAGGTTCTTGCGACATGGGTTCGTTTCCGCATGAGTTGCCTGGCTATCGGCATGTGTCCGACACCACAGTGCGCACCGAATTTGAGCAAGCTTGGGGCGTACCGTTGAGCCCGGAACCCGGCCTGCGGATTCCGAATATGTTCGATGCAGCGTTGGACGGTAGTTTTTTGGGTTTGTATTGCGAAGGCGAAGACATCGTTCAATCTGATCCCGATACACAGCATGTGATTGCGGCGATGATGGCGATGGAATGTATCGTTGTGCAGGATCTGTTTTTGAACGAAACCGCCAAATACGCCCACGTATTTTTGCCGGGCTCATCCTTCCTCGAAAAAGACGGTACTTTCACTAATGCCGAGCGCCGTATCTCACGCGTGCGTAAAGTCATGCCAGCTAAGGCCGGTATGTCGGATTGGGAAGTCACGGTTGCATTGGCAAATGCATTGGGTTATCCGATGCATTACAACCATCCATCCGAGATTATGGATGAGATCGCCGCACTAACCCCGACTTTTAAGGGCGTCAGTTATGCCAAGCTTGATGAAGTCGGTAGTTTGCAGTGGCCGTGTAATGACGCTGCGCCAGAAGGCACGCCGATCATGCATATTGGGGAGTTTGTGCGAGGCAAGGGCAAATTTATCAATACCCAGTATTTCGCGACCGACGAGAAAGTAACGATGAAATTTCCGCTAATTTTAACCACCGGCCGAATTTTGTCGCAATATAATGTTGGCGCGCAGACGCGTCGTACCGAGAACGTGGAGTGGCACAGCGAAGACCGCTTGGAAATTCATCCGCACGATGCTGAAGATCGCGGCATTAAGGAAGATGACTGGGTCGGTATTGAGTCCCGCGCTGGCCAGACCGTGTTACGTGCAACGGTGACGGATAACGTGCAACCTGGTGTGGTCTATACCACGTTCCATTATCCGGAATCTGGCGCTAATGTGATTACGACTGATAATTCCGACTGGGCGACTAACTGTCCTGAGTATAAAGTGACTGCGGTGCAGGTTATGCCGGTATCGCAACCGTCAGAGTGGCAGAAGAACTTTAGTCAGGTATCAGAACTACAAATGCGCTTGTTGCAAGGGGCTTCTGCTGAACCAGCAGTCTCTAAATAAAGGCACGAGGCGATTTAAATAGGAAGTGTGATGTAAATGCGTAGTCCAGTATCAGGTACCGACGTAACAACCATCTCAAGCTCGGAAGACTATCCGACCAGCGCGCATGTTGACATTGAAAAATGGCGCGAAGGTCGGGTGTCGTCGGTACGTGATGTGGTCGCGGAAGAGGTTCCGATTGCGTTGGAATACAACGGTATTTCGCATGTGGTGATGATGGCGTCGCCAGCCGATCTGGAAGATTTTGCGTTAGGCTTTTCCTTAACGGAAGGGATTCTTGCTGATCCCGGCGAGTTGTTCGGCTGTGAAATAGTGGGCGCTGCCGATGGTATTCAGGTGCAGATGGAAATAGCCTCGCAACGATTCATGGCTCTAAAAGAGAAGCGCCGTAATTTGACCGGTCGTACCGGCTGTGGTTTGTGTGGTGCAGAAACCCTTGCGCAAGCAATCCGCAAGCCGCCGCCGGTAGCATCCGACGCGCAGTTTACGGCTGTGGCCTTACACAAAGCCATTGAGCAGATGCAACAGCAACAACAGTTACAACAAGCGACCGGCGCAACGCACGCAGCGGCATGGGTGCGAAAAAATGGCGATGTTGTGTTGGTGCGCGAGGACGTCGGACGACACAATGCGTTAGATAAACTGATCGGTGCATTAGCGGCAGATAAAGAAGATTTTTCTAGTGGCGCGGTTCTCATTACCAGCCGGGCAAGTTATGAAATGGTGCAAAAGGCCGCCACGATGGGAATTGGCTTGGTTGCGGCAATCTCCGCACCGACTGCGTTGGCGATCAGGTTGGCGCAGGAGGCTAATGTCACCTTGTTAGGTTTTATGCGCCAAAGCTCTCATGCCGTGTACGCAAACGGGCATCGTTTGTTGATCGAATAAAGACCGCGTTGTGGGGTGATGTAAAAAAAAATCGATGGTAATGTAATGCGCAGTGCTAGTTAATTAATCCGAATTAGGACCGGTTGATATATAAAATTTATAGATGAAGTCAGTGCAAACTAAATCACATTCACTATAAAGGCTGTTGCTGTTGCTGTTGATCTACACCGTCATTGGCGCTGCCAAGTGTTTAGTCATCAGGCGGGAATTGTTGGAAGACGTGTTTGAGCGTAGCGAGTTGGTCTTTCAACCCGACTGATGGCTAAAACGCTTGGGACCCGACCAACGGGAGGGCAGCGCCTCTGCGGTCGCCTTTTCTTTGGTTACTTTCTTTTGGCTGAGCAAAAGAAAGTAACTGGCTGTCGGGCCGCCCCCGACCAGTATCCACGGAGCGATAACTTTTCCAGTTATCGATGAATCGAATCATCGCAATAACACCCAATAAGCAACTTTTAAAACAACACTCAAATATCAACACGCCCCAAGTGATTCAGATTAAGTGTTTAACGCATCTGGTCAGCAGGATGCTACAGACCAGATAACAGCGAAATGAAAGAAAATAATGAACGTACACCATCTCATCAAAATGGCAAATCAGATTGGTTCTTTTTTTGAAACCATGCCAAACCGTCCTCAGGCAATGACTGATTTCGCCATGCACATCAAGCGCTCGTGGGAGCCGCGCATGCGTTCTGCCTTGCTGAAATATGCGGACGAGCAAGAAGAAAATGAATTGACCGATATGGTGCGCCAAAGCATACGGGAACACGCCGATGCGATGCGATAGATTATCTTGCAAAATGATTATCAAAACGCCATAAGCGAGTCAGCGGACGCGTCACTTACATGGACCATCACCTTAGAATATCAAAGTGCTGGTCTTTTGCTATTTGTCAGTTGAAATACGATTGAATACGTGTAGATAACGCCGTTGCGGTCATCGCAGGATTGTGCGTGCCTTCAGCCGGTTGGAGTGCTAGTCTATGCCCTCCGCCTATATTGTATGCATTCAATGGAATTACAATTCATCAGCCCGCGCAAGAATGCTCTTCTATATCTGATCAAGATACTGACCGGCTCGTTGATCTCCTGGTATGGATTGCGTGCAGCGGGTATCGCAGAGCCGTATTGGGCAATGATTTCTCTGATTGTTGTGACTGAGCCGGATATAACGCTGGCCAAAACCAATTTCAAGGCGCGCGTGATCAATACCATCAATGGCGCGGTTGTCGCGTGCCTGACGTTGGTGATACTAGGTCCGAGTTTTTTTTCCATGCTGATAGCATTGGCGATATCCGTATTAGTAGCAATGTTTTTACATAACTATCCAGCCAATTGGCGCTTGGGTCCCGCAACCGTAGTCATTTTAATGTCTGCTGCTGTCGAGGGGACCGGCTTGAATGAGGAGTTGCATCTTGCCTTATTACGGGTGGGCGAGGTGTTAGCCGGCAGCAGTGTGGCTTTATTGCAAACTCTAGCATATGGCTTTGTCATTAAGCATGTGTCAAATGAAGATAAGGAGTTGCTGTAGAGCAGATTGATCGCGCATTCAGGGCGACTTCAGATAGACTGCTAGGCTGCGGCAAATTCCTTGATCGAATCTATTGACGTAGATTGATCGGCAACACTATAGTGACGACATGATTTCAGAATTCCACCAACTATCCGAAAAAGTCCGGCTACTAGCCGAATTAACGCAGACATTGCGACACGAAAATGCGGACCTCCGCAAAAACGCCGCCACTTTAGTCAGCGAAAACGCTGACCTTGTAAAGCGTATTAATGAGGCGCATCGGCGGGTTGCCGCATTGCTCGACAAAATTCCGGCGCTGCCACAAGATGAACCGCTGGTTCAGCCTCACGTTCAGGAGAACGCATGACACAGTTAAGCGTCCAAATCATGGGCCAACCTTACACGTTATCCTGCAAAGAAGGCGAAGAGGCGACATTGCAGCAAGCCGTTACTTATCTCGACAGCAAGATGATCGCTATTCGTGATGCAGGAAAAATTCGCGGCAATGACCGCATCGCGGTGATCGCAGCGCTTGGTCTGGCGGCAGAATTGTTATCGGCAAAAGCGCCTGATGGGCCTTTGTCGGATCTTACTATGGCGGAAGTAAAGAAAGAAATTGCTGTCATGCATACGGTGCTTGACGACGCTTTGGGATCACAGGAAGTACTGTTTTAATTTTTTACCAAAGTGTTTGACATGAAGGACGTTTGGAGTAAACTTAGGGCTCCTGCCGTGTTCGCCATTGTCATAATTCCTTGAACCATTTTTACGCAGCGGTTACGGAATATCGTTCGATGGGAGTGATCGTCGCTAGTTCGATGAACCCGAAATTGAACTAACTGTAGCCAACTTGAACCTTCTTGGTTCAGGATGCCGGCAAAGCGGCACAGCGGGAATCAATTCGAAAGCAGTTGCATGCAGATGCAGCTGCTTTTTTATTTTACTTGGCCTTATCCGGTGAACCCACTATGCAATATTGGCTCATGAAATCGGAACCGGCAGATGCTAGCATCGACGATGTGTTGGCTTTGCCGCATCAGACCATCCCTTGGTATGGCGTGAGGAATTATCAGGCGCGTAATTATATGCGCGATGTCATGAAAGTAGGTGACGGCGTACTGTTTTATCATTCCAGTTGCGCAGAGCCTGGCATCGCCGGAATTGCTGAGGTGGCGAGCATCTCGTATCCTGATGACACACAGTTCGATCCCGACAGTAAGTATTTTGACCCGAAAGCCACGCGTGAAAATCCCCGCTGGGTGCTGGTAGATGTGCGCGCAATAAAGAAGACGCCGCTATTTAATCTTGCATCCTTACGGGCTGCACCATTGCTGTCTGAAATGCAAATATTGCGTCGCGGAAATCGCCTGTCGATTACGCCCGTTTCCGCTGCCGAATGGCGCTATCTGATCAAACAGATTGCCTCTTAGCGTTATTGACTATTTTTTGGTTTGGCTTTCTGCATTCCGTTGGCATCTTAAAACATCACGTTTTAATTCAGTTTCAGCATCTAATCATTTCTCTTGGGATATAAGCCGCTCCCTCGTTGTCTTGTCCCTTCTTACTTATCCTTCTATTACCACTTCAAGTTACAACAATTTTTCCGATGATTAACGATCAGAAAAAGTTGGGTGACGCCAAGCGTAAAGTTGAGAATACTAGTTGGTAATATTTTGATTTTTTTTAAATCACATTTACCGACGACTCCCGACGTGGTGCGCTTCCGTTTATGCGTCCTCTCATGCATCAAGGAACAAAAAATGTATTCTGATTTGCAAGAAGCGATAAGCATGCGCCCAGAACAAGTTGGTGAAGAAGAGTGGGAACATAGACTCAAACTTGCCGCTTTCTATCGGTTAGTCGATTGGTTCGGCTGGACTGAGCTGATCTATAACCACATCACGTTACGTGTGACAGGGCCGGAAACACATTTCCTGATTAATCCTTTTGGATTGCATTACTGTCAGGTGACCGCGTCCAATCTGGTCAAAATAGATCTCGCCGGTAACAAGGTCGAAAGTTCAAAGTACGCTATCAACGGCGCTGGTTTTGTTATCCACAGTGCGATTCATGCGGCCCGTGACGATGCCCATTGCGTGATCCACACGCATACGTTGGCTGGTTCAGCGGTAGCTGGAAAACAGGATGGTCTGCGCTACGATAATCTGGTGAGCGTGCGGCTTAAAGGACGCATCGCTTACCATGATTTCGAGGGCATCACGACTGATGAAAGCGAGCAGCCACGCCTGGTCAAGAGTTTGGGCGATAAGAATATGTTGATTTTGCGCACGCACGGACTACTTGCCATCGGCCACACTGTAGAAAAGGCTTTCATGAACTATTGGCGATTGCAGCGTGCCTGTGAGTTGCAGATGGCGATGGATGCATTGCAGGGCCCAAATCAGGCTATACCTTTGAAGGTATACGAAGAATCGCCAATGCGCGAGGCGTCAATTCGCCAGCCGCAGCCAGATGAAATGCCGATCGATATCTTTAATGCGATGCTGCATAAAGCCGGTATTCACTATCAAGCGCTGGTGTAATACCTATGACGGATTTAGCGAATATTGCGCCAACATAAAAAGCTATTAATCATCGTATCTTAAGATCTAGACCATGACCATCATAAATAGAAAAAGATCGTTGGTATTTTCGTTGTGGTTTGCAAAACATCTTGATCTGCAACTTAACCCGCTAATTAAGCGCGCGATGGTATGCCTGATCGTCAGTACCGGCATGGCGCAATCCGGCTGGGCGCAACCTTATCCGGCTAATCCAATACGTATTGTGGCTCCCTTCGGCGTCGGTGGCGGCGGTGATACTTCTTTACGCATCCTCGGTCAGCAGCTTACGCTTGAACTAGGCCAGCCGGTTATCATCGACAACCGACCTGGAGCCAATGGGATTATCGGCGCGCAGGAAGTGCTGCGGTCGCCAGCGGATGGCTACACATTATTCTATGGAAGTACCACCACGCTCGCCGCAAATACCAGTTTGATGAAAACGCTGCCTTATGATCCGCTCAAGGATTTTGCCCCGATTACCCGCGTTGGATTGCTGCCATTTGTATTGGTCGTGACGCCCGCACTCCCGGTCCATTCGGTACGGGAATTGATTGCCTATGCAAAGGCCCATCCGGGTAAGCTGTCCTATGCTAGCGCCAACGCAACGGGACAAGTCGCAGGAAGCACGTTTGCGCAGATGGCTGGTATCGACATGTTGAATGTGCCTTACAAAACTAACGCCGCTGGCTTGACAGATGTGATGAACGGGACCATCTCGGTCATGTTCGCCGATGTGCCATCTGCGCTGGTGCAAGTCGAGGCGGGCAGGATGCGTGCGCTTGGGGTGACAACAGCACAACGGAGCGCGATCTTGCCGCAATTGCCATCAATCGCCGAGTCAGGGTTGCCCGGTTACGAAGTGGTTGCGTGGACCGCAATGTGCGTACGCGCGAGTACCAATCCGGCTATCGTGAAGCAACTCAATGCGGCCATAATTAAAGCGCTTGATAACCCGGAATTAAGGGCCAAATTTGCAAAAATCGGGATTGATGTTGCGCTGAGTAGCCCCATAGAACTCTCGACTTTTATACGAACTGAAAAAGGTAAATGGGCGACCTTAATTCACGCGGCTGGTATTCAGCCCGAATAGGGCGGTGGGATTCCCAGATCAGTCGGTCCTTCTGTGATCAATACCCAATAACCTTCTGGAAGATTGACCGCCATTAACATGGTTGGAGCAGAAGCGCTTGCTTCATGCGGTTAAGTATGTGGCTTGAAAGACCGGTTCGCCTATCGATTGTTCAAAAAAAATCCGGAACAACCTTCGTTCCGGAGTGCATAACATTCGCGTACACAAGTTCAAGCCAAGTTCAAGCGGTAATTACGTGGCTTAACTATTGAGGTGCACTAGCGAAGCGCGGCGTTCGATACGCCAGCACCAACAACACAATTCCCAGTATCACCATCGGTATCGACAGCATCTGTCCGGCCGAAATAGTGATTCCTTCAAACGTCACGTTATAGTCTGGAATGCGGAAGTATTCGGTGAAAAAGCGTGCGCAGCCGTATAACAAGCTGAACATACCGGCAACAGCCATACGCGGACGCGGTTTGCGCGAGAAAAACCACAGGATGATAAATAGCAAAATACCATCTACCAGCATTTGGTAAATAGGCGATGGATGGCGCGGCAAATTGTCTACGTTCGGCCAGATCATGGCCCACGGTAGCGATGCGTCGGCGACGCGGCCCGGTAGTTCTGCATTGATAAAATTGCCCAGACGTCCAGCGGCATAACCCAGCGGTACCATTGGCGCAATGAAATCCATGATGTCCATGAGCTTGCGCCCTTTTTTGCGGCCCCACCAGGCCATCGCCAGCATGACCCCGATGAAGCCTCCGTGAAATGACATCCCGCCATTCCAGACAGCGATAATTTGCGAAGGATTATGGAAGTAAAAGACCGGATCGTAAAAAAATACCTGACCTAAACGGCCACCAATGACGACTCCAAGCACACCGTAAAACAGCATGTCATCGAGATCTTCTTTTTTCCATCCGGCCGCTGCGATATGCGGTTGTTTAATTCTGATTCTACCGACCCAGATAAATTGTATAAAGGCCAACAAATACATCAGGCCATACCATCGGACATGAAGTGGACCCAGTGAAAAGGCAATCGGATCGGGCATTGGATGTATCAGCATTTATTGTTTCTTTCTTAATAACTCTAAAAAGGCTTGTAATACTGGTGATGTATTGTCCTTGCGCCAGGCCAGACCGGTTTCGATTTGCGACGTTGCATCCTTCAGTTCGCGGTAATCGACTCCGGGGCGCTTTAAATTGGACACTGATTGTGGCACAAGTGCACATCCCATGCCGGCTGACACCAAACCGACGATGGTTTGCATTTGGATCGCCTCTTGCCCGATATGCGGGGTTTGCCCTGCATTACGAAAGCACGCCAGTATCGTGTCGTGAAAACCGGGCGAAATTCTGCGAGGGAAAATGATGAGTGGTAAATCGCTCAACGTACTCAAACTGATTTTTCCTTTTACCCGCAAGGCTTTATGACCGGATGGCGCGGCCAGTATCAGCGGTTCGGATAATACTGGCAAATAGTCTAGCCCCCGCTTGGCCTGATCTGGCAAAGGGGGAATCAATAAACCTGCATCAATTTGACCTTGCGCCAATTGTTCCAATTGGAGATCGCTGGTGGACTCTTGCAAATCGATCTGAACATGCGGGTACGCTTCGCGGAACTCGCGTAGCAACGGCGGCAAAATGCTGTAGTCCGCGGTCGATACAAACGCCAGCGTTAATAATCCGGATTCACCGGTTGCGGCGCGCCGCACCAGATCAGGCAAAGTACTGGCCTGTTGCAAGATGCGGCGCGCCTCCGGCAACAAGGCCAGGCCAGCCGGGGTAAGTGCCACACTGCGTTTGGTTCGCGCAAAAAGAATAGCGCCGATATCGGCTTCGAGCGCTTGTATCGCTTGCGATAACGGAGGCTGCGTCATATGTAGCCGAATAGCGGCTCGTCCAAAGTGCTTTTCTTCGGCAACAGCGAGGAAGTAACGAAGTTGCCGCATCTCTACAGGCATATGATATCCAGTTTCATCTTGGTGGGATCATAGCCGCTTTGAATGCTTAAAGGCAACTTGGAATGCACGATTATGAAAAATGACAAAGGGTCGGCTTTAGATTGAGTGCAAGGAAATTAGCGTTGGCCTGGACGTTTTTTTGTTTCAAAGGTCTTTTCAATGCGCTCTTTGCGGACCTTTTCCAACTCTTCGTGGGCGCGTCGTTTATCGAGACCGAGCATACGTTCCACAAACTCAAACCAGATGAATGCAATCGCCATCAAGCCAGCTACCCACCACCAGGAGAAATTTGCGAAGGGGCCAATGGCAAAATACTTAAGAGCGACCAGTGAAACGATGACGATGATAAGCGGCATTGCAATTCCTTAGCGCGATTTGCTGGGTAGATGATGCAGGATAGGTTGATTTGTGATGGGGGTCAACGAGCATGGTATCGTTGCATCAGTTGTTGTATTTATATTAATGCAAAGTATGCGCCTGAACGTTTAGCGGGGTGATGCTGTTTATCCCGTTAACAGGACTAATTGAAGGTCTGTCAATAGGGTTAAAAATCCCTAAACATCTCGCTGATATCAGGCACTGGCATCTGACTAGGTGTACATTGTTGCCTCGCCGAAAATTAGTTTTAGCAATGCACCGCTGTTGATAAAGCTATTTGGCGGTCAGCCCGCAAATGAAAGCCCACGTTTTAAACATTTATTTGTAGAGGTTTTCAAGCGCTTAGTTCCCTTAAAGGAAATCTCACATGTTTATGTTTTTACCGTTCTTGATCGCGTTGCTTGCCGTTCTGAGCATGCTCGCCGGAAAAGAAAAAATCGGCCTTGGTTTGTGGCTTACGCTACTGATCGTCACTATCGCTTCCTTTAACCATCACGCGACAAGTTCCCTGAATCTGTCCTTTTAAAGCGAGACCTTGCGATGATCCCTGATTATTCATTACCAAAAAACGATATTCCACAATCTCTCGGTGCGAGTGAGTTACTGAATATTTTTGCACTCCTTGGCATTAGTTTGTCGCTGACGATTGCCTTTTACTATCAACTAGCGTTGCATGAATTGCCTTGCCCGCTGTGCCTTCTTCAGCGTGTTGGACTGATCGCGGTCGGCATCGGATTTTTGATGAATGTCCGATTCGGGATTCGTAGCGCCCACTATGGCGTTTCTCTTATTGGCGCTCTTTTGACGTTGGCCGTTGCTACACGTCAAATGTTTTTGCACATCATTCCTGGCCGTACTAACGGTTATGGTTCAGAAGTATTTGGTGTCCATTTTTATACATTAGCGGTGCTTTCGTCTCTCGCTGCCATCTTGTTTATTGGCGCGATGTTGATGCTGAAAACGTGGGAACGTCCGCTGGAAAGCAAACAGAAAGTAAATGTTGCAGGTAAGTTCGCCATTGTCATTTTCACGTTGCTGATTGCGGCGAATTTAGTGTCCACCGTGCTGGAGTGCGGCGGCGGTGAATGCGACAGCGATCCGACTTTTTATCAGTTGCTAGGGAAGTAGAGCGATAGCATCGACTGGGCGTTGTTCATCCTTAAGTTGCCGATGATAGTCGTATAGCCTGAATTCTCAGACTAACACCGCCATCACGTCTTGCTACGGGACTTACTGGCGGTGAAGGGAGCGACAAGGTTTAAAAAACCTGTTGTAGAAACCGGATAGAGCGTATTACGCACCCGCGCCTAAAAATTGCTGCAATTCCAACGTCTGTGGATTGGCAAAAATATCTTCCGGCGCGCCAATTTCATGGACTTTTCCATGATGCATAAAGACCACACGGTCACAGACTTCGCGTGCAAAACGCATTTCATGTGTGACCATGAGCAACGTCATCCCCTCGTTTGCCAGGCCGCGTACGACGCTGAGCACTTCATTGACCAGTTCGGGGTCAAGTGCTGAAGTAATTTCGTCGCACAACAACGCTTGCGGTTGCATCGTTAGCGCACGTGCAATGGCAACGCGCTGTTGCTGACCGCCGGATAACTGATCAGGATATGCATCAAATTTCTCCGAAAGACCGACCCGTGCCAGATTTTCTTCCGCTGACTTACGTGCTGCACTTTCCGTCGTTCCCTTAACGATCATCGGCGACAACATCACGTTGCGGCCAACTGTCAGATGTGGAAACAGGTTAAATTGCTGGAAAATCATGCCGACTTTCAAGCGCAGTGCGCGCAGCTCAATTTCCGTGTTCCCCAAGTGCGATCCGGCCACACTGATACTGCCGTCATCAATGCTTTCAAGGCCATTGATACAACGCAGCAACGTGCTCTTGCCAGAACCACTTTTACCGATAATCGCGATGACTTCACCAGGATCAACATTGAGGCTGATACCCTTCAGAACCTGATTGGTACCAAAGCTTTTTTTAACGTTATCAATCGCGATGAGTGGCATTGAATTTCCTTTCTAGAGACTGACTATATTTGGACAGCGGCCAGCACAGCGCAAAATACATTAACGCGACCAATGCATACACCGTGAACGGTTGAAACGTTGCGTTGGTAATCATGGTCCCGGCTTTTGATAATTCGACGAATCCGATGATAGAGGTGACTGCAGTGCCCTTGACGATTTGAACGCTAAAGCCAACGGTTGGGGGAATACCCATGCGTAGGGCTTGCGGCAAAATAACGTGTCGCATTTGCTGCAAGTAACTCATCGCCAGACAGGATGAGGCTTCCCATTGACCACGTGGAATGGCCTCAACGCAGCCGCGCCAGATTTCTGCCAGATAAGCGCTACTCCAACAAGTCAGCGCGATGACGGCGGCGAGCCAGGCGGGTACTTCCAGACCGAATAGTGCTAAGCCGAAAAAGACCAGAAACAATTGCATCAGCAATGGCGTGCCTTGAAATAATTCGATATACAGTTTGGTCACCCGCCGTAACCAGACTTGTTTGGAGGTCCGGAGAAATAAGATGATCAGACCAAGCAATCCGCCCATGGCAAAGGCAGCTAATGATAGTAATACGGTCCAGCGTAGCGCTAATAACAGATTACGTACGATATCCCAGAGTGAAAATGAAATCATACGGCGCTCCTGATTGCGGGCCGTCCAAATAACCAATGCCCGAGTAACCGCAGTAATTGACGCAGGCCGATAGCCAATATCAAGTAGATGGCGGTAGACAGTAAATACGCCTCAAATGAACGGAAGTTGCGGCCTTGAATGAAGTTGGCTGCATAGGCGAGTTCTTCCACCGCGATTTGGGAACATACCGCCGAGCCGAGCATGACGATCACCACCTGACTGGTTAAGGCGGGCCATATTTTTTGTAAGGCGGGCGGCAATATCACGTGGCGAAATATCTGCATTTTTGTCATTGCCAGACTTTGACCTGCTTCGATTTGACCGGGCGCAATGGCTGCGATTCCTGCACGGATAATTTCGCTACTATAGGCGCCCAAATTAATGACCATTGCAAGGGAAGCGGCTTGCATTTCGCTGATGTGCAATCCGATTCCGGGCAGTCCAAAAAAAATGAAGAATAATTGAATCAGAAATGGGGTGTTGCGAATCAGCTCGACATACGCGCTGACCAAAGGTCGCAACCAAAGTGGCCCCTGGGTGCGAGACCAGGCTGCAAAAATGCCAACAGCGATGCCTAAAATTCCACCAATCGCGATCAATTCGATCGTGACCAGCACGCCCTTGATAATGACGCTGGTGTAGTCAAACGGTGCCAGAAAATCGAAGTGATAACTCATGCGCTTTTTGCCTTTAGGCGTGTTAAGTTAATCGTCGCTCATATCGGTATTGCGCTGCCTGTTCTGAGGTGTAAAAAAGTTTCAGACAGACGATAAATTGCGGAATACCGATGTTGCGTTACATGTTGGCAGGCAAGGGCAGACCAAGCCACTTCACACTAATGGCGTTTAGTTCCCCATCTTTTTTGGTCTCAGCCAGAATTGCATTTACTTTATCGAGCAATTTCTTTTCATCTTTGTTTAGTCCGATTGAGCAAGGCGAATTTTTGATCAGAAATTTTGTTTCCGGCTTCTTTGGTGGATTCTTGGCGATGATAGCAGCTGCAACCACGTTGCCGGTTGCGATCAATTGTACTTGGCCAGACAGGAACGCACTGATGGTTCCGTTATTATCTTCATACCGCTTGATGGTCGTGCTGGCCGGTACAATCTTAGTTAGCTCCAGATCTTCAACAGCACCGCGAGTGACGCCAACGGTTTTGCCAGCAAGATCCGCAACACTGGTCACTTTTTGATCCGCACCACCAAACACGCCGTTAAAAAATGGGGCATATGGCGCACTGAACTCAATCACTTTTTCACGTTCCGGATTTTTACCGAGGCTGGAAATAATCAGGTCAACTTTCTGGGTTTGAAGGTAGGGCACGCGATTCGCGCTGGTAACCGGGATCAGTTCAATTTTGACGCCCATCTTCTTGGCGATGAGTTTAGCCACGTCGATGTCGAGACCTTGTGGTGTGAGATCGCTGGTGACCGATCCAAATGGCGGAAAGTCCTGAGGCACGGCGACTTTGAGCACGCCACTTTTAGTTATCTGATCCAGCGCATCGGCGTGGACGGTTGTACTGATGATGGTGCTGACGAAAGTAGTCGCAGTCAACAAGGCGAGCAGAATACGCGGACATTTCATTTTGAGACTCCTTTAGCGGGGATAGGAAAAATGCTGGGCGGCTGTGGATTGATAGTGTTGGTCATCGGCGCCAATGCCTGACGCAATGGCGACAGTGTGTCAGTGCGTACAGATTGATTGAGACCCGCCTCGACATTGCATAAATGGTCGCGCATCAGTTGTTCGGCGAGTACTAGATTGTTGTCTTCGAGTGCCACCACGATGCCCGCGTGTTCCTCACACGATTGGCGGGCGTGATGTGACGATTGATAAAGCATTGCTGTTAATGTCGTGCGCGTCGTGAAGTCGCGCAAAGTATCGGCAAGCAAGGAATTGCCAAACGATTCGCATAAGCAAACGTGGAAGTCACCCAGCAAATAACTCCGTGCAGCGACATCGTCACTATCTACGGCGGCCTGTTCACGCTCAACGTGCCGACGTAAAAGACGTACTGCGTCGAGGCTGATCGGCCGTGCATGGCGTAGTAATCCCAATTCGAGGACCCGACGGGCTTCGAACGCTTCACGTGCGTCTTCGGGCGTGGGTGCAATGACGTACCAACCGCGACGTGGGCTGACGGTGACGATCCCGCGTGTCACCAATCGCGTGAGCGCCTCACGAATTTGGGTCCGGCTAACATCAAATAACTCGGCAAGTTGCTGTTCTCCGAGCCGCGTACCAGGCGCGAGTTTTTGCGCCAGCATCGCATCGGTAATCCGTTGTGCGATCAGGGCGGAGGATTTGGTGGGGAGGTCAACTGTCATGCAACTTGATGAGCAAGTCGTGTGCCAGGTTGTCCGTTACTCTGATGGACCAATCTGATATACAAGATTGATGTACAAGATTCACCAAGTTGGTAAGTTTTGTGTGAATAGCATCCCTAAAAAGGGGAAAGACGCCCTATTTTGGTGTGTGATTCTGGGACACCATCTGCATGAACGTTGGCGAGGGCTGGCGCTGCGACGGTGTTTCGCCTATGAATAGGAGCATGTTAGCTGGATAGACTAAACATTGAACACGCTCAGTTTTAGTAAAAGGGCTAAAGTTGCCAAAATGTTAATTCTTATCGGGGCACAATTAGAGGCTTGTCCTGGACTCATTTTTCGTAAATCTGCGCGCAGTCCGCAAATCCTTTCACTTCGATAGGATTGCCGGATGGGTCCACAAAAAACATGGTTGCCTGCTCACCGGCCTCACCAGGAAACCGAATATTCGGTGGTATCACGAATTGAACCTCTGCACTTTCAGACAGTGCGTCAGCAAGTTTATGCCAGTCATCCATTTGCAAGATGACGCCAAAATGTGGCATCGGTACCATATGCTGACCTACTTTTCCGGTATTCGTTACCTCGAACGGCTTGCCCAGATGCAGCGAAAGCTGATGGCCGAAAAAATCGATGTCGATCTATGTATCAGCACTTCGCCCTTCCTTGCATCCGAGTAAATTGCAGTAGAAATGACGAGCGATATTTAGATCGTGTACATGATATGCGAAGTGAAAAAATGATTTCATCATAATCCTTGATTTTAAAATATTTGGTTGTCATGTGACGGGTATTTTCGGCGGTAAGAACCGGCGGGCGATACTGGCACATCGCGGTTTGCGACGATATTGGATTTAACGCAGCATGCCTTCCAGCAGAGGCATATCAATATTGCCTCCCGACAGGACAAGTATCGTATTTTCGCCATTAAGAGGCAACTTTCCTGAGAGGATTGCAGCAAGCGCAACACAACCGCCAGGTTCGACCACAACATGAAGTTGCTCCAGCGCGAAACGGATCGCTATGATAACTTCTTCGTCGCTTACGACGACTGCTCCGGTCATAAAACGTCGGTTAATTTCATAAGGCAACTCGGCGGGAGTCACCGCTTGCAGGGCATCGCAAATCGATTGGCTTCTGGCAGGATTGCTTTCACGACGACCACTTGACAGTGAGCGTGCCATATCGTCGAAGCCTGCTGGTTCAACGGTGAAGATACGGGTCGATGGCGACAACTGATTGAGTACCAGGCTACTGCCTGCGGCAAGGCCGCCACCGCCAAAAGGAGTGATAAAGTTCCCTAGGTTTTCGCCAATTTCGCGCTGGAAGTCTGCGAGCGCTTCAAGGATGACCGTTCCTTGTCCGGCCAGCACGTCGGGGTGATCTCCCGGTGGAATCAGGGTCCCTCCGGTTTCTTCTACTATTTTTATGCCGATGGCCTCGCGGCTTTCATGGCGACGGTCATATAGTTTGACCTCGGCGCCGTGTTTCGACGCACCAAGGATTTTATTTTTTGGAGCGTCGAATGGCATAATGATTGTTGCTTTTGTGTTGAGTTGCCGTGCCGCCCAGGCAATTGCCTGCCCGTGATTGCCCGTCGAATAGGCGATGATGCCTCGTGATATCTGCTCTGGAGACATGTTCAGCAGTGCATTGAATGCGCCACGTGCCTTGAACGAACCAGTGACCTGCAGGTTTTCTGCTTTCAGCCAGACTTGGGCATTTGCGATTTCATCGAGAAGGGAAGAACGCAGCAAAGGAGTCCGGTGTACATAGGCCTTGATACGCAGCGCAGCCCGTTCAACATCATGAAAGACAGGCACCGAAATTTCTCCGAGTAAAGAATGTTGAATACTCGAATTGGGTTGTAGAGCAAGCATGGAATGTCTCTTTGAATAGGATTTCTGTCGTTTAAATGCTGCACTCCTTCGCATGGAGTGACAGCACTGTGAAATTTCGAAATTCAATCAGGGATGGCATTTAGTTCGAAGGATGCCTTGGATAGTGGCGAGAGTGGCATGTTCAATGGGCCGAACCATTTTTCGTACATCGTTTTCCCGTCGCCGTTGCGGAATTTCTCCGCAATCGTACGATTTACAATGGCCAGCAAGGTAGAGTTGTTCTTGGCAATCATGATCCCGTAAGGCAGATAGGATAGAGGACGTCCGGTTATACGAAATTCGGCTGGATTCCTCGCTGCTTTTCGAAGTCCGTAGAGGATCGTGTTATCCGTGATGTAGGCATCGGCGCGACCGGTCTGTACCGCGAGAAATCCTTCCGCCTGATCGCGTGTGTACATCAAACGCATGTTCAGGTGTTTCTTAATGTTAATGGCTATTATGGATGCCAAACTGGTGGAGGCGCTCGGCAACGCAACCACCTTTCCTGCTAGATCTTCCAGCTCTTTGATGGGCGAAGAAGCCTTAACCAGAAGCTGGTCGGAAGCAATCGCTATAACGTAAGAGAATTCGACCTGTTTCTGACGCGCAAGTGTGTTGACGGTAGAGCCGCATTCCATGTCGATCATTCCGTTTTGAATCAGAGGAATCCGTGTTGAAAGATCCACTGATAGCATGACAACTTCGAGAGACGGGAGATTTAATTCCTTCTTCAAGGATGCGACCACGGCAGCGCACAACTCAACTGTGTAGCCGGTCGGCTTTTGATTCTCGTCCAAGTAAGAGAGTGGCACGCTGAAATCGCGAACGCCTATCTTCACTTTGTTCGTGGCCTTTATGCGTGCAACGGTTGAGTCGGCCATTTGCGCGTTGGCGTCACTACAAAAAAGACCAGCCACTATTGCAATACACGCTGCAAAGTGGACCCAGGCTTTGGATTCTGTGTTGTTACTGCTCATGGCGTTCTCCTATCTTAAAAAGAAATTGAATGCGATCAGGCAAGTGCCAAGTGTGCTTGGTGATAAAGAACGAATTCCTGCATCGAGTCAAAACTGAGATCCGGCTTGGCGCCAATAGCATCTTCAGGACGCGAGCCGAGACTGCGTCCCGGACGTTTGATCCAGACGCTGGACAGCCCGAGCTGGTTCGCGGGAATGACGTCGGCACGCAAACTCTGGCCAACGTGCAGAATTCTTTCTTTTGGAATGCCCATTGCGGCGAAGGTCTCGAATGCTGCCTGAAAATGCGCGTGATCCGGTTTGTATGCGTTGACGCTCTCGGCTGTAACGATAACGTCGGCCTTTATTCCCAATTTACGTTCGGAGAATTGGATTGATGAATTGTCAATATTACTAAGTAGACCGATCTTAAAGTGCTTCTGCAGATGAGCCAATGAATCCCGCGTATCGGTGAATGTCGGCCATAACATCACGGAGTTGGCGCACACCTCGCGCTCTTGGACGTTCTCCGGAATATCGTATTTACGGCAGAACTGGCCGTACGCAGCGCGGAGCACGTCCGGATAAAGCAAGGCGGGACGCTGTTTCTGCAGCGCTGCCCGTGCCTTGTCGAATTCCATCAATAATTGCTCGTTCGGGAGCGTGACGCCGTATTGGTCTGCCGTGCTGTGAAACATTGAGATGATCGTGGGTTCCCAGTCGATCAAAGTACCGTAGACATCAAACGTCAGGGCGTCGAATTGGGTTAGGTCTAGCTTCATGTGGGCCTCTTTAATAATCGATAATCGATAATTTATAATTGGGAATATTAGTATCGATAATCGATTATGTCAAATAAATTTGTTAGAATGTCGACCACGAGGTGAATATGAAAATACTTGAATCATTTGCACAGGGCGTCATTGCCAATCGGCAACCTGCAACTGCGTCGATTGCCGACGCATTGCGCGATGCGATCCTGAAAGGCGTGCTTAAGGGCGGCGAACCATTGCGGCAGGATGCCATTGCGAAGCAGTTCGCAGTAAGCCAAGTCACGGTCCGCGAAGCATTACGTATTCTGGAACACGAAGGACTGGTGTCGGTGACGCCACGGCGCGGTGCTGTGGTGTATTCATTGTCACCAGAGGATGTGGCCGAAATCACCGACTTGCGCGCCACCTTGGAGGGAAGTCTAATCAAGGCGGCCATGTCGTCGTTGAATGCGCAAGACTTTGAAATGGCAGAAGCGACGATTAAGCAGCTTGAGCAGGCGCGCGATATCGACGATCTGATTTCGCTGAACGTCGTTTTCCATAAGTGTCTTTATGGAAAAGCTAATCGTCCACGCACGACGGCAATCCTTGACCGTTTAAGAGCTAGTCTCGAGCCATACTTGCGGCTTTTATGGAATAAGACCGGTTACAAGAGGGAATCGCAGGACGATCACAGAAAAATTCTTGTGCTATGCCGAGAAAAAAATGTGGCTGAGGTAGAGAAATTCCTCAGGATACACATCGAAAAAACCGGCCGCGAGATCGAAGATCTGCTAAAAAATTTGGTAAAGAACGATTGATTTTTTCCTGCGTATAGGGATCTAGGGAGTGATCGTAGGCGAGTGCAGTTAAAACCGGAGGCAACCAGGCAAGGTGTTCGTTTCATAGGCGTCCTTATTCCTGTTTGTAAAACGACGCGGTATCGGTTTTCTCGCATCTTCCTAGCATAGTGTGATTTTTCAAAGAAATTTTTCTTATCGACTGCGTAAGGACGATTCCGCAAGAGTGACGGGCGCTACCGAAAATATTACCGAATAATGGCGCGTTTGCGGGCAATGGCAATCGCTTCGGTGCGGTTATGGGCGTCAAGCTTCAGATTAATGTTGCGCAAATGCGTGCGCACAGTCGTCACGGAGACAAACAGCTTTTCGGCGATGACCTGATTGCCATGGCCTTTTGCGAGTAAAAGCAAAACATCGCGCTCGCGCTCTGTTACGTCGCCGCTATTTTTGGCGGTGCGCGGTCGCAGGTTCTCGGTTCGGTCCCCGCCCTCTGCGATGGCAACGCGTTGTTTAGATGTTTCGTCGTTGACAGCAACGTGCGTGTGATCGTAGGAGTCGATGATTTTTTCTGCGAATAAACGCAGTGCCGTCTGGTTGCGTTTATCAGCAAAGCCGGTATGTGATTTGCCCTGTGATCTGTTTTGCAGGGCGTCCAGCAGCTCTTCGATCAGCGTCAAAAGTGCAGGACCTTCGTCTTGAAATATACGCACAAAATTTTCTGCCAGTGCTTCGTGCAAAGCTTCCGCCAATATCGCTAAAGCGAGGTCACGTTGTTTTGCATGGTCTAACGCCAAAGCATAAAGCACCTTGGTACGAAGCGCATAACGCACGCGACCGCGACGCGAGGCATCTTCCAAATGGACTTTTAGCAGCGGAACGGCAGCGAGTGCTTGTCCGGTATATATCTTCAATCGCAACAGTGCCAGCGTTGGACTGTCGATATCATTTGCGATCGGTTGAAAATCAGGATGGTTGCTGACCGACGTTGGTTTGATTAACGCCAGCATGTCTTTTGCGGTGACGACATCGCGATCAAGCATCGCACCGCGGGCGCGCTCTATACGGGCCATCTCAACCAAACGTGATAATCCGCGCTGTAATCCGAGATGCTCCATATCAAATAGGGTTTGCAGGGCGTCGTTAATATTTCCTTCTGCACGCAGAATACGCGCATAAATCAAATGGCTGGCGATCAGGTGATCTGGCATGCCCGCTTCTTTGACCAGCGGAAGGTACATTTTTAATAGACGTTTGGCCGCATCCAGCAGTCCGGTTTCATAGTAAATTTCGGCCAGATAGATACTGGAAAATCCACTATCAGCACCGACTCGTGCCACGACCGGAGGTGAGGGCTCACCGATTAAGCGATGCAGCCGCGCAGCCGCTGAGCGAAATTTTCCCTGTAGCATATCGAGCATGCTATTCATATAGCCTGCGACTGCCCCGCCAAATAACGATCTGCCGGTTGAATACTGCTGCGTCACCCGATCAAGTGCCTGCCGCGCTTCCTGATAGCGCCCAATGGTCGCGTAATAGTAGGCGCAACCGATCATCAGCATCGTTTGCAAAAAAGGCGCATAAGCTTCATTTTCGAGGCCATACGCACCCTCCCAAATCGGGGCAGTTTCTTCAATCCGATCCAGCATCACAAGGCTGAATGTGCGCAGCGCCATTGATGCGGGATAAGACATTCGCTTGCCAGAAGCAGCATTACAATCGTCAATGCTGTCGCTGCCCATTGACTCCTGCAACGCTAATGCCTCACCGCTGCGATTGGTATGTATCAGTACCCAGGCATAAACGAAGATTAATTTTGGATTGTCATCGATGCTTTGGCCTTTCAATGTATCGAACCAGCGCGCCAGTAAACGGACCCGGCCTTGTAGCAATAACGATTCTGCTTTTTGTTCGAGCAATTCCAGTACCAGCGTTTTATCCCATGATAAAACTGCGTGATCAATGGCAGGTATTGGTCGATTCTGCTCTAGATACCAACCCGCTGCACGTCGATGCAAAGTGCGCGATAAGCCAGGATATTTTTGCTCCAGTTGAGAACGCAAAAACGTGGCAAAAAGCGGGTGATAGCTGAACCACTTTCGCTGCTCATCAAGCGGTGAAATAAACATATTGGAATGCTCGATTTCTTCCAATAATTGTTGGCTGTCAGTTCGGCCTGTGACGGCGTTACAGTTTTCGATACAAAATTGATCAAGGACGCTGGTTTGCAGGATGAACGTCTGCAAATATTCCGGTTTTTGAGACAGTACATCTTCTGCCAGATAGGTCGCGATGGTGTTATTCGAACCCGAAAACGTCTGCACAAATTGGCGCGGATCAGGATTGTTTTCAAGCGCTAACGATGATAACCATAATGCGGCAGGCCATCCATCGGTAATGGTATGGAGTTGTTTTAACTCTTGATCGGCGAGTTTTAAATGGCGTTTATCGCGCAAAAATTCGATGGTTTCTTTCAGACTAAATCGTAGGTGTGTAGCATCGCATTCCAGCAATTGCTGACGGGCGCGCAACCGCGCCAGATTTAATAGCGGCCTTCCGCGCGAACCAATAATGATTTGTTGTCCCGCTCCCAATGTTTCAATAGTTTGCTGTATCAAGGACATCACTGCAGAGTTGCGTAACGTCTCGAATTCGTCAAGTATTAGTACAAACGGCAGTGCGCTGGCGACCACCGTATCCAATACGCCCGGAGGTGACTGTTTACGCGAATGGACGGATGCTTCATCCGCAAATATAGTGGCAAAAATGCTGGCGGTAAGAAGCATTTTTTCCAGCGCTTGTGCCAGGTTGAGCGTCAGTTGATCAATATCGTTGTCACCCACATCCAACGTCAACCAGGCGACCGCCTTATCTTCGGCTGTTAAAAAATGATGCAGAGAGCGTAATAAGGTCGTCTTTCCGAAACCGGCGGGCGCATCAATAACCATCAGCTTCGCAGTGTCTGCGCGAAGCAGTCGGTCAACGACTTGCTGACGTGTTATGAGAAGAAGAGAGTTCGCAGGTGGACTAATTTTGGATGGCGGAAAATGTCGCGCACCGATTGCTTTTTCGGTCATGTCAGCACCGTTTTTTATGCTATTTGATGATGTGATTTTCGAACTGTTGTTGCTGCTATTAATCCGATTGGGAGGATTGCTAGTTTGTTTGATGATTTTTTTTGGCGGGGAAAAAGTTGGCGTAGGGCAATTTATATCGGTTGACTGAGTTGCGGTCGCAGTTGCACCGTGAGTTGCAACATCCCAGGGTAATGTCAAATTACATTTGAGAAACATTTTTTTCATTGAAGCTTCTCATTTCTATCATCTCAACTTCACGGACAATCTATTGGATAACCGGGCGAAGGTAGTTGCTTCTGGCTAGTCCAAAAAATACGCGCGCTTGTCGGGCGCAATTCATGGTTTTCGATTCAATTTTCGTGAATCAATGCTGATTCTATCGCAGAATTTCCTCAAGGAAATGTGCTTAAAAGCTATTTTATGTTTTTAAAAAATGCGGTAAATGACCAGTTAACTGGTGGCATCTGGACGGAAGGATGAGTTGTGATGCTCTTCAATGGTGCTTGTGGGGCAACCGATGGTTGTAAACGGATTGTTAAGCGTGAGATAAGAGGAAGACCTACGAAGGTATTACGTGCAGCGTGGTCATATTTTTAGATATTGACGAGGACGCAGTGTTGTTTTCTGGAGCGAAAGGTGCAGGTCGGACTACTTTAGCCGTCCGACCTGCGTCAACAGTTACGGTACCTTAAAACTTATAGCCGAGCGTAAAGTTGGTGGCGATGGCGGGGATATTCAGTCTTGCAGTACTGGTCAAGACGGTATTGCCATTCTTGTCTTTAACCGTAATGATCGAATCTGTTTGCAGAGGAAGATACGATACGCCGAGGTTGCCAGACCAGTTGTCGTCAAAATTAATGTTCAGACCGCCGTTTAATACCGGTCTGAACGACGAAGTCGCTTTGGCTTGGATTGTGGTTGCATTACTGCCTGTGGAGGCGAAGGCAAGATAACCGCCCGTGTTTTTCAGTTCCTGATTGAAGTTGTCGTTGAGTTTGACGTGGGTAAAGAAGTTATAGCTAACACCAGCGCCCAGATAAGGACGGAAAGTCGCTTTTGGATCGCGGAAATAGTATTGAAATAGCAGTGTGGGACTCCATTGCAATACGCTTGCCAGAGGAGCATTTCCAGGTTGGTTGAGTACGACCGGAGGCACCGCAGCGCCAAGAGCGCCGGGCGTAGTCACCTTGCCACTGCCATAAATATTAAAGCTTGGCGGCAAACCAGCAACATTCGTGATGGCGAAATGGTCGGTGACAAAATGCGTGACCGTCAATAGCGGCGTGACCGCATTACCTACCCTGAGGTTCGTACCCGGCGAGTCGAATTTTTGCGGCAGCAGGGTGGTTTGGGTCAATAAGGACACGCCCAGATCAGTATGCAGCGGCGTGCTACTACTTTTGGAGTTGTTAATGTAAAGCCCACCGACATTGACCACGGTATCACCAGCTTTTTGCGCTGCTGCCATGCTCGAAATCAGAATGAATGTTAAAGCAGCAAGGCAATGACTTACTTTCATTTTATATGTCTCCGGATATTTTTATGTTTGTGCTGAGTTGCCGCCTAGCGTCATCTCGTTGACGAGTTGCAAAGCCTCCAGCTTTCGCAGGGTGAAGACTTTGCAGGGAGTGCGTGTTTCGCTCAATAGTTTTAATGCGCCTTACCTACACCGCTCAATAATCCAGTCACGGGCATTAACGGGCTGCTGGTGGACGCAGAGCCAGCGGCCGATGCACTACTCAATAAGGGAGCGAGGGCAGTGGCAAGGTTAGTGGCCGGCGCTACCGGATTGCTAGTGGATGCCGAACCAGATGCGCCGGCCAATAGATTGGTAACAGGTGCCAGTGGACTACCACTGCTGCTGCCGGTCGCACCGATTGAGGTGACTGATTTAAGTGGATCCAACGGACTGCTCGATGCACTGCCGGATGCATTATTCGTCGTGCCGGGGGAGAGCAATAGACCGGTCGTGCTATTTATGATGCCACCAACTGTTGTAACGATGCCACCCACATCCTGCACCAGGACATTGCTGGAACTCGCTCCAACTTGTGTGCCAGCACCACCAATACCGTTGCCGATGGTCGTGATTAACCCTGCGACTGGTTGACCCAAACCGGTAGTTTGACCCACTGTTAAAGTAGTGCTGGAGATGGTTGCCCCAAGTGGCGTGATGGTGCTGCTTATTGATTGGGTAATCTGCTCTACCGGGCCCGTAGCGAGCGACAAAGCAGCCAGCTGACCAGCACTATTAATCGATACACCCGCGTTACTCAGAGCGGATCCGACTGGTCCTGTGAGGGGACTCAGCGGCTGCAATGGGCTACCAGCCGCACCTGAGTCGGTCGCTAACTGACCGACGTTTCCTACTGTGATGCCAGTTGCACTGATGACGTTCCCTGTGCTGGCAACCGTGGTGCCGACCGAATTTGGGTTGGTTCCCATTTGGCCCAACCCACTGCTGACGCCATTGCCGAGAGCGGTGACTATATTGCCGCTGCTAGACACTGTAGCCCCAAGATCTTTTTGGGTTGTAGCGATCCCTGGAATCGGCAAAGGTGTCGTGCCAATCAGATTGCCCGCATCAGAAATGGTAGAGCCGGTCTGGCTGACTGCGGTCGCGGTTTGATTGACTGGTGCGGCCGCAGGCACAGCGGTTCCTGAAGTGGAACCGCCCGAGCCTGAATTTGAAGCGACGGAACCAGTGCTGCCGCAACCGCTCAATGCCAGAGTGGCCAGGACACAGCTGACGATGATTGATTTTTTATAAAGTAATTGCATTTTGTCTCCTTATTATTTTTTGTCAGATACCCGTTGCTTGTCGCTGTAAAAACCTCTGCTGGACGACACCTTTGCTGGTAATCCAAGCCGAAAGTTTGCACGTCGGTGCGAACGGCTCTTTTATAGTCGGCATAGTCGAATTTGAGCCGCAGTAGATTGACTAATGAACACATTCAGGATGGATGACCTGTTTAATTTTTCACAAACTGTTGTCTTGTAGAGGCAAGTTTGTGCAGTTTGGGTCAATGTACCGATGAAAGTTGCGTAGGAGTATCGTCCGATTGGACTATATTGCGCACGTAGTAATAACTGCATAAGTCTTTAAAGTGTTTCTCGGAAGCCATGATTGCGCCAGCAGGTATAAAATTTTTATTTTGATGCTTGATTTTTATTCAAAGTCATATGATGATATGGTCACATTATGAAAAATCGATAAACTAATTCATCGAAATAATGAGTTAATAATTAGAAAATAACGAGACCTTATGTTCAAAAAACTAGCTGCCAATCGCGCATCACTGAGCGATACCGTCGCGCAGGAATTACTTCAAAAAATTCAAAGCGGCGAATATGGTCCAGGCGCAAAACTGCCGACTGAGCCAGTACTTTCTGAAGAATATGGCGTCAGCCGCACCGTCGTTCGGGAAGCTATTTCGCGATTAAAGAATGAGGGCGCGGTCGAACCACGTCAGGGCAGCGGCGTGTATGTCAGTGAACAAGGCCATTTACGCCCATTGCGCATTCAGTTTGATGAAGCATCCTCCGCCGATGCCGTTCTGCAAATTGTTGAGTTACGGCGGGCGATTGACGCCGAGGTTGCCGCGTTGGCAGCCATTCGTCGCACGCCACGCCAGCTTAAGTCGATTGAAACAGCATTGCGCGGAATTGAGGCAGATGTCGTGGCTGGCGGTGATGGCGTAAAGGCCGATGTGATGTTTCACCGCAGCATCGCCGAAGCCACGGGTAATCCTTTCCTGCTCCAAACGTTGGCTTTCTTAAATCAGTATCTCGAAGCGGCGACAAAAATCACCCGTACGAATGAAGCGCGGCATGCCGATTTCATGCGTCAGGTCTATGAGGAACATGCCGCTATCGCGACGGCAATCTCGGCTGGTGATGCGCTCAGTGCACGAAATGCAGCGCAAACACATATGTTTAACGCGGCGCGCCGGTTATCGCAGGGTGCGAAGCCTGCGATAACCGGCGGAGTGATCAAGAAAAGCAGCGTTAAAAATGTTACTTCGATTAAGGTCAAAAAAATCGTAGATGCTGTCTAGCTCACGACGCAATTATTCAAGTCAAGTTTGTAAACATTCTCAGTGCATTTTATTAAACCAAAAAATATGCCGCTCAATGTTGTGCGGTAAGCGTTAACACCATTATTAAAACAGGATAAATCATGACCATAAACGTGGGTGTCATCGGCCTTGGTGCCATGGGTTTGGGCGTTGCCCGTTCGTTGTTACGGGCCGGTTTGCGCACGCACGCATGTGATCTTCGTCCGCCAGTGCTGGCACAGTTTTCCAGCGAAGGCGGGATCGCTTGCGCCACGCCAGCCGAACTAGGCGCGCAGTGCGATGTTGTGATAACCGTGGTTGTTAATGCCGCCCAGACCGAGCAAGTGCTTTTTGGTGAAAACGGCGCTGCGGAAGCCATGAAACCGGGTAGTCTGGTGATTGCCAGTGCGACAGTTGCGCCGGATTTCTCGGCCGCATTAGGCCAGCGTCTGGCCGCACTGCAGTTATTGATGCTGGACGGTCCTTTATCAGGCGGAGCGGCGCGCGCCAATGCCGGTGAAATGACGATGATGACATCTGGACCGGCTGAAGCATATGCTAAAGCAGAAGCCGTACTGGCAGCGATTGCAGGGAAAGTCTATCGCCTTGGCGATGCTCACGGCATTGGTTCGAAGGTCAAAGTGATTAATCAATTACTGGCGGGTGTGCACATCGCCGCGGCTGCCGAAGCGATGGCGCTGGGCATGCGCGAGGGCGTTGATCCAGATGCGTTGTATGAAGTCATCACCAATAGCGCGGGCAATTCCTGGATGTTTGAAAACCGGGTCCCCCATATTTTGAAAGCGGACTATACCCCGCTATCGGCAGTTGATATTTTCGTCAAGGATCTGGGTTTGGTCCTCGATACCGCGCGTGCCAGCAAATTCCCTTTGCCATTATCAGCGGCGGCACACCAGATGTTTATGATGGCGTCGACCGCCGGTTATGGCGGCGAGGATGATTCTGCCGTGATTAAAATTTTCCCGGGTATTAACTTGCCGGTTGCGAAGGAGTAATCGTATGTCCAGCATAGCTAATCCAGCCAACAAAATATCTCAACCTCTTCTTGGTTGTATCGCCGACGATTTTACCGGCGCTACCGATCTGGCAAATATGCTGGTGCGCGAAGGAATGCGCACTGTGCAAACCATCGGTGTACCGGATGTTGCACCAACCGAGGTAGATGCCATTGTGGTGGCGTTGAAATCTCGCACGATTCCCGCTAATCAAGCCGTGGCAGAGTCGCTGGCGGCGCTGGCTTGGTTGCAGAAGCAAGGCTGTCGTCAATTTTTCTTTAAATACTGTTCAACTTTCGACTCCACAGCGCAAGGCAATATCGGGCAGGTTACCGATGCTTTACTGGATGCGCTAGGCGCGGATTTTACGCTTGCCTGTCCAGTATTTCCAGAGACCGGACGCACGCTATATCGCGGTCATTTGTTTATCAATGATCAGCTACTCAACGAATCCGGCATGCAGAATCATCCGTTGACACCGATGACGGACGCCAATCTGGTGCGCGTGCTGCAACAGCAAACCACTGGCACAGTGGGTCTGGTTGGCTATCCGGTCGTGGCGCAAGGGGTTGAAGCTATTCAGGCCGAAATGGCTTCGCTGCATCAGCGCGGGGTGCGCATGGCTATTGTGGATGCGTTGGTTAATGCCGATTTGTACGCAATTGGCGCGGCGTGCGCGGGTTTGCCGTTAGTCACTGGCGGCTCTGGTATCGCTCTTGGCTTACCTGGCAATTTTGTCCGTGCCGGATTGTTAAACACGTCGCAAAATGTGCAGGCAAGCGCTTTGCCGACGATTGATGGTTGGTCGGTGGTGCTGGCCGGTAGCGCTTCGCTGGCGACTAATGCACAAGTCGGGCACTGGAAAGAAAAGCATCCGGCCTTCCGTATCGATGCGTTAGCCGTTGCAAGAGGTGAGCCGGTTGTTGCAAACGCGTTGGCATTTGCGCAGGAGCATCTTTCCAATCAAGCGCCACTAATCTACGCGACCACGACATCGGAGCAGGTCAAGCAAGTGCAAGCCGAACTGGGCGTTGAACGTGCAGGCGCATTGATTGAAGACACGCTGGCTGAGATTGCCAGCGGTTTGTTTGCTCTCGGTGTCCGTCGTTTTGTCGTCGCTGGTGGTGAAACCTCGGGCGCAGTCGTCAAAGCACTCAATGTTACTGCGCTGCGCATCGGCAAGCAGATTGATCCTGGTGTCCCGGCAACTGCTTCAATCGGCGATGTGCCGCTGGCATTGGCGCTTAAGTCTGGTAATTTTGGAACCGTTGATTTCTTTGAAAAAGCTTTACGACAACTGGGTGATGAACGCATTGCATTGCGCTCGGGAGCTGCAAACTAATGAACGCCTTATCGAATAAACCATCGCTTAAAGAGCAGTCATTGCGCGAAGAAATTTGTCGCGTGGGGGCCAGTCTATTTCAACGCAACTATACCGTTGGGTCATCTGGAAATATCAGTGCCAGATTAGAAGATGGATGGTTAATCACGCCGACTGATGCATGTCTTGGAATGCTGGACCCCGCATTGATTGCCAAAGTCGATGCAACGGGGCAATGGGTGAGTGGCGATAAGCCTTCCAAAACATTGACATTGCATCGCGCAGTCTACGATAACAATCCGACAGCGCAGTCCGTGATACATACCCACTCGACCAATCTGGTGGCCTTGACTTTAGCGGGTGTGTGGAGTAAGGACGCAGTGTTGCCGCCGATTACCCCATATCAGGTGATGAAAGTAGGCCGTATTCCGCTGATTTCGTATTGCCGTCCCGGTCATCCTAAAGTGGGCGAACAGATCACAACATTGGCGAACTCTGTGCGTGGTGTGTTATTGGAACGACTGGGCCCTGTGATATGGCACACCAGCATTTTGCAAGCCGCTGCGGCTTTGGAAGAACTTGAAGAGACGGCGCGTTTGTGGATGATGTTGCAGGAAAAACCGCTTGCATTGGATGAGGCCGAGATCGCCGATCTTTGTCAGACGTTTGGCGTACGGTGGTGAAAGTAACATAAACAGTTACCCAAAGCATGACTAAAAGCATGACCAAAAGAATGACTAAAACAGTCACTCAAACAATGTGCAGCATAGAACGATTTTTTAAAAAAACCAAGACGGAGACAAGATGTCATCAACAATTAACCCAGGAAATGTGGCAAATAAACCAGCCGGTTCTGGCAAGCCAATAGTCCCAAAAAAGGGCGTTATTGACGCCGATGGATTGTACAAAAAAGTATTCTGGCGCTTTGTGCCATTTATTATGTTGTGTTACGTGATCGCTTATCTGGATCGCGTCAATATTGGTTTTGCCAAGCTTCAGATGTCGGTCGATTTAGGATTCAGTGAAACCGTTTTTGGCCTCGGCGCAGGTATATTTTTTCTAGGCTATTTTTTGTTTGAATTGCCAAGTAATTTGATCATGCACAAAGTCGGCGCCAAGTTATGGATTGCCCGCATTATGATTACATGGGGATTGCTGTCCGCATGCTTTGTCTTTGTCCAGACGCCGACGCAGTTTTATGTTTTACGTTTTCTGCTCGGTCTGGCTGAAGCAGGATTTTATCCCGGTATCATTCTGTATCTGACCTATTGGTTCCCATCACATCGGCGCGCCAAAGTGGTTGCGACTTTCATGGCAGCGATTCCGTTATCCGGCATTTTCGGTAACCCATTATCTGGCTGGATCATGCAAGCATTTCACGGTTCCAGTGGATGGCATGGCTGGCAATGGATGTTTCTGATCGAAGCAATTCCAGCGGTCCTGATCGGTATTGCTGTTTTTTTTGTAATGGACAACAGCATTCGCAAGGCGAAGTGGTTATCGGAGGACGAGAAAGATTTTCTGGAAGCCGCAATCGTTGAAGACCAAAAAGGTAAAGTCAGCCCGAAATCTACCGCCGGTGTTTTTAAAGATGCCCGTATCTGGCATATGTGTCTGATCTATTTTTGCATCGTTATGGGTCAGTATGGTTTGACGTTCTGGTTGCCAACATTGGTCAAGGCTTCTGGTGTGGAAGGCGCGCTAAATATTGGTTTGATCAGTGCGATTCCATTCTTGTGCGCGGTAGTGGCGATGATTTTGATCGGGCGTCGTTCAGACCGTCTGCGTGAGCGTCGCTGGCATCTGATGATCCCGGCATTGTTGGGCGCAGTTGGGTTCGTTATATCAGCGCTGGCTGCGGACAACACGGTAATCGCCATCACATTTTTATCATTGGCTGCAATGGGTGTGCTGACGTGTTCGCCTTTGTTTTGGTCCTTGCCGACGGCGTTTTTGTCGGGGACAGCGGCGGCTGCCGGTATTGCAGTGATTAATTCGGTCGGCAATCTGGCGGGATTCGTCAGTCCATTTTTGGTCGGTTGGTTGAAAGATACGACACATAGCAATGAAACCGGTATGTTTATGCTGGCCGGAATGCTCGTCGTCGGGGCAATTTCCATCTATCTGACTTCGCCTAAGATGGTGAATAAATAGTTCGTCTGTAATAGCGCAAGTAATAACATTTCGGCAGCATAGACATGCTGCCGAAATAAATATTTAAGGAGTTTCGCGATGCCACGTTTTGCCGCAAATCTAACGATGATGTACACCGAACACGAATTTCCAGACCGCTTTAAGGCCGCTGCGAAAGATGGTTTTAAAGCCGTGGAATTTTTGTTTCCCTATGACTATGCTGCTGCTGTATTAAAAGACCTTTTGGACGACAATGGACTTACGCAGGCATTGTTTAATGCACCGCCGGGAGATTGGGCAAAGGGTGAGCGTGGTATCGCCTCACTACCAGGGCGTGAGGATGAGTTTAGACGTAGCATTGATACTGCGCTGAAATATGCCAGTGTATTAGGCAACGATAAGCTGCATGTGATGGCTGGCTTGATTGGCCCAGAACAGGATCGCGCCCGTCATCGTGCCGTGTATATCGACAATCTGGCGTATGCGGCACAGCAGCTTGCGCCACACAACATCACGCTGGTGATCGAGCCGATCAATACCCGCGACATTCCTGGATTTTTTCTGAATCGTCAGGATTATGCGCAAGCGATTTGCGCTGAGGTTGGGCTGGATAATTTGCGCGTACAGTTTGATCTGTATCACTGCCAGATCGTAGAAGGTGATCTTGCGGTTAAATTAAAGCGCGACATGGTGCGGCCGCATGGTGGAATCGGCCACATTCAAATTGCGGGCGTGCCTGATCGGCATGAGCCGGACCTGGGTGAAATTAATTATCCCTATTTATTTACATTGATTGATCAGTTGGGTTACGACGGCTGGATCGGTTGCGAGTATCGCCCTAAAGCCGGTACCTCTGAAGGCTTGGGATGGCTTAAACCCTGGCTAAAAGCGTAATTGCCAGAGCAACTTCCAGCGCAAAAATAAGCGAATCATTGCGCTGCAAGACGAACTTTAAAACATCTCTCATTTTAGAAAGTATTCCATGCAAGTAGTTATTACCGGCGGAGCCGGATTTTTAGGACAGCGCTTAGCACGCCAGCTATTAGCGCAGGGAACGTTGCCAGATAGCAAGGGCGCGCTACAGACTATCACCAAAATTGTACTGGTCGACATTGTCGCCGCAACCGGTTTTGACGATGCGCGGATCGCGCAAATCACTGGCGATATCGCCGACAGCGCATTGCTGGAACGGGCGATCACGACGGATACTGCGGCTATTTTTCACTTGGCGGCTATCGTTAGTGGACAAGCTGAGTCGGATTTTGAGTTAGGCATGCGCATCAATCTTGAAGCGTCGCGCCTGTTGTTGGAACGCTGCCGTCTTTGTGGTCATCAACCGCGTGTGATATTTACCAGTTCGGTGGCGGTGTTTGGCGGCGACTTGCCAGCGGTGGTGCAAGACAATACTGCGCTTAACCCGCAATCGTCATACGGTGCACAAAAAGCGATCGCCGAGCTATTGCTGAATGACTACAGTCGTAAAGGGTATGTCGATGGTCGGGTGTTGCGGTTGCCGACAATCAGTGTGCGTCCCGGCAAGCCGAACAAGGCCGCATCATCATTTGCCAGCGGTATCATTCGCGAGCCGCTTAACGGTGAGTCGACGGTCTGTCCGGTCGGCCCGGAAGTGCGGCTTTGGTTACTTTCTCCACGCAAGGTCATCGCGTGCCTGATTCATGGCTATACGCTGACTACTGAAGCGCTCGGTACGCGTCGCACGATTAATTTACCAGGTGTGTCAGTGACTGTTGGCGAGATGGTTGGAGCGTTGGAACGCGTCGCCGGATCAGAAGTCGCCAAACGCGTGGAGTGGAAACAGGACCCGTCCATAGATCGCATTATTTCCAGTTGGCCCGGTGCATGGGACGCAACCCGAGCAACGGCTCTCGGCTTTAGCAGCGATGATAACTTTGACGATATCGTGCGTGCTTATATTGAGGATGATTTACCGGCTGCCTAAAATAGGACAGTTGTTTTCAATACCGCTTTGCTGATACGGTCGAACCATATGTGCGTCGGCCGTATTGGCATCTATATTTACCCGGACAGATGGCAGGTTGTCGGTTGGAAGATGAAGGCGTGTTCTGAAACATCACCAATCGTTGCCGTGGCGTTGATGTTGCCTGAGTCCAATTCCCGTTAATCTAAAATTTATTAGCTTTTGGTTTGGCGCTGGCAATAAAATACTCCGGACGCATCTTGCGGGTTATTTCGAGCAACGGCAGTACGTGGTCGAGATGATCGCGCATGGCTGCCACCGCATTGGACGGATTGCCCGCAGCAATCGCAGCCACAACTTCGCTATGCTCGACCAGCACGCCATCCATACGACCCTGCAAAGGTAATGTTAGCTGACGGTAGCGGTCGATCTGGGTTTTGGCTTGCAGTATTAATGGCCATACCCCGGGAAAGCCGGACAGCTCCGCTAGCATCTCGTGGAAAGCCTCATCGGTCTGATGAAAACCGGCTTTATCGTTTGCCGCAATACAGGCCCTTTGCGCGTCAAGAATCGCTTGCAAGCGGCTGACCCCATCCTTCGTAGCGCGTTGTGCCGCCTTTTCGATGATTGCAAGTTCCAGCACGGAACGTACCAACATCGCTTCTTCCAGACTGTCTAGCGGAATACGCGCAACGAAAGTGCCGACGCGGGGCACCACTTCGATCAGCCCTTCTTCTGCTAATCGTTGCACCGCTTCATGCACCGGCGTGCGGCTGATACCAAGTTCTTCGGCGATATCGCGTTCGACCAGACGCGCGCCCGGAACCAGTGTCATGTCGATGATGCGTTGGCGCAGGTAACGGTAGACACGCCGTGCCGCGCTAATTGGCGTCTCGTCGGTGGATTGCTGATCAGGTTGTGGTGCGTTCATAGTTGGATTCGCTTAGCAATAAGATGGAAATGATGTGTGCAGTGATTCAACGCTCGGATACCGAGAGTCGCTAAATTTACCAGTTTGACACCATTTCCAAAAGTATAACCGCGTGGCGTCGCCAAATGTTGATCAGGGATTAAGTGCTACCTGCGCGCCAATCGGTGTGCCAGCGTCGCTACAGGCACGCTCACGCGCCAGTAGCACCAGCACGACGACCGCAAGTAGATCGAATACAGCCAACAGCACGAAAAGCGGCCCGTAACCGACTTGCGTAACGAGTATGCCGAACACGAGCGTAAATAATGTCGCACCTAAATATCCTGACATACCGGCCATGCCAGTGGCGGTTGCTACTTCGTTCTTGCCAAATACATCGGACGTGATGGCATACAGTGCGCCGGATAAGGTCTGGTGTGCAAAGCCGCCTACACATAGCAAGGCGATGGCAATGTACGGACTGGAAACGAGTCCGATACAAGCTGGTCCTATCATGCACAAGGCACCGACGCCGACCACCATTTTGCGTGATGTGAACAGTGAGACGCCTGCATATTTATGGAAGAAAGGACTCAGGTAACCGCCCAATACGCAACCAATGTCGGCCGCGAGGAATGGTAACCATGCAAACATCGCAATTTCCTTCAAGTTCATGTGGTGCACCGTGACCATGTATAACGGAATCCAGGCGTTAAAAGTCTGCCATGCCGGTTCCGACAGGAAGCGCGGAATAGCGATTGACCAAAAGTTACGATTGCGGACAATTTGCGACCAGCTGGCCTTTTTAGAGTGGCTTTCGTTGTACTTGGCTTCTTGTCCGCGCAGGATAAAATCGCGTTCAGTACCGCTGAGATGTTTTTGATTTTTTGGGTGCTTATAGAGCAACATCCATAAGCAGCTCCACACGATTCCAAGGGCGCCGACGATGATGAAGGCCCATTTCCAGTTGCCATGTAATAGTGCCCACACGACCAGCGGTGGTGCGCATAAAGCGCCGACCGATGAACCGATGTTGAACCAGCCGATTGCAATGGAACGTTCTTTGGCTGGAAACCATTCGGTGGTCGCTTTGACGCCAGCCGGGATACCAGCGGCTTCAGCCAGACCCAGACATCCACGCAGGAACGCCAGACTTTGCCAGCCGGTCGCCAGTGCTGCGGAGGCGCATGCTAAAGACCATGCCACTGCAAAGACTGCAAAGCCAATTTTGGTGCCGACGGTATCGAGTATGTAACCGGCAATCGGCTGCATTAATGCATAACAAATTTGCCAGGCGACCACCACATAGGAATATTGCTGAGTAGTAAAATCCAATTCCTTCATCATGGTCGGCGCTGCGACCGAGAGCGTATTTCTGGCCAAGTAATTGACGATTAGTCCGGCCGTGACCATGCCAACCATCCACCAGCGCATGCCTTTAATTTTGTTCATTTTGTCCCCACCTGTTTTTTGTTATCTATGATTCCAACTGGAATGGTGTTTTCGGATTGTTAAGCTTTCGCCGTCAATCTCTAAAATGTGTAAATTTAGTTAACTACGTTAATTGCATTAATTGTGGCAAGGATGCCATCGCGCTCAATCGATGCCAGCGCGCTGACGACTGCGTTCGTCAGACCATCTATTTGATTCAAATCGCTGTTCCACAATGATGTGTTCGCAAGCCACTGGCCGACCAGATCCCTGGTGGTATCTTGTCCCGTCTTGACGCGCGACCAGGCGTCCTGAAACCACGTTAAAGTAGCGGCATCGTCGGATAGGATTACCACGTCGCCCCGGTATAGAAGCAGCGTTGCCGCTAGCGCCAATACCAGACGTTGCGGCAGTTTGCCGGTTATTGCGTGAAAGCTTTGTATTTGGGGCATCACGCGTGCTGCAAACTTAGGCCAGCTATTAAGCGCGATAGACTCCAGCTTGTGATGGATAGAGGGATTACGGAAGCGACGTAACACGTCGGCAGCAAATTGCACCATTTCGTCGTGCGGCAACGGTAGAGCAGGAATAATTTCATTATCGAGCGCGGCAATCAGGAAGTCACCGATCGTTGGATGATTCACTGCCTTCGAAACAGAAGTCAATCCGGCCAATAATGCGACCGGGACGAGCGTGGTATGTCCGCCGTTGAGGATGCCGACTTTCATTTGTTTGTATGGGGCAATATCGTCGACTAGTTTGATGTTCAGATTGGCATCGGCTAAGCGCAGTTCATCGGCCAGCCACGCAGGGCCTTGAATAATGAAGACATAATAATATTCTGCGGCAACGAGAAACTGATCCTTGTAGCCAAGTTCTGTCTCGATATCGGCTATCTGACTTTCAGGGAATCCACTAACGATGCGGTCGACCAGCGTGGAGCAAAAAGTATTCGCTTGTTCTAACCATGTAATAAATTGACTGTCGAGTTTCCATAACACGGCAAAGTGCAGCACTGCAGCTTTCAGCGCGGGACCATTATGATCGATCAGTTCACAGGGCAGAATGACCCAGCCTTTGTCTTGTGCACCATCGAAGTGTCGAAAACGTTCGAACATCAACTGCGTTAATTTGGCAGGGAAGGACAGTGGCGGCGCATCGGTCAATGCATCCGTATCGTTCGTGACGATGCCTGCCTCGGTGGTATTGGACACCACAAATCTGGTATCAGGGTTACGCGCTAATGCCAGAAAGTCGTCATACATGGTGACCGCGTTGATCTCGCGCTGTACGCAACTGATCTTTCTGTATTGCCTGACTGCGCCGCCCTTCTCGTCGATTCCCTGTATCAGGGTCGTAAATAAACCGTCTTGCACATCCAGCAATGGCTTGGCAGTATGACCGCGTGGTCGCACTACGACTACGCCAGCATTCAGGCCAACGCGTTCGTTCAGCAGGTCGATTTGCCAGTCGATGTAAGCACGCAGGAAGTTACCTTCACCAAACTGGATAAATTTGATAGGTAGAGAGAATGGCGTGTCGCGGTGTAGTGGCTGCATAAAAAATCCTAAAAAACCTTACAAAGTCTTAAAGCGAAATGTCGCGTTTCCAAAAAATGAAATCGTATTGCTGCAGCCGGTCGGCTTTTGTCTTGTATTCGCCGCCCGCTACCGCCACCACCATATCGAGCAATTGATTCGCGATTTCCGGGACGGGTGCACCGTCGATAACGGGGCCGCAATCAAAATCAATCATGTCAGTGAGTCGGTTTGCGATCCGGCTATTACTTGAAATTTTTAGTACCGGCACAATCGGGTTACCGGTGGGCGTACCCAATCCGGTTGAGAACAACACCACATTTGCGCCCGAGGCGACTATGCCGGTCACCGATTCGACATCGCCGCCCGGCGTACAAAGCAGAGCCAAGCCTGGCTTGTCAGTTTGCTCGCCATAATCCAACACCGAAACAATCGGAGAAGTCCCGCCTTTTTTTGCTGCGCCCGCTGACTTCATCGCGTCAGTGATCAAACCATCACGGATGTTGCCCGGACTAGGATTGTCGGCAAAATGCGCACCGACCGCTTCGGCTCGTGCTTCAAAATCACGCATCAGAGTGAGAAAGCGGCGCTTATCGTCATCGCTTTCGCAGCGTTCAATCAGACTGGCTTCAACCCCACACAGCTCCGGAAATTCGGCCAGAATCGATGAGCCGCCCAATGCCACGACCATATCCGATACCTGACCCATCACCGGATTGGCAGAAATCCCGGAGAAACCATCCGAACCGCCACATTTCACGCCGATCTTTAAATGCGATAGCGGCACTGGCTGACGCAAGACGTTGTTGGCCGCTTTAAGATTGCTCAGCGTGTCTTGGAGGACCGCCTTCATCATGGCCTGTTCGCTATCCCAGGCTTGTTGTTCGTAGATCAGGCATGGCTTGTCGAATTGCGGATTTTGAAGTCTCAGCGCCTCTTGAAACATCTTGATTTGAGCGTTCTGGCATCCGAGGCTGAAGACGGTAACGCCTGCTACGTTTGGATGATCCGCATAGGCCGCCAAAATCTTGCACAGTGAGCGGGCATCCGCACGCGTGCCGCCGCAACCACCAGCGTGAGTAATAATGCGCACGCCGTCCAGATTGGGAAAAGGTCGCACTACCGGCTTGGGCGCTTCCATGTCTTCGCCCAACAATGACAGGGTGAACGCAGCGAGATCGTTGCTGGTGTAGCCGAGTGGCCCTTCCAGTGCATTGCGTAGATGCTCAACGTTGCGATTTTCACAGAACACCAGTGGAAAAATCAGCCAATAATTAGCGGTGCCGACGCGACCATCTGCGCGCACCACACCCGGAAAAGTGAGGCCATCAAAGCGGCTTACTTCAGGCGCGCTCCATTGGTAAGGAACGCTATCTGCCAGTTCGACTTCGGCAGCGTAATGTTCCAAATTTTCAGTGGTGACCGCCTCGCCACGGCGGATCGGCTGGGTAGCTTTGCCCACAGGCACGCCATACAACACTAATAACTCGCCTACTGCAAAAGCTTTACGCGCAAATTTATGCTTGCCCTTCACCGCCGTGCAGATGATGACGGATTCGCCTTCCCATACGACGACTTCGCCCGGCACGAGATCGACTAATGCGACCAACATGCTGTCATCTGGATGTATGCAAAGTATCTTTTGCGAGTTGCTCATGAAGATTTCCGTGGCTAATTAATATCGGCTAGTGGTCAATATTTACAGGCAATTAAAGCTTGAAGTATTGCTTGGCGTTTTCGTAGCAAATGCCACGCACGATCTGACTCAAGGCATCGATATCGGCTGGATACTCACCGCTTTCGACCCACAATCCGAGTTGGCGGCACAGCAAGCGGCGGAAATAGTCGTGACGTGGATAGGATGCAAAGCTACGTGAATCGGTGACCATGCCAACGAAGGTACCCAATACGCCGTGATTTGCAAGGCTAATCATTTGTTGCAGATTGCCTTCTTTATGATCGTTGAACCACCACGCCGGGCCGAACTGAATCTTGCCGACGACAGTACCGTCCTGAAAATTGCCGATCATGCTGGAGAGCACTTCATTCATGTTCGGATTCATGCAGAACAACATCGTGCGCGGCAACTCATCAGTGGCATCAAGCGAATCCAACAAACCGGCTAGTCCTGCACTGATTGTCATATCCGAAATGGAGTCATAACCGGTATCGGAACCAAGACGGGCTTGCATACGGCTATTGTTGTTGCGCTGTGCACCGATGTGCAGACACATGGCCCAATCGAATTTGGCGTAGACCTTGCCGATGTCAGCCAAAAGGCCGCGCAAGTATTGGCCCATCTCAGCTTCCGTCAGTAAATCGCCCGCCAGACGCTTGGCAAATAAGGCTTCCAGTTGTGCTGGTGTAGCTGCAATTAGCGGCAGCGTAGTATCAATTGCGTGGTCCGAGATGCGGCCGCCACGTTGATGAAAATACGCCACACGGACTGCCAACGCTTCCATCATCGATGCAAAAGAATTAATCTTAACGCCAGAAACCTGCGCCAGATGGGCAAGATAATCGACGAAATCGTCGCGATTAATACGCATCGCGCGATCTGGGCGATAGGCTGGCAGCACGCGGCATTTCAGTGGCGAGGCGGCGATTTCATCATGCTGGATCAAATCGTCAGCGGGATCATCGGTCGTGCAGGCGATTTCAACACCTGCTTGTTCGAGGAAGGACCAGGTATCCATCGTGGCTAGCTTGGCATTCGCGGCTTCCCAGATTGCACCGGCGTTGGCGGCGTTAATGGTCAGTTCAATACCGAACAGGCGACGCAACTCAAGGTGGCTCCACTGATAAATCGGATTACCAATGGCGAGCGGTAATATTTTGCAGAATGCCCGGAATTTGGCTTCGTCGTCCTGATCACCGGTAATGAAGTCTTCGCTGACGCCAGAGGCGCGCATTAAGCGCCATTTGTAGTGGTCACCGCTTAACCATAAGTCGGTTAAATTACGGAATACCTTGCGCTCTACGATCTCGCTTTGTTGCAAGTGCGAGTGGTAATCAATGATGGGCAAATCGGCCGCAACATCATGATAAAGCTGCCGAGCGATTGCGGTGCTGAGTAAAAAATCTTTGTCCATAAATGTTGTCATGCTGAAATGGCCTCCGCGCCTCGAATGGCGACATGGCCACTCCATTAAGTTAAATTTCTAAGGACTTATGCAATCGCCCAGCGGCCTTGTGCTGTCCTGGCTGGGACGTTTTTTGCTGAAGTCTGGTCTTTTAATTAGGTGATGTTGTGATATATCAGTAAATTATTCGTAATATATCAGAAATGCAAGCGCAATCTGACGAATGACAGAAGGTCGCTTAGAACGTGTATTTATTTGGAACGACCGCGGCCTGCCGAGAGTTGCACTTTGATCTATGGCAGCAAAACGGCGTTTTGAGGATGTATTGTTGATACTAGGAGTGGGAAATGCCACGCCCACGCTGTGGGGCGATACGGGGAAGGGCGGCCAAGAGTATCGAAGGCTACAACTTGGCAAGCTTTATTGATACCGATTGTAAAAAAATGCGTGGATCAATCGGAATATCTTATCCCGCGGTTAATCCATTCACTCTTTTATCACTGCAATATTGCGTTGATAGATATATTTTCTCTGGTATTCATCCAGCTTTTTTTGCCTCTACTGTTGGTGGCTGCGATGCGCTTTTTTCACCCGGTTTGACAACCACCGTGCATGTCATCCCAGCCGCCAGCGTGATCCCGTCTGGCACTTTATCGATATGAATTCTGACTGGTACGCGTTGCGCCAGTCGCACCCAGTTGAAGCTTGGGTTCACGTTTGCCAGTCCATTGCTACTAGGCCCGTTGTCGCGATCGGTGATGCCGCGGGCGATACTTTCAATGTGTCCGGTCAAAAGCTTGTCGCTGCCCAGAAGACGCATTTCGGCCTTGTCACCAACTTGCATCAACGGGAGTTTATTTTCTTCAAAATAGCCGTAAATCCAAAATGAATTAGCGTCAATCACTGTCATTTTAGGAACACCAACCTGGGCAAAATCGCCAGCGTGAACGTTGAGGTTAGCAACCCAGCCATCGGCCGGTGCGAGCACGTTAGTGCGCTCAAGATTGAGTTTTGCCATGTCGCGTGATGCCAATGCCGCCCGATGCACCGCTTCAGCGGCCGATGCGTCGGAACTGGAATTTTCGCGACTTTCATTTGAAATAACATCACCGTCAAGCATGGCACGGCGCGCTGCATCGCGCTGTTTAATTGTCAGCGCAACGCGGCTTTGGGCCACCATTGCGTCGGCTTGCACCAATGCCAGCGCGTAGTGGGCCGGATCTATTTTCATCAGGATGTCGCCTTTGTGGACGTAGGCATTGTCGCCGACCGGTACTTCGATCACGCGACCGGCGACATCGGCAGCAACACTAATTACATCTGCGCGGACTCTACCGTCACGGGTCCATGGTGAATTCATGTAGTGATCCCACAGCGCTCGGGTCAACCAGCAGGCAATGACGACGACGATCAGTGTGATGACGATTTTTAGGACGTTTTTAATAAATAGCGATAAGTTCATATGAGTCTCAAGCAGCGTGCAGTAAAAGGCCAAAACCACCAAAAATACAAAAAAACATGGCAATCCTAAACAGACTAGGATGCCAGACGAAACGATACAGACGTAATCGCGTTAGTAGCCAGTCAACGCCGAATTGCAAGATGACACAGCCAATGAATACAGCAAGCAGGGTCGGTACGAGGGCATCAAAAATTGCGATTTCACGGGGCATTGTCAGATCCTGATGATGAAGTGTTGCGCATTGGATCAGTTGGGCCGTGCTCCAGAAGCGAAGTTCGGATCAGATGGAGATTGGCCAAGACTGCGGAGTAATTTTGCAAGGCCTGAATCTGCACCGTGGAAACGACACGGCAAGCGGCAATAGCAGCGATAACAGCCACCAATGCACTGTCCATATTACGCGGATTAGGGCGGGAAAAGAATTGCGAAACGGTGGTGATACTGCGTTCAATCGCGGTATGGGCATAATTGACCGACTCTGTGGACTGTGCCGATTGACCCTGTATGACGGACATGTTATTTCGGTAGCGGTTTTGCGGGGCGATATCTTCTCGCAAGTGAATTACCGCACGCCCGATTTCAAACACGGAGAGTAACCATGTCATGACTTCCCGATCATCATCACTTGGCACCAAATGCCCCATGGCAAACCGTCCGACCAGATCACGCGTACCACTTTCGAAGCGTGCCAATAAACCGGTAAGAGGTTTATTGCAGCCTTCGACTACCTGGCGCCGTAGCGCTCGGATCAGTCTTGCTCGTTCCCAGCGACTATCGACAGGGTCGATAATCATATACATCGCTGCGGCGATCGCGCATCCAATCAGACCACCTGTCATGCCATTCAAAAAGCCGACATAGTCGAACTCATAGACATTGCCTACCGCGGCATAGGACAGAAAAAATAACAGCATTCCCAAGCCGGGTCCTGTGTATTTCGGTTTGGCAGCAAGCCATGAAAAAAAGAGCAAAAATGGTGTCAGCGATAAGCACAGCATAACGAAATTTTGCGCGCCGGGCTGAATGTAATACGCGCAGATAAAGCCACAAACGCCGCCGATGAATGCGCCTTGCATAAAGCCGATAACGGTTTTGGTCGGGGATGGCGACGCCGCAAATAAGGCGCTGACGACGGTGGCGAACACTACGGCATCCACGCCTGAAGGCCAGCCGGTTTGCCACCAAAACAGCATCGATACGCCGAAACCGATCATTGCCCTTAACGATGACATGGCCACCATGATGGGATCGGTACGATTGACGTAATGAGCGGTGAGGGCGATATCCGCGGGTAATGTATGGTCGCGCGCCAGCACGGCGTTGTGAACCCGCGTGTAAAGACGCAATTCATCGGTAAAACGTTGTAATAAGGCCGCGGCGGCATCGAAGTCTAGCAAGGCATCGTTGATGTAAGTCTCATCAAGGTGCAGCATTTCGGCAAAGCTCAATGTTAATCCACGCCGTAACGCAGCAAGCCGTTCTGAAAGTTGTTGGCGGCATTCCTGCAACTTCAGCGGGATATCGACTCGGCTGTTGCTCATAATGCTAACAATGGCGTTGTACTCCATCATCACGGCATTAAATGTATTTATTTTTCCGGTATTTTGTAGTCGTAGAAAAAGTTGGTCAAGGGAGTGAAAGGTGGTGGAGACCGTCATGAACGTCGTATTTAACAGACGTAAATGGTCTGCTTTTACATGGCCAGTTGAACTTTCGAAAGTCGATGAGGTGCGCAGACTTTCTAGCGCGATGACCTCGCCGATGAGGCGCAGCATCAAGCTATCGCGATCCAATTGCGAGCGTTGAGAATGCGGGTCGATTGCGTTGTTTTGCACAAACGTAGAAAAATGGGCGAAGCGATGAGCGACCGTGGCAAGAATCATTTCTGACAGACGTTTAGGAAACAATACGTCGCTAACGACGCCAGCACATAGCAACCCCAACACTACTTCGCTGAGCCGTGTTGCGGCGATATCGAACGCATTAGCCGGGTCCAGCGCAGCCGGTAAACCAACGATCACCAGGGTATAACCGGCCAGTACAAACGCGTAAGACTGAAAGTTGCGGAAAGTAATTGCGCCCGCAGTGCAAAATCCCATCCAACACATTCCAGCAATCAAAAATAGTACCGGTTCCTGCGTGAAGCAGGCCGCCATTACCAGAGAAAATACTACGCCGATGAAGGTGCCGATGAAACGGTAGAAACCTTTCGCCATGACCAGCCCGCTACCCGGCTGGGTCACAATCACGACGGTGACCATCGCGGTGGATGGCTTGGATAAATTGAATAACATCGACAAACCCATCGCCAGAAAAATCGCTAGCAACATTTTTGTCATGTGTAACAGAGTCGGCGCTTGCGCGTGAATCCAGGCACCGCTGCTTTTTTTCAAGCGCGGTAACCACGCGTCATTGGCGCTATCCAGTTTTTGGGCGAGTTCACTCATGGCGTGAGGTCAGCCTTATTTAGCGAAAGAGGCAGCTTTTGCAACCTCAACTTTGGGATGCGGCAAATCGTCACCAAGTCCGCCGCCCAGTGCTTGCATGAGTTGTGCCCATGCATCCAAATATGCGGCGCGGGTTTGTGCGACACGTTGCTGCTCTTGCAGCAACGCCGTTTGAGTTTGAATGACATTGAGATAGGAGGTAAGACCCGCCTTAAACGCACGCTGCGCAAAACTTGCCGATTTTTCGGCGAGTGCCATAGCGCGTTCGGATTGATTGCGCTGCAACTCAACAGATTTCAATTTGACGATCTGGTCGGCCACGCTTTGCAACGCCTGCAACAAGGTATTGTTGTAGGTCTCAATAGCAGCATCCAGCGTCGCCGTTTGTGCGCCCAGATTAGCGCGCAAACGGCCGCCATCAAAGATGGGCAACGAGATTGCAGGGGCAAAACCACGAACATTGGAGTCGGTGGTCAGGAAGCGGCTTAAGCCGATTGATTCGAACCCGATGAAAGCCGAAATATTGATATCAGGATAAAACGCTGCCTTGGCGACGGCGATGTTTTTGGTCAGCGATTCGACGCGCCAGCGTTGAGCAATAACGTCAGGACGCCGCCCGATTAGATTGGCCGGCACATTGTCGGGAAGGCTGATCGGTAGTTCTGCGTTACTGGCAAGTTGACTATTCACCATACTGCGCGATAGCATCGGACGCGCTATAGCGTCGCCAGCGGAGGGCCCTTGGCCCGTCAACGCTGCAATTTGATTGCGCGAAAGCGCGATGGCTTCGTTGATCTTTTCAATCGCAGCGCGGGTAGTCGGTAAGCTGGTTTCGGCTTGATTCACCTCAAGCCCGGTACCGATGCCAGCATGCAGGCGACGTTGTGCAATGTTAGCGATAGCTTGCTGCTGTGCCAGCGATGCTTCGGCAATATCTTTTAGTACAAACTGGGATGCGAGCTGCAAATAGCTGCGCACTACCATGCCTTCCAGATTCAGTTGTGCCGCACGTGCCTCTGCCGCGCTGACGTGTACATTATCAAGCGCAGCTTCCAATGTGTTGCGATCCTTATCCCATAGATCGAGGTTATAACTGGCCTTGATGCGTGCATCGTTGCTCCAGTCCCAACCGCCACCTAACGGTGCTGGATATAAGCCGTCGGTGGTGAACAATTCGCGCGTGACTGACGCTGCGGCACCAACCTTCGGTAAGGTTCCCGCTTCTGCCACACCAGCCAACGCGGTGGCCTGACGAATCCGCGCTTGGGCGATTTTAATAGATGGGCTGTCCGCAATTGCCTGTTTTACTAGCGTATCGAGTTGCGGGTCGCGGTAAGCTTTCCACCAGGTGACGGTCGGCCATTGTGCGTTTATTTGCGTGGCGGTCATGGCTGCGCTGTTATTGAGTGCGCGGCCGTCGATGCTCTGACCATCGCTGAGTTTGGCGATAGGGTCGATGCCTGAATAACTTGCACACCCGCTAAGCGAAACTGCCAAAGTGCTGGCAACGAGAAATCCGTTGGTCGATTTTGATGTCAGCCATGATGTCAGCAATGCTGTCAGCGAAGCGAAGGAGCGTTTCGGAGATAACGGCGCTGGACATGAATCTGTTAGCAGATGCTGAGGCAAGAAGGAAGCTAGGAACCACATGGTGAAACCCGATGAGTGATGAGATGTTGCTACGCGTATCAGTAACTACATCAGTTCGCATTTTGAATACGTGCTTACGTGATTGTTGTACTAGCCGCTTATTTTTTATGAAAAGTCACAACTATCTAATCACGACTATCTAAAGTGTTAATAAAACAGCAAAACGCCACTTGTGGTGGCGTTTTTTTTAGCAGCGATATTCATACTATCGCATACCTGTCTTTGACTCGGTTGATTAGTTGCCCGTGTTAATTGACATATCTGTTTTTTCAGAAACTTGTTGTTCAACCTGAGCGCGTGTTAGCGAGCTTTGTTCTGAAGGCAGAATTGGATAACGGGCGTGGTTTTGATTCAACAAACCTTGTGCTTGTGCTGCCACTAATTCGGTCTTCACTTCGGCGCGGGTTTTGGTTGAAACGAAATGATCATCCGCAGGGTAAGGCATTTCAGCAAAAGCACTACCAGCGGCAGCTAAGACAACTAAACCAGCGATCAATTGTTTGGTGTTCATATATTTCTCCATAAAGTTAATTTCAACACCGGGCTTGGCGGAACGGGCGATTAACGCCTATCGGGTCCTGCCTCAGTGAACGAGTACTTCTTTACTTTCTTCCGCCTGACTGTGTCATATTGGCGGGAAGCCGTTGTCGTTTCCTCGATGAAATGAATTATAAATAATCCTTTCCCGTCAATAAACAGCAAAATTCATAATTCACTATTTCATTATTAGAAATAATAAAGGGGTTGAAATTTTGGGTGGTGTTTCCATTTGTTGTATCGGGAAAACTTTTTGGTAGGGTCTTCTGGCTCGGCTAAGGGGAAATCGCAAGATGGATAGGCGCGAAAGGCAATCACCAAGCGACATGCAGCAGGTCGCGAAGGCGAATGGAAGCTATTGCTAATCTTCCACCCGGTGCACTGCAAAAAGTAACGTTAATAGCGCGACGCATTAACGGAGGCGTTCTTAGCGCGAAGGTCCGTAAAGGATGTGCGACGAATTCCAACAAGTGGGTTGTCAGGTCGCTGGCTGGGGGGTGTCCATTAACGCTTTAAGAGGTTGTCATAGTATCTATATTGCATGTCTTTGCTTTATTTTTCGTCTCCAGATGACATGATAATTCCTCCGCCCAGACAAACATCGCCCTCATATAGCACTGCAGACTGTCCCGGCGTGACTGCCCATTGGGCAGCGTCGAAGTTGAGGGTAAAAGTTTGGGTCGTGTCAGCTGCGGTATTGGCGAAGTTGCCATTAAAGTTACATGCCATATCGGCCTGGCGATAGCGGGTCTTTGCAGATAATTGCGCTTGTTTTGGCGCTTCACCTGCGACCCAACTGACTTGTCCCGCCTCTAACGTCGATGAGAGCAGCCAAGGATGATCGTGGCCTTGCACTATGTGCAGCGTGTTACTTTCAATGTCTTTTTTTGCGACGTACCAAGGGTCGCTATCACCAGCAGCATTTTTATGTGACTGCATTCCACCAATGCCGATTCCTTTGCGCTGGCCGAGTGTGTAAAAACTCAGGCCAACGTGTTCACCAACGGTGTCGCCAGCGTCGGTTTTCATCGGGCCGGGTTGATACGAAAGATAGCGATTCAAGAATTCTCGAAACGGCCGTTCACCAATAAAACAGATACCTGTCGAATCTTTCTTTTTTGCGTTCGGGAGCTGAATTTGTTCAGCGATTTTACGTACTTCCGTTTTCTGGATTTCGCCCAGAGGAAATAAGGTCTTCGACAATTGGGCCTGATTCAGCCGATGCAAAAAATAACTCTGATCTTTGCTGGCATCCAGCGCTTTTAATAACTCAAAATTGCCAGCTGGCGCTTGACGTACGCGGGCATAATGGCCGGTCGCGATCAGGTCAGCGCCGAGCTTCATTGCGTGATCAAGAAAGGCTTTAAATTTGATCTCGGCATTACACAATACGTCAGGATTCGGGGTGCGACCGGCTTGATATTCGCGCAAAAATTCTGCGAAGACGCGATCTTTGTACTCAGCCGCAAAGTTGACAGCTTCAATATCTACGCCGATGACGTCGGCGACGCTGACAGCATCAATCCAGTCCTCCCGTGTTGAGCAATATTCGGAGTCGTCATCATCCTCCCAATTTTTCATGAACAGGCCGATCACTTCATAGCCTTGTTGCTTCAATAGCCATGCCGAGACGGACGAATCGACACCGCCCGACATGCCGATAACGACGCGTTTTTTTGCTTTAGACATGGTCGCTCCCGCTGTCATTGTGATGGGTGAGCGCGCTGGCGTGGGTGTGTAGCGTTGATAGCGGCACTCGGTCGCCACGCAAGTAATCATCTATACATTGCAGAACCTGCGGACTGCGATGGCGTTCTGGACAAGCGGCTAATTCATCTCGCGACATCCACAGCACGCCGACAATACCCTCGTCGAGTGGTTGGTTGTGTATTTTGCCGACAGTGCCACAAAATACAAATCGTAAATATGTGGCACTTTCGCCTGTGCGGGCAGAGTAATAGCTGGCCAGATAGGTACCAATTAACGCAGTTGGGGTGAAATCGTGTGCAGTTTCTTCCAACGTTTCCCGCACCACCGCCTGAATCAGTGATTCATGGGGATCCAGGTGCCCGGCTGGCTGATTAATACGAAGGCCGTCATTTGTGTGTTCTTCTACTAACAAAAAATGGCCGTCACGCTCAATAATGGCTGCTACCGTGGCAGAGGGTTTCCAAACTTCAGTCATAAATTCCTCGGGTAATCCGACATTTTAACGTGGCTGTCAAATTTTCGATCAAACCCCTTCAATATCGTGTATCCACCACAACAGAATGCCGATGTTCATTAAATGACGACCTGATAGAGCGTTATGACTAGTTTCATATTGTTTAGCAATAAATATTCCGTGTAATATCCCTACCACCCGTTATCGGAGCGCGCTGTCTGAATTGATTGGACTCTCTACGGTATATTGACGTTGTCGTTGTCGTTGTGTCATTCAGTATGGTTTAGCATCGTGGTATATCATCTGTTGGCAACAAATTAATAGTGTGTATTTACCACAAGAATTTTTACACAATAAGGGAGAATCTTATGAAAATCGGCATCCCCGCCGAAACGCGGCCTGGCGAAACCCGGGTTGCAGCGACCCCAGAGACGGTCAAAAAGTTAGTAGCAGCAAAGCATCACGTTGTAGTGCAAGCTGGTGCCGGTATCTCGTCGAGTATCACTGACGAGGCTTATGCAGCGGCTGGTGCGCAAATTGGCACTGTCGCAGACGCGTTTGGTGTAGAGACGGTGTTAAAAGTACGTGCTCCTGCGGTAGAAGAGTACGCGCATCTCAAAAGCGGCACGGTCATTATCGGCATGTTGAACCCTTTTGATGCCGAAAACATTGTTGTAATGGCAAGCCATGGTCTGACGGCTTTTGCACTCGAAGCCGCACCGCGGACTTCACGTGCACAATCGATGGACGTTCTTTCGTCCCAGGCGAACATTGCTGGCTACAAAGCGGTGCTGATGGCGGCGAATACCTACCAACGCTTCATGCCGATGTTGATGACCGCCGCCGGAACCGTCAAGGCCGCGCGGATGCTGATCATGGGCGCGGGTGTGGCCGGTTTGCAGGCAATCGCTACGGCAAAACGTTTGGGCGCAGTAATTGAAGCATCCGACGTGCGGCCAGCGGTAAAAGAGCAGATTGAGTCTCTGGGCGCCAAGTTTCTCGATGTGCCTTTTATTACTGATGAAGAGAAAGAAATCGCCCAAGGCGTCGGTGGATATGCACGCCAAATGCCAGCGGACTGGATGCGACGTCAGGCTGAGTTGGTGCATGAGCGCGCCAAATTAGCCGACATCATTATCACAACGGCATTGATTCCTGGTCGCAAAGCACCCATTCTGATCAGTGAAGAGACCGTCAAGGCGATGAAGCCAGGGTCGGTGATTCTCGATATGGCAGTCGATCAAGGTGGCAATTGTCCCTTATCGGAATCTGGCAAGACCGTCATCAAGCACGGCGTGCACATTATCGGCGAAGGCAATCTGGCAGCGCTAGTGGCCGCGGATGCCTCGGCGCTGTATTCCCGCAATGTACTGGATTTCTTAAAGTTGATCGTCAATCCTGAGGGTGGATTGGTGATTAACCGTGAAGACGATATTGTTGTCGCGACCTTGTTGTGCAGCGGCGGTGAAGTTCTTCGCAAATAACATTACATATTTTCGGTGGATCTGCGCAGGTAAAAACGGGCAGACACCATCGAACACAGGAGAAAGAAGTAATGCAACGCATCATGTTACGCGCGAAAATTCATCGCGCAACTGTTACCCAAGCCGACCTTCATTACGAGGGATCATGTGGTATTGATCCAGACCTGCTGGAAGCGGCCGATATTATTGAGGGCGAAAAAATCGAACTTTATAATGTCAATAATGGTCAGCGCTTTTCGACCTATGCAATCCGTGCCGAGCGCGGCAGCGGTGCGATTGCGCTCAACGGCGCTGCCGCCCGTTGCGCCCATCTGGGAGATTTGTTGATTATTTGTACGTATTCCCCATTTTCGGATGCGGATGCGGCGATTTACGTACCGAAAGTTGTATTTGTCGACGATAAAAATCGCATGACAGGGATGAAATAAGGCTAACCGATAGCAACCGCATACCAACCATTTTGAATCTGCGGTCTGTCAAAAAATAAGGGGGAGAACACATGGAAGTGTCGCACACCATCACCAATTTGATCATCTTTGTACTGGCGATCTATGTCGGTTATCACGTGGTCTGGACTGTCACACCGGCGTTACATACGCCGTTGATGGCCGTTACCAATGCGATTTCTGCGATCATTATTATCGGCGCAATGTTGGCCGCCGGATTGACTGAAGGTCTGGTCGGTCAGATCGCCGGAACATTAGCTGTCGCACTCGCTGCGGTCAATGTGTTCGGTGGCTTTTTGGTCACGCAGCGCATGTTGGAAATGTTCAAGAAAAAAGAGCCTAAGACCAAAGCTGCAGATGCAGATACCAATAAGGGAGCGCATTAATGGGTGCCGAAATCGCTAACTTGTTAAGTATGAATCTGGTCACAATGTTTTATCTGATTGCGTCGGTTTGTTTTATCCAGGCGCTAAAGGGTCTATCGCATCCGTCCACTGCACGGCGCGGAAACGCGTTCGGTATGGGTGGGATGGCGCTGGCGATTGTGACCACGATAGCGTTGATCATCAAATTGAAAGTTGAATCGCAAGGTGCTGGATTTGGCTTCTGGCTGGTCGCTGGTGGTGTAGTAGTCGGTGGCGGTATTGGCGCGTATCTGGCCAAAAGCGTTGAGATGACTAAAATGCCGGAATTGGTTGCAGCGATGCATTCGTTGATTGGTCTGGCTGCGGTTTGTATCGCGGTCGCAGCGGTCTCGGAGCCTTGGGCTTTCGGGATTGCGGCGCATGGTGCGGCATTGCCAGTCGGTAATCGCATCGAACTGTTTATTGGTACTTTTGTAGGTGCCATTACATTTTCTGGTTCGGTCATCGCATTTGGTAAACTTTCTGGAAAATACAAGTTCCGTCTGTTTCAGGGTGCGCCGGTAAGTTTTGCCGGTCAGCACTTTATTAATCTGTTGCTGGCTGTAGCAATGCTGATTCTGGGCATTATCTTTGTCATGACGCAAGCATGGCTGCCATTTATTTTGATGGCGCTCATCGCGTTTGTACTCGGCGTACTGATCATCATTCCAATCGGTGGCGCGGATATGCCGGTGGTCGTGTCGATGCTGAACAGTTACTCTGGTTGGGCAGCGGCCGGAATCGGTTTCTCGCTCAACAATTCGATGCTGATTATTGCCGGTTCACTGGTCGGTTCTTCCGGTGCGATTTTGTCTTACATCATGTGCAAGGCGATGAATCGTTCGTTCTTTAATGTGATTCTGGGTGGCTTTGGTGGCGACACGAGTGCCGTTGCCGCCGCCGGGTCGCAAGTTCAGCGTCCAGTCAAATCCGGCTCGGCTGATGACGCTGCGTTTCTGCTAGGTAACGCAGAAACTGTCATCATCGTTCCTGGTTATGGCTTGGCTGTAGCACGCGCGCAACATGCGTTAAAGGAACTGACCGAGAAGCTGACGCACAAAGGCGTGATCGTGAAGTATGCGATCCATCCGGTGGCAGGACGTATGCCGGGACACATGAACGTACTGCTGGCAGAAGCCGAAGTGCCGTACGATCAAGTGTTCGAGATGGAAGACATCAACAACGATTTCAGTCAGGCTGATGTGGTGCTGGTGCTGGGTGCGAATGATGTGGTTAATCCTGCTGCTAAAGATCCAAAATCATCGATTGCAGGCATGCCGATTCTGGAAGTCTACAAAGCCAAAACCGTCATCGTCAACAAACGCTCAATGGCCTCTGGTTATGCCGGTCTGGACAACGAGTTGTTCTATATGGATAAAACCATGATGGTGTTTGGGGATGCTAAGAAGGTGATTGAGGCGATGGTGAAAGCGGTCGAATAAATCTTGTGTTTGTACGTATAAAACCGCGTTGATGAATACACATTCATCAGCGCGGTTTTTTATTGGAGCGATTTTTGTTGCGTTGGCTTAAATTAATTTTCTCACTATATTTTGCATGAAGTCCCTTTTTATAATAAATTCAGCCAGATTCTTCTTCTTGTATTTTTGATTTATTTTCTGGAAATCTTTCCATCGCAAAATACTTTTTCCCATTTTTCATGGAATACTACGTTTTTGAGGTTTGTAGATGTTAAATATTGCCTTTTAGGTAGTTTTATTGATTCTCCAGCAAGCCTTGTTATTTCTTGGGGCGTCGCTGGAAATAACGCTTTGAAGCGCTCAGTTTTTCCCATGCGTGCAGTGCGTCACGACTTCCGAAATAAGTCGTGTAATTGCTTGTATGTGAGGATGATCTATCTAATTTCGGTGCAAAATAATAGTTGTATTTTGTGCCTTTAAAAAATCTACAAAGGTTCTGATGATTAAAATTAATAACATTATTGATGTGGACAATGCTGCGCCGTTTGTTTTATTCGGTGGGATCAACGTCCTCGAATCAAAAGATTTTGCCTTGCGTACTTGTGAGGAATACGTCCGTGTCACCCAGAAGCTTGGTATTCCGTTCGTATTTAAAGCTAGTTTCGATAAAGCTAATCGCTCTTCGATTCACTCTTACCGCGGTCCGGGGCTTGAAGAGGGGCTAAAGATATTCGAAGCAGTCAAGTCGACCTTTGGCGTACCTATCATCACTGACGTGCATGAATCGTGGCAAGCAGCACCCTTGGCGGAAGTTGTTGATGTATTGCAGTTGCCGGCTTTTCTGGCGCGCCAAACCGATCTGGTGGTCGCGTTAGCGAAGACCGGGCGGGTGATCAATATTAAGAAGCCACAATTTTTGAGTCCAACGCAAGTGGCTAACATCGTCGAAAAATTTAAAGAAGCAGGTAACGATCAACTCATCTTATGTGATCGCGGTACCTGTTTTGGATATGATAATCTGGTGGTGGATATGCTAGGTTTTGGTGTTATGAAAAAGGTCTGCAATGATCTGCCGATTATCTTCGATGTGACGCATGCACTACAGCAGCGCGATCCGATGGGAGCCGCTTCAGGCGGTCGGCGTCAGCAAGTTGCTGAGTTGGCTCGCGCTGGTCTGGCTACCGGGCTTGCGGGTCTTTTTTTAGAGGCGCATCCAGATCCCGACTCGGCTAAATGTGATGGACCAAGCGCATTACCTCTCGATAAGTTGGAGCCTTTCCTGCTACAACTTAAGGCTTTGGACGATTTGGTTAAATCGTTTGCTCCGCTGAGCATTATTTGAGTAAGCACATGGTCATGTCATGTGTCAGGTAATGAATCGATGATCTTGGTCTGAGTTGCCAGACACGCAGATCGGCATTTAATAAATTTATCAGATGCCGATTAAAACGCTCAAATTGATCTCAACGCCGCCCAAACATCATCTGCTCAGCCAGCATATTTTTCGCTGGCTTGATTGCGTCTACAAGACCTAGTGATAACCCGAGTAGTGTTTGCGAGAGTGCGCCTTGTGGTGCACTGGCAAAAACCCTTGCCATCAGGTCGGTCATATGAATCGTCATGCTGCGATCGGTTTTTCTACTGTTAGAAAATTTCTCCAACGTTAAAGGTGAAACTTCTTGCGCCAACAATTTCGCCAGGACGGCTGCGTCGCGCAAGCCCAGATTAAGACCTTGGCCAGCGACGGGATGCAGTGTTTGTGCGGCATTGCCAATGGCGACCGTGTGTACTGAAGAGGCGGGATGGGCATTTAAGCCCAGGGGGAAACTGTTGCGAGACGACATACGAATGAAGTGTCCGACTCGACCGCCAAAAGCATTTTCAAGTGCTTTCAGAAATAGTTCATCAGGCAGCGTGAGCAATTTCGCAGCGTTATCAGGACGTACGCACCAGACCAACGCGTAGCCATCATCTTGCGGCAAAAGCGCCAGCGGCCCTTGATCGGTGAAGCGCTCAAATGCGCGATGTGGAACAGGCGCACTGGTTTGCACGTGCGCGACAATAGCGATCTGATCGTAATCACGTTGTAATTCTTTGTTCGTTTGCGCGCCAAACAATCCGCCCTCAGCCTGCACCATTATCTTGCTGCGCAGCACGCGACCATCCGATAATGTGATGGTGACACCGTCGCTTTGTTCGTTGCTGGCGCTGACCTGAACTGGACGCAGCAAAGTAATACCATGTAATTCGGGTAACGCGGTCAATGTCGTAATCAAATCGCCATAGCGGCAAACGTAGCCTAATGCCGGTATTTGATAGTCGGCGCGCTCAATGAGCGTGCGGCCGAAATGCCCCCGACGCGAAACATGGATTTGATGAATCGCGGTCGCCGCTAACGGCCACGCGCGGACATCTTCCAGAATTTGACGGCTGCCATACGAGAGGGCAATTGCGCGTGGATCAAGGCGCGCCTGATCAATGGTTTTTCCATCGATCAGGGCAATGCGATCCGGTGCGACGCCGCGCTTGATTAACAGGGCGGCGAGTGTGACGCCAACCGGACCGGCTCCACAAATGGCGATGTCTGTATGCAGCGGTATATGTGTGTTGTCTGTCATTATCAGGTGGTTATTTCCGCATCAGCGCTTCGATATCAGCAACAGTGCGTGGTGCGCCAGTGGTCATGAGTTCGCAGCCCGTGTTGGTGATTAAAGCATCGTCTTCAATCCGGATGCCGATGTTCCAGTATTTTTCTGGAACGCCTTCTGCCGGTCGCACATAAATACCCGGTTCGATAGTGGTCACCATGCCGGGTTGCAAACCACGCCAGGGTTTCGGTTCGCCTCCAGCGATTGACGCATCCAGGTCGCGATATTCGCCGACATCGTGCACATCCATGCCCAGCCAATGACCGGTGCGATGCATATAAAATTGCCTGAAATCACCGTTGGTAATGACGTCATCCAGTGACCCGACTTTGTTTTTGTTGAGCAGTCCTGTATCCAGCATGCCTTGTGCCAGTACGCGAACGGCGGCGTCATGACCGTCCATAAAATGCTTGCCCGGACGCGTAACTTCAATGGCAGCATTTTGCGAGGCCAGCACAATCTCGTAGAGTTCTTTTTGCGGGCCGGAGAAGATGCCGTTTGCAGGAAAAGTGCGCGTAATATCACCCGCATAGCTATCGAATTCGCAGCCAGCATCAATGAGAACCAGATCGCTGTCTTTCAGGATCGCATCGCTGGCGCGGTAGTGCAGGACGCAAGCATTAGCGCCGGTAGCGACAATCGATCCGTAGGCGGGATATTGCGACCCCTGGCGACGGAATTCGTGGAGCAATTCTGCTTCAAGTTCGTATTCGCGCAAACCAGGTCCGGAGAATCGCATGGCGCGACAATGACCTGCAGCGGAAATCTCACCGGCCCGTCGCATCAAGGCGATTTCATCGGCGTCTTTGAACAAGCGCATTTCGTCCATCAATACCTGAACGTTATGGATGGCAGACGGGGCAACAACCCCGGCGCGACCCATGGCACGCACGCTGCCTAACCAACCTTGCAGTTTTTCATCGTATTCGCTCTGATGGCCAAGTGCATAAAAAACGGAGGGCGTATCGGCCAACAGTTTTGGCATTTCAGTGGACAGCGATTCGATCGGAAATGTGGCATCAAAGCCAAATTTTTCGCGTGCAGCAACAGGACCATAACGGACGCCATCCCAGATTTCGCGTTCCAGATTTTTTTCACGGCAAAATAAAATGGCTTTTGGATGCTCTCCCGCGATTAGCACGACGACCGCTTCCGGCTCCATAAAGCCTGACAGATAATAGAAATAGCTGTCGTGGCGATAAGGATAGTCGGCATCGCGGTTGCGCATGACTTCAGGTGCAGTCGGAATGATCGCGACGCCACCACCCTTGGCTTGCATCAGGGCGATTAGCTGGGCACGTCGTGTGGAGTAAGGGGTCATGTGCATCCTTGCGTTTGAGTTAATGTCGATGATGCGCGCTATGTCGGGAAGTACCGGTCATTTGATGCTGATCTTAATGTTGCAACAAATCGTTGCAACAAATCGTTGCTACGAATGCTTGCGGCAGCCGCCTGGAAATTGCGGCCTTTTTTACAAAATGTGTTTACAACGGTGCGTTCAATTGCTCCAGCCGCGCGATAGTGCCAACATCCGTCCAGTCTCCACGATACACCTCTCCACCGATTTGGTTGAGATCAGCATATTGCCGCAATATTGGTGCCAGTTTTCCGAATTCGCCCGCAGCAATGGAATCGAACATCATCGGACGGAAGACGCCGATGCCGGAATAAGTGAAGCGCGGTTCGCCTTCGTTTCCTTTATTGGAGACTGAAAAGCTGTTGACTACAAAGTCTCCTTCGGGATGATGCGCCGGATTTTTTACCAGATATAACCATGCTACATCGCGGGTTTCAATCGGGTGGGGAACGCCCCATAAGTCGTTATCTTCTAACGTAGTTTTAACCTGTTCAAAATTAAAGTAAGGGCAGTAAATGTCGGCGGAGACTGCGACAAATGCCGCATCGCCGAGCAAATGGCGGGCCTTCGCGACGGCGCCGGCGGTCTCCAGCGCTGTGCCTTCGGCTGAATAGGTGATTTTGGCACCGTATTTGCTGCCATCACCGATGGTATCTTCAATTAATTGGCCCAGGTGAGCGTGATTAATAATGATGTCGGTGATGCCCGCGCGCACCAGATTGACGATATGCCAGACGATGAGTGGACGGCCACGGACTTTTAAAAGCGGCTTGGGGGTGGTATCGGTCAGCGGGCGCATGCGCTCTCCGCGACCGGCGGCAAAAATCATTGCTTTCATGGAATGCTCGGTGTCTCAGTTATTTCGTTAGCGTATTTATACGTCAATATATTCAACAAAAAATAGTGGTTGAACTGGTTTAAAAATACTGGTTTAGAACGTATAGCCAATTTTCTGTGGCGTGTCTTCCAGTTTATCAATCAAGCGAACCAGGGGAATCAATTCGCGATAGCGCAATGCCGCTTTTCGGACATAGTCCATAACCTGCGGAATGTGTTGCATGTATTCCGGCTTTCCATCGCGATAATTCAAGCGCGCAAATAATCCCAGAATTTTTAGATGACGCTGTAAGCCGATGTATTCAAAATCCCGATAAAAGGTGTCGATATCAGGGGCAACCGGTAAGCCGACGCGTTTGGCACGTTCCCAATAACGGATGACCCAATCGAGTACCTGTGCTTCGTCCCAGGAGCGATAGACATCGCGGAACAACGAAGCCAGGTCATACGTGATGGGCCCGTACAGCGCACCTTGAAAGTCTAGTACGCCAGGATTGCCGTTGGGCAATACCATTAAGTTGCGTGAGTGATAATCGCGGTGTACGTAGACTTGCGGTTGCGCCATATTGTTGGCCAGAATGACATTGAAGACGCCATCGAGGCTAGCGCTTTGCTCTGTGGTCAATGTGACATTTAAATGCTTGCCGATGTACCACTCAGAAAATATGTGTAATTCTTTTGATAAAAAAGCGCGGTCATATTCTGGCAGAACATCTGGTTTGCTATGCGTTTGCATTGTAACTAATGCATCAATTGCATCCAGATAGAGCGCGTTAGGGTCAGCTTTCCCATCATTGAGTTGTTGCAAATAAGTTGTCGGGCCGAGGTCGGATAACAACAAAAAACCGCGCTCAACGTCCTGCGCCAGAATGTCCGGCGTTGACATGCCCGCATTATGAAATAGGGCGGCAATTGAAATAAATGGGCGCACGTCCTCTTGCGGTTGAGGTGCATCCATCACTATCAAGGTTTTAGCATCGCCTGAATTAGCAGCATCAATGCGGAAATATCGTCTGAAACTGGCGTCAGCAGATGCAGGGCGGATCGACTCCGCCAGAGTAGGATGGTCAACTAAAGTTGATAACCAGTCAATTATTTGTGTCAGGCGCACATCCGGTGTAGCGGAAGTTAAAGAGGGCGTGCTTGGCGGCGTAGATTGAGGCGATAATTCAGGTGATGTCATTAAGCAGTCCAGGAATACGGTTGTAGGTAGTCAGTTCCCATATAATAAGGGATTAATTTTAAAAAATCCCTACGATGGCGTTTGCTCAATGCATTTCTTGACACGGTTTTCATCAGTATCCCTTTCACAATCGTCGCCGCAATCCTTGCTGTCGCCTCCACTTCGCTCGCCTTTTCGTGGGCATGTGGCCATGCGGAAACACCAGATGGTGCGGTTGCCCTTGCCGCGTATGCGACGTCTCGCATGGCTGATTGCCTCAGTACTAGCTTCTTCAGTGCCAATATTTGTGTCGTCGGCAGCGGTGGCGCAAACCACATTGGTCCGGCAGCCGCGCGTCGATGAGAGCAATTTGCCAACGACGGTGGAGGCCGAGCAGATGACGGGACGTCCTGATCGGGTGTTGAATCTCGACAACGATGTTGATCTAACACGTGGTCAGACAGAAGTTAAATCCGACAAGGGGACTTACCGGATCATCGAAAACGAAGTCGAAGCCCACGGTTGCGTGCGCATGAATCGTTACGGAGACGAATATACTGGAAACGATCTCAAGCTAAATATGGATTCGGGGCAGGGATTTTTGACGCAACCGACGTATAAATTTGGGATAAACGGAGGTCACGGCACCGCTGAACGTTATGATTTTCAGGATGAAGATCACGCTAGAGCGATTACGGGCACGTACACGACTTGTCCCGGTACTAACCCTGATTGGTACATTAAGTCCAGTACCATGGATATCGACAGCGGTCGTGGCGAAGGTTTAGCCCATGGTGGAGTGCTGTATTTTAAAGATGTGCCGATTCTGGCCTCACCTATTTTATCCTTCCCCCTGTCAAGCGACCGTCAATCCGGATTTTTGCCGCCGACGATTGGCGCCACCAGCACGGGCGGGTTCGAAGTCAGTATGCCGTATTACTTTAATATCGCGCCCAACCGAGACTTGACGTTCACCCCGAATGTGATTACCAAACGCGGTGTGCAGTTGGGCCTGGAAGGACGTTATCTTGGCGATACATACAGCGGGATAACCAAACTCGAATATCTGCCGAATGATCTGTTGACCAAGACCAATCGCTATGCGATTCAGTCGAATCATACGCAGACCTTGGGTGGTGGCTTTGGCTTGGGATGGAATGTCAACTATGCATCCGACAATCAATATCCGGATGATTTCTCTCGGTCGATTACGCAAAGTGCACAACGCTTGTTGAACCGTGAATTAGACCTGACCTACGGTGGCGCATATGGCAACGTGTCCGCGGTGGCATCGCGTTACCAGGTTTTGCAAGATTATGACGCTAACGGGAATCCATTGATCGTGCGTCCATATGACCGGCTGCCGCAAGTGAGTTACAACTTCAGTCGTCAGGATGTCGGTGGATTTGACTGGTCTGTGAATGCGCAATACACCCGATTTAAGAATAGTTCTTACGATGTGCCAAAGACCATACAATTGCCGGGTGAGGGTGATCGTCTTTACATTAATCCGCAGATTTCCTATCCGATTATTGGTGCAAGTTATTTTTTGACACCAAAACTTCAATTGGATGCGACGTCGTACAGCCTCACGGATGTGGTGCCGGGTTCGCCGACGAGTTTTAGCCGTGTCTTGCCGACGTTCTCTCTCGATGGTGGTCTGACGTTTGAACGTGAGGCTAAATTGTTTGGTAATGCCGTGACACAAACGTTGGAGCCGCGGATGTTTTACGTGCGCACGCCGTACAAAGATCAAAATAACTATCCACTGTTCGACACAGGCGTATCAGACTTTAATTTTGCGCAGATTTTTACTGAAAACAGCTTTTCCGGCCATGATCGTATTGGTGATGCAAATCAGCTAACCACAGCAATCACCTCCCGCTTTATCGAAGAAAGTGGCATTGAGCGTTTGCGCTTGGCAGTCGGTCAGCGCTTTTATTTCACACCACCGTTGGTATCTTTAGATAACAGTGTTGTCAATAGTCGCTCTGATTTATTACTGGGAGCCAGTGGTCAACTCACGCGCACTTTAGGGATAGATAGTAACCTCCAATACAGTCAAAGTATTAACACCGTTCAGCGTGCAAACTTCAGTATGCGCTGGCAGCCCGCGCCTAAAGAAGTGATTAATCTGGCTTACCGTCTGGATCGTACTCCGGCAGATGTTGCTCTCAATAATAACGAGATATTGAAGCAGGTTGATCTCTCGGCGCAGTGGCCGATAGCTAAACGCTGGTATGGTGTTGGTCGTATCAACTACTCGCTTCAGGATCGTCGGGTCGCTGAGGGGCTGATCGGAATAGAGTACAAAGCGGATTGTTGGGTTTTCCGCGTAGTAGCGCAGCGCACACCGACGTCTACGGCACAGACTAGCTCGGCATTATTTTTCCAGCTTGAATTGAATGGATTGACAAAACTCGGCTCTAATCCGATGCAGGCGTTAAAAGGCAGCATCCCAGGTTATCAGAATGTAAATCAACCAGACAAGATCATCAGTAATTGAATCCGTCATACTTATATATGAATGCTCTCATCACTATGCGCAAAACCAATCAGTCCAATCACTCCAATAAGCTGCAGCTAGCCTCGATCATTGTGGCAATGCTGTTTAGCGTCACATCCAGTGCGTGGGCACAAAAGCCAGCGGCGAGCCCATCAAGTCCGCCCGTCATGGCCTCACCAACTACTTCTGACACGGCGCCAGCGCCCTCAACTGCGCCCGCTTCGAGAGCAACAACGGCCAATACTCCGCAGACTATCGATGTCATCGTGGCGGTTGTTAACAACGAAGTTATCACGCGTCAGGAATTAGCCTTACGCCTGAAGGATGTGATTCAACGGATGAAAAGTCAGGGTATCGAAGCACCGCCACCGGCTGAATTGCAAAAACAACTGTTGGAGCGCCTGATTCTTGAGCGCGCACAAGTGCAGGCAGCCAAAGAATTAGGCTTGTCAGTTGATGACAAAATGCTGGATGCTGCCATTGGCCGTATTGCGGAACAAAACAAGCTGTCCATGAGCGACTTCCGCAAGCAATTGGTTCATGACAATATTCCGTATCCTGCTTTTCGAGATGACATTCGCCGCGAAATTTTGCTACAACGTTTACGTGAGCGGGAAGTCGACAACAAGATTCAAATTACCGAATCAGAAGTCGACAATTACATGATCGCTGAAGCTAGCAACAAGCAATCGCAACAAGCGCAGCAGGAGTTAAACCTGGCGCAAATTTTAGTGCGGGTACCAGAAAATGCCTCGCCAGCGCAAGTCAGCGCCCGACGCAAGCGTGCTGAAGAGGTCTTGCAGCAACTTAAATCAGGCGGAAATTTTGGCAAAATTGCGGCAACCTACTCTGATGCACCCGATGCATTGACCGGTGGAGAACTGGGATGGCGTTCACAGGATCGTTTGCCAAAAATGTTTCTTGATGCAGCCGCCACGCTGACGCCAGGACAGGTCTCACCTATCTTGCAGAGTGCAAACGGATTTTACGTCATCCGACTTAACGACAAACGTGCTGCTACCAATGTTGAAAAACCAGCCGCTGCGCCAGTTGAGCAAACGCATGCGCGCCATATTTTGATCAAGGTTACGCCAACAGTTTCCGCTGCAGAAGCAAAAAAGCGCTTGCTTGAATTAAAAGATCGTCTGGATAATCATGCTGCGAAATTTGAGGATCTGGCAAAACTCTACTCAAATGATCTGTCAGCATCTAAAGGTGGCGATCTTGGCTGGATTTATCCTGGCGACACGGTACCTGAATTTCAGCGCGCCATGGACGCTTTGAAACCCGGACAAATTAGTGACCCGATTGAAACACCTTTCGGTTATCACCTGATTCAGGTGTTGGAACGCAAAACGGACACTGTTTCGGCTGATCGTAAGCGACTCGCGGCCCGTGCTGCCATTCGTGACCGAAAAACGGAAGAAGCTACCAATGACTGGTTGCGTGAGCTACGCGATCGCGCTTATGTTGAATACCGTACCGAAGATAATAATTGATCGTTAGCCCCGCGCGCATCGAGACTTCCTGTGAGTGCGCGGGGTAACAAGCTCAACTCAAATGCAACTCAAGTAAAACTCAAGTAAAACCGGCATGATCGTAATGACTTACTTATTGACCATTCAATGACAGATCAAAAATTTGTTAGTACCGCAACACTATCCCTTAGCGCTAATGCGCGTCGTCCTATCCTCGCGATCACCTGCGGCGAGCCAGCTGGCGTCGGGCCTGAGATTTCTATCAAGGCGGCGTGGGAATTGCGGGCTGACATCAATAGCGTTCTTATAGGTGACGCTGCTTTTTTAGCGATGATCGCGGCTGAGATTGATCCGGCGATTAAATTGGTTGCGCTCTCGGAGCAGGCCTTTCTTTTTAGCGGTTTGCCCAATTTTGGTCCAGATCGTATTGCTGTGATTGACTCGCCTTTTAGCGTGCATGTGCAGCCGGGCAAACTTGATCCGCGTAATGGTCGCGCCATCTTAAAGACGCTGGATATCGCGATTGCAGGTGCCGCCGCAAAAAGCTTTGACGGTATCGTCACTGCGCCTCTGCAAAAGAGCACTATCAACGATGCTGGCGTTCATTTCACCGGTCATACCGAATACCTGGCAGAAAAAACCGGTACAGCGCAAGTAGTGATGATGCTGGCGACTGATCGCACCACGCCGCCGTTGCGGGTTGCCTTAGCGACTACGCATCTGGCGTTGAAGGACGTGGCTGCGGCGATTACTACAGACAGTTTGAGCCGCACGTTAGATATTTTGTACCACGATTTACAAACCAAATTTGGTATAGCGCAGCCGCGTATTATGGTAACGGGGCTTAATCCGCATGCGGGTGAGGGCGGTTACCTCGGACGTGAAGAAATTGAGATCATCACACCGGTATTGGCGGCAGCAAAGGCTAAAGGAATGCTGGTCAGTGGCCCTTATCCGGCCGACACACTGTTTCAGCAAAAGTATCTGGATCAGGCAGATTGCGTGTTGGCGATGTATCACGACCAAGGTTTGCCAGTCCTCAAATATGCCAGCTTTGGGCACGGCATTAATATTACGCTTGGCTTACCCATCATTCGGACGTCGGTCGATCACGGAACCGCTCTTGACTTAGCGGCTGCGGGATTAGGCAAAGCGGATCATGGCAGTATGCTGGCTGCGCTGCATTCTGCGGCTCAGATGGTGCGCGCGACTGCCACTTCCGACGCCGTGGGCCTTAGCGTTAGCACGGCAGAATAACTTAGTTTTATACGCCCTTAAAAGTGCCGTTGCATAATCCAGAGGGATAAAGAATCATCATCGCCGTCCAAAGTGGATTGCCGAATGCACTCCACAATAGTGTAAAAAAAATGCGGCATTTATTTTTTTGTGCGAGATTTTTTCAGCCACTCGGCACAGAATCCCATCACCTTATTAGTATTACCTTTGATCAGCGTATTGCACCCATAACATGAAACATATCGCACGTAAGCGCTTCGGCCAAAATTTTCTCACTGACAAGCAGGTATTGACCGACATCATCAGTGCAATAGCACCGCAAGCAGATGACAACATGGTTGAGATTGGGCCTGGTTTGGCGGCGATGACCAGTTTGCTGCTCAAATCGTTAAAGCAGTTGCACGTGGTCGAACTGGATCGAGATTTGGTGACGCGGCTGGAAAAAACTTTCGATCCTGCCCGTCTTCATGTGCATTCCGCAGATGCATTGAAATTTGATTTCAGTAGCATTCCATTGGTGGGTGAGGGCAAACTGCGTGTGGTTGGCAATTTGCCGTACAACATTTCAAGTCCACTGCTATTCCAATTGACTGAGATCGCCCCTTTGGTCCAGGATCAGCATTTTATGTTGCAAAAAGAAGTTGTCCAGCGGATGGTGGCAGAGCCCGGCAGCAAAACGTTTGGTCGACTTTCTGTGATGCTGCAGTGGCGCTACAAAATGCAATTAATGTTTATCGTACCTCCGACAGCATTTGATCCACCGCCACGCGTTGAGTCGGCAATCGTGCGTATGATTCCGATTGCAGAGCCCTTGGCGTGTGATCAACAGAAGCTGGAAGATGTGGTGTTAAAAGCTTTTACCCAGCGTCGCAAGGTGATTCGTAACAGTCTTTCGGGGATGTTTACCGAAAATGATCTGATCGATGCCGGTATCGACCCGCAAGCAAGACCTGAAACTGTTTCAATGGAACTGTTCGTTGGCCTTGCGAACCGAATGAAGTAAAAGACATTGGGGCGGACTGCTATACCGCGTTATAGCTTTGCATTCGGCCAATGGCCGGGTTTGCGCTCAATTAACTCAATTTTATAGCCGTCCGGGTCTTGTACGAACGCGATATTGGTTGTGCCACCTTTGACCGGGCCTGCTTCGCGGGTAACATTGCCACCTTGCAATTTGACATCCGCGCAAGCCTTATGCACGTCTTCAACGGCTAAAGCAATATGGCCGTAAGCCGTGCCTTGTTCATAACTATCGACTCCGTAGTTGTAGGTCAATTCTAATTCTGCGTGGTCCGGATTGGTGCCATAACCGACGAAAGCAAGTGTGTATTTATATTCAGGGTTATCGTTGGTACGCAGCAATTTCATGCCGAGCACTTTGGTGTAAAAATCGATAGAACGTTGCAGGTTGCCGACGCGCAGCATAGTGTGTAGGAGTAGCATAAATTTTCTCGGTAGTGGGAAGGGAAATGCTTAGAGCATGCGGAGGGTAATAGTGTCCCTATTTTAATGCCGCATTTACGTACTGCGTTGAGTGACGACTTTAGAGATGATTCCAGATAACAGATGCTGATGGTAAACGAATTTTCAATATCCGAATTTTAGACCTAACATCCGTAGCTTAAAAAATAGGTAACGTTTCTTGTGCACTATCGCGTAGTGTGCGTCTAGCCGTTTCAAACTCTGGGAATATGGATTGTACTGTCGCCCAAAAGCGCGGGCTGTGATTCATTTCACGGAGATGGGCTAATTCATGCGCGATCACGTAATCAATCAGCGGCAAGGCAAAGTGCATCAGTCGCCAGTTCAGGCGTATTTTGCCGTCCGCGGTGCAAGAGCCCCATTGCGTGGTGGCAGACGAGAGCGCATACGATTTGTAGGTCACTCCCAGCTTGCTTGCGTACAACGGAAGCCGTTCACCGAATACGCGTTTGGCTTCAAGTTGCAACCAGCCCAACACACGATCTTTCAATTGTTGCTCACTGGCATCAACAGGAAGGCAAACCGTTAATGTACCAGCTTCGGCATCGAATTCAATACCGGCGACTTGGGTTGAGCGGATGCGTAATGTGATGTCATTACCAAGATAAGGTAATGTTTCACCATCGCACCATGTCATTTGTGGCTGCAGACGACGTGCCGAGCGATCGCGGTATTCGTGGAGTTTGGCAAAAATCCAACGTTTCTTTTCGCGAATGGCACTTTCAATTTCAACGACCGTGACCCACTTTGGCGCAGTCACCCGCAGACCATCGTCACTAATCACAAAACCGATTGAACGCCGTTTAGAGCGCAGTAGCGCGTAGTCCAGCACGTGCGCGTCGATGTGCAGGCGACGTTTGCCAGCAGCGAGCGGAAGCTGCATTAGCGACGTGTGAATGTCGGGCGGTGATACCGGTACAGTCGGTGATGGAATGCGTTTCGATTCCGGCGGCGTTATCGGCGCAACTGTCAGATTTGTCGAGGCCTCTGATTCCTGATCTGCGTGAGGCGGCTCGATACTGAACAGATCCAGTTGGCGGGCGAGCGGTTGCTGCAGAGAAACCAGCGGCCGCAGATGCGGCTTAAGGTCGGGCGTCGGTTGTTTCGATTTTTGATGCAAAAATTTCAAGATTGGCGGCTGTTATTGTTAACAATGCTGATCAACGGTCTGGCGTGCTACTTTGAGTAGACGTGCGGTGAAATGACCCGCATCTCTGATTCTATCCAATTTTCAACTTTTTCCATCATCTCGGCACTATTTAGGCCTTCTGGTGAGATCGGTTTGCCAATTGAGACAGTAATCATCCCCGGTTTTTTGATAAATGAGTTCTTCGGCCAGCACTCACCCGCATTAACGGCGATGGGTACGACTACCGAGTTGGTTTCGATGGCAAGCCGTGTGCCGCCGTGTTTATACTTACCTTTTTGACCAACAGGAATCCGTGTTCCTTCCGGAAACATGATTATCCACTGGCCATCGGCCAGACGGCGGCGTCCTTGCGTAACCACTTGCGCGAACGCATCACGGCCTTTGCGATCAATAGGAATCATGCGCAACAATGCAATGCCCCAACCAAAGAACGGAATGTAGGTAAGCGATTTCTTGAAGACGAACACTAACGGGCGCGGCGTCATCGGCAGTAAAAAAATGGTTTCCCACGCTGACTGATGCTTGGATAGCACGATAGCGGGGGCGTCTGGAAAATTTTCAGCGCCTTTGATTTGATAATGAATGCCGCAAATTACCTTCGCTAACCAGATGATAAAGACGTTCCAGCGTGACGTAAGATAATATCTTCTGGCGTAAGGAAAGGGCGCGAAAAAAAGACAGGCGATAGCCCATATAACCGTCGCGATAGTCATGATCGCAAAGAACAACACGGACCTTAGAAACAAGAAAAACTGCATACATACTCCAAAAATATTAATCGCAGCAACGTCAAACCAGCTTAAGCCTTAACCAAAGCCATCAACGTTGTCACAGAATGTCTATACCATCAGCAGGTTGAAAGGCGCGGTATGTTGGAGTCACTTGAGTACCCCACTCCAGCGCTCAGATTACGTGCTTCAAACCGACATTTCTACCGACTTTTTCAATAGAAAATCGACCACCGCCGCTAAATCCGGAAACACCATGGTCCCGGGGGGAAGGCCACCTTTTTCTCGCGTAGTCTCACCTTTGCCGGTCAATACCAAAAACGGCGCGCATCCTGCTACGAAACCGGCTTGTAAATCGCGCAGGGAGTCGCCGATCACGGGCACGCCGCCACGCAGACTGATATCAAAACGTTTGGCAATGTCGATAAACATTCCTGGCTTCGGCTTGCGACAGTCGCAATTATCTTCAGCGGCATGTGGGCAAAAGAAGACCGCATCAATTTCTGCACCGACCATTTGTGCCGCATTGTGCATCTTTTGATGGATTTCATTCAGCGTTTGCATGCTAAGCAAACCACGGGCAACGCCCGATTGATTGGTTGCCACGACGACGTGATACCCCGCCTGATTCAGACGCGCAATGGCTTCTAGCGAGCCTTTGATCGGAATCCATTCATCGGGTGACTTGATGAAGGCATCGGAATCTTGATTAATCACGCCATCGCGGTCAAGAATGATCAGTTTGATTGTCTGTCCCATGTTGATCTCAGGCAACCAGCTTGGAGATGTCAGCGACCTGATTCAGCATCAGGTGCAGATTGGACAGTAACGCCAAACGGTTGTTACGCAACTGTTCGTCTTCTGCCATCACCATCACCTCATTAAAAAAGGCGTCAACTTCGGATCGTAAACGTGCGAGCGATTGCAGTGCGCCAGCAAAATCGCCTTGGGCAAAGGCTGCATCGACTTGCGGTTTGACATTGGTCATCGCTGCTACGAGATTTTTTTCTGCGGCGTCCTGTAATAAGTTTGCTTGTACTGCACCGGTCTGGACCACATTATTCTTTTTCAGAATGTTGGTGATTCGCTTGTTGGCCCCTGCCAATGCTTCGGCCTCCGGTAAAGCTGCAAATGCCTGCACAGCATCCAGGCGTTCAATGATGTTGGTCAGCGTATCAGGCTGTTGCGCGACAACCGCTTCGATCTGGTTCGGTGCGTATCCGCGCTCGCGCAATATGCCACGCAAGCGGTCGTACATGAAGCTCAGCACATCTGTGCCGGGATCTTTGAAGTTAGCATTGTCGGCGAACGAAGCCGCTGTCGTTTGCAACAAATGTTGTAACGATAACGGCAGACGTTTTTCGAGCAACATGCGCAATACGCCTAATGCGTGGCGACGTAGCGCAAATGGATCTTTGTCGCCGGTTGGTTGTAAGCCGATACCCCAGATACCGACCAGCGTTTCCAGTTTGTCGGCAAGCGCAACTGCGGTACTGGTATCGGTCGTCGGTAGCGCATCACCTGCAAAGCGCGGTTGATAATGTTCCGAGATCGCCAGCGCAACCTGATCTGCCTCGCCGTCATGGCGCGCGTAGTACGTTCCCATAATGCCTTGCAGTTCCGGGAACTCGCCCACCATATCGGTCAGTAAATCGGCTTTGGCTAGTTCTGCACCACGGGCCGCACGCACTGCCAACAGAGGATCAGAGCTGAGAAGGGTGGCGATAGCAACCGCGATTGTCTGAACGCGTTGTGTGCGTTCAAACTGATTACCCAGCTTGTTGTGATACACCACGTTGGCGAGTAGCGGTACGCGATCTGCCAAGGTTTTTTTCTGATCTTGCTCAAAGAAAAATTTGGCATCTGCAAGCCGCGGTCGCACCACACGTTCATTGCCTTGAATAATGTATTGCGGATCTTTAGTTTCCAGATTCGAGACGATCAAAAAGCGCGAACGCAATTTGCCGGTCGCATCAGTCAGCGCAAAATATTTCTGATTGGTTTGCATGGTCAGGATCAGACATTCCTGCGGAACCGTCAGATATTCGTCTTCAAAATGGCATGGATAGACCACCGGCCATTCGACCAGAGCGGTCACTTCATCCAGCAACGATTCTGGCATCAACACTTGATCACCACCGGCTGCGGCCAGCAACGCTGTACGGATTTGTTCCTTGCGTTGGCTGAAACTGGCGATGACCTTGCCTTGGCTTGCCAATACTTCGACGTAGCTCTCTGCATTTGCAATCGTGATAGCGCCTTTTGACAAAAAGCGATGACCGCCGGTGATCCGACCCGCGTTCAGTCCCAACAAGCGTAACGGCACCACGGCGTCGCCATGCAAGACAATCAGACGGTGTGCCGGACGGACGAAATGCACTGTTTCGCCAGCGGCCGGGCCGTACTGAAGCTGATAGCTCATTTGCTTCGGAATCGGCAATTTGGCAACGGTGTCATCCAGAATGACTTGCAAGCCAGTTTCCAGCGCTGCACCTTTCGCGGTATAGCTGTAGAAAAAGCTTTCGGCCTTGCCATCGACGGCACGTTCCAGTTGATCTGGCGTGATCAGTACAGCGTTGGTCGCAGCAGCTAATGCGGCGAGTTTTTTGATCAGCGGCACGCTGGGCTGACCTTGTGTGTCGAGTGCTACTGAAACCGGCAGCACTTTCTCGCGCATGGTCTTATCCAGCGAGACTGCACGGACGTTACTGATAATGACAGCGAGACGTCGTGGCGTCGCGTAAGTCGTGGCGATGGCATCGGTGTTTAAAAAATCACGCGCTTTCAGACCATTAAAAATGCCGCTGGCGAAAGCGTTACCAAGTTTTTCGAGCGCCTTTGGCGGCAATTCTTCAGTAAAAATTTCGATTAAAAGGGTAGAACTCATGCTGCTTCACTCCCTGCGCGGCGTGCCACCGTCGTGGTGTACTCGTCGCCAAATTCTTTTAACAATAACGGCGCATTTTTTTCGCTGAGTTCCCACATCGGAAAGCCGAGTGTTTCGCGCGATTCGTAATAGGCCTTCGCGACTTCGCGTGAAAGGTTGCGAATCCGGCCCATATAGGCAGCACGCTCAGTCACTGAGATCGCGCCACGTGCATCCAGCAAATTGAAGGTGTGCGCCGCTTTTAACACCATTTCATAGGCTGGCAGTGCCAGCGGCACGGCTAGCAATTTCTTGGCCTGTGCTTCGTAGCTACCAAATAGCGGGAACAAGAATTCGGTATCGGCATACTCAAAGTTGTAAGTCGATTGCTCGACTTCATTTTGGTGAAAGACATCGCCATAGCTTAGATGCTTCTTGACGTCATTTTCGATCCATTCCGTCCAGACCAAATCGTAGACGTTTTCGACACCTTGCAAATACATTGCCAATCGTTCAATGCCGTAAGTGATTTCGCCCAATACAGGCTTGCAATCCAGACCACCGACCTGCTGAAAATAGGTGAATTGCGTCACTTCCATGCCGTTCAGCCAGACTTCCCAACCCAGACCCCATGCACCCAAGGTCGGATTTTCCCAGTCATCCTCAACGAAGCGGACATCGTTCTTTTGCAGATCAAGGCCGAGGGCCTCAAGCGAGCCGAGATAAAGATCGAGAATGTTTTCTGGCGCAGGTTTTAGCACTACCTGATATTGATAGTAATGTTGCATGCGATTAGGATTGTTGCCGTATCGACCATCTTTAGGCCGACGTGATGGCTGCACATAGGCAGCGCGCCACGGTTCTGGCCCAATAGCGCGTAAAAAGGTCGCGGTGTGCGAGGTGCCAGCGCCGACTTCCATGTCGTAAGGTTGCAATAGCGCGCAACCTTGAGCGCCCCAATAGTCTTGCAATTTGAGAATAATTTGTTGAAATGTAAGCATTATTTTTTGTGCTGCTCCATGCGGCAGGGCCGGTTGCTAAAAAGCAAAGTGAGTTTCGCTAAAGGAGCGATTTTAGCGGGTTTTGGCAGCCTTATGTGACTGGCTTGGGTTACGACTTCTGTTACGGCTGCATAATGTTGTAGTTACGTTATAGTTAAGACATTAGTAACTGACCATCGAATGACTTTTTAGAGCGCACGAATCATTGCTCAGCAATCGACCGGTGCAAACGTATTTGATTCACTCTTTTTTGGTCTTACGCTGGCGTCCAGACAGTCTCGTGATAGCCAACAATACCGTGGCTAACATTAACAGTAAGCGGTTGCCAAGCAGTATATAAGGTGTATTACCCGTAAAACCTTGTATCGAGGCCGCAAGTGCACCGCGACTGAGCGGCGCTAAGTGGGCGGTCACATTGCCGTGCGGATCAATGACGGCGGTTGTGCCGGTATTGGTTGCCCGCAACATTGGGCGGCCGGTTTCGATACTGCGCATTTGTGAAATCTGCAAATGTTGTGGTAAAGCAATCGAATCGCCGAACCACGCGATGTTCGACATATTGAGCAATATCGTCGCAGCAGGATGACCGGCAGACGCGGATGCCGCCAGTTGTGCCGCGATTTCTTCTCCAAATAAATCTTCATAGCAAATGTTAGGCAACACCCATTGATCCTTTACCGCGAACGGCGGTTGCACCGGCGCGCCACGGGTAAAGTCGCCCAACGGGATATTCATCAAATCGACAAACCAGTGGAAGCCATAAGGAATAAACTCGCCGAATGGGACCAAATGGTGTTTGTCATAGCGATAAATGTGCGGTCTATCGGCGCTAGCGTCTGAATTTTCGGCAGTGTTCGGCGAAAATCCAAGGACGCTGTTTGCATACAAATTGGGACCATCCGTGATGGGGATGCCCACCGCAATATAACTGCCGGATTGCCGTGCAAACTGTGCGATTGCAGGAAGATATTCTGGCGGTAGCTGCGTCTGCAATAGCGGTATCGCTGTTTCTGGGGTGGCGATCAGGTCAGCTGGCGCGGCGCTGATCAAATCCTTGTAAAGACCGAGTGTCTGATCGATTTTTGCCGGATCAAACTTCATCTCCTGAGCAATGTTGCCTTGTAGTAATCGTACCGATATCGGTTGCCCCGTGGGTTTGGTCCAATCGATCTTGTGTAGACCCACGCCGATCAACAGAATCACAATGGCTGCTATTCCTGCCAGTTTTCCCTGCTCATTTTTGTTGAGCAGCAAGGCCAGACAGCCGCCGATCAACGCCGCGATCATGCCAAGGCCGTAGACACCAATTATCGGGGCGTAACCGGCGAGTGGGCTGGCGGTGTGGGCATAGCCGGATACCAGCCAGGGAAAGCCGGTAAAAATCCACCCACGAACCCATTCGCTCAAAGCCCATAGCGACGGAAAAATCGCCAGCGCAGTCATCGCTGGCGAGGCTGACCAGCGACGGCGCAACCAGATTGTTAAGCCAGCCGCCGTGGCCGCGTGCAGACCTACGAATAGCGCCAGCAATCCCACTGCTAACGCTGTAATCCATGCTGGCATTCCGCCATAGACGTGCATGCTGATATACAGCCAGTACACGCCGCAAACACTCCAACCAAAGCCAAATGCCCAGCCCAGTAACATACCTTGTTTAACTGAGTCGATTTTTAGCAACCGCCATATCAAAAGCGCCAGCGTCAGCAATTGGATCGGCCACGCGCCAAAAGGCGCAAAGGCCAGTACATTGAGTGCGCCGAGCAGAGTGGCTAGCGGGAGTTGTCTCGAGGTGAAGCGCAAGGTCATCGGTTGGCGTTAGACTGGTGAGAAGTTATGCGATCAATACGCTTAAATCATATCGATTTAAGCGTATCAGTTGAATCGTCCTGTTGGAGTCGTCTTAATGACGATTTGCCAGGACTGATTCGCGTCGCTTGAATGGGGCAAAACGAGAGCCATGGTGTGAGGAGGGACTCTCGGTTCAGTTGTGCATCTACAGGTAACACGTTGACTGGTCTCGGGTGCCAGTTATTTAGTTAGTTCGGCCAGGCCAGCACATGCATTCAGGATACCGAACTCGCCAAACCCACCAACTTACGCGTCATCTTCTGGAAGCACGCCCTGTATTTTTTCGACCAGCAATACATGGACCTGACGAGGGTCGGCGCGCAAGACTTCAAAGCGCACGTGATCGAAGACGAATTGGTCTCCTTTACGCGGTACCCGGCCCAAATGATTCGCAATCAGGCCGCCAATCGTATCAACATCTTCGTCAGAAAAATGGGTATCCAGTGCTTCGTTAAATTGCGCAATTTCTGTTAATGCTTTGACGCGCCAGCGTGCGCCATGATCGCCGTCGCGGATGACCAGAATGTTATCTTCTTCTTCATCGAAGTCGTATTCGTCTTCGATATCGCCCACAATCTGTTCCAGCACGTCTTCGATGGTGATGAGGCCAGCGACGCCACCATATTCATCGACAACGATGGCCATGTGATTGCGGTTGGCGCGAAAGTCGCGCAGCAATACATTGAGACGTTTGGATTCAGGAATAAAGATGGCAGGGCGCAACATGTCACGTACGTCGAACGATTCTTCTGCGTAATAGCGAAGCAGATCTTTCGCCAATAGGACACCGATGACTTTGTCACGATCACCGTCGACCGCGGGAAAGCGTGAGTGCGCGGTAGATAACACTTCCGGCATCCATTCTTCGATGGGTTTGGTGATATCGATCATATCCATTTGCGAACGCGGCACCATGATGTCGCGCGCGGAAAGATCGGATACCTGAAATACACCTTCGATCATCGACAAAGCGTCGGCGTCAATCAGGTTGCGCTCGTGCGCATCTTGCAATACATCAAGAAGTTCGGCGCGGTTTTCAGGCTCGGGAGAAATGAGGGCGGTCAGGCGTTCAAACAAAGACCTATGGGGTTTAGCGTCAAAGGATTTGACGCTACTAGAGTGCTCGGGCATATGGCGTTAGCCTTGGATTTACGTTATTTCGAATGCGATAGGATACAACAAATATGTGACAGGACGAAGAAACGTGCCCGTTTGCATCAATATATAAGGTTAATTCTCGATAATTTAACCACAAATAAAAAAAAGGCAATGCATTGATTGCATTGCCAAAAGTGCTATTTACAACGCAATTATTTCTTCATTTCATCTTTTGCCATGCCATCCTTGCTCATGGCGTCTTTACCCATCGCATCTTTGTCCATGCTCGATTTTTTCTTCATGGTATGGGCTTTTTTGGTTATTTTGTCGTTGGACATTTGATCCTTTGACATACTATCCTTGGCCATACTGTCTTTTCCCATCGCATCCGGTTTCATTGCATCCTGCGCATAGACGCTTGTAGCGGCCAATAACAGACAGCCCATCAAGACGGCCGATAATTGCTTTTTCATGTAAATCTCCATATAAATAAATGCGGCAAAAGTGCCCTATCAATCAGTGGTTATCTAGTGAGTGGGTGCAGACTATCTTGACTCTGCGAGAGAGTCTGCACCGGCTCATAAAGCATCTCTCGCGATTTGGAGAGTTGTTTCAGAACCTTCAAGATCTGGTTTTAGCGAGATATTGAACAGATTCTTAGGCCCCACCGAACCAGTTGTACCCTTGGTCTTCCCAATAACCACCGGGGTACGTGTTTGTTACTTCAAGCGACATAATATGTTTGGGGTTTTTGTATCCGAGTTTGGTCGGCATCCGCAGCTTCATCGGAAAGCCGTACTTTGGTGGCAAGATTTGGCCATCGTAGGTTAATGTCAATTGGGTTTGTGGATGTAGTGCAGTCGGCATATCGATGCTGGTGTGATAATCGTCACCACATTTAAACTCGACATATTTGGCACTCAGATCGGCACCAATCTGCTTCAAAAAAAGAGAAAATGGCACGCCGCCCCAGCGCCCGATTGCACTCCATCCCTCCACGCAGATATGTCGCGTAATTTGCTCATTTTGCGGCAACTGATGCAAAGCATCGAGTGTCCATGGACGCTTATTGCTCACCAGCCCACCCACTTTCAGCAAGTAGTCTTCTGCCGGAATTTCCGGAACATCTTCTTCACCGTAGTAGGCATTGAATGGAAACGGTCTCGTGATCATCGACGCTGGATATGTCGGTGCCAATTTGTTGGGATCAAACAGCCATGCTTGCACGCCATCATTCATGCGTGAAACACGTTCCAGCATCCGATTGACGGACAAATCGTCGCTGATATTGCACCCTGTCAGCAATGACAGACCACCCAGAGTCAGCGCCCGCTTACCAAATAGGCGCCGCGATGGCATTGATAGTTCATGCCGCGCATCTTTTAAAATCGACTCGGTATCGAGTTGGGATGCTGCGATGATTAATCGCGATTTCTTGATCATGATCGGGATCTCCTTGTATCACTATCTGAGTGTCTGAGCATTTATCTGCATGTTTATCGGATTCGGATCAAGCTCACCGTCCGCGCAGCATGGCCAGCAAGGTGCGTGGGACCAAGGCCACCATGACGATGTGGACCACGATAAATAGAACCAAAAAACTCATTGCAAAGAAGTGCACGATGCGTGCATTGTCATAGCCACCCATGAGATCGCGCAGAAGCGGAAATTGCACCGATTTCCAAATGGCGAGTCCGGAGATAACTAAAAGTATCAGGTCGAGAATGACTGAAACGTAGGCCAGTTTTTGTACCGCGTTATATTTGTCGAGGGCATCGTGTTGTAGCTTGCCCGTCAGTGCTTTCTTAACGTCTCGCAATACAGCGCCCGGTGTTAGCGGAAAAAACTTCCTCCAAAGACGTCCTGTTGCCCCATTGAACAGCAGGTAAATCAGTCCGTTAAAAAATAAGAGCCACATCGCAGCAAAATGCCATTGCAATGCACCTCCAAGCCAACCTCCTAATGTCAGGTTGGCTGGAATACGAAAGGCGAATATCGGTGACGCGTCATAGATACGCCATCCGCTTAAGATCATCAAGATCACTGCAACGGCATTGAGCCAGTGGGTGATACGTAACCAGACCGGATGGATGATAGCGTGGCTTGACGCGTCGGTCGCTAATGTATTCATTTTTGTCTCCCAACATGAAAGAAGGTGAGGTCAAGAAGCGGAATGTAATTTTTTCCAAAGGTTTGCATGCGATGCACCCGAAATGCTTGAATGAAACATAGTCGGCAGTAGAAACGATTCCTTACACATTATTTTAGAATTTTCGCAAAATCTCGCCAGCAGCGTCGTGCTTTCCTTTTCATGCTGTGGCTATAATCTTTTCGCGGGCATGCTCGTCAAACTCGTTGCAGGGATTTTTTTTGACGATCCGATACGTTTATGCTAGTACTTTTTTATAAAAAAAGAATAGGATATATTTCCAAAAAAAAATGTTGGTTTCTGAAATTGAATATTGGTACTGGCTAAATTATGGGGAGTTGTTGACTTGATGTGGCTATCGTCTGTAAGGGACGATTAAAGGCCGGATGAGTCAATGCGCTTATACGGACCGCGTTTGCAGCTCGTCGGCTATGAAGGTTTGCTGAAGATGGTCGGAACGTTTACGCCTTTTTTCTAAAAAAAGGCGCGACGCTATGTTGATTTACCGGTGTTAAGGCATCGGCTGGCATGGACGATAGTTATGCACTGATATCTCCGAGGTCACTTTGCGTAGGTTCGATTAAAGCAAAGCAATACCGGTATCTTCATCGGCGTAGGGATTAGGCCATCCTAAAGCGGTCAAAATCTCAATTTCCAGGTTCTCCATCTCGGTCGCTTCTTCATCATTTTCATGGTCGTAGCCCTGTGCATGCAAAACGCCATGCACGACCAGATGGGCGGTGTGTTCTTCGACCGATTTGTTTTGTTCAGCGGCTTCACGTTGCAGAACGTCGGTGCAGAGAACAATATCTGCCTCGGTCGTTTCTGCGTCTTCATCTTCGGTGTAAGCGAAGGTCAGCACATTGGTGGCGTAATCCTTGCCGCGATAATCGCGGTTAAGGGTTCTGCCTTCCTCTACATCAACAAAACGAATAGTCAATTCGGCTGGCGCCAGCAGCGCCGCCTTCACCCACCGCCGTACTTGCGGACGCAAAATGATTTCTTTTAAACGGGGATCGGGATATTGCACCGATAACGACAATTTGTTAGCTGGAGGTTTATTTTTTTGCGACATTGCGGCTGCGAGCACGTTTGGTGATACCTGTTTCAATCGGTTTAGGAAGTTTGATTGCCTTGATCGGCGGCGACACTGGATCAAGCACGCCATGGGTTGATGCCACCGGCGTTGCTAATGACGCAGCTTCATAGGCATCCACGATTCTTGCTACCAGTGGATGACGCACTACGTCGGTACTATTAAAACGGGTGAAAGCGATACCGCGCACGTCTTTCATGATGTTCATCGCATCAATCAAACCACTCTTCTGGCCGCGCTGCAAGTCGATTTGGGTGACATCGCCAGTGACGACGGCCTTGCTGCCAAAACCGATGCGTGTCAAAAACATTTTCATTTGTTCCGGCGTCGTATTTTGTGCTTCGTCCAGAATAATGAAGGCGTGGTTTAACGTACGGCCGCGCATATAAGCGAGCGGGGCAATTTCAATTGCCTGCTTTTCAAACATTTTTTGGGTGCGATCAAAACCAAGTAAGTCATACAATGCGTCATACAAGGGGCGCAGATAAGGGTCGACTTTTTGTGCAAGATCACCCGGCAAAAATCCTAGTCGCTCGCCAGCCTCAACCGCCGGTCTCGTCAGGACGATACGTTTTACTGCGTCGCGTTCGAGTGCATCAACCGCGCATGCCACCGCCAGATACGTTTTGCCAGTACCGGCAGGCCCGATGCCCAACGTCACATCGTGCTCCAAAATCGCGCGAATATAAGCTATTTGATGCGGTGTGCGACCACGTAGATCAGCCCGACGCGTCTTTAGTACAGGGCTCTCTATTTGCGATGGTGGTATCGGCGTTGTAATGTAAGGGTCGCTAATGATGTCATCAACATCCTCATCGCCGTCCTCGCCACCATTTACGCCATTACTCCGCTTATGCGCCTGATTAGCCCGTTGTTCGACCAGCGCCAACTGAATTTCATCCACTGAAATGACGCGGTGTGCCAGTGCATAAAACTGTTCCAGCATGGAAACTGCGCGTTCGGCGTTAGCGCCAGAGGCAATAAATTTCTCACCGCGACGAAAAAGTGTCACGTCCAGAGCAGCAGAAATTTGACGCAAGTTCTCATCCAGTGGCCCGCATAAATGCGCCAGCCGGGTATTATCCAGCGGTTCGGGAGTGAAGTAGAACGGCTGCGATGGGGTTTTAGTTTTGGTTTTCAAGCGAATGTCTGCTCTTAAGTGATTGCATCAAAATGAGAGAAAAAAGCGTTATACTTTTTGCTATGGCGGCGTCAATCGTGCAAATACAAGGGCCAGATTACACGATCTATGCGATCTGTATGGCCTGAACCTCGGTAATAGTCAGCAACCAGCGACAGCAACGACATTCAGCAACACGTTAAGCTGCATTGACATCTGCGGTCATCAACAATTCGCCACGCAAGGTGTATTTATAACTCTCTGTGATGGTGACGTCGATCAGTTGTCCGATCAGTCGTGCGCCGTTTGGGCCGCCATCAAAGTTCACCACACGATTGTTTTCAGAGCGTCCTTGCAATTCCTCAGCGTCCTTTTTAGATGGGCCTTCAACCAATATACGTTGCACGGTCCCAATCATCTCTTCGCTGATGCGGATTGTATTGGCCTGAATTGCCGCTTGCAAATGTTGCAAACGCTTCAACTTGACCTCATGCGGCGTGTCGTCGACCAGATTAGCGGCAGGCGTACCAGGGCGCGGACTAAAAATAAAGCTGAAGCTATTGTCGTAACCGGTCTCGTGGATCAGTTTCATCAATGCATCAAAATCTTCATCCGTTTCACCCGGAAAACCAACGATAAAATCACTGGAAATACAAATGTTAGGGCGCACCTTACGCAAACGTCGGATCACTGATTTGTATTCAAGGACGGTATATCCACGTTTCATCGCCGCTAAAATGCGGTCTGAACCATGCTGCGCCGGCAAATATAAATGATCGACCAACTTAGGCACTTTGGCGTAGGTATCAATCAACCGTTGCGTGAATTCTTTCGGGTGGCTGGTCACAAAGCGGATACGTTCGATACCCGGTATCTCGGCAATAAATTCGATCAGCAGCGCAAAGTCAGCGATTTCTCCATCGGCCATTTCGCCGCGGAATGCATTCACGTTTTGACCCAGTAACGTAATTTCTTTGACACCTTGCTCGGCCAGACCAGCGACTTCAGTCAATACATCCTCAAAGCGGCGCGAGACTTCTTCACCGCGCGTGTAGGGCACCACGCAATAACTGCAATATTTGCTACAACCTTCCATGATGGAGACGAACGCGGTCGCGCCATCCACCTTGGCCGGTGGCATGTGATCAAACTTTTCGATTTCAGGAAAGCTGATATCAACCTGAGAATTGCCGGTCATGCGGCGTTGCTTGATCATTTCTGGCAAACGATGCAGAGTTTGCGGGCCAAATACGATGTCAACATACGGCGCACGTTTAACGATTGCCGCGCCTTCCTGTGAGGCAACACAACCGCCGACGCCGATTAACAGATCAGGATTTTTGAATTTAAGTTCACGCAAACGGCCAAGATCGGAAAATACCTTCTCTTGCGCTTTTTCGCGGACCGAACAAGTGTTCAATAAAATAACGTCGGCATCTTCCGGGCGATCAGTTTTAACCAAGCCATGGGACGCGTTAAGGACATCGGCCATTTTATCCGAGTCGTATTCGTTCATCTGACAGCCGAACGTTTTTATGTAGACTTTCTTTTGTATCGTGTTTTCCATGACTACCATTTCAAATTGCTGCGTTGACTCTCGACTGACTGACTCGCTTCGTCGGTGGTCAGTATCCAGACGCGATCTACGTCACCCTGGATATTTTGTGTGTAATTTACTAAATAAGTACTAGCCCCCAGAGATACGGGAATTTGCGTCAGATGATTTTGACCCCAAATCCGTGAACCGGGGGAAAGCTGCAAATTGGCCTTGTCAATGACGATCGCAGGATAGGCGGTAATCGTCATTTTGCCACGCAAGGTGGTCTGCGGAAACGTGCGGTCAAAAGCGACTGCGGGAAGGGCCAATGTTGCCATTGATACTGCAATCAACCAGCGTTTTAACCACATCGTTGTCTGCATAGATGAACTCCATTGAGTTGTGTGTTTAATTTTGTCAGTATCGAGCCAGATTGCGTGTTGCATAAATATTTAGAAGCGCAATTCTGTGCTTCTCGCATTTATCCCGATGATCGACCGGCAAAATACAGCTAATGCAGCATAGTGAGATCATGCGCCAAGAACCTATGCCGCTCGTTGGTTCAGTCTATTCGGCAACTTCAGCATAAATAGCTGCAATTAAGCTCACCATTTACAGAGACAGTGTTTCGGGAATCGGTACTCGGGCGGGATTATAGCATTCCGAAATAGTAGTTTATCGGCTAAAGCCCTTTTGTATGCGGTGTTAACGAACCGGTCAACGTTATTTAAAGACATTTAGCAACAGATAGAGCCAAGTGCTCACAATGCGTGCAAGTTACGGCCGCAAGTTAAGCCTTTCCGACGGGATATCCCTACTTCCCTACTTGCCATCCGGCGTCCTCACGACTGCTTAGCAACAACTAATCAGATAACATTTTGGCGAAGTAGAGTGCCCGCTTTTTGGGGGAGTCTCTCGCGGTTCCCAAAAGCGGGTATGTGAACAAACTTAATTGACCATTATCTGCGAGAAAAAATAGCCGCTAAAAGCAACTATAAAATAGTCTGAAGACTTTACACTTTGAGATACCAGGTCACAGCATTTCCCGCGGCGTTAATTTTTGATCCGGGTATGACATTCCCGGCCTCCAATCGCACCGTTTTGCCTTGCATATGCGGTGCATGCCAGTTGCCGGTTATTGGACACACATCGCCCGGATAAGCTTTTTGATCGGCGAATATTGGCGGTGCGACCGGTGGCCGGGTTTTTACATAGTCCGCTTCTTCAGCGGGAATCGTGCCATCCAGATAGCGCTTGTCTTCCCACAGCAAACGCCACCAGACTTCCTCCCACTTATCCGTGCCTTCCAATTGATATTCGGTGGCGACCGCACCCGCTAAAAAATAATTAGGGCAACCGACTTTTGCGGCCATTTTTGCCGGATCGGTATTGGTGAAGATCGGCATGATAAACCACGGTTCCCAGATACCGTCAGTGGGAATGGTCCCGCCGCTGAAGATTTGATCCTGATGGTTATGGTTATAAGGCGGGCATGATGGAAGGTAATCCGGGAAGATACGAGGGATCGGCCATTCGGGTTCGAAGAAGAGGGTTTCATAGGTCCATTTTTGGGACTGACGTAGGCTATCCTCATCCACTAAACGAAAAGGGTCGTAATCTTTAAACTCACTCATTGTGATTCCCCGAGCAGATTGCATTTCCGACGCGATCATGACGTCCTTGATGAAGGCGGTATGATTGCTCGGATGAATGCTATTTCCCGGATGTTCACAGACCATGCCTAAAGCAATATAAAAAGGGTCATCTTCCAATCCATGTTCATCAGCGTAGCGACCAAATAATAGCCCCATAAAACCTGCGTGAGACATCGTTTTATACGCCTCTTGCTTATGAGGCGAGGAACGGAGCAGCGCCAGCCCTTGCTCCATTGGTATCATCTGGCGCAGGAATTCTTTATATTCATATTCGTGCCGGATCTGAGTATGGGCGGCATAGCGATAGTTTTGTACCGTAAGCGGCGGATTCTTAAGTTGCTTAACAAACACATCCAAAAAACCTTGATACCGCAATCTGACCTGATCCAGAAAAGTAAAACTGGTATATTTTTTAAGTAAGTAAAACGCCTGATTCCGTGCTTGCTGTTCCTGCTCTGGTGTCATCGATTGTCGGTTTTGCATATTATTTCCCTATCTGTTAGTTATTTGTTTGCCTACCCGCCGTGGCCGCACCGCGTAATAGATAACCTTCCTGGACGATCTTGGCGGAGCGTTCGTTAGGGGCCAAAAAGACGGCGGTTGGCCGCACATGATGTGGAATGTTTGCGTCCGTCCAGTTGGTCGGCTTTACCGGTACATGTTTTTCAACGTATTCACGCAGCGGCTTGTGATAGGCGTCATGAAAGTCGATATACAGCTGAATCTCGCCACCCGGCAACAAGATACCGGTGGCTTTCGCCCCCTGCGAATCAATTTGCTCGGCCACTTTGCCGCGCCATGCACGAATACCCTCCCAGCTGTCGTCAACATGAATACCCAGTTTGCGCATGTCGTCTGCGGATGGTACGTGTTCCAGCACCAGATAAGCGCCGTTTTTACTCCAGCCTTGCTTGACTGCGTAATCCAACCGCCATGCTTTGCCATTTACCGGCATTTTATCTGCCCAAAAACCTCCGATTTTTCTGGGCTCTTCTGTTTCAACTATTCTTGGCAGATAGACCTTCTTTCCTGCGGGGAGCAATACCGGTTCTATTGATGCTTTACTACTGAAGGCATATAAGTTTGGGTAAATAGTAAGGTCCCCAATTTTTTCCTTACGTCCATCCAATCGAGGCCATCCCTCCTTATGCTTATAATGCGCTCGCGTCGCCGATGTATGTCCCTTACTCGCAATATGAATAGGTGACACCTCGCCAATGCGCGCCTCGGTGGTGCGAATTTTGATTGGACCCGCACCGACTGTGATGGGAAAAACATTACCCTCAATTAAATTGCTGCGCACTTTATTGAGTAAAGCGTTCAGTTCTTTAAAAGCTTGTGGAATCATTTTGTCGGCCAGAAGCTGTAATTTGTCGAGCTTTGGCGGCAGCGCTTGCAACCAGCTTTTGACCGGGGCGGGCAATACCGCGCCCAACTCACGGGCCGTAAAAATACTCGTGTCGCGTAGACGGCGCATCAATACATAATAAGCTGACGTGACGGTTGCCTGATACGCTGTAAAGTCCAGCGTGTTAAAAAAAACGCGTGTATTTCCGTAGCCCATTTTGCGCAGGAAGGCCAATATCTGTTCGCCTATGTGTGATAGTTTGGCGGAGTCATATGCCGCCTGTAATAGCAATCTGCCGACACCTTTCACGATCCCGCCGAACACTGGTACCACGGCCATTAAACACAATACCAATGCGACCCAGTTCCAGATGTCTTTCGCCTCTTTATCGCTATCGGCCATGCGCAAGCTAATCGCAATGGCATCGCGGGCAGCCGTGATTTCGCCCGCTACAGGAAACATGCTGACCACTGCGTCGACGACAATTTGGCCCACCGTTGGCTTGGTTTAAACTCTCCTTTTAATGCCCCGCCGATCCACTGTGCACCGTTGCCGATCTGGTTCACGGCCTGATTGCCTACCCGATGCGCGCGCTCCCAGATATCATCGGCGACCTCGAATACGGTCAGTTCGATTTCTGCACTCATGGCACATCTCCCCTTTTTTTAATGGACTTGTGCTTATCGCTCTGTCGTTCTCGGGGGTTGATCGGTGCCGATGCAGGTTGGTTCAGGCGTGTTGGAATAGCGCTGCTAAATGCGCTGAAAGTGCGACTGCTGGACATGGGGGAAGACCTTCCGCAACGAACGTGAGGACGATTGACTGTAATCGTGGAGGTGAAAAACTCTGCCTAAATAATAAACGTCTTACGTTAAAAAAGATGTAAGAACATTCTTAAAGTAAGCGTTTCTTTTGAAAATAAATGTAGCGGGGTTTTTGAATTGCCGGGTCGACAAAAAAGTCGGGTTAATTAAATAATGTTGAAAAAAATCAACGACGCAGGCGATCAGGGTTATCAATATTTTTGGTGGCAAAGAAATTGATAGTCGGCTATTAAGATTGCAGGCCTCGTTAAACCGTCGTTAGCTCAAACGCGGAAATAAAAAAGCTCTCAAGATTGAGAGCTTTTTTATATTGCTAGTTGAAAAAAAAGCAGCTTACAGTCGCGCAAGTAATTCCGTTTTTTTGGTGACGAATTCTGCTTCGCTGAGGAGATCTCTGCTGCGCAAGTCGGCCAATTTCTCAATCATGACAAATATATCGGCGTCGGCAGTGTTGCCAGATTTCGGTTGTGGCTGTGACGGCTGCTGTTGTTGCTGCGTTGCTGCCACCGGTTGCACATTATTATCTTGCACTGGCACTGGTATTGGCGTGTTTGTAGACTGGTTGATGTTATTGTTGGCTTGACTTGCTTGCGGGATGCCATCGATTGAGATAATCGGTAAGCGGGCTACATCAATCAGTCCGTACTGGCTGTTAAAACAGATCGAACCACCGTACGATTGTTGCTGCGAGAAGCCGCCGATTTGATGGTCTAGCGTGTCATAAACGGTAACTCTTCCGTTCAGCTCAATCACCAGCCGACGCGCTTGGGCGAAGTAAGCGTAGCGCACGTCGTTTTGCGCGCCGGTGCTATTCGGCCAGCGCAAATCGGCGGGCCACCAATCAGCAGATTTACCTGGCGCTGGCGGCACGAACAGGCTCGCCGAATGATCCATTTGCGTAAAACTTGCGTCCTGATATTGCGTATTTGCATAATTGTTTTGCTGTTGGCCGCCCTGACGCGAACCGCCTTGGCTTTGCGACTGAAAGCTTCCCGTTCTCAGCAAGTCAGGCTGATTCGCGACCAGGCGCGCAAGCTCTGAGCATAGGCTATCAACACGGTTTTTAAGGTAATTATTAAACATGTCAGACACCATCGTCATCCCGCCTTGCATCCATTGGCCCGAGCCGCTGAATTCAGGGTGATTAAACTGTGCCATCCCGCCATTTCCATTGATGACCGACTCAAGCATGCTTAACACCGCATCAAAGCTGAAGCCGTGACGTCTTGCGATTTCTTCGATTGCCAGACGACCGTTTGGAGAAAGTTGTTGCATGGTAGTTTTCCTATTCTGCGAATGACAAAGGGAAAGGTTGCGATCGATGCCAATGGCGTACTACAGGCAAGGATGGGAGATCGTGATGAGAGGTAAATGCTGATTTTGCGACATCTTAAACCGTTATCAAGCTTGCACGCCGTGATTCTCCGTAATACAACGGGTTAAGGGCGGTAAACATGCAACCAGTGTTTCCGGCGCATAACATACTCACACAATCGGTGACTTTGTCGACACATTAAAGCGCAGTACAAGCCCAAATATGAGGTCGTCTGACACAAGGTCTGGAATGTTGCGATAGTGGATTGAGGTATGGTGACGCCGTACAGACTGGTTTATGGAAAATACTATTCAGACTGAGGGGAGGATTTTGATGACAATACACATCGAACGTATTGTATCGGGCACTGTGCTGCGAATATAACGACTATCGCAATCTACGCACCAGGTAGGTGCATTTGTTCCTGCAAGAAAATACTAATATTCAGACACTAAGCTAAGCGTTGCTGAATCTTAGTATGTTTTCTAAGTATGTTTTTAAAACCACGCTGCAACACTGCAACGTCGCCATATTAGATCGATTTGTTATCTTGCTGCGATACTGATTTTGATGAAACATAAAAGCGTAGAGCAAAGGCGACGACTGCTAAAACGACTGGAAAATATTGAAGTGTGCTCATGTTGTGGCTCCAAGAAATAAGGGTTAAATCGATAGCCACAAGTATAAAAAAGAAGCCGTTCGAATGCCAATTTCGAATACCCATCTCTACTATATGTTTCTTGAATATCACCACCTTATTAACCTTATTTTTAACCTGATTGACAGAGCCACACAGACTGAATCACAGAACAGTCGATTTCAAGCGAATTTATCTCATCAAATATTCTCCGCACGTGCAAGCATTGTGCACACAGCGTCGCGCGCCTCGGCTGCGAGTGCCTGCATGTCCAGACCCGGCACAGCGCCATCGCGCACAACTTCGCGCCCGCCGATCAGCAGCGCGCGCAAATGCGCCGCACCACCACTGGCAACCGGACCGATGGCGGGATCGTGCAGGCCAAAATAACGCGGGTTGCGGCTAAGGTCGTAGATCGCGATATCAGCCGCTTGCCCGGGCACCAATGTGCCGACAGCAGATAAACCCAACACGGCCGCGCCGCCTGCAGTACCCCAGCGCACCACATCCTCGACGGTTGCTGCATCAGCGCCAGCTTCGCCTTTGCCATTTTGATAGAAGGGCCGCGCCGCTTCGCCACCCTTGGCACGTTGCATCAGCCACGCTGCGTGCACTTCCGAAATCATATCGGCGGCTTCATTTGAGGCCGCGCCGTCCACCCCGAGAGAGATAGGCACGCCAGCGTCTTCCAATGCGCGGATGGGTGCAATGCCACTGCCGAGTCGACCATTGCTTTGCGGGCAATGCGCAATGCCGGTGCGGGTCTGACCCAGCAACGCGATCTCATCCGCATCAAGTTTGACCATGTGCGCGAACCATACATCCTCACCAACCCAGTCAACACTCTCACAAAAGCGCACCGGACTCATATTGTGCATACTTTGCACGCTATCTTGATAGCCCACCGTTTCCGAAAGGTGCGAATGCAGGCGCAAGCCCAGCCGACGCGCAACCGCAGCACACTCACGCAATTCGTGCGGTCGCATCGAATATGGTGGCGTGGTCGGGGCAACCACAATGCGGCGCATCGCGTCGGGTGCGGGATCGTGATAGCGCGCTGCCAGACGTTCGATATCGGCCAGATAGCCATCAAAGGTCTCGGCCCGCATCGCTTGCGGTAATGTCGATTCAAGCTGGCGTGTGAGTGTGGCACCGCCGCGGCACAGTACAAAGCGTAGACCGAGTTTCTCTGCCTCCTCGAACAAAATCGCCGAAGAATCGAAATCTTGTCCCGGATAATAAAGATAGTTGTGATCTGCAACCGTCGCGCAGCCTGATAAAACTAATTCAATCAATCCGATACGCGCCGCCAGTCGAAACAGCTTCGCGTCAAACGCAGCACGGAAGCGGTACGGCGTCGCCGCCAGCCAAGGCGTCAGCGTCGCATTGATACCAAGCGGATCGCCTTTGAGCACCGCCTGAAACAGATGATGATGGGTATTCACCCAAGCCGGATAAATCACACAATCGGTGGCGTCCAGTGTTCGTTCGCCGGAAAGTGGCGTCAGGCTGCCGATTGCGGCAATACGCCCATCCGTTACACGGATATCAGGTCCGATATGGCGGGCCGCATCGCCGCTTAAACCAGTGAGGATGCTATTGGCATTACGGATCAATAAGTTGTTCACGATAACTCGCTTTCATGCCAGTGGCGCAGGCACAAGCGGGAGATCGCGGCCATGCTAAGAAAGAGTAGCACGCCAGTGACCGCGATCAGCAACAACGCTGCAAACATTACCGGAATGTTTAATTGAAAGCCTGCCTGCAATATCTGATAAGCCAGACCCGCACCGTTGCCACCCGTGCCAGCGACGAATTCAGCGACGACCGCACCGATTAACGCTAATCCGCTGGAGATCCGCAAGCCGCCAAAAAAATATGGCAAAGCACTTGGAATGCGCAGCCGCAGCAATATCTGCGATGGCGTCGCACGGTTCAGTTTAAACAGGTTCAGCAAGCCAGGATTGACACTCCGCAAGCCTAATAAGGTATTGGAAATAATAGGAAATAGCGCGACCATGGCAGAGCAGATCACCAATGCCGCTGTCGGCTGCTTGACCCATATAATGATCAGCGGCGCAATCGCAACGATGGGCGTCACCTGCAACAGAACGGCATAAGGAAAAAGACTGATTTCGATCAGGCGACTCTGCACCAAAAGGAACGCGACGACGACGCCTAGAATTGTTGCACTTAAAAACGCCAGCGCAGTCACCTTCAGCGTGACTAGCAATGCGCCAAACAGCGCGCTCCAGTTAGCAAATAGCGCATACATAATTTCCAGTGGCGTTGGTATCAGATAAGTGGGTACTTTCCAGATAACGCACAACGTCTGCCACGTGCCTAGCAATAAAAACCCTACCAGCAGCGGCGCAAAGAAACGCAGCGCACGCGGGTTATGAATGAGTGGCAATTTCATAGTAGTCTCCTTTTACGCGTCAAGCGCGTTGGCACGGATCAGCAGTTCGGAAAGAGTTTGGCAGTGCTGCACAAATTCAGGCGAGACGCGAAACGCCTCGTCGCGATGCGCTGGTCCGTCAATCTCAACCTCGGCAATCACGTGGCCGGGTCGCGCGCCCATCACCACCACCTTCGTCGACAAAAATACCGCCTCATAAATACTATGCGTGACAAAAACAACGGTCAGATCCTGCTTACTCCAGAGATCGCGCAGATCGGCGTCCAACTTGTTGCGGGTGAATTCATCCAGCGCACCAAACGGCTCGTCCATCAACAACAAGTTGGGTTCGGTCGCCAGTGCCCGTGCGATCGACGCGCGCATCTGCATGCCACCAGAAAGCTCGCGCGGCCACGCATGATGAAATTTTGACAGACCCACCAAATCCAGCGCACGTGCTACACGGGCATCGCTTTCCAATTTTGGTATTCCCGCAAGATTCAGCGGCAGGCGGGTGTTAGCGGCCACACTTGCCCATGGCATTAATGTCGCTTCCTGAAACACCATCGACATACCGCGACCAGGCTGGCGCAATGGAATGGCACCCTCATTCCACCAGCGCACATGTCCAGCGCTCGGTTGATCCAGACCTGCAAACATCCGCAGCAGCGTACTCTTTCCACAGCCGGATGGACCAAGTAAAGAGACAAACTCGCGGCGCTTCACATTGAGGCGCACGTCGTTAAGCGCATGCGTTCCGTTGGGGTAGATTTTTTCTACCTTGTTAGCGAACAAAACGCTGTCAGCATCAGGGTTGATCGCACGTTCCGCAGAAGTAATCGGATTATATTTCATCAGCATAGCGTTCTCCTTGGCGGTCCGGTTCAGGTACGAAAAACTTCGACTTCACCATGTGCGGTGAGCAAATCCAAAAGCTGCTTGCGGATCATCAATCCGGGTTTATCCGACGGCATGTGAAACTCTATGCGGCGTCGGGTATCGATACAGGCGTCTGGATCAGTCGCTTCCAAAATGCCGCGGTCCTCGGCCGTAATGGCTGCATCCCAATCGATCAGCGTCTGCGTGCTAACAGCCTCTTCGCTGTCATTGCGATACAGCCATTGCACCAAAATTATGTGATCATCATCAATTGGCGTGGCACAGTTATAGATAATATGATCGATACCGCTAGTTGGGTACATGCAGCCGAAGCGGCGGCAAAAAGGCAGATAGTAGCGATTGATCAGGTGCCGATTGGTGATCGCATCACTGGTGCCCGTGATCTGGTGACCAGCTTGCGGATTGCGGATCGGCACCATCGTTTCGGCTTCGAAACCATAGTCGGTATCGGTGAATGTATAAGGGGCTGGCGTGGGTTGATCCAGAATACCAAAATTAGCTTTATGAACAAAAGAAAAATGCGCATTGTCGAACGAGTTTTCCATCATCCGTACCGGACTGGTTTTCCATTCCTCATAGAACTGAAATATACGTCGATAGCCTGGCGCACCGTCTTCAGGAAAATCCGGAATCGGACGTAATGGATCTTCCAGTGCCACCCAGACATAACCGTATTTTTCCTGGCAATGAAACGATGGTACTTTGGCCCCGGCGGGGATGGCATTGCCTGGATTTTGCGGAATTTTTACACAGGCGCCAGAACAGTCATACGTCCAACCGTGATACCCGCAGACGATGTTATCGCCCTCAACAAAACCCTTGGAAAGCTTGGCTGTGCGATGGCAGCAACGGTCGCGCAATGCAGCTGGCGTCCCATCCTCTTTTTTCCATAAAACGATATTTTCACCAAGAAGCGTAAAAGGCTTCGGACCATCTTCAAGACTGCTCATTGGCATTAATGCATACCAGAAGCGACGCAGGACAGGCTGTTTTGTAACTAACATGGCGGTACTCCTTACTGTTTAGGACTTTCGCAAAATCGCCCCAGCGGCGTTGTGCTCTCCTAGCCGTACTCGCGTACTGACTTCGTCGGCACGCATTGCTGGGACGGTTTTTCCTGAGTTCTAAATTTAATTATTTAATTATTTAATTATTGATTATTTTTATTCGATCGAAAATGAGCAAAGTGTTTCAACGTAAGTTCGTTTAAACCATCCTCATCTCCGTAAAAATCAAGGCATGATTTTCAGGTCTTTAACAAACCGTGTCGTGTAGGCCTTTTTCCAGTCGGTGTCGGATTTCAATAATCCGGCCGATACCATGAATTTGTAGGTCTGTTCCCAGCGTGCGTCGGTCATCACGCCTGCGCCTAGTTTGGCTGCGTCGCCGCCGTCAAAAACCTTTAGTTCTTTCATCCGTTTGACGCCATAGGCGATCTGCTCGTCATCCATTTTAGGATTTTCTTTTTTGATCAGTTCATTACCAGCGGTTGGGTCGGCGAGGTAACTTTTCCAGCCTTCAATCGATGCTTTCACAAAGCGCACCACCATGTCTGGTTTGTCCATGATCGTCTTCTGCATCGTCACAATCGTGCTGCCGTAGGGTGGATAGCCATCATCTGCAAACAGGAAGAAATTGGTTTTGACGTTGCCCTTCATCGCCTGAAATGGCTCGGAAGAAGGATAGGCTTGCTGCGCCACGTTTGGATCGGCGAAGAACGGTTGCAGATTAAATGTATACGCCCGCACCTGAGCATCGGTATAGCCGTATTTAGCCTCAAGCCAAGGCAACCAGGTTGCGTGCGCCGTGCTGCCTGCCAAAATAGTTTTGCCCTTCATATCGGCCAGACTTTTGACATTCTCGTGCGTCATCATGCCCTGCAAATCTTTCTGAAACGAGGTGGCGACGGTGGTGACCGGCATCCCTTTTTCAACCGCGCTCAACACCTGCAGATCGTAGCCCATGATGAAGTCGGCCTGACCCGCAGCCAGCAGCTGCATACCATTGATCTGCGGACCACCCATCTTGACGGTGACGTCGAGGCCATATTTTTTGTAAATACCTTTTGCCACAGCTTGATAAAAACCGCCATGCTCCGCTTGTGCGTACCACGACGTAAGGAAAATAACTTTATCCTCAGCATGGGCCAGCGGTGCAATCAGCGTGGTGGTGACGAGTGCCATCGCAGTCGCAACACGACGCAGCAGCACACCGTAACGCGTGGAGGGACGAGAAGGGGACAAATGACGGGCAAGGGCGAGCAGCATTTCGGTTCTCCGTTGAGAGGTTGCGCACAGCAAAGCCATGCGATGAACCGGAACACAAGAGGGCGACCAAGCGACAGGCGTAAAATCGCAAAAATGCCAAAGCAATCGTTGGGTCCCCGTTGCGCTCCGTAACGAACACAAGCGTCCATATGGCGGACGCGCAACGGTCATCAAACCGACCGTTACCAGAGCAATGACCCGTTATGCGATCCAGGAAGACCTCACAATTGCCAGCTTCTACTCCGCAATAGTCTAAGCAATCTGCGTGCCAACACTGAGAAAAATAGGCATCTTCATTAAAATCAGTTAGTTAGAACAGGTGCGGTCGTCGTGAGATTTCATGTGAGAAATTTAGCATAGATGTCTGCATCAAATATGCGCAGAAGTGTGGTTCATCTTGGTGCGGAAAAAAAAGGATGGCCTGCGAAATGGCGGCTCAGTCAGAGATATTGGTGACGGGATCACATGCCACATTTCACCTGAAGTGATTATGTTTTGATGAAAATTATTAGCCCCGCTTGTTTCGAGGGCAAACAGATTAGATTTGTATTTCGATGTGTCAATGCGATTATTTTAATCGCGCGACAGCGCATCGCTAATTGTTAAAAGGATTTTTGGTGTGATTAATATTTAGAAACTTTTTTGCATTTTTATAATTAAAACATGTATCTTTTTTAATGGTATTTTTTGAATTAATTAAGTTTATTGTATTTAATGTTGCGCCCAAAGTTTTCATTCATATCAAAGATAAATAAACAAATATAGCCGAAATATTGTCGGAGGTATGATTGAGCGAACACGAATCGTATTATCGTTATTGGGGAAAAGCTCAGCCTTCCGATGGGCTAGCGTCATTTCACTTATTACCATTTCATTGCTTGGATGTGGCTGCGGTTGGAGCTGCCTATTTAAAACGATCTTCTCCTTTACTAAAATCTTACTACGATTTGCTGAAGTGCTCGGAGCAGGTATTTTTGTCGTGGTCGGCTTTTATGTTGTCCATGCATGACTTAGGGAAATTGTGTGTTCCCCGCGACTGCGGGTGTAAGCAGCTAGTTAGGCGTTGGGCATGTCGACTGCAAAAAGCCAATGAACGATCAAGAGTGGGAGCTTGGGAGAGTTTACTACGCACCTGTACAAAAAAATCTAAAGGCTGTGTAGGCGCGCTTATGATGTACATCATAGTAAGGAAATCTAGTAACACCTTTGGCACTATTCTCGGTGAAAATGATGAATCGGATCAGTCAAAATAAAGAAGAAAACTAGACTGTTGTTTTGATACGTTTCACCAAGGAATTATAACTAATCAGTGCGCATCTTTTAATTTTGGATGGCGCTTAAATGATCGTTGGTGAAATATAGGTACATGCTATGACGTCCTGCATAAACCCACTGCTCAGTAACGCCCTCGGCAGTGGTTGTCCAATTGATTTTGTCTGCCTTTCCTCAACTCGTTTCATATAAAACCTGATCGGTTGTCATACCAATAGTTGCGCCAGGCTTAGTGCTCAGCGAGTCTCGTAGCATCTTGTCTTCGTGCATTCCTTGCACCATTTCGCGCATATGGCCGCTAAAGTCCGCGCAGCCGAATAATGAGATAAAAACAGTTGCAGCAAGAATGTACTTTTCCATTTTAGAAGCTAGTAGATTTGATTTGAATGTTATAGCGCAATTACCTTTTAAATAATATTAAGTAAGTAATGTTGGTTTATTTTTTATTTTCTCGACTGTTCTCCTATTTGCCAAAAATAGTTGAACTATAACTTCATGTTGGCCCACGGTGGTCCCCGCGATGGGCAGCTTATCAAATTCAAATTCGCGCTGTTCGGGCGCTCTACTGCTTTGATTTCTTGCATAGACTACTGACTTGGTGAAGCTGGATGCGGGTCTTTTCTAAGCCTTTTAAATTTTGGCGGCAACGTTTTTTTGATTCGCTATCTTGGGGAGGTGCGAAACAGCTCATGTGCGGAATCATTAGGTAATCAAGACTTCGCAAAATGCCCAGCGATGCTCTATACTCTTCTGGTCCCTGAAAAAAACAGGGATCGGGTTTGATCGCCTGCCATACCTACAGCGTACATACGGCGCAATGCCGTTTTTTGTGCGTAGCGTTGTTGCGCCTTCTTTGGGCGGCAATAATGGGGAACCTTCGGGTTGCCGGTTGCTGTAGGTATCGGTCGATCAACCTCGTTATTTGCCGCCCACCCCGTTTGATCGCGGGATGCGGTTTAACTGCTACCTACGGAAGTCACAACATGCTTAGCAATATCTCGCCTATTCGCAACCGTTTCGAAACTATCAAACACCTTATTAGCCAAACCGGTAAGGCGGCACAATCATGAGCGACCGTTCTAGAGAGACACCGGAATCAAAAGCATTTCATCAATCGTTCACATGGTTGCCATCCCAACATAAACATGATCCCGCTGCGCAATTTTATGCGCTGACAGTAGATGTCTGCCGAGGCATACAAACATGCATCGATCTGGTCCATTCTAGTAATTCGGATCGAGATACATGTGATGCACCGACGTTGACTATTCTTGATACGGAACGCTTGCTGCGTCTCGCTTTAACGTCATCTCAGATGCTGGCCGAGATTGCTGCGGAGCGTATTGATCGACTTATTGATACGCGGGATACCACTCGTGGTGACACGGGTGGCAAGGACGCCGCATAGACCCAAACAGGGTATCAGCGCTTGGCGCAGTTTGATGTGGAGGGACGTTCAGCGATCTTCAATTCAGAGCACGCTTGTTTCGCTTCGCATCTTTCCGCAGAATATTTTCTTAACATATTCAGGGCGGCAACACATCTGGCGCAGGTATCAACGAAACGTCCTGATCGATGGCTGCCCGCTCTTGCGCTTGTATGGCGCGCTGAAATCCTATCCGACTTCGCAGGCGCTCCCAATAGGCCAAAACTGAGGGCGTAAAGCGCTGGCTCAAATCCAGATGTTCCGCCAGTAACAACGCATAGCCAACCGAGACGTCGGCGGCAGTAAAGCGTCCCGCGCATAAAAATTTCTGTTGCGCCAATAGGGTTTCGAGCGTTCTCAGGCGCGCCAGAAACCATTTTGTATAGTCCTCTACCGCCTGCGGTAACAGTCGATCCGGTGATTCGAACCGCCCATAGCGCAACACTAACGTTTGCGGAAAAGTCAGCGTTGCTTCACCAAAATGCAGATAATTCAGATACGCCCCGAAGTCCGGTTCATCAATCTCCACGTTTAAGGATTTTGGTGAAAATCGGGCCGCCAGATACTGACAAATGGCGGTCGATTCGGTCATCTGCGTGGCGTCGTCGGAGAAGGCCGGAACCGTGCCTAAAGGATTGATGGCAAGAAAAGGCCGTGCGAGCACGCGGGGCGGGAACGGCAGCATCTTTAATTCATAGGGAATACCCAGTTCCTCCAACATCCAAAGTGGTCGGAACGAGCGTGCGCTCATGCAGTGATACAAAGTAATCACGATTCATTGCTCCAAAGTTGTAGCCGCTGATATCGGGCTTTGCGATGGAGTCTATCATTTTCAATGCGAAATGCTTTCGAGCGATTTGCCCCGGGTGCGCGGTCCCATCACACCGATGGTGATCATCACGATCAGCATCGCACCGGCGATGAAGATGAATACGCCCTCGACCCCGAATCGCCCAAGAATATGGGCAATGACAAAAGAACTCAACACGGCCGACAGTCTGCTCCATGAATAGACGAAACCAACCGCGCGCGCTCTGATGCCGGTTGGATAGAGTTCCTGCTGATAGGTGTGATAAGTGAAAGAAATAATATTGCCCGCCAGCGTGAGAGAGATGCCCAGTGCCACGATCATCGCCGGTGCGCTGACTTGGCTAAAAATCAGTCCGCACACGACATTGACACCCGCCATCACGACGATCACATGTTTACGTTCGAAACGATCGGCAATCCAATAGCCAATTAACGGACCGATAGGTGCTGCCAAACCGATCAGCGTTGTGTAAAGAAGACTGGAGGTGACGGTGATACCCTGTTTGACCAGCAAGGTTGGTACCCAGTTGGCAAAGCCAAAAAAACCGATGGTCTGGAAGATGTGAAAAATAATCAGCATAATGGAACGCTTGCGGTAAGGCGGTTTCCACATGTCAACAAAGCGGCCCACAACGGCGATTGGTTCCGACGGGCCGGGCGCAGGCAACGGTTTGCCAGTTTCTGTTTGTACTTTGAGTTCTAGCGCACGCAGGATCTCGTCTGCTTCTTTCAGGCGACCTTTGCTTGCCAACCAGCGTGGACTTTCTGGCACGTTGCGACGGATCCACCACACCAACACTGCGCCAAAACCGCCCAGTAACACGACCCAGCGCCAGCCAGCCACGCCGAAAGGCGCGTTTGGTACGAGCAGATACGATAAGAAAGCCACTACGGGAACCGCTGCGAAGCCGGTTGCCTGACATACCGCGAAGGCTCGTCCGCGCAAGTGTTTTGGGGCCAGTTCAGATAAATAGGTACCGATGGTGATCAGTTCGACGCCGATCCCAAGGCCTGATACAAAGCGCCAGCTGTTGAGGCCTAATGCCGTCGTTTGGAACACCATGATTGTATTGGCGATTGCGTACCACAGCAAGGCGTAGGTAAAAATGGCTCTACGTCCAAAACGATCTGCCAGAAAGCCGCAAGCTATCGTGCCGACAAATAGTCCGGAAAATAGCGAAGCAATAAAACTGGCGACACCGGAAGTACCGAACAACCCGGCCGTGGTAGCCGTGAGAATCCCACTTTTGACCAGACCTGGTGCAATATATCCGGTAAACAACAAATCGTAAATTTCAAAAAAGAAGCCAAGGCTCAACAGCACGATGAGTTTCCATACTGTTCGCGAAGCGGGGAGACGATCAAGTCTGGCGGAAATACTGCCGCTGTCGAGTGGCACCGTTGGCGCGGTTAAGTGTGCAACCTCTACAGTCGCTAGCGACGCGGAAGAAAAAGGGGGTGAATAGGCCATGTCTTGTCTCCATCTATTTTTAATTTGATCAGGATTTACACAACACTACCGCAGCAACACGGCAAACTTTTGCGCTTAAATCCTGTCGATACAGCTAACGTCTACAGTCAATATTCAATAGCTAAGGTTGGGTGTCATGAACCGCTTGCGCGATTGCCTCCCCCCTCTCGGGGCCGATTCCATCGCCCAGAAAAAGTGCAATTTTCATCATGTCATGCTGACGCTGTCTGATGTGTGTAACGCTGACAAAGTTCTTCGAACGAGATCAGTTCACCGGCGATAGCGCTGGCAACCACAGTGGGCGGACTGGCCAGCCACACCTGTCCGGGACCTGATCGTCCGGGAAAATTGCGATTGATCGCACTCACCGTAATTTGATCGGATGCCGTTGATGCGCCCGGCCCACAATTCGCACAGGAACCGCATGACGGTTGCAGAATCTCCGCACCGACCGCTTCAAAGGCCGCCATATAACCTTGCGCCATGCAGTAGTCGCGCACTGCAATTGTGCCGAACTGCAGATAGAGTTTGACGCCGTCAGCCACACGCAGATCATGTTTTGCAGCCCACGACAATACGGCATGATAATGATCAAAGTCCTCGCGTTTGCCTGCCGTACAGGAGCCGCCGTAGGCGATATCGACCTCCACCCGATCCGATAACTGGTGCAAAGGAATGCCGTTTCCCGGGTCACCGGGAAGCGCGACCATTGGCGTGAGTTTGGCGCAGTTAACTGTGATCACGTGAGCATAGTTAGCGCCAGGATCGCTGCACATCCACGGTTCGATGATAAATTCTACGTCTCGTCGCTCTCGCAAAAAGCGCACCGTTTCGGCGTCGGGTGCGACGATTCCTGTAAATCCCCCTAACTCGGCGGTCATATTGGTCAGGGTTGCGCGTTCGTCCGTACTCATCAGCGTGACTGCCGATCCACCAAATTCAAATACCCGTCCAGCGCCAACACCGGCCTTGATGTCCTGATGCGCAAGCAGATACAGCACGATATCTTTTGCCGTCACACCGGCCGGGATGGGGCCGGTCAATTCAACGCGCATCACCTGCGGAACCGTGATGCGCACGGCGCCGGTCACAAATGCGTTAGCCATATCGGTGGTGCCGACGCCAAAAGCCACACAGCCGAGTGACCCACTATGCGGCGTATGAGAATCGGTGCCGACCAGCACTTGGCCCGGCAGCGCGTAAGTCTCTGTCATGATCGGATGCGAGATACCCTCAGCGCCATGCGCCCAGTCATCTCGCAAATGACCATGCGAGCGCAAGCCGTAATCTTTTACAAAAGTGCGGTGAGCAATCGACAGACCACGCAAATCCGGTAACAAACCGTTGGTTGCATGCATCGGGCTGCGCTCGGCGTAGGACAGATGATCTTCGAAGGTGACGATGGCCTCAGGCTGATGCAAGACTAGCGGCGTGCCAAAGCTTGAATGCAGCATGTGCGCACACATACCGGTGTAATAATCGACGATGAAGCGCCAGTCGGCCCGTACGAATGCGCCGCTGCCGTGCTGCAATGCGCCATCCACGTCATCGGTCTTGATCGCATGACGTGCCAAAATTTTTTCAAAAAGCGTTTTGGGCTGGTGACTGTCGAGTGACGGTGCGAGGGCCGATACCGACCGCATGCGCTGTTGCCCATAGCGCAATAAGCCGCCGCAACGCAGGATCGCCGCCGCCAGCGTATCCCGCGAGCCGACAATTTCTGCGATGTCAATCGATTCGCCGCGCTGAATGCGTTCAATCAGAGAAAAATCGGTGGATGTGAATAAACCGACGTTGTCCGCATTCTGACGATAAATACGCGCAAAACTTTCGGCGATCACCAGTTGAATTCCCGCAGCGCGCTCCGCCACCGGGCTGTGCTCGCGGGATGAGCCCTTGCCATAGTTTTTGCCCGCAACGGTCACGCTGAAGTCCGCTGAGCGCACCGCGTTGCGGCCAATCGGCAAACTATCGCCGACTTTCAGGCCCACATAAGGATAGGCGGCGAGCTTCTCGTCGTAATGCACCAGCACTGGCATCGGCGTGATTTCATCGGTAGAAATATCATCGCGTAGCTTTCCTGCTTGCGACAACACCAGGTCGCTCCCAGCAAGTTGCGCTGTAATAATAGTCGGGTCAGTGCTAAGAAAAAGGATTCGCCCTGTGAGCGTAAGTTGTGTCATGTCAGTCTCCTGAGACGCAATTTACGGTTACAAACACTTTTAGAGGAAGTGCTTTGTCAGCAAGGGGGGCATCGCGGGCGACGATGCCCCCGGGAGGCGACCATTCCAGGTTCGATTTTCTCTCACTCTTACAACCTTGGCCTAGCCCTGCAACACGTCGATCAAAGCATCGACCACGCGCGGACGTGGTGTTTTACGCAAGGCGAAGAGTCGTAATTCGCGCCCAGCCCAAGGCTCGTCCAGTAAACGGCGCACGAAGCGATTCGCACCCGCGTATGCAGATGCCGCACTTTCGGGTAGCACGGTAATGCCAAGCCCAGCCTCGACCATCCGGCAAGCAGCATCAAAACTGCTGACAGACACCGCAAATTTTGGCGTTCTCGATGCAGCCGCGGCGCGCTCATGCAATAATAAATCCAGCGTGCCACCGATATGGATCGAAATTAACGGATACGCCAATACTTCGGCGAAACGCAGGCTCTTCTTCTTTGCCAGTACGTGACCGGCAGGTAATACCACCAGCAGCGGATCGTCCGCAAAGTGCCACGACTCGATGCCTGCCGGTATCTGAATATTGACGCCGATCCCCAGATCAGCGCGGTCGTCCAGGCAGGCGCGCACGATTTCCATACTGCTGCCCTCACTTAATGCCACGTCCACATGCGGATATTGCGCAGCAAAACGCTTGAGTCGTTCGGGCAAAAAGCCCACTACCGACGACGGATTGGCAAACAATCTGACAGTGCCGGCGATCTCGCCGCTTAGTGCCTGTATTTGACGCACCAATGCTTCCAGATCACCCTCAATTCTGGTCGCCAGCGCGGTTGTCAGGTGTCCCGCCTCGGTCAAGGTTATGCCGCGTGGCGAGCGCACCAGCAGCGGCGCACCAATTGCCTCTTCAAGATCAGCTATGCGTCGACTCAGTGCGGAGGGCGCGATATGCTCCTTGGCTGCAGCACGCGTGATCGATCCTTCCTGAGCGGCAGTTACCAGCAGTTGAAGACTATAAGCGTCAATATGGCGTTTCATATGTGTAGGTCAGATGTGTAGGTCAGATGTGGTGAAGACGACGCAACTGCATATTTGGCCCAAAGGCTTGAAGAGGGTGTTTGGATCGCATGGAGGTTATAAATTTTTTCCTTACTCTAGACGACATCATTCTTGCTTGTCAATAATTCGCTTAACGACGTGATTGTCATCGACAGACTGGGCGAACCCCTCGAATCTGATGCGGCCTTATAATAAGGTTTGAACCATCAACACCCATATTTTCCGACATGATGAGGCTTGCCGAATGATCTTCGTCGCTGACATCGGTTGCATTAGCGTGGTATCGCGCTAACCACATATTCGTAAGCTCTGCACGCATTACAAATAATAGAAATACGACTAAACAAAAGGAATCATCTAATGAGCGCAGGTAAAAGACTAGCAGGAACCATTGATCCTATGCATGTGTGGGAGGGTGCTGGCGGCGTGAAGATTGCAGGCGATTCATGGGGCGATCCCAGCGGTCATTTGGTGATCTTGCAACATGGCGGCGGACAGACCCGTCACGCATGGAAGCGCACTGGTCGCCTACTGGGCGCGGCGGGTTATCACGCGGTGGCTTTTGATGCACGTGGTCACGGTGATTCGGAGTGGGCACCGGACGGATTATACGGTCAGGATGTCATGGTCGAGGATCTGAAGTGTGTCATCGCCGCGCTGGGCAAAGGGCGGCCGGTATTGGTCGGTGCATCAATGGGCGGTGGAACCAGCCTGGTGGCGATTGGTGAAGAACATGTCAATGCCACGGCCCTGGTATTGGTGGATATCGCGCCGCGTGTCGAGACCGAAGGTATCGACAAAATTCAGGCGTTCATGAGCCTAAAGCCGGATGGATTCGACTCCCTGCAAGAAGTCGCCGACGCGATTGCGAGTTATCAGCCGCATCGTGAGGCCCCAAAAAATCTCGATGGATTGGCCAAAAATGTACGACTCGGCAGCGATAGCAAATATCGCTGGCATTGGGACCCGCGGTTTCGGCCGCAACGGCACGATTTTGTCGCCCGCGAAATTCGGCTGACAGAGTGCGCACGTCGGCTTCGGTTGCCGACATTGCTGGTGCGCGGCGGCTTGTCGGACGTGTTGACCGAAGAGGGCGCGCAGGATTTTCTACGGCTTTGTCCGCATAGTGAATATGTGAACGTGACCTCGGCAGGGCATATGGTGGCTGGTGATCGCAACGACGTTTTCGGTACGGAAGTCATCGCGTTTCTCGGGCGGAAGGTGCCGTCCGATGGCACACCTTCGTACCCATCTCAATCGTTGAGTCCGCATAGCGCGGCAGGAAATATGTTCGACGTTCCCTGATGCAGGTGTGCGGTCAAGATACAGCATAGTGTAAGAGATGCAAGAAGGGTGTTGACGGTATTGGTCGATACCCTTCATAAAAATTCAGCCGGACTTTACATTCATGCTGTGGTATTTCCTGTCCTTGCCTGACGCGTCCACAGCCGACGATCTTTAGAAAAATGTGGTGCTCGATTTTACAAATCGCGTTGCAATGCTCTATACTCTTTTCGTCCCCGAATAAAAAAGGGAACAGGCTTGATAACCTGAATACACAAAAGCGCACAAACGGCGCAATGCCGTTTTTTTTCGTGCGGTCGTCTTCGTTCGCCTCAATGGGCGGCGGTGACGGGGAAGTCCGCGGACTTGCTGGTTTTCTTTTGTGTGCCAGTTTATCAACCCTGCCATTTTGCCGCCCACCCGCTTGATAACGGGAAGCGGATGAAAAATACACACAAAGGAAAGACATTGCTTAATATCGTTAAACCTATCGCATCCGACCTACGAAACTGCGAAAGTGATGCAGTTGCTATTTTTAGCAGTACAGTCGAGACGCCGAAAAATTCAGGTCATTCTGTTAATGCCGTTGCTGGATTTTCACCCGCAAATTTGGATAATTTCGCCCGTGACGTTAGGATGACACAATCATGAGCGACCCGTCCAAAGCATTTCATCAATCGTTCACATGGCTGCCTTCTCATCATAAAAATAACCCGGTGGCGCAATTTTATGCGCTCACAGTAGATGTCTGCCGTGGGGTGCAGACATGCATTGATCTGGCCCATATGAGCAACTCGGATAAAGGCACATCTGATGCGCCAACGTTGACAATTCTTGACACGGAACGCTTGCTGCGCCTCGCCTTAACGTCATCGCACATGCTGGCGGACGTTGCCGAGAGGCGGATTGATCGACTTGACGACAGCGATAGCAAGAAGCCAAAGGTAGGGACTTAATGTGTGTATTAGTAAAATAATGTGATGTATTGTGAGAAAGAATGTCCTTCAATAAGCGACTAATCTTCATGGCCAGATGCGCGCCCGCTTACGCGTTGCTCTGGTCAGTTACGGCCCTTCTATTTTTGGATGAGGATGCAGCTATGTTGGCGTTTGCGTTTTGTTGATGTACGCGGTTGTATAGTGGTATAGGATAATAAAAAACTTACCAAGCCCGCTTTACAGCGGGCTTTTTAGCGCTCAATGCTATCTCAGCAAATATCTCGCAGGTTGCAAATCCCTATTCCGGAGGTCTCTCCGTCAGACTCTTTTGCCAAATATCCCGATAACCGAACGTCGGTGCCGGTATTTCCTCCGCAAACCAAAAATCAGTAAAGCTAGCCACATGCGGAGCAAGGAACCAGTGAGCATACCCATTGGCATCAATTGCCCACCAACGCGCACTTTTCGGTGCTTCCTTCCAATCAACATGTTGATGCATAGTATTCACCTCCAATAGATGTTGTCGTTAAATGTTTGGACAAGCTAAGCGGTAAGCGGTTTCAATGAATTTTCTGTAGGCGATGCGGATGAAGGCTTTTGCAGCCTGGTAATGCTTTAAAGAAATAAATTTTAGGCAATAAAAACCGCTAATGCAAGAATCAAATGGCTAGCAAGTAGCGCCTTAATCGGCTACACGGTAGTCTGAAGCGGGGATTTTTTTCGCAGAATACTTGGATAAAAATCATCTAATCGTTGCTTCATGTCATGGCGCTGTAATTCTTTCTAATTATTATGCAGCCTTGCCTGCGTTTTATTCGCACTACCGGGGCTGGCGGTCGGGAAACATACCAGCACCAATTCAGAAGCCCGCAGTATCTAGCGGGCTTTTTCACGTATGGCAATCGGATGACGGGTGGGAAGATGGAAATCATTTTTCACTTAACAATGTCAATGCATTGCAGCATTCTGGGCAAGCTGGTCAACTCTCAGAAGTTGTGAAAATAAGTGAATTGCCAACTAGCGAAATAATCAAGAAATCCTAGAATGGAAATACGCTTCACAGAAACGCATTAAAGCCAGTGACCGCACAAACACACCAATCCAGGAGGTAATGATGCGAATGCTACTGAATGTCAAATTTCCTAATGCTGAATTTAGTAACTCTGTCAGGGATGGATCTGCTGGTCAGAAAATAGGCCAGATTCTAGAAGAGTTAAAACCGGAAGCAGTTTATTTCACCGAGCAACATGGGCAACGATCTGCCCTGTTAATCGTCGATGTCGACGACTCTTCAAAAATTCCTATGATTGCTGAACCATTCTTTCTGACTTTTAACGCCAATGTGGAGTTAGAAATAGTCATGTCGCCAGAAGACTTGAAGAAAGCTGGGCTGGAAGAACTGGGTAGAAAGTGGCGATTTTAGGGTTTCCATCAACATTGCCGCCCAACATAATATAACTTTTGTGAAGGGCGGCAACGCAAAAAAAACGTCCTAATGATAGCTATCACCGCGGCCGTAACCATCTCCTGGCCGATGATAATCGTCTCCACCTCTATCCCTGTCTCGGTCTCGATCATGGCCGCGGTCGCCGCCAGCGCCGTGATAATAGTCTCCACCACCGGGACCCCATGGTTCTGCGACGCACCCGCCCAATAGTGTGGCTAGCATCAGCAAAATAGAGAGACGTTTCATAATGCCTCCAGAATAGTTGTCTATATTTACTTCGACGCCAGAACGTGAACCGAGTTCAGATTGTTTATTTTGCGTTTTTCATCTGCACTCCTTTGAATTCAGTTTATCAAACGCGTGTGTCCGTTTTTTTCAGGTTACCTCAAGGAAATCCTGCGGACCTTGACTGCGCAGCTTGACCACGATTACGGGCCTGACGGGGTGCGCCCGGGCCGCACATCTGGCGTCCATCGATTGTCGTCAAAACCAAGGCATCACCAAATGTGATTTACACTCATTTATTTTGATTCGACATTTGCTTTATGCAAGTATTTTCTTGCTTTTTATAAGGATTTTTCCTTTTATCTTCTTTTGATATATATTGTGAGTGTCACTTACAAACGATCGAGGTATCATGCCATCTTCTACTCTTACGACTGGTACACGGAAGGCTAAAGGACAGAAATCCGAGCGCACAGTCGAAGCCCTGATGGTCGCCGCGCAAGCCGTGTTTGTCGCGTCAGGCTATGAGCGAGCAACGACCGCTGAGATCGCTCAAAAGGCCGGTGTCTCGGAGGCTAATGTCTTTGCCTACTTCGGCAGCAAGCGGCAACTGTGCATCGAGGTGCTTCGCCGCTGGTACGACGAGATCAGCGCAGAACTGGAGCGTGACGTGCCCGCGCTTCCCGGCATGCGTGCGCGCCTGCAGTTCGTCATTCGCAGGCACCTTACGCATCTGATGGGGGAAGGCACCGGACTTTGCGCTCTGGTGTTGGGCGAGGGGCGTACGGTCGACGAGGCGTTCTCCGCTGTCATCCTGGAATTCAAGCGGCGGTACACGGCGCCCCTCGTGCGCGCCTTGCATGAAGCTCAGGCGACCGGCGAGTTGCGCGGCGACATTCCCGTCCGTCTGATGCGAGACATGGTGTATGGCGCCATGGAGCACGTGCTGTGGGGCTATGTCGCATCGGGTCGCAAGCCCTCGCTCGAGGAGACGACCCAGCAGTTGACCGACGTGTTCGTGGCCGGCTTCGGTTCGCGGCCCTACCCGTTGGAGGCGCTTCAGCGCTTTCAAACCGACGTCAAGGCGGCGGTGCTGGCGCTTGAGGCAAGCGACACTAACCCCGAAGGGGATCCCTCATGAGTTCGGTAGAAGTTGTGACGGCCACGTCGGCACAGGAGATCGCATGCGCTTTCGAAGGCGGCATCTGCCACATCGAGATCAATCGTCCCGACAAGCGCAATGCGCTCACGATGCCCATGTTCGTAGCACTTGCCGAATCCCTGGCGCTTGCCGAGTCCCGGGAAGATGTCAAGGCCGTCCTCGTGACGGGTACCGGTCAGGCCTTCTGCGCAGGCCACGATCTTCAAGCTTTTGCCGAGTGGCCGCAGGGTCGCGGCGACCCGGTGCCGCGTTTCCTGCATGCCATCGCCGAACTACGCAAGCCGCTAGTGCTCGCGGTGCATGGCAGCGCCGCAGGTATCGGGGTGACTTGGATGCTTCATGCCGATTGGGTGATTTGCAGCCCCGATGCTGCGCTGCGATTGCCCTTTGTCGACCTCGCCATCGCGCCCGAGGCCGCGAGCAGCATACTGCTTGCGCGCGCCATCGGGCTCCAGCGTGCACGGTGCCTACTGATGGGCGGCGAGCCGTTCACAGGGAAGCAAGCGCATGAGTGGGGCCTGGTCACCGAGCTTGCCGAAGCTGACCAAGTTCGGGTGACAGCTTGGCAGCGCGCACGGATGCTCGCCGCCAAAGATGCTCATGCCTTGCGTCAAATCAAAAGCTGGCTGCATCCCGCTGGTGGCTACACGGCGCAGATCGACGCGGAAATCGCTGCCATCAACGAGACAGTGTTGCGCCGCAGCAGCGGTCAACCCAACTGATAACGAGGCCGAAGTATGAAAAAAGTGCATGTAGTGTACTGCCATCCGGAGCCGAAGTCGTTCGTCGGGTCGATGCGCGACACAGTATGTCACGCCCTGAGTGAATCGGGCTGGCAGGTCACTCTAAGCGACCTTCACGCGAGCCAGTTCAACCCTGTGGCTTCCGCCGCAGACTTCGGCCAGCGCGAACGCTCCGACCATCTCGTGTACAGCCTTGAGCAGCGGCATGGCTGGCAACACAAAACCATCGCGAAGGACATCGCCGCGGAGGTTGAGAAGATCGTCGATGCAGAACTCCTGGTGCTGGTCTTCCCGTTGTTCTGGTATTCGATGCCCGCGCAACTCAAAGGCTGGGTCGACCGGGTCTTCCTCTCGGGTACCTTCTTCGGCGGCCGCCGTATCTACGACCAGGGCGGTATGGTAGGCAAGCGCGCGATGGTGGTCACTTCGCTCGGAGGCCAAAGCCACATGTTCGGGCCAGAAGCTATCCATGGCGAACTCAACGGCATGCTGAGACATCTGCTGCAGGGAACCCTCGGATACGTGGGGTTCGACGTGTGCGAACCGTTCTATGCCCACCACGTACCCTATGTCGATGACCAGGCGCGTGGCGCTATGCTGGACCAGCTCGATCGCGAGATGCGCGTAGTCGACCGGAGGCCCACTCTTCCGATGCCATCGCTGGAGGCGTTTGACGAGCAGTTTCGCCCGCGCGTCACCAAGCCGTCGTATTGAAGAAGTCGTTCGGCGGCGACCGCGAGTCCCTTTAATCTTCCACATCACTTTTTATGTCAACAATGAAAACCAACCTCCCATCCGAAGCCACTGAAGCCACTGAAGTCGTCCGATTCGACACGAAGATTGCCGTTGTCGTGCTAGAGGATCTGCCTGTCTGGCAGAAGCTAAACGTCACGGCATTTCTGGTCAGTGGCATTGCCGCGCAGCACCCGGACATCATGGGCGAGCCCTACGTAGATGCCGACGGTCAGGTCTACAACCGGTTGTGCCGCCAGCCGATCATTTGCATGGCGGCCAATGCCGACACGCTGCGCACGATCCACCGGCGAGCGATCGAAAAAGGGGTAACTACATCCGCCTATACCGAAGAGATGTTTACGACGGGACACGATGGGGCAAACCGAGCGGTGTTCGCCAAGTTTGGGAAGGAAGACGCTCGCATCGTCGGCGTCGCCTTGCGAGACAGCAAGAAGCGGGTTGACAAGATCACCGACGGTGCCCGCATGCATCCCTAGCAATTGATGGCGGATGGCCCTCGCGGAGCCCGTTCTCAGGATGGTGAAGCTTACGAAGTGGAAGACGCGTGCACAGGAACGGAACGCCTCTCTTTCGCCGGTTTCTTTGCATGGGTTCCAATCGTAATCTGGGCTTGTCTCAGGAGCAACTGATGCTTGGGTTGCGTTCATCGTTTTATCATTTCAGGCTACTCAGGTCTGAATAAATTCAAGGAAAGAAACAGTATGTTTGACCACATAGCTTCCTATGCTGGAGATCCCGTCTTTGGCCTAACTGATGCATTGCAGAAAGACCCCCGCTCCCACAAAATCAACCTAGGGATTGGTCTTTACCATGATGAGGATGGGCGCATTCCCTTGTTGCCGGTAGTTGCAAAGGCGGAAGCGGCGCTGGCTTTGGAGGTCCATGCTCGGCCGTATCTTCCGATGGAGGGAATTGCTGCGTATCGAGAGGCCGTTCAAGACATGGTGTTCGGCGCGTCGCATGAGGCGGTAACCTCCGGTCGCATTGCCACCATTCAAACGGTTGGAGGCTCTGGTGCGCTAAAGGTCGGCGCCGATTTTCTAAAACGCTACTTCCCCGACAGTGAGGTATGGCTATCCGATCCAACCTGGGGCAGCCATCATGCGATATTTGAGGGTGCAGGATTTAAGGTCAGGACGTACCCCTATTACGATCCGGTTACAGCCAGTGTTCGTTTCGACGACATGCTTGCGGCGCTCAAGAGCATGCCTGAACAAACCGTGATTCTCCTTCAGCCCTGTTGTCATAATCCGACGGGCGCGGACCTTTCTAATAATCAATGGGAAGAAATTCTCTCAGTCGTGCTCGATCGTAAACTGATTTCATTCCTTGATATGGCGTACCAGGGCTTTGGCGACGGCCTTGACGAAGATGCGTTTGTAATCCGTGCGATGGCGCAAACTGGTGCGCGATTCCTCGTTAGCAATTCTTTTTCCAAAAATCTTTCCTTCTATAGTGAACGATGCGGCAGCCTGTCGGTAGTCTGCGCAGACAAATCGGAAGCCGCGCGCGTTCTCGGACAGTTGAAGTGCACGGTAGGAACGAATTATTCGAGCCCACCAAACCACGGGGGGCAGATTGTCGCTCGCGTGCTTCTGGATCCTTTGCTACGCGAAGAATGGGAGGCTGAGGTTACCGCCATGCGGGTTCGGATCAAGACGATGCGTCAGAAGCTTTTCTATGCATTATCAAGCAGGCTTGCGGGTTGGGATCTGCAGTACCTCCTGAAGCAGCGAGGCATGTTTAGCTACACAGGACTTTCTGCAGATCAGGTCGACCGTTTGCGGGATGAATTTGGTATCTATCTGGTTCGCTCCGGTCGTATTTGCGTCGCCGGCATTAATAGCCGAAACGTCGAGTACGTCGCTGAGGCCATTGCGAAAGTAATTGTCGACTGAACGAAGTGGGGCACGTCGCTTACAGGCGGGCGTAACTGCGATCCGCATATCACCGATGAGATGATCAAACAGTATTTCAACTTTCGCCCAAGGGAGGGTGCATGCGCCATCAGTCCGTCTGACGTTACATCAGTGGCTGCTTGATTCTGGTGTAGTTCATAGAAGTATAAATGCCGCGTGAATAATGTACCGGATAGCGCACTTGAAACGGCCGTGAATGGCGCGTTAAAAGTGTACCAATCCCAGCCTGTAGTCTTATGCCCTTGATGGTGCATAAGAAAGGCGGAAAGGATGTTTCCCGTGGACATATACGTCAAAGTACGTCGCGCCGTGATGGTCGAGAACAAGAGTGAGCGTGCGGTTGCGCGCTACTTCGGTATCCATCGCAATACCGTCAGGAAGATGTGCCAGTTCGCGGCACCGCCGGGATATCGGCGAGCGCCGGCCCCGGTCTCTCCGACGCTGGCACCGTTCGCAGCCATCATCGACGCCATTCTCGAGGCCGATAAGCAAGTCCATGTGAAACAGCGCCATACGGCGGTACGTATCCGCGAACGATTACGTGACGAGCATGGTTACGACGGTAGCTACACCCTGGTGCGCGAGTACGTCAACGGTGTGGCCAGCCGGCAGAAGGAAGTGTTCATGCCACTGGCGCATCGCCCCGGCCATGCCCAGGTCGATTTCGGCGAAGCCGACGGGTACATCGGCGGCAAGAAGGTCCGCTTCCACTATTTCTGCCTGGACATGCCGCATTCGGATGCGTGTTTCGTCAAGGCGTATCCGACCGAAGACACGGAAGCCTTTCTGGACGGTCATCTTGCTGCCTTCGCGTTTCTCGGTGGCGTGCCGCAATCAATTCTGTACGACAACACCAGGATTGCAGTGGCCAAGATATTAGGCGATGGCCAGCGCCGACGGACCCATGCCTTTGCCGAATTGCAGAGTTATTACTTGTTTGATGATAAATTCGGACGTCCCGCCAAAGGTAACGACAAGGGTAAAGTGGAAGGACTGGTCGGCTACAGCCGACGCCACTTCATGGTGCCATTGCCGGTGGCAGATGACTTCGCTGCATTGAATAGCCAATTGCTGGACGGCTGCCTGAAACGTCAGCGTGCCGTGCTGCGTGGTCAATCTGACACCATCGGCCAGCGCCTCATCCATGACCGGGCGGCATTGATGCCGTTGCCGGTAACGCTCTATGACGCCAGTCACAAGCAAACCAGCCGGGTATCATCGCAATCGTTGGTCCGTTACCGCACCAACGACTATTCGGTACCGACGCAATACGGTCATCAGGCGGTGCTGGTCAAAGGCACCGTCGACTGGGTCGACATCTATCTGGTTGGCAATCCGGAGTGCATTGCGCACCATCGTCGCAGTTATGCCAAAGCGGACTTCGTGGTGAACCCGCTGCACTATCTGGCGTTGCTGGAGAGGAAGCCGCGTGCGCTTGACCAGGCTGCACCGCTGCAAGAGTGGGCATTACCAGCGGCCTTCGAGCGATTGCGACGCCTGCTGGAAGCGCGCATGGACAAGCGTGGGCGCAAGGAATATATCCAGGTCCTGCGGTTGCTGGAAACCTTCAGCATCGGGCAAGTCGAGCGTGCCATTGGCCAGGCCCATCATCTGGGCGTGCTCAGCTTTGATGCCATCAAACACCTAGTATTGTGCGCCATCGAACGACGACCACCCAAGCTGGATTTAACCCTGTATCCGTATTTGCCGAACGCCACGGTCGGCACGACCGATGCCGGCAGCTACCTCAGCTTGCTCAGCGGGAATGCGCTACTGACGCAACCTGTTACCGGAGACCTCGCATGAACGCCAACAGCGCGGCGCTGTCCGAGACCACCACGGTGGCACCGCAGGTACTGTTGGTCAACCACTTCAAAGCCCTGAAGCTGCCGACCTTTGCCCGGGAGTATGAGAAGGTCGGCGCCGACTGCGCGCGTGAAGGCGTAGATTACCCACGCTATTTATTACGGTTGTGCGAACTCGAACGTATCGACCGTGAACGCCGCACGATGGAGCGGCGCATCCGTCTGGCCAGGTTTCCGGTGACCAAGAGTCTGGATACCTTCGACTTCATGGCGATGCCAACCTTAAACAAATCCCTGGTGCTCGAACTGACACGCTGTGAGTGGATTGATAAGCGCGAGAACGTCATCGCGTTAGGACCTTCGGGTGTTGGCAAGACGCATACTGCGCTGGCACTAGGATTAGCTGCCTGTCAGAAAGGACACAGCGTTGCCTTTACGACGGCCGCCGCCCTGGTCCATGAACTGATGGAAGCGCGTGACGAGAAACGACTGCGTGCCTTGCAAAAGCAACTGACTAACGTGAAGTTACTGATTATCGATGAACTGGGCTATGTGCCGTTCACAGCGGTCGGTGCGGAATTGTTGTTTGAGGTCTTTAGCCGACGCTATGAGCACGGTGCCACGCTGGTGACCTCGAATTTACCGTTTGACGAGTGGACCAGCGTCCTCGGTTCGGAGCGGCTGACTGGCGCCTTGCTTGACCGGCTTACCCATCACGTCCACATCCTGGAAATGAACGGCGAATCGTATCGATTGGCCACCAGCAAGAAACGGCAACAGCGCAATGTCAAACCAAACAGCACTGCTGAAAAAGGAGGGGCCAACCCGTAAAAGCAACGTCTTGAGGGAACGGGCTACGCTGCGCTGCGCCCGCCACCCCAACTCTGCAGAGTATAGAAATGTGCATTGAAAAGAGAATAATTCAGGCCCTCAACGGCTCTATTTATTAACCCGGATTGGTACACTTTTAACGCGCCATTTGGTACATCTTTACTCCGGCATTGACATAGAAGGGCTGCTTTCATATCTTCTCTGAAAATTCAGTCTGATATTGATCAAAAAATACATCAAATTCAAGTCGTTCCAATTGCCTTAGTTTCTTATTTTTAGAATTTTCACGAGGATATTTATGAAGATAATTTGACGTCATTCTGGTAGAGAGCGTTTGAAACGCTCATGCAAAGGTGTGGGGAATTAAAGCGTGGAAGAAGTGCGCATTAGTGCGCATTGTGTCTCGCTTCTGAAAAATTTTTTATAACTTATATCCAGGGTTATTCAATGAAAAAAACAATATTAACACTGTCCGTAATGGGCACATTATCCTCTACGGCATTTGCGCAAACGAACGTCACGATGTATGGCGTGATCGATACTGCCATCCGTTACACAAATAATCAGGTGACATCAAACGGTAAATTAGGCAGCCAGACGGCGATGACCGAAGGGGCTTTTCAGGGTTCGCGTGTTGGATTTAAGGGAGAGGAAGACCTGGGTGGAGGGACCTCCGCCGTGTTTAAACTTGAAAACGGTTTCCAGAGCAACAATGGCGCGATTGACCAGCAAGGGCAGATCTTCGGCCGTCAGGCATTTGTCGGTCTAAAGGACAAGAGTTGGGGTGAGCTCGACCTTGGGCGCCAATATGGTATTGCCAATGACCTACTGAGCAACTACGATCCTTTGGGGATTGGTAACTTCAACGAAAACGAATGGGCCTCCTTCTACTATGGCACCCGCTTTGACAACACGTTGAAGTACACCAAGAGCTTTGGCCCGGTCACGGCTGAACTTCAATACTCGGTCGGAGAGAGGGCAGGGCAAACCAGCATTGGCGCAACAAGCGGTGCCGCACTGAGTTATACGCAAGGCCCGTTGAGCATCGGCGGCGTTTATCAGCAATCGAAGGATGCCAACTCTGCGTTGCTCAAGGTCGCCGGCTTGGGCGGATCGTATGTTGCTGGTCCAGCGACCCTGTACGTGCAATACTTCAACGCCAAGCGTGATCCTGGTTTCGCCAAGGCGGCGTCCAATAGTGGTGGGGCGCTTGCCAATACCACCTTGCTTTCCAACGCAGGCAATACGCTCAAGCGTACCGATAGCGTGTGGACTGCGGGCATCTTGTATCAGGCTACAGCGGTTACTAGCTTTATCCTCGGCTACATGAGTGATTCGATTAAAAACGTTTCGTCCGCAGGCGACAGCGGCAGGGTCTCGACCCTCTATGCGGTTGCTGATTACAATTTCTCCAAGCGCACAGATATCTACGTTGAAATCGACCGCACGTCCCTGTCCGGCGGTGAAATCCAGGATGTCAACGGGGTCATGCCGTTTGCCGGCGCCAGCCTCGGAGCCGGCAGCGCCAATGCCGCCTCAACGCGCAACGGTGTAGGTATCGGTCTGCGGCACAAGTTTTAATTTGAACAGTACAAGTTCGATGGATAGCTTCACTGTGGGGAACTGCCGCATTTATCAATAACCTCAACGCTTGTAGCCATCCATAAGGTAATCCTCGACTTTGTCGGGGATTTACCAAAATCCAACATAAAAATCGTTACATAACAAGGAAATCACGGATACCTTTATCTAACAAATTATCAATGGCTTAGTGCTGGGAAGCATGTATCCATTCATCGTAAGCGGTCCGTGAGCGGCGTCTATTGTGCGCGTGGCGGAGTGGATGATGGTGTCTACAGTAAATGAACCGCACGCCAAAAGATATGTTCGGTGCAGTCCCCGAGTGGACAATGCGATTGGCATTTTTTCGCCAGATATGAGCGGGTTCAAAATCCAGGGGGCGTTTGCGAGAGTAGCTGTTGGCGGCGGCACACCGTTGCCGGAGGTTAGTGGCAATAACAATATGCATTTGGCGGCCGAATACGAAAAAGGGCCACTGTATATTGGCGTTAATTATGAAGAGATTAGTAATACATCCTTAGTTTATAAAGTAAAGCGGACTGGCGCGGGAACATCTTATCCATTTAGTGATCAATGGAAGCTATTCGCGGCAGTGGATAGGGAGTCTGCCTATACTCGAGTGGTTGTGCGATTAGCTAATCCGAGATTACTACAGTCTTGGGTTCGTTTTTGTTTTCAATTAATCCCATATTCAACGCAAATAGCACAAGTTCTGTTGCATTCTTAAGCCCAAGTTTGTGCATCAAATTGGCCCGATGCTTTTCGACTGTCTTAGAGCTGATGTTAAGAAACTCAGCAGCCAAGCGATTCGTACGACCTTCCGCGATTAGCTTAATGATGCTGCGTTCACGGGAGGTCAGTGTACTCCACCGGGCAACGGTTGCCGGCTCTGCGTCGCCGCGTAAAATAATATCGATCAGGTGCACAGACAAGTCTGGACAGATGAATTTTTTCCCCGTAACGACGGTATGCATCGCACCAATAAATTCTTCATACGAAGAATCTTTGAGTGCATAGCCATCCGCCCCGGCCCGAAACGCCTCGCGTACGTATTCGTCGGTTTTATATCCTGTTAGCGCAAGGATACGGATGTTAGGCAGGCGTCGTTTTATTTGTGCAGTAGCTTCAATCCCATTGATGCCAGGCATGGACAGATCCATTAAAATCAGATCGGGTTGCAAAAGAACAGCATTCTGTATTGCCTCCTTGCCGTCCCGCGCTGTACCAACAACTTCATAGTTGGGCAGTCGCATGATCATGGATCGGAGGCCTTCTCGTAATAAATTATGATTTTCAACGATTAAGACGCGATGGCTCATGGTTTTACTCCCTGATTTTTTTCTTGTTTTGCTGCTACTTTCGGTGTGACAGATATTGCTTTTCTGCCTCGCGGCGGGGTGAATAAAAACTTCCACTGATCGTATGTTTCTATGACTTCGAACGCTGTGTAAGGTGGAAAAAAACCGCTTCGTTTAATGGCTTTTTTCTGCGATGTGCTCGCCACACCATGAATCTGTTCCCCGATATGGATTAATTCAAACGGCTCGCCCGTCATCGGGTCGAGGTAGAGGCGGCGTAAATGCCGCACAGGTATGGGAAATCTCTGGTCTTCAATCAGCTCATCCAAACGCATCGGCAACGCCTTGGCATTGCCAGGGGTTGCATAGTAATACCGTTCAATCGCTAGCCTATATTGATTACCGATAAAAAGCAGGTCTTCTTCGTTTTCACGCTGGCGTTCCAGAGACCACCAGCTAACGGCCCCCATCAGAGCAATCCCCATTAGTGCCAGCGTTAATAGCAACGCAAGTAATACAATACCGCGACTGGGTCGGGTGGTTAGATATTTATTTTGCATCACTTACCTCTGCGGCGCTATGCACGTCATAAACGCCACTTATTCCTCCACTATTCCCGTTTGCATCTGTGCCCGTTGCAGGGTTCGGTTCCCTACTGGATACTGTATCCACAGGCGCCACAATCGTCCAATTGCTCTTTTCGGTCAATGGATCGATCGGAACGCTGCGCAGGTAACGGCTTTGCACCAACGTATCAAGCGTTTCAGGATAGTGGCCCTGATCGCCATAAAATTTATCGATCGCATCACGTATTGAGGCTAGGTTTTGCTGCTGAACCTTGATTTTTCCGTTTTCCAGTGCCGTGAAATATCGTGGCACGGCCAGGGTAAGGAGCAGGCCGATGAGGGCCATGACGATGACCATCTCGATGAGGGTAAAGGCCTTGTTGCGGGAGTAGGCAGGGATGGAAGGCACACGTTTCATGATCACCAATCCTTATAGTAAATGCCGTTAAGCCCCCTGCGAGGCGATAAAGAGGCAACATCAAAGATATCTTCGCCCGGTTGCGGCGCCTCAGGCGGACTCCCATAACTGCGTAGCATCCAGGTTTGGGCGGCTGGCAGTGTCGCATCTAAAAAAAATGGATCACGCGGAACACTGCGCAGAAAGATTAACCGCCCATGTTTGATATCAGAAGGATTTTCCACGCCATTTACTAACAACTCCAGAGTCGGTGGATAGCCAGATTCACCCGTAGCTTTAGGAATCTGGCCATTATCTGAGGCTCTTTTGTAGGCATCAAGTGCGCCGCGAATTTGATGAAGGGCAAGTTTTAATTCGGTTTCCTTCACCCGCACGGATGAAATTTCATATAGTGGTAGAACGACCAGTGCCACTACCCCCACCAACGCGAGCGTGACGACCAACTCAATCAGCGTGAACCCGCGCGCAGATACTCGGCAAATTGCGATGGTTGAGCGAGCTCCATCACCTGCTTGCCTCGTTGGCAGCGGAAGGTAGCTTAGAGCGGATCGGGAACATAGCGAACATAGCGAACATAACGAATATATTGCGCTGGCCAACCATCTCCAAGGCTGCGCCCTCAGCCGCCAAACCGAAGCGCGCTTTATCTGCTGGTAATTTAAAGTATTCATCGATAGCACCTTAAAGATACATATTCAGGATCATCGCTTATCAGTATTCACAGGCGTCAACTTCTTCTATAAAGTCAACGCAGGTAAAGTCTTATCTCCCAAACCGCTGTTAAGGATTGACGGCTAATGTAAGTGGCTGAGGGCGCGGTATAGTGAGTAAAGTATGCCCATCATTGACATCGACTTTTGCCACCAAGACCTGGGTCCGCTTGCGTGATAATTTCGCGACAAATCCAAGATTGAGTAATTCACCAGACCCCATGAACGATGCTGCTTGATCAGCTGTCAGCAGCATACTGGCGCGGCCCGCAGGCTGATTGATGGAGGGGGCAACGTTACCAACATGGGAGCGAATGCTAAATTCCCCCAGCGTAACTTCGACCAATGTCAGGACCACCGCATCGTACTGAATGGAAAGCGGCAGGGCATGAATATTGTCGAAATTTTCACCGCTCAGGGTCACGTTGAACCGTTCTCCGGCTTTGACATTGTCAGGCGAACTCAAGATAATTTTTGGGCTAGCGCCAGTTGCCGCCGGAATGATAGCGGCCACGCTGACTGGTATGCCTACGCTGGTTGAAGCGGCGTCAGGATTATTGTCGCCATCGATCTTCGTCATGCTGGTTTTAGCCGCCACCTCAGTGCCGCCGGGCAGGGCGGGCTGGACGATTGCACTTTCCGGAGGAAGGGCAGATGTCGGGATAATCGTGGGGGTCAAAATAGCTGGTTCTTTTGGCGCCGGTGGGACGGGTACCGCAACGACTATTTCGGACCCGGCTGGAACAGCATTGCTGACTGTCTCAATCGGCTTGGCGGGCAAGGTTAGCGGCATGGGTTCGATCCGGGCAGCGCTATTCGCTGCGGGACTATTTGGACTTGCGCTGACACTTGAAATAGGGTCCAGACGTAACGGATTTTCTCGAATGGTGCCTTCCGTCCCAGACCAGACATCGGCCATGGTATCTTCAGCAATCCCTTTCGCCCGTAAAATACGCGGCGTGATCGACAGTACGATTTCAGTTTTGGTATGGTTGCCATTGTTGTTTGAGAACAAGCGGCCAAGTATCGGAAGCTGACCAATTCCTGGCACTTTGGCTGCGGTATTACGATCCGAATCGCTGATCAGCCCACCTAATATCTGGGTCTCTCCATCATGCAGTCGCAGACTGGTAGAAACCATTCGTGTGCCAATTTGATATGCCAACGAGCCACCAGGACCCGAAATTTCTTTGACGATATTGCTGACTTCAAGATTTAATTTGATCCCGACGTCCCCTTCAGCGTAGACATGCGGTTCAGCCTCAAGCTTTATACCGACATCAATGTATTGAACGGAGCCGGTGATCACTGGCGTACCGGTTGACACCGGCGTTACCGTATTGGTAATGATAGGGACTTTATCGCCGATGAGTATTTTCGCTTTTTCGTGCTCGCGCACACGAATGCGCGGACTCGCAAGAAGATTGGCGTCGGTGTCCTGAAGTTTGAGATTCAATCCGGCTTGGAGCGGCGTTGTGAGCAAGCTGTTGGAAGAAAGACGTTTCAATGCACCCAATGTCAACGCGCCACCATTTACATCGGTTGGGGTCGACACGTTGAAGTTGTCAGGCCATACGATGCCAAGGTTGGAAAGTCGATCACGCGAAATTTCAAGTACTTCGACTTCAAGCATTACCTCTGCATCGGGAAGATCATGGGCTGCAATTACCCGCGCCGCGACCGACAATGCTTCTGGCGTGTCGCGCAGTACCAGCGTGTTCGTATGCTCGTCGACCTGTACTTCCTTGATCTTCAGCACGCTCTTCAGCATCCCCTGAATATATTTTGCATCACCGTTGGAAATCTGGAAGGTACGGACTTTGAGTTCTTGATACTCTTTTTGCTTTGTCGCTATCGCCGGATAAATGAACATCGTGTTGGCGTTAAGAATTCTTTTTTCAAGCTGGTTTTGCAGCAAAATTAAATCGACGGTATCTTCGATGGAGCCGTCGCGGACAAATATAGTGGTTTTTAAATCAGCTCTGACATCGCGGTCGAAGATGACATTCAGACCTGTCGTACGTGAGAGTGCCTCAAACACCATACGCAAATTGGCATCCCGAAATTGTAGTGTGACCGGTTTTTTTAATATTGACTGGCTCACGATCACCGCCTCTTTTGCACGGTGCTGGGCATCCAGTTGGTCATCTATCTTGCGCATTGCCTCATTGGCGCGTTTATTCGCCGGGTCGCTCAGCAAAACGACCCGGATGCGATCCTTAGCAGCATCGAGCTTCCCGGCAGCGGTCAATTTATCGGCATCTGCAAGAATATCGCTATGGCGGACATCCCGCGCCACATCAACTATGCCGCGACGTGAACGCTCATTCGATTGATCGAGATTGAGCGCCGTCAGAAAAGCATAATGCGCACCGGTGAAGTCACCGGCTAAACGCAAAGCCTCCCCACGCTGGTTCAAATTTTTGGTCTCATCATCCAGGCGATCCAGATAATCACGGCGATAACGCAAATTATCCGGTTCTAACAGACTCGCTTGTCGCAGGCTTACCAGTCCTTGTTCATATCGGCCTTCTTGCACCTGCCTTTGTCCGTCCTTGTTAAGCCGTTGCGCCGCGCATCCTGCGAGCGCAGCTGCGATCAGCAACGGTAATAGTGCGCGGTGCAGACGGATGTTGTTGGTTTTGAGGTGGATCACTAGAGTTCTCCTTGGATTCGGATGACTTGTTTCTGATTTAACGGCAGATACGTCAGTGCGATTTCCTTGGAACTGACTGTGTCAACGTGGTAGTTGCCATCAATGGTATCGCCAGCGGAGACGATCAGAAGCGCTTCTCCCTTGGCGAGAAAGGCGGCCGGTTTGGTGCGATCCTCCAACATCCCTACAAAACGGTAAGGCATCGGCGGCGCTTGCGGTGGTGGCGCTGGTGCAGCCTTTGGCGGTGCCGGTGGCGGTGGCAGTGGAGGGGTCCAGTCGGTAGCTGCGAATAAATTATTTTTTGAGACCTGATCCAGATCGGCACGCTTAGGCAGCACAAGCGATGAGGTCGATGAAGATGATGATCCGGTATGCGGATCAGATGCGACCTTGGCATGCGTGCGACTGAGTGGTTCCACTATCGTGGCCTCACCTGGGCCACTGCGAAAATGGTTTGCCAAATATGCCGTCAGCATGCCGACAATCAGCAGCAACACTATCCGGGGGCGGGGAATGTCGACTCGCATATCATGCTCCTCGATAAAAAAGTGTGAAGTGAATGCGGGCATCAAGCATGTCGTTACTTGCCGCAGGGCGTTCCATGTGGAGTTCCGCAAGTGAGGCATTCGGTACCGCATTGAGTACTCCTGCGACAAAACTGCGCAGCGTGCTGTAGTTGGCTTTGACCGGAAATACGATCTCGTACTTGATAAATTCGGTACTTGCTTCAGTCGAGATTTGATAATCTCCTTTGTTAATGTCAAGTTTTGCTTTGCTTGCTTCGTCCAAAACGCGCCGTAGATCGCCAGCATTCTGATTAATAGTGGGAAACCAGTCATTGAATTGTGCAAGCTGATCAATTGATTTTGGCGCCACTTTCTTGATCCGACGGTCACGATTCAAGGCCTTCTGTTGCACTGCGGTTTGCAATTGCAGACGGCGTGTAGTTTGTTGCAAACGTGGCGTAACCACTAGCACTGCCAGTAAAGTAAAAATGATCAGGACAAGCCCGATCAGCCCCTTCATTCCCAATCGACGGGTTAAAGCATAATTGGCGGTGACCAAAGCGGATGAGATGTTCATTTCTCGCTCCAACGGGCTTGTATCTGAAAGCGCACTGGCGATCCCGGTATCTGACGCTGGACCTGATGCGAACTCAGAATCACTTGATGCAATGAGGGTTGGCGCTGTAGATAGACCAAATAATCCAGCATCGTCGACACGTTGCGCGCTTCCGCAGAAAGCCGCAGCTGGTGGCGCGAGGCGATCGGTTCAATCGACAGTAGCGCAATCTGTTCCATCGGCGCTGACTCTAGTATCTGGAGTAAATCATCCCACGGCATCCGCAATTCATTCACCACTAGCGCAGCATTACGAAAGCGCTGAAGTTGGACTGCTGAAACCTTCGTGGGGGTCTCGTCACTTTGTTGGAAAGCGCTCTTGCGAAGCGTCAATGCATCGCTTTCCATCATTTGATTTTGGCGATTCGTATAGGCCGAACTTAACTGTAGTACCCCGTATCCGCTGGCTAAAAAACCGACGGATAACAAGGCTATTGCGAATGGTTGCGTAGCTCGCTGCGGCGCCCCGAAGTTCAAATGAAGACGATAAAATGAGGACACAATAATGACTCCTACGACAGCGTCGTTGTGAGTAGTAACGGTTGCCAGCGACCGGTTGCATCAGTCGGAATTTGTTCGATATCGGCGTCGAATAATATCGGTAACAGATGCGGATCCGGGATTCCTACCCGACTGCAAAAAGCATCGCAGCTATCGCGCAACTCTGTCCACACCGGCCGCGACAAACGTTCGTTCGCGAAGGCCTGCCATTTCCCTTCTCGTATTAATCCTAGTGTCAATGAATGATGGCGCAGTTTAGCCACCATCGCATTCGGTTGGGTCAGCAGCGTGGCGCGGCAATTTAAAAATTCTGCGAATGCGGGTTCTACCCGATTTAAGGTATATCCGGCCTGTTGTATCGCATGCTTGATAGCGTCAAGTATCGGGATAGGAATACCGCACATTACTACGCTCAGACCACCTTTTTGAATCGAGCAGCGCAGCATCAGATCAGCCGCATCCAGCCCAAGGGTATCGGCCAAGCTCAATCCAGCTAGCCGCTGTAATTCAACTGATGAGATGATGCGGGCATCGATCTCCAGTACATCGTAAAACACCAGAGTGTCGGCGATCACGACGTTGACCGCGTGAAATGGTCGTTTAACTTTGGTCGTCAGATCGGCCAGTGCCTCTTTTATAGCCGCGCTGAGATGCTCGGAGCGGGCCACGCCATAGGGCATATCGGTTACGCTTCCCGCGACTTCCACGATGAGGTTTTCAAGAGGGCCAATTTTCGCCCTAACTTGATCGGTATCGATCACCAGCGTAGCCGTTTTATTCCACAGGTGTAACACGATTGATCTCCTCGAGAGTAGTCAAACCTTGGGTGGCTAAATCGACCGCAGCTTCACGCAGCGTTCTGAGTCCTGCTTGCCTGGCAGCGTGCTTGATTCTGGATAACGCTGCGCGTTCACCCATCAGGTCGCGCAGGATATCGTCCAGCGCCAAAGTTTCGGCGATGGCACGTCGTCCCTTGAAGCCTGTTCCACGGCAATGTCCGCATCCCAGCCCGCGCTTGAAGTCAACGGATGCGAACGCAATGTCCGTCAGTCCGGAGCGTGCAATTAGTTCTGCAGACGGAGTGTCCGGGACTGAGCACATCGGACAGTTAATACGCACCAGACGCTGGGCCAGAATACCGTTCAGTGCCGACACGAAGCTGTATGAGTCAACCCCCATATTGGCAAATCGTCCAATGACATCAAATACATTATTGGCATGGACGGTCGTAAATACTTGGTGCCCGGTCAGCGCGGCCTGCACCGCAATCTGGGCTGTTTCCGGATCACGAATCTCACCCACCATAATCTTGTCAGGATCGTGGCGCAGAATCGAGCGCAGTCCGCGGGCGAAGGTAAGACCTTTTTTCTCGTTGACGGGGATTTGCAATACGCCGGCTAACTGGTACTCGACCGGGTCTTCAATGGTAACGATCTTGTCCAGGCCGGTATTGATTTCAGAGATAGCGGCATACACGGTTGTGGTCTTACCGCTGCCGGTAGGACCGGTGACCAACAGCAGGCCATACGGCAAAGCCGACAGTCGTCTGACAAATGCCATAGCCGGTTCAGAAAACCCAAGTGTTTCCAGGCTCAATGCTTTGCGTTCGCCTGCTAGATGGTATCTATCCAGTATGCGCAATACCGCATCCTCGCCGAACAAATTCGGCATAATCGAGACCCTGAGATCGATTTCCCGACCCTCTACCAGCACCTTGAAACGACCATCCTGCGGAATCCGCCGCTCTGCAATGTCTAGTTCGGAAATGACTTTTACGCGCGACAGTACTTGCTCTGAAGTGTCGCTGCCATCTACCTGCTTGATCATGGTCAGCACGCCATCGAGACGGTATTTGATGTTCATGCCATGCGCTTGGGTTTCTAGATGAATATCACTTGCACCTGCACGCAACGCATCGTAAATCGTTGAGTTGACTAAGCGGACGATGCGACTTTCGGTGCTACTGATACCTTCAATCGAGATGGTGAGGGCGTTACTGTCATTGGTGGTCGTAGCGTCGGATATCCCGATCGAATCCATGGCACGTACCGATTTTTCCATTGAAATAAGATAGGAACGTACATCTAAAATGGTGGCGATACCCCAGTGCAAAGATTGCTGGCTGCGGTTGCGCAGCTTCGCATAGATCCAAGCACGGGTGCGTACATCTAGTGGATCGGCCATCACCAGAATCAATTCATCATTGACGTCGGAAAATGCCAGACATAGCCGCTTGCTGGCCTCGACAAAGGAAATCAGCGCGAAGTCCGGCTTCATCAGACGCATGGTATCGAGCGTGATCGGTTGCATCCGGAAGTACGTCGCAGCTGCTTGCAGATAAGCGTCCGAATCGGTGCCGAAAGTAGCTTCGATGCGCTCAATAGTATTTAACGCAGCGTTCGATTGTTGCTGGATATCGCTGATGAAATCTGCATCCAGGACACGCGTGAGTGAGAGGGATTCGTTTTGCATAAATGATCCTATAAGGTTCACTGTAAACTTGATGCGATGTCGAAAATCGGTAAATACATCAGCACGACTATGGCACCGATGATAAGACCGATAAGTAGCATCAACACTGGTTCAAACAAGCGCGTAGAAACCTCAATCGAACGTGCCAAGGTGTTTTCCTTGAAGGACGCAATCCGCGCTAAAATTTCTGCCAACTGTCCGGTACGCTGCGCTACCGTTAGCATGCGTAACGCCACCGGGTCTGCCAGCCCTACGCGTTGTAGTGCCGGCCCGATTGCGCAGCCCTCGCGCATCGCAACGACGGCAAGCAAAAGTTGTTTGTTATCGCCGGGACTAAGCAGTGAACTGCACATTTCAAATGCCCTGACAGCGGAGATACCGCCCTCGATTAACATGCTACTAGTACGGTAAAACTGCGCATGTCGAAACATCCGAATCAATATGCCGATGAATGGGAGTTTTTCTAAAATCGGCAGATTCCAGTGGGCGCGAGCTGCACGTCGGATCGCCCATATCAGCGACAGCAACATGCAGATAAAAGTACCGCCCATGATTTGGGGATGTAAATTAATCGTTTTTCCGACGTTAATCAGCATCATTGAAGCGAACGGAATTTCTCCCCGCGAACTCTCAATCAATGTCGAGAATTTAGGGACGACGAAACCCAATAAAAATAACACAACCACTCCACCGACTCCGAGCAGCATCAACGGATACACTGCGGCGCCTACCGCTTTTGAGCGAATTCCCCGCAAAGTTTCGAAATTACTTGAGTAGCGGCGCAATGCGGCTGCCATATCGCCGGTTTGCTCGCTGGCAGCGATGCTTGCAATCAGTAGTTGCGGGAAAACGTCCAGCCTGTCGCGCATCGCAGCGGAAAAATTTCGTCCTTCTTTCAATGCGCGTACCAGGCGCGCAAGTACGCGGCTGGTTTCAGAGGATCGTTCCTTCTCAGCCAGGGTTTCGATGCCGTCGATGATACCCAAACCGGCGTCAAGGAGGGCGCCAAGCTCGTGGGCGAATAGCGCTATGTCCAAACGCACAGTATTGGGTTTGGATGTTTTTCCGGCCCCAAAAAAACCAGCGGAACGCGGCTTGCAAGAGAGCACGCGCAAGCCCTCGCGTTGGGCGAGTTGCGTGGCGAGATCTGCATCAGCCGCAGGAATCCGCAAGATGCGGATGGCACCGGCTTCCGCTACTCCCACAACCTCAAATTCAAGGGTACGCGCATCGTCCATCAGGTCCTCCTTGTACTCATTGCGCTGCTGGTGAAGTTGGGCCTCTATTGAGCCATCCAGGAGCCCACGTCAGTGTTTTCACCAGTCCCCCCTACCTGTCCGTCGGCGCCTAACGAACTGATGTCGTAGCCATCATGATCACCCGGAGATTTATAGATAAATTCGCGGCCCCACGGATCAGGCGGAACGGCCCTGACCAGATACGGACCTTGCCATTTTTCTTCATCGTTAGGCTTGGTGAACAGTGACTTTAATCCCTGTTCGGTGCTGGGAAAATGCCCGACATCCAGACGATATTGATCTAGTGCTTTACCGAGAGAATGGATTTGAACACGGGTGATTTTGGTATTCGATTTGCCGAGTTGCTCAAAATAGCGGGGGGTAACAATAGCCGCCAGCAAGCCGATGATAAGGATCACCACCAGCAGTTCAAGCAGGGTAAATGCGGCGTACCGGCTGATAGGTATAGGCGTGAGCGACTTCGCGCCATAGGTGACGTTACGGGTCATTATCCTTCTCCCTGAACCGAAGATCCCGCGCTATTGAGACCAGCCATCACGTCCATATATAAAAGTTTTCTGGGCGGAAACAGACAGCAGGCTTAAGCAGAGTGGGTCTAAGTTGTTTTGTGTTTATTGCAAGTTTTATTGTAATTTATAATATCTTTTTGTCAACGAGTAAGTGCGGGTATACCCACTAAAAGTAGTACTTACCCTCCCTCCCGGGGGGGAAGGTTGCCGGAAATATTTTTGGCTCTGGTGAAACCCCTACTGAGCAATTTTGGGGAGTTATACCCATGGATAAAAAGGGATGATGGGTAGATCAATTGGCAGCGCAATAGCCTATACATACATGTGAGGCTAAAAAAAATGACAATCTTGATCCTACGGGTTTTACTCTTTATGTTTGGCGCAGGTGCGTTATTTTTTTCATGTCCGTCGATTGCGCAAGTCTATTCGGGTGTAAATGCCGAGGGAACCTTAGTCCTGTCTAACTTTAGCTCTGGCGATACACCAACGATCGTCGTTCCCGGCCCAATATTGGCTGAGGCCAAGTCGCAGAAATCTCATCCACGCCGGGACATTATTTTTTCTATTCCATTGGTCCTCAAAGCGCTAGTAGAAGATTCGGCAAAGGAGTACGGTCTGGACCCCCTTCTACTGCATGCAGTGATCAGAGCCGAGTCCGGCTATAACGCGCAAGCCATATCGCGCAAAGGCGCACGCGGGTTGATGCAATTGATGCCGGACACCGGTCTTCGCTTCGGTGTCAAAAATCTGCTTGATCCGCGCGAAAACCTGAAAGCGGGCGCGCAGTACCTGCGTTGGTTATTAACACTCTTCGACGGTGATATCGAACTGGCGCTGGCAGGATACAACGCAGGAGAGAATGCCGTGATCCGCGCCGGTTATCGTGTACCTCCCTATAACGAGACGCGCAATTATGTACCAAAGGTGCTGAAATATTATCGCGGAGAGCGATCCTGATGGCGGTCTTGATATCCAACCCGGAAGCGCCGGCTGACGGAAAGAGCAGCCCACCGCATAACCCTATGTTTGTACGTCTATTCGGAGAAATCAACATGCGCCTTACCAAAATAATCTGTGGTCCGTTATTTTTTTCGACTGTACTGGTGTCGACCAGTGCGTTCGCCGTAAATATGGACGCGCATGCACATCATCATCATCCTATGTCGACCGAGTCGTCGCAGGCAGTTGTCGACTATAGTTTGCCGAAGGTAAATTTGGTACGGCAGGATGGTAAGACGGTCCCGTTGGCTGACGAGTTAAATGACGGGCGGCCGGTTATTTTGAACTTTATTTACACTACTTGTACGACGGTTTGTCCTCTGACTAGCCAAACGTTTTCACAATTGCAAACGGCTTTGGGCAGTGATAAGTACAAGGTTCATCTTGTCTCTATATCGATAGATCCTGAAGAGGATACGCCAGCGCGATTGCAAAAGTATGCACAAAAATTCGGCGCTGATTCGGAATGGAATCACTACACCGGCAGCGTTGAAGCCAGTATCGCCACCCAACGTGCGTTTGATGTCTATCGGGGCGATAAAATGAACCATAATCCAGTGACCTTATTGCGCAGTGCTCCGGGAAAACCTTGGCTGCGTATCGATGGCTTTTCTTCTGCGGCCGATCTACTCAACGCCTACCGCAATCTGGTCGCTGTCAAGTAAAGGGGCGCATTGTGGCAGGCAACCTGGCGATTGCACAGCGATTGTGGGTCGGACGAAGACTGGCGGGATTTATTCCGCTCATGATAGTAATGTTGTTCGTGCTGGCTGTATCGAATACTTTGGCAGAGCCCTTAACCGGTACCGATGCAGCACTGCGGCTATACCGCGAGGGTATTCTGCCTTCAGGCCAGATGGTACACGCGGAGTGGGGCGCTAACGGATCGGTAGAGGGTGCCGAAGCCGCTTGCGTCAATTGCCATCGCCGCAGCGGGTTTGGTACCACGGAAGGAAAGTTCGTCATTCCACCTATTGCCGGCCGTTATTTGTTCAGGCCACATGGTAACCGGCCGGAGGATATCGACTTTCGCTATGGGGCAGGTTTTATTCCAAAGCGTGAACCGTACACCGATGCGACGCTCGCCAATGCGATCCGGAATGGCATAGGCCGCGATGGGAAGCCGCTCAATGCGCTGATGCCGCGCTTCGTATTCGACGAGGTAACTACGGCCGCCCTGATCGACTATTTAAAAGTCCTTTCAAGCGAAGCGGTGCCGGGCGTCACCGAAGATACGCTGCACTTTGCAACCATCATCACACCCGATGCCGATCCGGTAAAGCGGCAGGGTATGCTGGATGTGCTAGAACGCTTTTTCCGCGATAAAAATGAATTTATTCGCGGTGGCTTTCAGCGCATGAAAAGCGACAAGGGTGTTATGTATCGAGTCTCCCGCAAATGGCAACTACATGTATGGGAACTCACCGGCGCGCCGGAGACATGGGAACAGCAATTGCATGCACGCATGATTGCGGAGCCGGTCTTTGCAATTGTCTCAGGGTTGGGCGGGACAACCTGGGCGCCGATTCACCGATTTTGCGAGCGCGAGGCGATTCCCTGTCTGATGCCCAATGTCGACATGCCGGTTAATACCGAGAACGATTTTTATACGATATATTTTTCCAAAGGGGTGCTGCTGGAAGCCGAATTGTTGGCATATCGTCTGCGTAATAACTACGGCACAACGGCGCGGCGGCGCTTGGTTCAGGTCTTTCGGAAGGGAGACATCGGACCGCAAGCGGCCGCTGCACTTGCAGACGACTTGAAAGGTGCAGGATGGCAGTCGACCTCTCGCATCCTACATATCTCGGGTAATGTGGCGGAGCTAGCCAAAGCTGTCAATAGCGTGGCGGCTGGCGATGTGTTGGTGTTGTGGTTGCGTCCACCCGATCTCGCGTTGTTGCCCTCCAACGCGGAACCGGGGCAATTATTATTTTTGTCCGGCGTCATGGCGCTACTGGAAAATGCGCCACTGCCGCCTGCATGGCGTGAAAACGCACGGATGACCTATCCGTTCGATTTACCGGAGGTGCGGAAAGTCAGGATGAACTTTCCGTTAGGATGGTTCAAAATACGTAATATTCCGATCGTGAGCGAACGGGTGCAGGCCGACACTTATCTGGCATGCCAGATTTTGTCAGAAAGTCTCGGAGATATGCTGGATAGCTTTGTGCGCGACTATTTAGTCGAGCAAGTTGAGGCGATGTTAAGCAGGCGCCTGGTCAATGGTTATTATCCTCGACTAGGACTGGCACCCGGCCAGCGATTTGCTTCTAAGGGCGGCTATATTGTGCGCTTCGCACAGCAGGGGTCCATGCACCCGATTGTCGATGGAGATTGGATTGTGCCGTGACGTCTGCAGATTTTATTTTGGCTATTCTTCCACTGGAATGACCGCCGCAACCTGCCCCTGCCGAATAATTAAATTCCTCCTACCTTGTTCTGGCACTGCCGTTAGTGCACAGACGTTAGGTCTATTGCTTCCGTCAAACCACTCGTTTTGGTTCATACAATGGATACCCTACCATCAGTTTGGGTGGTAACCCTCCTATTTTTTCTCTGTTAAGAAACGTATTCTTATGACAAGGGAAATGGAAAGAAAAATAGGTTGCACTGATTCGGAAGAAGCGATTTAGCTGCACCAAAGCGAATGGTTTCTTGGCCAGAAGACCGAGCTGAACCGGCGCTGCGTGCAGTGAAGTCACTGATGACGCATCTCCCCCGAACAATGTATGCAAAAAATTGCGCAAACCGCTCTGCCATCATGCTTCACAGCAAACGGTATAGATGAAGTTCACATTCTATTGACGAAGTGAAGGAGGTCGTGATGTTTATCACGAAGTTGAGTTACAGCGGCTTGACCGCTTTACTGCTCGTTATAGCTAGCACCCATGTCGGCGCACAGAACTTTCGTGTGCAGTGTCCGAATGGTACGGCGCTGCATAAATCGCTCGACGGAAAGGTCGACTCGATGATTGTCGGCGACCCCACCCGGCCCTCAGCCGCCAATGCCAACCCCCAGATCAAGTGCCAGCATATTTCGGGTGGAGACGGATTTGCCACGATGGCAGATGGACAGCAGATCTATTTGTTCGGCTTCGGTGCATTGTCTGGGTTGGCCGATTTGAATAACGGTTTGCCCGGGACCGAAGTCGCTAAGGTGTTTAATGGTGCATTTGCCGGCCCGGTGTTTCCGGGGGATGGTACCGCGCCGAACAATGCCGCCATCACGGAACCGGCACTCATGATGAATAACGGTGTACTAGCGGCGCAAGCGCCCGGACCGATGATGGCGATTGACGAAGATGATGAATTCTTTCTGACGCTGTCGAATGTCGGGATGATCATGCGGCCGGATCTTTTCGAGCAGCACACGGTTCACTTCCACGGTTATCCCAACGCGTCGTCTTTTTTTGATGGCGTGCCGGATGCATCGGTCGCCATTAATATCGCGGGTAGTTTTACCTACTATTACACGGCGCCCGACGCCGGCACCTATTTCTGGCATTGCCATATTACGCCGCCGGAGCATTTACAGATGGGGATGGTGGGTCAACTGTTTGTCCGCCCACGCCAGAATCGGCTAGCACCAGGGGAAAATCTTTACATCGCCTTGCATGACTATCTTTACCCCACCGTACCTATTTCCAAGCGCGTCGCAGCGCACTATCCGAATGCGACTTTTCCACCCGAAGACTGTAAGAAAGACATTCTATGTTCCACTCCGCTTCCTGGTAAGGATAGCGGTGTAGTACAGATCGCGGGCGCCAAATATGCGTATAACGACGGCGATGGTTCCACCCGCTATGACGTCGAATATCCGATCCAGATGATGGGATTCGATCCTAACTTCCACTTTATTGGTATGACGTTTAATCCTGAGCCATTCGCTGATATGAAGGATAAATACTTCCTGCTTAGCGGACGTGGTTATCCCGATACAATCGGCGTACCCGGCTATGCGGGTCTGCCTACTGCATCTACCAATCCTTTACCCGGCGGTGCCATGACTACCGCTGCCAGCGACGGGGTAGCGCGCGAATCGCAGGTTCAGCCCACGCTGATCACGATTAATAAAACTGGCGGCCAGACCAGAGCCTTGCTGCGGGTATCGAATTTGAGCGTGACTGAATATCACACGTTGGCGACCGTCGGCGTGCCGATGCTGGTGATCGGTTTCCATGCCCGGCTGCTGCGCGATACCGCTGGTGAAAATCTGTACTACACCACCAACTCGGTGACCATCGGAGGAGGAGAGTCAGCCGATGTGATCCTCGATGTCAGTACGGTTCCGGTGGGGACCTATTTTCTTTACACGACCCAACTTGACCATTTGTCAAATGATGCTGAAAATTTCGGCGGCATGATGACTGAAATTCACGTTCTATAGGAGGGGCTGTGGAGAACCTACTACACAGAGGTATCGGGGCGTTCGCTAAGGCGATCATGACGTTGAATATAGCGGTGATCGCAGTGTGCGGTTGCTGGAGCGTTCCCGCGCAAGCGGCCGTGCCCGGCATTACGGGCGGCGCTACTACGCCGGTGTTCTCGCTCGTGGCAAGCGCTGGCTATTCATCGCAGCCGGACGGCGCGTTAATCTATTCCTGGGGATATGGTTGCGGCAAAACGGGTTCTGCGCCTGGCGTGGTAGTGCCAGCGTCGCCCGCAGGTTTCGCACCGGCAGCGATGACCAGTACAAGCTATTGTGGTGTCATGCAATTGCCGGGGCCGACGTTGATCGTGACCGAAGGTGATATGGTCACTCTTGAACTCGCTAATGCGTTACCGGTAGCTGCGGGAAATACCTCGATCGTATTTCCCGGATTCCAGGTTTGTTTCGGTCCCATCAGCGGTGGGATTTGCCATCCCTCCACCACCAACGGTACGGCGGGCATCCTCACCCGTGAGGCGGCACGCGGGCAGACAGTGCGCTATTCGTTTGAAGCGACCAAACCTGGTACCTATGGCTACCACAGCGGCACACAGGCAGAGCTGCAAATTGAAATGGGTTTATACGGCGCGATCATCGTGTTACCAAAAACGGCCCCGGCGCGCTGCAATAAGTCCGCGCTCGGTAGTCAAGCCGATTTCAGGCTTGCCACCTCTGCCTACGGGCACCCGCAAACATGTTATGACCGCGAGTATTTGTTTCAACTGTCAGAGATGGACTCTACTATACACTCAGCGGCCCTGGATCAGGTTCAGGCTTGTGATAGTGCATTGCTTGGCGGTGCCAAGATATGCGCGCCCATCGTCGTCAAAACCGAACCGTTTCATCCGAATTATTTCCTGATCAACGGGCGTTCTATGCCGGATGACATGGACAGCTCTTTCTCTCCGGCTTATCCGGCGCAGCCTTATAACGGCAATCCGCATGTGCATCCGGGTGAAACGATGCTGGTACGGGAGATCGGTCAAGGGCGAATCCAACATCCGCTACACATCCACGGCAATCATGCGCGGGTGTTGGCAAGGGATGGCAATCTGTTGCTATCAACGGTTGATCAGACCAGTCTCGCCGGGCCGCTGATTTTTACTTTTCCTTCGGTGTCAGGGCAATCGGTGGACGCGCTATTTACCTGGACCGGCAAGGGCTTGAACTGGGACGTCTACGGTCATAAATTTGCAGGCGGTCCCGGTGCGGTGGATCCCGTTCCATGTCATCCGGATACTGCGGGGTTTTATACCGATGCCAGCAATCCGCCTGCCATACCCGGGGTGACGCCCAACTATGGCGAGTGGTGTGCCGATCATAACAAGCCGATGCCGGTTACGCCGCCAGACCCCCAGGTTGTTACCAATGGCTTCTGGTACGGCGGAACGCCTTACCTTGGTCTCCAGGCCGTAGACAGCGGTGGGGTACAGCCGATCACACGACCGTTGCCGCCCACGGCCACCTCGCAAAATCCTAGCGCAGGCTACGCCTTCATGTGGCATTCGCACGATGAGCGAGAGATTACGACAAACGATGTGTTTCCGGGAGGGATGATGATGATGATGATCATTGATCCTCCGGGGGCAGCAATCGACGAGAGGTTGTAAGTGGATTTGAGCTACCGGGATCGACTGAGATCGATGATTGTCGATGGATAGTCGCCTTGTGACAGGTGAGGATAAAAATGAAAATGACAATTATATTCAAACGGTTACCGCTTAAATTCGCCATTGTTGCAACCGCGATGGCCCTGACGGCAACCTCAGCAATGGCACAGTCTGGTGCGCTCACGACGGTGCATCTGAGCGCGCAGCGCATGAGTAAAACGCTGCCTGACGGCACCATCGTTCCGATGTGGGGCTACTGTTCAGATGACCGTGCGCAAAGTCCGGCGTTAAGCGGCGGTGTGCTACTTAACGTCAACCCATGCAGCACTGCGGTGGCTGGAACAACCAAGACGATAGCCAATACGGTCTGGGCGCCCGGGCCGACGATTGTTGTGCCGATTGGAAATCAACTCAATATCAGTGTAAAAAATAATCTGGCGGCGGGCACTTCCACTTCGCTCGTGATCCTTGGGCAGATTGGCGGTAGCGCGGGGAGCCCTACGCGGGACGTCACGCCGGTTGACCATCCACCGCAAACTGCAACTACCTGGCCAGCTCAAGCGGCGGCTGGTTTTACCCCACCGCAACAGGGCATGCGCGCCCGCGCCTTTGGTCAGGAGGCCGCCTTCAACGGCACGATCGCCTACACATGGAATACGAATATTGCGCCAGCAGCCAGGAATCCTCAGTACCTCAAGCCGGGTACTTACTTATATGAAACCGGAAGTCATCCGTCTTTGCAGGCACCGATGGGTTTGTATGGCGTGCTGATTGTAACGCGCAGGCCAACGTATGAAATCGAGGAGCCAGGGAGTGCCGAGGCATCGCAAACGCTGGAGTCTCCCGGCCATGCTTTTCCTGGCGCGTATGCTAATTACGCTGGCACACCATCGCCACTTGCCAGATTGGTAGGCGTGCCTTACGACATGGATGCAACCTTGCTATTTTCTGAGATTGATGTGAACCAGAATACGGCGGTGGATGCAGCAGCGGTAGCCGGAACCAGCGAATCGATCCGTTGGAATGATGCGCGTTGCACCCAATCGCAAAAGCCCGTCGCCATCGGCGTAGCGCAGGTGCCGTGTTATCCGGCGGCAGTCAACTATGCACCGACTTACTTTATGGTGAATGGCAAACCCTACAATCAAACCAGCCCCGCAGACTCATCTACGGTATTGCCCGATTTGGCCGGCAGCGACGCCGTCACGGGCAACATCATGGTGCGGATGGTAAATGCAGGCTTACGCACCCATACTCCCGCCGTCGTCGGACTACCGTTTACGCTGATCGGCGAGGATGGCAACGTGGCACCGGGTAACACCAAGGTGCAGAATGAAGTCAACATGCCCCCGGGTAAAACGATTGATGCATTGGTGCTTCCCCGGGCTAGCGCAGCGACCGGGACGCAAAGAAGATACACCGATGCGGTGTATCCATTTTTTGATCGGGGGCTTGGGCTGACATCAGGCAACGAGACTAGGGGAGGAATGCAGGGATACTTGGTCGTCGCGCCAGCGAGAACCGCCACGCTGACCGGTGCTGCGTTGGTGCGTGCCCTCAACACAAACATCGGTACCAGTGCCAAACCAGCGGTGACGGCGACGGCCAACCCTGACTATTACACGCTCTCACCGAACGCGACCGCCTTGAACGACAACGTACTGACCAATGACATTGGGGTGGTCCGCGCTGTCATTCAGGGGCAGGCGTTGACCAATGGCGCCACCACGTCCACCGCTGTGTTGGCGCACGGCAACGTGACGCTTAACACTAATGGCAAATTTAGCTATACGGTGACCACTGCTCCGGCCAGTACCAGTACGGCTACGATTGATAGTTTTACCTATTGCGGCAATGATTCGGCCACCGTGTGTGCGTTGGTATCGATCACCTTCGAGGCAACCGGTGCTGCACCGACTGCCGTGGGACGAATTTATAACAATACTGCGACGACCGCCTATCCAAGCAATGTCGCATCGCTGCTTAAAGTGCCGCGCGGCGCTGGTCTGCTGCAAGGTGCAACTGACCCCAACGGCTATCCGCTGACTGCTAAGTTCGCTGGTGTTGCGCCGAGCTGGGTAGCGCTGGGTAGCGACGGCTCCTTTACCGCGACACCTTGTGCGGCTGCCCCCGCTACCTGTACGTTCCAGTTCGCATCAGTGAATAGTCAGGGTACCGCCAGTCCCGCCCAAACCGCGACAGTGGTGTTTCCGGCGGGAAGCGGCTTGCCGATAACGCTGGTCGATGCCCAGAGCGGGACGGTATTGCTCAACGATTACAGCTGGATCATAGAAGAGGATCAGACCTGGCACAATGCGAATGTCGGTGTGACACCACCGATCATCAACGGGAAACCGACGCCTAGTTTAGCCACTAGTTTTTTCCGTAGCTACATGCCGGTCGTGGCTTCCGGCTGTACCGGAACATTAAGTTGTATGGATGCACAGAGCGTCGGCGGTACCGTCGTTGTGCCGAAACCGCGTTCGCTGCCGTCCGATGTCGCGCTTGATCCGAACAAGTGGTATTACATCTCCATCTTGCCGGGTGATGCTGCTAATCCGTTTGTAGGTGCCTTCGCGGGTGATCCTCTGCTCACCCCGGATTGCTTAACCCCTAGCGCTGCCGGTGCCAATGACGCCAAATGCGGACATACGATCAGTGGCGGCCAGATTGCACCGTTAGCCGGGGCTGGATATCCACCGACCACTATTAAAGTGGAGCCGAATCCTTTGCGCCCAGCACAACTGTCGGTGTATATTTTTGAAGACGGCAGCCCAACCAATGGCGATCCCGATGCGACCGAAAACGGGCTGGGAGGATTTGAAATCCGTATCTGGGATACCGCCGGTCGCTCCGGCGATGCGATCGGTCAGATAACTTACGATGCCTTCAACATGCCATTGACGAATGCGTTGCTGGGATCACCCGGTTGCCCAAATGTTTATAGCCCCACCAATTCTGGCACAAGTTCTACCAGTCCTAATTACGCGGGGAAGGACCTGACCGGCGTAATTCTGACTTGCCCTAATGACCCTATCGATCCAGCTAATCCTAGCGCGGATTACGTTTTGCAAGGGCAGGCGCTGGTTAAAAACCTGATGCCTGGCCGCTTTGACGTGATGGCACATCCCGGTGCGGTGCGACGTGGTGCAGGAGAAATATGGCATCAGGTATCTACTCTGGAAGGCACGCCGGCGCAGGATGCTTTTGTCAAATCAGGTGAGCCTGCTTACTTCCAGGAATTTGGACCTCCAGGCTTCCACACATTTATTGGTTTCGTGAATCCCGCCCATATCGCTCAACAAAATATTATTGCGACGCATGTTCCTGTAAGTGGGATTCCACCTGCACCAAGTGCCGATAACGAAGGACCTCCTGTCACCGGACCGGTTGCGCTTGCCACGACGACGGTATCGGGACGGATTACTAGCCTGCATATGTCACGTCCGGTCAAGGAAACCTTATGGGATTCCGGTGCGCGTGGGCCGCTGGCTGCAACGTCTTGCATGGTAGGTCTCAATCAGGAAGGTGAGCTGGGCCTGAATATTGGCTACGCTGCTTGCGACGATGATGGTAATTTCACGCTCACTAATATTCCTGTGGGTTCTTACATGCTAGTCATCTGGGACCATTGGCTGGACCAGATCATCGCCTTCAAGTCGGTCCAGGTATTGGCCAGCAACACGCCGGATAAAAATGGTAATCCGGTGCCGTCGGGTGCGGTGGCATTGGGCAATATCCCGGTATTTAGTTGGTTCACGCGTGTGGTGACGAGTACCTATATTGATCAAAACGGCAATGGCACGCGGGATGCTGGCGAGCCCGGTATCGCGCAGGTACCCGTCACAATTCGGTTCCGCGATGGTTCCGTCTCCAACGTATTACCGACCGATTCCGATGGCAATGCGGTGTTTTACGAGCTTTTCCCTCTATTTAACTGGTATGTGGTCGAATCAGACCGTACCCGCTTTACGGGTACCGGCGTCAACGTCACGGTCGACGCTGGTGGCTTGCCCGACTGCGTGACCTATCAACCGGTTACCGGGCAGGGCACGGTTGGCGCAGCTAACCAGAATAGTGCCATGCCGTGTTCAAAAACTGGCGGCATTCTCAACTCTTCGTATGTCTGGAATGACCCGATTACGGGTAAGAGTTTTGGTGCTGTCCCACCGGGATTGAGTAACGGCACCAACCGTAAGGACAGTGGTAGCGTGCTGTACGAAGGCTTGCAAGGTTTCATCAACCAGAGTCAAATTTTGGATTGGGGCAAGCGGCCTTTCAATGTCGGCGAAAACGGGGGGATTCAAGGCATGGTGGTGTATGCCTCGACCCGTGGCTTTGATGATCCGAGCCTTGAGGTGCAGTTTAAATGGGAGCCGGGCGTCCCCCGCGTCATCGTTAATTTGTATAAAAAGTTGCTGAATGCGGACGGCACGACAGCGCTCACCCTTGTGAACACCACTAAGACCACCAGCTGGGACGATTACGCGACCGGGACCAAGGCCGATGGGTCACCGAATATGGTGTGTCCGGGACAAGACGGTCAAGATCCTTTCCTGACTTACACACTTGGCGCATCTAACCAGTTCAAGTGCTATGACGGCTTCCATCTATGGAACCAGGTGCAACCTGCGGTCTACGATGGTGCCTATGCCTTTACGACCGATGCTGCGGGCTTGCCTCTGGCACCGGGGAGATATGTGGTCGAAATTATTTCTCCGGCCGGATATGAGATTGTTAAGGAAGAAGATAAGAACATCTTGATCGGCGACGCGTGGGTAGCACCGGCAGCCCAGCAATTCAGTGCGCTGGCCAATATTTTCATCATGCCTGATCAAGCCCAGGTGGGTGCATATTACAATCCGAAGAATCCGAATAATGCCACCACCAGCCTTGGGTTCCAGGGCGCTAAAGTCCAGTTTCCAACCTGCGTCGGGACATTGCGTACGGTGCCTGATTTCATGAGTCTGTTTCCCGGCTCCGGTCAGGTAGCACCGTTCGCGGGTGCGATCAAACCGCTCTGCGATCGTAAGGAAGTACAGCTTGCCGATCAGGCGACCGGCAAAGCAAGTTTCTTCATCTACAGTAATACGCCGGTTGCTGCGCATTTCACTGGCTTGATACTTGACGATGCTGCGACTGAAATCAATGCCGTCTCGCCCGATTTCGGTGAAAAATTCGCCATCGCCCATGCGCCGGTATCGATCCGCGATATGCATGGCGTGGAAATTTCACGGGTGTATTCCGATCAATGGGGTACCTATAACGGTATGGCACCATCGACCTGGCAAGTCAACGTACCGAATCCGTCTGGATATTCTCCGAATATGCTGATCGCTTGTATGAATGATTCCGGTCCAATCGTCGATATGCGCCCCGGTTCTTCAACCTTGGGACAATTGATTTCGGACCCATTGTTCAATCCCTCATTCAGCCATTTTTGCTATACCAACCCGTACATGCCGGGTGCAACTGTCTATCTTGATACGCCTGTGTTGCCAGTGGCTGCGTTTGCCGATGGTTACAATCCGGCCGATTGCAATTATCCCGACAGCACGCCTTCCATTAAACGTGTTGACGGCGACAACGTAGGACCCTGGGTGGCTGCGGCTGACGGTACGCATATTGTGAAGATCACCGCGCTGGGCGACGTGGATGTGCCAAATCCGGCATATCAGGGACCTAGTGCGACTAGCGCGCCATTCAACCAGCGCACGGTCAAACGGCACTATGGGTTCGGTCCGACTGCGGGCACGATTAGTATCAATGGTGTGGCCCTGACCAATGTGTCATGGTCCGACGCCAACATTACTGCAACGGTCCCAAGCGGTATGGCGACCGGTGAGTTGCTGATCACCAATGCAGCGGGATTGTCTAGTGTGGATTCGGTCACGCTGACTGTCGGGGGTGCGGTACCCGTAGTGGTGAAACCCGCCTTTTTTAATCCGAGCCCAGCCACGGCATCGGGTGCTGGCTTTCCGCATCCGATTCAAGACGCGATCGATAGCGCCCGGCCTGGCGATCTGATCATTGTGGATGCGGGAACCTATCCTGAACTGTTGATCATGTGGAAACCGGTGCAATTACAAGGCGTAGGCGCTGCCTCGGTAGTGATCAATGCTGCGAAATATCCGACCCAAAAGCTGGAAGACTGGAGACCCAGAATTAACAAGCTGTTCGGGGTGGATGTCACCACCGGTAATCTGAGCGATAAACCGCAAATCGATCCGCTTCCGACCCAAACTCCCATCACCGGTGGCGTCGTGCTGCTCGAACCAACCATACTGGCGACAGAAGAAGGGCCTGGAATAGCCGTTCTGGCCAAAAATCTACCGCAAAGCGATTGCGCCAGTACGACTTCTGGAGACAATGGACCGAGCAATTATTTTGCGGTGATCGCGAAAAATCTGGGCGTGCCTAGCAAGGTCGCCATACAACCGACCGGCTGGAATATGGGCGATTCGAACTTCCTCTGTGCTAAATCGCGGATAGATGGCCTAAGTATCACTGGCAGCGATGCGGGCGGCGGCATCTACGCCAACGGTTGGACCCATGGACTTGAAATTTCGAATAACCGCATCTATAGCAATTCCAGCTCTATGCATGGCGGCTTACGGATCGGCTCCCCATTTGAGGAAGAAACCCCTCCTGTAAATGGTTATGGCTATGACGTCGGCGTGAATATTCATCACAACGCCATCACCAATAACGGCACCGTCGAAGCGACACCGGGAGCTGGCGGGGCCAACGTAACAGGCGCTGGAGCAGGCGTATCCATCTGCACCGGTACCGATAATTATGCGGTGAATTACAACTTCATTTGCGGCAACTATAGCAACGGCGGCGGCGGCGGTATCGGTGCCATCGGTGTCAATATGAACGGTGTGATCGCCCATAATAAAATATTGTTTAATCAGAGTGCGCAACAGACGACGACCGTGCATGGCGGCGGGATCGATATTGAAGGCGATCTGACTACCAACACCACGTTTTCCAACGGTACTGGCAATATCACGATTGATTCGAATCTGATCGTTGGTAATTTTGCGCAGTCCGGTCATGGCGGTGGAATTCGGTTGCAACAGGTGAACGGCAACGACGTTATCAGCAACCCAACCAATCCGGAAAAATGGTATCGGGCAACCATCACCAACAATATCATCACGAATAACGTGGCGGGCTGGTCGGGTGGTGGTATCTCGCTGGTGGATACGCTGAAGGCGGTGATTCATGAAAATACGATCGCTAACAACGATAGTGCCGCCATCGTCGGCGCATTGTTTGGCATCAATGGCCGTGGTCCTACCACATCGTATGCAAGCCCGGCTGGTATCAGCACTGAAATGACTTCGCCGGCACTGCTTGCAGTGTTGCCGACAACTGCTTCGGCGCGGGTGCCGGTCTCTGCGACCAAGGCGCGTAATACTTATTCCAACCCCGATATATTTAATGACATCATTTGGCATAACAGGTCGTTCTTTGTCGACGCAACGGGAGGTGCGGGTGCATCCAACGTTTGCTCGAGCAACAATACCAACGATCGGACCTGCAACGTGCTGCCACCGTCGGTAAATGCCAGCGACTGCACCGGTACGCCAGCGTATTGGGATATTGGTACGGTCGGCGATGTTTCGGCGGCAGCATCCAGATTCACCGTAACGGATATGTACAACTCGGTCCTTTCGCCAGCAGGTTCTATCTATGGCAGCAATCCTGGCCGAGGTATCAGCGTGAGTGATCCTGGGCTGACCAAGAGCTACTGTAACGGCCCGCGCGCCAATCCTGGGATGAAGTTCGAGCCAGGTCAGCCCTTCCTGCCGCCGTTCAGCATGGTTGCCGGTGTCACGCTGGATGAGGCCGGAAACTTTGTCGATCTGAAATATGGTCCGCTGTCATTGACTGATCCGCTTCAACCAGGTGCAGTACCCTACGGTAACTACAGCATTACAAATAGCGGTGCCGCATATAACAACGGCATAGGCGCGGATCCAGACAGTCTGATCAGAGCAACAAGCATCGATTATCTGGGTGCGCCACGGCCTACAACTGGTCGCTTACCGGGGTTTGACATCGGCGCGACGCAGGTCAATAACGGGATTGTCGGGGGAGCAAATATACTGCTGCGTACAGCGTCACTGATCGCCAGTACAAATGCATTGGTGGCGACCGCTAACCCATTGACTGCACTGGCAGCGGCAGTGAACGTGACGACCCAACCGGTTGCGCAGTTGAGTGCATTAACGCCAGCATCGATACCCTCTGCGCTCAACTGCGGTACGCCTGGACAGGCGGCCTGCGGGACCGGTACGGTGCAGCTTTCGAATAGCGGAAAGTCATTGCTGACGATAGCCGGTATTACATCGAGTAATCCGGCCCAGTTCGCGATAGTGAGTAACTGTGGTGCCACATTGGCTAGCGGCGCTACCTGCGGGATCACGGTGACTTATCATCCGCTGGCGTTGGGGGGAGCGGTCACCGCATCATTATTGGTGCGCGACAATAGCGGGGGTGTGGCTGGTAGCACGCAGGTCGCTACCCTCAAGGGTACGACGCAATAAGTGGGCAATAAGCAGGCAATAAGCAGGCAATAAGCAGCCAAGGGGATCGCATGAATGAGCAAAAATATACAGCGCTGCACAGGGAGGTTTCAGGCTGGTCGCGCGTTGCTGGTAGGGTGCGTGGGGAAAGTGGCGCGTCCCTTATAACGGACAGCCGGCACTATGCCGTTCGTAGCATTGTCGGTCCCTTCATCTTGCTAGCCATCCTTGGGTTCTGCAACGGAGCTTACGCTGATAGCCAGGAAGATCCGCGCAATGCCGCGCACGCCTGGCGCATCAACCACAACCCGCAAATGGAGCGAATGTGGGGTATTAACGTAACGGGCGTGCGGCTGGTTTCTTCCAATTGGATGCTGCAATTTAAATACCAGGTTACGGACCCGGAAAAGGCGAGGTTGCTGCTCGATCATCAAGCCAAACCGTATTTGACCGACAAACCGAGCGGCGCGATGCTGGCGGTTCCGGCAATGGAAAATGTCGGTGAGCTGCGACAAGTGTCGTCGTTGGTGGCTGGGCGGGATTATTTCATTATTTTTGGAAATGCCAGTCAAGTGGTGCGGCGCGGTAACCGGGTAAATATTGCGGTTGGCGCGTTCCATGCGGACGACCTGGTGGTCGAATAGCTGGGTCGGAATAATATTGGATGAAAAGGAAAAGCACATTATGAACAACCACTATCGTCTTTCCATTCCCTCAAAATTATGCGTGTGTTTGGGCGTGATAGTTTTCCTGACCTCGGCTGCGCGGGCAGAAACCCCACCGTTGGGTGCAGCACAAGTTGTCGATAAGAATGTCGTGGCGCGGGGTGGAGCAACCGCTTGGGGTGCTATTCGTTCGATTTCCTTTGTAGGTAAGATCGATGCTGGGCGGACCCATCCCACTCCTCCCGGCACGGTTGATAGCTACTCAACGGGTCCGTCGAATCTGCGCCCTGGTCAGCGCCGCATGATGATCGCTGAAACGCCCGTAAAGCCAGAGGAGGTGATTGCTTTGCCGTTTCGGCTGGAGTTGAAGCGACCGCGTAAAAGTCGGCTGGAGCTTGACTTCGCTGGCGATACCGCGATTCAGGTCTACGACGGTAGCGCAGGATGGAAGGTTCGGCCTTTCATGGGACGCACGACGGTCGAATCGTTCACCCCTGCGGAGATAAAAATTGCCGCTTCCCAACAGGAGCTAGACGGTCTGCTGATTAATGCCGCCGCCAAGGGCAGTCAAATCCGCATGGAAGGTATGGATAGCGTAAATGGGGTACGCGCTTATAAACTCAGGGTGGCGTTACGCGATGGAGATGTGCGTCGGGTATGGGTGGATGCTGCGACGTTCCTGGATGTCAAGGTCGATGGTATCAGGGATGTCGGTGGTCGTTCGCGTGCGATGACGACGCTACTTAGCGATTACCGCCGCATCGACGGCGTGATGATTCCCTTCAAGATGGAAACCCATGGTGTCGGGCTGAAGGATGCTGAACGAATAGTCGTGGAGAAAGTAGTGATCAACGCGGATCTTCCGGATACACGGTTCGCAAAACCGTAAAACTGTCTCAACAGAAAAAGGTAAGAATGTTCAAATCAGTGTCATTTGACGTTCTCAGTACAGGCCTTCAAAACACCGAATCGCCGCAACGGCAGAGGAGAAGATATGAAAAACTCAGGGCGCTTAATGTCAATATGCTCCGACGAGGAGGGGATGCGCGATCGCGGGGCCGCCCGTATCTTCGGTTTGTCCATCTTGCACACCGGATTGCTGCTGACCATGCTTATTACGGGGATGGCGATGCTGACAATCGCCCTCACAGCCCATGCGATCGCTCCGGTTCAACAAGGATCCTCTGCTGAAAATCCGCAAGTACAGACACTCACTGTCGCCCAAATCATCGCCCGCAATGGTGCCGCGCGCGGCGGCATTGACGCATGGCATGCGGTTACAGGTTTAAGTGAGGTCGGCCGGATGGAGCAGGTCCAGCTTAGCACCATCAATGGAATCCACAAACCGCGTTCGGGTGCCCATTCAACCATTGGCGGCGGGGCGCGCGACCGGAGTGTGCCCTTCACCCTGCATATGCAGCGCCCGCATAAGATGTATTTGGAAATTCAATACCATGGGTCGACAGCGATTCAGGTTTTCGATGGGATGCAAGGATGGACGGTGATGCCTACATCTAGCGGGGCTGTAGCGGTGAAATACGCACCGCAGACTGCGCACGCGGCGGCGACGCAACAGGATCTGGATGGTCCGCTGATGGATAGCGCGGCAAAAGGGACTAAAGTGCTCCTCGAAGGCCTCGAATTGGTGGACGGACGTAATAACTATCGCCTCGCCTTAACATTGCGCGACGGTCAGGTGCGGCATCTCTGGATTGATGCCGACACCTTTCTCGATACCAAAATTGACGGCACCCGGATGGTAGGGGGATCAGTTTGGCCGGTAGAGACCTATTTTTCCGGTTACAAGAAAGTACACGGGCTTCAGATCCCCCATGTGCTGGACACCGCGATCGGCGGGACGCGTACCACTGAGCGCATAGTGATTGACCATGTCATGCTCAATCCTGTATTGAGCGATGCCCTTTTTTCTGCGCCCGCTGTGACGTCTGGCCCTTAACCTAACGTGTCAGCTTTAGGCTTAGGTAGGAACATGGAAATGGAGATTGATTGTGGCGATTGTACGGTGCAAAGTGGATCCATTATTATTCCCCTTGGTTTTGCTTATTATGCTTGCTGTGAGTGCATGCAGCGCAGATAGCGGAAGCGAGGCCGCACCGGCCGGTACGGTCGGGCAAGCCCCGTCGAAAAGAACGGCGACGAGCAAAGCGACTTCACCATTCCTTACTCCGCCAAGACAACCAAAGGGAACTACAAATCCTAACGCATTGCCTGCGGTGCCAAACGCTGAATAGCGCTTTGCTGCCGCTGAAGAAATAAATGGCCGCGACTGACCAGGAATGCAGGATCGCGGTAACGACTATGATGCGCAATGTATGATGGAAAAAAAGCTACGTAACCGCGTCCGTATGTTGATAGTCGGAAATCTTATTATTCGCAATGAATACGGTTCACGAAGTAGGTTCCTAGGCTCGCAAGGAGACAATAATGTTAAAGCTGCAGCAAGTGATGATGACCATGCGCAGGATGTGTAGCGAGCTGGAGTTGTCGAAGTCACAGTTTGGTGAGCTAACTGAGCTGATCGGGATAGCCTCGCTGATTGTGGATAGCCAAAGCAAGATACTGAGCATCAACGAGATAGCGGCGGCAATGCTGGGATTTAAGGTAGAAGAACTACAGGATACCTTGCTGACGCATTTAGTAGAAAATGGTCAAGGGGGGCTTGATCAAGTACTGACCTTTCCGCTGAAGTCTGGCAAGCTCGAATCGTTTGAGATCCTTTTTAAAGGCCGTAGCGGTCGCAAAAGTACACTCACTATCGTGCCCCAGTCGATTGAACATTCTGATGGCATCACGCGTTCTATGTTGCTGGTGCTCACTGAAAAAAACAATCGCAACGCTTTACTGCAAACTTTGGATCGATCAGAACCAAAACTTCAACAATTTTCGAATCGTTTAATTGCAGCCCACGAACTCGAGCTGAAACGTGTCTCTTCCGAATTGCATGACGGCATTGGACAAGTGTTGGCAATGATAAAGTTTATGATCGAAGATGCCGCGCGACAGGTAAAAAGCGGAAAGCCGGACGAGGGCGCGAAAATTCTTGATGAGACGGTGGTACGGTTGCGAGAAGCAATGAATGAAGTCAGGCGTATCTCGATTGAATTGCGTCCTAGTAGCCTAGACGATTTGGGCCTGATTCCGACGATTCAATGGCATTGCCGCATTTACAAAAAAGCATATCACGACGTGCGCCTGAATCTTGATCTGGATGTGATTGAAGCGGAAGTCCCGGAAGTGCTGAAATTGGACATTTTCCGCATTATTCAGGAGGCATTAAATAATGTCGCCAAGCATGCACAGGCATCCGAGGTAACCGTCTCTCTGCACGTGGAGCACGCCAATATGCGTTTGATCATCCGTGATAACGGTAAAGGTTTTGATTCCAATCCACTCGATTTTTCCACTGCGAATCAGGGGGGATTGGGATTAAAAAGCATGCGTGAACGGGTAGAGTCGTCTGCTGGTAATTTTTGGATTCAATCGGGTCTGAATAGTGGAACCAGGGTAGAAGCGCGCTGGTCGTTGCAGGCGGTCGTATCCGGGATATTAGTATAACAAGCGATTATGTCTGGCGGGCTTTGCAGGCGCGGAACGGTGACTCAATACCCTGTTTGGCCACCCGTTGCCCCGATACGCATAACATCAAAATGCAGCGGTGCTTCTGGCTGCCGACGCAATCGAGGAAGTGAGTTACCTCCTCGATTGAGATTCACCGGCAGCTCGCGTGGATTCTTCTGCAGCGGTATTTCTTTCACTGTCCGCTGCCCGCTGTCCACTCTCGCTTAAGCGGGACTTTGTATATTCTATAGTGTTGGCACTGACGCGATTTTGACCCAGGCTGCCGACCTTCACTGACCCATCTTCAACCATCAAAATCCAGCAGTGGGGAAACTATTTTCCATGCGAGCAGCTGCGGCAATGAATTCCGGCAGCCTGGTTCAAAATCGCGTTAGCGCGAACAGACGGAATAACAATCACATATTAATACGCGTAGTGTAACTATTTTTTTGAGGTACTACGCTTATCGATCCGGAATGGAGGCTAGCCCTTAATTGACTACACTGCTGCAAAAATGCAACGACAATTGCGCTGCGCCATCGACCGAATTACAGCGATGATACATTCTCAGCAATTTTGCTTACAGGATGAGATTTCTCGCCCATTTTTTGCGCTACGAGTGCCAGTGCCGGGGAGGTCGCCGCCGGCTACCGACACCGATATCAGTTGTCAGCAAATTTTACATATTACGAGGCGTAAAAATTATATTTTTTTAAGTCATTGATATTAAAGAAGTTTTTTTTGGGCATGATTGTTGCTTATTTAGAATTATTCTTTAATCATTCCTTGGGAAAAAAATGAAAATTCTTAATTCTTGGTCTTCCGCTGCTGCTGTAGCATTTTCGGCCGTAGGTCTACTGGCTGCACTTGCAAATGCAAATGCAAATGTGATCGATTTCGCAGGTCTTGGAAGCACATTTGGGACGGTTAAAACGTATACGCAGGATGGGATGACTTTTACCGATTCTCTCGGATTTGTTGGACCGAATATTGTTCAAAATAATTTTGCTGGTCCATATGGTTATCCGTCAACGCTTACCGTCAAGAACACCGCTGGCTCCGGCTTTAATAGCTTTGACTTCACGTCGGAACAATTTTCAATGTTCAACAACGCTGATCCTGCGTCAGTCGTGACCTTTCTCGGCACAAAGATTGACGGCTCTACCATCAGCAAGAGTTTCACAGTGCCAGGCTATAGTGTTGGTATCGAAACATTTTCCTTAACGGGCTTCACGAACCTGACACGCCTTGACGAATCGCTTGGTTTTGTGACTTTTCAAAATTTCACGTTCACGCCAGGTAATGCCACAGCCAATGTACCTGAACCGGGATCTATTGCATTGCTGGCTTTGGGAATTTTTGGTTTCGCAGTGGCACGTCGCAAATCAGGCATTAACAACGCATAAACGTTTTTTACGTTCAGTCCGAGCCTGCCCGGAGCAGGCTTTTTGCATCGGAACCTGGAGCATCAACGATAGCGGCCAGATTGTCGGGCACACCGTCAAAATCCAGCAGCCACGCAAAAAGTCTTCCTGATGTCATGTCCGAAACCGTGATGCAAGGTTATTGGTAAAGCACGTTATTTTGACTAGTTGCAGCCAAGCGCATTAACTCGCAATCGAATCTTTATAGTGGTTGCGGTCTGGATAAGCGGTACGGGTCACATTAAATATAAGGGTTTTTTTATCTGTATTCTGGTAAAGACTGTGTACATTCGTTGATACTATTCCGAGGTTTGGTTTTAATATAATGCCTTGCCCTGCCGTTTTGCTATGACGAAACAACGCATGCACTAACGCATCAGCCCACCCGCCCAAACTTTCGAGCAATGACCTTCCCGCCTGCCACAGTCTCAGGAGAATCCACATACTTCTGCATCATCACCTTGCGCTTATCAAGAAACATTGCACGGTCATAGGCCTCGCCGTAGGTATCTCCTGAAGCATGTGATAGCTGACGGTCAACGGCCTCGTGACGATAGCCCAAGCGCCCCTTAATCACGCCCATGGCAAGCAATCTGAAGCCGTGTCCGGTCATTGCGCCGCTGTATCCCATGCGCTTGATAGCTGCCAATATACCGAAATTAGTTGCACGCTTCTGAGGATCGCGCAGGTTGTAAAAGAGATACTTGTTATTGCCTGTGTATTGGTGGAGTTCTCTTAATAAAATACAACCTTGAATTGGCAAAAAATACGTGATCGTCTACTTTGCGTGGGCTCAGCTTCTTTTTTTCCATCGTTATGCGTTGCCACGGAATTAGCCAATCTTCCTTTTCGAGGTCGATTTCTTTCCATTCCGTTATCGTCAATTCGCTGGTGCGCACGAAGATCAACATCATTGGCCGGAACATAATTCTGGTCGGTGGGTACATTCGGCCGTCGATCTGCTCGTATGCACGGATAAACTCGGGTAGACCGTCCGCCGTGATGGCTGGTGACCTTTTGCACCTGGCTTGAGCGCACCTCGCAGGCTGGGGATAGGGTCTACTTCAGTTTCTATCGACTGCAATGGCGTAGCGGAATATTTGGCCACAGACCAGGCCCTGGCGCCTCGCCATATCTAAGGCGCCACGTTTTTCGATTTGCCGCAATACATCGAGCATGATTGGCGCTTTGACGTCAGTAATCGGCATCCTTCCGATTAACTGAAAAATGTCTTTCTATAAACGGCTCAGAACATGTCTGCAGTTAGTTTCCCCCACGTGTCCATCTTATTAGCATGCCACTCACGCGCTACCGCTTCGAATGTATTCGGGTTGGCAGTACTTGTTATTTCTTTCAATTCGTTTCGCTTGCGCAGGCTCGGTTCCATCCGTTTTTGTTTTTTTGCATCCATGCGCTTCTTACGTCCATCCGGAAAGCGATACTTCCGGGTAGGCACCGAACGGCAAACGTGTGTTTTTACCGTCGGGTTAACGGTAACGCATTCACCATATTTTTGAACCGGTCGGAGCGACCTCAAGATACATCCCTCCCACCATCAGCCAATGTATAAGTATTACCCTTTGGTCTGGCACGTTTGAGCTGGATACCGTTCAGCGGGGTGGCAAGTTTAGGCATTTTTCATTCAGGGAGGTTGGCATGCATCCATTGATGAAAGTAGGGATGTAAAAACCTTAGATATAAATGGATAACATCGGACGATATCAAACAAAAAACCCGCATCCTCATAGTGAGAAGTGCGGGTTTCTGTACGTTCCTGTACTATCTAGAACATGTTCATGGTGGGATAGGTGGATTTGAACCACCGACCCCAGCATTATGAGTCAGTACTGGAATTAACTTTATTTATATCAATCAATCACTTACAACGCTTGCCAAGTGTTAAAACCAATGTCATCAAAGGGCGGTAATTATTAGTCAAATTGTGTGTTGGCACAAATCTGACACATGGATTGAAAGCGTACAGCGCCACTTTAGCTCAGGAGAATGCTATGAGTCTACCTGACTTTTTAAAGGCCAAATTTCATGCATGTCGCTTGGTACAGTCCCTGTTGGATTAACAAATTCAATTTCACTAAAAAAGTTGAAACCGGCCCCCAAAGACTCAAAGGTGCCACTAGCGATGTCAGAAATAACACGAATTTTGGCTCTAGGGTTATTGCTCAATTCACTCTTTATATGTTTGAACAATTCCCTTATGCCTTTACCTTCCCAGTTTTCTTCTTCAGGGTCGTTCGACATCTCGACATTTCCAATAAGGTTCGAAGGCAATTTTTGATCGACTTTTTCCGCAAAACCAAAAAGGTTAAACCGCCCAAATTGTTCAAATTTTGCTCGGCGTAATTCCAAAAATCCACGGAGTTTATTTCCAATCAGCTCGTTCATACTCATCGATATGTCGACATACCAAATTTCATTTACAAGTTTCTGAAATATATTTGAATTGTGAAGGCAGCTCACAAATTTACTTTCACCAACACCAGTTGGATGAACGTCCTGGATCAACTTCTTTTTACTTTCATCAATAGCTGTGCAAGCCGACACATTGTCATAATTGATGATAACGACCTGTCCACCATCTTCTTCTACGCCACTTGAATATTTATCAAAAACTTCGCTGACGTGTTTATCGGTCAACCCAACGCGTTGCTTGCTTTCAACTATCAGCGCTACATCGACAGGCTCAATGATCACGTTTTCAGGCGCTGCACCGGCAGGTTCAACTTTCACATTTTCAGCCACTACAAGGTCCGGATGGACTGACATGCCAGTCCTATTTGTATAACGGGGTTGATAGACCAACGCATATTCCGAACTTAGATTCGTGGCAAGTATCACCGTCTGGCCCAACTCAGCCAATGCATGACCATTGGAGCTGGATACGAGTTTGAATCCACATTTTTCAAATTCCACGAGCGTTTTGGTAACTCCCCAGATTTCGTAGACCTGCCATCGAAATTTCCAGAACGGGAGTTGAACAAAATCGCGAGCCAAATTTTCAATTCGTCTGCTGTCAAATACGGTTTTAACCTTTTTCAACATCGCGTGGTAACCCAAATGATCTGTGACCATTCTCTCCATCGCTCGGTCGCTTGAAATACGTTCTCCTCCGAGATAGAGTCTATTCAGCCCTTGCCAAAGATTTGGAAAACACCCCTGATAGCTCACCCTTGCCTCTTCAAGAATTTTAAACATTTCGACGTTTTGCCAATTCAGGCTCGTATTTGTTAACCCAGAATTGAATGGAGCGAAAACATCATGGGCAAGCCAGTTCATCACTTCATTTTTAGTATCTCCCATGGCCGCCTCAAACTTGGAAATCGTATTTACAACACCACTATAACAGCGGAATTTTTCGATCATGAAATCAATATCATCCCCATTAGATTTTATTGACCATTCAACTTTCGCGCCATTTTTCGATTGCAAAAAATTAGCCTTTTCGCAGTAAGCCAAAATCTCTAAATACATTTGTGACAATGGTTTAGCTGCGTCAAGCAATGCGTGGAGATATCGCTCGGCACTAACGTTATTCTCGTCCATCGCCTTAAGGAATTCGCCAGGAGGAAGGGCAAGTTCCAGTTTGATCGCGTTATAAAGACCCAGATCCCGACCTTCCGGTCTAAAATCAAAGCTCTCATTCTGCACAAGAAACTTGTGCAGCTCTACTGCTGTCTTAATCATTCAATTGCCTCTGGTTTCTAAAATAGCAGCCGATAATAATTTGCTTTGTGACCTTATTTAAAAATGGCAAATGCATTTCCAGGAATTGCACTGATTAATCTGATTGCGGCAATTTAATATCATTTTTTCTATTCTGTAAAATATGGCGAATGGATAAATGCGGCAAGCAATGCTTGCGGATAAAGCCACACATATTTAGGATGAGACAGATCAAATGTCCTCAATTACGACACCTTTTGAGTATTCAAATTTCATTCGCTTAAAGCTGACATTAGGTTGCAATAAAAGAAGTTTTTTTCTAATTTCGGTAATGGTGTCTAAGGTTGCTTTCGTACCGAAAATAACCTCTACTAGCGCATTGGTCGGGACTTCAAAAAGATGAATTATTTTACCTTCAGGCAACGCCACTTCGTGCGCAGGATCTAGGTATTTAATCATTCTCCATTCGCGCTCATAACTCCACTTTGTGGTTTTAGTAAAAAAAATTTCCTTCGGTATTTCAAGCTTTCCTGGATCAACAAACACGACAGGTCTTGTATCAGAATAGATCACATTCATTAACTCGCCACACGTTTTTGGCTCCCCAGGTTGTGGTTGAAAAAATGGATTTTCAGAATCAAAGCCGATAGCGAAACCAGAATTACTTGCAGCATAGTGTGCCCACATTAACTCGTTATCGGGAGATTCCGTCAAAGACAATACGCCGACATGAGTGTTTGTCACCCGCATAAACCTATCAAAGATTTCTTGTGCCTTAGCGACTGGATCGAAATTGCCTTCAATTTGCTTCGCTGCCGCGACACACCTTGCGAATGCCTCTTCAACCGAAAATTCAGGATGCTCAAACAATAGTTTAAAATAAGCGCTAGTAAAATTTCGATTTGTGATGTCGCTCATATAGTCATGGGCATTTCTTAACCGAATTTCTGGCACAAGTTCTCTAGGGTCGTTTAAATCGTTAGCTGGTGTAAATCGCAATTTAAAGTTATTAAAAAACCGATCCGTCGGCATGTACTTGTACAGTATCATCAAATTTCCTCTATAAATTACGTTACAAAGCGTCGTGACATTACAAGTTTGAGCGGGCTAGCCTAGTTTTACATATATTAGAAATCTGTTCCGACTATTGGATTGCGTCAAAATAGCCTTAAACTGGAACAGTCTTATGAATTTCTTATGCGAAAATATTCTTAACGAATAAGGCGCTCTTCTTCAAACTCCGCTCATTGCTTAACCATCTTAAAGGATTATCAAAAGATGGCGAATTCCTATTATAAGATTATAAACGACACTCTTTACGTAACTTATTGTCAAGAGCGAATTTTTTTGTGAAACTATGGTTTTATATAAATTCAATAAAATGACATGGGTACAAAATTCATCAGAAAGCCTCGGGCACTCAATCAGATTGGCATCAATCTCCTTATCTGGTCGATATTTGGATTTCTAACGTTTGTTTTGAACTTACATAACAGTCATGTAAGGAATTTGCCTGAGCTGGTCGATAGTCAGTCGATATATATGATACTGGCTGCAGGTGCAATAGCCTTCGGTTACCTAATGTTCATTCATTTAGCCGCCGAAGAGAATCAAAATAAGATCGAAAGCAAGAATTCACTCTCATCCGCGAAATTGGTTTTAGACGAAATATCATCTGTCCTTTGTAACAGTGGATCTTTACTTTTTATTTGCATCTTCGCTGAGAAAAATCTAGAGACAAAATGCCTGTACTTAGGTGCATCAATTCTGATGCTAATTCTTTCCTACCAGACAAAACTTGAAAAAACTGAAGAGACCACCCCAAGTTCTCAAGTGCTCGATCCCAAACCTATCGATCAAAAAACCAATTAGTCGTCGCTAAGTACGTTCGCTACACAAAAGGAGATAAATGGTTCGCATCTTGGGCCGACGGTCTACTTATTTCTGCTGTGACAAAATTGTGTCATTCAGCAGATTGTCCACCACCCGAGCGTGTGTCGCGAACTGTTCCGGTGCCAAATGCGCATAGCGTCTCACCATCTCTGGTGATTCCCAGGCACCCATTTCCTGAATCACGTTCAACGGTACGCCTTGCTGCGTCAACCAGCTCGCCCAGGTATGCCGTAAATCGTGCCACCGAAAATTCTCAATTCCCGCACGCACTAGCGCAAGCCGCCACGCTTTCGTATTCACCTGTATGACTGGCTTACCTTTGTACGTAAAAACATACAAGTTGTGTTTGCCAATCTGTTTGGTCAATACTTTTAACGCTGTTTCATTGAGCGATATATGAATGGGCTTTCCACCTTTTGCCTGATCACCGTGAATCCAGGCTACTCGTCGGGCCAGGTCAACCTGCGACCATTCCATGCGAGTAACGTTAGATCTTCGTAATCCGGTTGCCAGTGAAAACCTAGTCATATCTGCTAAATGCTCGGGCAACTCACTTAAAAGCGCGTTTGCTTGGATCGGAGTCAGATAACGTATTCGGATCTTTTGAACCTGATACATTCTGATGACCGGTGGTTTGTCAATCCACTCCCAATCAAATGCCGCACGGCGTAAAATTGCGCGAATTAAGGCCAGAAATCGATTTGCCGTTGCTGGACTGGTTTCAATACTCTTGAGTTCCGCGATGTTAGCAACCACATCCCGCGTTATCTCATCAAGCAAACGCCCCCTCAAATGTTGCTGAAACCATTTAATTCTGCACACGTCGTCGAGATGCGACTTTTTGTGCCGGGTTTCCATTAACCATTTGTAAGCAGCCTCGTCCCAAGTCCGTTTCGGCTTATCCCCTAACTTCAATACACGCCATCCTTCAGCTTTTAGCTTGTCGTGCAGCTCCTGCGCTTCAGCTTTGACTTCTGTTTCAGCAGAGCGTCTAACTCGCTCTCCTGAAGGTGTGGTGAAGCTGATCCACCACGTACTACCGCGTTTATAGAGCGACATAGTTCATCCTTTTTCTGTGTCACTTGCAACGCTTGCCGAGGTTGAGGATATAACGAGCGCACGTATTCAGCGAGATCTTGTCTTATATAGACCCAACATTTACCTACTTTGGCACCAGGAATTTGTCCCAATTTCGTGCGGCGTCGCAACTCCTCTGCATGCATTCTCAGAAAGTGCGCTGCCTCGATGAGATTGAGTGTGTCCATACGTGGCTAATTAAAATTATCTTTATGTTTGCGGCTTTTGATGTAACTCGCGCAACTGATTACTCCGTTTATATACTTGATTCGCATCGTGTCGCCCATTCCAAGGCTCTGTGTGATTTCAGGCAATTCTGCGTTAGCAATAGCGACGGCACCCGCCTCTCGATATTTTAGGAGGAATCTCAAGCGGTCTATGCCGAAAACCATTCCGACATAGGATCCACGCTCCCGGTTCGGCTCCTCCAGTTTCAGTCCGAATTTAATCGCTTGCGTTTCAATCGAAGGACTCAATAAGTCAATAATTTTATTTAACCTGCTTATCTCATTTTTCAAAAGTTCATTTTCGGATTCATGCATACCTAGCCCCTGATCTCAATTCGGTTAAATTTAGCCACTAGTTTTTTACGGGATTTTCCATCCATATTTTTCTTCGTCACCACCAAATAGGTCCCTTCGTTTCGGAACGCAATATTTACCACCAGTAGTCTGCACTATGTCCCAAACAGGGCTAACGCACTTTGCGGCAACCATTCCAGCACCGCTTTCAAAAAATATTTTTGCAATTTTTCCATCCGGTGTCGCAGTCCAACCAATACTCCTCCGCATTCCGTCAAGTTCTGCTTCAGTTTCGATATGGGCTGCGCGCACTCGCTCTTCGGCATCGCCTTTTACTAAATTCACCTCACTTTTCATTTTATTTAGCTGTTGCGAATCCACGCTGCGGCTTAGATAAAATCCAGTAATAAAAAATAAACCAGAACTCACAAGCAAACCTCCAAGCACCGATACGATTGCGCGGGAAAAAGCATTTGCCCGTTCTGCACTGGCAGCATCACCAGCAATTCGGTTTGCCAGGTTCGCAACTTCAATTGACATGGACTCTAACGCGTCATGACTTGCTCTCTTCAGCTGCTGGTCTGCTGCAGCTGGCAAACGATTGATTTGCTCAACCATCTCCCTGTGCAATTCACCGGCTGCCTCAATTGAGGATCCAAGAACCGCCAAATTTATATAGACCGTCGTCAGTAAAGGATCATCTTCGCTGATTTGCAATTTGAACCCGGACTCCCTGTACACAATTGATTTCAGTTCGTCGATCGATATGAATTGATGTTTCTGATTTAGCGAATTCACAGCGGTATCCTCGTTAAATTCGCGCATTGAAAATAGCATCCAAGTCAGCAAACACATCCCTGAAAATCCGGTTAATGCGGTTCTGCCTCATAAAATCGAAATGCTTGGATTTGCCGTCCATAATTTCTTGGTAGGTCAACTCCTCTGTCATCAGTGCCAAAAAATCTGCCCTGAAGGCGGTGTTGTTGTAGTCCAAAATCTTTACGATTCCGCTGATGTGATCTTGATTTTCAATATACCAATCGGTCTCTTGAAGCTGCTGCCCGCCGAATGTTGGAATTCCATCCTTTTCGTTTTGCCAAACAATTGCTTTTACTTTCGTACCTTTTATCCGGTCTAGAATCTGCTCAGCACCCTGCATGGTTTCATACTTTTCGGCGCCGCTTGTTACGATGATGTGATAAAAAAGCTGCTTGTTAACTTGATTCAGTAAATCATATAAACGATTGTCCTGCATGTATTTGAGTATTGGCAGAAACGCGCTAGACCCTACATCGATCAATGTGGCGTTTTTGCTTTGCAGAATATGAGTGAATACTGGGTCAAATGAACTTTGTTGAATTTCACCGTTTTCAAAAAGCGGAATTAGCGGAACGTTAAGCGCCTTTATCCTAGATAATTTTGGCGCTTGTTGATCGCTGTCGACTCCCTCAATGAGAAAGCCCGCCGCAATGAAGTACTGGATAAACATTGATGCGGACAAAGTTTTTCCAATACCACCTTTGTTATTCAAAAAAATATGTGTTGTAAAGTCTAAATTCATTTTAATTCCTCTTTTCTAGTAGGTTACGGCGATTCGAAATTTAAAAAATCTTCAATTAATTGATCTGCGATGTGGTGTCTCTCAATTTAATATCTTGGGGAATGGCGGCTAATTTTCCTGCGCCTCATTTCGTTGAAACCTAGACTTCGTTTCGCCGAGGATCCTTTTCGCTGTTTTCGGCAGATAGTTCATCAAGGATGCGATGAAATCCAGTTTTATGTGATCGAGTCTTGCTTTCCTCTTTGAATTCTTGAATCACTTTTTCTGCTCTAGCTGAATCGACGTACGTTGTTCCTGTCTTTTCTATCCGTTTGTGTTTTTCATTTTCAAATTCCCTTTTTATGCGGTAAAAAGTTAGTTCAAAAGTCTTCAAGTTAAATTCCAAGCCGTTCTTTTTCAGAGCTTCGATAATTTGATCGTGTTTAATTCCTTGCATTTTGAGATTCATTATTTCAGGGAATAGCGCGCGCAATTGATTAGCTTTGCTCCTGCTAGCATTCTTTGATAATTCAAGTAACGCATTTTTTAAATTGTCTTCCATCTATTCACCTTTTAAGCGTGTGTTATTACGTGTCTTGAGTTTGTGTTCTGTGTGTAAGTCAGTCAATACCAAAGTGTTGTTTCTGAAATTGCAGAAGTTGCAAAGGGTGCCGTGGGAAAGAAAGAGGCTTTTTATTTTTAATTTCTGGTAATTTTGAAATGCGCCGCCAGATATTTCCCGCAGGTTCGAAATCACGAAAATGCGATTTCAATATGCCTCAGTTATTTTTGTATTCTGAGAAATTGGCTTTCGGGACTTTTGATTTTTTGATGTGCTTTTGAGGTGACAGCGATCTGCTTCTGATTGGCAAACCTCTGAAACTGATCTGTTTCTGATTCGGATTATTCTGAAAGAATTAGTTTATTGATTAGGTAGTGATTGTTAACTGATAGCGAATTCATTCAGTCAGGAAAATGCAATAAATGCGTTAAGGCACGACGGTCAATGTTTGCATAAACCATTCGCTGGCGCTGAATGGTTTGTGAAAAATTGACGAAGGTCCAGGGGAGGCCCCCTGAATCCCCCGAACCAACGGCCCTTTGGCAGTTGGCGCAATGGCCCAGCCTTCGGCTGGACGTGGGCTAGCCCACTATTTATGAAAGCTGTTATGGCGCGACCAAATAAAAGGCAAGACGAAAAGCTGACAAAGACAGTAGCTTTCAGATTGGGGGAACTAGATTTCAAAATGTATCAGGAAAAATTTAATCAGTCCGGTTTAACTCAATCTGAGTTTTTTCGGCGTCACATTCTGACCGTTGCGTCAAGTACTGCCAAGTCAAATGACTCTGGGCGAGCCGCGATTTTGCTTTTGTCGATTACATCAAATAGATTGAATCAGATTGCACACCACCTTCAGAGCGAATATCAGGTTGGCAAGATCAATGCCAACACCTTCCAACAACTCGTGACTCAGCTTGAAATACTAAATCGCTTTGCTTACCACATTGCTGTTGGGAGGGAAAATGATCATTGAAGTCGGCGGCTCAGTCGGTGGTTTCAAAGCATACTTGGTCACGGGTGGGAAGGCTGGTCGCACAATGCATCGTGATCAATTGGATCAGCGCATACCTTTGTTTGGCGACCTCAACGTATTCGAGCATGTCACCACTTCATATAAGACAAAAGGCAAACGCTATGACCATCTTACTTTTAGTTTTAATGAAAATTATGTGTCAGACGAGATGCTACATGCCGCAGTGAGTGCATTTCGAAATCACATTTTTTCCGCATGGCCAGAGAGTGAGAGGCATCGAATCGCATTCTATGCGGAGGCGCATCGTCCAAAAGTACTCAGTTATTTAAATGAAGCTACAGGTGAGCGAGTTCAGCGTTATATTCATTTGCACATGGGGATTGGGAAACAAGATCTGTTAACAGGAAAATATTTAGATTTGTTAGGCTTTCTTGGATCGGGGTCGGATAATTTGAAATTTATCGACTGTTTCCAAGAGTCGTTCAATACGCTAAACGGCTTTGGAAGTCCCAAAGACCATCCCAGGATTACACCACAAAATGCCATTGATATACTCGCGCGCTACTCTGGACACGTACCAGACCAGTTGCAATCGTTTAATGGAAATAAATCGGATTTGGAACTTGATTTGCAAAAGCAAATTATTGAAAAGAATGTTTGTAGCTGGTCTGCATTTGGCAAGCTATTAAATGAATACGGAACGGTTTCAAAAGTTAATGCGGGTAGGTTCAATGAAATCTACCGCGTAAAGCTTCCTGGTGCCAGTAAGGCAATGAGACTTACTGGAATTTTTTTTTCAAAGTCATTTATTGAAAAAGCCACGCACGAAAAAATGGCGCTCATCATGGAACAGGCTCAACAAAAATATCGTGAACAGATGCAGCCCAAAAAGGAAGCTGCATATTTAACGGAAACCTTATTGCATTGGCACAAAGTCGCAGCCCGAGAGATTCGCTATCTTCATAAGAGTAGTCGGTTTTATAAAAATGTCTATTTGCCCGCCGACCCTGAAACCAAGCTTAAAATTTTGGATGAGCTAGAGCTGAAAAATAATGGGGAACATTTTACTAACACTGATAGATTGAAAATGAAGGAAATTCCGCAAAATTCTTTTCCCAACAATACCGCATTTTCTTTAGATGGAATGCAAGCGTCAGCGTGTGGAATCGGCGAGAACCAAATTCTTCCGCATAAGATGAGCATTGATGACCCCGGTTTTCTCAAAAACGGTAATTGGATAAAACAACTAAGCGGTACTCTTAATTTAGTTAAGCAAATCGATGGCGGAGCGATACTACGTGATGGCCCCAGTGATCTGCACACATTGATTCCAAGTTTGCCTGGCGGTGATCGAGCTGTGCTGCAGCCATCCAGCGTTTTACTCAAAGCTAAGTTAGAGTTAGCCCAAGGTGCGGCCAAGGCAAAAGGAGAATATCGTTACGCCGAAATCATAAAACATATTGATTGCAATTTGCTATTGAAACGACTTACTCATTTGCATGGATTAAGGATGGAGCATTATCAGGTAACTGAGGGCAAAGATTCCACGCCTAGAATTCGATGTGGGTCCCGTTCATTATCTCCCAGCGATTTTTTGACCAAAGAACTCGGCTTAATGTGGAAAGAGGCGGCGCCAATTCTTCGTCAAACCTATCAGATTCAGCTTGAAAACCAGACGAGTAGAGCGAGAGGCGAAATTCGGTTTGGATTGTTATGGAAAGAATTTAAGGATGAGCAAAAACGTCATCAAACCGAGGCAGCTAAGCAGATACGTGCTCTAAACGTGGAAGTTCGAAATCGCCGCGCCGAATTGGTGGCAAAACTTAGAACTGAAAAGAATTTGGCTCTCCTTGACCTATACGGAGCCGAACGTAAAACGGCCCTGGCGATTCAGAACTTTCGAATAGCGACAGCGAAAGCCGAATTTCAACTAGATGTTAATGAAAAACGTTTGGAGCTCCGCAAAAATAAAAATTCCGACGAAAGTATGTGTTGGCCCCAATTTCTCTTAGGGCGTGTGCAAGGTGGAAATGTTGAAGCACTGCAAATTTTGCAAGAGATTGACAACAGCGAACGCGGTGGAACGTCAGACACGCTTAAGATTTTCGGTTCAAAAGCGCATGAGAAGAATAAAGGTGAAACATACCATCTTAGGATCAATCAAATTTTTCACGCAACAATTTTGAAGGGCCTAACATTTTCGATTGGGTTAAATGGAGATGTGACTTACCTGCATAAAGGTTGCGCAGTCCTGCGAGATGAGGGACGCCAAATCACAATATTGGATCAATATAATGAGGACGCCATTCTGGCTGGGCTTTTACTTGGACGCGAAAAATTTGGGCAAATTTTTCTAACTGGATCAGATGACTTTAAGCTTCGCGCAGTTACTTGTTCTGTTGAGCGAGGTGTTGCAATAATTTTTGCCGATCCAATTCTCCAGAATTTGCGCCAAAAGTTGATTGAACAAAAACAAGCGCATGCCATTGTTCCAGTAGATCTAACCAGTGTACTTTCTACGCGCGCTACTCATCACCCAATATCAGCTACATCCTCAACACATCCAAATCCGGAAAACGTCACGTTACCGAATTCTGATGAGCTTGTGGATAAAGTGGCAGTACGAGTAGAAGTTGAGTCGGATTTACCCGAGTTCATTGAGCCGGAGTCGGCGAGGAGCTGGCTAGAAAAGTGGGTAACGGAAAACAATATGGTAATAATCGATGCCATCCCGGGGAGCGGCATTATTCCGTTTGTTGTTTTATATAAAACTAACAATGAGGTTGTTTTGCATCAGGGCCGAACAGTCGCTATTTATTCAATGCCAAACGCGATTGATCTACAGATCGGGGAGAAAGTAGTTGTTGATAAGTTCAAACAGGTCAGCCCAGTATTTGCAAACGAACAACAGCGAAATCTTGTCAAATTGAAAGGTAATAGTTATCAGCGCTAGGACTTGGTAATGAATTGTTAAATTACCATTTTAGCAAAAATTATTTTAATTTGTATTGACATGGGATTTTTGGTGATATATGTTATGTATATCTGATATTTAGAAAAACTGCTCATGAGAACCTTAGTTGATATACCTGATCGTTTAATTGATGATATGACAATGATCGCAAGCCTCAGGGGAATATCTCGTGCCGAAGCTATTCGCGAAGCGTTAAATTCCTACGTCGAACAAAACAAACCTTCGATGGTGAGTGCATTTGGGATTTGGAAAGGTCGGGGTATTGAGGGCTTATCGTATCAAGAAGGGGTGCGTTCAGAATGGTGAAGCTGTTATTTGATACCAATATTTTGATTGACTACCTCAATGGGGTTGACGAGGCCCGGGTAGAACTTGAATTGCAGACAGACAAGGCTATTAGCTTTGTAACTTGGCTAGAAGTGATGGATGCGGCAAATCCCACAACTGAGGTTGTAGTTAAAGCCTTTTTAGGTGGATTTACTAGTCTGCCGATGGACGAAAAGGTTGTTGCAATCGCTTTGAAGCTTCGTAAGGTTCACAAAATCACGTTTCAGGATGCCATCGTTTGGGCGACCGCCCAAGCGTATAGCAGAATATTAGTGACGCGGGACACGAATTTTGCCGACTCTGAACCAGGCATACGAATTCCGTACAAATTTTAAGTAATAGAGTCGGGCGTGAACGGGGGTGCGACCCCGTTAACGCCCTAGCCACAAAGAAATCCGTCAAGGAGAGATCATGGTTGATGAGAATTGTACCATTGCAGGTTTCACCTTGTATGGTAACCAACGCAAGACGCGCTTACTATTGCCTGCCTATTTAGCCAACACACTTGAACTACAGGATGAGATCGCAGCGCAAAAAGTATTGACTGAAAAAAAGGCATTGGTGTCTAGCAAGGCAGCCGAAGTTGCAATATCAATAGGACGGCTTGCACCACACCGGAATATGTCGCTATTGAAAAGTATTGATTTCAATATTGAAGGTATTCGCACAGACTCGGACAATGACTTGTCCGATGCGACGACTTTAACCACAGGCTTTTTAGCTAAAGTAGCAGCGCCACAGAATTGCCTCAGGCAGCCTCTTTCCAATGACTTGTTACTGGCAATCACCTTGGATCTTGCCTATATACAGGCGGGAGGTAATATTATCGATGTGCTGGACTATCTGCGCGACCCTTTGTGGGATAGCAGTGGTCAACTGGTTTTATTGCGTATTCTGGTCAACGTGACCGCTCATTCTGGCCGATCGTGACCGCTGCGCCTGCGATGTTGTTACGCGGTTAAATTGTAATGTCTGCGGTCACGATGGGTCGATAGTTTTCTCCTTTTTGCTGGTTTTAGGTCGTTCTGCGCCACGCAGTGAATCGCCGGTCAGTGTCAGCCGATGATTGCGCTGCAGAATGCGGTCCAGGATGGCGTCGGCAATAGTGGCGTCGCCAATCCAGGCATGCCAATGGTCAACAGGAAGTTGACTGGTAATAATCGTCGCTCTGTTTGCCGCCCGGTCGTCAATCATCTCCAGCAAGTCGGAACGGGTCGTGCTGTCGATCGCGCCCATGCCCCAGTCATCAAGTACCAAGACATCGATCTTGGCGAGTTGGAGCAGCCATTTCCCAAAGCTGCCGCTGCCGTGCCGGATGCGTAGTTCTTCCTGTAGACGGGGTACGCGTTGATAAACAGCAGAGTATCCGCGCCGACAGGCGTACTGTGCCAGTGCGCAGGCCAGCCACGATTTGCCAGCACCGGTCGGTCCGGTAATGAGAATGCTGTGGCCAGCACTGACCCAATCTCCCAGCGCCAGACTCATCACTTCACGGCGGTCGATGCCACGCCCCGAGCGGGCATCAATGTCTTCAATCGCCGCTTGTGCGTATTTCAGGTGGGCGTTCTTAAGCAGGCGCAGGAGCTTGCGGTCATTGCGGCAATGGACTTCGCGATCAACCAAGAGTGCCAGACGTTCCTCGAAACTCATCGCCGCCATACTGGCCTGCGTCAATTGTTCCTCCAGTCCGGTCGCTAAGCCATCGAGTTTTAAGGTCCGCAATTGGGCCAGAGTGGTATGCATCATCATCGTTGACATCCTCATTGATAGTAATCAGGGCCACGCACATGGGCATGGTCAGGACTGACCCAATCGCCAACTGGGGCACACGGTGTGCGATCACGGTTATTTTTGAGAATGTCACGGACGTGGCGGTATTGGCAGGCACCGAGCTGTAAGGCCAGCATGCATCCTGCTTCAAGACGTGGCTTGCCGTAGCGCTTGGCCAATGACAGCAGACCAAGACAGGCACGGTAGCCGTGCTCGGGATGTCTGTTCTCGGCCATCAGACGCGTCACCGCCTCCGCTGTCGCCGTACCGATGGTCTGTCCCCAGTGAATCAGTCGCTGTGGCGTCCATTCCAATTGCGCACGATGCGCCACCGGCATATGCAGGGTGTCGGTGGTGAACCCGCCTTCGCCACTGTTGCGCGGATGACTGGCGACACGTTGACCGCGATGCAGGATTTCCACTGTCGTCGCTGTCATCCGGGCTTCCAGCACCTGACCGACCAGGGCTTGCGGCACACTGTAGTGATGGCGGCCGATCTCAACGTGGTAATCGTTATGCACCCTGACAGTCTTGAAATGCGCCATCTCATAACATTGCAATGGCAAAGGCCGTAGCGCCGGGACATCGAGTTGGGCAAACGCACTGGCGCGACTACCGGGTAGCTTCTGAAACGGCTTATCGTTAAGTACGCTCAGCAGCGGTGCGATGGCGACATCGACCTCGTGGACGCTGCTAAATTGCTGATGTCGCAGACGCGCCATGATCCAGCGCTCGACGATCTGCACTGCTGATTCGGCCTTCGCTTTATCCTGAGGATGACGCGGACGGGCTGGCAAGATGGAGGTGCCGTAGTGGCGCGCAAAATCGCGTACGGTGTCGTTACTGCGTGGTTCGTAGCGATTGGCGTCGGCGATCATAGCCTTCGGATTATCGGGAACAATCAACTGCGGTACCCCGCCGAAGAAGCGCAGCGCACGCGCTGTCGAAGTGAGCCAGTCGGCCATCGTCTCACGCGGCGTAGCACAGGCATAGGTGTAGCTCGATGCGCCCAGAGCAGCGACGAAGATGTGGGCACGGCTACCATCAGTGAGACCGATAGTCGGACCAGCATAATCAATGAACAGTTTCTCGCCAGCCCGGTGAATCTGGCGCATAGAGCGTTTGAGCTGTTTGGCAAACTGCCGGTAATTCACGCAGAACTGTGAGTAGGCATAGGTCTGGTGCTGGGCATAATCGGCACGATACTCTTCCCATAGCAACATCAGCGTCATCCCCTTGCGCCGCAGTTCGTGATGCAGCCTGGCGTAATCTGGCTGGACATGGTCTCGGGTCCGTTCTGGCGTGACCAAAAGCCGGTGCGCCAACTCGGTGTCGTCTACATCTTGCACCGCCGACCAGTCCAAACCGGCAACGGCGGCCAGGCCGACATACTTGGTGACGACTCCTTTTGAAATCCCCAGTGCTGCGGCAATCTGCTGGTGCGATAGTTTGGCATCCAGTTTTAAACGTAATACGTCTTTTATCTTACGCATAGTGATCCTTTGTACGGGCACGTTGTCTCCAGACAAACTGGAAGCGTACCCGTTCGGTTGCTCTATGCGTAACATCATCACGGTGCTGTACGACACCATTCCGGTATCGTGACCGATGATTCTGCTATCGTGACCGCCGATTCTGGTCGGGCTTGAAATCGGTCACGATAGACCGGAATGAGCGGTCACGATGCGCCAGAATGGTCGGTCACGATAGACCAGAATCGGTGGTCACGATCGGCCAGAATACCCATTTATCATTTCGGCCCGGTCACAATGCGTTTCGACAGAACGCCGCTGCGGAATGGGTGGGGCGCTTTAGTAAGAAGGTTTCGTCGATGACGACTGAGGAAATGGAGGCAATGGTCGCTGCGTCATACTTGCACTGGACAAATGTTGTGCAAGCTACAGGCAAAGTTTCGAAGAAAATTAAGCGGCAGGCTAGCGTTCAAGTCTTTGATCCGAATTCGTTGGAACGAACCGCATTTCGGTTCAATGAATTAAAGGACGACCGACGGGCTGCCGGAGCGCGAATATTGCAGAGTGCGCAAAAGAACAACGGTGAACGTTCTTTACCGAATTGCAAAGCAGCTTATTCTAAGTTGGAGGCAGCAAAGTCTAACTTCGAAAACCTTGTTGAACCCATACAGCGTCTGCAAATAGATCTCACGCTTTCCGCAGCAATGAAGCCAAATAAATTTCGACTTAGCCCGATCCTCTTACTCGGTGAACCTGGCATCGGCAAAACTTATTTGGCAACGCAACTCGCCAAGGCCTTGGGTGTTTGTACGGAGAAAATAAGTGCGGGCGGGTCTCAAGGTGGATTTCAAATGACGGGATCACATACCGGGTGGGCAGGTGCACGACCGGGCATGATATTTACTTTGCTCGCTGAAGGTGATTCAGCAGCACCGGTTCTAGTAATCGATGAAGTCGAAAAAATTAAAGATGCCACCTATCCGGTTTTACCGGTGCTGCTTGATTTGCTTGATGCGGGCAGCGGAACAAAGTTCAAGGATGAATTTTTTGAGTTGGAATTTGATGCTAGCCGCATAATTTTTATTATGACTGCGAACAGTATTGTGGATGTTCCTCCCGCACTGCTGTCACGCGTAGAGGTGTTCGATGTTCCTCCGCCCAAACCAGCTCAAAGGCTGCGCATCATTCGAGAAATTGTTAGGAATTTATGTTTGGCTACAAGACGAACTATTGAATTAGACGAAAGTAGCTGCGAGACATTGTCACAGCGGATCGATATTGATCTGCGACGAGTTACTAGATTGGTTAACGAGGCGTTCACTAAATCAATGCGTTTAGGCGAGGGAGTAGCGTCTCTTTCGCTCCCCAAGTTTTCGGAAAAGCGCAGTATTGGCTTCCACTGAACTGGGCTGTGTTGAAAAAATATGTCAACGGAAAATTTAACTGGACGTTAAACCTGCTTTAGGTTTGATATTAAAAAATTTAAGCAAATTGAGTGAAAACTGACAAATGAACGAAAAGAAGCAAATCGTTGATGCGCATTTGAAATGTGGGTACTTTGGAGCTATATTTTTTAGTTTCATCGCCACAGCATCTGGGTTATTTGTTTTTGACTTTGGTCAAGTTATGTCCTTGGTGTGGTTTATGGCGGCAGTACTTTCCTTGACACCGATTGCGTCGGCGCGAATAAAGGCACTGAAGCTTGCAAAAGAAGGTTGCCGAGTTCCATGGGTCAAACCTCTATATGAAATTAGAATTCCAAAAAATGAGCCATTCAAAAGTGTCTTTGTCCCGCTAGAAGAACGTCCTCCGCGACTATTTCCTCAAAAAAGGTAGCATCAGAAATGATGCATTTTTTTTAGCCTCCTGACCAAAGGAACGGAGGCAATGGGAGAAATCATGTCAAGATCAAGGAAGAAGAAAGTTAAGCCATTTCCGAAGGAAACCGAAGAAATATGGAATGTCAACTTAGGAACGGTAGCTTATCGGCTAGGAATTCCAGAACAAACTATCCGCAATCAGATTAATTCGGAGGATGGTTTTCCGATTAAGCACAAGAAAATAGGCAGGCTGTATTACTTTAAAACAGCTGACGTGCGGAAGTTTCAGGAAGAACTATATAAATAAGTGCCAGTCTAAAAAATTGCGGCCGTATCTTTAATTTTTTGACGAATATTTGTGCTTAATGTTTATGAATTGGTGGTGAAAAAATCAGGGCTCGGAATTTGTTCGGAGCCCTGATTTCTGTGCGCGGCAGCGTGAATATGCCTAGCTTTGGGCAACTTGAAAGTGCCTAGTGCAATTGGGTGATCTGATTTTATATTTCCGTATTTTCAGCTCAACATAATTCTCCCGAAGAGCGCGACTTCGTTATTCATCCTTATGTCATGACGAATCCGAGACCAATTGAATACTGTTGAGAGAGTGATGCAGGCAGATTGTCGGCGAGGTCAGGCATGGCACGCTGGCGCAGCCAGCATGCCATGCCTTCTTTTGATTAAGGCTTCAAATTTTCAATCTGATCCTTCATGCGGTAACTTTTCCCCTCAATGAGGATGGTTTCAGCATGGTGCAGAAGTCGATCAAGCAAGGCTGATGTCAGCGTACTGTCGTTGTTAAAGATTTCAGCCCAGTGTTTGAATGCCCGGTTAGAGGTCACGATAGTAGAGCTACGTTCATAACGCGCACTAATAATTTGGAACAGACAGTCAGCACCAAATTTATCGATCGGAAGGTATCCAAGCTCGTCAATAGCGAGCACAGATGGCTTCAGATATTTGTTCATTTCACGCTTGAATCCGCCAGCTGCTTGCGAAGCCGAGAGTGAGTTGATGATCTCGGCGGCCGAAGTAAATAACGCCGAATGACCCTGCAAGCAGGCAGTATGAACCAGTGCAGTTGCCAAGTGACTCTTTCCTAAACCAACACTGCCAACAAAGATAATATTCGCCTTATCCTTTAGAAAGCCAAGACGAAATAAATGCCGGACCTGTAATTGATTGATGTTGCTCGGCCAGCTCCAGTCAAACTGGTCAATCGTTTTTAATACCGGCAATCGTGCAGCTACAATGCGTCGTAATGTTGTGCGGTCGTTGCGCTGATTGCTTTCGCCATCGATCAATTCAGCCAGGTAATCTACATGCGGCGACTGATCTAAAGCCGCCTTCTGTCCTAACGATTCAAAGTGTTCATTCATATACGGCATGTGCATAGCCAGCAGTTGCTCATGTAATACGGCCATATCACATCCGAGGTCAGGTTTGGCGATGTCAGCTTTTGTTTTCATGATGGCTCAGTTCATATAGGGAGAGATCGGGCTCGGCAATCGTCATGTCGAGTAGGTCCTGCCGCCGTGTCAATTGCAAGGGACTTGCTTGTGGTAGTTCGCGGGCACGAGCTTCAAGCAAGTTGGTAATGTATTCGCCACTGAAGGCATCAAACACCAGCGCATCTTCAATGGCACGGCCTGTTTCAGCAACCCCGTAAATTTCTGCAAGGGCATTGATCTTGGCGACATGATTGCGCCAGTTAGCTCGGCGCACCATCAGTCCTTCGTGGTATTTTCCGGCTTGTGGGGTCAGAGACAGGAAGCGCAACAGCAGGCGCTGCGCCTGAGCATTTTTGCGCTGCTCAACAAGCACCTTCGGATGATCCGGGTTTTCAATATCTTGACCGCGCTCGTAACTGCGCAGATGCCAGGCGATGAGTTGATCGGCGTAGTAAATGCAAACGCGCTCCGGATAAGCTTTGAGGATCACGATGATGCCTACGTAGTGCACCGGTACGGAGTAACGATTAGCATCAAAGGCCACACGAAATTGCTTGGACACCCGTGCCGTGCTGATGCGGCCAATATCATAGGGGGCCGGATTGCAGGGCTGCAGATGTGCCCGTTCTTGTTCAAACATGTCGATCGGACGCTGATGCGTTTTGGCGTGAATGCGGACATTGGCAACCGTGTCCAACCACAATTGTGCGGCTGGATTGACTGCATTGAAATCGCCCAATTCCAGACCGTTGAGGAAGTTCTTTTTGACATAGCCGACACCATTTTCAACTCGGCCTTTTTCCCACCCTGAAGCTACATTACAGGCCGTAATCGTGAAGCCACAGTGACGGGCGTAATCCAGATAGCGTTGATTAAATATCGGCGCACAACCCGCTAAATGACTGAGTACGCCAGTTTTTAAATTGTCGATCATGATCCGACTCGGTACCGCATTGAAAGCTGCAAAGGCATGTTCATGCGCTACCAGGAAATGCTCCATCGTCTGCGCGACAAAGAACTCCAAATACATGCGCCGGCTATGGCACAACACCATGACGAAGAAGCTCAGTTGCCGACGTGTTTGACCCACGCCAATCGTGCCCCAACTGCCCCAGTCAACCTGCGCCGCTTCGCCCGGTGCGAACACCAACGTGAGGAACGCAGATCGATGTTTGGGCCGTATGAGACGGACATATTTTTTAACCGTGCTGTAGCCACCGGCGTAGTTGTTTTCACGCAGCCGCTGGAAGATCTGCTGGGCACTGAACGGGTGTGTATCGAGCAGCCGAGTGACTTCTCCTTTGAAGGGGTCCAATACGCTCGGCCGGGGTACTTTTTTTCTGGGTTCGTAATGCAGCATATATCAACCCAGCTCGCTACCGTGCGGTGGTGTAAATGAAGTGCTGCGGCGATCTGGCTCAAACTCATATGCTGCCGATCACGGCAATCTCGAATCTGGCACCAGAGTTCATAGGTAATCATGGGCGCTTACCGAGTGCATCATGAAGTGCCTTCAGATGCGCTTGCACTGTCGTACTCGCCGATATGTCAGTGGTTGTCAGCGTGGATGTCGGTGCTGGCACCATCGTGGGGTGTGGTGCGGCTTTAGGTGGGAGCGGCTTGTCTAACGCAAGGATCTGGTAGACCGGTGGGACGTATGCCAGTAGCTGTGCCTGAATCAAGCCTGTGCGGCTGCGGTGCAAACGCTCAGTATCCATTGATAAAATCCGTGCGATTGCTCCATCCCCATACCAGCTTAGTCCCTGAGCATCGGCCACCGTGACCAGGAACAGATAGAGCGCCATCGCATAGGCATCCAATTGATCGAGGTAGTGCTCACGCACCAGGCGCTGATCGATCCAACTGAACTGTACTGGCACCTCGCGCCGGCGCTGTGAACAAATCAACTGTTTTGATGACGTCATCTGGCAATCCTCTGTGGTAATATCGGCGCCTAATTGTTGCAGTTTCCGAGTGGTGGACGCTATGTCATCTTGTAACGTTAAATTGAAGAAATGGGCCAGAAAGCCAATAAACACCAGCGATTGCGGGCCGATGACATCTTGTAACGCAGGTTCAGCCATCTTTGCTGGATTTTTATCGGCCTCATTTTTCTGTTTGATATCAATAGGTTGCGCATGGCAGTGATCTTGTAACGCAGTGGCCCGTTTAACTTTTTGCTGCTCACGGTATTCAGGGTGATCCTTTTGCCAAGAACATACCCGGTCCACCGCTTCAGGTCCGCTGAAATAATCTCGGTTCTCTGGCTTATTGGTCCATGCGCGTTGACTCGCCGCTTTTGATGCTTTTCGGCACGCGGGTGCATTGCAATATTGTTGGTGGCGGGTGTTGCGGTGGTCGGCATCGAACGAATGCTTACAGCACCGGCAGAGGCGACGTTTTGTGGGTCTCATGAGGAATCCTCCATGACCCTATGATGCGCCGCATAAAATGGTTAAAAACCAATAAATCGAAGGCAGAACAAGACTAAGTGCGAAGAAAAGACAGTTTGGAGTGAAAAATCAGGAAGAAAATACAGAATAAAATAATGGTGGATGTGGCAACTATTAGGCACTTTCAAGTTGCCGGAAGCTAGGCACTTTCGGGTCGCCGATCACAATTGACGTCATTTACAGGTTCCAATGCGACTGCCGGTGCCGGATGGGGGTATTCTTGGAGCGATCGGCTGTGGTCCTCAAGTCCAGATGGAAATGGCTTCCATGATGCGTATTTCATATGGGAATCCCTGCCTTATGCTGATGGAACTAACATACCCGTGGTGTGCGTTTACAATAATAGTCGCTGGTGAGTGCTGAAATTGGATCTGTTTCGGTGGCTAAAGCGAGAACAACGCATTAATTTTAAGGTGACAAGCCGCCATCGGTTGATCGTCATACCGTGCCAATAATGCCCTGCCATCGAACGTCCGTTTCAAAAATAGCCCCTCGCAAAAGGGGCTATTTCTTCACCTGACCACCGAACCGAAAAAGTAGGGCGTATTAGCCTAAGCGTAATACGCCGCAGGTGGTTAAGCAAACCGATCTCTACACAAATTACGTAGTGTGCGACCAGTAACGACGTAATACACCAGCGGTGGTTGCACCGACTCGATCTCTATACAGATTGTTTGTTGTATTGCCGGTGACGGCGTATTACGCCAAGGCTAATACGCCCTACACAAACACGCATCCGCCAAACAGCCACCGCGTAGGGCGTATTAGCGAATAGCGTAATACGCCGCAGGTAGTTGCGCCACCCGGACTCCATGCAGCTTGTGTGTTGTTCCACCGGTGACGGCGTATTACGCCAAGGCTAATACGCCCTACACAAACACGCATCCGCCAAACAGCCACCGCGTAGGGCGTATTAGCGAATAGCGTAATACGCCGCAGGTGGTTGCGCCACCCGGACTCCATGCAGCTTGTTTGTTGTTCCACCGGTGACGGCGTATTACGCCAAGGCTAATACGCCCTACAACAGCGACCAGTTCTTTTAGTTGCAACAATTTGTAATGCCTGTCAGCCCACCATTTCACCCCGCCGTTAAGGGATCATGCTGAACGAAGCGGCATACTTAAAACAACATTCTGATCATCTGCCAACAAAGGAAACCAACATGAACACCACCACACGCATCACGATGACATTAGCCGCTTTCGCCACACTCGGCGCACTCTTCTCGGCACCAGCATCGGCCCAGGAAACCCAGTGGCAGAAAGACCACCCACGTCGCACCGAAGTCAACGACCGGGTGCAAAACCAGAACAAGCGCATCACCAAGGAAGTCAAGGAAGGCGAAATCAGCAAAACCCAGGCCAAAACCCTGCGCGCCAATGACAAGACTATCCGCGGTGAAGAAAAAGCCATGGCCTCGCAGGATAAAGGCCATATCACCAAGACCGACCAGCGCGCACTGAATCAGCAGTTGAATCAAAATAGTCAGGCAATCGGCAAGTAATTGCCGCAGCAAACTGATAAAAAACCCCGGCTGCCTCCAAAACAGCCGGGCTGTTACTTTTTGAAGCCCAGAACAAGCACACCCAATCCCACCAGCGCCATACCGCAATATTCTCGCAGACTCGGTCGCTCGTTCAAAAAGACCACAGCAAACAATGCCACCAGCAGCAGCCTCAGTTTATCGACCGGCGCGACCTTGGACGCAAGTAGCAAGTAGGGCGGATTAGCGTTAGCGTAATCCGCCGCCACCCGTAAAACAACAAACAATCTGGTTAGAGTCCGCTCACCGTAACCACCAGCGGCGTATTACGCTAACGGTCATGGCGATTATCGCCACCCCTGACGATGAAAGAACTAAAATATGGGGTGGAAGATGACGGAAAGAAGTCGCAACGTATTGTGGTGGTAACACCCCGACGCTAACGTGGCTCGCATAACTGACTCGTACCCCGGATTGCCTCGTTAGAGAGCGCACGTTAATCAGGCCGTTGGCGATTTCGCCTCCAGGCAATTCCAGTTCTGGCACCCGTCAACTTCCGTTCAAAATTTTAACTCGAATGGAGGAAATATGGAACTTGCTACTCTATATAAGCGCGTCATCGGGCTCGATATCCATCAGGCACAGATCACGGCGTGTGCACTCATCGAAGAGGCAGATGGCACAAGTCGCATTGAACAGCGGCAGTTTGGTGCGTTCAAACGAGATCGACGTGAGCTGGCTAAATGGGCTGCAGCATTGCGCCCCGATCAAGTCGTCATGGAAAGCACCGCCATCTACTGGAAAAGTCTCTATGCAGCGCTGGAGGCTGTCGGTATTCGGGCCTTGGTGGCGGTCAATGCTCGCCGTTTTAAGCACGTACCAGGGCGTAAGACGGACGTCGGCGATGCAGAATGGCTTGCCACACTGGGACGTGTCGGGTTACTGCGCGGATCATTTGGCCCGCCAGCATAGATGCGCGAATTACGTTTAATTTCGCGGGAACGGCAGAACCTGGTCAGTTACCTACCCGCCGACAAAGAGCGCGAATTCGGCCACTGATTATGAAACACTTGTACTGAAGGGATACCCGTACATTATGTCCGGGTACTCCCTCAGTACAACGTAATGCCCACGCGCTGGATCAGGGCGCTGACAAAATTCGGGTTCATACCCGCAGCATCCTGATTCAGTAATATTTAAATTTTTCGGCGAATACGCCCCACGTATTACGTACACCATATCGATTTCACAACCCCCAGGCCGATGTCAACCACCCCAAGCCCAATCCTGCCTGGTGCGCAACTGCCCCAATATGTCGCGTTACCAACTGTTTCAACAAATAAAGTCCCCCATTTAACCTGCGAACGACTCGCACCCTGTATACTGTGGCGCCGAACAATTCCAAATTATCCACGGAAAGCCAGCGCACCACCAGAGCGCCCAACATTGATGCAATTTGCTCAAATTGAGCAGCAAAGTAGTTGCAGTGTAATACAATAACAAGATTTTAAAATGCAAAGGTTGTATCAGGTAGCCACTGCCCATGAGCGGTGCAGGCCAGTTTTCTTGAGGCTTAAAAAAAATAAGAAGCGCATTAATCGCAGGTAAAAAAAATGATACTAGTAACAGGTGGAGCCGGTTTTATCGGTTCAAATTTTGTGCTGGACTGGCTGGCCCAGTCGGATGAACCCGTCATCAATCTCGATAAGCTGACCTATGCCGGCAATCTGGAGAATCTGAATTCTTTGCAAGGCAACCCCCGCCATATTTTTGTGCAGGGCGATATTGGCGACCGTGCTCTGCTAGACGCCCTGTTAGCACGGCACCAGCCACGCGCCGTGCTCAACTTTGCCGCCGAGAGCCATGTTGACCGCTCCATCCACGGCCCCGAAGATTTTGTTCAAACCAATATCGTTGGCACCTTCCACCTGCTCGAAGCGGTGCGCGCCTACTGGAACCAGCTGGCCGACGAAGCAAAACAGCATTTCCGCTTTCTGCACGTGTCCACCGACGAAGTCTACGGCTCACTGACCAAAGACGCGCCCGCCTTTACCGAACAGCATCGCTACGAACCGAACAGCCCATACTCTGCCAGCAAAGCCGCCAGCGATCACTTGGTGCGCTCCTACCACCACACCTACGGCCTGCCGGTACTGACCACCAACTGTTCCAACAACTACGGCCCCTACCATTTCCCGGAAAAGCTGATCCCCCTGATGATTGTCAATGCGCTGGCCGGCAAACCATTGCCAGTCTATGGTGACGGCCAGCAGATTCGCGACTGGCTATATGTAAAAGATCACTGCAGCGCCATACGCCGGGTACTGGCAGCAGGCCAGGTTGGCGAGGTCTACAACGTAGGCGGCTGGAACGAAAAACCGAATCTTGACATTGTCCATATCGTCTGTGATCTGCTCGACGAAGCCCGTCCGCGCAGCGACAGCACCAGCTACCGCAAACAAATTGTATCGGTAACCGACCGCCCCGGCCACGACCGGCGCTACGCCATCGACGCGAGCAAGATCGAGCGCGAACTGGGCTGGAAGCCGGCCGAAACGTTTGACACCGGTATCCGCAAAACCGTGGCCTGGTATCTTGAGCACCAGGACTGGGTCGCCAATGTGCAGTCAGGCGCCTACCGGACCTGGCTCGACAAAAATTACAGTGAGCGTGCCGTTTGAAGATACTCCTGCTAGGTAAAAACGGCCAGCTGGGCTGGGAGCTGCAACGCAGCCTGGCACCGTTGGGTGAAGTGATCGCGCTAAGTTCGGCCTCGAGCGACTATTGCGGCGATCTGGCCAATCTGGAAGGACTGGCGCAAACCGTGCGCAAGCTCGCCCCGGATATGATCGTCAATGCCGCAGCCTACACCGCCGTCGACAAGGCCGAAACTGACGTCGAGCAGGCACGTATCGTCAATGCGCTGGCACCAGGTGTGCTGGCAGCGGAAGCAAAAAAACTTGGTGCCTGGCTGATTCATTACTCCACCGACTATGTCTTTGATGGCAGTGGCGAACACTTTTGGCAGGAAAGCGATGCCACCGGCGCACTAAGCGTCTACGGAAAAACCAAGCTCGAAGGTGAACAGGCGGTGGCCGCTGCCGGATGTCAGCATCTGATCTTCAGAACCAGCTGGGTCTATGCCGCCCGTGGAGCAAATTTTGCCAAGACCATGTTGCGGCTGGCTTCTGAGCGTGAACAATTAAATGTAATCAACGACCAGTTTGGCGCGCCTACCGGTGCCGAGCTAATTGCTGACCTGACCGCGCATAGCCTTCGACATGCCCTGTTGCATCCGCAAGTCAGCGGCCTTTATCATCTGGCTGCGGGCAATGTAACCAGCTGGTACGACTATGCCCGGTTTGTCATTGAAACGGCGCGCGCCTCCGGCATGCCGATCAAGGTGGCCCCTGAGGCAATCAAACCAATACCGGCCAGCGCTTATCCCCTGCCGGCACCACGCCCATTTAATTCGCGACTAAATACTGAGAAATTACAACAGACCTTTGGGCTGGTACTGCCTGACTGGCAGCATGGGATAACAAGAATGTTGACTGAACTGAGCGAGAAAAAATAATGAAGCCTCGCAAGGGAATAATTTTGGCGGGCGGCTCCGGCACCCGTCTTTATCCGGTAACCCAGGCCGTATCAAAGCAGCTGCTGCCGGTGTACGACAAGCCGATGATCTACTATCCGCTGAGCACCTTGATGCTGGCCGGGATTCGGGATATTTTAATTATTTCGACGCCTCAGGATACGCCACGCTTTGAGCAGTTGCTTGGCGATGGTAAGGAGTGGGGACTGAATTTTGAATATGCGGTGCAGCCCAGTCCAGATGGCCTGGCGCAGGCGTTTATTATTGGTAAGGATTTTATCGGAGATGCGCCGACTGCTTTAGTACTTGGCGATAATATTTTTTATGGTCATAATCTTGAGTCGCAGCTGACCACCGCTATGAGCCGTGAAAGCGGCGCGACAGTATTTGCCTACCATGTCAAAGATCCTGAACGTTATGGTGTTGTGGTATTTGATGAAAAGGGCAGGGCGACCAGCATGGAAGAAAAGCCAGAGCAGCCTAAAAGTAATTATGCGGTGACCGGATTGTATTTTTATGACTCAACTGTGGCTGAGCTTGCCGCCAGTCTGAAGCCGTCGGCACGCGGCGAACTCGAAATCACCGATCTCAACCGGCTCTACATGGAGCAGGAAAAGCTGAACGTAGAAATAATGGGCCGCGGCTACGCATGGCTCGATACCGGCACCCATGAAAGTCTGATGGAAGCGAGCAATTTTATTCAGACCATTGAACACCGGCAGGGGTTGAAGGTCGCGTGCCCAGAAGAGATTGCCTTTCGTAAGGGATTTATAGGTCGGGAGCAGTTGATGAAATTAGCGATGCCGTTGGCAAAGAACGGATATGGCCAGTATTTACTGCGATTATTGGACGAAAAGATGTATCCATGGAAATAATAGCGACGTCGATACCTGAATTGAAAATTATTCAGCCTGAAGTATTTGGTGATGAGCGAGGCTTTTTTTTTGAAAGCTTCAATCAGCAAAAATTTAACGAATTAATTGGTACAGATGTGGGGTTCGTTCAAGATAACCACAGCAGATCGGTCAAAGGGGTATTGCGCGGTTTGCATTATCAGATCAAAAAACCGCAGGGAAAATTAGTCCGGGTTGTTCATGGCACGGTATTCGATGTTGCGGTTGATCTTCGTATGAGTTCGCCAACATTCGGACAGCATGTTTCAGTTGAACTGTCTGCCGAAAATAAGCGCATGTTCTGGGTGCCGGAAGGATTTGCACATGGTTTTTTGGTGGTCTCAGAAACCGCAGAGTTCCTATATAAAACCACGGATTACTGGGCCCCAGAATTTGAACGTAGCTTAGCGTGGAATGATCCGACTTTGGCGATTGAATGGCCTATTGAATCGGCCCCAACAATATCCAACAAAGATTTGGCCGCTAAAAAATTGCAAGATGCAGAGGTTTTTTTATGAAAAGTATTTTAGTCACTGGGGGAGCTGGATACATTGGCTCTCACACATGTGTGGCATTACTGGAAGCCGGATATCGAGTTGTCGCATTTGATAATTTTTCAAACAGCAAGCCTGAATCAATTAACCGAATTGAAAAAATTACGGGTAAAAGACCGATTCTGATTAATGCCGATGTGAGAGATCAAGCTGAACTTGAAGCAGCCTTGAAGAAGCACGAATGTACTGCGGTGATTCATTTTGCCGGACTAAAAGCAGTAGGTGAGTCGGTTGAAAAACCGTTGGAATACTATGATAACAACGTTGTGGGTACTTTACGGTTAATTGCGGCCATGAAAAATATCGGTGTAAAAACCTTGGTCTTCAGCTCATCCGCGACAGTCTATGGAGATCCTATTTTTTTACCGCTGACCGAAGATCATCCGCTGTCAGTCACCAATCCTTATGGACGGTCAAAATTAATCTGCGAAGAAATCCTGCGCGACCATTTCAAAGTTTCACCAGACTGGAATATCGGAATATTGCGCTATTTCAATCCGGTTGGTGCTCATGAAAGTGGCTTGATTGGTGAGGATCCGCGTGGTATCCCTAATAATTTGATGCCATTTGTTGCACAGGTCGCATCAGGCAAACTGAATCAATTGAATGTTTGGGGTAATGACTACCCAACACCAGACGGCACCGGCGTCCGAGACTATATTCATGTCGTTGACTTGGCGGCCGGTCACCTGAAAGCATTGGAGCGGCTTGAATTTCCTCAGTGTCTGACTTTAAATTTGGGTACAGGAAATGGCACCAGCGTATTAGAAGTTGTTAAGGCATTTGAATCGGCGAGTGGTAAATCTGTTCCCGTGAATTTCGCGAGCCGCAGGGAGGGTGATATTTCCTCGTGTTTCGCAGATCCAACTCTTGCCGCTAATTTACTGGGCTGGCAAGCGCAGCGAACTATGGAAACGATGTGTATCGATCACTGGCGATGGCAGGAACAAAATCCGAATGGTTTTGACTAATCAATTTAAACTATTAATCATAACGTCAGTTAGGGTCATGTCAAAACATGAATCACATAAAATTTCGTGCAATTGTGCGCAGGATCTATCATGGTCTCCCACTGTCTCAACGTACGAAATGGTATCTTCGCCAGAAGTTACAACCATTATTTTTAATTTTTCAAGGTTCCGCAAATGCATCAGCATTAGTCAAGGCGGTAGGCAAATATGTCATTGATGGTGCGAACACGCCGTCACTAAAGCGGGACTATGAATGTGAGCTTGCGCTTTCTAAAATAATCAGGATCATCGCAGAGCAGTCCACGAAATTTGGACCCGCCAGCAACTGGTTAGCGTTGCCATTTCTTTCAACTGGCGGTGCCGAACTCGTTGCAATAAACTTCGCCAAAGCTATTCGCGATCTCAAATCTCATCAATCGGTCGTGCTCTTGGTAACAGATCGGTCCTTGGTCAGTGACCAAGTCGCGATCCCCGACGGCGTTACGGTGATTTCCTTTGATGATTATTTGCGGCCACATACCAGTTATGTTCGAAAACAAAACCTACTTCGTGATTTATTACTGGCGTTAAAACCTCATAGTTTTCATAACATAAATAGTGAAGTTGCTTGGAACTTGATACTTGAAGAAGGTGATCGACTCAAAAAACTTGTGAACATATACGCGAGCATTTTTGCATTTCAGTTCGCGGCGGATGGGAAACAAAAAGTTGGCTATGCGGCCTACTTTCTCAAAAAAGGAATGCCCCATCTGACAGCACTGCTGTCAGATAACAATCGTTTCATACAGGATGCCACTCTTGAATATGCATTCGACGAGGCCACAAGAAACAGGATGCTGGCCGTATATCAGCCATGTCGCCTCCTTGATGCCGAGGATGCTGGGAAAATAATGTTCGTTCCAGATTTCGACGACAGTCATCCTAAAAATATACGGCCTAAAGTTCTGTGGGCCGGCAGGCTGGATGCAGAAAAAAGAGTGGATCTATTTTTGCGGATAGTTGAAGTTTATGATCAGGCCGACTTCCATGTCTTTGGACACGTCGTACTCAACGACGGCGTTGGTTTACCTTCATTGCCCAATCTGTTTTATGAAGGGGGCTTTTCTTCACCGTTTCAGTGGGTTGAGCAGCACCATTTTGACGCATTCCTGTTTACCTCAAAGTGGGAAGGAATGCCCAATATTTTGCTCGAGGTTGGAGCGTTAGGTATTCCGATCATAGCGCCCGTGGTTGGAGGGGTCATCGAGTTAATTACCAATGAAACCGGATACCCGTTGTCTGTAGATCCTTCAGATAAAGACTATGCTGACGCCCTCAACAGTATTTTCTCCGATACTAATGAAGCCAGAAGAAGAGCGCGCGCACTCTATAATCTCATCAACCAGCGGCATGGCTGGCGTTCGTTTGTCGCGACTGTGGCTGAAGTGTCAGGGTATTTGAACGATGACAATGAAACGGATCCTGGCCAAAGAATGTCTCTCGTTTCGAATGATTCCCCAACCATTACCGTGGTCATCCCTTGCTACAATCAAGGGAGGTTTTTATATGAATGCGTTCAATCTGTCTTGGCGGCCTGTACTGAAAGTTTAGAAATAATCATAGTGGATGACGGTAGCACGGATAAAAAAACCGGGCAATATCTGAGTGAGGCTAAGAGCCTTGCACCTGACTTAATTGTACTGCACAGACAAACAAATGCCGGACTGTCAGGCGCACGAAACACTGGAGTTGCATTGGCAAAGGGGGCGTTCATCCAGTTTCTAGATGCTGACGATATTCTGACGCCAGAAAAAATCGACCGGCAAATCAATCAGTTCCGCTGCAATCCGAAAATTGACGTCTCGGTTTGTAATTTTGTCCTGTGCGATGAAAATCGCAATGAATTCACAAAATCTGAGGAAGCAATCGCTAAATTCGATCTGACCTTGGATGATTTCTTATTTACGTGGGAGCGCGGATTTGCCATCCCAATTCATTGCGGGTTATTTCGACGCAGCCTGATTAAGGGGCATTTATTCGACACAGGAGCACGTGCAAAAGAGGACTGGATGTTTTGGACGGGACTTGCGCTGGAGGGGGTTTGTTTTGCCTATCTTAATTGCCACATGGCTGTTTATCGGCAGCATAGCCACAGCATGCGGCGCTCATATATGAATATGGGTAAGTCTTGGTTAGAGGCCGGATTAAAAATAAATTCGAAATTAGACGGGCGCTCACCCCTCTTTTTTGAATCTGTGGTTTCGTGGTTCGAACAGTGCTACCGCAGTAGTCCACAATACCGGAGCGAAATTGCAAGCCTTCAGCGCCCAGAGACGATGGCGGAATCAAAAGTACCTAAGGACAATACGGAGCCAATGGTCGCAACTTCCATTTCTCTTTTGATTGATGCGCCATTTGTCATTTCCGAATCGCTCATTGGTCGTTTGAGTTCGTGCCTGACAGGAAGTGCTGTGCCCGTTATTTCAGTAGTGGTGCCGATTTATGGCCATTTTGATTACCTTGAAAAATGTTTGGCATCAATCGCAAATCAGGGAAATATTTCGATTGAGGTAATTTGCATTGACGACGCATCGATAGATCCGCAGGTAACCAAGTTAATGAATTTGTTGGAAAATAAATTGGATCGCCTAACAATTATTGTCAATGAAGTGAATATGGGTATCAGCAATTGCCAGAACAAAGCGGTTTCTCTAGCAAAAGGGAAATATATCGCCTTTCTTGATTGCGATGATGAACTTGAACCCGGCGCATTTTCAGTCATTAATGAACAAATTCAGTCGTATCCTGAGGTGGACTATTTTTTCACAGATCGTAAAGATATTGATGAGAGCGGTGCGACAGTCCGTGTAGCAGCATACGGCGGGTATGAGAATATCCACTTTACATCCCAACAAGAGATAAGAGCAGATTTGTTGGATGGGATGGTGGCATCACACCTCAAGATCATCAAAAAAGAGAAATATATAGCTGTTGGCGGTTGCAACGCCAAATTTTCAGGAGTACAAGACTGGGATCTGGCATTAAAAATTGCAGAGCATGGGCGAATGCAATATGTGCCGCAGGCGCTTTATCGTCATCGGGTTCACAGCCATTCAGTTACTGCTAGCGACACAGTTGCGCAATTCAGAAAAACTAATATTGTAAGAAGGTTGTTCTCAGAAAGTTGGTTAAAGCAAAAATCAGTTGCGTATGATTCCTCAAAGATAAAATACTTTGAAACGGAGCAGTTCCCTGTTGACTTGGCTCAGCTTAAGCAGAGCATACAAGAGGGTTGGCGATGTGTAGCAGTTGTTGGTGGCGAACCAAGTATCGGGCAGACAAATTTTCTGCGGGAATATAACTCATACTTTGACTATATTAAATGGGATGATCCGACTTTGCCAGCAGCTCTTTATGGGTATGTTTGGGATTTGGGCATACTAAAATTGTCGTCAAGTGTTCATCATGAAATTTAATTAATTAAATGGTCGCTGCAGCTCTAAGTGGCGCCCTGGATTTTTGTTCGAGACTATCCAATTTTGTTGAATGCCAGCAGGTTTTCCTAATCATTAACCCACACGGCATTTCTTTTTTTGCATGCTAAAAAAATTTAAGTCCAAAATTTGAGCAAGCTCAAACCAAATTTTTATTTCATCTGCTCTCGTAACTGCAGAATTCTTAAGTGATATTTACTCTTTAATTTTTTTAATAACTGAACCTGATTGAATCTATGGAACTAGATATTTCTGTCGTACTGAATATTCATCGCGAATCGAGTTTCATACTTAGGACAATTAAGTCGCTCAATGAGGCCGCTGCTTTTGCGAAATACGAAGGTATTCATAGTGAATTAGTTGTCGTTTTTGATCGTTCAGACGATTTGGTGCGTACGATGGCAAAGGGGGCGAACTTCTCAGGATTCGAAGCAGTCCGTTATGTTGAAGCGGACCATGGTTCACTTGGTCCCGCCCGTAATACCGGCATTGCCGCAGCCAAAGGGGTGTACGTTTGGTTGGCAGACGCGGATGATTTGGTTTCTTATAACTGCATCTCCGCAATGCACAAAATGGCAGAAACTAATCCAAATTCTGTTGTGTTCCCCGAATACTTGGTGGCATTTGGAGACGCATATTGGGTTGCGAAATATTTTAATGACTCTGTCGTTGAGACCGCTGATTTTGTTTATGGCCACCCCTATATTTCCAGAATATTCTTGCGCCGAGACATTTTTGCTGATTTGCAATTTGACGATTTGAGATTGACTCAAGGATTTGCTTTTGAAGATTGGCATTTAAATTGTGAGCTGAGAGCACGGGGATTCAATTTTCTGGTGGCGCCGAAAACAGTATTTTTCTATCGGCAACGAAAAGGTAGCTTATTAAAAGAGGCCAACGCTGTTTCGGCTCGCCAAATTCCTAATGCGTCATTATTCGATCCAATAAAGTTGACACGGCTTGTCACCGCAGAAAAGTTGCACAAACTTGGCGATTCGGGACCACTGAATAGCAAGGAAAGTGCGCGACGAGGGAACTCAAAAGAACAGCTCTTGGCTGACATCACTTGCATGGAAATGGTTTATGCAGCAATCCAAATAGACCCCGGTATCAATTTATGGAAGATAATAAATAGTGGAAGTTGGTCAAATATCTTTCCTGACCAACATTGGGGACATGACTATGTCACTGCATGTTCAGTAGTTGGGGAAGGCGCCTTTACTGACATTGTGTTATTGCCATGGCTCAATGCGGGGGGCGGCGAACGATTCGTTTTAGACGTCCTGCATTCTCTCGCAGCAGAGACCGAGGATTTCAGATGTTTGGTTATATCGGGTGAATTTGCTGCACAGCATGAGTGGCTTGATCGGCTCCCAGCTGGTGCTGTATTCATCGATGTGGTCAATTTATTTCCGGCACTTGATGATGATGAGCGTGATCAGCTGGTGCTTCGTCTTGTGTTGGCAACAAGCGTTCAGTCTGGGCGATTGCATTTAAAAAGTAGTCCATTCGCATTACGTTGGCTTAGTAGATTTTCTACCTGTATACGCCCACTGTCGCCTATTTATTATCGTTTTTGTGATGAGGTGATTTGGCTAAACAAAGTACCAGTGACTCTGGGCCAAGGTTTTGGTTTCCTTTCAGATGAAATCGAAAAGTTGTCGTTGGTTATTACAGATCACCAAAAAATAGTTGATCATGACATTGAGAAGATTGGTGTTTTTTCTGATAAATGGCAATGTATCTATGCTGCTGTTACTCCCAGTGAAGCAAGTGCTTTTAGAGTAGTCCTCTCGGGTCGCAAATTACTTTGGGCGTCACGTTTATGTCCGCAAAAACGGCCAGAGTTATTACCTAAAATAATAGCTGCGGCCCGTGAAAGAATACCCGACTTGCATATTTGCGTGTTTGGTTCAATAGAAAATGTCGTCAGTTACGAAAGGCTGTTTGACGCAAATGGCCTGTCGTATTCAGGTCCATTTAATCAGTTTGAAGATGTGAATCCACATGAATATGATGCACTGCTTTATACTTCAGCGTTTGATGGTCTGCCCAATATTATTTTGGAAGCAATGAGTTGCGAATTGCCAGTTATTGCGCCAGATGTAGGCGGGATAGCAGAAGCGATCCAAGATGGCGAGACAGGATTCCTTGTCAAGAATTACGGCGATGAAGACCAATTGGTCAAGGCGTATGTCGATGCAATCTTGCGGTTATATGCAGATCCGGATCGAACCAGAGCGATAGCGAATACTGCAAAAGAGCTGATCAACAGCAGGCACAATGTAGGTGCGCATCGAAAAATAGTTCGCCAATTGTTTATTGATAAGGAAAGACCATGACTGAAGAACGATTGCATTTTGACGAAGACATTGATGCGCCTAACGCGATGTATGCGGCCGAACATTTGTCAAGATATGCAGTTCTGGCACCATTTGTCAAAGGCAAAAGGGTGCTGGATATCGCCTGTGGGGAAGGGTATGGCTCGTGGTTTTTGAAAGAGTGGGGTGCCGCGGAAGTGGTGGGCGTAGATATTTCCGAGAGTGCCATCACCTCAGCGCAGAAAAATTTTGGTCGCACTGGTGTTCGTTATCTGGTTGGCGATGCCTGCAAGGCACCGGAGTTTTTGGACCACGCCAGTTTTGACATTATCGTTAGCTTTGAAACGGTGGAGCATGTAGCTGACCCGGTCACGTTTTTGCATGGGTTGCGTACACTAGCGGCGACAAATGCAGGAATTTTTATCAGCTGCCCGAATGACTATATTGCGATGCCGGTGGATAAGGCTAATCCTTTCCATCTTCGTAAATATACCTTTGAAGAATTCAAGGGTTTGGCAGAAATGGTTCTGGGAAATGGCGACCAATGGCTACTTGGCGCCAACGTACAAGGCTATGCATTTATTCCTGATGGTGATTCACTGATCAGCTGTCCAATGCAAAATTGGCAGAGTATCGTGAACGCAAAAGCCGGTGGCACTACACAAATTTTGCCGAGTCAATGGAACGTTTCGCCAGATAAAACGAACGTACTTTGTTACCTGGGTATTTGGGGTGTAAAAGACCTAGTGCCTGCGGTTACTGTCTCTGCTCAATCTTATCCTGCATTTATTGGACCTTGGGAAACTATCAATTGGTTCAAAGAACAATTGGCTAACGCTTCTGAGCTGAAGACCGAAGACGCTAGACAAATTTTAAAGCTCGAGGAAGACTGTCGCAAACTCTGTGTTCAAGCAGAGCTGAGCGTAGCGGAAGCTAGGCATAGAACGATGGAACTTTCTATCCAACTTGATTCGTTACAGGCGGAACGGCATTCCTTCGATCTCATCGCTACTGGATATAAAAATCAAGCCTTGGCTCTTGAAGCACTCGCGGTGTATCGTGATAGTCAGCTTTCTGTCATCTATAACTCAAAGTCTTGGAAGTGGACTAAGCCTGTACGAGTTTTTGGTAGGTTAGCTCGAGGCGAGTTCGATAGTGTTCGAGCATCTCTGCGCCAATTTTTAAGTAGATGACACAGCATACGTCAGCCTGTTTAGAAATTTAATATTCTGTGAATATTGAAAATTGGGGAATGTAAGGTTGAGATCATTTCATTTTTTCCTTTAACTTGTCGCCAGGCTTCGCCATTTTGGAGGGCTGTGATAATGGGAACTTTATATATTAGCAGCTGGATGCTGGATTACTTAACGTGGAGATTCACAAGTGTTGAGTACCAATGATACAGTTATTGGGCAACAAATCAGACAGTTTTATCGCTTTGTATTGTTGTCAGGTTTAGGGTGGCTTTGTGACTTCACTACATTTACGGTTTTGGTAAAATGTTTGGGAGTGCCTGGCTTCTGGGCAAACATAATCTCGTCCTACGTTGGAGTGACTTTCGTGTGGTTCACTTCGTTGAGATCCGTATTTGGCAAGATAGATGCTACACCCGTCCATTTTTTGTTTATTTATTGGATATATCAGTTGGTTTCAATATTGTCATATTCCCAGTTGATTAACGAGCTGGTTGGGATACGAGTGCTTTTTAGTTCACACTTTCTTTTTATGTCTCAGCCAGTGATCTGTGCGAAGTTAGTCGTCACGCCATTCAATTTGGTTACTAATTTCTTATTCATGAAACTTTTTATTCGATTTCTAAAAAATGCCTAAGTAAGTATTTGACTGCTGATTGATACCGGTATTAGTCGCAATGAGGGCAATAGAACCCTTATACTCACGCGCGAGTGGAGTGTTCGGATTCCCGGCCCAATGACAGTCTGTCCAAGTTTCGGCTTCTACATGGCGAATTGAGTTGATTCTTGGAAGTTAGAACGATTTCAAGGAGGTATGTGCGGTCTGACTTAAATGTTTTTTAATGGTGCAATTTTCTGAATAGCCGATTGGTTTTTTTAAAGTGTGTTTAATCATATGAGCGGTAATGTAATGGGGGGTAATGGAATAGGCTCGCGATGGGTTTATGGCGCATTGGCTTTATTTTTAATTATTTTGTCTGTGTACTGTTTAGGGGATTGGTGGGACCTGAAAACTAATGATTCTTGGCCTTGGGGCATTCTTTTAATGGTCAGGATATTAGGGGCAATCTTTTTGTCCCTTTTTCTAACCTCAACGACATTTTGGATAAGGACACTAGAGCGTGGGTGTCAGCTTGTTTTTGGATTTTGGCTTTTATTTCTTAGCGCACTTCTGTTAATTTCCTGGCCAGGATTTTTAATGACAGATTCAAATGCTGCACTCAATTTTTGTTTTATTTATCCGACGCATCTTTGGTTTGGTTATTTCATTCCTTTTTTAAATCTTACGGTTCTTCAACTCGTGCCCCATGTTGCGGCAATGGTTTTTTTTCAGTTGATACTGGCTGCGATCATTTTTACTTACTGCACGCAGACGTTGAGTAACTTATCGCCTAAAAAGATGCCTGTATGTGTATTTAGTTTATTCGTCATATTTTCACCAGCGATAATTTTTAATCTGCTTCTTCTTTCACGGGATACTATTTTTAGTCTTCTTATCCTCTGGGTTTGTGCCTTTATAATTAACCTACATAAATTTAGAAAAATTAGCATCAATCAATATTGCGTAGCAGGATTCATTTCTGGGCTGATTGTTGTCATCCGAGGTGATGGCTGGTTAGTTTTCCTGCCTCTATTTTTGGTTATTATTTTTGTGTCTAGGAAAATCTTGACGGTTTTAATCTTCGGCCTATTTGCATCTACTGTTATCGCGCTTTTCGGTTTCGTTCTGCCCTCTCTTAATGGCGACCATAGAAGTGATTTTTCGTATTTGGTTGTGAACACCATTAATCCCGTTGGTTATGTTCTTATGAACAAAAACTTTACAGACACCAAAGGCAGCCTTACTTTGATAAGTAAAGTATTGGATGTTGAGAAAATAACTCGAGAGCAGACTCCTTTTGAAACCCCAGCATTTTGGAGTGGAGGAGTGATGAAAGAGGAGGCAACTGAACTGCAGAGGCAGGCGTATGGGTCTGCAGTCGGCACTCTCCTTGGTGAGAATTTGGGGATTTATTTTGCAGGTAGGATGGAAACATTTTTAGCCGCATCTGGATTTAATCAGATTGGATTTAGGTATTCCGATGAGAAAGTTCGAATTGACCGGCAATCTGGATGGGCTCCTCCTAGGTGGATAGTGAACATGAATTTAAATTCGTACCGGCCTTTCCCTCGAACATTTGACTACTTTAACGGGTTGTTGATTAAGTCGACCAAATATAACGCGTTGGATTTGTCCGGATCAGCGATTTTTTGGAATTTTATTCCTTGGCTCGGCCTAATATTAAGTTTAATCCTGCTTTATCCGTATATTCCAGCAGTATCACTTGCTTGCATCGTACTCGTGGTTAGAGTGCCATTAATTTTTTTGGCAGCTCCTGCCTCACAGTTTAAATATTATTTTTCAATAAGTTTATGTGGCCCTTTTTTGCTTTGTGTTGGTATCGTTTTACTGCTGAAATTCAGTAGCAACAAAAAAAAGACCTCTATTGAATATCCAGATGGCGTGGAATAATTTTTGAAGTTAAAGACGTAGCTGGTTCACAGGGATGGTTCTGAGAATTGATTGAAGTACGCATCGGATACTTTTTCAACTGGGCCGTCGATTTTTATGTGACCATGTTCTAACCAAAGGACTCGGTTGCAGATTCTGCTGATCAGCTCTTTAGAATGGCTTGCAATCACCAAAATGTTTGTAGACTGTACTAAATTCGCAAGCCGTTTTTCTGCTTTAATCCGGAAACCTTCGTCACCCACTGATAACCATTCATCCATCAATAGTATTTCTGGCCTGATGATCGTTGATACCGAAAATGCCAGCCTGAGGTGCATGCCCGATGAGTAAGTGCGCAATGGCATATCGACGAAATCACCTAGTTCTGAAAATTCGATAATTTCGTCTATTTGTGCGGTGATTGCGGCTCTTGAAAGACCAAGAAGCGCGCCCCGGAGATAGATGTTCTCCCTACCCGTGGCTTCATGATCAGTTCCGAAAGAAATATCAATGAGCGAACCAAGTTTTCCCTCAATCAGCGCTGTGCCGCTGGAGGGTACATAAACTTTACCGAGTACACGTAATAATGTACTTTTTCCAGCTCCATTGTGGCCTAGCAAGCCAACTCTATCGCCATCTTTTAAAACGAACGACACATTTTCCAGCGACCGAACGGCTACTCTACCCTTTGAGTCGGCATTGATTTGTCCACCCGTGGCGATTTGAATCAATCTTTTTTTTAGAGAGCGCGCGCTCGCGTTGTAAATAGGGAATTCTGTGGTAACGTTGTCAAATACTATATTAGCCATAATTTTTTAATTTCTATTCAGTGTTACAGCCAATAGGCAATACGGGCTCTATATTTTCCATAGATTAGCAAAGTAGCTAACCAACCTATAACAGCACATGCACCAGAGACAATCCAATTTATTTCGGCTGTAGGTGAGCCGATTAGCGGTGATCGAATGATTTCAATAAAATGATAGAGGGGATTTAATCCAAATAAGTATACTGCGAGCGTTTTGTTCGTAAAGCTGCTTGGTAACCACATCACCGGTGTTAGGTAGAAAAGAACAAGAATTACGCTGTTGACTATCTGTGGAATGTCGCGGTACCGTGTGCAAAATATTCCCAGCAACATACTGATCCAAAATAGATTGATCAAGAGTAGGCCAAAACCAAGGACCGCATACAAAGCTTCAAATCCCAGACTTTTCTGAAAAATCAGTAATACGATAGGAAAAATAACCAGATTGTGTCCAAATATTAATATATTCCTCCATAGCATGCGCATAATGTGCACAGGGAGGGGGATCGCCAGTTGTTTAATGATCGCCTCTGCCGAGGTAAAGCTTACGCAAGCATCCATCATTACCGTCGAAATAAAGCCCCACAGGATTAGGCCTAATGCGATGAATGGAAAAAATTCCGCAATGGGAGACTTAAAAATCGTCCCAAAGATTATTCCTATACTGGCGATCATAATGGCCATGCTAATTGTCAACCAGAACGGACCAACGGCCGATCGCCTGTACCTTTGCCTCACGTCTTGCCAGCCCAAAGTGCCAACTAAAGATCGGAGTGCGAAAGATGCGCGGACATCTGTGAGGCCGTTAAAAAATCTATTTCTTAACATTTTTGGATCGTCACTTGAATTAAATAGCTGTATATTGTAGTTGAATTCATTGAATAATTCGAGCTGGAAAGGATCTTGGTTATATATCAGCTGGGATCGTGGGCTGGTGTGGGAGCTTTAAAGTTAGGCTACTGCTCGATTCGTTGGTAGCAAAGTCTTTTGATAGAATTCTATTCGGTTGTTCTGTAATATCTGAGTTCTCCAAGATGCTATCACGACGAGTGACGCTTGTTAGGCTCACAGGCCATCGGGGTGCTTGGGTAAATTCACTATTGGCGGCGCCCGTAGCTCGAAAGCCTCAACTTCAGCCGGTGTCCCCAGCGGAATGACCGCATCGAAGCCCACTTCCTGCAAGTAAACCTGACACCCATCTTGAATCATCTGCCGGTACATCGGCGCAATGTATTTCTCACCTTTCTCCATCCTTGCAGGATCGCTGTAGTACTCAGCGTAGACTTGTTTGTATAGCAGATAGGATGAAAACCAGTACAGCCCGATCGTCGCATGCGGCGAAATCCGCATTTTTTCACGCATATCCGTGATGCTTCCATCAACTTCAGCGGCAGCAAAACTCCAGCCATCGCCCTTTCCTGGAAAACAAGGCACCCAGCCGTCGCCGCGTACTTCATCGGCTGGCAATGCGTCAGGATGCACGAACGTGTCGATGTTGTAAACCAGGAAGGGTTCTTCTGGGCTATCCAGTACATCGCCACCGAGTATTGCCGACGTTGCTTGGCCATCGGTCAATTCTGCGATCTCTACGATCTTTACTGAAGTGATACCAACGACTTTACATTCCTGGCGAATAAAGGCCTCAGCGTGGTCTTCGCGCCGTACTACAAAGATAAATCTGGCACCGGCTTGGATGAAGCTTCGCAGACTCAACATTGACCATTCGAACAACGTTCGACCGTGGACATTAATCTCATATTTAGGGCAATCATAGCCAGCATCGCGAAACCGTTTACCTAAGCCTGCCATGGTAATTACTACGTTTGTCATTTACCATCCTCCAGATTCATCGCCCACCAGACCCAGGATCTCCTCATAGCTCAACTTCAGGAACTCGTCTGGACGAATAGCCTTGTCGTCAACATAAAAGCCGCCACGACCTGGCCAAGGTTTGCCAAGGTGAAGTTCATCGTAGGGAATGCTGTGCAGATCAAGCCACTCCATCATTTGTTTGCCGGTTATTGCTGCAATTTTTCCGACATTGCCATCGAAGGTATTCATATTGCGAGATGAAAACAGGATGACATAAAACCCTTTTTTTCGATATTCACGCAGCTGCTCAATCATTTCTGGAAAGGGTTGCAGGTCGGCATAACTTTCACCTGGCTGACGTATCGGGCATAACGTGCCGTCTACATCCATTACCAGGCTGCGTTCTTTGGAAATCATTGCGTAGTCCTTAGATGATTAATTCTAGCTCTGTCAGAATCGTGTTGGCATTCACCAGGAATGCCAGCACTTTTTTAGGTGCATCAATATGTAGCGGAACCATGCTGAGGAATAGTGACACCTCAAAAACGCGGACCATTGCTGGGTTGAAGCCTGCATCCAGCAATCGCGCGTCAAACATCTCGCGTGCCCAGGCTGGTGGCCCCGGATCGATTTGTAGATCGATCTGTAAATCGGCATTGATCTCCATTCGATAGAGCCCATAGTTGATGAAGTCATAGCTGCCAGCAATTGAGTGGGAGAGCTTTGCCAGATCGTAGAATGGACTTACATACAGATCCGCATCCCCGTCTGCTCCACGGGGGTCGATGAAGCGCATTAGGCCAGTAGTCTTACTGTAAAGGATGTTGGAAAAACAAAGGTCACCATGTCCAATGCATAGATCGCGACCCAACGCACGCCCGCCAACCTTGGTAAGTAGTCTAAGATATCGTTCAAGCAAAATATCGACACCGCCAAAATTTGCGTCTAAATAGGGCTTTAACTTTTGATATTCTGGTTGTTCTTTGAGTTGTCTCAGACGCGTTTGAACCTTGCCGCGATAGGTTTCCTCATGCACTGTCTGTGCCTCGTCTGCGCCAACCTGTCGGTTCGGGCGTAGTGACAGGTAATAGAATACCTTATCGAGAAATCGCTTCATGCTTAGTTCGTCCAGCGACCCGTGAATCCACTGAAGCGCCATATCCGGCACAAACAGGCGTTCCATTTTGTAGCTGGCGCTTCCATTTTCCAGTTTGAAATCGTATGGCTGAATGAAAAACATCTGCAATACTGGCGATAAAAGGCTGTAATACTTAAATTCGCGGCGCAGCTTTTCAACTTCGGACGAGCGCTTGATCAACACAAAGTCGTCTACAGTCTGCACAGAGTTGAAGAATCTTGCATCGAAGTTGCTGGTTAGGTAGTCAGTGAAGTGCAGTGGATCACGCATGTCGATCATATCCACATCGCCTTTAATCGGGTGCATCTGATCGAGTGCAGCGCTGATTAGATCGTTAATGTTCTCGCCTGTTGCTGCGGCTTGTAATAACGAGCGGGCAAGCTCGCCAACGGTGGCAGCTGCCCTCATCTGGCCCATCGATGTTTCAGCTTCATTTGAGAAAACAGCGAGCGATGAGCGGGTTAGACTCAGTTTTTTGAGAAAAATTGATGCGTCTTCTTCGACGCAGCCGAAGGCTACAAATGCCGGCAGATATAGGACGACCAGATTCCTTGTGCCTAATATCCCGAGTTGTCTGACAGCCTCGCGCCCACTACTGTCGCCCCCAATTTCGATGAACTGGATGCCCGCTGCGCGACAGATATCGGCTACCCAACGATCCAGAGAACGCTTACGATAATATATATCGGAGAAGCGGCTTACACCGAGAAGGTTGCCAATATCCTGCGAAACGAAGGATGAGTTATCGTACAGGAGCACTTTTATCATGGTTCAGTTGCTTCCTCTTTTTGTTTGAATACGAATTTTTATATAAAATACTAAGGCGACCACGCCTAGTCCGACGAGTGAGAAGATCTTGACGTCTTCGAAACTGGCCTCCAGTCGCCAGGCACGGTCGCTGTCGCCAAGGATCATCGCGACCTGTCGCACCAACCTGATCACAGCGCCTAGGCTTTGAGTTGAATCGAAAAGGGCCTTTAATGCAAGTAGTTCGGCAACCCAGATGAAGAACGTCAGCAGCGATAGTGTGATCAGTTTCCCGGCCAGCAGCGGGCGAACTTGATCGAAGAGTTCATAGCACGATTCGATCATACGCAAAATGCGCAGTGCTTTTTTCCCCCGATAGCTGCGTATCACATGCAGATTTAGGCTGCATAGCTGTTCTGGTAGGATGAAGAAGAACAATACAGATAAAAATACGAAGCTACTGATTGCCCATAGCAGCAGTCCAATATCTTTGGGCTCTTCCGCGCCGGTGCCAATGATGAGCACGACCATGGTTCCCAACGCTATGACGTCAAAGACGCGCTCGATCCAGACTATAAGTAGTCCGCGCCAGTAGCCACCGCTCCACCACGCGATCTCATTTATCCTGACAAGCTCGCCTAATTTGAACGGGATGATAGCAGAGCATGCTGCGGTGTAGAAATACATTGCAAGTAAACTCCGTGCTTGTCCGGCGCCGAGCAGTACTCCCAATCGAATGGCCCGTAGAAGGTGACCCAGTCCATAGATTAAAATAGACGGCATAAAAACGCTGAGCGCGGCTGGCATGTTTCCTTGAATGGTTCGCAGACCAGCATATGCCACGAAGAATAATACCGATAGCCAAAACAGTTTTGTAGATAGCGAGCGGTCGCGAGTAGGCCCCATCAGTCTTGAAGGCTGGAGCACGGATTATGTCGCGCAATGACAGTATATTTATAGTCATCGCTATTGCGCCCTGAGAAATTCTGGGAAAGTAGAGTACTTCGTTGGAAAATATAGCGCGCCAAAATGCTTAGCACTTGCATTGACTGTCGTGCAAGCTTGACATTCGATATCTGATCATCTTCGCGCCACGTGATTGGGAAAAAACAAATATTCCAGCCCCAATGTACAGACGCTAGGATCATGAAATAGTTGAAGGTAAGGTTGTTTGCAAAGCCGTTATACTGTTCACGTGCAATGCTGCTTACCCTATAAAGATTAAGTCCTGAACCAAGGTCATAGAGCCGCTTTCCTGCAACGATCGAGAATAGTACATTGAATACTTGATTTCCGAACCGGCGAAAAAGCGAGTAGCCTTCCAGTTTTGCATTTGGTGCGAACCTCGCACCCAGCAGGCAATCTACACTCCTGTGAGCTCCGGCTTCTAATTGGGGAATTAAATCGTGAATATTGCCTTGGTCGTCACCATGTAGCACGATACAGTAGTCGAAGTTATTCTCCGTCGCATAGCCAAACGCTACCTTGTGTGATCCTCCGAGCCCGTAGTTGCCATCGTTACGAATAATAGTCATTGGCAGTTTGGACAGCTTTGCTGATTGGCATACTGCTTCAAGCGTATTGTCCGGACTTTGGTTATCGACAACCAGAATCTCAGTAAAGTAACTCTCCACACCTTTGAATTGATCCAGCACTCGGGTGATTTGTTTGTTGCAGTTGTAAGCAGGGATGAATACCAAAATGCGTTCAACTTCTGTTCTATTTGGCTGACTTATCACGCTGTTCATCGAATTCCAATCCAGTTCACAGTAACGGAGCAAAGTGCCAATTTAAGTAATGAGGCTGCTAGTTTTTACGGTTTGAGACGACATTTTATTGAGAAAGATGAACTGGATTTACAGCCAGCAAAGGACGGTATGCATTCATTTGTGATCGGCGACCCGAAAGTGCCTAGCTTCCGGCAACTTGAAAGTGCCTAATAGTTGCCACATCCACCATTATTTTATTCTGTATTTTCTTCCTGATTTTTCACTCCAAACTGTCTTTTCTTCGCACTTAGTCTTGTTCTGCCTTCGATTTATTGGTTTTTAACCATTTTATGCGGCGCATCATAGGGTCATGGAGGATTCCTCATGAGACCCACAAAACGTCGCCTCTGCCGGTGCTGTAAGCATTCGTTCGATGCCGACCACCGCAACACCCGCCACCAACAATATTGCAATGCACCCGCGTGCCGAAAAGCATCAAAAGCGGCGAGTCAACGCGCATGGACCAATAAGCCAGAGAACCGAGATTATTTCAGCGGACCTGAAGCGGTGGACCGGGTATGTTCTTGGCAAAAGGATCACCCTGAATACCGTGAGCAGCAAAAAGTTAAACGGGCCACTGCGTTACAAGATCACTGCCATGCGCAACCTATTGATATCAAACAGAAAAATGAGGCCGATAAAAATCCAGCAAAGATGGCTGAACCTGCGTTACAAGATGTCATCGGCCCGCAATCGCTGGTGTTTATTGGCTTTCTGGCCCATTTCTTCAATTTAACGTTACAAGATGACATAGCGTCCACCACTCGGAAACTGCAACAATTAGGCGCCGATATTACCACAGAGGATTGCCAGATGACGTCATCAAAACAGTTGATTTGTTCACAGCGCCGGCGCGAGGTGCCAGTACAGTTCAGTTGGATCGATCAGCGCCTGGTGCGTGAGCACTACCTCGATCAATTGGATGCCTATGCGATGGCGCTCTATCTGTTCCTGGTCACGGTGGCCGATGCTCAGGGACTAAGCTGGTATGGGGATGGAGCAATCGCACGGATTTTATCAATGGATACTGAGCGTTTGCACCGCAGCCGCACAGGCTTGATTCAGGCACAGCTACTGGCATACGTCCCACCGGTCTACCAGATCCTTGCGTTAGACAAGCCGCTCCCACCTAAAGCCGCACCACACCCCACGATGGTGCCAGCACCGACATCCACGCTGACAACCACTGACATATCGGCGAGTACGACAGTGCAAGCGCATCTGAAGGCACTTCATGATGCACTCGGTAAGCGCCCATGATTACCTATGAACTCTGGTGCCAGATTCGAGATTGCCGTGATCGGCAGCATATGAGTTTGAGCCAGATCGCCGCAGCACTTCATTTACACCACCGCACGGTAGCGAGCTGGGTTGATATATGCTGCATTACGAACCCAGAAAAAAAGTACCCCGGCCGAGCGTATTGGACCCCTTCAAAGGAGAAGTCACTCGGCTGCTCGATACACACCCGTTCAGTGCCCAGCAGATCTTCCAGCGGCTGCGTGAAAACAACTACGCCGGTGGCTACAGCACGGTTAAAAAATATGTCCGTCTCATACGGCCCAAACATCGATCTGCGTTCCTCACGTTGGTGTTCGCACCGGGCGAAGCGGCGCAGGTTGACTGGGGCAGTTGGGGCACGATTGGCGTGGGTCAAACACGTCGGCAACTGAGCTTCTTCGTCATGGTGTTGTGCCATAGCCGGCGCATGTATTTGGAGTTCTTTGTCGCGCAGACGATGGAGCATTTCCTGGTAGCGCATGAACATGCCTTTGCAGCTTTCAATGCGGTACCGAGTCGGATCATGATCGACAATTTAAAAACTGGCGTACTCAGTCATTTAGCGGGTTGTGCGCCGATATTTAATCAACGCTATCTGGATTACGCCCGTCACTGTGGCTTCACGATTACGGCCTGTAATGTAGCTTCAGGGTGGGAAAAAGGCCGAGTTGAAAATGGTGTCGGCTATGTCAAAAAGAACTTCCTCAACGGTCTGGAATTGGGCGATTTCAATGCAGTCAATCCAGCCGCACAATTGTGGTTGGACACGGTTGCCAATGTCCGCATTCACGCCAAAACGCATCAGCGTCCGATCGACATGTTTGAACAAGAACGGGCACATCTGCAGCCCTGCAATCCGGCCCCCTATGATATTGGCCGCATCAGCACGGCACGGGTGTCCAAGCAATTTCGTGTGGCCTTTGATGCTAATCGTTACTCCGTACCGGTGCACTACGTAGGCATCATCGTGATCCTCAAAGCTTATCCGGAGCGCGTTTGCATTTACTACGCCGATCAACTCATCGCCTGGCATCTGCGCAGTTACGAGCGCGGTCAAGATATTGAAAACCCGGATCATCCGAAGGTGCTTGTTGAGCAGCGCAAAAATGCTCAGGCGCAGCGCCTGCTGTTGCGCTTCCTGTCTCTGACCCCACAAGCCGGAAAATACCACGAAGGACTGATGGTGCGCCGAGCTAACTGGCGCAATCATGTCGCCAAGATCAATGCCCTTGCAGAAATTTACGGGGTTGCTGAAACAGGCCGTGCCATTGAAGATGCGCTGGTGTTTGATGCCTTCAGTGGCGAATACATTACCAACTTGCTTGAAGCTCGTGCCCGCGAACTACCACAAGCAAGTCCCTTGCAATTGACACGGCGGCAGGACCTACTCGACATGACGATTGCCGAGCCCGATCTCTCCCTATATGAACTGAGCCATCATGAAAACAAAAGCTGACATCGCCAAACCTGACCTCGGATGTGATATGGCCGTATTACATGAGCAACTGCTGGCTATGCACATGCCGTATATGAATGAACACTTTGAATCGTTAGGACAGAAGGCGGCTTTAGATCAGTCGCCGCATGTAGATTACCTGGCTGAATTGATCGATGGCGAAAGCAATCAGCGCAACGACCGCACAACATTACGACGCATTGTAGCTGCACGATTGCCGGTATTAAAAACGATTGACCAGTTTGACTGGAGCTGGCCGAGCAACATCAATCAATTACAGGTCCGGCATTTATTTCGTCTTGGCTTTCTAAAGGATAAGGCGAATATTATCTTTGTTGGCAGTGTTGGTTTAGGAAAGAGTCACTTGGCAACTGCACTGGTTCATACTGCCTGCTTGCAGGGTCATTCGGCGTTATTTACTTCGGCCGCCGAGATCATCAACTCACTCTCGGCTTCGCAAGCAGCTGGCGGATTCAAGCGTGAAATGAACAAATATCTGAAGCCATCTGTGCTCGCTATTGACGAGCTTGGATACCTTCCGATCGATAAATTTGGTGCTGACTGTCTGTTCCAAATTATTAGTGCGCGTTATGAACGTAGCTCTACTATCGTGACCTCTAACCGGGCATTCAAACACTGGGCTGAAATCTTTAACAACGACAGTACGCTGACATCAGCCTTGCTTGATCGACTTCTGCACCATGCTGAAACCATCCTCATTGAGGGGAAAAGTTACCGCATGAAGGATCAGATTGAAAATTTGAAGCCTTAATCAAAAGAAGGCATGGCATGCTGGCTGCGCCAGCGTGCCATGCCTGACCTCGCCGACAATCTGCCTGCATCACTCTCTCAACAGTATTCAATTGGTCTCGGATTCGTCATGACATAAGGATGAATAACGAAGTCGCGCTCTTCGGGAGAATTATGTTGAGCTGAAAATACGGAAATATAAAATCAGATCACCCAATTGCACTAGGCACTTTCAAGTTGCCCAAAGCTAGGCATATTCACGCTGCCGCGCACATACCCTCCCTTTGCAAAATCAGGAAGCACAAATGGGCCAACCAGACGATAGGCCCATTTGGAGTTGTGTTTTGAGCCCGGACTGACCAAAGGAAATTTGAATTTTTTTAAGCAGAGCCGACAGTCAACTTCATTGGATAATCGATTTATTGGGTGCCACCCCCAACTTCCACACTTAATGCATTTCAGTTCCAGCCCCAGCTCAACCGCGCCACGTTCAACCAATGTTTCGAAATTCTTATGCCGCCAAATATCATTCTTTACGAACGCATCAATTCTATTTTTGAATTCATCTGCTTGCATTGATGGAGAGATCGGCTGTCTTGAAATTTTATTTAGTAAACTAATGATGTCCTTGTGCGCAATTTTGTCAACGCCCCAAAATCCGCCTAATGTATAAATTATCTGTTGAGTCGTTCGGCCTGCATCCGACAAATTTGATTCAATATTCAAAGTCTTCAACCATGTTTTAATAGCAGTCGTGCCGTCATCAAGTCTCCAAATATTCGAAGAATCCTTGAACCTCGAAAAGAATGTTAGTCCTTCGGTTGTAGACAATAATTTTCCAAGTTGCGAACGAAATTTCGGGTAGGTCGAACTTTTGTAGTTGCATGGGAAAACTGTCGCGATTCGATCTTCCCCAGTCCAATCACGTAAATTCAATACGTTGGCCCATCTGAAATCTGCACCACCAAACTCTTCTGCAAAATCAGGATGTAAAGAATTGAAGCGGATTTGGGGAAATTCCTCGTTAATTTGAGTATCAAATTGCTTTTCTTTAGCAGTTAAGATTGGTCTCGTCCGACGTACGGAAAAGCTGGGACTCGGCCGCCAAATTGGAGGGTACCAATCCTGCACAACGTTCGCACCATCTTGATCTACCTTTAAGTACGCGTTATATAAATTTAAAATATCATCGGTCGGAATTGACCTTGCAAACATAGTTGTGAGCCGAATCATGATGCCATTCGGATTGCCAGGCAATGGTCGATGGTTGCGCTTAATTAAGTTTTTGCAGAATGGTGATAAGGCTTCAATCCATTGAAGTGGAATTGCCAAAACATCGGGTTTAGTTGCGCGCAAATTCCAATAGTCAATTAGATCTCGCGGGTCGTTGGCATTCATTACGAAAAGAACTGGATCACTGTGATCAAAGTAATTGATTTTTATGTTTGAGTGGCCAATCTTCAATGAAGTCGTGAAATTTGAAGTGTGAATCTCAGAAAACGTTTCAGGCGATAGTGAAATATTTTTAGGATTGAATATTTCGGAAAATCCATGGCCGAAATATTCCATCCCGTCGTCTGTGGGAAAAGCTCCATAGGAACAGGCACAAAAAAGTTTAAATGACTTATCCTTTGGTCTACATCTTATATCAAAAATATTTTGTTCCGAGCGACGCACGAACTGGAATTCTTTACGATACAGATCACGATAAAGATCAAATACATCTAAGCCAAAACCGCCAACTTTTTCACCTCCTGGTTTCAATAAGCTTGAAAGTTGTAATATTCTGTCTTTATCAAATTCTAGCGTGCTTGCCAATCCAGCCTCTGCTTCGACTAAAAAATCTGGCTCAAAGTAATCGAGGTAGCCATTTATGATTTGTGATGCCTTTTCAAAATGGTGCGCATGGCGATCCCACCATTTTGGTACAGTACTAAAAACTGGAATGATTGGGTTAAATGAGCCAGCCCATAGACAAGTATTTATTTGAAATATTTTAAGTAAGCTGACCTTGTCATTTGGCCTTACTAGGAATGCAAATCGAATGGGCCGAAGCCTAATTGTGGCGCTTATTGAAGACATTTCTTTCACCTCTGAATCTGGACTCTTTTTACTGTAACGTTCGAAATGCGCAGCTAATTAAATCCGTCGGATTTTCCTATGTTCGAATCTTAAAAGCTACGTATCAACTATTGAGTGAGGCAACCCAGTTGCAAGAGCGACAATAAGGATTTTCTCTGTTCCTTTTTAAATTCTTAGCAAGCGATCACATCTTGTCCAGAGAACTGATAGTCCACAAGTCAGGCCACACAGCGGAATAGTTCAGATAATGGCTAGTCAAGATTAATTCTCTTCGTCTTCATCTGGAATTTCCGCTGTTATCACCGTAAGAGTTCTGCCGTATTCGCCTAGTCCAATAACCTCTTCGGAAGAGTCGATTTCATCGTCGATATGAAACCAAATACTTGGATCGGTGCTATCAGACATTTCCAATCCTGAAGCAATATTTTCTGGATGTTTGTTGAAGTTTGATGTTGTAGTGTTTTTAGGGAGCAGTACTCCCTTTTTTAGATGTCTGTAACCTTTGATTCTGCGCATTGACTCTGAACTGAAGCAGTAATCAACTGTTTGTCCATGGCTAAGGACGATTGCGACGGCAGCTTCAGCCAATTCGGCATAACGAATTGCAGCGGCTGTGAGAGATGTGTTGCAAAGTTTCGCTAACCCTTGAACAGCTTCTAGACCATCTGAAAATTTGGCAGTAGCAGCATTGAACAAATGGCTTGGCATATGAAGTCCTGCAGCAAAGTGGTCAGCTTCAAGCTCAATTTGGTCGACAGTACCAAACCCTGCCTTTGATTCGTGCATTGTTGCCCCATTTCTAAAAACCTCCTCTGGATGACCATCCAGAAAGTAATGCCCCAATTCGTGGGCTATGCTAAAACGCTGGAATCCCTCGCTTTTTATGTGTGTCGCGTACGCAATTGCAAAATCGTTTCCAGAACGAATTAACATGCCAGACACCCCCTTCGAACTTGCTGGCTTCGCAGCCACAAGAATATTCCGCTCCTGCGCGATGGAAAGGATATCAATCGGGAATTGAAGCCCAGCATCCTTAACCAATTTTTCCGCAAACTGTGTGGCGCTTTTTAACTTCAACTCGTCCATACCGATCCTTTTTATTGTCGTCGTTCTGCCAATTGCTTAATTAGTGCCTCTGCCATTGCTTTATCTGCCTCACTCAAATTCTTTACGTCGCGATAAAGCTGTTCATCTAAGGCGGTATTTCCGCAAGGGTCGTCCGTTCTACCTAAAAGGAAATCTGTAGTGACGTCTAAGGCCTTTGCAAGCGATTGTAGATTGTCAAATGAAGGTTTCCGTTTACCTTCTTCGTTTTCAAAGTGCGAGATTGAAGTTGCCGGTATGTTCGCCTTTTCAGCCAATTCAGACTGTTTGAGTTTTCGTAATTCCTCACGTGCATAGCGAAGACGTCGTGCAAACGAATTTAATTCTGATTTTTCCATATAACCTTTTCGACATATATGACTTGACATAATCGACAAGTCATGTAGAATCAACATTAACATGCGGAATCGACAAGTCAATATAGCATAAGACACCATGTGCCATTGAAATTATTGCTAAAAAAACGGTTGTTTTCATTTCTAAGGACAAATATGAAAGCTGAAATTATTAATATGCTAATTAATATTGGCTGCCAGCTTGATTCAAACGCATTTCCAGTAATAAAAAATGGCGGAATTGTTGTGCCCGGAACATCCACCATTTTCCCTTTGGATCCGGGTAAGGAGTATAAACATGCAACACGAAAAGAAAGAAGATCTACAGCAACATCATCATGGGGAAGAACATCACCATGGCAACCATCAACACAAGGATCATTCATCACATGGTCACCTGGAGGACCCCGGCCGACAGGTGAAACCACATCGGTCTTCGTCTCAGGCATTTGTAAGCAATACGGAACAGAAATGAGTTTAGTTAAAGTAGCTTATCCCGGGACTCAAGTTTGGGCGAGTGACGCTGGAATTTGGTTAATTGCTGAAAGCGGCTTGTTACCGGGAGTTTTTCCAAAATTTAATTTTGTAGTCGGAATAGACTTTGTTAGTGGACATGTACGCGGATGGTGTTTTCAAGGAAACCACGTTATTGGTTATGAGTGGATTGGACCTCGACATACAAATTTTCCTGACGGTTCTATTTGTGCATATGATCCAAGAGACCGAACATGGGTACTTGGTGACCCACTTGTCGTCCTGCTAGATCTCTATACGTTGTGGGCGTTCAGGCATCTTCATTTAAGAGCAATAGGGCGTTGGCCAGGAGCACAATCGATTCCTCATGTGTACGAGCGGATTTTGGAACTCAATGACGACGAACATTGCGGGTGTGAAAATTCACAGCTGCCTTACAAAAAATGTTGCAAGACTCTAGATAGTCGGCAACCTCTATTGAGAGAAGCAATACGTTTTACATTAGAAATGACGGGAGGGATACGCAAGCCTCCGCGAAAGATTATTGACTTTATTCGCGAACGAAGCGATCCGCCATCAATCGGCGCATTGACAGCTTTAACCTGACTAAGAGTTCGGTAGGCAAGGCGCATCGCTACATTTTTATGTCGTACTCGAAGCAGCACCCAATGCCTCCACCTTAGTCGACAGCGACAGCAGGCAATGGAGGTGGGAGATTTTTTTACGGCCGCCTTTCTCCCTCACGCCAAATAAGGAATCGACCTTTCAGAGTAGAAGTTTTATGCGAACTACATTCCACTTTCCCATTTAGCCTCTTGAACGGCAATGAACATTACATGATGGCCAAGAGTTTCAAACCATTTTTCTGCCTTTGAATTCCCACCCTTTCGCTCCTGACGAAATACCAAGGGAATTCGCGTTTTGCAATGATCCCTGCTACATCGAGATAGCCAGCATTCTCACTTGCCGGATGCAGGAGACAATGTCCCAGCATGAGTTTTATATTATTTTCTGCCTCGCACTGGAATGGCACGGAATATTCGCCACCATCTCTGTTCCAGTTTAAGGCACTTAATGCCAAAAAATTGACGCACAAGTATGGTCAATCCAATGTTCCCTGCGCATTGAACGTAGACGAATATTTCGACGGCAGAACAAATTCCTTGTACCAAAGTAGGTAAATGTTGGGTCTATATAAGACAAGATCTTGCTGAATACGTGCGCTCGTTATATCCTCAACCTCGGCAAGCGTTGCAAGTGACACAGAAAAAGGATGAACTATGTCGCTCTATAAACGCGGTAGTACGTGGTGGATCAGCTTCACCACACCTTCAGGAGAGCGAGTTAGACGCTCTGCTGAAACAGAAGTCAAAGCTGAAGCGCAGGAGCTGCACGACAAGCTAAAAGCTGAAGGATGGCGTGTATTGAAGTTAGGGGATAAGCCGAAACGGACTTGGGACGAAGCTGCTTACAAATGGTTAATGGAAACCCGGCACAAAAAGTCGCATCTCGACGACGTGTGCAGAATTAAATGGTTTCAGCAACATTTGAGGGGGCGTTTGCTTGATGAGATAACCCGGGATGTGGTTGCTCAGATCGCGGAACTCAAAAGTATTGAAACCAGTCCAGCAACGGCTAATCGATTTCTGGCCTTAATTCGCGCAATTTTACGGCGTGCTGCGTTTGATTGGGAGTGGATTGATAAACCACCGGTCATCAGAATGTATCAGGTTCAAAAGATCCGAATACGTTATCTGACTCCGATCCAAGCAAACGCGCTTTTAAGTGAGTTGCCCGAGCATTTAGCAGATATGACCAAGTTTTCACTGGCAACCGGATTACGAAGATCTAACGTTACTCGCATGGAATGGTCGCAGGTTGACCTGGCCCGACGAGTAGCCTGGATTCACGGTGATCAGGCAAAAGGTGGAAAGCCCATTCATATATCGCTCAATGAAACAGCGTTAAAAGTATTGACCAAACAGATTGGCAAACACAACTTGTATGTTTTTACGTACAAAGGTAAGCCAGTCATACAGGTTAATACGAAAGCGTGGCGGGCTGCACTAGTACGTGCCGGAATCGAGAATTTCCGATGGCACGATTTACGGCATACCTGGGCGAGCTGGTTGACGCAGCAAGGCGTACCGTTGAACGTGATTCAGGAAATGGGTGCCTGGGAATCACCAGAGATGGTGAGACGCTATGCGCACTTGGCACCGGAACAGTTCGCGACACACGCTCGGGTGGTGGACAATCTGCTCAATGACACAATTTTGTCACAGCAGAAATAAATAAGGGTCAGCGAATTAGGCTAACCCTTTGATTTATTAGAACAATTTGGTGGTGATAGGTGGATTTGAACCACCGACCCCAGCATTATGAGTGCTGTGCTCTAACCAACTGAGCTATATCACCAAAGAAGCCCGCTAGTATGATCTATCACTCCAATTGTTGTCAAGCGAATTGGGGGCTGATTTTGATGATTTTCGCTTTATTTTGGCTGGTTTTGATCCTGAGCCTGGATAACGGTATCCAATACCGTATTGGCAACATTATTACCGATGCAATCGATGATGATGCGGTCGGGCATTGCGCGAAGCCAGGTGAGTTGACGTTTGGCTAGTTGGCGGGTGGCGACGATGCCTTTTTCGCGCATTTCGTTGAAATCGTATTGGCCGTCGAGATATTCCCAGGTTTGGCGATAGCCGACGCAGCGCATCGATGGCAAGCCTAGATGCAGGTCGCCACGGGCGCGTAGGGATTCGACTTCGGCGACGAGTCCGCCGTCGTTGCTGTCAAGCATCATATCGAAGCGTTGGGTGATGCGGCTGTGCAGTACGCTGCGGTCGGACGGTTCCAGCGCGATCGGCAATACATCGAACGGAAGTTGCGGGGGCGGTTTGTTGGTCAGTAGCGATGACATGGTATGACCGCTGAGTTCGATAATTTCAAGGGCGCGTTGGATGCGTTGGCTGTCGTTGGGTTTGAGGCGCTCTGCGGTGAGCGGGTCGAGTAGCGCTAACTTGGCGTGCATTCCTGGCACGCCGATAATTGCGGCTTCGGCGTCTAAGCGGGCGCGTAGTGCGGGATCGGCTTGCGGCAGTGTATCTAGGCCATCGCGCAGAGCTTTGAAGTAGAGCATGGTGCCGCCGACCATGAGGGCGAGCTTGCCGCGGGCGTGTATTTGTTCGATCAAAGCCAGCGTGTCGTCGCAAAATTGCATGGCCGAATACGATTGCGTCGGGTCAATGATATCAATGAGGTGGTGCGGCGCAGCGGCGCGTTCGGCGGGGGTTGGTTTGGCGGTGCCGATGTCCATGCCGCGATAGACCAGCGCGGAGTCGACCGAGATAATTTCGGACGGAATGTGACGGGCGATCTCGAGCGCGGCTGCAGTTTTGCCGGAGGCAGTGGGGCCCATGATGGCGATTACGAGCGGGCGTTTTGGTGCGGATTGATTCATGCGGTTATCAGTTTTTGGCTTACGTTATTGTGCTGGTTCAGGCCGCGCATAGCGCTACCGTTCCGTCATCACTCCGGTATTTGTTTGTCCGGGTCTTTGCATGGTGGCAAGCGTCGGAGCAAAATTGATGATTGCGTGAATTTTACGTGAAGTCGACCTGAGCTTGACTTGAATATTAGGTACTGATCGTATTCAGTCGAGGGTCATTGGCGGCCATGACTTTTGGGCGGATTACACACATTGCGCTTCTCGTTGATCGATACTATTCCGGCTTATTGCAGTTATTGCCCACGCAAAAAGAGTTTATCGAGGTCGGACATTGCCAGTTGGCTCCATGTCGGACGACCATGATTGCATTGGTCGGCGCGGTCGGTGGCTTCCATTTGGCGTAGTAGGGCGTTCATTTCTGGCACGGTCAAATGTCGGTTGGCACGCACCGCTGTGTGACAAGCGAGAGTGCCGAGCAATGCATTGCGGCGTTCTACCAATACTCTTGAGCCGCCAAATTCGCGGACATCCCGCAGCACATCTCGCGCAAGCGTTTGGGCATCGGCATTTTTTAATAGCGCGGGAACGGCACGCACAGCCAGCGTTGTCGGCGACATTGCGGCAATGTCGAATCCTAGCGATTTCAGGATTTCCTGATTTTCTTCAACCGTGCCGACTTCCACGTCATCTGCAAAAAACGTCACAGGAATCAGTAACGGCTGAACTTGCATGGCGTTTTCGTCCAATGCATCTTTGAGTTGCTCGTACAAAATGCGCTCATGCGCGGCATGCATATCCACTAACACTAAACCTTTGGCATTTTGCGCGAGGATGTAAATGCCGTGTAATTGGGCCAATGCGAAGCCGAGCGGGAATTCATCGTTCGCGTTGGTCTGGTGGGCATCAGGCATACCAACACCCAGCGCCGCGGAGGGGTTTGTTGGTGTGGCTTGATTAAACAAGGCGCCGTATTGGGTCGGTGACTGTGCTACGCCGGGATAAGTATTTCCTCTAAATTGCCCACCAAATGTGGTCTGTTGATGCGGTTGTGGCTGCAAAATAGCTTGTAAGTGTTCGGCGGAGCCACGCATCCACGGCATCGCGCCACTGGGCGCGGGTATCGGCGCTGGCGTGGTGCCAAAGGATGTCGCAGAAGTGAGCGCTAACGCGCGATTGACCGCGTGATAAATGAATTGGTGGATCGACCGGCTATCGCGAAAGCGCACCTCAATTTTGGATGGGTGGACATTGACGTCTACCAGCGACGGGTCCAGATCCAATGCCAGTACATACGTTGGAAAGCGATCGCCATGCAGTACGTCTTGATAAGCTGCACGGACCGCATGCATGAGTACTTTATCGCGCACGAAGCGGCCATTAACATAAAAATACTGCGAATCGCCACGCGCTTTGGAGGCGGTCGGAAGTCCGACGAAGCCATATAAGCGTAAGGTGCCGGCGCTTTCGTCTAGCGGCAATCTGGCTTCGGCAAATTCGGTGCCAAGTATGCTGGCGCTGCGTTTGGCACTTTCGGTGGCTAGCCAGTGATCGACGGTTTTACCATTGTGCGATAGTGAAAACGCAACATCTGGCCGTGACAACGCAATGCGGCGGACCACTTCAGCACAATGGCCGTATTCGGTCTGGTCGGATTTTAAAAATTTGCGGCGTGCAGGTGTATTGAAATACAAATCCTGGACATTGACCGTGCTGCCTTGGCCGCCGGACGACGGTGTGACGACGAGCGTACTACCGTCGATTTCGCAAGCATGGGCGGCATCGGCAGTGCGGGAAGTGAAAGTCATCTGCGAAACCGAGGCGATGGAGGCCAGTGCTTCGCCGCGAAAACCCAGGGTTGCTACATTCTCAAGATCGTGTAGGGATGTTATTTTTGAAGTGGCGTGGCGTGCCAGCGCGAGCGGCAACTGCTCTGGAGAGATGCCGCGGCCGTTATCGGTAATGGAAATGCGTTTTATGCCACCTTGTTCGAGCCGGACGGTGATCTGGGTTGCGCCAGCATCGAGCGCATTCTCTAGTAGTTCTTTAACAACCGCAGATGGTCGTTCCACCACCTCTCCGGCAGCAATCTGCGAAATAAGGTTGTCAGGAAGAGCCTGGATAGCACGAAAGGAGGGCAATGGAGCATTCATTTACAGATTATACCGAACCCTGAAGCTTGATTCTTGTCTGGAGTAAGGTATCTCTATTTTTTAGGATGGACGCAAGACCGCTCAAGCGGTGGCGCACCTGACGACCACCTTATTAAGGCCGTCGTCAGGTGGTACTGGTGGGGAAGTTTTGTATAAGCACTACTTTTGACCGGCACAGACCGGCAAGAGCGTTTTATGATTTTCGTTGATTTACGATCGTTTCGCGCATGAACGGTCGTCTACTGGTAATCCGTGTGTGATTTTTTTTAGTGACATTGGCTTTTTCGGCTAACCGTGTAGTGTATTATTTCGCGCAACCATTAGGAGAGTTATGGACTTTATGCAATTCATCGACGTGATTCTGCACGTTGACAAATCCTTAGGATTCTTGATTAAGGAATACGGCACCTTAATCTATATGGTGTTATTTTTAATTGTCTTTTGTGAAACAGGATTGGTTGTATTCCCATTTTTGCCTGGCGATACATTGCTGTTTATCGGCGGTGCATTTTGCGCGATGGGCGAAATGAATATTTGGCTATTGATGGGTTTGCTGATCATCGCGGCGACCACTGGTAATACGCTGAATTATTGGATCGGTAGCAAGATCGGGGAGAAAGTCTACTCCCACGATTATCGATGGCTGGACCAAAAGGCTTTACAAAGGACGCATGCGTTTTATGAACATCATGGCGGAAAAACCATCATTTTGTCGCGCTTCGTCCCCATTGTCCGCACTTTCGCGCCCTTTGTGGCTGGCGTGTCCAAGATGACATTTTCAAAGTTTCAGTTTTTCAACATCACTGGCGCTTTGTTATGGGTCGTCGGTCTGGTGTCAGCGGGATATTTCTTTGGAAATATGCCAATCATTCGTGATCATTTAAATACGATTGTATTGCTTGGCGTCGGCGCAGCAGCGATCCCTGTGGTTTTGGGTGCGATATGGAAACTGTATCAAAAGCTAAAAGGGCAGCAAGCTTAGGGCTGCTGAAAATGCAGCTTGTTGTACAGCCTAAGATTTATGGTGCTTTAATGCTGATGTAATCTGCTGCCATCAGAGCGATGGATCAGATGTAAAAAAAGGTATGACGCATTTGTTTGCGCCATACCCTTTTTTTATGTCTGCACATTGCCACCAAAAGCGGTGAGCAGATACTAGTTATGTCATCTGGTTCTTGGACAGTGGCGGATTGTGCGAGAAATACTTCTTAATGCCGGTCAGTATGGCGTCGGCCATTTTGTCCTGATAGGCGTTGTCGGTCAGTTTGGCTTCTTCTTCCGGGTTTGAGATGAAGGCGGTTTCAATCAGAATACTTGGGATATCAGGCGCTTTAAGCACTGCGAAACCGGCTTGTTCGACCGACCCTTTGTGAAGCCTATTAATACCGCCGATTTCACCAAGGACCGCGCTGGCAAGTTTCATACTGTCATTGATTTGCGCAGTGGTAGACAAATCGAGCAAAACGCCCGCAAGTTGCTTGTCATGACTTTTGATATTCACCCCGCCAATCAAATCTGAGGCGTTTTCTCGGTTGGCCATCCAGCGGGCGGCGGTCGAAGTGGCACCTTTTTCAGACAATGCAAAAACGGACGAGCCACGCGCAGTGGGTGTCACGAAAGCATCGGCATGGATCGAGACAAATAAGTCAGCCTGAACTTTACGTGCCTTCTGCACCCGCATACCTAGTGGCACAAAGAAATCAGCGTCACGCGTTAGCATTACGCGCATATTAGGCTGCTGTTCAATCTTGGCTTTAAGGCGCTTGGCGATGGCGAGCACGATATCTTTTTCATGATTGCCGCGACTACCGGTTGCGCCAGGATCTTCACCGCCATGACCGGGGTCAAGTGCAATGGTGATCATCCGCGTCATGGTGGGCGACTTCTCAAGTTTTCTCTGCGCTTTGGGATCAACCCTTGCCACCGGCGGTTCTGGCGGTGGCACCACCGGTACTGGCTTGGTGACTGCTACTGGCGGGACGATCTCTCCCGGCTCCGCTGTCGGCCATTCGCCTTTTTGGATCATCATGGCAATTGGATCGGGCGGCACTAGTGGATACAAATCGAACACCAAACGGTATTTGTAATTCCCGATTGGGTCCAGCGTAAAGACCTGCGGTACGACCTGATCTTTCAGGTCAAACACCAGACGGACCACATTTGGTCGATTCTGACCAACCCGAACCTGCTTAATATAAGGATCGTTCGATTGAATTTTGGCGACCAGTTCTTTCAGTGCCGGATTCAGTTCAATCCCTTCGATATCGACCACCATTCGGGCAGGATTTTGCACCAGAAAATGGGTAGCTTTTAGTTCGACATCATTTTCCAGCGTAACGCGGGTATAGTCGTCAGCAGGCCAGACCCGTACCGCAAGAATTTGTGCGGCCCGTGCAGATTGCGAGGTCAGTGGCGCGACAACCGAAATAAGCAGCGTTCCACCTGCTTTGAGAATGGTACGGCGGCTTTTGGACTTCAGAGGTTTGGTGCAAATTTCAGTCGAGCGAGACATTGATTACCTTTATCGGTTACGCCGCACAATTTTACATCACGCCCGTCTCCTGAGACGCTGAGAATGACGTTTATGTCTGGTGTTGGTAGAATATTTTCTGCTTTTTCGGGCCATTCAACGATGCAAATATTGGAATCATTGAAATGCTCGCGGAAACCGGCTTCTAGAAATTCTTCCGGACTTCCCATGCGATACAGGTCAAAATGCATCACTTCGACCGTTTGTTGATTTATATTGACGGTATAAGGTTCCACCAAAGTATAAGTTGGGCTTTTGACGTGGCCGGTATAACCGGCAGCATGCAATAAGGCGCGGGTCAGTGCTGTTTTGCCAGCCCCAAGGTCCCCATGCAAATAAATCGTCAGACCCGGTGCCAGCGCCCGTGATAATGCAGCACCAAGGGCAAACGTACCTGCTTCGTCATGTAGATGAAAGGTAAAGTCTTGCATCTCGTAAAATAGTCCTCTGTCATTGATGAGTTGATGTCCTGATGTCTCTACCGCATTTTACTGAAACCGCCTTGAATCGCGCTGATCTTAACGATCACGGCATCGATCACAGCGTCGACAACAGCACCGATATCAATAACGATATCAAACGCGATCATAACCCCACCGCAATGGTTGCGCTTGCCGCCACCATCAAGGCGTGGGGGCGCGAATTGGGTTTTGCTGACGTGCGGATTACGGATGTCGATCTGTCGCAACAAGAAGCTGGCTTCGAGACTTGGCTTGCGCTCGGATATCACGGTGACATGGATTATATGGCAGCACACGGTTTAAAGCGTGCGCGACCCGCAGAATTGGTGCCGGGCACCATTCGATCGATTAGCGTGCGCATGGATTATTTGCCGCAAGATAGCGATGCCGCATGGCGTCAGCGTGAGAAAAATCGGCTTCAGCCCGGTGCATCCACGTCGGCTACGGTATCGCTATATGCACGTGGTCGTGACTATCACAAGGTGTTACGTTCGCGCTTGCAGCAATTGGCAGATCGCATTACCGCCGAAATTGGTCCCTTTGGTTATCGTGTATTTACCGACTCCGCACCGGTGATGGAGGTCGCGCTAGCGCAAAAGGCGGGTTTAGGTTGGCGCGGAAAGCATACCTTACTGTTGAACCGTGAAGCCGGTTCGTTATTTTTTCTAGGCGAGATGCTGACGGATATGCCACTCCCAACGGATGCACCGATCACGTCCCATTGTGGTCAATGTAGCGCCTGTATCGACGTGTGTCCGACCAAGGCCATTATCGCGCCCTATACTTTGGATGCACGCCGTTGTATTTCCTATTTGACAATAGAATTAAAAGGCAGCATTCCGCTGGAATTTCGAGCCTTGATCGGCAACCGCGTGTACGGCTGTGATGATTGTCAGTTATTTTGTCCGTGGAATAAGTTTGCTCAACCGTCCACGTTGAATGATTTTGATGTACGTAACGGTCTCGATAACGCCACGTTAGTAGAGCTGTTTAGCTGGACCGAAGCCCAATTTAATGAGCGCTTACAAGGCAGCCCGATTCGCAGGATAGGGCACGAGCGATGGTTGCGTAATATTGCGATCGGATTGGGTAATACAGCCGCAACGGCCATAACAACGCATAATGCATCAGAAATCATCGCTGCCTTACAAACCCGTGCCGACGATCCATCTGCCTTGATTCGCGAGCATGTTGAATGGGCATTGCAGCAGTACGGACTGTAATCTGATGCAGATGCAGCGTAATTAACGATAGTGCAGCAATCCCAGCCATAACGGCAAAGTCAGCGCCGACAATACCGTTCCTGCAGAAACCAAAAACGCCACCAAAGGTCCGTTGCCACCAAGCCGTGCTGCCAAAATATAAGCGCTTGATGCCGTCGGCAATGCACAGAACAACACGACTATTTGCAATTGCAAGGCCCCCAATCCCACCCAGCGACCAAGTATCAACGCTGCCGCCGGTAGCGCCAGTAATTTTACTGTAAGAAAAAATCCCGTCATCAACTTGGCCTGACGCACGCCAGTAAGACGCAAACCTGCACCGACCAGCAATAAGCCAATTGCCAACGCGGCATTGCCGAGTCGCGACAAGACCGCACCGGCGACATCCGGTATTGGCATACCCGATAAGCTATATAACAAGCCACATGCCGTGGCGACCAACAAAGGGTTTCTTGCCAGTTCCTTCAACAACCCGCCGTTTTTATGCACCAGCGAGTGCACCGCCGCCAGGTTACACAGCGGCACGCCAAAGCCGATCAACAATGCCATCAATCCCGTACCTTCTTCCCCCGCCATACGTGACGCCAGCGCCAACGCCATATAGGAATTGAAGCGATAGCCGGTTTGCATACCCGACTCATAATCCATCGGCGTTGCTTTCAAAAACGGCTTGCCGATCCAGGTCAGGATGATCGCCACACCAAGCGCCGTTAATCCCACCATGAGCATTTTTCCGGTGGTATCGAAATGCAATACGGTACGCGCGGTGGAATAAAACAGCAAAGCAGGAAAAAGCAGGTAATACACCAACTTCTCGGCACCGGTCCAGAAGGCATCGCCCCAATCGGTCGTCCGCCGCAAAATAACGCCAAGCAGGATCAGGGTGAAATCGGGGAGCAACAGGTTAATGATATACATGGAAAAAATGGTTATTTCGATGTTAAGTGCGGTGAAATGAAATTTTGAGTCAGCCCACTTGGCCACAAAAAATTATGAATATGAATAGTATGAAATTGCGTACAACGACAAAAAATTGGTAGAAAAAAAGCAAAAAAAAGGCAGCAAACGATATCAAAAGCCAGCACCATCAAACCTGCATGCCAACCATATCAATGGTACGAATTGTACCTTCTTGGCTTGGCTCAAATAGCCAATAAAAATCTGCCCGAATTTTTGGATATTTCTTATCTCAGTTTAAGAATTGTCTCATATCAATTCGCAAGCGCGCTTTGTAGAATTGCACAGGATTAATGAAAATAAAATAATAATCTGGACAAGGACAGCCGCGCGACGGATGTGCGGGCTTACGTGCAGTGTAACTGCGCGCTATCACGCAATGCTTTGAGCAGTTATGGGCCGCTATTCGCGTCTTTTTTTTCGTTCATTAATGGCTCTCTGTCTAAATTAACAACCAAAGCATTAATGCGATTCTTGAAACCTTCAGTTCTACCGATCCGGTTCAATAACCCGCACGGAAACACGCTGAGCGATCACGTGGAATGCTGATTTTGCCACCAGCGTAGGTTGAGTCTGATGCCATTTGAATGACGGCAAGCGTTTATCAACGCCTCGACTGCTAAAAGTAATAAAAGCACAACTTCCAACAACATAATGCCTTAAATAGGCATAAAGAGAAAAGCCGTCATTATGCGTAATAAGAAGGTCGATACAAATGCATTTTTTTGGGCTTTACAGGGAATCTGCGTACTTCATCGCAAGCCCTTTTCCATGGAATTAGCGATCCAACAATTAGCCGCGCCACACACCGTTCATTCCATGGTTGCGGCTATTGCTTTATACGGCTTCGATGCGGAACTAACGCGCTGCGTTACCGCAGATGTGGACAAAGAATGTCTACCTACCGTCGTTTGGTTGACACCCAAATCCCCTTTTCTACAAGTCGAAGCCGCCCCAACAGAGGGCAACAATTCGAACGAACTTGCGTTGCTATCGGCAATGACCCAAGTGTCAATTGCGATGACAGATATCGCAGGCAGGCCAAACACACCAAACAGCGTAGACAGCGCAACTTCAGTTCTACCGCCAGAAGCGCCGGATGCGATACCAGCCATCATCCTGGAAGTCGATACCGACAGTTTTTTGGTACTGGAAAAAGGTGAGGTATCACCAACCATGATGTCGCCCGCAGATTTTTCACTTCGGTATCACGGCTTTCTCACCCGCATTAATGTGCAAGCTGATCCCGGTACGGATATTGATAGCGAGACCGAAGCGCGGCAAACGCGCACATTCGGCTTCAGCTGGTTTGTGCCTGAATTACTCAAACACAAAAAATTGTGGCAAGAAGTATTGCTGGCCTCGCTGGTGATCCAGTTAATTGCACTGGCAACGCCGCTGTTCACGCAAACCATCATCGATAAAGTAGTAGTTCACCGAACAGAAAGCACGCTGATCGTGATTGCGATTGGCATGGCAATTTTTATGCTGTTCTCGGCTGTCTTATCGTGGTTGCGCCAATATCTGGTATTACATACCGGTAACCGCGTCGATGCGGTATTGGGTTCATCAGTGTTCGAACGCCTTTTTAAACTGCCGCCGCAGTATTTTCAGCATCGTCCGACCGGCATCATTGCCGCGCGTCTGCACGGAATTGAAACCATCCGCGAGTTCATCTCTGGCGCAGCCGTAACGCTGATACTGGATCTGCCATTTCTATTTATTTTTGTCGCCATTATGTTTCACTACAGCGTTACCTTGACGCTGATTGTGTTGGCCGTCTTATTGTTAATCGTCGGGCTAAGTATTGTTGTAGCGCCGTTGTTTCAAACACGGCTGCAACAACAGTTTCAACTCGGGGCGCGCAATCAAGCCTTTCTGACGGAATATGTATCCGGCCTCGAAACGGTCAAATCATTACAACTAGAGCCGCAACTCAACAGCAAGTACAGCGGTTATCTCGCCAGTTATCTGCAAGCTGGTTTCTCCACCAAGCAACTGGCCAATACTTACAACACCACCGCCAACTTTTTGGAGCAATTACTTAGCCTGTTGATCCTCGGTATCGGTGCCTACACCGTCATGCACTCAAAGGAATTCACTATTGGGATGCTGGTTGCCTTCCAGATGTTTGCGGGCAAATTGTCACAACCAATGTTGCGTCTGGTCGGCCTGTGGCAACAATTTCAGCAAGCAAGTCTATCGGTAGCGCGGCTAGGCGATTTGATGAACGTGCCGATTGAACCTTATTCAGTCATCCCCGCACGCGACACCGCACGGCATGGTGAAATCGAAATAGGCGAAATCGCTTTTCGTTATGCCGATCACCTTCCGCTCGTCTATGAAAACGTCTCCCTGACCATCCGTCCAGGACAAACCATCGGCATTATGGGGCCATCAGGCTGCGGCAAAAGCACGCTCGCAAAATTATTGCAAGGCTTCTACCAACCCAGTGCTGGTCGCATCCTGATTGACGGCGTCGATATCCGGTATCTCGCGGCCAACGAACTGCGTAGCTACTTCGGCGTCGTGCCGCAGGAAACCACGCTCTTCTCCGGCACTATCTTTGAGAACCTACAAATGGCCAGCCCCAACGCTAATTTTGAGGCCATCACCACCGCCTGCAAAATGGCAGAAATTCACCACGTCATCGAAGCCTTACCGCAAGGCTATCAAACCGAAATTGGCGAACGTGGCGCCGGCCTCTCCGGCGGTCAAAAGCAACGTATTGCCATCGCCCGCGCCTTATTAAAGCAGCCAACCATCCTCATCTTCGACGAAGCCACCAGCGCCCTCGATGCGCCTACCGCAGAGCAATTTGCTCGGACCATCAACTCTCTCAAGGGCAAGGTGACGATGCTATTTATCACACATGGCTTACCGCAGGGACTGAAGGTCGACGCCGTATTTAGCCTAACCGCAAACGGCGCGCAATTGGTTAACCCTGACGCAGAAAGCAATGTGCTTGGTAATTCCATATTGCAAGCAACAGAAGGAGGCAATTAATGCCATCCACGCCACCGGACAATGCAAATCTGAATGCAAGCATCAATACAGCATCAGAAAATAATTCGACATCATCAAAAAATAATTCCACATCATCAGACAAGTGGGGCAAACCAGATCAGTCGGAGCTCGCGCAAAACATGGCCCCGATCATGGCGCTGCCTTCATCCAATCGTTGGCAAGATCCTCTGCATTTGATCGAAGCCGAAGCGCCAAGCCACATCAAGCGATTGGTTCTATGGACAGTATCGATTCTTATTTTAATATTGATCATTTGGACTGCGTTCGGCAAACTCGACATTATTGCCACCGCCGAAGGCAAGCTAGTCCCGCAAACCTTAGTCAAGATCGTGCAACCGGCAGAACCTGGCGTCGTCAAAAAAATACTCGTCAATGAAGGCCATAGCGTCAAGGCCGGTCAACTATTAGCCCAACTCGATACCACACTGGCCAACGCCGATCGTAACGGCGTCAGCAAGGATATTGATATCCAGCGCATGCAGATTCGTCGGATCAATGCCGAACTGGCAGATCAAACGATGGCATCCAAAGCAGGAGACGATCCGCAGCTATACGCGCAGGTACAGCGTCAATTTTTGGCGCACAGGCAAGCATTTCTAAGCAGTCTGGATCAAGAGAAATCACTGGTCATCAAAGCCACGCACGAGTACCGCAGTGCGGTGCAGATTTCCGCTAAATTAAAACAAACATTACCGCTGTATCAACGCAGTGCAGAAGCCTACGCCAAGCTAGAAAAAGAAGGTTTTGTCAGCGGTCTGGCTGCCGACGAGAAGCAGCGCGACGCCATTGAAAAAGCCAGAGATCTAGACGCGCAACAGTCAATCGTCGCCTCGCTTGCCGCAACCATCGCAGCCCAACAGCAAAGGATCACCCAGTTACACGACACCTATCACGCCGACCTGCAAACCGAACTGGCCGACATCCACGCCCGACTCGCACAATTGCAACCGAACCTGGATAAATCCATTTACAAACAAGGATTGATGGAACTGCGCGCTCCACAAGATGGCGTGATCAACGATCTGGCCACCACAACCGTCGGCGCAGTGGTACAACCTGGCACTGTCATCATGACGCTCGTGCCGCAGGACGAGCAATTGTATGCCGATGTATCTGTCAAAAACGAAGATGTCGGCTTCGTCCAAATCGGCCAAACCGCGCAAATCAAACTCGCTACCTACCCGTTCCAAAAATACGGCATGTTGACCGGCACAGTCACACGATTAAGCGCCGACGCATCAGATCCCGAAAAGGGCAGCACCAACGCCACTGGTACATCAGGCAATGCCAGCGGCGATGACGGCAACAACGCCAGATCAACCTACAAAGCCCGTATCAAACTGGCGCATCAGATATTGGTCGATCCGCAAGGCAACCAATTACAAATGACCGCTGGCATGCAAGTTGTCGCAGAAATTCAGCAGGGCAAACGGACAGTATTGGAATATCTGTTATCGCCGGTGCAGAAGGCCGTTCAGGAGGCTGGGCGAGAGAGATAAACCACGTAATAAATAAAAAAATATGTCAATAAATAGAGCGATAAATATTCTAATAAATTCATCTAAGAGAATTCTCGATCTTCGCCGAGAGTTATCTTCCTTATAAATTTATTTTGTAGAATTTTCTCTGTTAATTCGAGAATAGTCTCGTATCAATCTGGAAATTTCATTTGTAGAATTGAAAATAATTAAAAATAAAATAGACACCAAAATAATTCATGACAGCGTTTTCTGCCATTGCAGTCACGCTATCCAATCTTGATGCAATCAATTGGAATCGACGTTCCATAAAAATGTGAACAACGAGTATATGGCGTTCCGCTCGCAACACGATTCATCGCCACTGAAGCGTGCAATGCGCTTTGACACAAAGCAAGTTTTAAATGATCAAACGTTAACAGGGTAATCGACATAATCAACCAAGGAGTAGTGAGCATGATGATAGGCAAACGATCTTACTTTCACATTTTTCTAATGACGGTATCGGCTTCTTTAGTTATCTCTTGCAGCGAGGATAAAACAGTGAGGCAACTGCATTCAAGCGACGGCAAAGCGACTTTTACACTACCTCAAAAATATGAAACAAATAACACCAATACAGAGCTGATTACCTTTGCCTTCCACTATCCAGACATGGCGCCGATAACACAGGGAAGCGCACCAAAAAAAGATGAGATAAAAATATATCTAAGCCGGACAACAGTGTCTGATTTTCCTCGAATTAACGACGCCGAAAATATGGAGAAAAACGCGATCGATCAGTTCGATCCCTCACGTCGAGGACTCGAATACCGCGTAGAAAATCGCGGCATTTATCGCAGATATCAACAAGGCAATCCGAAAGAGTTGGAATCACTCAGCACGTATTACATCTTTCAGGCAGCAGACGGACAACCCGTCGCGATCAAAGATCCATTGCCATTTATCGTTAGTTTTAAAGCTCTCAGAACAATCGATGATCACTTCGACTTGCAATACACGATAGCCAAACCGATAGGAAAAGACTTTATAAAAATAGACCAAGTCGTCACGGACCTGATTAAAAAGAACATCACCATCGCGTCATCGTCCGAGGAATAAATTATGTCTATTGCAATGCCCATCCATGCAGTTCTGACTTTAAGAAAAGTGTTTAACGACCGGCTGTTAAAAGCCCCGACAAGTGGAAAAAATAAAAGAGCCGAAATAATGAAAAACAAGGTCGCTGCATGACTCTGCATGGTAACGAAGCAAATATAGGGTGTCAGGAGGCGATTTTATGGACATAAAAAATATCATGTCCAGAGCACTTTTATTAATAGGAAGAATATGCATTTTCCTTGGATTGTGTAACGTATTTTATATAGGGCATTTCCTAAGAAATTCTCATACTTTGTTCCCAGTAGAGATTCTCTTTTCTGTAATTTTCGTTCTTGTGGGCGTGGTCTTGGATACCTTCTCAATGAGTAAACGCGAGTCTTTAGATGTAACTACGTTTTACAGAAAATTAAGAGAAAGTGTTGAAAATAAAACCTATCTCGATAATGCAAAAAAAATGGGGTTAATTTCGTTTTTTTTACTTGTTGCTCCTACGGCTATTGATGGCAGCCATACATCTAGATTTCAGTTCACTAATAGTTACACCTTCTATTTATTCAGCACTTTTTTGTTTCTATTAATGTTCTGGCTTTCTATCACCTCCATCTGTTTCAAGAAATTTGAAATTTCGTCTAAATAAATTAACTAAGGTCTTAAATGAGTGTTGCTTACATTGTCACGAAATCCGGAATTGTTGTTATTGATGCTACGCCCGCAGCCATCAAAGCCATTGCAAAAGGAATTGGGAAGGATGCTGTGCCCGTAGCAGAACATTTAGGAAAAATAGTACAAACAGGTGATGATGCAAAAACAGCGATGGACACCATTCTTGATACGCTAAGAAACTCTATTGGGGGAGACTTTACTAGTCAGGTAAAAATGGTCGGTTCATTAGGTGCTGGTTATGCAATCGGTGAAGCGGTAGGCGTCTATGTTGGTGGTGCGACAGCGCCATTTATAGGGCCATTTGCAATACCACTGGGGGTTGTTGCAGGGGTTGCTGGAGGATATATCGGATCAAAGCTTTATGATTGGCAATTCGACGAATCGACAAAACTAGGCCAAGAAATCAATGACCGTTTCACCCACTCCCGCACCTACCGCTACGATCCCTTAGTCCTCGACCTCGACGGCGACGGCATCGAAACCGTCGGCAGCAAAAACAACATTTACTTCGACAACAACAACGACGGTATTAAAACCGCGACCGGTTGGGTCGGCGCTGACGATGGCTTACTCGTCATGGACCGCAACGGTAACGGCGTGATCGACAACGGTACGGAACTCTTCGGCAACTCCACCCACCTCGACAACGGCCACACCGCCAGCGATGGTTTTGACGCACTGGCCGATCTGGATTCCAACCACGATGGCAAGATCGATAAAAACGACGCCAACTGGAACCAGCTCAAAGTCTGGCGTGATCTCAATCAGGATGGCATTTCTCAAGCCAATGAATTATTCACACTGGACCAACTCGGCATCGCCAGCCTCAACGTCAACAAAAAATCACATAACCAAACACTCGCCAATGGCAACCAGTTAGCCGACCAAGGCACGTATACAAAAACGGATGGCAGCAGCGGCAATATGGGTGACGTTAATTTTGAAGAAGACGCCTTCCATCGCGAATTCACCGATGAGGTCGTGATTGCCGATAACGTGAAAGACCTGCCCGATATGCAAGGCGCAGGCAAAGTGCGCGACCTGCGCGAAGCCGCCAGCTTGTCGACATCACTGCAAGACGTTTTGGCACACTACAGCGCGGCCACCACACGTGAAGAGCAACGCGGTTTGCTGGATCAAATGCTGTCCGATTGGGCCGACACATCCGGCATGACTAAAACCCTGCAAGAACGCGCTGGCAGTGCTTACACCGTGATCTGGAAATCGCTGGGCGGTCAGGTCATCACCGACGACGCCGCCGGTCGCGCCATCGTTGCCGCGTGGGAAAAGAAGCTGCATATTCTGGAAGCGTTTAATGGGCAATATTATTTTGCGATGCATAACCTGACCGGCATGGGTTACAACGGCTTCAAGATGGTCGAAGGCAAAAACGGTCAGCCTGGGACTATCACGATTAGTTTATATCCCGAACAGGTAAATAGCCTCAATCAAGCTTATGACGCATTGCAGGAATCGATCTACGGTTCACTGTTATTGCAGACACGGTTTAAGTCGTTGATTGATCAGATTGAATTAAAGATAGATGTGGATGGAATGCATCTGGATAGTTTTGACGCTATTCGAAACAGACTAGATCAATTTGGAAAAAGCTCGCAACGCGCTTCGGCGTTAAGCGGAGTATTTAACGATCACCTGTTGAGCGCCGCAATAAGTGGACAAAACCAACGAGCCGAAATAAACAAGGTCGCGGCATGATTAGGCCTAGTAATGAGGTAAATGAAAAGTATCGGGAGGCGGTTTTATGGACATAAAAAATATCATGTCTAAAGCCCTTCTATTGATAGGAAGAACGTGCATTTTTCTGGGATTTTGCAACGTATTTTATACGGGACATTTCTTAAGGTTTGCTCACAATTGGTTTCCTGTAGAAATTATTTATTCTGTATTTCTATTTTTTTTGGCGCAATTTTTTTGAGTTTTTCTATAAGAGAAAACATTTTTCTGAATACCGGTAAATTTTATAAAAAATTAAAGGAAAACATCAAAGAGAAAAGCTATTTGGATAAGGTGAAGAAATTATGGTTGATGTGCTTATGTTTAATTTTGATGATGACGACAACAAAAAATATCAGCACATCTCGATTTCAATTATTAATAGAAAGTGAAATTGTTTATATATTTTGCAATTTATTATTTTTATTATTTTTCTGTTTTTGCACGGCTGTCATGTGTGTCAAAAAACTCAATAAACAATCGAATTAAAATTAGCGAGAAACTAAAATGAGTATTGCTTACATTGTTACAAAATCCGGCATCGTTGTTATTGATGCTACACCAGCAGCAATCAAAGCCATTGCAAAAGGAATAGGTAAGGATGCTGTACCCGTAGTGGAACATTTAGGAAAAGTTGTACAAACTGGTGACGATGCAAAAACGGTTGCAGATACTCTCTTAGATACGTTGAGAAACTCTATTGGTGGTGACCTTACTAGTCAGGTAAAAATGGTCGGCTCACTGGGCGCTGGTTATGCGTTCGGTGAAGCAGTAGGTGTTTTTGTCGCTGGCGTAAGCGCGCCATTCATCGGACCGTTTGCAATACCCCTAGGAGTTATTGCTGGAGTGGCTGGAGGGTATTTAGCTTCCAATTATTACGAAGAGGCATTCGATGCAGCCACTAAAATAGGCCAAGAAATCAATGACCGTTTCACCCACTCCCGCACCTACCGCTGCGATCCCTTGGTCCTCGACCTAGACGGAGACGGCATCGAAACCGTCAGCAGCAAAAACAACATTTACTTCGACAACAACAACGACGGTATTAAAACCGCGACAGGCTGGGTCGGCGCTGACGATGGCTTGCTCGTCATGGACCGCAACGGCAACGGCGTGATCGATAACGGCACGGAACTATTCGGCAATTCCACCCAACTCGACAACGGCCACACCGCCAGCGATGGTTTCGGTGCGCTGGCTGATCTGGATTCCAACCACGATGGCAAGATCGATAAAAACGACGCCAACTGGAACCAGCTCAAAGTCTGGCGTGATCTCAATCAGGATGGCATATCTCAAGCCAATGAATTATTCACACTGGACCAACTCGGCATCGCCAGCCTCAACGTCAACAAAAAATCACACAACCAAACACTCGCCAATGGCAACCAGCTAGCCGACCAAGGCACGTACACAAAAACCGATGGCAGCAGCGGCAATATGGGTGACGTAAATTTTGAGGAAGACGCCTTCCATCGGGAGTTTACTGATGAAGTCGTGATTGCCGATAACGTCAAAGACCTGCCCGATATGCAAGGCGCAGGCAAAGTACGCGACCTGCGCGAAGCCGCCAGCTTGTCCGCGTCACTACAAAGTGTATTAGCACACTACAGCGCCGCCACCACACGAGAAGAACAGCGCGGCTTGCTGGATCAACTGCTGTCCGATTGGGCCGACACATCCGGCATGACCAAAACCCTGCAAGAACGCGCTGGCAGTGCTTATACGGTGATCTGGCAATCGCTGGGCGGTCAGGTTATTACTGACGACGCCGCCGGTCGCGCCATCGTTGCCGCGTGGGAAAAGAAGCTGCATATTCTGGAAGCGTTTAACGGGCAATATTATTTTGCGATGCATAATTTTGTTGGTCATGGTTTAAACGGATTCAATATGGCGGAAGGCAAAAATGGTCAGCCTGGGACTATCACGATTAGTTTATATCCCGAACAGGTAAACAGCCTCAATCTAGCTTATGACGCATTGCAGGAATCGATCTACGGTTCGTTATTGTTGCAAACACGCTTTAAATCGTTGATCGATCAGATTACATTGAAGGTGGATGCCGATGGGATGCACTTGGATTATGGTGCGCTGGAAAAACACTTCAAGGCAGCGATTGCGGCGGATGGCATAAAGGGGTTGTACGATTTGATCGACTTTAATCGTGCAGCGGGAAGTGCGATGCAGGATTTTATCTGGATCGGGGCGGAGATGATCGCGCTGGGTCTCTCCACAATGGATGCATCGCCTGAAATACAAAAGTTATTTGCTGAACTGAGCAGCGTTATGAACAAGAATGGTACGAAGAAAAGTGATCTAATTGTTGGGGGCCTTAGGAATGATACTTTATATGGTTATGCAGGTAACGATTTGATGCTAGGAGGAGGGGGCGACGATACGTTAAATGGTGGCGATGGCGATGACACGCTTAGTGGCAATGCTGGTGACGATCGTCTCAACGGTGGCGAAGGTAATGACACTTTGCTAGGTGGCGACGGCAACGATACATTGATTGGCGGATCGGGCGATGACGTGCTGGAAGGGGGCGAAGGTAATAATCAATTAGACGGTGGAAGTGGAAACGATACGCTGACCACCGGCGCTGGCAAGGATACGTTAAGCGGTGGCGATGGTAATGATATTCTGACCAGCGGTAGCGGCGAAGATACGTTAAGCGGCGGCGCTGGTAACGACATTCTGACCGGTGGCAAGGGTGACGATTTGCTCAAGGGTGGTTTTGGTAATGACACCTATATATTAAGTCGCGGTGACGGACACGACACGATTGATAACTATGATTATGGTACCGATTACTCGGGTGGTGGTCGCACGGATGTCGTAATTTTTACTGATATGAATGCCAGCGATATCCGCGGTCTGCGTACTGTCAATACAGATCTGATCATCGAATTTGGAAGCGGTGACAGTCTCACGATCAGCAACTATTTTGATGGCGTGAACTATCAAATCAACCAGTTCCGGTTTGCTGATGGTCAGGTGTGGACCGGCGCACAAATACTGGCTACGCATCCGGTGATGCTGACCGACAATAATGACAATCTGCGATTTTCTGATAGTGGCGAGACGATTTATGCAGGCGGCGGTAATGACACGATTTATAGCTTTGGCGGTGATGACGTCATCGATGGCGGTACTGGAAATAATTATCTGAATGGTGGCAGCGGCAATGACCGGTTATTCGCAGGCGACGGCAACGATACATTGATTGGCGAATCGGGCGATGACGTGCTGGAAGGGGGGGGAGGTAATAACCGCTTGGACGGTGGAAGTGGTAACGATACGCTGACCACCGGCGCTGGCAAGGATACGTTAAGCGGCGGCGCTGGTAATGATATTCTGACCGGTGGCAAGGGCGACGACAAACTGCAGGGTGGCGCTGGCAATGATACGTATGTGTTAAGTCGCGGTGACGGCCACGACACGATCAACAATTATGATTATGGTACTGATTACTCGGGCGGTGGTCGCACGGATGTGATCCGATTCACAGACGTCAGTGCTGATGCTTTAAGCGGGTTGCGACGGGTCAAGAACGATCTGATTATCGACTACGGCAACGGTGACAGCATCACGGTGGCTAATTATTTTAATGGCGCTAGTTATCAAATCAATCAATTCCAGTTTGCCGATGGCAAGACATTGACCGGGACAGAATTACTTTCAGCATATCCAATTGCCCTGCCCGAAGCTGCCGATAGCATGGGCTTTATGAATGCAGATCAGTATAGTCATGCTGACGTTAGTGATGATAACGGTCAAGCTGACAATGATGACGTTAGCAGCGAAGCAGATAACGACGACAAAGTGATAACAGATAGCATAGGCAAGCAGGTGGTTGCTGTGCATGTTAGCGAGGGAATCGCCGCTGCTGCTTTGCTGTTTGGACAAGCGGGCGATCGGGTGTTGGCTAAGGCTCGGAAACAGCAGGCAATTATTGATAATTGGTTCACGAAAGTGGATGGTCGTCGCGCGTTATCTTTGCAGACGGTGACTGACAATTCGACCGTTGATGCTGCCGGTTCTACTGATACGCTGCCCAATCAGAAGATTCCGCAGTTTAATTTTGATGCCGTTGTTGCGCAGTTTGAACAACTGCGCGCCAGGCCTCCTGCGGTCAATTTGTGGGCGGAGTCGGCCGCGTTGCTGGATTTGCATCTCAAGAAGAGTAATGCGGCGGGTCTTGGTTGTGATCTGGTTGGACAGTATGCAAAGAATGGTCATGACGTCGGTAGTGCAGTCAATTCGGCGCAGGCAATGTTGGCACCGCCGCATTTCGGTGCGATTGATTTGCACGGGCGGCGATAGTGCTGTTATAGGAGTCGGTGGTCGGTGGTGGGTAGTTCGAAATTGGTAATGAGGTTAGCCAGCTAGTTCAATAATCTCGCCAGTTCCACCGCTGTCTTTACATGCATTTTGTCAAAAATATGGGCGCGGTGGACTTCTACCGTGCGCATGCTGATGCCAAGCTGGTCGGCGATGACTTTGTTCATTTTGCCGATCAGGATTAAGTCTAGTACTGCGCGCTCTCGGATGGATAGGTTGGCGAGGCGGCTGTCGATCACGCTGCGTGCGATTGCTGCGCGTGAAGTTTGTAGAGCTTCTTGTACGCGGTCCATCAATTTATTGTCATTGAAGGGCTTTTCGAAAAAATCGAAAGCGCCGCGCTTGAGGGTGTCGACTGCCATGGGAACATCGCCGTGGCCGGTTAAAAAAATGACTGGATAACGTTGCGTGAGTTTCCTGGCCGACAATACGTCGAACAACGCCAGGCCGCTCATCCCAGGCATGCGAACGTCAAGTAACAGACAATCGCCTTCGGGGGGCTGTGCGTCACTTTTATGTAAGCCGGAATTCGCCGTGCCGATGGCGGCAGCAGCGTTGGTTAATTTTTCAATTGCGGCGGCTTCGTTGGTGGCGATGTCGAGTGATGCCAAAAAATGTTGCGCGCTGGAATAACTCAGTGCGGGAATGGCGCGTGATTGCGCAAGCCAGCTTAAGGCATCGCGGATTACTTCTTCGTCGTCAATGATGTGCAGCATAATATCTATTCGTTATTGTCGGATTTACGCAAAATAGCCTTAGTTCAGTCGTGTCTCACAGTCAACTGTATGTCTATGCATGCCTATCCATAGCCGTATTTTCTTTTAGCTATGCTGCGATGCGCTCGATTTTTGGTCGTTTGACCTTTCCTGCCTTGTGTAAATCATATTGCAATTGCATTCCTGCCCACAGTTCAGGACTGGTGCCGAAGGCCGAACCCAGGCGATATGCCATGTCAGGAGAAATTCCCGCAGCGCCGGTAACGATGCGTTGAAGCGTGACGCGACCAACGCCAAGACGGGTGGCCGCGTCCGTCACGGTCACGTCGCCCAGATACTCTCTTAATACCTCACCAGGATGTGGCGGGTTATGCATACGCGTCATATAAACCTCCGTAAAAATCAGTGGTAGTCGCGATAATCTACAAGAATCGCGTCACTAGCATCAAAAGCGAAAATCATTCGCCAGTTCCCATTAACCGTGATCGCCCAATGTCCTTTTAGATCCCCCTTCAACGGGTGTAGTCCCCAGGAAGGGGCTGATAAGTCTTCCGGCTTTATCGCTTGATCCAGAGCAGCCAATTGAAGCCGCAATTTAGTCGCGTGTCCAGCATGGATGCCTGCTTTGCTGCCCAGCTCAAAAAAGCGTTGCAGTTCCTTGTGTCGAAAGCTTTTTATCATAGAATTATTGTATCGTGTATCGATACACAATTCAAGTTTTTGGGTCCCGAATACAGCGTCTTTCTCACGGTACATCCGAAAACATCTCTCAAGGTGGCACGTCCAGTAAGATATTTAAACTATTGAGAGGGAGAAAACAGAATACCGCATTACGCCCTCTTCAATGTAGTCATCGCTGACTATGCGGAAAATTTGCCGGCAACGAGAACTGAAAAATTGTCCCACCGCCATCGTTGTCCGAGTAGTTCAGTGTGCCGCCATGAAATTCTATGGCGGTGCGACATATATTGAGTCCCATGCCCATGCCGTGGGCTTTAGTTGAGTAGAACGGTGAAAACAAGCGTGCTGCCACGTCAGCCGGAATGCCGTGGCCCTGATCGATCACAGAGATGACGATTTGTGGCGTTTCTGTGTCGAGATCGAGTGCTACTGCTTTGATGCGCAAGATGCGACGGGTGGCACTGTTCTCTGACATTGATTCAATGGCATTGCGGGTCAGATTGAGAAGGACTTGCTCCAGCATCATGCGGTCTGCGGATACCCATGGCAATGATGGTGCAATCTCGACCCGAACATTGACCTGAGAAGTCTGCGCTTGTAATTCGACCAATGGCATGATGTTGTCGACTAGTGTGCGGATTGCCAGTGGCTCGCGGATGGGGTCACGATTTTTGACGAACTCGTGCACACTACGAATAATTTGTCCGGCACGTTGTGCTTGCGTGTTGACTTTTCCTAGGGCCAGTTTCAGTTGGGGCGCATTGATGCTGCCACTTTCCAGCATATTCATCGCGCCGGTGGTGTAACTGGAGATGGCGGCGAGCGGCTGGTTCAGTTCATGCGCCAGCGTCGATGCGATCTCGCCCATGCTGGCGAGGCGGGCGCTGGATTCCAGTTTTTCTTGCTGTTTTCGATTTAATTCTTCGGCGCGGCGTGGTTCTGAAATATCTAGTATCGATCCCATCCATCCTGTTTGCTGGCCTTGCGCATCGACCAAGGCTGATTCGAATATCAGGACCGGAAACCGTTCGCCATTGGCCCGCAGAAAAATAGCTTCATATTGCGGCGTTCCTTCGCCTTCTAACACTTTTGTAAAGCGTTCCTGGAATTCTTCCAGTGCCTCAGGCGCCCAATAGGGCATTGGCGGGACTTTGCCTACCAATCGGTCTGCGTCGAGGCCGACCATGGCACAGAATGCCGGATTGACATAGGTGACACGACCTTTGAGATCACGCGCACGCAATCCGGTGACGAGTGAGTTCTCCATGGCGCTACGAAATGCAACTTCTTGGCGTAGTGCATTTTCTGCAGCTAGCCGGCGGTGAATATCGCGCCACAGCGCCAGTAAACTCCATACTAGGCCAAGCGATAAGGCGATGACTGATCCGACCAATAAATTGGGTAAAAATTGCGGTGCGCTCTTGACGCTGTTGGTACGTAATATTAGAGATAACCCTGGCAGGTCGATTGGTCGACGATGCGTGTAGACGTCATGGCCACGGCCACCAGCGGCGCGCTTGGCGATGGTGACCTCGTCTGCGTCAGTGAGTGAAATTTCGTTATCTTGTGCAAACCACCATGGCACCAATTCATTGAGAATGCCGCTGACAGAATACGTGCTGACAAGGCTGCCGAGATATTGATTGTTTATAAATAATGGGACGCTGTAATCGATGTACATGGCGTTGGCCGTGTCGATCAGCTTATAGGGCGGCGTGTATTGCGGAATCTTGGCATCGCGTACCAGTTTTGCTGATTTAGTTGCGTGGGTTATATAGTCAGGATTCGTGATTTGCAAGGCGTCGGTTCCTGCGATGATATGGTCTTCGGCATTGAGCCAGGCGATTCCGCGTAGCTCGCGGCTGTTTTTTAATAGCGGCTTCAGACGGTCGGCAAATTGCGCAACGGTCAAGTGATGTTTAATGATCTCGCTGGCGATCAGACGGACACTCTCGTCATCGCGGTTGAGCTGAAAAGTGATGGCTTGCTCAACCCAGAGCGTATCGGCGATCAACTGGTCTTGCCGGTCATTGGCTTCCATTTGTCGGGATTGCCACGGTAACCATATGAGAACAGCCAAAAATAGCAGTACCAAAAAAATCGGAATCAGCCACCGCCAGGTGCGCTGCAGTCCCGCGGTAGTTATGTTGGGTAATCGCTTAAATGTTGTTTGTGGCATAAGGGAATAATGACAGCTAAACGCGTTTTAGCGGGGTTGGCGGTGTGGTTGTGTTGGTTTTCGCTGAAGAAACAGAGCGATTGAGCTACTAGTGTAGCTGACGAGGTGTAATAGGCGCATTTTTTGGTGGATTTTTGCGGTTATCCACACTTGTGAGTGCGGCGCAGCTTGTGCACACTGCGGCCAGATCCGGTAACAATCCATCCGTTGATCACTTGGGGTAAGCATGAAACAAAAATCGTTGGTGGCAGAAATAGTGCGTGTGGCAATATTGTTGGCTGCGACATTAGTCAGTTGCCAGGTTGCTGCACAAGAACCAATCGTTATCAAGTTCAGTCACGTGGTTGCCAGCGATGCGCCTAAAGGGGAAGCTGCGCAGCGGTTTAAAGAGTTGGCCGAAAAAGCGACCAAAGGGCGTGTCAGGATTGCGCTATATTCGAATAGCACACTCTATAAAGATAAAGAGGAACTTGAAGCGTTGCAGCTTGGTGCTGTTCAAATGCTGGCACCTTCATTGGCGAAGTTTGGTCCGCTGGGGATGAAGGAGTTTGAAGTATTTGATTTACCGTATATGTTTCCAAACTTGGAGGCCGTGCATCGGGTGACGCAAGGCCCCATTGGTAAGCAACTCTTGAACAAGCTGGAGTCCAAAGGGATTATTGGTCTGGCCTATTGGGATAATGGTTTTAAAGTGATGTCGGCGAATAAGCCGTTGCGTGTTCCGGCCGACTTCAACATGCTGAAAATGCGTATTCAATCGTCAAAGGTTTTGGACGTCCAGATGCGTGCACTCGCGGCCAATCCTCAGACGCTGGCTTTTTCAGACGTGGTGCAAGCGTTGAGGAGTGGTGTTGTTGATGGCACTGAAAATCCTCCTTCAAACTTGTACACCCAAAAAATGTACGAGGTACAAAAAAATATCACGGTCTCAAATCATGGATATCTTGGCTACGCAGTTATCGTCAATAAAAAGTTTTGGGACAGCTTACCGTGGGATATTCGTACCGCGTTAACGCAGGCAATGGCGGAGGCAACCAAGTACGGCAATGCCAGGGCTCAGGAGGAAAATGCGGCTGCGTTGGCGGCGATACAAAAAACCGGAAAAACGGCGATTTATCATCTGAATGTTAAAGAAAATGCGGAATGGCGTGCGGCCTTATTACCGCTTCAAACGCAGATGGCTGGTCGAATTGGTAAAGATTTAATTGATGCAGTGAGAAAAGAATCTGCGATGGCTGATGTTAATAAGTAACGAAGTATTGAATTTTTAGTAAAGTGGGTGTTTGAGTAAAGTTACTCACCGCCGACCAGCGATTTTTTTGCAATTGCAGTCAATTTTGATCAAATTCATGTAAATGATGCCAATTCTATCTATTTTTTGACAACATCAATTAAGTCCTGATAGTTCCTGACGAGCAGTTTTTAAGATAATTTCTCCATTAACATTAATTCGAATAAAACCATAGTTTTTAATTTGAATTAGGCTAAAACTATCTAGAATAACCACATTGATTCATTAAAATTATTTGTAAAAATTAGTTAACTCCTGTTAGAGTCCGTCATCCATTGAATTTTGCGCTTTAGCCCCAAAAGGGTGCGAAGCGGAAAAAGGTCCCTTTTATTTTTGGGGCCCATTCTGAATCACGAGCAGTGTTTTTTTTGTGCGGCAACAGTTGCTAAATCGTGGTGACAGGATGGATCAAGGGTAAGAATTTTAGGTTATAGGTGGTGGTGCATAAAAACGGTATTGATACCGGGGATACTGAGGAGACAGTGCGTTTCAAATGAAGCTGTTTAAACAGCCGGGAACGTATAGAGAAGTATTTGGGGCGCATCGTCAGATGCGCCTTTTTTATTTTTAATGCTTATAAATTGCGTTTCAATTGACGCTTAGTTCATGCTTAATTGATGCTTAATTGATGCTTAATTGAATTTTAATGATTACTTCTCGCATCGAGGCCCCGGCTTTATTTGACTCAGAAATTCCTGTTTTGGCGACCAAATAAGCGCATGAAAAATAGTTCTGAGCGGCAATTCACCAATGCGGGCGCATCCGCACTCTTTTCTGGCATCGTTATGGCACCATTTGGTGCGGTGGGAATTCGATCCGATTCCGGCGTCCTGCGCGAGTTGGTATATTTGCCAAAGTCGTATGCGGAGAAAGCGCCGATGGATGCGTTAACCGAACGTGCTGCACAACAGATCATTCATTATTTGCACAATCCCGACTTTTGCTTCGATTTGCCATTGGCTGCCATCGGCACTGTATTTCAACGTAAGGTATGGGCGCAAATCGTGGCTATTCCACGTGGTGACGTGCTAACTTATGGAGAGGTTGCCCGATTGGTTCAGTCAGCGCCACGGGCCGTAGGACAAGCTTGTGGTGCCAATTGGTTTCCGCTGGTGATTCCATGCCATCGTGTTACCGCCGCTGGCGGTCTTGGCGGTTTTTCGCACGATGATGAGGTCAATGGTTTCCATGTGGGAGTAAAACGCTGGTTGCTGACGCACGAAGGAGTTGTCGATCTGTGAAAAGTTTGCCTGTTTTGGTCGATGCCAGGCCGCAACTGAACATTGATAACCAAACCGCTATCGATGAATTTTGCGATACGTTATGGTTAGAGGACGGTTTGGCAAAAAATTCGTTAGAGGCTTATCGTCGCGACATGACCTTGTTTGCCTATTGGTTACAAGCGGAGCGAAAAAAGCCATTGCTCGGTATTGAGGCCAATGACCTTGTTGATTATCTTAAATTTAAATGTGACAGCAAGGCCACCTCATCGAATCGACGCCTGGCGGTTCTTAAACGCTTTTATTTGCTGGCGTTGCGCCAGAATCGCATCGCTGTCGATCCATGCTTGCATTTGCGGTCTGCCAAAGCGCCACCGCGTAATCTGAATAGTTTGTCAGAGTCACAAGTCGAAACGTTGCTGGCGACACCGGACGTCAACACGCCTTTAGGCTTGCGTGACCGCACCATGCTCGAGCTGATGTATGCCAGCGGTTTGCGCGTGTCCGAACTGGTGTTATTGAAATCGATAGAAGTCGGCATGAATGAAGGCGTGCTGCGGATTACTGGCAAAGGCGACAAGACGCGACTGGTACCGTTTGGCGAGGAAGCGCGTAGTTGGATCGTGCGCTATCTGGCGCAAGCGCGATCGGTTATTTTATCGGGGCAAGTGAATGACGCGTTGTTTGTCACTGCGCGGGGCGGTCCCATGACGCGCCAAATGTTTTGGACGCTGATCAAGAAAAATGCGCGCTTGGGGGCGATCAATGCACCTTTATCACCGCATACTTTACGTCATGCGTTTGCCACGCATTTGCTGAATCACGGTGCAGATTTGCGCGTTGTCCAGCTTTTACTAGGGCATGCCGATATTTCAACAACGCAGATTTATACGCATGTTGCCCGCGAGCGGCTGAAAATTTTGCATGCAGAACATCATCCTCGAGGTCGTTAGGGATTTGCTGGTTGCGCCGAGGAAATCCGCGTTGATTGCGCTTCTATATAGCGCCTCTAGAATGAGAGTGAAATGAAGACTGGGCCGAATTCCTTCAAAGGCATTTGTTTCTACTGTATCCTGTGTTCATCATACAAAGTCTATTTAAAGCATTTACAGTATCTACTTAAGGGGGCCAAATTGGCAAAAACGAATTTTCAATACGAAAAGCGTCAAAAAGAGCTTGAAAAGAAAAAGAAAAAAGAAGAAAAGCTGAAACGCAAAGCCGAAAAAGGTTCTGTCGATGAGGTCACAGGTGAAGTAATTGAGGATGATGCGGACGAATCAGAAACATCTACCGATTCATCGAATGGCGCTACACCAGGATCTACGGAAGCGACACCGTCATAAACAAATACTTTGACTCCGGCGTGTTGACGCAACTGCGTTGTTTCATCTGGAGTGATTGAGTGTTGATTGTATGCTGATTAAGTGTAAAGTAACGCTGAGCGCCCATTCACATGTAGTTTTCAGGCGGTTACAGACGCTTAAGGCGTTACTTAAGTACGCGATGATTACGTGAAAAAAGCAACGAGGTAATAAGCTAACGATGACGTTAATCGGTTTGTTTGCAAGGACTCCGGTTCCTTGCGGTGACTGATGATGGTTTTGTTACTACCTCTTTTCAGACGATTCGCATTGCGGAAAATATGGTCGACATAGTCGTATCAATGATTATTCTTAAACGATGGTCCGAGCCTTGCTGGTTCGGGCCATTTTTGCGCTTTTAGTCCTATATGGCAAAAAAGAGCATATTTCGGAGACCCCGGCGACGCAATTCTTGCGTCAGCACGGTCTATCCTTTTCAGAGCATCCCTATTCCTACGAAGAGCATGGCGGGACCGCGACGTCGTCCGTCGCTTTAGGCGTTGAAGAGCATCAAGTGGTGAAGACGCTTGTCATGCAGGACGAAACGGCGCGGCCAATGATTGTCTTGATGCATGGGGATTGTCAGGTTTCAACTAAAAATCTGGCACGGCAGATCGGCTGCAAGTCAGTGGTATCGTGTAAGCCGGAAGTCGCTCAGCGCCATTCCGGTTATATGATCGGCGGTACCTGGCCGTTTGGAGTGCGTAAGGCCATGCCAATTTACATTGAGCAGAGTATTTTATCTTTGCCGGTTATTTATATTAATGGTGGTCGTCGCGGTTTTTTGATTGGTATTACGCCGCAGATCATCGTGGATGTGCTGAAGGCGCAATCGGTGACGTGTGCACTAAAGGGTTAATAGGATTACGCAAATAAGGTGAAGTAACCATGCTGATGCAATCAAGTGTTTTTAGGTTGTTGTCTATATCGGTAAACATCATTTTTGCTTGGCTTTTATACGAATTCACAAGAAAGAAAAAGCATGAATATAGTTTTATTTGTCGTTGCCGCTTATTTGATTGGCTCGGTTTCGTTCGCAGTTGTGGTGAGTAAGTTATTTGGATTGGGCGATCCGCGTACGTACGGATCAAAAAATCCCGGGGCTACTAACGTATTGCGTAGTGGAAATAAAGCGGCGGCAGTGGTGACCCTGCTCGGGGACGGTTTTAAAGGTTGGCTCGCTGTGTGGTTGACACAAAAATTTGGACCACAATATGGCATAGACGACGGGGGAATTGCATTGGTCACGCTGGCCGTGTTTTTGGGCCATTTGTGGCCTATATTCTTTCGGTTTGTTGGTGGCAAGGGCGTAGCGACCATGTTTGGTATCCTGATCGGGATCAATCCATTGCTGGGACTGGGTGCATTGGTGACATGGGCGATTATTGCGTATGCGTTTCGTTACTCGTCGCTGGCAGCGTTGGTCACCTGTTTGTTTGCACCGTTTTTTTATACGTTGATGAAAGGTCCTGATGTCATTTTGTTAGCCATCGTGGTCATGAGCGCATTACTGGTTTATCGGCATGCCAAAAATATCGGTAATTTGTTGGCGGGGAAGGAAAGTCGCATCGGGGCCAAGAAAAGCGATAGTAAGCCAAAGATGAATTAGTTTTTTATACGGTGTTGTTATCGGTTGTTGTTATTTGTTATTTTTATTGTTTTTTTATAACTGCGTTTCTGGTCTGAAATGGTGGAAATGCGCGAGTTTGCTGCATTGCCGCATTGAATTGTTTCTCTTTTTTATCCAAGTTGAACCCTAAGTTAGCAGGATGGCCATCTCACGGTGTGATTGAATGTTTATTTGTCAAGCTTAATTATGCTGCCATGCCGCATAATTTCGCATTGTGAAAACGTGTATCACCATTTGAAAGTGTAAAAAGTCTCTGTTAGAATTCCGGCATCGCCTATATTTACAATTCATAGGTGAGATTTTTTACCGTATTGATGTAAGCCTCACCCTTCCATCCGATGCCAAAAGATATCGGTGCAAAGCGCTTAAATAACTAAGGAGACTCTGTATGTCAGCCCAGCTCGACCAGGTTTTGGCGCAAGCCACCAACGATCCCGATGTCATTGAAACCAAAGAATGGCTAGATGCACTCGAAGCCGTTATTGAAACTGAAGGGCCTGAACGCGCGCACTACCTGATGGAGCGCATGCTTGATCTGGCGCGTCGTCGCGGAGCGCAAATACCTTTTTCCAGCAATACTGCCTACGTCAATACTATTCCGGCTCATCTCGGCGAACATTGTCCGGGGAATCTCGAAATTGAAGAGCGCTTGCGCTCATGGATGCGTTGGAACGCTATGGCGATGGTGGTCAAAGCCAATCGTCTGGACGGCGATCTGGGTGGCCATTTGTCGAGTTTTGCGTCGCTGGCAAACATGTTGGGTATTGGTTTTAACCATTTTTGGCACGCACCTTCCGAAGGCCATGGCGGCGATTTGCTCTACATCCAAGGCCATTCATCGCCTGGTGTGTATGCTCGCGCTTTTCTTGAAGGTCGTCTGACCGAAGAGCAAATGCTGCATTTCCGTCGCGAAGTCGATGGCAAGGGCTTGTCCTCTTATCCGCATCCTAAACTGATGCCGAATTTCTGGCAGTTCCCGACCGTATCAATGGGTCTTGGTCCGCTGATGGCGATCTATCAAGCGCGCTTTTTAAAATATTTGCACGCACGCAGCATTGCAGACACCGCCAATCGCAAAGTATGGGCATTCTGCGGCGATGGTGAAATGGATGAGCCGGAATCGATGGGTGCCATCGGTATGGCCGGTCGTGAGAAGCTCGACAATCTGGTGATCGTCGTCAACTGCAATCTGCAACGTCTGGACGGTCCGGTACGTGGCAACGGCAAGATCATCCAGGAACTGGAATCCGATTTCCGCGGTGCTGGCTGGAACGTCGTCAAAGTTATTTGGGGTGCTGGTTGGGATGATCTGCTGGCACGTGATAAAGAAGGTATCTTGCAGCAAGTCATGATGGATACCGTCGATGGCGAATACCAGAACTACAAAGCCAAAGACGGCGCCTTTGTGCGTAAAAATTTCTTCGGTAAACATCCGAAATTGCTGGAACTTGTCAGCAAAATGTCCGACGACGACATCTGGCATCTAACCCGTGGCGGTCACGATCCGCACAAGATTTATGCTGCGTTTAAAGTTGCGCAAGAGCATAAAGGTCAGCCGACAGTGTTGCTGGTCAAGAGTATTAAGGGTTACGGTTTCGGCAAATCTGGCGAAGCGCGCAACACGGCGCATAACACCAAGAAACTGGACGACGAAGCCATCAAAGCGATGCGCGACCGTTTCCAATTGCCAATCGCCGACGATCAGTTGGCCGATGTGCCATTCTTCAAGCCCGCCGACGACACGCCGGAAATGATTTATCTGCATGAGCGCCGCAAAGCGCTCGGCGGCTTTCTGCCGCAGCGCCGTATGAAAGCCGATGAAGAGTTGATCGTACCGCCGCTGGAAACGTTCAAAGCCGTATTAGAACCGACCGCAGAAGGCCGTGAAATCTCGACGACACAAGCTTATGTGCGGATATTGACAACGCTGCTGCGCGATTCTAGTTTGGGTCAGCGGATCGTCCCGATCATGGTGGATGAATCCCGCACCTTCGGTATGGAAGGTTTGTTCCGCCAAATCGGTATTTTCAGCCAGGTTGGTCAGTTGTATGAACCGGTCGATAAAGATCAGGTGATGTACTACCGTGAAGATAAAGCCGGACAGATTTTGCAAGAAGGCATTAACGAAGCGGGCGGTATGAGTTCGTGGATCGCAGCGGCGACTTCTTACTCGACCAACAATCGCGTCATGATTCCGTTCTACACCTACTATTCGATGTTTGGTTTCCAGCGTATCGGCGATCTGGCATGGGCGGCAGGCGATATGCGTGCCCGTGGTTTCCTTATCGGCGGTACTGCTGGGCGTACCACCTTGAACGGCGAAGGCTTGCAACATGAAGATGGACATAGTCATGTGATTGCTTCGACGATTCCAAACTGCGTGCCTTACGATCCTACTTTCTCGCATGAAGTTGCGGTCATCATGCACGACGGTTTGCGTCGCATGGTCACCAATCAGGAAGATGTGTTTTATTACCTGACGTTGATGAATGAAAACTATAGCCATCCTGGTTTGAAGCCAGGTAGTGAAGAGGGCATCATCAAAGGTTTGTATCTGCTCCAGGAAGGCGGCAAGAAAAACAAGCAGCGCGTTCAATTGATGGGTTCGGGCACCATTCTGCGCGAAGTCATCGAAGGTGCTGCCTTGCTGCAACAAGACTGGGGCATTGATGCCGATGTCTGGTCAGCGCCGTCGTTCACCCTGTTGGCGCGTGATGGTCAGGATGTTGAGCGTTGGAATATGTTGCATCCGACTGATACACCACGTGTAGCGCACATCACTGCGTGCCTGCAAGATACCAGCGGCCCGATCATTGTTTCTACAGACTATATGCGCACTTATGCTGAGCAAGTGCGGGCGTTTGTTCCAAACGGTCGTACTTACAAGGTTTTGGGTACTGATGGTTTTGGTCGTTCCGACACCCGCGCCAAGTTGCGTGAGTTCTTCGAAGTAAATCGCTATTTTGTCGTGATTTCTGCTTTGAAGGCGTTGGCTGATGAAGGCAAGATTAAACCAGCAGTTGTCGCTGAAGCCATTACCAAGTATGGTATTAATCCAGAAAAGCTTAATCCGGTCACACAATAAGCACTTCCGTTGTGCCTGCGGGCGATAACGTCATAGCAAGGTCCCGGTGGCACGCATGCAACCCCCTTGACCTTGCTAAGAGTTGTCTTTTGCAGGCGCTCTGGAAATACCAGACAAACTAAAACACCTTGCATGCATCGTAGTCGTCACCCTTTGTGAATGGCGATGCGATGCGTAGCGAGTAGAACGAATGGAGCTAAGCGATGAGTATGGTGGAAATTAAAGTCCCTGATATTGGCGACGTCAAAGACGTTGAGGTCATTGAGGTGATGGTAAAGGTCGGCGATACAATCAAGGTCGACCAGTCGCTTGCGACTCTGGAAACCGATAAAGCCAGTATGGAAATTCCGTCCACGCAGGCGGGAGTAGTAAAAGAATTGAAAATCAAGGTGGGTGATAAGGTCAGTGAAGGCACGCTGATTTTGATATTGGAAGCTGAAGGTGCTGGCGCAGCACCGGCTCCAGCCGCGCCCGCATCGGCTGCCGCAGCATCGGCTGCCGCAGCACCGGCTGCCGCTGCTCCAGCCGCAAGCGCTGCGCCCGCCGGATTGGTAGAGGTCAACGTGCCGGACATCGGCGATGTGAAAGACGTTGAAGTCATTGAAGTAATGGTTAAGGTCGGCGATACGATCACGATCGATCAGTCTTTGGCGACGCTGGAAACCGACAAAGCAAGCATGGAGATTCCTTCGACTCAGGCTGGCGTCGTTAAGGAAGTCAAAATAAAGGTCGGCGACAAAGTTAGCCAAGGCACGTTGATTCTGGTGGTGGAAACCGCTGGCGGGACGGCTCCTGCGGTATCTGCGCCAGCGAGTGTACCGGCCGCTACGGCCGCACCAGCGGCGACAGTCGCATTTGCGCCCGCGCCAACCCCAGTCGCTGCCGCTCCAGTAGCGGCAAATGGCGTATTGCCACATGCATCTCCATCAGTACGTAAATTTGCACGTGAACTCGGTGTAGATTTGAGCCGCGTGAATGGTACTGGTCCGAAGGCACGTATTGTGCAAGAAGACGTGCAGAACTACGTCAAGGGCGTTGTTGCTAACGCTGTTGCCAATCCGGGCGGCGCATCAGGCGCAGCCGGCAAAGGCATGGGCGTCGGACTCGATTTGTTGCCATGGCCATCGCTTGACTTCGCCAAATTCGGCACCACCGAATTATTGCCGTTGTCGCGTATCAAGAAAATCAGTGGTCCAAATCTGCACCGCAACTGGGTCATGATTCCGCATGTGACACAATTCGACGAAGCCGATGTGACGGATTTGGAAGAGTTCCGCAAAGACGCTAACGCGGCTTACGCGAAATCGAAGTCGACCGTTAAATTGACCATGTTGGCGTTTGTGATCAAGGCCAGCATCGCGGCTCTGAAGAAATTTCCAGCTTTCAATGCATCGTTGGATGCCGCCGGTGAAAATCTGATTCTGAAACAATATTACAACATCGGTTTTGCCGCTGACACGCCGAATGGTCTGGTTGTGCCGGTTATCAAAAATGCCGATCAAAAAGGTATCGCACAAATCGCGCAGGAAATGGGCGATCTGTCGGCGCTGGCCCGTGATGGCAAATTAAAAGGCCCCGATATGCAAGGTGCCAGCTTCACCATCTCTTCATTGGGTGGTATCGGCGGCACAGCATTTACGCCGATCATCAACGCCCCTGAAGTGGCGATTCTTGGTCTATCCAAGGCGGCCATCAAGCCGGTCTGGGATGGTAAACAATTTGTGCCGCGTCTGATGATGCCTATGTCGCTGTCTTACGATCATCGTGTCGTTGACGGTGCGATGGGTGCACGGTTTAGCGTGTATCTAGGCGAAGTGTTGGCAGATATGCGTAAAACATTGCTGTAAAGTGCAGTCGAATTTTGGCGCATTGAAGGTATGTTTCAGGCATTTACTGTGCTGGGATTGGGGTTTTTTAGGACGATGTAAAAGCGGGGTGAGGAGCGGAGACGTTTCCTCATCGTCCGGTCACCTGCGGTCTAATAGTGCGGGCTGGTATTTGTTACTAAACGTTCATCCTGCGCGTTGATATGTCGGAGAATAGTCATGACTACCTGTGTTGTGGTTAAAAAAAATAACCAGATCGCGATTGCGTCGGATTCGCTCGTTACCTTCGGCGATACCCGCTTGTCACATGCCTATGAAGCCAACAATAAGATTTTTCAGGTCGGCAGTTCCTTTATCACTTTGGCCGGTACTGCGGCCCATTTTCCAGTGATGCGAAAGCTGATGCTAGGGATGGGCGACGGATGCAAGCTGGATACCAGAGAAGATATTTTTGAAACGTTTTCCAGCATCCATACGATTCTTAAAGATCAGTATTTTTTAAATACCAAAGAAGACGACGACGATCCGTATGAGTCATCGCAAATCACCGCGCTGGTCGCTAATCCTCATGGGATTTTCGGCATCTATTCGTATCGTGAAGTGTTTAGTTTTGAACGTTTCTGGGGTATCGGCAGCGGGCGAAATTTTGCGCTCGGCGGAATGTATGCAGTCTATGATCAGGATCTCAGCGCTCACCAAATTGCCGAGATTGGCGTACAGGCTGGCGTTGAGTTCGATAAAAGTTCAGCCGCTCCGTTGAGAATTCATAGTTTTTTGATGATGCCATAGCGGTCTTGAAAAAGCTTCTACGGCGTGTCTTTTAAAAAATGCAAGATGCTGGATCAATATGCGGGACTCAAGAAAAATGGGCGGATAAATGATGTTTGTTATCCGCTGAGGCCGCCCGATGATGTCACGAAAATAGCATAAGGCGTCACGTTGCGGGTTATGGCAACGGACCAATAGTAGCGAACATGCTCGGCTATAAAAGCAGCGGAGCGACACCACCCAATCCCTATGTGGGAAGATAAAACGGAGCAAACCCTATGAGTATGGTCGAAGTCAAGGTCCCGGATATCGGCGACTTCAAGGAAGTCGAAATCATTGAATTATTGGTCAAAGTCGGCGACACCGTTAAAGTTGATCAGTCGCTGATTACGGTTGAGTCGGACAAGGCCAGTATGGAAATTCCATCGAGCCACGCCGGTGTCGTCAAGGAGATCAAAGTTAAGGTCGGCGAAAAAATTGCCGAAGGTTCGGTCATTTTGAGCGTAGAAGCAAGTGGCGCAGGTGCTGAACCAGCCTCGGCTGCATCTGCTGCAGCGCCGGCTGCCGCAGCGCCGGCTGCCGCAGCAACGGCTGCCACAGCAACGGCTGCCACAGCATCTCCTACTAATGCGCCTGCGGCTGCTAGCTTCTCCGGTAATGCTGATATTGCATGCGATACCGTGGTGTTGGGTGCTGGGCCTGGTGGTTATACAGCAGCTTTTCGCGCTGCCGATCTTGGTCAAAAAGTCGTGCTGATTGAGCGCTATGCTGATCTTGGCGGTGTTTGCCTGAACGTCGGTTGTATTCCGTCAAAGGCTTTGCTGCATGCTGCCAAGGTGATTACTGAAGCAGAAGAAATGGCGCATTTTGGCGTCAAGATGTCAGCTCCTGAGATCGATATCGATGCATTGCGCGGCTGGAAAGAAAGTATCATTAAAAAACTGACGGGCGGTCTTAGCGGTTTGTCCAAAGCACGCAAAGTCCAGGTTGTTACGGGTAAGGGCGAGTTCAGTTCAGCCAATACCATCGTTGTGCAAACGGCGGAAGGTCCAAAAGTTGTCGCATTTAAAAGTGCAATCATTGCAGCGGGATCATCGGTTGCCAAAATTCCTGGTTTTCCTTACGATGATCCACGACTGATCGACTCGACCGGTGCGCTTCAACTAAGTCAAATTCCGAAGACATTGCTGGTCATTGGTGGCGGTATTATCGGGTTGGAAATGGCCTGTGTATACGATGCGCTAGGTTCCAAAGTGACGGTCGTTGAGTTTGCTGACGGTTTGATTCCTGCCGCTGATCGCGACCTCGTGAAACCGTTGCAAAAGCGTATCGAAAAACGCTATGAAGCGATTTACCTAAAAACCAAAGTCACCAAACTGGAAGCGTTGCCAGAAGGTTTACGCGCTACGTTTGAAGGCGCTGACGGCAACGCCAGCGCGCCACCTGAGCCACAATTGTTTGACATGGTGCTGGTGGCAGTCGGCCGTCGTCCTAACGGCAGAGAAATTGCCGCCGAAAAAGCGGGCGTTATTGTCACTGACCGTGGTTATATTCCTGCAGACAAGCAACAACGTACCAACGTTGCCCATATCTTTGCAATCGGCGATGTGTGTGGCGAACCTATGCTGGCACATAAAGCGACCAACGAAGCGAAAGTGGCGGCCGAAGTCATTGGCGGCCATAAAGTCGCATTTGACGCTATGACAATTCCATCGGTCGCCTACACCGATCCAGAAATTGCATGGATGGGGTTGACGGAAACAGAGGCCAAAGCCAAAGGCATTCCGTTCGAAAAAGCCAATTTCCCATGGGCAGCAAGCGGCCGCGCATTGGCGATGGGGCGTGATGATGGGATGACTAAATTGTTATGGGACCCAAAAACGAAACGCATTATTGGCGCCGGGATTGTTGGCGTGAATGCTGGTGAATTATTGGCCGAGACGGTGCTGGCAATGGAAATGGGAGCCGATCTGGAAGATCTGGCACTGACGATTCATGCGCATCCGACTTTATCTGAGACGCCGATGTTTGCTGCTGAGATGGGTCTGGGTACGATTACGGATTTGTTTATTCCGCCAAAGAAGAAGTAATTAGCTGGTTTGGTTGAGTTTGGTTGAACATGGCGTGACATCTTATCGAAGGATAAGGTGTCACGTTTTGCATTGGGCGAGCGGTTTTGGTCATTGACGGTCAGCCGCCTAAATACGCTTCTAGTACCTTCGGGTTGTTCAGCAAGTTGACGCCGCTATCGGCCAATACAATCTGTCCGGTTTCCAGCACGTAACCACGTTGCGCAATGCGTAGCGCTTGCCGCACGTTTTGTTCCACCAACAGGATGGTGAGGCCGGTGCGGTTGATTTCCTTAACGATGCGGAAAATTTCTTGAATCATCAGCGGTGCTAGTCCCATCGATGGTTCGTCCAGTAGCAGCACGCGGGGCTTTGCCATCAATGCGCGGCCAATGGCCAGCATTTGCTGTTCACCGCCGGAGAGATTGCCAGCGAGACCTTCTTTGCGTTTTTGCAGGACAGGGAATAGGGAATAAATCCATTCCAGATCTGTCGCAACCTGCGTCTTGTCGTTGCGGGTGTAGGCACCTAAAGCCAAGTTTTCTGCGATGGTGAGCGTGGTTAAAATGGCGCGGCCTTCTGCCACTTGCACCACGCCACTTTGGACGATCTTGTGAGGAGATAGTCGAGTAAGGTCGCGGTCTTCCAGTAATACCTGTCCCCGCGTTGGTTTTAACAAGCCCGATATCGCTAATAGGGCAGTGCTTTTTCCAGCGCCGTTTGCACCGACCAGGGCCGTAATCTCACCCTCATTGAGGGTGAGATTAATCCCTTTTACAGCTTCGATATGACCGTAAGAAACCGCCAGGTCCCGAACACTTAAGATTGGCTTCATTCTGCTTCTTCCTTGCCCAGATAAGCCTCAATGACTTCCTGGTTATTCTTGATCTGATCCGGTGTGCCTTCGGCGATGATGCGGCCGAAATTGAGAACCGCTATTCGGTCGCACAAGCCCATCACAAAACGCATGTCATGCTCGATCATGAAGATACTGAAACCGCGTTCCTTGATGTTCAGAATCTCTCGCATCAGTTCCGTTTTTTCGGAGGGATTCATGCCAGCGACCGGTTCATCAAGCAATAATAATTTTGGCTTGGTGGCGAGCGCACGGGCGAATTCCAGCTTGCGTTGCTCGCCGTATGACAAGCTATCTGCCAGCAATTGCGCTTTGTGATCGAGGCGCACCCAAGACAATAATTCCAGCGCTCTTTCACGTGCTTTTGCTTCAGTTTTGCGATAGCCAGGCAGATTTAATAGCAAACCGGCGAAGCCGTAATCCATATGATCATGCATGCCGACGACGACGTTTTCCAGCAGCGTCATTTCCTTGAACACGCGGATATTCTGAAAGGTGCGGGCGATGCCCCGTTCAGTGATTTTATGCGGTGCTACTTTACCGATATCCTGACCATCAAATGCGATGTCACCACCGGAAGCACGCAATAGACCGGTGATTAAATTGAAAACGGTGGTTTTTCCTGCGCCATTGGGGCCAATTAAACCGAAAATGCCGCCTTGCGGAACGTTCAAATTAACGTCTTGTAAAACTTGCAAACCGCCAAAGTTTTTGCTGATATTGTTGAGTTGAAGCATCAGCTCACCTTTCCTGTCGGCTGGGTTTTTTTATCCGGTTTAGAGAATAAGTGACGCATCCGGCGTGGATCCCAAATGCCTTTTGGTAGATACAAAATCACCAACACTAGAATGACGCCATTGGCCGCTAATCGGAAGTCCTTAAAGTGGCGCAGAACTTCCGGCAACAAGGTCAATAATGTTGCGCCGATAGTCGGGCCGATCAGACTGCTAGTGCCACCGAAAACTGCCATTGTGAGGATGTCGACGGCATTTTCAAAAGCATAATTTCCCGGTCCGATCGTAAAGGTGTAATGCGCGTTCAGGGCACCCGCCACACCGGCGATGGTCGCGCCGATGACAAACGCAAGCAACTTGTATCCAGCCACATTGACGCCCATCAGACGGGCTGCGATTTCATCTTCTTTAATCGCTTCAAACGCTCGGCCGATCTTAGAGCGTCTGATGCGCGCCAGCACGTACAAAGTAATCCCGAGCAGCAATACGATATGCCACCATTCAGTGGTTGGCGGAATGCCGTTGAGCCCCATCGGACCGCCGGTGATATTCATATTTAACACGACGACTCGCACCACTTCGCCGAAGCCGAGAGTCGCCATCGCCAGATAAACGCCAGATAAGCGCAGAGTCGGGATGCCAATAATGAGTGCTACCAACGCTGGTAATGCGCCGCCGACGGCAAGCGCTACCGGAAATGGTAGTCCGGTGTTCATGCTGATCAGGGCCGCAGAATACGCGCCGATGCCCATGAACGCGGCGTTCGCCAGCGATAGTAATCCGCATGACAGCGTGACGTAAATTGATAAGGCCAACATCGCGTTGACGCCGATGCTGAAGACGACGGTGTTATAGGTTGCCCAAAATCCGTCCCACCATTCCATGAATCCCATCTGTTACGCCTTTCTTTCCAACACTTTGCCAAACATGCCTGACGGCCTGACGAGCAAGATCAAAAACAGTAAACCAAATCCGACTGCATCGCGGAAATCGCTTGATAAGTACGCTACCGTCAACACTTCTGCAAATCCGAGAAACAGGCCAGCGATCATTGCGCCGCGAATATCACCCATGCCACCCAAAATGATGACGGCGATGCCTTTGTGTAGCATCGGTTGGCCCATGAATGGTGTAATCGCATTGAACGATAAGCCGACCAATACGCCTGCCGCGCCACCCAGCGCCGCTGCCGCGAATGAGGTCAGATAGAACAAACCTTCGACATTGATGCCGAGCAAATAGGCGGCCTTTGGCGATTCGGCAATCGCACGCAATGCGCGTCCCAACTGAGTGCGACGCATGACGCCCAGTAAAACCAGCATCAACACAAACGAAACAACGACGATACCAATTTGCACCGCAGTGACATGCACGCTACCGAAGGTAAAACTGTCTTCGGGGATAATCCCCATTGGGAAGCGCTTATTTTCGGCGCCGAATAAGCCTTGCGCCAGATTGGTCAGAATAATGGCGACGCCAATCGTCGCAATCATGGGCGCTAAATGGGGTGCATTACGTTTGCGCAGTGGTCGCAGCACGATATAGTCGACGATCAGGCCGATCAGGCCCGAAGCCAGCATCGCCAATAACATTGCCAGCCATAGCGGTAGCGCGAGCTGTTCGACCAGCATTAACGCGACATAGCTACCCAACATAAAAATCGCGCCATGCGACAAATTGATGACACCGAGCACGCCAAAGACCAGCGTGAAACCGAGCGCAAACAGCGCATAGACACTGCCGAGTGACAGGGCGTTAATAAGTTGTTGTTCAAGCATAGGGGAAACTCTTTATAAACCGGACAGCCAAAAAACCAAAATTAATGCAAAGTAAAATGGAAATCTAAAATCTAAAATCTAAAATCTAAAATCTAAAATCTAAAGCGAAAGGCACGCCGATGCTTTATCGGTGTGCCCTGTCGTTAATTCAATTGATTGGTATTGCTTCGATATTGCGGTGATTCTTTGAGACCCAATTCTATTTCCTGTTGCTATGGCAAAACCGGATAAATCTTCATCAGACCTTCATGTCAATCTGATCGCTGCCACACCGGTTCTGCAATAACGGATCACTTCATTAGGACGAATTTTCCACCTTCAGCAATATTCACAATTGCTTCCTGTTGCGCGTCATAGCCGACAGCTTTGCCACCGGCTTCCGGTGCTTTGCGGAACGCAAAGTTGCCGGTTGCGCCTGCGATCTTGACCGCTGGCAGCGCATCACGCAAAGCGATGCGGTCCGCTGGCAGTGCGCCAGTCAATTTGACATTTTTTAGTGCCGCCGCGACGATATACAGCGCATCGTAAGCTTGTGCCGCAAATTGATCCGGCTCAGTACCAAATTTAGCTTTGTACGCGGCCATGAATGCTTTGTTGGCTGGCGTCATATTTTCTGCCGACCACGGACTACCCATAATAGTGCCGTCGCCTGCACCCTTGGCAATTTCAAAAAGCTTTGGAGAGTTCAACCCATTGCCGCCGATGAACGGTTGCTTCATGCCGAGTGTACGGGTTTGCAAGATGATATTGGCGGCTTCTTCAGTCAGGCAAGAGCAAACAATAGCGTCGGGATTCGATGCTTTGATTTTGGTTAATTGCGCTTTGAAGTCAACGTCGCCTTTGGCATACGATTCAGTCGTCGTGACAGGAATTTTTTGCTCGGCCAGGGTTGCTTTGAAAACGTCGTAACCACTTTTGGTGAATGCGTCGTCGTTGCCATAAATGACTGCCACTTTTTTGATGCCGAAATGCTTGACCGCGGCGCGTGTTGTCACTGGCAATACGTCGGCTTCCATGACTGAGTTACGAAATGTGAAAGGGCCCATTGCCGTGATGCCATCTGCGGTATTGCTGGTACCGAAGGCGACGACCTTTGCAGCATTGGCGATCGGATCAGCAGCGAAAGCCGAGTTGGACAGAGTTGGGCCGAATACCAGCAACGCCTTGTCTTGGAAAATCAGTTTTTTGAACGCGTTGATAGCGTCTTCTTTTTTGCCTTGCTCATCTTCTATGACCAATAGCAGTTTATTGCCGTTAACGCCGCCCTTGGCATTGACTTCTTCTGTAGCCAGCGTGAAACCGTTTCTGATGGCGACGCCATATTTTGCTGCCGGACCTGTTAATGCAGCAGCCAAACCAAGTTTGACTTCAGCGGCTAGTGCAGATTGTGCCAATGTCGCGCCGAGTACCAGCACGGTCAGTGTTTTTAAAAAAGTATTCAGTTTCATAGGTGAACTCTCCGGGGTTAATTTTTGTAGCGATGACACGCAAACAATGTAATGGCTGTTATGGACGTATTTGACGCCAATCACGTGTTTGGCCATGCATTCATTCAGTTGGCGCTTAATTAACGGAATAGAATAGCAAATTGGCGATTTTGGTGATTCGGTCTAGCCATTCAGTCACGATTATTGTTGTTTGGCATTGCTAGTATTTTTTTAATGTGTATCTAATGTTGTTTAGCCAACGTCTCATTTTGTATTTTTACTCATTCGTTAAGTTGATACGCGTAAATTGGGCGTATCAACTGTGCAAGAAGTATAAAGGACTTTACGGCAGGTTTTAGCCCAATTGCTCACGCAAATGCGCAATTGCTAAACGTACCTGGCGAGGTGCTGTGCCGCCGATATGATCCCGTGCTGCGACTGATCCTTCTAGCGTCAACACATCAAACACGTCCGCTTGAATCAAGCTGGAGAATGCTTGTAGTTGCTCTAATGACATGTCGCTCAAATCGTATCCCTGATCGACGCAATGGCGTACCGTCAAGGCGACCGCTTCGTGTGCATCGCGGAACGGCAGGCCCTTTTTGACCAGGTAATCGGCCAAATCCGTTGCTGTGGCATAACCTTGCAACGCAGCGGCACGCATCGCATCGGGCTTGACGGTGATGCCGCCGGCCATATCAGCGAAGATGCGCAGCGTATCTGTCAGGGTATCGACGGTATCGAACAATGGTTCTTTATCTTCCTGATTATCCTTGTTATAGGCCAGCGGCTGGCCTTTCATCAAAGTCAATAGAGCGATCAGATGTCCATTTACGCGACCGGTTTTGCCGCGGGCCAGTTCTGGAACGTCCGGATTTTTCTTTTGCGGCATGATCGACGAACCAGTACAAAATCGGTCAGCAATATCGATAAAGCCGACTCTTGGGCTCATCCAGATGACCAATTCTTCTGACATGCGCGAGATGTGCGTCATCACCAGCGCAGCAGCAGCGCAAAATTCAATGGCGAAATCACGGTCCGAGACCGCATCCAGAGAGTTGCGGCACACGTCGTCAAAGCCTAGCGTTGCGGCCACACGATGACGGTCAATCGGGAAAGTAGTGCCAGCGAGCGCCGCTGCGCCAAGCGGTAACCGATTAACACGTTTGCGGCAGTCTTGCATACGCTCAGTGTCGCGACCAAACATTTCTACATAAGCCAGAACGTGGTGGCCGAAAGTAATCGGTTGCGCGACCTGCATGTGGGTAAAGCCCGGCAAAATGGTATCGGCATGTTGTTCTGCCAATGTCAGCAATGCCAGGCGCAAATCACGCAACAAACCACAGATATCATCGATAGCGCCGCGCAAATAGAGGCGAATATCGGTGGCGACCTGATCGTTGCGGGAGCGTCCGGTGTGCAAGCGCTTGCCCGCGTCGCCGACCAGTTCGGTCAGTCGCTTTTCAATATTCAAATGGACATCTTCAAGGTCGAGCAGCCATTCAAACTTGCCGGCAGCTATTTCCTCTTGAATTTGTGTCATGCCCTTTTGAATCGCGGCATAATCATCGGCAGTGATAATTTTTTGGTGTGCCAGCATATCGGCATGGGCTAAAGAGCCTTGAATGTCGACTTCTGCCAGACGCTTATCGAAAAATACCGAGGCGGTGTAACGTTTGACCAGGTCGGAAACCGGTTCGGAAAAGCGCGCTGACCAGGCTTCGGCCTTCTTGGAGAATTGTTCTGTCATGGTATCGGGTAAATTCGGTAAGAAATAATAGGTATAAATCGCGTACAAAACTGGTTAATAAGTGGCTAATGCGTGGCCATTGCGTGAAGCTTACGACTTTAACGACTTTAATTAGTGCACGATTATAAAACAAGCCTGCATTTTTACTCCGATTGACCTTCAATCAGGGTAGTTTTACGTGCATTTATGTGATCAAACGTCTATTTTGTTGTTGATTTAGTTATTATTTGTTGCCTGAACATTTATTCTGGCCTTTATGTAATTGTCCGGGTTCGCGCGTACCGGTCCATTTTTCATGGCATCCAACCCAGTACTGAGAATGCGTAAAAATAACCCAATCAGTCCAATCGATAGCATGCAGCAAGTTGCCAAAGACCTATCCGGTCAGTCTGTTATTCCCGATTGCTGTAATTTGGGTGTGGTAGCGCGGACCTTAATTGTGGTCAATGTCGCTTTGTTGGCGACGACTTTACTGCGGGTGGATGGACTGATATCCATGGTGATGAAATTTGTTGAGTCATCCATGCTGGTTGAATTGACGTGTTTTTTGTCACTGTTTTTTTTGTGTGGGATGCGAAGGATTAGTTATCGATTTCCGTTTTGGGGGCAGCGTTTGTTGTGCGCAGTGATTCCCGCTGGCGTCACCGGTCTGGTGATACTTTTGCTGTCGAGTTATGATTGGTTTCTTCAAAGCTTTGTGGATTTGTCGATCATCGGTCCGATGTTAATTGCCGCATTATTCGGCATTTCTTTGCAGCACTATTTTGAGTTGCGCGGACGTGCTTTTTCACCAGTGTTGGTTGAGGCGCGATTGCAGGCGTTACAGGCGCGGATACGGCCGCATTTTCTGTTTAATAGTTTAAATGCGGTCCTGGCGCTCATTCGTACCGAGCCGAGGCGGGCAGAAACGGCGCTGGAGGATCTGGCCGATTTAATTCGCGTGTTGATGCGTGATCCTCGCGCAATGACGACGCTGGAAAACGAATGCCAGTTATGTCGGCAATACCTATCAATTGAAAAAATTCGTCTCGGTGACCGTTTGAAGGTGCAATGGGAGCGCGAAGGAATTGACGATGAAGTGGTGCATAGGACGCAAATCCCTACCTTGTTATTGCAGCCGCTGGTAGAAAACGCGGTGCATTATGGGGTCGAGCCAAGCACCACAGAATCGATCATACGTATTCAATTAAAGAAGACCGTGGAGCGGATCGAGATCGCGGTGATTAATCCTTATTATGCGCAGACTGGATTGGTGTTGTCGGATGGCAATCAAATGGCGTTAAATAATATTCGTGAGCGCCTTGCATTGTTATATGACGTTGAGGGACAGTTGACAACAGCGGTCGTTAATGGACAGTTTGAGGTGCGTGTGCGATTCCCTTATGTGAAAACGTCTATAAGCGACGCCGCAACAGGGAAGTTGGATAAAAAAATTGTTTGAAATGTGAGGGTAGTTTTCACGACGCTACGATCTTACGAAGTGAGTGGAGAGTGAGGATTAGTCCTTACAAAATGTCCTAAGCAGGTTGAAGTAACGGGTTTGATTCTCGATGGAAGTTAACATTTTTTATTAACAGGCATGACTACACTGCTGGATTACCAGACCATCAATGGCATGATTCCTCGCATTTATATAGTTGATGACGAAGCGCCAGCGCGTGCGCGTCTGCGCACTGTATTGTCTGACATCGCCGAAGCTTGTCCACATATTCTTGTTGGCGAGGCCGAGCATGCGCAAGCTGCGTTGGAAGGTATTGCGGCGACGGCACCTGATGTGGTGTTAGTGGATGTTCAGATGCCAGAAGTAACGGGGTTGCAATTGGTGCAGCAACTGAAGCAGGGCTATGCCGGTTATGCAGGTCTTGTTAAGGACGGTAACGCGAATTTTTCTATCGCGGCGGAAATGCCGATCATTATTTTTGTCACGGCGTATGAACACTATGCCGTGAACGCCTTCGATGTGCACGCGTTTGATTATCTGTTGAAGCCTGTGCGCGCAGTGCGGCTGCAACAGGCGCTGCTGCGCGCGACGCAATTGCGCTTTCCGAGTGCAACAAAAATACAGGAAAACATTTCTCTTCCAGGTTCCGATCCTGTAACCCGATCAGCAGCGGTGCGGACGCATTTTTCGGTTCAGGAGCGCGGTCGGGTATTACTTGTTCCGATAGATGAAGTGCGATTTTTAAAAGCAGAATTGAAGTACGTTATCTTGCGTACCAAATCGAAGGAATATTTAATCGAAGATTCGTTGATGTCGATAGAGGAAGAATTACGTGCGCAGTTCGTTCGGGTTCATCGGAATACTTTGGTCGCGAGAAACGCGATCGTCGGTGTGGAGCGTGGCAGCCTTACGTTTGATAAAAATGACGACGATGGATCAGAGAAAAAATTGTTGCCGGTATTGCAGCAAACGTGGAATGTTATTTTGCGCGATGTAGAGCAAAAACTGCCGATATCCCGACGGCAGTGGAGCATTATTCGGGCGTTGGTACGATGCTAAAAGATAAATCAATTTTCATCATCGTAAAACGCCCTTTACGACATCGCTTAATAAGCTAATTTCGTAAGCTAACGTCATCGGCCAACTTCAAAGCGCCTTCTTCCCTACACTTGAATCAGCGTTCCGCTGATAGGCATCTATTTGCCAAGATTTTAAATTGTGTATGGCGGCAAAATCTTATAGCTTGATGTGGGATATCTTTACTCCAGCTATTTCGTTACTACATTCATGGTTGATCAGGAATGCCGTAAAGGTGTCTTGGTAAAGACCAGCTGCAGCTGTTCATTGAAATCACAATCGCGAAGGAGTAAATATGCTGATGCATCAAGAGCCACCACCGGTGGAAATTCCACCCACACAACCCGTTCCCACATCTCCACCGCCGGTTGGCGATCCTGTTCCTGGCGGCCAACACATTCCCCTTCGGACTTGATCTGAGCAAGGTGGCGGCGTCATGAAAAACGTCGGACGAAATAAAAGGACGTAACCCATCTCCCCTGACACGAGCTATCTAGTCGGGGAGATGAGCCTATTTTTAATTTGCAATAGGTAGTGATTCGGATTCCCGCATCAATTCACGTGGGCTAGCTAATGCCAGTTTAAAGGCGTCAATTGCCTGCGTTAAAGTGTGCGCGTTGGTATCGATGAAAGAAGGATCGTGTTGCGGTACTGGTGCCAACGTGACACCTGCGGCCTCAAATAAAGCAGCGCCGTTACCCACTACCATTATTTGTTTGCAATGGCGATATTGGTCCCGAAGGAAATCCATCGCTTGCATGTTCTTCGTCCATTTTGCGGCGATATCAGTGCTATTGGCGTCGATGACCACGGCGTCGTAAAGCACTGACGGTGCGGCTTCCAGTGAAATTTCCACGTCTAGAAAATCGCCATCACTAGTCGCCACTTTGCCTAGTTGTGCTCCAACCAGCCTTGGTACTGCGCCGTCAGCAAGTAATGAGGCGTAGATTGTTCTCACAGTTGCACCTTCTACGCCTGTGGTAATCAGGATGGCGACTCTGCGTGTTTTGATGCCAAGTTCACCGGGCCGAAACGTCAGAGATAAAGCTGGAGAAAGCGCATACTCAGGTATCGGCAAATCAGACGCCAGCGGCATTGCTGGTGGCAATTCTAAACCCAAGCCATGTGCGACTGCGTCCGCAAGTATTGGATCAACGTTCACTAGCATCGATATCACGCGCACGCGCACTGCGGGTGTTTGTACGCGCGTCAATTCGAAGCGGAAAGCTGAGGCAATGTGTGCTTGTTCGGCTGGTGTCTGACTATTCCAGAATAATCGGGCTTGGGAATAGTGGTCAGCAAACAGCTCCGCTTTTCCGCGCACTTTATCGGCGGCGACCGGCTGCGGGAAGCTTGTAAAGCCACGTGCCCCGGCCTGGAACGGGCAACCGCCGCCTAAAGAGTTGGGTTCGTAACTGGCGCGACCACGATGTATTGCCTGGCGATGCATTCCGTCACGCTGATTATTATAGACCGGCGCTAGCGGTGCGTTGATGGGGATTTCATGAAAGTTGGGGCCGCCAAGGCGACTGATTTGCGTATCAATATAGGAGTGAATGCGACCTTGCAATAATGGGTCGTTGCTGAAGTCAATTCCAGGTACGACGTGCGCAGTGCAGAAGGCTACTTGCTCGGTTTCAGCGAAGAAATTATCGGGATTGCGATTGAGCGTCATTTTGCCGACGGGAATGACTTTCACCATTTCTTCAGGGACAAGCTTGGTAGGATCAAGTACGTCAAACCCAAACTGTTCGGCTTCTTCCTCAGTGAATACTTGCAGGCCAAGCTCCCATTCGGGATAGGCGCCAGCTTCGATTGCTTCCCACAAATCACGGCGATGAAAATCGGCGTCAGCGCCAGCAATCTTTACCGCTTCGTCCCATGCCAGGGAATGCGTCCCAGCAACGGGTTCCCAATGAAACTTGCAGAATACTGATTCACCTTCAACATTCACCAACCTGAATGTATGCACGCCAAAGCCTTGCATCATGCGCAAACTGCGCGGAATCGCCCGGTCTGACATAACCCACATCAACATATGTGTTGATTCGGGCATTAACGACACAAAATCCCAAAAGGTATCGTGAGCGCTTGATGCTTGCGGAATGCCGTTGTGCGCCTCGGGCTTCACCGCGTGAACCAGATCCGGAAATTTCATCGCGTCCTGGATAAAAAAGACCGGCATGTTATTGCCGACCAGATCCCAGTTGCCTTCATCTGTATAAAATTTGACCGCGAATCCACGCACGTCGCGAGCTGTATCGGCGGAGCCACGTTCGCCAGCGACGGTCGAAAAGCGGACGAAAACCGGCGTGCGTTTACCGGCTTGCGCAAAAGGTGCGGCGCGAGTTAAATCACTTAAGTCCTTATAAGATTCAAAATAGCCATGCGCCGCCGTGCCGCGTGCGTGGACGACTCTTTCAGGAATCCGCTCATGGTCAAAATGGGTAATTTTCTCGCGCAAAATAAAATCTTCTAATGCAGTCGGGCCACGCAATCCAATTTTAAGAGAGCTTTGGTTGTCCGCAACCGGCACGCCCTGATTGGTGGTGAGCGCTTGATTGCCCGCGTCGACGCGGACGCGATCGAGAGGACCGGAGGTCGGATTACCGCCGATTTGTGGGTGACCATCTCCCACCTTGGGCGATACAGTGTTTTCGGTTGTGGTGCTCGCGGTAGCTAGTTCGCCCGCAGGCTTGCCAACTGAACCGGTTTGCGGGTCGGGTGCGCCACTTTCGCCGTTTCCATATTCGGCCTGCTTGCTATCGTTATAGGGCATTTGCGCGGATAGGGCTTGTCCGCTAATCACCTTTTCGCGTAATTTATTCGGTAAACCATCTTTACTACCAACGCTGCTCGGCGGTGCGGCGTCTGATGGCCCTGAAATTGTACTGAAAATCGATCCGGCACCGTCCACTGAAGACGGATTTTTTTTGCGCGTCACCATTAGTTTTACCTCGCAATAAAAAGTAGGGAAATAGAAGTAGGCATAGGAAAAAGTACGTCAATTAAACGACCACCCTGGGGTGAAGCGGCACAGTTACTCACCTTGTGCAGCGGACTTTTCGATTCTGTAAAGGCGCAAAAACGCGCGCGCAAGATGTTGCCCGATTGAAGTAGCTTAGACTTCCGGGCCGAAATTGGTATAGGAAGAAACCTGATTTTTGTGTAGGAAATAGCCACGCGCACAGATGCGCGTGGCGGCGTTTCCGTCAACGCATGACGAATTTATGTCGAATTGATGTCGAAAGTGAACGCGATTGAAGATGATGATAGGCAATAGACGGAGATGTTACAGCAGATGACGGAGCCTTTTTATGTTGGTTTTGAGGCCCGTCCTTGAGCCCAAAAATTTTGTTATATCAGGAAGTTTAATTTTTGATTATTAGCGCCAGGAAATTGCGGGAAGACACGTTGGAGCGCGGTATCTCCGACGCGCATGTGCTTTTCTGCCAGCGTCGCTAATACGGTGCGAAAGTCTGTGGTGATTGCCAGGTCGCGACCTTCGTTGAGAGATTTGTCATCGATGCCAGGCCAGTTGCCGTATATCGTGCGGCCACGTACATTGCCGCCGAGCAGCCACATCACATTGCCGTGTCCATGGTCGGTTCCACCATTGCCGTTCTCGCGGAAGGTTCGGCCAAATTCCGACATGACGACGATCACGGTGTCGTTAAAGGCTGGACCGAGTTCTGTCGCGAGCGTGGTTAAGCCATCGGCCAAAGGGCGCAGTCTGTTGGCTAACTGGCCCGTACCGTTACCTTGATTGGCGTGCGTATCCCATCCGCCCACGGCGACAAAGCCAAGCCGGATCGCGGGGTTGCTGCGCATAAGACGGCCTAGTCTTGTCGTATCAATGGAGAGTCCGTTTGGAAGTGGCGCACCGTTATTGGCGGCGCGTTGTTCCGTGCTATTCAGGTCCATCATCATTTCCTTACGCGCTGCAAGGCCATCCCGAAATGCTTTTCCTAACGTTGGATCCTGTTGATATAACGCGTTGAAGGCAAGATTGACGTCCGGTTTGTCGATCTGCGTTGGTCGGGTGGCATCGCGCCCGGTCGGCATATTGGCGACGACGGCACGGCCGGTCAGGATGCGTGGTATCGACTCGCCTAGTGTCAGTGCTTGCATGGGCGCTTCTTTGGGCGGCATAGTGCCCAGCAGGCGATTCATCCAGCCGTCGTGTGTGTTGTGTTGACCGGGTGTACCGGTTTCCATATAGTCCTGCGCCTCAAAATGCGAACGCGACATATCGGGCGAGCCGGATGCATGAATGAACGCCAGTTGGCCGTTATCCCAATAAGGCTTGAGCGGTTGCAATGCCGGATGAAGCCCGAAATATCCGGTTAAATCGATTGCACCATTGTTGTCGCCAGGACGTGCCACTGCGATGGTAGGGCGGGCCTGATAATAATGCTGGTCGCCATGCGGTACAACAACATTAAGGCCATCCACCGCTCCGCGTAAAAAAACTACAACCATGCGCGGCGTGCCGTCACCCGCCAGACGGTCACGCTTCGGCGGTGTGCCGTAGGCGAGTGGTGCCGGTTCTCGATTGCTCTTTTGCAGATTAGCGGTATTTGGCTTGTTGGGCGGCGCAACGACACAGCCAGAAAGTCCAATCGGAATCAGAATCGCACCGCTGCCGACGATGCCAAGTTGACTAATGCTGCGGATAAAATCGCGGCGTTTCATGATTTACCTCTTCATAAAATCGGGGCTACCCAGAATCATGCTGGCTTGCAAGTTGGCGGGTGCGGTTGTGATGGTATCGATGCTGCGTTGATCGAGTAACGGCGACAGTGTTTTTATCAACTGCTGCGGGTCTAATGGGACTGCATTAGAAGGTGGTCCGGGCGGCGGTGGCGGAAATCCAATCGGCGATTTGCCATTACCAAGGCTGCTGACAAAATTGATTCGGCGTAATAGCGCATCCGGATTGAGCCACGCTTCTTCGGAAAATTTATACCCTTCCGGCGTCAGCCAACCATATAAAGGTTGACCCAATTGATTCAACGCGTTATCAACCGGCCTGACATTCATGACCGGAATGTCACTGGCCCGCAAAGCGGAAACGATGTACTGATAAGGTGTCTTGAACTGGGTTTGATAATTGGCACGAGACCAAAATTGCTGGCTATCAAATAAGGTGTGCAGCACCGCTTTGATATCCCCATTGGTGCTCAGGAACCGCTGCGCCAGCTTTTCAACTAATGCCGGATCGGGTTTGTCGCTGACAAAATATTGGACTAATTTGGTGGAAATAAACCGTGCCGTGGCAGGTTGCCGCGCTACGATGTCAAGCGCTTGCTCACCTTCCTGTTCACCGTCCTGACCGGCGAGTCCTTTGATGGTCTGACCGAGAAAAATTTTGTCACCGGTGTCATGGCGGCGTGGATTGAAAATGAAGGTGGGCTGGTCTGAACTGTAGCCGCCACTGGAGCTGTTATTGGCTCCATTTTTCATGTCTTTTACATCAATAGTCCAGCCACTCAAAATGCGTGCTAATGCAATCACGTCGGCTTGGGTATAGCCACCATTGATACCTAGTGTATGCAGTTCGAGTAATTCACGTCCATAGTTTTCGTTTAAACCTTTAAATCGACCGCGGGCCTCCGGCGTATTGACGCCACTACTCAACCAGTTATCGAGGTAATACAGCATGGCTGGATGATGCGCCACCGATCCTAACAATTGCCTGAAATTACCCAATGCATTGGGACGCAACACATTTTTTTCATACTCGCCGTTCCAGTAGCGAACCCATTCTTTACCTTCAAAAACATTGAAGTGGTTGAACCAGAATTCGGTCATGATTTCCTGCAACTGACGCGGGCTTTCAGTCGCCTCCCATAATCGGGCCTGATGCGCTTGCAATGTGATTTCTTTGTTGGCGCGCTGACGTGCCTGATTTTTCTCTTCCGGGGTTGCAGTATTGGGGGGGAAAGAGGGCGGGCCGTATTGTTGATAAAGCTGCGTGGTGCTGAGTTGATAGGTAGGAAGGCTAGCCAACTGGTCGATTAGCGTTTGGGGAAGCGGAATACGTTCGGGATTTAATTGCAGGTCAATGTAGCGTTTTACGCCCATTTTTTTGATTTCATCCACATCACCCGGACGTGGACCATACGCCAGACGATTCAACACATGCAGTGCTTTTTCGTTTTCCCATAACGGTGCGGTGGACGACGGCGTGGGAGCAATGGTTGGAGCGAGTGGGGGAGTGAAGTCGGGAGTGCGTGTCGGTGATGCTGGCGCAGCAATCGCGCTGAGCGGATTCAGTGTGCCGAGTCCTACGCTGAACAAAAATGAGATCGTAACCAATGGCAAGTTGAAGCGAGATTTTTGAATGGTCGGCAACATCTTATTCCGCTTAAGGTGAAGAAGCTCGTTGTGACTACACCAGCTAATTGCGATGGTGACCGTGGTTCTTCAGAGGATAACGTGGCGATTGCTTTTTGGTAGACAAACTCTGTGTAACAGTGTGTAAGCCAAGGTTTGTAGAATGGGTTGTGCGAACCACGAAGTATGAAACCAGAGACAAAGAACGTAAATAATTAAGAGGTTCGCGCTTTGTAACTGAGCGGTCCTAGATGACTTTCCCGGGATTCATTAGATTGAGTGGGTCTAATGCTTGTTTAATTGTTTTCATCAAGGAAATTTCTACCGGTGATTTGTAACGTAGTAACTCCTCACGCTTTAGGACGCCGATGCCATGTTCCGCTGAAATTGAACCCCCAAATTTGTGTACGCTGTCGTGTACGACAAGATTGATATTGGATTGTTGCGCGAGGAACAGGTCAGCGGAATAGCCGATGGCTGGTGAAACGTTGTAATGTAAATTTCCGTCGCCCAAATGGCCGAAAGTGACATTGCGGCATGCGGGAAAATGTTGCTGCAACAGGGCGTCGGTGACCGTAATGAATTCAGCAATACGCGAAATCGGCAAAGAGATGTCATGTTTGATGTTTTTGCCTTCTTTAGCTTGCGCCGATGAGATACTTTCTCGCCAGTTCCATAATGTTTTTGACTGCGCGGAAGAGGACGCCAGGACAGCATCCTGACAAATGTCGTGTTCCAGAGCGCTCGCCAGTAAGGATTCCAGCAAGGCGCTGGCATGGGCTTCTGATTCGCTGTCGGATAGTTCAAGCAGTACATAGTGCGGATGGTGCATCGAGAATGGAAAAGTCAGGTGCGGCATGTGTTTGGCTACCAATTGTAAACACAGATCGGACATTAATTCGAAACCGGTTAGCGTGGCTCCGCAATGGCCTTGCGCTAAGGTCAGCAGACGTAAAGCTTGAACTGGCGTTTGTAACGCAACCAGTGCGGTTAATTGCGATTTTGGCAATGGAAATATTTTCATTACTGCAGCAGTAATAATCCCAAGTGTGCCTTCAGCTCCTATAAATAGGTCACGTAAATCATAGCCGGTGTTATCTTTACGCAAGCCGCGTAGCCCCTCCATGATGTCGCCCTGTGCGGTCACGACTTCGAGTCCCAGGCATAACTCACGCGTGTTGCCATAGCGCAAAACAGCCGTGCCGCCTGCATTCGTTGCGAGATTGCCGCCAATGGTGCAACTGCCTTCGGCAGCTAACGATAAGGGGAGCAAACGCTCGGCTGCGAATGCGGCATCTTGCACGTGCTGCAAGATGCAACCCGCTTCTACGGTGATGGTATGGTTGACCGGATCGACTGATCGAATCCGGCTAAGGCGCGTCAGCGATAACACAATCGCGACGCCGCTGGTGTCGGGAACACTGCCTAAAACGAGTCCGGTATTGCCGCCTTGCGGAACGAGCGGTACGTTGTATTGATTGCACAGGCGCACAATTGCGGCGACCTCGGCAGTATTACCCGGCTTGACTACCGCTATTGCCTGACCTGTGAAGCGTTGACGCTGGTCTGTCAAATAAGACGCCTTGTCATCGTTGGCGGTCAGCACGTAAGCGTCACCGATGGTTTTTTTACAGGCGTTTATAAAGTCAGCTGAGTTGGTCATGTCTGGATGATTGTGAAACCGCGTGTGGGAATGAAGTTACGTCGATCGGGATCGGGAAGCTTTTTCGATGGCTGCTTTGGCGAGCGCTTTCGCCACTTTTTTGTAGGGCTGCAAATACATGATCGAGCAAACAAAAAAGAGGCAGGTCAACGCCACTTCGGCCCATCCCAGCATCGCCGAGAGATGATTGCTGTCGCTGGTAGCGCGCACGATGCCCTCTGCAAAGTAAATCAGAATGAGCATGGACGACCATTGCATCGTGTAGATATCGCGCTTCAGAATGCCACGTAAGGGGAGCAAAAGTGGGATAACCTTCAATACCATCCATGATCCACCCGGGCGCAACGGTGCTAAAAATAATTCCCAGGCAACACACAGAGCGATCAGAATCAGCAACGTACCGGAAGTGCCGAAGTAAAACCACTGGCATGGACGTAGTTGTGCAGAAGTTTGGGCTTCGACCATGGTTGCCCCGGCTGGGTTGGTGATGAGGTTATTTTCGGCGTCTTTTTTGACGTCTTTTTTGACTTCTTTCCTCGCGTCTTTTGTCATGTCATGCTCCTTGCAGTTTGCGCGCGGTCTCAGCCAGGCGACTACCTTGCGCGATTGCCAAAATACGGCTTTCCGCCGAAATGGGCTGATTGCCATTCATTCCCGCCCAGTGGCTGGCACCGTAAGGTGTGCCGCCGCTACTGGTGGTCATCAATTCCGGCAGCGTATAAGGCAGACCCATCATCAACATACCGTGATGAAATAGCGGTGTCATCATGGACATCAATGTGGTTTCCTGGCCACCATGCAGACTGCCTGTGGACGTGAATACGCAACCCGGTTTGCCGGCTAAAGCACCGCCGAGCCATTGGGCGCTGGTACCATCCCAAAAATATTTCATGGCCGACGCCATGTTGCCAAACCGTGTTGGTGAGCCTAGTGCCAATCCGGCGCATTGCTCCAAATCCATTAATTCAACGTAAGGCGCACCTTGCTCCGGAATGCTTGATTCGGTCGCTTCGGTGACAGTGGACACCGCTGGTACCGTGCGCAAACGGGCTTCGCAGCCCGGTGTTGCGTCAATACCTTGCGCGATTAATTCGGCAAGTTTTCTGGTTGCGCCATGGCGCGAGTAATACAAAACCAGAATGACGATTTTGCGGTTGATACTGTGGGATGTGTGGGTTGAGCTCATAGGTTGGTATTATAGGGCGCTTTATCAATACTTTACGCTGACCGATAGCGCTTGTAAGCATCTAAAAATGCGTCCGACTTTGCTGTCGTGCTGTAAAGGTCACAACAAAAATATGTTTCCATTTAAATTTTCCCACTTGCGCGGTTTGTCATTGGATGAGTTGCGCGACTTATTTCGTTTTGCGGGTCGCCGCCTGAGCGAAGAGCGTTTACCGCAAGTTGCCAGTAGTTTGACGTTTATGACTATTTTGGCGTTGGTTCCCATGCTGACCATTGCGTTGGCAATTTTCACCGCTTTTCCGCTCTTTAGTACCTTCCGTGCATCGCTGGAAGCATACTTCGTGCATAACCTGATGCCTAAGGGGATTGCCAATACAATTTTGAGTAACCTGAATCAGTTTGCCAGCAAATCTGCAAGCCTGTCGGCAGTCGGTGGTGTTGCCCTTATTGTGACAACCGGTATGACGATGTCGACCGTAGATCAGGTTTTCAATAGCATCTGGAGGGTCAAAACCCAGCGTCCCTTTATTCAACGGGCGCTTGTATATTGGGCGCTAGTAACATTAGGACCATTGCTGATCGGTATCTCGATTACGGCTACCTCCTATCTGACAGAAGCCACCAACGGTCTGGTCATCAGCTGGTTAGGAAAATGGTTTTACACAGTGGTATCGGTTTCTTTGACGACAGCGGCATTCACCTTATTGTATGTAGTTGTACCGAATCGGTTCGTCAATTGGCGCGATGCGGTGTGGGGCGGACTCTTCGCGGGGATAGCCATTGAAGTTGCTAAACGGATTTTTGCTGCATATGTGATCAAATTCCCGACTTATACGATCATTTACGGTGCGTTGGCAGCATTGCCAATTTTTCTGCTATGGATTTATATGCTATGGATGATCACGCTGGTCGGCGCGCTGGTAGTGGCGGCGCTACCGGTGATCAAGCACGAACGATGGTGGCACGTGCCGACGCCCGGCAGCGCGTTTGTTGATGCCATGGCGGTTTTGCAGGTATTGCATGAGGCTAGAATAGCGAATAGCTCTTCTGCAGTGAGTGCAACTCAGATTCGACGTGCGACGCGATTAGGTTTTGATGAGTCGGAAAATTTGTTGCAACAAATGCTCGAGGCAGGATGGGTCGGGCGGATTAGCAAAGCGCTGCCAAAACGCTTGCGCTGGAACCGTCATGCGTTGTCGCACCTGGATCAGTGGACTTTACTGGCTAATCCTGATAGCTTAAAATTAGCGGAGATCTATCGCCTGTTCGTCTTCAATACTGCTTCGTATGCCGTTGATGCGCCACCGTTGGCGAAGCGGGTAGAAGAAACGATTGAGTTGGGATTGGACCAGTCTTTGGCGCGTTATTTTGGTCAATCCTCGCAAGAGTCGTTGTAACTCCTTCCTACAGAACTTACCCAGATATTCTAAAAAGACGTCTAAAAGTAACCGCATGAAAGAAAAAGCGCCCCAAAAAAGGGGCGCTTTTGCATTCGGCCAAAAAGGTCAACCAAAAAAATTATCTACAAAATCATCTTAAGTACATGCTTTGCCATGATCAGCGTGGTTACCGGCGGCTTTCGCTGCAGCTTCCGTCATATACGAACCTGCTTTAGTTGTTCCGTACCATTTGGAACCGGAGCAATGATAGGTCTTGGAGCTGGCATTTACCCAGACTTTACCAGCGCCACCACCTGCGGCTGGGGTCGCCGCCGGAAGGGCGGGCGTTTTCATGGGAGATGCTGCAGCGGCTGCGACGGCGGGCGCTGGTGCGGCAGGTGCGGCAGCCATTGCGGCAGGGCTGTCAGCAGCCTTCACATACCAATCTTTGACTCCCCCATGTTTTGAGCAAGCGCCCTTTTTTGTGGCGCCCGAAGAGTAGGAGCCATCTTTGCACATTCCAGAAGTACCGGCTGGCGCGGCAGCAGGCGCAGTTTGGGCGAACCCACTGGCAGCAAAGGTTAATCCTGCGGCCAAAGTGAGCATCGCGAGCGTAATTTTCATCGTGTTTCTCCAAAAGATGTTTGAATATCATTCAAAATACAATTTCCACATGGATTACATTGAGAGTCGTGCTACCTGCTTGTTTTCTTAGTGCTTAGACGTCGAATGTGTCATTAACGCGTATTAACTGACCAACGTATAACGTGGCGTGCAGCTTTGATGTCGATAGCGTTGTGTGCCTGACGATTAACGCTTGATTACGTTTTTTCGAGGACCGATACTGCTAAAAAGTAAAATGTATTCTTTTACCGGAGAAATAATAATCCTTTCTTGCAGGGAATGTTGAAATAAAATAAATATATTTAGAAAGTTACTTTGCCAGTCAGCATTTGACCGTACATCACCCAATCACCAATGAATGAATAGAGCGGATAGCGAAACGTCGCTGGCCGGTTCTTTTCGATGAAGAAGTGGCCGATCCACGCAAAGCCATATCCACTCAGAACGCCGCTCAATAGCCACCATCCATTTCCGGTAAACAGGAGGGCGATGAACGATAAAAGGGCGAAGGTCGATCCAATAAAGTGCAATCGGCGACAAATGCGGTTACCGTGTTGGTTAAGATACATGGGATAGAACTGCGCAAAGGAGGCAAAATTTTCTTTCTTGCCCTCCGTATCCTTTATATATTTAGGCATGTAGAACTCCCTTCAGAAGCCTTATGGGCGTGAAATGTTTTCAATGCCATAACAAAATACATCAACTCAGTTTTGATGCAGCTTGTTAGGGGGCAGAAATTTATTTTAGCCAGTCGATGCCAGTTGCGAAATGAAATAATTCATCGAGCACGGCATCCGGTTGCTCTGCCATTAGCGCATGTCCGCTGTCTATCAGCGCGACTTTCGCATGCGGAATGTTGCTGATGATGGTTTTCGCCGCTTTGGGCGGCGTCATGGCATCGCGTTTTCCTAATAGAAACAGGGCTGGACAGCGGATTGCCGAAGCTGCAGCATCGCCATGCTGATAAGTATTGCAGGTCATGAAATCAGTATAAAAAACGGTGTCTCCGCTGCGTATATTTTCTGTGCTCGGCAGATCCGTCGCTTTGGCGACATTGCGTTCATCGCGCGTTGCGATGTGTTCCATTAAGCGCTGGCTGCCGCCCAAAACATAGAAACCGGGACCGGGGTTGGACGGTTTCTGGACAAAACTCGCATGCGACCACTTGTTGACCATTGCGATGGCTGTCGGCTGGTCACTATTCGCCGCTTCCAGCAACACTTCGGATACTTTCATCGGATAGGCGCTTGCGACCATGGCGATGCCGCCGATCAAGACCGACGAAGGTGTTCGGCCGGCGGTTTCCAATGCAATGAGCGAACCCATGCTGTGTCCGACTAATAGCGCCTTGGTGACATTGGCGGCCTTGAGCAGAGCCAAAAGCCAGTCGGACATCGACTCAACGGTTGTTAGTGGCGCGCCCTGACTTCGTCCGTGTCCTGGCAAATCAACCGCAAGCACGCTAAATCCGTGGTGAGCAAAATAGCGGGTTTGTAAAATCCAGACCGAATGATCGTTTTGTGCCCCGTGAATGAACACCGCGGTCGGTAATGTAGCGTCAAACGGTTTGCCGCCCGTGTAGCAATAAGCATCATGCCCCTGAACATTTATCAGCATTTCAAGCTCCTGTATTCGGTTGAATTGAGGTTCGGTGCGCGGCTTTCAAGCCGTAAGCCAGATCCTCTATCAGATCGTCGACATTCTCTAGTCCGACAGATAATCTGAGTGTGCCTTCGCCAATCCCGGATGCGGCCAGCTGGTCACTTGGTACGCGGAAATGGGTGGTTGATGCAGGATGGATTACCAATGACTTGGCATCACCGACGTTGGCCAGGTGGGAAAATATTTTTAATGACTCCACCATGCGGCGACCCGCAGCGCGATCACCCTTCAGGTTGAAGGAAAATACTGCGCCGCAGCCTTTCGGGAGAAGTTCTTTCGCCAGCGCATAATCGGGATGGGATGAAAGTTCGGGATAGGCGACCGACTCTACGGCGTCTTGCCGTGTTAAAAATTCGACCACTTTGCGCGTGTTTGCGACATGCTTTTCCATTCTTAAGGCGAGCGTCTCTACGCCTTGCAATATGGCAAAAGCATTGTGCGGACTCATGGCTGCGCCGAAGTCACGCAAACCTTCGCGGCGGGCGCGCAGAGAGAACGGCGCGACCGTTGACTCTTCCGAAAATACCATGCCGTGAAAACCGTCGTAGGGTGCGCAAAGTTCGGCGAAATGGCCAGTCTTTTCGTATGCTTGTTGCCAGTCAAAGGTGCCCCCATCTACCAGCAGACCGCCAATAGCGGTGCCATGACCGCAAAGAAATTTGGTCGCCGAGTGAAAAACCAGATCGGCTCCATGGTCGAACGGGCGCAGCAAATAGGGTGTGGTGAAGGTTGAATCGACCAACAATGGCAGATAGTGCTCGTGTGCGATTGCGGCTACTCGCCCAATATCGAGTACGTCTAGGCCTGGATTACCCAGAGTCTCACCAAATAATACCTTTGTATTTGGTTGGATCGCGGCGCGCCAGGCATCCAGATCGCGTGGATCGACGAAGGTGGTATCGATGCCGAAACGTTTCATGGTGTATGCCAGCAGGTTATGCGAACCGCCGTACAGGGCACGGGATGCGACGACGTGTGATCCTGCGCCAGCAATGGTTGCTAGTCCAAGGTGTAGCGCTGCCTGACCGCTGGCGACCGCAATTCCTGCAACTCCACCTTCGAGCGCTGCGATGCGCTCTTCCAAAACGGCATTGGTAGGGTTCGAAATGCGTGAATAAACGTGTCCTGCACGTTCCATATTAAATAATGAGGCAGCGTGATCTGAGTCTTTGAAGACGAAGGCGGAGCTGAGATAAATCGGTGTCGCTCTAGCCCCGGTAGTGGGATCCGGGATAGCGCCCGCGTGGAGTGATAAGGTATCAAAACCAGGGGATGTTGGCTTGCTCATGACGACGATTTCTCCTATTAATCTGTTTGTTTTATTATTGAACCCGGAACGTTTTTCTTAAGGCGTATTTCCAGTGCTTCAGTCAGTGCTAGATTTTTCGACGGGCTTACGCTACATTCAAGGCATCTGAAGGTTTTAGTGAGTCGAAGCAAAAAGTAGCTAAGCGAATACATTTTTTGATTTTTTTGTGTCAATTGCCCCAATATTGGGACTATTTGATAATAAGATCAGTCAAAAATGAAACTTTCGGAGGCTTTTTCTACCGGCTGCAGAGATTCGCAGGTTTCTCAATACAAGCATAACAAGCAAAGGCAGGATGACCCAATGAAAGTTTCTGAAATACTCAAAGTCAAAGGCAACATCCTCTATACGGTGACACCGGAGACACCGCTACTAGAGGCGACTAACACGATGGCCGAAAAGGACATCGGTTCGCTCGTGGTGATGGAATTCGGCACGTTGGTGGGGATGCTGACGTTTCGCGAAGTGCTGAAAGCAATCCATGAAAATGGCGGCGAAGTTGGGACCAATACCGTGCGAAAGCACATGGATGACAGCCCGATCACGATCACACCCGACACGGAGGTGAATGAAGTGCGCCGTATTATGCTAGAGCGTCATGCGCGCTATGTTCCCGTAATGGATGCGAATACATTGCTGGGTGTTATGTCATTTTATGATGTCGCAAAGGCGGTGCTGGATGCGCAAGGTTTTGAAAACAAGATGCTCAAAGCTTACATTCGGGATTGGCCAATCAGTACGCCGTCACCGGATGATTGATCGGTCAGCATGGTTCTTAATATGACATTGCCGCACTTATGTGCCTATTTCAGTTAAGAATGGTCGAGCATGAGAAAAAAACCGTTAGTGGCAAACATTCGCTGCTGACGGTTTTTTTGTATCTATGATGGGTTGCCGGGATTCTGAATATACTGGGAGCGCTGGAGAGTCACTAAGAATTGGTGACGAATATTAAACGCCTTGCACCATCAACAGGCGATACGTCTGGAAGGTAAAGCTAAGGCAAAAAAACATCAATTAGAACGTTGATTCAAACGTAAATTCAAACGTAAATCCAAACTTAGAGAAAGCGCCTATTTCTCAATCTAATGGAGCCCACGTACAATTGTCGACGTCATCATTTTCATAGTGTAATTTTCGCTTATTGATCGCCCATGCAACCATCAAACCGACCAAATCAATTTTCTCTGCTGCGCCAAAGCCGTTTTGCACCGTTTTTCTGGACGCAGTTTTTTGGTGCTTTCAATGATAATGTCTTTAAGACAGCGTTGCTGACGATTCTGACTTATGACGCACTAAGCTGGACTAGCGTGGATCCCGGGTTTTTAAATAATCTCATCCCTGGATTGTTTATTTTGCCGTTTTTGCTGTTTTCGGCTACCTCCGGCCAGTTCGCAGACAAATTTGAAAAGTCCCGTATCGCACGCCTTGTAAAAGTGTTTGAAATCGCCATTATGGCGTTGGCAGCATACGGCTGGATGACGCGTAACCTATGGATTTTAGTCGGCGCGATAGTTGGTATGGGATTACATTCGACGGTATTTGGTCCCGTCAAATACGCTTATTTGCCACAACAATTAAAAAAAGACGAGCTAGTCGGCGGTAATGGCGTCATTGAGATGGGTACCTTTGTGGGTATTCTTGTCGGCGAAATTCTTGGCGCGGTGCTGGTTGTTCATCAATCCTGGGGCATCGAGCTCGTAGCGGGCGGCACAATTTTGATTGCAATCGTCGGTTGGCTTTTTAGTCGCCGGATTCCACTCACGCCAGCACCAGAACCGGACCTGATCATTAATTGGAATCCAATTACCGAAACAGTTCGGAATTTGCGTTTTTCCCATCAAAATCGTCCTGTATTTCTGGCGATGATGGGCAACTCATGGTTCTGGTTTTACGGTGCGATTATGTTGGCGCAATTTCCGCTGTATGCCAAAAATTATTTGCACGGAGATCATAGTGTTTTTGTTTTATTGCTGACAGTATTTTCGCTCGGCGTCGGTGGTGGCTCGCTGCTGTGTGAACGGCTTTCCGGCCACAAGGTCGAAATCGGGTTGGTCCCCTTCGGGTCGATTGGATTATCGGTGTTTGGTTTTGATCTGTTTCTTGCCAGTCAGGGATATACGAATACGAGTTCGGTTGATTTCATTGGGTTTTTCGCACAGCAGAGCAGCATACGCATCTTGTTTGATTGCCTGATGATAGGATTGTTTGGCGGTTTTTATATCGTCCCGCTGTTTGCGGTGATTCAGACGCGGTGTGATCCAGCGCATTTATCGCGCACGATAGCCGGGATGAATATCATGAACGCTTTGTTTATGGTGGTCGCCGCTTTACTGGCGATGGTGCTGCTAAAAATGGGACTCACGATTCCGCAAATTTTTATGGTCACAGCGATTCTTAACGCTGTCGTTGCTGGCTACATTTTTTCGGTAGTACCAGAATATCTGGTGCGTTTCCTGGCGTGGATATTGATCCATACGATACATCGCGTACGCACTGTTGATATCAGTAGAATTCCAGAGGACGGCGCAGCGGTATTGGTCTGCAACCATGTTAGTTTTGTGGATGCCATTGTGATCATGGCAGCCAGCCCGCGGCCGATTCGGTTTGTGATGGATCATCGAATTTTTAAAATGCCGGTTCTCGCGTGGCTGTTTAGAAATAGTAAAGCGATCCCAATCGCATCTGCGAAAGAAGATTCGGTGTTGATGGAAAAAGGCTTTGCCGATATTGCCAGGGCACTTGAGGATGGCGACCTGATCTGTATCTTCCCTGAAGGTAAATTGACGACTGACGGCCATATCAATGCGTTTCGCGGTGGGATCAGTAAAATTATCGAACGCACGCCTGTTCCTGTCATTCCGATGGCTTTGCGCGGATTGTGGGGCAGTATGTGGACACATGGCAACGGTAATCCTTTTGGGCGCTCGTTTAAACGTGGCCCCTTGTCGGTGCTTGAGCTGGCAGTAGGAAAGGCCGTTATGCCAGCCGATGCGACACCTGAATATCTTCAGCAACAAGTCCAGAATTTGCGGGGTGCGTGGAAGTGACGATGCCACCAATCCCATTAACACCACCAACACCACTCAGCCCGAAATTACATTCTGAATCCGATTTCGTACGGACATGTCAAACATATTCAGTACGTCCTGCCATCACGCATTGGCTACAAGAAAAACAAATAACCCCGATGGCGGCTGAGCGTGCTTGGCAGTTGTCTGGCGAGTTGCCGGGCCGGTCCGATTGGAAATATTTTCTGAAGAATGTTTGTTTGTTTGGCGGCATTTTGTTTTTGACTGTTGGCGTTATTTTCTTCTTTGCATTTAATTGGGAAGCGTTGCCACGATTTGCTAAATTCATTTTATTGCAGGGACTATTGATTAGCGCTGCCTTACTTGCCAGGCGTTTTACGCTAGATACTTTAAAGGGGCAAACGGCATTGCTGGCGGCGATGTTGCTATGCGGAGCGCTGCTGGCCTACTTTGGGCAGACTTATCAAACCGGTGCAGATCCTTATCAATTATTTTTAACCTGGAGTATTTTGATATTTCCTTGGGTGTTGGTCTCACGGTTAAATATTGCATGGTGTCTTTGGTTGGGTTTATTGAACGTGGCCTTGACGCTGTATCCCGGTAGTGCATTGTTTAGCCTGTTCGGTGGTAATGAAGGCGGTAATACTTTATCCGTGTCGTTATTTTGGCTGAATGGTTTGATATGGGCTTGCACTGAAATTGTTTTGCATCGTAGTCATCCTCAATCTGCAGCTGCCGACAATGTGTATAGATACAGATTCTTTATCCGCTTTGCCGCATTGCTGACATTGGCCTCAGCCACTTACCATATTATATTTTTACCGGGTCGCCTCATTGCTCATCCAGATTGGATTCAGTTAAGTTCTATTGTCATGCTGATCGTATTGTCGGGATTTTTTGTACTTTATCGTCGACGTCGCGAGGTGGTCATATTAACTGGATGCTGTTTTGCGCTGATAGCGGGAGGGACGGGGCAATTGGTTGGGATACTTTTTTTCGGGCATAGACCTACATGGCTGGTTGGCTTGATAGTGATAGGATTATTTTTAGTGATTGCTTCAAGCATGGCAGCGCTTTGGCTGCGTAGGGTGCAGCGTGGCTGGATTCAGGAACGGCAATGAAAATTGGCGCGCCTTTAGCTGAAATGCAAGACTCCGATAATTCTTCAGTAGGATGTTCGCGCCTCTGGCAGCAACTGCATGCAGAAGGTCAAGTAACGACAAACGAAACACCAGTCTGGTTGAACCCAGAACCGTCCGCTCCTTGGTTTATACGTTTGATGCTCGGCGTTTGCGGCTGGTTGGGTGGTTTGTTCCTCATGGCGTTTTGTGGCTTTTTCTTAATCGATCAGTTACAGCATGAGGATGGCGCGTTACTTGTCGTGGGGCTGGTACTGATTGGCATGGCATGCGGCATTAATAGAATTGGCCATACGGAACTATGGCAACAGTTAGCGCTGGCCTTGAGTTTGGCGGGGCAGGGCATGGCGGGATTTTGGTTATTTGCGACTTATGGTGTGGATGTTGCATGGCCGTTGTTTTGTATTGCATTGGTCCAATGTTTGTTGTTCGTGCTGAACCCTGATTTTTTACATCGTTTGCTGTGCACCATATTGTCTGTGCTGGCATTGCATATGGGATTCTTGATGTGGCTGGGGCCAAGCCCTATTCTGCCGATTTGTGCCGCGTTGGTTGCGCTACTTTGGTTGGATGAGTCTTATTGGCTGATGCGATTGCGACATACATTTCTACCAATCGCCGTGGGACTGACGGTTGCGCTGTTGTGTCTGGGACTAACATCGGTATGGTTCCCTGCCTGGTTGTTAACGCAAGTTGCCGACGGACACCGCAATGATGGATTGGGTGACAGTTTGTATCGATGGTTATATCTGCTCGATCCGGCGATTGTTGGCATTGTATTTTTTGAGCTGGTTGTCCGGTTGTCCTCTACCTTATCGGTAGCGTGGCGGCGTGTCGCGCTTACGTGCGGATTGGTGTTTTCCATTCTCGGCGTTTGGGTGGTTGGTCTCGTACTGGGTGGGATGTTGATATTGCTAGGCTTTGCGAGAGGGCGACGGTGGTTAATTGCCCTCGGAATTGTCGCCTCGCTGTGCTATTTGTCATGGTTTTATTATTCTTTGGACTTTACTTTGTTTGTGAAATCGATTGGTCTAATAGTCACCGGCGGCCTCTTATTACTTGGCTATTTCTTTTTAAGTCGCCTGCCTGCGGAGATGAAGAATGTTTGATCGCAGCATCGTAAAAAGTAATCGGGGAGGATTGATATTGATTGGATTAATGCTGATTCTGGCGGCGATCAATCAAGCTATCTGGCATAAAGAAGAGGTGCTCAAATACGGCCGGAGTGTATCGTTGGCGATGGCGCCGGTGGATCCGCGCTCGTTGATGCAAGGCGATTACATGGCGCTGGATTGGCAATTATCCAGAGATATCATGGCATCCTCCTTGTCTCTGCCAATCACTGGCAAGGCAGTTATATCCGTACCGGATGAGTCGGGTCAAATACCGGCAAAATTTGTTCGGATCGACAACGGCAAGCCGTTAGCGGCGAATGAGGCACTGATTGAATATCGGCTGCGCAATGGACGGGTGAGAGTAGTTTCTGATGCTTATTTTTTTCAGGAAGGACAAGGTGCGGCTTTTGCGAACGCACGGTATGGGCAATTCCGCGTCGCTTCGGACGGACAGGCTTTATTAGTCGGTTTGCAGGACGACCAGATGCGCCTCATCCACCCTTCTGTGCAAAGACCGGCCCAAAAACCTTCAGAAACCGTGAAAAACCCTCAGAACTGACACCGGAATAACTGCTGTGTCATTGGCACTGGTAAAATTATCCTTTAACGTTTAATTAATCAGGATCACCATGCCCGGCAATACCTTCGGTTCATTATTTACCGTTACCAATTTTGGTGAATCTCATGGCCCAGCCATTGGCTGCGTCGTGGATGGTTGTCCTCCGGGTCTGGAATTATCGGAAGCCGACCTGCAAACGGATTTGGACCGACGCAAACCGGGCACGTCGCGTCACGTTACTCAGCGACAAGAGCCGGATACCGTTGAAATTCTCTCTGGTGTGTACGAGGGTAAAACGACTGGCACTCCAATCATGTTGTTGATTCGCAATCAAGATCAGCGCAGCAAAGATTACGGCAACATTGTCGAAACCTTTCGCCCTGGTCACGCAGATTACACTTATTGGCAAAAATACGGCATCCGTGATCCTCGTGGCGGTGGCCGTTCGTCTGCCCGGTTGACCGCGCCATCGGTAGCGGCCGCGGCGATTGCCAAGAAATGGTTAATGCAGCAATACGGTACTGTCATTAAGGGCTATATGAGCCAATTGGGCGAGATTCCGATTGTTTTCGAGTCCTTGGAACATGTTCCCCAAAATCCTTTTTTTGCGCCGAACAGGACGCAGATTCCTGAGCTGGAAGCGTACATGGATGCTTTACGCAAAGATGGCGATTCTTGCGGAGCGCGCATCAACGTTGTTGCTTCCAATGTCCCGGTCGGCTTGGGCGAACCATTGTATGACCGGCTCGATGCTGATATTGCATACGCGATGATGGGTATCAATGCCGTCAAAGCGGTTGAAATTGGTGCGGGGTTTGCGTCCGTCGTACAAAAAGGTTCAGTCCATGGTGACGAAATCACACCAACAGGATTCCTGACAAATAACGCCGGCGGTATTCTGGGCGGGATTTCAACCGGCCAGGATATTACCGTGACCATTGCGATTAAGCCGACATCGAGTATTCGCACGCCACGTCAGTCGATTGACAAACAAGGTGTGCCAACAATTGTGGAAACGTTCGGACGTCACGATCCTTGCGTTGGGATTCGCGCCACGCCGATTGCTGAGGCGATGTTGGCGCTAGTATTGATGGATCATGCTTTGCGTGACCGTGCTCAGTGTGGTGATGTAAAAGTTCCGCGTCTGGTCAATCCGGAATAACTACTCTGATTAATTATTCTCGTTAGCGCGAAATTGCGGTCGATATATTTTTTAGTTGTAAGTCGTGTTGGATTGTGATGTACACCACCAAAACCGGGCTACGTCTCGGTTTTTTGGATTCGGCGTCACGGATTAATCACTTAACCACCCGCAACGCTCCATTGTTTTACCTGTAAATAATATCGCTTCACTTACATCTTTTTCGGGCTTCGATTATTTTTTCAGCGTTGTAATGTTAACGTGTTGTGCTTTTTCATTTTGTTGAGAACCAAGGTGGGCCACCAAATACAGTGTGAATTCAGTGTTTTATTGATATCTACTGTAGTTGTATAAGTATATTTTTAAAATTTCTTCAAGTTCACTATTATATTGTTGCTTATTAGCACTAAAGTATGTGCGACGTATTGATATATTTTTGTGGAAACCTCCTGTTAGGTGCTGTTTTGGGCGGCGTGGGCGGGTTATTTGGAATAGGCGGCGGCCTTATAGCGATTCCCGTCCTCGGTATGTTTTACGGTATGGATCAACAATTGTCGCAAGGCACGGCGTTGGTCATGGTGGTGCCGAACGTTTTGATTGGATTTTGGCGTTACCGCCAGCGCAATAGCCTGGATTTGCGGGCGGCAAGCATGCTTGGTGGTTCAGCCGTTTTAGTGACGTATGCGACTGCATGGTACGCCACCGTGATTGCCGCTAATACGTTGCATTTTGCATTTGCGGTGTTTATGGAAGTGTTGGGTTGCTATTTGTTATGGAATTTGTTGCGTAAAAAATCGTTGGCCCGTACGAAAAAGGTCTTGGGTTTGAATTATTTACCCGTGGTCGGTGTTGTCGGCGGAGCGGTCTCCGGATTTTTTGGCGTAGGCGGCGGTGTCGTTGCTCCGCCTGCACTGGTGGCCTTTTTCGGTACGACGCAAACCGCGGCTCAGGGAATGGCCCTCGCCCTGGTGTCGCCTGGCGCGGTGGTGGCTTTATGCACGTTTGCCTACGCCAGTCATGTCAACTGGATTGTGGGAATTCCGCTGGCTATTGGCGGGATAGTGAGTGTGTCATCCGGCGTGGCGCTGGCGCATCAGTTGCCTGAACGTCGCTTGAGATTGTGCTTCAGCCTGGCTTTGATTGTGTTGGCTGGACGGTTAATGTTGCGTGGTTGATAGTGATTGGCGTTGGCGCTATCGGACGGCTCACGCAATGCTTGCCGACCTTTCAAAGTTGGAATATCGTATAAAAACGTTGTTTTAGCGAGGTTTTTCTCATTTAACCGATGTAATTAGCTTCTCGATCGACTTGATTGATGGTGAAGCAGAATCCTGTGGGGAGCCGATATGGTGGATACACTTTCGACTGCCGCGATGGCAGCAGGCCTTTCCTGGGCCAGCGGCATTCGCCTGTATATGGCGTTATTCGTCGCCGGACTATTCGGACGCTTGGGTTGGATCACCCTTCCGCACACGCTAGAAGTATTGCAGTCTCCCTGGATTTTGGGTATTACCGGCTTGTTGATGCTGGTCGAATTTTTAGCCGATAAAATACCGGGTCTCGATTCAATCTGGGATGCGGTCCAGACGTTTATCCGCATTCCTGCCGGTGCTGTATTAAGCGCCGCCGCGATGGGACATATGGACCCTGCAGTGACGACGGCTGCCGCGCTGGTCGGTGGCACTTTTGCCGCCAGTGCCCATGCTACCAAGGCGGGTAGTCGCGCCATGATCAATACTTCACCAGAACCATTAAGTAATTGGGCGGCCTCATTTTCCGAAGATGTCACCGTATTGGGCGCTTTATGGGCAGCGTTTTACCACCCTTGGGTCCTATTCGGATTTTTGCTGGTATTCTTTATTTTTGCAATCTGGTTGTTGCCCAAGTTGTGGCGTAGTCTGCGCTGGGTTTTTCAAAGGCTTAGTACATGATTTTGCAGTCTCTGCGCATGACCCAACGCGATTGGCGGGCGGGTGAGTTACGATTCTTGTTGGTGGCGTTAATTGTGGCGGTGGCGGCATTGTCTTCGGTCGGATTTTTTGTTGATCGGATGCGCGCGGGATTAGCGCGTGATGCCCACCAATTGTTGGGTGCCGACTTATTGATCGGAGCTGACCAACCGGTCAACCCGAATTGGCGCGCCGAGGCACAGCGGCGTGGATTGACCATTGCCGACACCGTAGTATTCCCTAGCATGGCATTATCGGGCGAGGGCGATGATTCCAAATCTCAGTTAGCCTCGTTAAAAGCCGTCTCCGCCGCCTATCCTTTGCGTGGCAATTTAAGTATTACCGATAAGCCAGGAACGCCAGACACCATCACCCGCGCCGTTCCCGCTGCCGGTACGGTCTGGGTTGATCCGAATATCCTGACCGCATTAAACATCAGCGTCGGCGCACCGCTTAAGCTCGGTGATCGCACCTTCACGATTGCACACATTCTCTCGGTCGAGCCGGATCGCGGTAGTGGCTTTGTCAACTTTTCGCCGCGCGTGATGCTGTCACTCGCTGATCTGGCATCGACGCATTTAGTGCAAGACGGTTCTCGCGTTACTTACCGTTTATTATTGGCCGGCGCGGCCCCGCAAGTTCAGGCATTTCAGGGGTGGGTAGAAGCTGAGATTGCGCGGGATAACGTTAAGGGCGTGCGCATAGAGTCGTTAGAGACCGGACGCCCCGAAATGCGCGCTACGCTGGATCGGGCGCAGCAGTTTTTATCGTTGGTGGGTCTGTTGTCAGCGATGTTGGCCGCTGTGGCTGTAGCGATGGCAGCGCGGCGCTTCATGTTACGTCATCTTGATGCGTGTGCGATGTTGCGTTGTCTCGGCTTGACCCAAAATCAGGTCACACAGCTATATCTATACGAATTCTTAATGATTGGCCTGATTGGAAGTGTACTCGGTGCCTTAGTCGGATTTGGCGCACATTTTGTGTTGCTTGAGACACTTGGTAAGTTCGTCGCCCATGATTTGCCACCTCCGAGTGTTATCCCTGGCTTGCAGGGAATTGTGACCGGATTGCTATTATTAGTTGGATTTGCCCTGCCACCGATCTTGCAGCTGCGCAACGTGCCGCATAACCGGGTCATACGACGCGAGCAAGACCCGCCGCAAGTCGCGGTCGTGGCAACCTATGGTTTGGGAACGCTCACCTTTATCGGCTTGTTGCTCTGGCAAGCGGGAGACGTAAAGTTGGGTTTGCTGACGGCGCTTGGATTTTTGGGTTGTTTTGCGATGTTTGGGCTGATCTCGTGGTTAGCACTGAAGTCCTTGCGGACCGCGCGCGGCGCTTTCAAGCATCCAAGTTGGCGCTTTGCCCTGACCGGATTGCAACGCCGACCAGGAGCCACAATTGTGCAGATTGTCGCGTTGGCGCTTGGTTTGATGGCGTTACTATTGCTAACGGTGATCCGCGGTGACCTTATCGGCGCATGGCGGCAATCGACGCCTGCCGATGCGCCAAACCGGTTTGTGATTAATATTCAGCCCGACCAACTTGCCGATATCAATCGACGACTTGTTGCAGCTGGTATTACGCAACCGAACCTCTATCCGATGATTCGTGGTCGCTTGACTGAAATTAATGGCAATGTTATCAACCCGGAAACGTATCAGGAAGACCGTGCTAAACGATTGGTAGAGCGCGAATTCAATTTGTCGACCATGGTGGCTGTGCCACTGAAAAATGAGATAGTCGCCGGTAATTGGTATAAAGACGATCAGCCGGAAGCCTCGGTTGAAGAAGGGCTGGCAAAAACGTTGAACCTGAAGTTAGGTGACAAACTCACATTTGATATCGCTGGTCAGACCGTCAGTGCACCGATTACCAGCTTGCGTAAGTTGGAATGGGGCTCGATGCAGGTCAATTTCTTTGTCATTTTAAATCCGAAGGCCATGGTGAATACACCGCAAACCTGGATTACGGCGTTCCGCTTACCGCCTGCGCACAGCAATCTTGGTAACCAGTTGACGCGTGACTTCCCGAATCTGACCATTGTTGATATTGGCAGTATTATTCAGCAATTGCAGGACGTGGTCGATCAGGTCGTGGCGGCGGTTGAATTTTTGTTCCTGTTTACGTTGGCGTCCGGTGGCTTGGTCTTGTATGCAGCGTTGTTGAGTTCGCAAGGGGAGCGCACGCGGGAGGCGGGTTTATTGCGGGCTTTGGGCGCTACGCGCACGCAGTTGTCGCATGCGCAGTGGATTGAATTTGCATTGATTGGCAGTTTGGCGGGATTTTTGGCGGCAACTGGCGCGGCGGCTACAGGATGGGCGTTAGCGCATTATGTGTTTAGTTTTACCTGGGCGTTTAGTCCGTTGATTTGGGTTGCCGGGATGGTGATTGGGGCGGTTTGTACGTTTGTGGGTGGGTGGATTGGGTTGAGAGGGGTTTTGTCTCGGCCGCCTTTGGAGACTTTGCGAGAGGCATGAATTTAGGGGGTGTTTGCGTTATCATTCCGATCTATGACTATTGATAAAAATTCTTCTGTTGAACTGACGCCGCCTTCTATCTTTGAATTGATTGGTGGCGCTGAGCGTTTGCGCGAGCTAGTTGATCGCTTTTATGATTTGATGGATCTGGAGCCTGCGTTTTCTGGTGTGCGGATTTTGCATCCCACTTCGCTGGATGGGTCGCGGGACAAATTCTATTGGTTCTTGTCGGGTTGGAGTGGTGGCCCGGACTTGTTTGTTGAGCGATTTGGTCATCCGCGCTTGCGCGCACGGCACTTGCCGTATGCGATTTCGACGCCGGAGCGGGATCAATGGCTGCGGTGTATGGCGCTGGCGATGCAGGATGTCGGGTTAGAGGAACAATTGCAGGAGCGTTTGATGAGTTCTTTCTTTGATACCGCTGACTGGATGCGTAATAAGCCCGATAACGTGGATACGCAAGCGTAGTTTATCAGACGTGGATTTTTTTACTGGGTTGCGGATGCAGCCCCTTTTTTTTGAACTGACAGCATGACGTTATCTGAATTATTTGTTTTGCTCATTATTGCCGCGATCATCATAGCGCTTCAGGTCGTGTCGATCTGGCGGTCCGGTCACTCTGGAAAAGGTGATGCGCAGCAGGCGCAATTGACGCAAATCAAAGACGATTTGTTGCGTAGTCAACAAGATATCGGTGATCGTAATGAGCGAGAGCTACGCGATCAGGTGCAAGGTAGTGCCCAGAGTACGCGTCAGGAAATCGGTGCGAGTTTTGGGCAATTGCAACAGACCGTATTAGCCCAAATGACCAGTGTGGCGACATTGCAGAATAGTCAGATCGATGCGTTTGCCCAACAATTGGTGCGACTCAATGAGACCAATGCACAGCAACTCGACAGCATGCGCCTGGCCATGAATCAACAGGCGCAGACCAGTCGTGAAGAGCAGGCACTTTCTCTGCAACGTTTTGGCGATACACTTAATCAGACCCTGGCCACGCTGACTGAGTCGAACGCGCAGCGGATGACAGAAATTCGTACCACGCTGGAAGCAAAAATTAAGGATCTGCAAAATGATAATGGTCTGCGCCTTGAAGAGATGCGCAAGACCGTGGATGAAAAACTGCACGCAACGTTAGAAAAACGTTTGGGTGAGTCCTTCCAGATTGTCTCGGACCGGCTGGAAAAAGTGCATCAAGGTTTGGGTGAGATGCAGCAACTGGCAATTGGCGTCGGCGACTTGAAACGCGTTCTTACCAACGTTAAAACGCGTGGTACTTGGGGCGAAGTGCAGCTGGAAATGTTGTTGGAGCAAGTTTTGACGCCCGAACAATATGCTAAAAATGTGGAGACGGTTCCCGGTAGTGGCGAGCGTGTTGAGTTTGCGATTAAGTTGCCAGGCCATGATGACGGTAATACGCCGGTGTGGATGCCGATTGATGCAAAGTTTCCTAAAGAGCAGTATGAAAGATTGTCCGAGGCCGCTGATCGCGCAGATGCCGATGGCGTTGCCTTGGCAGGCCGTGAGTTGGAGCGAGCCGTGCGGGGCGAGGCGAAAACCATCGCGGAAAAATATTTATCACCACCGCTTACTACCGATTTTGCGATTCTCTTTTTGCCTACTGAAGGTCTGTACGCAGAAGTGATGCGGCGTCCAGGTTTGGCCGATGACTTGCAACGACTCCATCGCATCAGCATCGCTGGCCCATCGACCTTGTCGGCATTATTAAACAGCCTACAAATGGGTTTCAGAACCTTAGCGCTTGAGAAACGCTCTTCCGAAGTCTGGCAAGTCCTGGGCGCAGTGAAGACCGAGTTCACCAAGTTTGGTGACGTGTTGGCAGCGACCAAGTTGGCTCTTGAGCGGGCAGCAAAAAACATCGATCAGGCCGAGGTTCGTAGTCGGCAGATGGCGCGTAAATTGAAGTCGGTTGAGGCGCTACCTAGCGAGGCAGCGCAATTGGTGCTGGGGAAGGAGCCAGAACAATTACAAGACGAAGAAAGTTGATTTTATCAATTGTTGACGAGATATAAGACTGTCGGAAGCACCGATACCTCTATCGGTACGCTACCTGGGTTATCCGCTTAACCACGTAATGCGACCGCTCAGGCAAGCTCTAAAAATCTTAGCCAGCGGGCTTGAGAATACGAATTTGTACGACGGTGCGGTGCATCGGCAATGCGAAATTGATTCGGGCAGGCACCGTCTGGAAGTCGCTTTAAATCAGGCCATTAAATAGAATGACCTCAACCTGATCGCCGATGGCGACGTCCCTTTGATCGTGTGCTAAAACGATCATGCAATCGGCTTCAGTCATCGAACGCAGGATCCCAGAACCCTGCGCACCAGTTGGCCGCACCGACCATCGGCCACTTTCGTGACGGATCAATATGCCGCGCTGATATTCGGTGCGTCCCGGTTTTTTTCGAATGATCGATGCGGACGTTACCTGCATAAGAGGAAGCGGTGCTGGTTGTGCTCCCATCATGTGCAAAAGCGCATCACGCGCAAAAAAATAAAACGACACCATGACGGCTACCGGATTGCCAGGAAGTCCAAAAAAGACGGCCGGTTTGTTGGAGCTGTTAATTGTACCGAATGCGAGCGGGCGACCTGGGCGCATCCCGAGTTTCCAGAACGCTACCTCGCCTAACTGCGCCATCATCTGTCGTGTATGGTCAGCGTCACCGACAGACACACCGCCGGAAGTGATAATGGCATCGGCATTATCAGCCGCACTTTTGAACGCGATTTCTAGTGCTGCAGGATCGTCGGCAACCACGCCGAGATCGATGATGTCGCAACCTAGTCGGCGTAACATGCCATATAGTGTGTAGCGATTGGAGTCATAAACGCAGCCGGGATCAAGCGCCTCTCCAACTGAACGTAATTCATCGCCGGTGGAGAAAAAAGCCACACGCAAGCGTCGTTGGACTGGTACTTCGGCGATGCCTAATGAGGCCAGCAAGCCGAGATCGGCAGGGCGCAGAATCCGTCCTTTCTTTAATGCCGCGGCACCTGCTTGCAAATCCTCGCCAGCCAGACGACGGTTAGCGCCTGCTCTGACTGCGCCCGCAGCGATCGTGATGAAAGGCTTGGAGCGGGGTAATTGTGACGAGCCGTTCGCATCATTTGATTCTGTGACGTCGCCGTTGAATGCGCTGACGAATTCTTGTGGAATGACGGTATCAAGGCCGTCGGGCATTGGCGCACCCGTCATGATTCGTATTGCTTGTCCCGGTGCAACGGGACCTTGATGCGCGCGTCCTGCATGGGATGTACCGATGACGCTGAGCAGCGTGTCACCGTCGGCGCATAAGCTCTCGCTATGAAAAGCATATCCATCCATTGCCGAGTTATCGTATGCAGGAACGTTGATCGGCGAAATAATATCGATTGCTAACACGCGATCAAGTGCGGTGCGGATGGCAACCTTTTCTATCGCATGAATCGGCGTAATGCAGTCCCGGATAATCGCTTGGGCGTGACTTACTGGCAGCGCGTCGGAATCGTAATCGGAGACGCAACTGATTGCTGCGCTTAACAACGACCGTGAGGATCGCGATGGCAGCGATGGCGAAGGATAGGATTGCTTAGTCATTGGTGGTTGTCTGCTTCACGTAATTCATTGGGCGTATTGATATTGCGAAATGGCGTGGCATCTTGAAACAGGACTTCAGTGTAATGCAAGCGCCGATACCAGATTTCAATTTTGCGCCCACCTTCGTCTATGAACGCCGTCAGATCTATAAGTACTGTCGTTTGCATCAACATGAAAACCGGTTGTGGCTGGATCTTTGAGTTAATGCCGGAGGTCGCTGCGACAGCAATATCTGCCGCGGTATTTTCCAACGCCTTCGCCAATTCAGACACTACATTGTCTGGTAAAAACGGGGAGTCACATGGAGCCGTGACTAAATAAGGTGTCTGACAGTTTTTTAATCCTGCCTGAATACCTGCAAGCGGGCCAGCAAAGTCATTGTTTGCATCGGGCCAGACCGGCACGCCAAAGGTAGCGTATGCGCTTAGATTGCGATTGGCACTGATCATGAGCGAGCCTACTTGAGGCGCTAACGTTGCTATGACGTGCGCGACCATTGGGACGTCGCTTACTGTCTGTAAGCCTTTATCAACACCGCCCATCCGGCTGCCGCGACCGCCAGCAAGGATTAAACCTGTTATTTGACTAATATGCATAAGATGGTGGCGTGGATGGCGTTGTTGATGGACAGTTTGCAGCTTAAATCAGGACGATGAAGAAAAACTGGATACGACGAAAGTATCCTGAGATTAGCGCATCAAAACTTATCCTCCGATATACGACATTTCTACTTTTTTTCTTGCCGGGGTCAAGCCATTGGTATTAAGCGTTCGCAGCTCGGAATAACGATCATCTCGTACCCGCCAGATCTGGCCGATAACTGTCGCGATTTCTGCATCACTGCAATTGCCGCCATTGCCACGCAAAAGGGCGCGTAAATCGTGTCCTTCACTGGCAAATAAACAGGTATATAACTTTCCCTCGGTTGAGAGCCGAGCGCGACTGCAATCGCTGCAAAACGCCTGCGTGACGCTGGAAATCAGGCCGATCTCGCCACCATCATCATAGCGCCAACGCTGCGCAGTTTCGCCAGTGTAGTTAGCCGCTAACGGCGATATTGGAAATACACTTTGGATTCGTTTTACGACCTCTGAGGAAGAAACCACTTCATCCATTTTCCATCCATTCGACGCGCCGACATCCATGTATTCGATAAAACGTAAAATAAATGGTGAGGTCTTGAAGTAACGCGCCATCGGCACTATTTCGTGATCGTTGACACCGCGCTTAACGACCATGTTGACTTTAATCGGGCCAAGTCCTACTTGATGGGCGACATCCAGTCCGTGCAATACATCGGCGACAGGAAAGTCGGCATCATTCATTTGCTTAAAAATCTTTTCGTCTATCGCATCCAACGAGACGGTAACGCGATTTAATCCAGCATCCTTGAGCGATTGTGCTTTTTTTGCCAGTAAAGAACCATTGGTGGTTAATGTCAGATCGATATCCTCGCCGTCCGGTGTCCTCAATGCACTGAGTTGTTCTATTAACTTTTCGATATTTTTACGCAAAAGCGGCTCGCCACCGGTCAAGCGAATTTTCTTGACACCGTGCGCCACGAAGAGTTTTGCCAAGCGCGTGATTTCTTCAAACGACAGCAAAGCGTTGTGTGGTAAGAATGCGTAATTTTTATCGAAGACTTCCCGCGGCATGCAATAGACACACCGGAAATTGCAGCGATCCGTTACTGAAATCCGCAAATCGTGCAACGGTCGGCCTGATGCATCGGTGATAACTCCCGTTGGTGCCTCAAGAATAGTCGGGACGATGGGGCCGAGTAAGCGGTGATCAATCAGTGGAATGACTTTTTTAGTCATATTGTCTATATGCAAATTATCTCAAAATATCTTAGCGCGTTAAGATCTTGTTGTTGATCGGCTGCCTTGTTCGCTCTGACTTAGCCTTTAGGGTAACAGCTTGGAAATCTACATTTACTCACGCGAGTAAAGATTCGGCGGCGTTATGGTCCTATGATGACAGGATGGCTGGTCGGCGCAATAGAGCTTGTCACAAATTCTAAAAGTAATGAATTTTATGATCTTGGCAATACGATACAGAAGATACCACGGCGGCAGAATTTTGGTATTTTGGACCAAATTTTGGACGTTAAAAAAGAGAGTTTAAAAACTCCCTTTTTATCCATCACAGTCTGGATTTAACTAGTTCGGCCAGTTAAGGAGGGCGTTGGTTTAGCCGCACTCCTCAACTATGGTTTTTCGCTATCCAGTTGCGAATGTGTTATTGCCGATTCAGTTCAGTTTCGATCTGAACCAGTGGCTCATCGACCAACACCGGTTGTGGCTTACGCTCACGTGGTGCACGTGGTGCAACGACAATTTTCGCCGCCGCCTCTTGCGCTGCGCGCAGTTTCGCTGGATCGGTTCCTGCTAGCGTCAGGCCAGCAGATTTCAATGCATTTTGCAGTTCATCAACCGAAGAAGAAATCGGCGAGGACGCGATTGGCGCTACCGCCGCTGTTATCTCCGCCACTGTTACTTCTACTGGCGCAACAAATGGTGTCGTAACGACTTCATGCTCAACCTTGCTAACAACTTCATTAGCAATTGAAGGAGTTGCTGGAATGAGGGCGTTGACATCTGCTATATGCGTTTCTTTGGCTATCTCGGTCAGAGGCGCATTGGCAGAGGAGAGCGTAGCCTGTGTTGTTACTTCAGCAGCATAAACTGTCGCTGCAGTGGTGACGACCGGCGCTGGCATAACTTCTGGTAATACGACTGCTGGTACCACCGGAGCTGCTGGCGTTGTTTCCAAAGCAGCTGGCTCTTTAACAGCCTCAGATGCTACAACGTCAGAAACAACGTGCTGAGGCGCAATTGGGGCAGCGATAGCGGCGGACAATGTGGTTGGAACGATGGATGCTACCGCTTCAACCGGAGCAACTACCGGAGCAACTACTAGTGCTGCCGGAGCAACGACGTCGTGTGTTTCTTTAATTGCATTTTCCAGAATTGCGGGAGCAGTTGTCACGGCCACTGGTACTGGTGCCATGATTTCCGGTGCAGTTGCCTGGATTGGCGCGATTGCATGAGCGGTATCGGCAGCAATAACCATACCAATCGGAGTTGTCGCATGGCTGACAGGAGCAGTTTCTGGGTCATAGGCAAACTCAGATCCCGCATCCACGAAGTTTTCGTTACCTTCAGCACCTGTTTCAGTGCTATCGCGATCACGACGGTTACGATTACGACCGCCACGACGACGACGACGACGTGGTTCTTCACCTTCACCGGCTTCGCCATCTGTACGAGGAGCGGCCGCATCCAATGATTCAGCGTCAATGGCTTTCTCTGTTGCGATGCCGACTGCTACCAAAGGTGCTTCGACAGCCGGAGTATGAAGAAGCGTTTCATCTTTCTTTACTTCGCTTACGACCTCTTTACGCTCTTCGCGTGGTGGACGTGGTGTCCGTTCGCCGCGTTGACGGCCTTCGCTTGGCTCGCGAGGCTCGCGTGCTTCGCGCGCTTCTTTTGGCTCACGTGGCTCTCTTGGTGGACGTGGTTGACGTTGTTGCGTTTTGGTTTCCGAGTTAGCCGCAACGACGACATCTGCTACGACAGTTTTCTTAGTGCTGTTAGCATTTTCTTCACGGGCTTCGACTGGTGCGCCTTCTTCGTCACGGTCGCGATTACGACCGCCACGATTGCGGCCACGCTGGCCACGACCATTGCGGTCATTGCCACGTTCGCGGGTAGGTTTTGCTGCGGCAACAGTTGGGGTAACGGCGATTTCAGTCGATGCTGGTTTTTTGAAGAAGAATGCCATGATCTTGGCAATCAACCCTTCACCAGTCGCTGCTACTGAGGCTGCAACAGGGGCGACAGCTATTGGCTTACGCTCGACGATAGGTGCTGGTTGGTCTGGAGTAATGCCCTTGACCACGGCTTCCTGACGCGGTTTGCCTTCTTCTTTTTGGCGTTTGCTATAACCGATGTCGGTATCAGCTTGCTCTGCCATTGCGTAACTGGCTTGTGTTTCTTCAAGGCGTGGATCGTCGTGCTTCAGACGCTCCAGTTTGTAGTGCGGCGTTTCCAGATGCTTGTTTGGGATCAGGATAACGGCCACGCGATGACGGGTTTCGATCTTCAGTATCTCACCACGCTTTTCGTTCAGCAGAAACCCAGCAACATCTACCGGTGCCTGGACGTGAATAGCAGCAGAGTTTTCCTTCATTGCTTCTTCCTGAATGATGCGCAGGACTTGCAAAGCAGAGGATTCGATATCGCGGATGTGGCCAGTGCCGTTACAGCGCGGGCAGGTTACGTGGCTACCTTCCGACAGCGAAGGACGTAGACGCTGACGTGACAACTCCATCAGACCGAAGCGAGAAATCTTGCCCATTTGAACACGAGCGCGATCATAGCGCAGTGCGTCTTTAAGGCGTGTTTCGACTTCGCGCTGGTTCTTCGCATTCTCCATGTCGATGAAGTCGATGACGATCAGACCGCCCAGATCGCGCAAACGTAATTGGCGAGCGACTTCTTCAGCGGCTTCGCAATTGGTGTTAAATGCGGTGGTTTCGATATCGCTGCCGCGGGTTGCGCGGGCCGAGTTGACGTCGACTGATACGAGTGCTTCGGTATGATCGATCACAATCGCGCCGCCTGATGGCAGCGGAACGGTGCGCGAATACGCGGTTTCGATTTGGTGTTCGATCTGGAATCGGGAAAATAACGGCACGTCGTCGTGATAACGTTTGACCCGATGAACCATATCCGGCATCACGTGCGCCATGAACTGTTGCGCTTGCTCGTGAATTTCGTCGGTATCGATCAGAATTTCGCCGATATCAGGCTGGAAGTAATCGCGAATAGCCCGGATGACCAGCGATGATTCCTGATAAATCAGGAATGCGCCATTACCTTGCGTACCAGCACCTTCGATAGCGCGCCATAGTTGCATCAGGTAATTCAAATCCCATTGCAGTTCGTCAACATTACGACCAATGCCAGCAGTGCGGGCAATGACGGACATGCCAGAAGGCAGGTCCAATTTGTCCATCGTTTCCCGCAACTCCTGGCGATCTTCACCTTCGACACGACGGGAAACACCACCACCGCGTGGATTATTAGGCATCAATACCAGATAGCGACCAGCCAATGATACGAAAGAGGTAAGGGCAGCGCCTTTATTGCCGCGCTCTTCCTTTTCGACCTGAACCATGATTTCCTGGCCTTCACGCAACGCTTCTTTAATAGAGGCGCTACGAACATCAACGCCTTCTTTAAAATAGGTGCGGGCAACTTCTTTAAATGGCAAGAAGCCGTGGCGTTCTTCGCCGTAATTGACGAAGCAAGCTTCTAGCGACGGTTCGATACGGGTAATCACACCTTTGTAAATATTGGACTTGCGTTGTTCGCGTCCGGTGGTTTCGATATCGATATCGATGAGCTTTTGCCCGTCAACAATCGCTACGCGCAATTCTTCTTGCTGCGTAGCATTAAACAACATGCGTTTCATTTTTTCACTCCGTGGCCCTGGGGCCATTTTTAATGCCACCTAATCATGCAATTAAGCAATGATTCCAGCAGCAGAATACAGGGATGTACGCGAGGAAGGAGTGTTTGGGGGGAGGGAATTGCCTTAGTGTGTCCGCGCAACGATGGCGAGACACAACGGGGCGCGAATGCAATATCGCCGCTTGCTGAGCGTAACCAGCGTGCATCGAATCAGGTCCTGCCTAGCGCAATTACGCATTGCGAGCATGAATTCTGGCGGCGAGCGTCTTGGTAAGTCAAAAAGTACATTGTTCAGCAAAAAACCGGCGTTACGTTTACTGCATTTACTAATGAGCTAGTCACATAACGTTTCAATAATCTGAATCGTGTGTCTTTCTCATCAGACTTATCCTATTCATCCAAACATACTGTCCAACATCCTTGCGCGTTATCCGATGACAACTACGGTGCGACCTTGACTCGCGCAGGGGTGATGCGTACACATTTTTCCATCAAATTTGCAAATTGGCGAGGCTGGTGGAGACGCCCCTGTGTAGAATGGTCTTTTTATTCTTACACCAACAGCGGTTTGTAACCACTGTGAAACAATTATATATTCAAAATGAAGGACTTAGCGAGATTTTCTGGCGTAAGGGCTGAGGGCCGCCGCGATGGCCGAACTCAGGGCAAGGCACAGGTGCGGACCCCAGCCGCTACCAAGTACAAAACTGTTCTTCAAAGCAAGATGATTGAGGCAGCCAAATTAACCAATTTAACTAAAGTAACGAAAGTAGCGGAAGTTGTCGCACCACCCGAAGTTGCTCCCCAAGTCCAGTTAATCACTATTTCTGACGAAGAAGCGGGCCAGCGGATTGATAATTTTTTATTACGTATTTGCAAGGGAGTGCCGAAAAGTCATATCTATCGCGTTTTGCGTTCGGGCGAGGTCCGGGTAAATAAAGGCCGCATAGATCAGACTTATCGATTGTTGGAAGGCGATATCCTGCGCGTACCACCCATTCGTATTGCAGAGCGAGCTGAAAAGACGGCACCGGGTGCGGAATTTAAAATTCTCTTGGAGGATAGTCATCTGCTTGTCATTGACAAGCCAGCGGGCGTTGCCGTGCATGGCGGGTCTGGAGTCAGTTACGGTGTGATTGAGCAACTGAGGGCTTCTCGTCCTGATGCCAAATTTCTCGAGCTGGTGCATCGTCTTGATCGTGATACCTCAGGCATTTTATTATTAGCAAAGAAACGTTCCGCTTTGACTAATTTGCATGAACAAATGCGTGATGGCGAAACCGACAAGCGTTATTTGGTTTTGGTGCATGGTGATTGGAAAAATGCGCGTCAGCATGTAAAGTTGCCTTTGCGCAAGTATACTGCCGCCGATGGTGAGCGTCGGGTAAGGGTGCAAGAAGGAGGTCAGGCCTCGCATACGATATTTAGTCTGATCCGCAGATATGGCGACTTTGCATTGCTTGAGGCTGAGTTAAAAACGGGTCGCACTCACCAGATTCGGGTGCATCTTGCCTCGAGTGGTTTTGCGATCGCAGGTGATGATAAATACGGTGATTTTTCATTAAATCGTGCTTTGCAAAAGGCAGATGGCGAGCGAATTGCATTTAAACGCATGTTTTTGCATGCTTATCAGATTACTTTTACCCATCCGGAGAGTGGAAAGCCGGTCACGTTAAAGGCGCCACTACCGCCAGAATGTGAACGGTTTCTAAAAAGTTTGCCGCAAACAAGCTCGGCAGCAGAACCAGCGCAGGACGATTAAAATAGGAGTTTCAGGTCAGGATGTCTTCGCTAATCCTCACCTATGAACGCATTTTTTAAGAAATTACAAGGAGCTGGCAAGTTATTGTCAGAAATATGGCGCGGAAAAGTTTTGATTTAATTGTGTTTGATTGGGACGGTACGCTGATGGACAGCACCGCGACAATTGTGAAGTGTATTCAATCGGCGGCAAAAGATCTTGGTCTGGCGATTCCTGATCGGAAGGCCGCGTCGCATGTCATCGGACTTGGACTATCTGAGGCAATACGCATGGCAATCCCGGGTTTAGAGTCGCATCTATATCCACGTGTAGTGGAGAGATATCGCCACCACTATCTGGCGCAGGACGAGGATTTAATCTTATTTGATGGCGTTCGTGAAATGTTGGCGGATCTGTCGCAGCAAGGCTATTTTCTGGCTGTGGCGACTGGCAAGAGTCGTGTCGGGCTAAATCGTGCCCTGCACTCAAGCAATTTGCTGTCTGTATTTGATGCCACGCGTTGTGCCGATGAGACTTTTTCAAAGCCACATCCAGCGATGTTGCACGAACTGACGCGTGAACTTGGCCAAGACCTTAAGCGCACAGTCATGATTGGTGATACCACGCATGATTTACAAATGGCTATCAATGCTGGTGCCGCAGCGATTGCGGTTGATTATGGTGCGCATCCAGCCAGTGAACTAACGCCGTTGCATCCGGTCTTTACTGCTAGTTCAGCGATAGCGTTACATGCTTGGCTAAATGACAATGCGTGAAATGCAGTTATTTCAGCGTAATTCAACATGACATCTGGTTTGATACCAATCTGCTCTTCTTCTGATCTCGTTGAGCGTGGGATGGGTGTGCGCTTTGCCGTAAAAGTGAATGGTGAAGCGCTGACCGCTTTTGTGGTTCGTTATGAAAATAGCGTACATGGATATTTGAACCGTTGCGCGCACGTTCCGATAGAGTTGGACTGGAATGAAGGTGATTTTTTTGAATCCAGCGGCTTGTATCTTATGTGTGCCACGCATGGCGCAATTTACACGCCCGATAAGGGAAAGTGCGTTGGCGGCCCTTGTCGTGGGGCGAGTTTGCGCAAAGTGGCGGTAGAAGAAAATGATAATCAGGTATTCTGGCGCCCTGATGACTATGTTAATGCACCTGGAGTGTAGTGCGGCCAGGCGCGGCTTAATTTCCCCGGTGGACGAAAACCGGAATGCGTACTAACAATTGCAAAACCGATATTGAGAATATGGAAAATCCGAAAAAAGAAGGCTGGGAACGTGATTTACTGGAAAAGTTGGCGACCGCTTCGTTGCGCGAGCAGCGTGCGCGCCGTCGCTGGGGAATTTTCTTTAAGCTGGCGACTTTATGCTTGATTGGCTTTGGGGTTTGGTATGCGGCCCACTACGAGAGCGCTGATACGACCACGGTTGGTCGGCATACGGCGTTGGTTAAACTTAATGGTGTCATTGACGCAGACGGCAACGGATCTGCAAGCGTATTGATCCCGGCGCTTGATAATGCGTTTGCGGCGACTGATTCGGTCGGTGTGATATTGCGTATCAATAGTCCTGGCGGAAGTCCGGTTCAGGCGGGAATTATTAACGACGAAATTGGTCGCTTGCGTAAGGAATATCCGAAGAAGCCGTTATATGTCGTGGTGGACGAAATGTGCGCCTCCGGTGGTTATTATATCGCTGCCGCAGCCGATAAAATTTATGTCAACAAGGCGAGTATTGTCGGATCGATTGGGGTCTTGATGGATGGCTTTGGTTTTACCGGTCTGATGGAAAAACTGGGTATTGAGCGGCGGTTATTAACGGCTGGTGAAAATAAAGGATTTCTCGATCCATTTAGTCCGATGTCCGAAACTCAAAAGGGCTTTGCGAAAGAAATGCTCGGTGAAATTCATCAGCAATTTATCGACGTAGTTCGCAAAGGTCGCGGAACGCGCCTGAAAGAAACGCCGGAAACATTTTCTGGTTTATTTTGGACTGGCAGTAAGGCGATTGATATGGGATTGGCGGACGGCTACGGTACGGTCGAGAGTGTCTCACGCGATATCTTAAAGGCGGAAGACGTGGTTGATTACACCAAGAGCGAAGGGTTGCCTGAACGTGTATTGAAGAAATTTGGCGTGTCGGTTGGCGAGGGCGTCGTGGGGACGATGATGAGTTTGCAGAAACCGGTATTACGTTAATAACATATAAATTATTTAAGTTAATTTAATGTAAATAATTTCGTTAATATTATGTAAATAATTATGTTGATAAAGGCGACTTGAAAATAAGTCGTCTTGCACTCTGATGATTTTGTCGTATAGTGAAGTCACATTCAGCAGAATTATTTGAGGAGGCGAATATAGAAACCACACTATCGTTAGCCATTCAACAGTAATCAACCGGTATTAAATTGACGGATCTGGAGCAATACACCCCTTGCACTAGAATGACGATTAAATGCTGGACACCACTGCATTAAATGCGGCCCCGAGAAGTTTTCGACTTCTCAAGAATACGTCTTTCGAGACATGCAAATTCGGCGACAGCGCAACACTGTCGCCGTTTTGCGTTTTGGACGCTGCTCTGATCCGCAAAATTGCTAGCTAAGGTTTATTTAGATTTGACGCTCGTGCGAGCGTATTGACTTCACTTGATTGAGACTATCTAACGCGGATGCGCAATAGCTCACCAATCATCCGTATTTTTAGTTGATAGTTCTCGACTAATTTTTTCCTAGCTATTCTGCGAGTATCAAGAAAACCGTCGGTTTTTTATGAAAGTCTGGACCTTTGTTCGTGCCGAGTGCAGTCTTCCAGCGCGCGGCCGTTTGCGTTTTTATTGTCTCGGTCAATAGCGTAAGATCGGTTGCGACACAAATCAATGTATTCGGCTGGCATTGAGCGCTCAGGGCCTCCAGTAAGGCAGTATTGCGATACGGAGTTTCGATAAAAAGCTGGGTTTGATTTTCTTGACGGGAGCGCAGTTCCAACGCTTTGATGCGCTTGGTCCGCTGGTCAACATCAATTGGCAGGTAACCATTAAACGCAAAACTTTGTCCATTTAAACCACTACTCATTACTGCCAATAATAATGATGACGGACCAACCAACGGTCTGACCTGAATGCCATGCGCATGCGCCATTCGCACCAGATTAGCACCAGGGTCGGCGACTGCCGGGACGCCCGCTTCAGAAACCAGGCCAGCATCCTGACCGGCCAGTAATGGCGCCAACAGTGCCGGTAATGCGGTAACCGGTGTATTAACGTTAAGTTCGGCGATATTAATGGTTTGCAGCGATTGTGTCAGTGGATGCGAGGCGTTGATTAACTTCAAAAATGCACGCGCTGTTTTAGCGTTTTCGGCAATGAAATAACCTAGTTTCGCAGTGAGGCCCTGGACATCTTCCGGAATAACGGAAGCCAGAGGATTGCCATGCTCGACGTCGGTTTGCCCGAGGGTATTGGGAATCAAATACAGGATACCTGCCATGCTAACCTTTATTTCTATATGAGAATGATTATGTGAGAGTCACGATACGGGAAGATATGCGCGCCGTTTTAATTGGTGAAAAAGGACACGCCAGCGCGGCGTAACATGCCGGTTAGTGCAATGAGTGGCAAGCCCGTCAGCGCAGTTGGATCGCTGCTCTCGATTTTTTCAAGAATGGCGATCCCAAGTCCTTCATTTTTGGCACTTCCTGCGCAATCGTATGGTTGTTCAATATGCAAATAAGCATCCAGTTCTGCGTCTGGCAAATTACGGAAGGTGACAAAAGTCTGAATATTTTCCAGTTGCACTATGCTCTCGGATTTAATTGAGCGTCCGTCCAGCAGACATAGTGCTGTGTGAAACACAACTCGTCGACCACGCATTTTTTGCAGTTGAAGGAGGGCATTTTGATGCGTCCCCGGTTTCCCGATCTGCTCCCCGTCTAGCGTCGCAATTTGATCTGATGCAATAATCAGTGCTTCTGGCGCCATCAACGCCACCGCCAATGCTTTCTCTCTGGCAAGTCGCATGGCAGTTTCTTCTGGTGTCTCGCCCAAACGCGGGGTTTCGTCGATTTCTGGAGATATCACCTCGAACGGAATGTGCAAGCGGGAGAGCAATTCCTTGCGATATTTGGAGCTAGAGCCAAGAATAAGACGAGGTGAGATGTGGATATTTGATATAACGCCGGACCGCGTTGGCGCTGGAAGCTGTTGCGAAGAGGGCATAGGAACGAAGTTTGACGTTTTTTTGAATGAGAGCTCAACAAAAGCGCCGTAACACTTTGACGAATAAGGGGAAAGGCTGTTATTATCGCAGGTTTTCAGGGTTCCGCTTCGCCTATGAGTGCTTTTGTTATCGACGCGTTTGAGTTTTCCCGCCTGAAAGAACGTCGTGAAGGTGCAAGCCCGGTCTCTGATCTGGGGCGATTGGCAGAAGAACTGGCTGACCCTTCGGGGACGTTAAAATGGGTGCTGGCTGGTGGTTCAAACCATGTTGCGCATCCACAATTAACATTGACGGTGACCGGCTCACTACAAATAACGTGTCAACGCTGCTTGTCCCCTTTTGCGTTTGATGTCGACTCGGAATCTGTGTTGATTTTGGCAAAAGATGAGGCGAGCGCAGATGATATTGACGCTTTGCTCGACGATGACCAGATCGATGTCATTATCGGCTCCAAAGCACTCGATATTATTCAATTGGTAGAAGACGAGGCGCTGTTGGCCCTGCCACTGTCACCTAAGCATGCTGTTTGCCCCGATACGTCTGCACTCGAGGCGTTAAAGGCCGGTAAAAAAGATTCGCCATTTGCGATGTTAAAGAATTTGAAGTAGCAAGGTTGTAGGGGTTGTCGTTCCAGATTGCGGTAACGTTGTTGCGCTAAGTGTCGCGGTTGTGATGTTATGCAGTACCGAACGTGACGAAGTGTGGCATGAAGTGTAGCAATGAGTAAGGGATTCCGCGCCCAAAAGCGGCAGGAATTTCTGGATTTTCTATGTAGTAAATCCAGATATGTTAAAATTTTAGATCTTAGATTCAGGAGTTATCATGGCTGTTCAGCAAAATAAAAAGACCCCATCCAAGCGCGGCATGCACCGTGCCCACGATTTTTTGGTAGCGCCTCCTCTGGCGATTGAGCCAACTACAGGTGAAACACACCTGCGTCACCATATCAGCCCAAACGGTTTTTACCGTGGCCGTAAGGTATTGAAGACTAAGAACGACGAGTAATTTACTTGTTGTCTTAAGTAAAAAAAGCGGCATCATTGAGCTTCTCAATGATGCCGCTTTTCTTTTGTAAGTTAAAAATTGTGAGCGGTGATTTTGACGCTAGCCAAATCTGCCCCATAATGTTGGTTGGAAACGGCACTGAATCAAAATAATGACAATTAAAATCTCTATCGACTGTATGGGTGGCGATCATGGTCCATCTGTAACAGTGCCTGCAGCTATTGCATTTGCCAAACGCGAACCAGAGGCTGAATTAGTATTGGTCGGCCTCGAGGATCAAATTCGGGCCGAATTAAAAAAGCACAAAGCGCAGGAACACCCTCGTCTGTCAGTCGTGCACGCGGAGGAGGTGATAACGATGGATGATTCGGTTGAAACCGCGTTACGGCGTAAAAAGAAATCCTCCATGCGCGTGGCGCTTGAATTAGTGAAAGACGAGAAGGTACGTGCCTGCGTTTCAGCTGGAAATACCGGCGCGCTGATGGCAGTCTCGCGTTATTTGCTAAAAACTATCCCTGGCGTGGATCGGCCAGCAATTTGTACCATCCTTCCAAATCAAAAGGACGGGCCGACTTATATGCTTGATCTTGGCGCGAACGTTGACTGCGAGCCGCAGCATCTGCACCAATTTGCTCTCATGGGTTCAGCACTTGTCTCAGCCATGGAGGGCAAGGCTAAGCCTACGGTCGGTTTGCTCAATGTTGGCGAGGAAGATATCAAGGGCAACGAAATGGTCAAGCAAACCGCAGAATTGCTGCGGGCTGATCACGAAAAAGGTCTTATCAACTTCTATGGAAATGTTGAAGGTAACGATATTTTTGAGGGAACAACCGACATTGTGGTGTGTGACGGTTTCGTCGGCAACGTTACTCTTAAAGCCTCCGAGGGCCTCGGAAGGCTGGTAAAAAGTGTGCTGACGACAGAATTTAAAAGCAGTATTCTTAATATGATCGGTGCTTTAATTGCGAAAAGTGCTATTAAAGCAATATCGCGCCGTCTCAATCCATCACGATACAATGGCGCAAGTTTGCTCGGTTTACGTGGGCTAGTGTTCAAGAGCCACGGTAGTGCTGACGTGTATGGCTACGAATGGGCCATTCAGCGTGCGTTCGATGCAGCCAAGCATGATGTGTTATCACGTATTACAACGACCATTGCAGCGTTGATGCCGCAGACAGAAGCAGCTTTGGTGCAGGTTGAAGTGCTTGCAAATGCTGCCACCAATATTGAGCCACCCCAACAGAAGACAGCATGACTATTTATAGCAAAATTGTGGGTACCGGTAGTTATTTACCACCCAAACGCCTTACTAATCAGGACCTCGCAGTGCAATTGGCCGAGAAAGGTATTGAAACCTCGGACGAATGGATATTTTCGCGTAGCGGGATATCGGCGCGGCACTACGCTGAGGCTGATGTGCAATCTAGTGATCTCGCCGTTGCTGCTTCAAAGCATGCGCTTGAAATGGCGGGGATGGAGCCAAACGACATTGATTTGATTATTGTCGCCACGTCGACTCCTGATCATTTTGGGAGTTTTCCGAGTACGGCTTGCGTGGTGCAGCAGAAACTGGGTATTACCACCGGTGGCGCTGCATTCGATGTGCAAGCGGTATGTAGTGGCTTTGTATACGGCGCTTCAATCGCTGATGCCTTCATCAAAGCCGGTACGCACAAGAACGTTCTGGTCATTGGAACGGAAGTCTTTTCCCGTATTTTGAATTTTGAAGATCGCACTACCTGCGTGTTATTTGGAGACGGCGCTGGCGCGGTTGTGATGACTGCTTCACAGGAACCAGGTGTTCTCGCTACCAAGCTGCATGCTGATGGCCGCTATGGGCATATCCTATGCGTTCCTGGCAACGTAAGTAGTGGGGCGGTTGATGGTAGTGCTTTCTTATATATGGATGGCCCGGCGGTGTTCAAGCTAGCGGTATCGGTACTGGAAAAAGTCGCTAAGGAAGCGTTGGAGATCGCTGGTATTTCAGCATCTGAAATCGACTGGCTGATTCCTCATCAGGCGAATATTCGCATCATGCAAAGTACCGCGCGCAAACTTGGTCTGCCACCAGAGCGGATGGTTGTCACCGTTGACCAGCATGGGAATACATCTGCCGCTTCAATCCCGTTAGCGCTTGATAAGGCTGTGCGTGATGGTCGCGTCAAAGCTGGACAGAATGTACTAATGGAAGCTGTTGGCGGTGGTTTTTCCTGGGGTGCTATTGTGGCAAGAATGTAAGTTGGTCGCTAGTCGGATCGGCTCCCAAGCGCGCAGTATGAAAAAATGCTTGATGGTCGCTTCTGAAATTTTTTGGCACACATTACCCAATACGCTGGCTTTTTTATTTTCCGTCTACCTCATTAATTTATAGCATTATAAAAAACGTATGATTAAATTTGCATTTGTTTTTCCTGGGCAGGGCTCGCAAGCGGTAGGTATGTTGAACGGCTTTTCGGATAATCAAGTTGTGCAGGACACTGTCGCTGAAGCTTCGGAGGCACTGCAGTTTGATCTCGCGAAGCTTATCGCCGATGGACCCAAAGAAGATTTAGATCTGACCACTAATACGCAACCTGTCATGCTCACAGCGGCCGTGGCGTTTTATCGGGCTTGGATAGCGGCGGGTGGAGGCGTCCCATCTATCGTTGCAGGGCATAGTTTAGGTGAGTATTCTGCGTTGGTCGCAGCCGGAGTGATCAACTTTAAAGATGCCGTGCCGCTGGTGCGTTTTCGCGCGATGGCAATGCAACAGGCAGTGCCGGTTGGGCAGGGCGGAATGGCTGCTATTTTAGGTTTATCGGACGATGACGTAAGGGCGGTTTGTGCAGAGGCTGCACAGGGTGAAGTAGTCGAGGCAGTTAACTTTAATGCGCCCGCACAAGTCGTGATAGCGGGCCACAAGGCAGCAGTTGAGCGAGCCTGCGAAGCAGCGAAGTTAAAAGGTGCCAAACGTGCCTTGTCATTACCAGTTTCAGCACCATTTCACTCTTCGCTTTTGGTTCCTGCATCAAATCGTTTGCGCGAATACATGGAGAGTCTGGTTTTTGAGGCGCCGCAGATCATGTTAATAAATAATGTCGATGTCGCAACTGCTGTTGATGCCGCATCTATTAAAGATGCTTTGGTTCGTCAAGCTGCCAGTCCGGTACGTTGGGTAGAAACGATTCAAAAAATCGGTAATAGCGGCGTAACGCATGTTATCGAGTGCGGTCCTGGCAAGGTTCTTGCTAGCCTTACCAAGCGCATTAACGGTGAATTGGTGGGCGAATCGATTTTTGATCAGGCTTCATTGGATAAAGTTCTGGCATTGCTGAAGTAAGTGTTATAACAGCGCCAGCATTTGGCATGGCATTTATAATTAAAAAAGTATCTAATTAAGCTAGCTAATAAGTTATCTCAATAAACACTCTAAACAATCATAATTAAAATGCAAAATTCGGTTACACAAAATTTAGAAGGTCAAGTGGCGCTCGTTACTGGCGCTTCGCGCGGTATTGGCCGTGCAATTGCGCTTGAACTGGCGCGCCGGGGTGCAAAAGTTGTGGGTACCGCCACGTCAAAGGTCGGCGCTGCTGCTATCACGGCGTACCTTAATGAGGAGCAACTAGGCGGTGGACAAGGTGTAGTACTCAATGTTAATGATGCGTTAGCTTGTGCGGCAGTTGTCGAATTGGTGCAAAAACAATTCGGAACGCTCTCGATTTTGGTGAACAATGCCGGTATTACGCATGATCAGCTAGCTATGCGGATGAAAGATGAGGAGTGGGATGCTGTGATATCCACGAATCTGACCGCCGTAGCGCGTTTATCCCGTGCTGTATTGCGTGGAATGATGAAAGCCAAACATGGACGGATCATCAATATTACCTCTGTAGTCGGGTCAACCGGAAATCCAGGACAAATGAATTATGCGGCATCGAAGGCGGGTGTCTCTGGCATGAGCCGGGCTTTGGCGCGTGAGATAGGTAGTCGAAACATTACGGTCAATTGTGTAGCACCCGGTTTTATTGATACCGATATGACTAAATCTCTCAGTGAGCAGCAAACCGCTGCGCTCCTACAACAAATTCCTCTGGGAAGACTGGGTGCTGCAGAAGATATTGCAGCGGCGGTGGGTTTCCTTGCCTCACTTCAGGCTGGTTATATCACCGGTACGACCTTACACGTAAACGGTGGTATGTATTGTAATTGAGTAAATTGTCCTAATCTGTCTTTGGATTAAGATGTTTCGAGGCTTGGGCATTGTGTTCAGTCGAATATTTTTGGATGAAGTCCTGAGCTGTAAAGTGAAGTATGTCGTAAATAATTAAGGGCTTTTGGCAGGAGTTGGCTATTTATTAACCGCCGATGCTAAAAGTAAATTTTCTCAGCGCAAATCTGCTAAAATGCGCGCACTTTCTGTAACCTAATAACTGGAGGCATCACATGTCTGATATCGAACAACGTGTAAAGAAAATCGTCGCAGAACAACTTGGCGTCGCAGAAGCTGACATCAAAATTGAATCGTCATTTGTTGATGATCTTGGTGCAGACTCACTCGACACCGTAGAATTAGTGATGGCACTAGAAGATGAATTCGCCATGGAAATTCCAGACGAACAAGCTGAAAAAATTACTACTGTGCAACAGGCTATTGACTACGCCAAGGCGCATGTTAAAGCGGCCTAGTTCTGCTTTAAACGCATCCAGGAGAATCGTTTGACTCGCTCACGTGAACGTCGTGTTGTGATAACTGGCCTGGGTTGCATTTCACCGGTCGGCAATACTGTTGCCGATGCATGGAATGCAGTCATATCAGGAAAATCCGGTATCGCAGCCATCACCAAGTTTGATGCTTCTGCTTTTTCCACGCATTTTGCAGGAGAAGTAAAGGGCTTTAATGTCGAGGACTACATGCCCGCAAAAGATGCGCGGCATATGGACACCTTTATCCATTATGGGATGGCAGCAGGAATTCAGGCGATGCAAGACAGCGGCCTGGAAGTCACTGATGAAAATGCCGAACGTATCGGCGTCATCATTGGCTCTGGTATTGGCGGCTTGCCGCTGATTGAAGAGACTCATGTCGAGTTGACCAATCGCGGTCCACGCCGCATTAGTCCCTTCTTCATTCCAGCTTCGATCATTAATATGATTTCAGGCAACTTGTCGATCAAATACGGTCTGAAAGGACCAAATCTGGCGATAGTTACTGCTTGCACAACCGGCTTGCACTGTATCGGGCAGGCCGGACGTATGATTCAATACGGTGATGCTGACGTTATGATTGCCGGCGGTTCTGAGGCCAGCATTTCACCGTTAGGTTTGGGTGGTTTTGCTTCGGCAAGAGCGCTCTCATCGCGTAATGATGATCCTGAAACTGCATCCCGCCCTTGGGATAAGGACCGCGACGGATTCGTATTAGGTGAAGGTGCTGGTGTTCTTGTCCTTGAAGAGCGCGAGCATGCGATAGCCCGTGGTGCTAAAATTTATGCAGAACTGCTTGGTTTTGGCATGAGTGCTGATGCGTACCACATGACGGCACCCAACCTCGATGGACCTCGTCGTTGTGTCGGCTCGGCCCTTAAAGATGCAGGTATAAATGGCGATCAGGTGCAGTATTTGAACGCGCATGGTACATCGACGCCGCTAGGCGATCAGAATGAAACTAATGCGATCAAAGCTGTTTTTGGTGATCATGCGTACAAGTTAGTTGTCAACTCGACCAAGTCGATGACAGGTCACTTGTTAGGTGGCGCAGGCGGCCTGGAATCGGTATTTACGATTCTGGCATTGCATCATCAGGTCTCACCGCCGACTATCAATATTTTCAATCAAGATCCGGAATGTGATCTTGATTATTGCGCCAACACAGCGCGTGATATGAAAATTGATATTGCAGTAAAAAACTCGTTTGGTTTTGGCGGTACTAACGGGACGTTGGTTTTTGGTAAAGCCTAAGCAGCTCCGTATATACTCATTCAAACGTCAGGTGACGCTTGAATGAGTATATCAATGAACACTCTTCCATCCGGCGAGACGCCACTTAATCCTCGAATGTCGATTGCGGTTTCTGCGTTGGTGCTGCCATCCAGGCGCTTGTTCCTTTTGGTGTCTGCATTAGCAATCGCAGCCGCCTTGATTAGCATGTTAATCGGCTTAGGCTTCATCGGTCGTCTTTTGCCCGCAATTGGAATAATTCTTGGCGTTTTGGGTCTGCTGATCAGCGTTGGTGCTTGGTTTCGTTATCGAGGCACAACGCAACCACTGCGTATCATCATCTCTGGCGCTGGCCAGATAAGTATTGTGGAAATCTTACCTAATGCACCGATTGTCGACACGATTGAGGTACCAGTTGCCGCGCAATTGTTGAGTGGATCCACCCTTTGGGGGAATTTACTGCTATTGCGGCTTCAATTGCATAACGGGCGGACAAAGTCTGTCGTTATACTAGCTGACTGTGTACCTGAAAATGTTTTCAGGGCAATCTCTGTAGCATGTCGTTGGATCGCATCTCGTGGACATGCGAACGGTCAAAAGAAAGTAAGATATGAACAACCAAATGGTTGAACTTATTGTGGTGCACTTTGTCCATGCTTCGGTCATGCGCGTATGTTGCAAAAGCAAAAGGAATGGGCATTGACGACAGAACGCGAAATTGATCAACTGCTTGTTGAACGCGTGCAACGCGGCGACAAAAAAGCGTTCGAGCTATTGGTTATTAAATACCAACGTAAGCTAATGCGCCTTGTGTCGCGGCTCGTCCGTGATCAAGCAGAAGCTGAGGATGTTGTACAAGAAGCTTTTATTAAAGCTTATCGCGCACTCCCTCAGTTCAGAGGTGACTCTGCGTTTTATACTTGGTTATATAGAATTGGAATTAACACCGCCAAGAACTATTTGGTGACGCAAGGACGCAGAGCGCCTACATCAACGGAATCAAATTCGGAAGATGCAGAAACTTTTGACGATGGAGAGCAACTAAGGGATATAAACACTCCTGAGTCGTTGTTGGCAACCAAGCAAATAGCGCAAACAGTCAATGTCGCAATGGAGGCTTTGCCGGATGAACTTCGGACGGCAATAACATTGCGCGAAATTGAGGGGCTGAGTTATGACGAGATTGCGGAAGCAATGGGGTGTCCGATCGGTACAGTACGTAGCAGAATATTTAGAGCAAGAGAAGCTATCGCAGAAAAGTTGAGGCCGTTATTAGGTACGGCTATCGACAAACGTTGGTAAAAGCGAAATAGCGATTTTCGGGAACGAAGGGGTTGGCCAGGTTTTAACTAGGTGACTTATGAATACCAATGAAATACCCCAAGAGCAGATATCTGCCTTGGCTGATGGTGAATTATCTAATGCTTACGTGGATGTGGCATTGGCGGCATTGCGTCAAAATGAGGGGCGTGCCACGTGGGATGCTTACCATCAAATTGGCGATATATTGCGCTCTGACGACATGGCATTTTCATTGAGTTCAGACTTTACTTCGCGCATGCTTGAACGGCTGAATGCCGAGCCCGCAATGATCGCTGCACCACTGGCGGTCGTGCCGATTGCAGAGAGACACATTGCTATAGGCAGTGGGTCTGCTGCAATCGGCACGCGCTCGTTAAAACGTTTTGCTCTGCCCAGTATGGCAGCGGCTGCAGCGGTTGCTGCAGTTGCGTTTATTACGGTGCCGCACATGATGAATGTAAATAATCAGTCTACAAGTCCGGCGATGCTTTCTGCGGTGCAAATGACGTTGGCGTCAGCTTCTAACATTAATGTGGGTTATGGGTCTCAAACCGTGACATTGCCAGCAGATTCTGAAGTACTACGCGATTCGCGTATTGATGAGTATTTGTCGGCGCACCAGCGTTTCTCTCCTTCACTTTACAATACTGCGCAATACGCTCGCTCAGCTACATTTGCCATTGATGCTGATAACTAATATGCGGCAGACTAAGTTTCTGCTTCGGTTTTTCATTATTTTGTCGACTTTATTTGCTCTTTCGGCGCGCGCGGAAGGAGTAACGACAGAAAAGCTTGCCGACAATCATGAAGCGCAGACTCTTTTGAAAAGAATTCAGTCTGCGGCACAAAAGCTTAATTACTCAGGCACGTTCGTATACCAACAAGGCAATCAAATGCGTACATCACGCATTACGCATATCTTGGAGGGGCGCAATGAGTTAGAAAAGTTAGAAGTGTTGGACGGCAAACCGCGCGAATATATTCGTCACAATGAGGACGTGACTTGTTACATGCCCGACACCAAGACGTTATCGATTGAGAAACGGGTTACGCAGGATGTATTTCCTGCGATCCTTGCTTCCATTCCCAGCGATTTGACCGATTATTACAATGTCAAACTTGGCGAATCAGGTCGGGTAGCGGGTCATGATTGTCAGGCGGTTCTGCTTGAACCCAAAGATAAAATGCGTTATGGCTATAAACTTTGGGCAGAAAAAAAGTCAGGTCTGCTGATGAGAGCCCAGACGTTAAATAATAAAAACGAGATCGTTGAACAGATCTCGTTCACCGAGATTTTCATCGGTAACATTTCACGTAACCGCATAAGATCAAGTTTTGGCAATACGAGTAGTTGGCATGTAGAGCATAGTGCGATGAGCCCCACAAATTTGAATGAATGGGCCGTTACCGGAATGCCGCCTGGTTTCAAGAAGGTGCGGGAATTAAAGCGTGTAGTAGTTGATGCGCCCGCGCAGAACTCAGGGGCAGCACCGGTTAGACGGGAAGTGTCGCAAATTGTTTTTTCTGATGGATTAGCTGCCATCTCGGTGTTTATTGAGCCGGGTAGTCAAAGTCGCACGGAAGGCTCGATGCAGCAAGGAGCTTTGAATATTGTAGGAAAACGTCAAGGTGACTTCTGGTTGACAATTGTCGGTGAAGTACCTGCCGTGGCAATTCGTCAGGTTGCCAATTCGATTGAACTCAAAAATAAATAAGACCTATACACTATGAAAATGGCTCGCACTGCTCATCATGTTTTTTCAGCACTTTTGTTAGGAGCGACTGTATCTTTTGTTGTTCCCGTCATATTCGACACGCTACCTTCTGCAGTCGCGGCTCCTATGGTCGGATTGCCCGACTTCACGGAAATAGTTGAAAAAGCAGGGCCGGCTGTCGTCAATATTCGTACTACCGAAAAAGCGAAAGCTGATGCTGCGGCTACCGGTCAGCCGAGTGATGATGAAATGCAGGAGTTTTTGCGACGATTCTTCGGCGTCCCACCAAACGGTGCTGGTAAGCCACAACCACTTGTTCCTAAGGGGCGTAAACCGAGTGCCAAGGCGCAGCAACCTGAAGAGGTGCCGCGCGGTGTTGGTTCAGGGTTCATTATTTCAGCAGACGGCTACATTATGACTAATGCCCACGTTGTTGATGGGGCCAGTGAAGTATATGTAAAGCTGACAGATAAGCGTGAATTTAAAGCTAAAGTGATTGGGGCGGATAGTCGCACTGATGTTGCGCTGCTGAAAATCGAAGGTACTAACCTGCCACGCCTGACTATGGGCGATTCCGATAAGATCAAGGCTGGCGAATGGGTTTTGGCGATAGGATCACCTTTCGATCTTGAAAATACGGTCACGTCTGGCATTATTTCTGCAAAAGCGCGTGATACTGGTGACTATTTGCCATTGATTCAAACCGATGTGGCCGTGAATCCTGGTAACTCGGGTGGACCTTTGATAAATATGCGTGGGGAAGTGGTTGGTATTAACTCCCAGATATATAGTCGCTCAGGTGGCTTTATGGGTATCTCTTTTGCTGTACCGATAGATGAGGCGATGCGGGTTTCCGATCAACTCAAAACGTCAGGAAAAGTTACCCGCGGTCGTATTGGTGTCCAGATTGGTGAGGTCACTAAAGAGGTGGCGGAATCATTGGGCTTACCGAAAGCGCAAGGAGCACAAGTTGAACGCGTTGAGTCTGATGGTCCAGCAGCCAAGGCGGGGGTTCAGGCAGGCGATATTATCTTGAAATTGAATGGTACGACGATTGAAAAAGCGAATGATCTCCCGCGCATTGTTGGCAACATCAAACCGGGTACGAAGGGCGTTTTGACTGTTTGGCGTAAAGGTGCAAGTCGTGATATAGCGTTGACGATTACGGAAATGAAAACGGATAAAGTTGAAAAGGCAGATGACGCGGCTGGTAGCGCTGATGCTGCAAAGCCGAGCCCGGTAGCCAATGCATTAGGATTGGTGGTGAGTGATTTGAGCGCCGACAAGAAGAAAGAAATGCAAGTTGATTATGGCGTATTGGTTGATTCAGTTGAAGGAAGCGCAGCCCGCGTTGGTCTACAGGTTGGCGATGTGATTCAGCGCTTGAACAATACGGACGTGAAGGATGCTAAGCAATTCAATGCTTTAGTTTCTAAATTGGAATCGAAAAAAATGGCTGTAGTGTTAGTTCGCCGTGGTGAGTCATCGCAGTTTGTGCCATTACGTCCAACTAATTAACACGTTTGGCTGGGTTGTAAGGCTGGATATTTGCTGCAGGCGAGAATAGTCCGTAAGGCGATGAAAGCTGCAGACTGCGAAGTTTGCAGCTTTTTTTATGTAATTTATTTTCTACTAACAAGATCGCTTTATTTGCGCATATCGCGGGTTAAGTGGCGAATGAGAATTTTTTTGGAAGTCGATGTCGATAATTACTTTCACTCTCTTGGGACGTTCTTATTGTCATTTATGTGACGATATGTTGCATGCATTATTAGCATTACCCGCGATGGCAGAACTGGTTAATATTTACGGGCAAGGCCTTGTCGAGCAAATTGATGTGGACGGTGCCCCGGAATTGGTTGCGCTCTACGACGAGTTAGTCCCTGTTCTTATCGGCAACAAAGAAGGGCAATCACCTGTGCAACTTTGCCATTATTTTTTGGATTCCGACAAGGTGAACACTTTTTTAAAGCAATGAATAACTGTTTCGCTGTGTAACCGTGTGAATAATTAACATTTCTTTAATGTCAGGATGCTTTAGAACCCAAGGTGCGCATCCCGGGTGATTTAAGACGCCGTTTTCATGATTTTATGGCTTGTCGCGGCGAAAGACCTGGATATTTTCGATAAGACGAAGTAGGACGTTTGGGGTTGATCTGGCCGTTAAATCTGTTCACCAGAATTCGCACAAGTCCGATTTGTCAGTTTTTTGCCACTAAAATCCGGTAAAATGGCGTCAATTGAATATCCTGCCATAAATGGTGCTCGCCTGGGCGACAACAGCCCGGATCAGAGCACCTTTTTTGTAATCGCATTGCCTCGACCAACATTAATGAACAACATTCGTAATTTTTCCATCATTGCTCACATTGACCACGGTAAATCTACTTTGGCGGATCGTATCATCCAATTTTGTGGAGGATTGTCAGATCGTGAAATGGGCGCGCAAGTACTTGATTCGATGGATATCGAGCGCGAACGCGGTATTACCATTAAAGCGCAAACGGCTGCCTTGTCATATAAGGCACTAGATGGGCAAATCTATAATTTGAACCTCATCGATACGCCAGGGCACGTCGACTTTAGTTATGAAGTAAGTCGTTCATTGTCTGCGTGCGAAGGCGCATTGTTGGTAGTCGATGCTTCACAAGGGGTCGAGGCACAGACCGTTGCTAATTGTTACACCGCGCTGGACCTGGGACTTGAAGTTGTGCCGGTTCTTAATAAAATCGATTTGCCGTCTGCCGATCCAGAGAACGCAAAAGCAGAAATCGAAGATGTTATCGGCATAGATGCCTCCGACGCAGTGCAGTGCTCGGCCAAAACTGGTTTAGGCGTGCGTGAAATTCTCGAAACCATTATTGTTAAGGTGCCCGCGCCAAAGGGTAATACGGATGCGCCTTTACAGGCTCTGATCGTAGACTCCTGGTTTGATAATTACGTTGGCGTAGTGATGTTAGTGCGCATTGTGAATGGGACCCTGCGTCCTAAAGACAAGATACAGCTGATGGCCGCCGGTTCGCAACATCTGACTGAAAGCATTGGTGTATTTACGCCGAAAATGCAAGTCCGCGAAACGTTGTCTGCAGGACAGGTTGGATACATCATTGCTGGTATTAAAGAACTAAAGGCGGCGAAGGTTGGCGACACAGTGACGCTGGCAAATAATCCGGCCACCGGAGCCTTACCCGGCTTTAAAGAGGTTCAGCCTCAGGTTTTTGCAGGTCTATTTCCGGTTGAATCTAATCAGTATGATGCTTTACGTGATTCACTGGAAAAACTGAAGCTGAATGACGCCGCTTTGCAATATGAGCCGGAAGTTTCACAAGCACTAGGATTTGGTTTTCGCTGTGGTTTCCTAGGCTTGCTTCACATGGAAATCGTCCAGGAGCGGCTCGAACGCGAATTCGATATGGATCTGATCACCACTGCGCCGACGGTGATTTATGAGGTTGTCCTGCGCGACGGTTCTATCTTGATGGTCGATAATCCATCAAAAATGCCAGAGCCGAGTAGAATCGAAGAGGTGCGTGAACCTATCGTAACGGTCAATTTATACATGCCGCAAGAGTACGTCGGGTCGGTTATTACCCTCTGTACTTTGAAGCGAGGTATGCAAAAAGACATGCACTATCACGGCAAGCAAGTGAAGCTGATCTACGAAATGCCGATGGCTGAAATTGTTTTGGACTTTTTTGATCGCCTAAAATCCACTTCGCGCGGTTATGCGTCAATGGATTATGAGTTCAAAGAATATCGTTCAGCCGATGTGGTCAAAGTCGACATGCTGATTAATAGTGAAAAAGTCGATGCTTTAGCGATTATTGTGCATCGCTCTAACAGTAATCATCGTGGGCGTGCAGTTGCTGCCAAGATGCGTGAACTGATTCCACGTCAAATGTTTGATGTCGCGATTCAGGCCGCAATTGGTGTGAATATTATTTCCCGTGAAAACGTCAAAGCGCTTCGTAAAAACGTGTTGGCAAAGTGTTACGGCGGCGACATTAGTCGTAAGCGCAAATTGCTAGAGAAGCAAAAGGCAGGTAAGAAACGCATGAAGCAGGTCGGTTCGGTGGAAATTCCACAAGAAGCGTTCCTCGCAATTTTACAAGTGGATGACAAATGACATTGCAATCAATTTTAGGAAATTTCGCGTTAATTCTGTTTGTGCTGATGGTGGTAACAGGAATTATCTGGTTCTTGGACCGATTTTATTTACGCGCGCAACGTCGCGCTAAAGCCGATGCGGCGCTGGCAGCATTTGATGCGCGGAATGTCAAATTACGTGCAGAAGGCATCAAATTAGAAAGTAGTGGTCGCGCCGAACTGGAAGCTAACCTATTGCGTCAGCCAACCTGGGTCGAATATTCCGGCAGTTTTTTCCCCGTCATTGCCATGGTATTTTTCTTGCGCTCCTTTCTTTATGAGCCGTTTAAAATTCCATCGAGTTCAATGGTCCCTACTTTGTTAGTGGGTGACTTGATTCTAGTGAATAAATTTACTTACGGTATTCGGCTACCCATCCTCAACAAAAAAATCATTGACGTAAGTACCCCTCAACGCGGTGATGTGATGGTGTTCAAATATCCGAAGGATTTGTCATTGGATTACATCAAACGCGTAGTTGGCGTTCCTGGTGATAAAATAGTGTATAAAAACAAGCGCTTAACCATTAATGGCACCGCGCTTACCTATACCGCACTACCAGACTATTTAAATGAAGATAGCTTAAATTATTCCAAGCAATTTGCAGAAAATCTGTCGAATGTTGATCATAAAATTGCCGTTGTGGAACAAGCCCCGCCGATCAATTTAAGTGGTGTTCAGGATTTTCCGTATAAAGAAAACTGTTCTTATAATCAAGATGGCTTCGCATGTACTGTTCCTTCTGGGCAGTATTTCATGATGGGCGATAATCGTGATAACAGCGAAGATAGTCGTTATTGGGGTTTTGTCCCAGATCAAAATATTGTTGGTAAGGCATTTTTGGTGTGGATGAATCTAGGTAATCTGAAGCGTATTGGTACTTTTTTTGATTAAATTCTTTGACGCAATAACGTATCAGGAGCGATGAATGACAAGAAATTCAAGGAATGCCTGGAGGCAGCAACGGGGTATTACGTTGTTTGGCTTAATTGTCTGGTTAGCAATTCTTGGATTTATTGTCGTCCTTTCTGCAAAAGTTATTCCTACTATTATTGAATATACATCGATTAAAAAAGCAGTTGCAACTGTTAAATCAAGCGGCGGTACTGTAAAAGAAATTCGCGACGCATTTGATCGTCAAACCGAAGTGGGCTATATCGATGCAATCCACGGTAAAGATCTGGACATTACCAAAAATGGCGAGGATATTGAAATTAACTTCGCGTATAGAAAAATAATTTCGATCGTTGCACCGGTCAGCTTGTTAATTGACTATTCTGGAACAACCGCTAGTTCGTCTAGCAAAAAAACCATCGATTGATGGAGTAAGTCGTAGACCAAATGGACGTTATATTATTGCAAAATCGGCTTGGCCACACATTTAAGGATGCTACGTTGTTGCAGCAGGCCTTGACGCACCGCAGTCATAGCACCTTGCATAACGAGCGGCTAGAGTTTTTAGGCGATTCGATATTGAATTGCGTTGTCGCATCGTTGTTGTTTGACCGCTATACCAAAATTGATGAAGGTGACTTGTCCAGGGTGCGTGCTAATTTGGTAAAGCAGCAATCGTTATATGAAATTGCACAACGCCTGGAGTTGTCTCAATTTTTGCGATTGGGTGAAGGCGAACTCAAGTCTGGTGGTTTTCGCCGTCCTTCCATTCTTGCAGATACGTTGGAGGCGTTGTTTGGCGCGATTTTCCTTGATGCTGGTTTCGATGTCGCGCGCGATGCAATACGGGCCTTGTATATTCCTATTTTAGATACCGTCGATCCAAAGACGTTGGGTAAAGATGCTAAAACGTTATTGCAAGAATATCTGCAAGGAAAGAAAATTGCTTTACCGCAATATAATGTAGTGGCGACGCATGGAGCTGCGCATAATCAAGAATTCGAAATTGAATGTCTCGTTCCAAAATTAGAAATTCAAGTATTTGGCACCGGAGGAAGTCGTCGCGCAGGTGAGCAAGCGGCTGCAAAATTAGCTTTGGAAGCAGTGCAACAAGCTTTTATAAAAACACCGGGTGCGACGCGAAAAAGTAAGCCTAGAACCTCCCAATTGAAACTTGCTGGGATTGCTACCATTCAGCCTGATGCGCCCGGTAAGGAAGTGGCACTGTCAAAGCCAGTATCAATAAAGGATGTTGTTAAAAGCGAGGCTGTAAAACATCCTGTTAAGGCGGCGGCGCTTCCTGCCAATTTGACACCAGTTATCGTCGCAGACGTTTCTGTAGTATCGAAAGCGCAACCAGCGCAAACGGGCGCGGCAACAACGACCTCAACTACGACGGCAACAGTCGGTACTAAAGTTACCGTTGCTGCGCGTCGTTAATGGCTTTAAAAATAGCTCTAAATACCTTACCACTTACCGCGAGTAAATCGACAACCGCATGACAGAATCCGTATCCCAGGCACCCGCATCCGACTTTCGTTGCGGCTACATCGCTATAGTAGGTCGTCCCAATGTTGGTAAATCGACGTTGATGAATGAACTTATCGGTGCCAAAGTGAGTATCACTTCGCGCAAAGCGCAGACCACCAGACACCGCATTACCGGCATCCAAACTTTGCCCGATACGCAATTTGTCTATGTGGACACGCCTGGTTTCCAGACCCGTCACTCAAATGCATTGAATAAAACGCTGAATCGCACTGTCACGACGACGTTGACGGCTTCAGATGTCATCTTGTTTGTGATTGAGGCTGGTACTTTTGGACCAGCCGACCAGCAAGTGCTTGAGCTCTTACCCGCTAGCGTGCCTTGCATATTGGTAATTAATAAGTCAGACCGCGTTAAAGACAAAGCTGTGTTGTTGCCATTCGCCCAGAAAATTGCGGCGTTACGGGATTTTGCCGCGGTTGTGCCTGTGTCTGCCAAACTGCGGTTTCAGTTGGAAAACTTGCAAGCGGAGACGCGTAAATATCTCCCGCTTAACCCGCCGGTGTTTGGCGAAGATGACATTACCGATCGTAGCGAAAAATTTTTAGCCGCTGAAATCGTGCGCGAAAAGTTATTCCGTTTTGTTGGCGATGAGTTGCCTTACACCAGTACTGTTCTTATCGAAAAGTTTGAGGTGGAAGGTAATTTGCGACGTGTATTTGCCGCGATTCTGGTTGAGCGTAATACGCATAAATCGATGGTAATCGGTCAAAAGGGCGCGCGTTTGAAAGATATCTCGACACAATCCCGTCTGGATATGGAGCGCCTTTTCGGTGGTCCGGTTTATCTGGAAATTTGGGTAAAAGTAAAATCCGGCTGGGCCGATAACGAAGCCGGATTGCGCGCCTACGGTTACGAGTAAGACGTCGGTATGAGTGCCACCAGTGTTGATGCGGCTATAGAGGCAATTACTGTCCACGCGGAACAATTGTCTACCGTGGTGGCGGACTCTACACTTGTTGCTGTTGTCGAGAACGCGTCCTCTGGTTTGGCAAATAGTGCAACCACAATAGCCGCAACAACCGAATCTGCACCTTCTCCTGGATTGATTGCCAACTCACCGTCAATTCAACATTCAACTCCCCCTAATGGCGGAAAATCATCCGCCGCCGCCGCGGTCGCAACTAAGCGCGTTACTCGTCCCTCTGCAGAGTCGCGGATTGCGGGGCAACCTGGCTTTGTTCTGCATAGTTATCCGCATCGCGAAACCAGTCTGATACTGGATGTATTTACGCGCGATTATGGACGGATTGCTTTGGTAGCCAAAGGTGCGAAGCGTCCGCTGTCGAAACTGCGTGGTGTGCTGCAAACGTTCCAACCTCTTTCTCTCAGCTGGAGCGGCAAATCCGAAATCCGTACATTAACCGCTGCCGAATGGGTTGGCGGGATGTTGCCATTGGAAAAGTCAGCGCTATTATGTGGTTTTTATCTTAATGAACTTCTGGTAAAGCTGTTGGCGCGGGACGACGCCCATCCAACTTTGTTTAATCATTACGTCGTCACGCTAAACAAGTTGGCGCATCAGGAGCCAGCACCGATCGTCTTGCGGCAGTTTGAACGCGCATTATTGAAAGAAACCGGGGTTTCCGGGGATTTTACGATCTGTACCGGTAGTCGGCAGCGTGTCGAGTCCGATCTCCTGTATGTGGTCGATCCGGAGCGCGGACCTAGGGTGGCGCGGCTATCCGATAGCTGGCCATCAGTTAGCGGTAAAACATTGCTGGATATGGCGCGCGAGGATTACAGTGATATCAACACGCAGGCGCAGAGCAAAGTATTAATGCGATTTTTGCTGGCCTATCATTTGGGGGGCGCACCGTTAAATACGCGCCAGATTTTGATTGATTTGATGCAATTGTAAGACAACAAGAAAATGCGAATGAAAAATTTCCCATGGTCCACTTTGGCTGCTGGCTTCATCACCGTATTGGTCGGCATTACCAGCTCGGCAGCTATCGTGTTTCAGGCCGCCGCGTCTGCCGGTGCGACACCCGCTGAGATTAGCTCATGGATGCTAGCGCTTGGATTGGGAATGGGCGTCACATGCATCGGTTTGTCATTGCGCTACAAGACGCCAGTCGTTACCGCGTGGTCAACGCCAGGCGCAGCGCTGTTGATCACCAGCCTTGCTGGCGTACCGATGTCGGCGGCGATTGGGGCATTTTTATTTTCAGCAGCACTTTGCATCATATGCGGCGTGACAGGTTGGTTCGAGCGGGCAATGGGTAAAATTCCATTATCGATAGCCGCAGCGATGCTGGCCGGTATTCTGGTGCGCTTCGGCATGGATGTTTTTGTTGCTATGAAGCTGCAATTTTGGTTGGTTTTCGCCATGTTTATTGCTTATCTGTTGTGCAAGCGCTGGATTCCACGTTATGCCATCATCCTCGTACTGGGAGTTGGCATAGCGATTGCGGCGAAACAGGGCTTATTGCATTTCGAGAATTTTCATATCGCCTTCGCCCAACCGGTATTTACGATGCCGACCTTTTCGTGGGCAACGGCGATAGGTATAGGGATTCCTTTATTTGTCGTCAATATGGCATCACAGAACGCACCAGGCGTCGCGGTGCTGCGCGCTTCGGGTTACGATGTGCCGATTTCTCCACTCATTACGTGGACTGGAATAACCAATTTTCTGCTCGCGCCATTTGGTTGTTTTTCACTGAATCTGGCCGCCATTACGGCAGCAATCTGTACTGGCAAAGAAGCGCATGAAGATCCACAAAAACGGTATTGGGCTGGTGTTTTCGCAGGGATATTTTATTTGCTGGTGGGAGTATTTGGCGCAACAGTGGGGGCATTATTCGCTGCGTTTCCAAAAGAACTGATACTGGCAATTGCGGGGCTGGCGCTACTTGGAACTATCGCGAATGGCCTTAAGGTAGCGATGTCGAATGACAGTCAGCGTGAGGCTGCATTAATTACTTTTCTAGTTACCGCATCCGGTGTTTCATTTGCGGGTATTGGTTCCGCGTTCTGGGGGCTACTGGCCGGGGCGCTTGCTTTATTTTTGCTGACTTCGCGCGCTCGGGTTGCTCCGCAAACTTCGGACGCTGCCGCTGTTGTCACCACCGTTGTGGAGCCACCATCGCTATCTGTCCGACCTTCATCTTCTACGGTGCAGACCTCTTTGCGTCAAAACTCATGACAGAGCGGTTAGGTCGGTGTACTTTTGAATTATGCTTTAATTCTACTGTCTATTTATTTACCGACCATCTCTGCCCAATATATCTACCCACTAATTCCATCTGCTACCCCATAAACTGATGAGCTATCTTAATCCCACCCCAACGGTCATTGACCTCGGCATTAATATCGACCATGTCGCAACATTACGTAATGCGCGTGGCACAACCTATCCGGACCCACTACGGGCCGCCTTGGAGGCGGAAGAAGCTGGGGCGGATGCAATCACATTGCATCTCAGGGAAGATCGTCGTCACATTAAGGACGCAGACGTCGAGATCATTCGTCCCTTGTTGCGTACCCGGATGAACCTGGAGGCGGCCGTGACGCAAGAGATGATTGATTTCGCTTGCAAAATTAAACCGCAAGATGTGTGTCTGGTACCGGAGCGGCGACACGAATTGACAACCGAGGGTGGCCTCGACGTCATCAAATATTTTTCCGAAGTGCAGTCCGCTGTGCGTCAACTGCAAGCCGAGGGAATACGCGTGAGCCTTTTCATCGATCCCAATGTGGATCAGATTCAGGCAGCGGCAGAAGTCGGCGCACCAGTCATCGAACTGCATACTGGGCGCTATGCAGAAGCGCATCAAGCTACCGAACAGCGTAGCGAACTTGAGCGCGTCCAGCGGGCAGTCCAGGAAGGCGTTATCCGTGGGTTGAAGGTGAACGCAGGCCATGGTTTGCATTACACCAATGCCCAGGCGATTGCCGCGATACCAGACATCGCTGAACTCAATATCGGGCATGCGATTGTGGCGCACGCGGTGTTTGTTGGTTGGAAAGCGGCGGTCAGTGAAATGAAAGCATTGATGGTGAAGGCACGGTTGAATCGTCACAGTTAAATCGCGGCTAAACAGAATGTAAAAGGACATCATGATTTACGGCATTGGTACTGACATTATTCAGATTCCACGGATTGAAGCGGCGTTGTCGCGTCATGGCGACCGCTTTGCGGAAAAAATTCTGGGGCCTGAAGAACTCGTAAAATACCATCATCGAAAAGCTAAGATAGCGGCACGCGGTATTCGATTTTTAGCGACGCGTTTTGCGGCAAAGGAAGCATTTTCCAAGGCCATCGGAATAGGTCTGAGAATGCCGATGACATGGCGCGCGACGCAGACGTTGAATGCACCTGGCGGCAAGCCTGTGGTCGTCACCAGCGGTGTTCTGGAAGAATTTATGTTGAAGAACGGTCTGACCGCGCAGGTGTCGATTACTGACGAAGTTGAGTATGCGGTCGCTTTTGTCATTGTGGAAAAAATATGAGTATGAGTGTAATAGTTTCAAATGCGGATCAGCAAGACAGCACGCTAATGACTGATCATCTTTTGATTGATCAACTTCAGCTTGGTCATGTCGAAATTGATCAGGTAATGATTGATAAAGTAAAAATTGAAACCGATGGCGACAGTCAGCCACGACAGCCAATGGGGCCAGTAATGCTCGACGTCGTCGGCATCAGCCTGACTGCGGATGATATTCGAAGGATTCAACATCCGCTCACAGGCGGCGTCATTCTCTTCACGCGCAATTTTCAGGATAGGGCGCAACTGACGGCGTTAACTGCTGCTATTCGTGCAGCCCGTCCGAATATACTCATTGCGGTAGATCATGAAGGCGGACGCGTGCAGCGTTTCAGAACAGATGGATTTACACGCCTACCCGCAATGCGCGCGCTTGGAGAGTATTGGGACCGCGATGTATTAGGCGCGACCAAACTGGCTACGGCGGTCGGTTTTGTGCTGGCCGCAGAATTGCGGGCATGCGGAATCGATTTGTCGTTCACGCCAGTGCTCGATCTTGATTATGGTGGGTCTACCGTGATCGGTGAGCGTGCCTTTCATCGTGACCCACGCGTAGTGACTTTATTGGCAAAAAGCTTGAGCCATGGACTGCGGTTAGCCAGGATGGCAAACTGCGGAAAACATTTTCCAGGTCATGGTTTTGTAGAAGGCGATTCGCATCTCTCGATTCCGCTTGATCAGCGGTCATTGCGGCAGATTATGGAAGAGGACGTCAAGCCATATGACTGGCTCGGAATGAGTTTATCGGCGGTGATGCCGGCGCACGTGATTTATCCAAAAGTAGATCCACATTCAGCCGGATTTTCAAAAAAATGGCTGACGATACTGCGCGAAGAAGTTGGCTTTAACGGTGTTATTTTTAGCGACGATTTGAGCATGGCTGCGGCTAGTTCTGCTGGTACAGTGTTAGAGGGCGCAAATGCAGCCTTAAACGCTGGCTGCGATGTCGTGATGATTTGTAACTCTCCCGATAAAGCTGATGAATTGCTGGCTGGCCTGCGTCTCGAAGCTAGTCCGGCATCGCAAGCCAGTGCGGCCCGTCTGACAACGTTGGTGCCGCAGAGTATCGCGCTGGAATGGGATGAGCTACAAAAAAATGCTGAATACCGGGCTGCCAAGAAGTTGGTTATCGCACTCGTTCCCGCTTGAGTGCCAGTGCGGTAGCAATGTTAAATAGTTCAAAATATGATTGATTCCGAGATACCCGATCCAATGGCAGTCGTTTTAGACACGGTTGCCAAATTGCCGAATCTGCCCGGCGTGTATCGCTATTTCGATGCTGCCGACAATATTTTGTACGTTGGAAAAGCGCGCGAACTAAAAAAGCGCGTCTCCAGTTATTTCCAGAAAAATCTTGCTAGTCCACGGACCGCAATGATGGTGCAGAAAATTGCGCGATTAGAGACTACTGTGACGCGCAGTGAGGCTGAAGCATTGATACTTGAAAGCAATTTAATCAAGTCTTTGCAGCCGCGCTACAACATTCTTTTTCGAGATGATAAGTCGTATCCGTATCTCAAGATTAGTGGCCAGGAATATCCGCGTATGGCATATTACCGTGGCGGAATCGATAAAAAAAATCAATATTTCGGCCCATTCCCCAGCGCATGGGCGGTAAAAGAATCGATACAAATTTTGCAGAAAGTTTTTCTGCTCCGAACCTGCGAAGACTCGGTATTTGCCAATCGAACACGGCCTTGTTTGCTGCATCAGATCCAGCGTTGCAGTGCTCCATGTGTCGATCTGATCACGCGTGAGGATTATGCCGTTGATGTCGACAATGCCGCCAAATTTTTACGAGGTCGTCAAACCGAAGTGATGGCGACACTAGATCAAAAAATGCACGCGTTTGCGGCTGAATTAAAATTTGAACAAGCGGTTGTAGTACGCAATCAGATTAGTGCTTTATCTAAAGTATTACACCAGCAGAGTATGGAAATCGTTGGTGATAGCGACATCGATATTATTGCCGCAATTGTGCAAGGCGGTCGCGTCTGCGTCAATCTGGCGATGGTGCGCGGCGGTCGCCATCTTGGGGATCGGGCATATTTCCCCACGCATGTCGAGAGCGCATTGATTGGCGCTGATGAAGCAATTGATGTTTCCGTCATGAAGGCTTTTCTGGCACAACATTATATTGATACTTTTATTCCAGGCACATTGATCCTGAATCTCGATATCGACGAACCGGCATTAATGCTGGCATTGATGGCGCAATGTGGACATCGTATTAATCTGGTGTTCCAACCGCAAGGCCAACGTCGTCAATGGTTGGACATGGCACAAAAGGGTGCAGAAATTTCGTTGACCCGTCTGTTGTCGGAGCAGGGTTCACAGCAGGCCCGAACACGCGCATTGGTCGATGTCCTGACTATCGATATTCCAGATGTGGATGCTTTTCGCGTGGAGTGTTTCGATATTAGTCATACCTCTGGCGAAGCAACGCAGGCATCGTGTGTTGTGTTCCATCATCACGCGATGCAAAATGGCGAATATCGGCGTTATAACATTAAGGACATTACCCCGGGCGATGATTATGCCGCGATGCGCCAGGTATTGATGCGACGTTACGAGAAAGTTGCCAATGGCGGCGGTACGATGCCCGATATCGTGTTGGTTGATGGTGGCAAAGGTCAGGTCGAAATGGCGCGGCAAGTGCTGACCGAACTTGGGTTGGATATTAGTCTGATCGTCGGCGTTGCTAAAGGCGAGGGCCGCAAAGTAGGTCTGGAGACGTTGATTTTTGCTGACGAACGTACGCCGCGCGAATTAGGTAAAGAATCTGCTGCGTTGATGTTAATCGCCCAGATTCGCGATGAGGCACATCGTTTTGCCATCACGGGCATGCGCGCTAGACGTGCTAAAGCACGTCAAACCTCTCGTTTGGAGGAGATAGAGGGCGTTGGTGCAAAGAGACGCCAAAAGCTGCTGGCACGCTTTGGAGGACTCAGAGCGGTGGCAGATGCCAGTGTTGATGATTTAGCTTCTGTGGAGGGTATTTCGCGGCAACTGGCTGAAGATATTTATCGTCAACTCCATTGACCTAAGTTGTTGCGTAAAATCGATTAAGGCGGTTTATCCGTGTTTTATTTCCCAACTGCAGCCATACTCCTAGATAATTAGTGCTGGTCACAGAGCATACCGAGCAATAAGCCAGAAGATTGTCGGATCGGCTCTGCGCTCCTGCGAGGAATTGGCTGCAAAATGAACTAAACGATCCGTGTTTTACCAATCTCTTGACCAATAGCGCGTTATTGGCAGGAAAGTTGGCTAAAATTTGGTCTTGCTCAGCGCATTTTGCGTTTCAATATCGTGGGACGCAGAGTTAAGCCCTTAGTCTCATGGCGATAACATTAAATATAATTTATGCCCTTTAATTTTCCTATTCTTCTGACCTGGCTACGCGTTGCGCTCATTCCGCTGGTAGTTGGTGTGTTCTATCTCCCTGATTTTGGGTTTTCTGCTACGGATATCGGGCTAGGATCGGCCATTGTGTTTATCGTGGCAGCCTTGACGGATTGGTTCGATGGTTTTCTCGCTCGTCGCTGGAATCAAACTTCGGCATTTGGCGCATTTCTAGATCCGGTCGCCGATAAATTAATGGTCGTCGGCGCGTTGTTAGTGTTAGTTAATTTGGATCGGGTAAGTCCGATCATTGCGTTTATCATCATCGGACGAGAAATCACCATCAGCGCGTTGCGCGAATGGATGGCACAAATTGGTGCGTCTAAATCGGTAGCGGTTAGTTCACTAGGGAAAATTAAGACAGCCGCCCAAATGACTGCGATTCCAGTTCTGCTGTATTCCGGCAAATTATTCGGCGTTGATATCCGGCTTCTTGGGCATGGATTGATGTTGATCGCAACCGTACTGACGGTTTGGTCAATGTTCTATTACCTGCGTAAGGCTTGGCCGCTGATTAAAGAAAAAGCGCAGTAAAAACCATGCGTCGAATTTTTATTAAGTACCTTTTGTAAAATGCTTGACATCATTTTTAGACCATCTATAATGGCGTCTCTCCAGTAGATGTTGCAGAGCAGCGTAGCGGATACAAAAGAAAATGCGGGAGTAGCTCAGTTGGTAGAGCGATACCTTGCCAAGGTATAGGTCGAGAGTTCGAGCCTCTTCTCCCGCTCCAAATTCAAAAAAGGAAGCTCAAAAAGCTTCCTTTTTTAATGTCCGAGCTAGCATCTATCAGCCATGTTGATAGATGTAAATGGACCTAATGCAGTTTTAAACCAGCATTAGAATGTGCGTCTGTTCCGATAGTTTAGGAATGGTAGTGCTAGCAGGAAAGTTGGCAAATTTTCCGATACTGTTGTTACTTGTTGACTTCAAGGAATGGCGGGGTAGCAAAGTGGTTATGCAGCGGCCTGCAAAGCCGTCTACGCCGGTTCGATCCCGACCCCCGCCTCCAAGTATAAGTCAATGAAATCAAGAGCTTAGCCCACATCATAGTGGGCTATTTTTTTGTCTGAAGTGTCAAAATCCGCTCCAGTATAAGTATCGTCAGGCTCTATTTGGCGAAAACCATTACTTCACATATCAATGCTCAGATTACGGCATTACCCGCTTCCGGATTTGTTTCTGAACATCCGCGTTGATCTCACTGCTCAAAGTCCCATAAACACGTCCTGCCGCAGCGTCGCAACGACTGTCAATAAATGCGTCGGCAATTGTTGGCGGGGCATGTTGCGCCATCAATGCGGCCTGGACCGTTAATATGAGGGTTTGAACCAATCGGCGAGCGTTGCGTTCTTGCTGATCCGGCGGTGTTGAAAGTAAGTTTTTTAGACTGCTCAACATCACGCCGATAGAAGCATGGCCGCTGGTGACACTGTGCAGATGTTCAAGTAACAGGGTAAATCCTTCTGGTTCGCGCCCGATTGCCCGCAATACATCTAGGCACATGACGTTGCCTGAGCCTTCCCAGATTGAGTTGACCGGTGCTTCTCTGTAAAAACGTGCCATCGGGCCAGTTTCGACGTATCCATTGCCGCCCCAGATTTCCATACATTCTCCTGAGAATTCTAAGGCCCGCTTGCATATCCAGAATTTTGCGGCGGGCGTGACAATGCGTTTCCATGCGCGCTGTAAGGGATCGTTGGGTGCCTCAAATGCACTGGCAAGTTGTAGCATTAATAGTGTTGCGGCTTCGCTTTCCAGCGCCAGATCAGTGAGGACGTTTTGCATCAATGCCTGTTCGGCCAAGGGGGCACCGAAAGCGCTACGATGACGCGCATGATGTAATGCTTGCACAAGCGCTTGGCGCATGAGACCGGCGCTGCCGATGACGCAATCGAGGCGTGTGTGATTTGCCATTTCGATGATGGTAGCGATACCGCGCCCTTCGTCACCCACCATAATGCCAAAGGCATCTTCAAATTCGACTTCGCTGCTAGCGTTTGAACGGTTGCCGAGTTTGTCCTTGAGTCGTTGAATAAATACGGTATTTTTGTTGCCATCGGGCCGCCAGCGCGGCACAAAAAAGCAGCTCAATCCTAATTCTGTACGTGCTAATACCATGTGTGCGTCGCACATCGGTGCAGAAAAAAACCATTTATGGCCTGTCAACAGGTAGTCTGCACCACGACCGCCACCTCCGGGTAGTGGAATAGCCAGTGTGGTGTTTGATCGCACATCGGAACCACCTTGTTTTTCAGTCATGCCCATACCAATTAGCATGGACGTTTTTTGTCCTAGCGGCAGATCGCGACCGTCGTGTTCGCACGCATATAATTTGGCTTGCAAGGCAGCGAACAGGGCTGGTTCCTTTTGCAAGACAGGAATCGAGGCAAACGTCATGGTAGTTGGACACAATGATCCTGCCTCCACCTGCGCATGGAGAAAGTAGCCAGCTGCCCGTGCAACATGGCTTCCGGGGCGGGGCGCACTCCAAGGCAAGGCGTGTAAGTTTTCGCGACGTAACATTCCTAATAGCGCATGCCAGGCTGGGTGAAATTCGACTGCATCGATACGGTTACCTAAACTGTCAAAGCACTGCAATTCTGGCGCATGACGATTTGCTGCATCTGCCAACGCCCAGATTTCTTCGCGACCCAATTCTGCACCGTAACGGGCTAGCTCTGCGGCGTGCCAGCCAGCTTGCAGGCGTTGCACGCCCGCCGTCAATATGGCGTCGTCGTTATACAAATTGTTATCGGTCAGTGGTTTGACCTGATTAGTGACTTGGTGCGTGGGCGATTGCATGGCATCTCCTGGCGGGCTTGATCTGACGTTGCATGTTTGAACGCATGGCAAGGTTAGCGTAGTCTGAATTTGTTATATGTGCCAGCGCAAAAGCGAGCCAACTCGGGGCAGATTTGTCGGCATTTCTTAAAATCCTTGCGAGCGCTTCCTCTAAGGTAAAATGAGTGCTGAATTTAACAGCCAGCAATGCGCGCCCGCCACTCTATGTCATACCAAGTCCTAGCTCGTAAATATCGCCCAAGAAGTTTCGACACCCTGGTTGGTCAGGAGCACGTTGTGCGGGCATTGACGCATGCGCTGGAGCAACAGCGCCTACATCATGCTTATTTGTTCACTGGTACAAGGGGCGTTGGTAAAACGACGCTGTCGCGCATACTCGCCAAGGCCTTAAATTGTCAGGGTATTGATGGCAACGGTGGAATTACCGCTCAGCCGTGCGGTGTGTGTGATGCCTGCGTGGCGATTGATGCGGGGCGATTTGTTGATTATATTGAAATGGATGCAGCATCCAATCGCGGTGTGGATGAAATGGCGCAATTGCTGGAGCAGGCGGTCTACGCGCCGTCAAACGCCCGTTTCAAGGTCTACATGATCGATGAAGTCCACATGCTGACCAACCACGCATTCAACTCCATGTTGAAAACGCTGGAAGAACCGCCCGATCATGTCAAGTTTATCCTTGCTACTACCGATCCCCAAAAAATCCCGGTAACGGTCCTGTCGCGATGCCTGCAATTCAATCTGAAGCAGATGCCGCCGGGTCATATCATTAGCCATCTGGACGATATTCTGGGGCAGGAACAAATTGAATTCGAAACACCGGCTTTGCGCCTTCTGGCACAAGGCGCACACGGATCAATGCGCGATGCCTTATCGTTAACCGATCAGGCGATCGCCTACGCAGCTGGCAAAGTAACGCTTGAGGCGGTGCAGGGAATGTTGGGCGCGCTGGATCAGACCTATTTGATTCGGGTGCTAGATGCTTTGGCCCTAAACGATGGTGCCGGTTTGTTGGCTGTTGCTGATGAAATGGCAATTCGCAGTTTGTCGTATAGTGCCGCGTTGCAAGATCTCGGTACTTTGTTGCATCGCGTCGCGTTGGCGCAAAGCGTCCCTGCAGCGTTAGCAGAAGATTTGCCTGAGCGCGAAGATGTCATGCGTCTGGCTGCGGCGTTTGATGTCGAAGAAATCCAATTGTTTTATCAGATCGTTGTGCATGGTCGTAATGAACTTGGCTTAGCACCGGATGAGTACGCAGGGTTTTCAATGACCTTACTGCGGATGTTGGCTTTTCGGCCACAATCGGGAGATGGAACCGGAATAGTGGCAGCACAGCAACGATCGGTTGCGCCATCGCGCCCGTCTGTATCAACTTTCACTCCCGCTTCATCAGCAGTGGTTGCAGTTAAAGCCCCAATAACCGCCGCTCCGACGCCGTCAATTCCCGCTGCACGATTAAGTAGTGCGCCGCAGGCCGCTACCACCAGCGCTCCTGTAGGACGTGTCGATGGTAACCTCAGTCCGGCGATGGCAGCATTGGCAGCAGCGCGAGGTGGCCTCGCCAGCAAACGCCCGGGCGCCTCTCCCGCCGCGCCTGCAACTGCTTCGGTTACCGCGGCAATCAGTAATTCTGCGATACCGGTCAGATCTCAGCCGACGGCGATCCCGGAGATCAAAGTACCGGCAAGTCAACCACCGAAAGTAACCTCTACTGTATCGTCGCCACCACCTTGGGAAGAGGATATTCCGCTGCCGATGGACTTGTCGGATAACGATTCATCCGGATCGAGCTATGACGCGCGCGCAGAGCCACGTACCGCTTCCGCCATGCACACATCAGGTCGTTCAGAAGCGCGTCCTGTAACAAGTACTCCGTCTGTGCCAACACCGGCAAACAAGCCAACCGCAACGTTGAGTATGGATGCGCTGTCAATGCAATCGTCATCGTCAAATCCGCTGCCACAGAAAGCCGCTGCTGACCCGTTCGTTTATCATCCAGATCCATCATTGAACTGGGATGGCGACTGGCCAACCTTGGCGGCACTATTGCCGGTACGTGGTGTTGCACATCAACTAGCGCAGCAAAGTGAGTTGCTGCGTTTGGACAGTACCGGAGCAGCCATTCAAATTTACCTGCGCATTCCCCTCGAGACGTTACGCTTACCCGCTAATGTTGATAAACTAACTGCGGCGTTAACCGAGCGTTTTGGTCGCACGGTGCGGGTCGAGACAGAAATTGGTAACGTGCGTCACACCGCGAATGTGAAGGCGCAAGGCGAGCAGGCGGAACGGCAGCGTTTAGCTGAAGAGACCGCAAAAAATGATCCATTTATTCAAAGCATGATTCGTGAGTTCGGTGCAGCGATTGTTCCTGGATCGGTCAAACCGTTAGCCTGAAGCTAAGCCTGAACTTGAGCAGTATCGTCACGGACGGTAGGTCACGGACGGTAGGTCACGGCAATGTAAAATTGACATGGGTGACGAAAAAACAAGCCAATTTAAAATTGGGCTAACTGCTTCGACGGAGGAATTGTTATAAACGCCGTCGAAGAGCAGTTAAACAGTTGGTATCGCCCAACCGTAATGGGCTGGATAGATTGCTAAATAGCAATAAAAATTATCGCCATCAATGTGCGATTTTGTGTCATTCCCAACACTGAATTAACTTAAAGGAGCAACATTATGATGAAGGGCCAACTCGCAGGCTTGATGAAGCAAGCGCAAGCAATGCAAGATAATATGAAAAAAGCGCAGGATCAATTGGGCTTGATCGACGTCGAAGGTGAATCTGGCGGCGGTCTCGTCAAAGTAGTCATGTCTTGCAAAAATGCTGTCAAGCGCGTGACGATCGATCCGTCCCTGCTGGCTGATGACAAGGACATGCTAGAAGATCTGGTCGCTGCTGCTTTCAATGACGCCGTACGCAAGGCAGAAGAAACCTCGGCAGAAAAAATGTCCGGGCTTACTGCTGGTATGCCACCAGGCTTCAAAATGCCGTTTTAAGTACCGCATCCTATGATTCTTAACGCTGCAACGCTGGATATTATTCCCGGTCAGGAAGCCGCATTTGAAGCGGCTTTCGCGGAGGCGAAAAAACTGATTATGTCCACGCCGGGTTATATTTCGCATGCGTTGCAGCGTTGCGTGGAACTCCCGAATCGTTATATTTTACTGGTGCACTGGCAGACGCTAGAACACCACACGATCGGCTTCATGCAATCGTTTCAGTATCAAGAGTGGCGCACGCTAATGCAGCATTTCTATAAGCCGCCACCGATTCTTCACTATGCACCGGTGGGTCGCAAGATCTATCGTGGTTTTTAAGGTCTGATGTGAAAACCCCTTCCAGTCTGGCCTTTTTGACAGAAGCTTTACGCCACTTGCCCGGCGTCGGCCCGAAGTCGGCGCAACGTATGGCTTATCATCTGTTGCAGCATGATCGTGATGGCGCAGCGTTGCTTGGTCGCGCATTGATGCAAGCGGTCGAAAAAGTACAGCATTGTTCAATGTGCAATACTTTCACCGAGCATGATCTGTGTGAGGTATGTTTGGATCCTGAGCGTGACACGTCATTACTCTGTGTAGTGGAAACACCCACCGATCAGTTGATGATCGAGCAGACGTTGACGTTTAAAGGCCTATATTTTGTGTTGATGGGACGGTTGTCGCCGCTTGATGGTATTGGCCCGAAGGATCTTCAACTTGAAAAATTAATCGTCCGCGCCACCAATGGGGTCGTAGCCGAAGTAGTGTTAGCGACCAATTTCACCAACGAAGGCGAAGCCACCGCCCATTACATTAGCGAAACCATGAAAGCACGCGGCCTGAAGGTTAGCCGCCTGGCTCGTGGGGTTCCGGTTGGTGGCGAGTTGGAATACGTGGATGCCGGTACTATTGCGCGTGCCATGTTGGACCGTCGCGCCACTTAACGATAATCATTCGTCGTCGTCGACATGCTTTTTCGTCACGTGCAGCCTTAGAGATCTAAACATTGTCGATTTAACTGGTAGTTGATTAATACACAGCATAAGGGGCGATGGTATTCATTTTATGTCGCCGAATAACGATAAAAAAAACTCACCATGTGTCTTTTCAGCTTGTAACGCGAGATAACGCGATGCCTGCGGTATTATGTGGTCACAATCCTACTAGGATTTAAAAAAACAAAGTTCATCGCTTCCCATAGCGGAATAAATAATATCGTTACAACGTAACCATTGATGTTGAGGAGACAAAATGAAGTTTAACTGGAAGCAGTTTGGTGTCGCACTTTGCCTGTTTTTGGCAGGATATTTTACATTTAACAGCAAATTATTTGCGCAAACACTAGAAAAGCCGAAAGTATCGATTGCTGTCGGCGGCAAGAACTTGTTTTATTACCTTCCTTTGACGGTCGCTGACCAACTAGGGTATTTCAAAGATGAAGGTTTGCAGGTTGAAATCTCTGATTTCGCCGGTGGTGCGAAAGCGTTGCAGGCACTGATTGGTGGCAGCGCGGATGTCGTATCCGGCGCATTCGAGCACACCATTAGTATGCAAGCAAAAAATCAGATGATTACGGCGTTCGTGCTGCAAGGCCGTGCGCCACAGATCGTGATGGCGGTTTCCAATAAGACCATGCCGAATTACAAATCGATTGCTGATTTAAAAGGTAAGAAAATCGGCGTGACTGCACCCGGTTCTTCTACCAGTATGATGAGCAATTTCGTACTCGCAAAAGGTGGTTTAAAGCCTACTGACGTTTCGTATATCGGCGTCGGTGCATCGGCCGGTGCATTGTCTGCATTACGTTCAGGACAGATTGATGCCATTGCTAATCTGGACCCTTTGATTACGATGCTGCAGCAAAAAAATGAGATTCGCATCATATCTGATACACGCACAATAAAAGAGACTGAAGCTGTTTTCGGCGGACCGATGCCAGCGGCGACTTTGTACGCCTCCGCTGACTTTATCAAGAAATATCCCAACACGACGCAAGCTTTAACCAACGCGATGGTGCGCGCTTTACGGTGGTTGCAAAAAGCGGCGCCAGAAGATATCGTCAAGGCCGTCCCTGAAAATTATTTACTAGGCGATCGTGCACTCTATATTGAAGCGTTCACCAAGGTTCGTGAAGCGATCTCACCGGATGGAAAGTTCCCGGACGCAGGCGCCGCTACTGCATTGCGCACGCTAGAATCGTTCGATCCGACGTTGGCCGATAAAAAAATTGACCTGTCTAAAACGTACACCAATGCATTCGTGACAAAGGCCGATCTTAAGTTTAAGTAAGCCGATAGTAAGCTGATATAAAATGCTGAGATCAATCAAGTATTAATCTCGGTAAATAAATCGCCCTGCACCAGAAAAAGGAGAGCAGGGCGATTTGGTTTTTAGTTAATTGCCGACATCCTGCGGTTAGATGAATGCGGCAGCAGCATCGCCATGTTGTGTCACTATATAAGTGCGTTGAACGATGATTTTTATAGGTCAGATTTATCGTTGATTTTTATCGATAAAACTTATCTGATGCGTTTTATTTTCCATCGCAATTTTTTCGGCTTGCGCCATCATTCTTATGACTCCAGTTTCACCGACGCCAGCATTATTTCTCGACAATATCAGCTGTACTTTCATTTCAAAAGATGATCGTTCACAGCGCTATACCGCCGTCGCAGACACCACCCTTACCATCGCGCCAGGGGAATTTGTTTCGGTAGTGGGACCGACCGGTTGCGGCAAGTCGACCTTGCTCAATGTTGGTGCGGGTTTGTTGCAACCCTCTACCGGCAGCGTCAAAGTGTTCGGTGAAGAGTTGACGGGTATAAATAAACGTGCCGGTTATATGTTCCAGTCGGAAGCATTAATGCCATGGCGCAGCGCCTTGCAAAACGTGATCGCCGGTTTGCAATATCGAGGGATGGAAGAGCCTGAGGCAAAGCAGCTCGGTGAGGAATGGTTAGCGCGGGTCGGACTGCAAGGGTTTGGCGATCGCTTTCCGCATCAACTATCCGGCGGCATGCGCAAGCGCGTGGCGTTGGCGCAAACATTGATTCTTGATCCAGACATTATTTTGATGGATGAGCCGTTTTCGGCACTGGATATTCAAACGCGTCAGCTGATGGAAAATGAAGTGCTTGCATTGTGGAGTGCGAAAAAGAAAGCGGTTCTCTTTATTACCCATGATCTGGACGAAGCAATTGCCATGTCGGATCGTGTCATCGTCCTGTCTGCCGGGCCGGGAACGCATCCGATTGGTGAGTTTGTGATTGATCTTGAGCGTCCGCGTGACGTCGCAGAAATTCGCAGCGATCCTCGCTTCGTAGAACTGCATCAGCAGATATGGAGCGTATTGAGGGACGAAGTGCTGAAAGGCTATCAGCAGCAGAAAAAAATCGCCTGACAGACCAAGCGACAAGGCGAGACGCAAGACGCAAGACGCAAGACGATATCAGGATAGGTTAGTCATCGAATAGAAATTGTGACTATTTCCAAAAAAATAAGAAAGAGCACGACATTATGTGGCAAGCAATTAAACCCAATTACAAAAATATGCGCGTTTATCAAGCGCTGGTATTAGTCATATTTTTTGCAGCGTGGCATGTAGTGACCCGTAACCAGCAGACCGCATTTTTCTTCGGCGAGCCAATCAAAGTATTGGAGCGGGTCTGGCAATGGTTCACGGTTGGCAGCGGCAGTCTGGATGTCGGTATCGGTGACACAACATGGTTCACGTTGAAGTTTCCAGGCGAGATTTATTCCCACCTGCTGGTGACGCTGACAGAAACCATGCTGGCGTTTGGGATCGGTACTGTATTGGGTTTAGGCGTAGGATTATGGCTTGCGCTGTCACCATTGACATCGGCAATCCTTGATCCCTATATCAAAGCATCTAACGCCATGCCACGGGTTATTTTGGCACCTATTTTTGCTATGTGGTTCGGATTGGGCATTTGGTCCAAAATCGCATTGGCGGTCACATTGGTATTTTTTATTGTATTCTTTAATGTCTACCAAGGCGTCAAAGAAGTCAGTCCTGTGGTCCTGTCAAACGCTCGCATGTTGGGTGCGAATCAGCGGCAATTGCTGCGCACAGTCTATTTGCCATCGGCGACATCATGGGTTTTCTCCAGCTTGCATACGTCTGTCGGGCTTGCTTTTGTCGGCGTGATCGTCGGTGAATATTTAGGTTCTGCACGTGGTGTTGGCTACTTGATTTTGCAGGCTGAAGGGGCGTTTGATATCAATACCGTATTTGCCGGCATTATGGTGTTAACTGCATTTGCGTTGATTCTTGATTCCTTGGTCGGCATGATTGAGAAACGACTAATGAAGTGGCAGCCAAAAACGGGCGATACCGAGCGCCTATAATTTGCTGCGATCTTCTGTGGTGCGCAGTAATTTACAGGGCATCTTTTCACTACTTTGTATGATGGTGGAGTCAGTGGTGCGCCTTCCAAGGCACCAGTTTATGTTCCAGATATCGCATGACCAAATCGAATAGACAAGCGATAATCCCGATGAGGACGATGCCCATTATCACGATATCGGTGCGCAGGAAGTTGGATGCATTCAACACCATCTGACCGATACCTGCCGTAGCTGCCACCATTTCAGCGGCGACTAGCGTCGTCCAGCCGAATCCGATAGCAATCCGTAAGCCGGTCAGAATATCGGGCAGTGCCGCCGGTAAAATTACATGCCGTAACAGTTGCCAACGATTGGCGCCCATCCATAGCGCAGCATGCAACTGCTCTGACTGAACGCCGGCAACGCCCGCGCGAGTTGCCACGGCGATTGGCGCAAAACAGGCAAGATAAATAAGTAGAATTTTTGCCGTCTCATCAACCCTGAACAAGATCACGATCAAGGGCAGATACGCTAGCGGCGGCAGCGGACGATAAAAATTCAAGCAGCGGATCGAAGATGCCGCGCACAATCCTGCCGGTTCCCATCAGTAGTCCAAGCGGAATGGCAGTAATAGCGGCAAGTACAAAGGCACCGAATACGCGCAACAGACTCCATGCCACGCCGAGGAGAGAAAAGTGTGAAACCATGATAAAACGCGGTCATGCATTTGGGCATGACCGCGTTCAAAAAATCCAGGTTTACATTACTCGCTTCAGCTAGTGCGACGCCTGGACGCTGGGAAGAGATTCCTCTGATGACCGTAATAAGACGGTCGATTTCATCGAAGGCTTCATCAAGCCCATGGGTGACACGGAAATTTTCATTTTCCTGACGTTAATCCAAAGGGCTGAGACGCATTGGAAAAAGTACTCCCGTGCTACCTTAACAGCTTGATCCCTCAACGCAAATTGATTTGCCTAACCTTTATCGATATGTCCTTGTCAGGACTTCCTACTGCAACGTTGCTATCCCAACCGCCACCCAATGCGCGGATGAGTGCGACAGTAGTGACTGCACGACTGCCCTTTAGCTGCGCTTCGTTGCGTTCAACTGCGGTTAATTTGCGCTGTGCATCGAGTAAGTCCAGATAACGAAAACGACCCGCGTCATACAATTTTTGTGCGACGTCGGCTGAGCGTCTGGCTTATACCAGTGCGTCGTCAATTTGTGCCGCTTGTCCCGGCAAAATACGTAATCCGGCTAAGTTATCCTCAACTTCGCTAAATGCGACTAGTACACGTTGCCGGTAACTGGCAACCGACTCTTCCAATACCGCTTCGCTTTGAGTGACATCGTTTTTGTTGGGGCGCCATCGATTATGGGCAAAGACATCAACGCGCCGAGCACCCATGAGCGGCTACTACAATTAAATATTAGCGAGGCTAGTGCCTTCGCCACCCGAAGCATTCAGCATCAATGCAGGAAACATCGCCGAACGTGCAACGCCGATGCGGGCATTGGATGCTTCCATGGTGCGTTGCGCCGCAGTGATATCCGGACGACGCTCTAGTAGCGACGATGGTAATCCGGCTGGAATAATCGGCAAGCCTGCAATACTGGTGAGCGGATTGTCACTGGCAGAAAAATCCGCTGCTGGTTTGCCCAACAATACCGCTAACGACGGTCTCGCCCATTGCATGGCGCATCTCTGAACTGGCCCCTTGCGAGAATACCAGTGGCACAACTCCCATGATGAACGCGAAAGACGTCATCAGGATGGGCCGCAATCGCAAATGTGAAGATTCCAGAGCCGCTTTCACGATGGAGCGGCCATGGTTCTCCAGTTCAAGGGCAAACTTGACAATCAGGATGGTTTTTTGGTACGTCAGTCCGACAAGGACAAACAAGGCGATCCGGGTAAAGATATTGTTGTCGCCGTGCGTTAGTTTGACGCCGAATACCCCGTGCGCCAGGCGACGGGGCATTCTTATAGGAGAGATTTATACGTAATGCGGATACAGACTTCAGCTTAAATTAAGCTTAAAAAACCCCATATTGTCGGATACGTTCACTAGTCTTGATGAATAGTTAACGTCAATAAAACTGAAAATTTACTGAAAATTGATCAACGTAGCGCTTCGATTAATTTTTCCAGCTTAACGGTGTCGGCACTAAATTGACGAATACCTTCGGCCAATTTTTCGGTCGCCATAGCATCGTCATTCACCATGTTTCGGAATGCCGATTCATCCAGGCTTATTTTTTCAACTTCAGTTTCTTTCGATGCGTCAGCGCTCAGTTTGCGTGTTACCGGATCGTTACTTTCTTCCAGTTTTTGTAGTAAATCAGGACTAATGGTGAGTAGATCGCAGCCAGCGAGTTCCAGAATTTGGGAGGTATTCCGGAAGCTTGCTCCCATCACTTCAGTGGCGTAGCCGAATTTTCGGAAGTAACTATAAACCTGCTTCACAGATTGCACACCAGGATCATCCGCGCCGGTGTATTCCTGGCCAGTCGATTTTTTATACCAGTCATAAATCCGACCAACAAACGGCGAAATCAATTGAACTTTTGCCTCCGCACAAGCAATCGCCTGCGGCAAAGAGAATAGCAAAGTCAGGTTGCAATGAATGCCTTCTTTTTCTAAAACTTCAGCTGCGCGAATGCCTTCCCATGTCGAGGCAATTTTAATCAGTATGCGCTGGCGATCAATACCGGCCGCTTCATACAGGCCGATCAATTTACGGCCTTTTTCGATGGTTCCTTGCGTGTCGAACGACAGGCGTGCATCTGTCTCTGTCGATACCCGGCCCGGAATAATTTTTAATATTTCGAGCCCGAAGACGATCAACAGCTGATCAATAATATCGCGTGTCGACAAACTGGAATGATCACGTACAGCTTTTTCCATGAGCGGTTGGTAATCCGCTTTTTGCACGGCTTTCAGGATCAAAGATGGATTCGTCGTCGCATCGCGTGGCGCGAACGCTTTCATCGTCTGAAAATCACCGGTGTCGGCAACGATGGTGGTGAACTGCTTGAGTTGTTCTAATTGGTTCATGGCAAGGTATCGGTACGGTGAAGGGTTGATCGAAAACTTTACTAGTCCTAATGGTTATTCTACGCAGAATTTGAGCGCAAGCCAAAATCACGGCAGTTACCACCTTCTCATTTGTATCCAGGTGATGCGATTAGTTCCTTACCGCCTATTTCCTTTTGTGCATAACGCTGCGTTAGCGCCGTTGATGATGGTGACAAGTCTTATAAATTAATAGCGTTATCTGTCTTATTTTGAGCGTTTACTGATATCAGGCGAATACCGCGACTTTATAGAATGATGATGTTGAATAATTTCAAAAAAACAACATGATCGATCCCATTCGGCCAGGGATTCTTATCGATAAAATGAAGGGTAAAAATGTATGATAAATCCAAGAGTGATCACCTGTCAGCCACAATCTCTACATCATATAATCCCAGAAAATCCTACTGCTATTGTTCCACTGCAAAATACGCCGGATCAACAAACGATCGTCATGGCGGCAGACATAAGAGAACTCCCTCTCCCGAGGGAACAAATTGAATCTCTGAATCCCTCCAGACAGGCAATGTTGTGGATACTCGATTCTCCGTCACAATTTTTTAACGATCTGCAGGAAATGGCTACGCAGCAGATCAATGATGAAATAAAGGACGTACGAGGAAAGGTGTTCGACATCAGGGCAGATTTGGACAAACGCAATCCGAGAGCGCAAGTTGATGGCCTAAGCAAAGCGCTTATAAAGTATCATGTGGCCCGCGATTCAGGAGAGAATCCTGCGTTGGTTCAGGCGCTAAGTGACAAAGTTGATGTCTTAATGGCCAGTATGAAAATGAGTACCAACACCAGCCTTTTTCTTCAGATACTCAAGGCCGGGATGGCGATACGGACGCCATTGCTTATACAGCAGCTTGCAATTGGGGGAGATGCGCCAGAGCTGCCGGGAGTGTCTGCAAAAGTGGGTGTGCAAATTCAAACAGTATTCCCTTCACTTTCTCTCTGTCAATGCTTGGGTAACGTGCAAGTGAATCCCGAGACACATATTCAGGCTTTTGCTCACTTTGAAACTGGCTGGTCAGCACCTTTCGGAGAAACTATTAAAGCTGGCGCGTATGTGGCGGATATAGAACATATTGGATTTGATTACAGATTATCTCAAAATGGAGAAGGCATGTTGCCCTTCTCGCTGGATAATTTATGTATTGCTTTTGAATCGGTTCAACGTGCTGAAGTGAATGTTTCAGTGAAGCAACCTACAGATCATGTGCAATTTAATGAGCAACTTACCTTCGGTGCTGATTTTGTACAACAACGCCTTTTCGATTGCACTTCAAGCGGGATGATCGCTGCTGGAGGACATGCCGCTATTCAGACCGCATCTGCATTGGTGGCCACCGGTGCGGTAGCCACTGTTATGTCTCAGGTAGTGGTCGGTACTGCTAGTATTCCGCTTCTGTTTGCGTCAGCAGTGGGAGGATGCTTCCTTGGTGGAAAAATGACCAGCGCTATGAATTTTTTACCGCCAACAAAAGTAGTCAATATTGCTGAGGGTTTTACGGCTGGTATCGATTTTGGCGCGAATAGTAGCAAACCTGTTCTGGATGGCCTCAAAGTAAGTATGCGAAATCTGGACCGATTAAATGCCTCGGTTGTGAGTGTTAAAGACAATACGCGCAATGTATACGCTACCGCTAATGATCGGGAAGTGATGACTATATCTACTCAGAGCGATGGAGGACCTGAAGCTGTTTTGGACATCCGCGAGGCCACCGAAGATTTCGAAATGCGATCTATTCATGATGATTCGGAAGAATCGCCGGAATCAATGGAATCAATGGAAGCACAGGAAACGCCAGAAACAGTACTCAGACAGCGTGTGACCCAGGAATTATCGGTCAACAGCGCCTATTCTTCAATGCGCTCAAGAGCTAATAGTCGTTCGGACAATACGAAACTGTAGTTAGTTGTCGAAAAGCATTTACATGCGACACTTAGTGAAGGACGCGTGTATCCGGTTTTTTAATATCAGATGCACCCGTCATTTTCATATTAATCAAAGGGCTGTCGATGCTTTATTTTCTAGTTATTTCAACTTTTATTTTATGAGCGTTGTCATCGTTTTACACGTCGATCCACGGTCCAATAGTAAACTACTGTATCTTGGCTTAGCCTCAAATATTACTTGACCTTCCCACAGGGGGAATGATGATAATGCACTGTTAATATTTTTTAACGACGCCAAGTGACAATATTGCATTACCTGGGATGTATTTTTTAGGAACAAAAAATGGAAAATTAGCTGCCAAAAATTTGTCGTTACTTGACAATAATTACCGCTGCTGTTTACTATAAATTAAGTAAAAATTTAAGAATAATGAAACTCTCCCGCCCGTCTCGCCTGATTGCCACAATCATTGTGCTGATCAGCATGCTGTTCATGCAGCTTGCTGTGGCTGGATATGCTTGCCCAGGCCTGAAGATAGGACAGGTTAGCGAGTCGGTAACGATGGAGGTGGATCAGGCGATGGTTGGCTGTCAGGGCATGGATACGATGCAGCCGAGTTTGTGCCAGGCGAACGATCAGGCAGGTAATCAATCACTTGACAAACCCGAGTTGCCGCATGTTAAAGCCTTTGTAGCGGCCACACTGACCTTGGTAGTGCACGATGTGGCGCTCATCGATACGCCAATTACCACGCATGCGGAATCCCTCCTTTTAACGCGGACCACGGCGCCGCCATTGTCCATCCGCAACTGTTGCTTCCGCATTTAATTTCCCAGATCGCCTAGTCCGTCATCGACGTGCCGTGAGCACGTCTGATGTTGTCTTTCGCTATCTGGAGCTTTCATGTCATCGCCGATGCTATCCCCGCCTGCTGCGCACCCTCAAGTGCGCACTGCGATTGTTCGTTTTTTCCTAAGAATTAGTCTGATCGCATCAGCATTATCGCTGGTGCACCCTGCCAATGTTTACGCAGTTGAGGTTCCGCTGACGTTGGCCGAGGCACAGCGCCGCGCCGTAGAACGTTCGCGCCAGCTGACCGCTCAGGATTTCTCTGTCGCCTCTGCGCGTGACATGGCGATTGCTGCAGGTCAGTTGCCTGATCCGGTATTGAAAGTCGGTATCGACAATCTGCCAGCCACGGGCCGCGATCGTGGCAGTCTCAATAACGATTTCATGACCATGCGTCGGGTCGGCCTGATGCAGGAAATCACACGTTCCGATAAACGCCGACTACGTTCTGACCGTTTCGAGCTTGAGGCACAAAAAAGCCTTACCGAGAAAACCGTAACAACCGCTGCAATTGAGCGCGATACGGCTCTGGCGTGGCTTGACCGGTATTACGCAGACGCGATGGCCCAGGTTGTTGCCGAGCAAGGTGAGCAGGCCAAACTTGAAATCCAATCAGCCGAAGGGGCATATCGCGCCGGTCGTGGCAGCCAAGCCGACGTTTTTGCTGCCCGCAGCGCACTAGCGATATTTGATGATCGTGCCAGCGAAATACAGCGCCGTGTGCGCAATGCCAATATTATATTGGCACGCTGGATCGGCGATGTAGCCAGCTTATCCCTGGCCGCGAAACCTGCCACCAATACTATCCGGCTGGACCCGGCGACGTTGAATACGCAGCTTGAACATCATCCTCAAATAGCTGTTCTCACCAAGCAGGTGGAAGTCGCCGAAGCCGACGCCAAACTGGCGAAGGCCAACGAACAAGCCGACTGGACCGTCGAGGTCGCGTTCCAGCAACGTGGCTCTGCGTATTCGAATATGGTGTCGGTTGGCGTTTCGATTCCACTGCAATGGGATCGGAAGAACCGCCAGGATCGCGAACTCTCTTCCAAACTGGCGCTAGTCGAACAAGCCAAAGATACCCGCGAGGATACGTTGCGCGCGCATATTGCAGAGACGCGCAGCATGATCGACGAATGGCAAAACGATCGCGAGCGTTCTGTGCGCTATGAACGCGAACTGATTCCGCTAGCCAATCAACGCACGGGAGCAACGATTGCCGCCTACCGTGGTGGCAAAGCCAGTTTGGTAGACGTACTGGCGGCCCGTCGCAATGATATCGATATCCGCATTCAGGCGTTACAACTGGCAACTGACACCGACCGTCTGTGGGCGCAACTCAATTTTCTATTTCCTACCGACGATCTGATGGCGCAAACGGGAATGAACAAGGATACCAAATGAAGCATAAGAAAATTCTCGTCTCCGCTGCCGCTGCCGCTGTCGTTGTGCTCGTAGCAGCCGGTTATGGCTTATATGCGGCTGGCATGCATCAGGGCAGGAAGATCACGACGCCATTATCGAGTGCCACGGCTAATAGCGATACTGGTAAAAAAGTACTGTATTGGCACGACCCGATGGTACCCGGGCAAAAGTTTGACAAGCCTGGCAAGTCGCCGTTTATGGATATGCAACTGGTACCGGTTTATGCTCACGGCGGGGGCGATGGTGCCGACGGTGCCGACGGTGCCGGCGGTGGCAAGGTCAATATCAGCCCGCGCGTCCAACAAAATCTGGGTATCCGTACCGCCGAAGTCACTCGGGGAAACCTGACGTCGGCAGTCGTTGCCGTTGGTAGTGTTGCCTACAACGAACGCGATGTGGTATCGATGCAGGCACGCAGCAACGGTTTTCTCGAACGACTGTTTGTGCGTGCGCCCCTTGATCCGGTCCGCAAAGGGCAAGCGTTGGCGCAATTGTATGTGCCGGAGTGGATCGCGGCGCAGGAAGAGTACCTATCTGTCAGACGCATGGAGGGGAATGGGTTAGAGACGCTGCTTGATGGTGCGCGCCAACGCATGCGGCTGGTCGGCATGACTGATGAACAGATACGTCTGGTCGAATCCAGCGGCAAGGTGCAAGCGCGTCTGACTATTGTTGCGCCGATTAGCGGCGTTGTTTCGGAGCTTACGGTGCGTGAAGGGATGACCGTGATGGCGGGCGCGCCGATGTTCAAAATCAATGGTCTGGGCACGATCTGGATTAATGCCGACATACCTGAGAGCGTCTCCGCTCAGGTGCGTCCAGGCAATGCCGTTGAGGCGCGCACGCCTGCGTTGCAAGGAATGGTATTTAAGGGGAAGGTCAACGCAATCTTGCCGGACGTGAATGCCACTACCCGCACACTGAAGGCACGTATTGAGTTAGCGAATCCTACCGGTCAACTAGTGCCAGGTATGTTTGCGATGCTCAATTTGTACCCCGCTACGCGTAAGAACCTCTTGCTAATACCTACGGAAGCGGTGATTCAGACAGGCACTCGCAGCTTGGTCATGGTGGCGCAAGGAGAGGGTAAGTTTCTCCCAGTCGAGGTTGAGGTCGGTAGCGAAACCAACGGTCAGACCGAAATTCGCAAAGGATTGGAAGTCGGGCAGAAGGTCGTGGTCTCCGGTCAGTTCCTGGTTGATTCCGAAGCCAGCCTGAAGGGAGCCGAAACCCGCATGAGCCCAATGAATGCACCAATGAGCGGTATGGATGCACCCACACCGGCCAACGCCACCGTTGCGCAAACCGGCAAAGGCACTGGACCTATGCACCGCGGCCAAGGTAAGGTCGAAAGTATTAACAAAGAAGAGATCACCATTTCTCATGGTCCGATTCCAACTCTGCAATGGGGGCCAATGACGATGGGATTCAAATTGCCAGCGAGTGGTTTGCCGCATAACGTTGCAGTGGGTGACACCGTCGTTTTCGAGATTCGTCCGATCAAGGATGGCGCATTTGAGATCAGCTCTATCAAGCCGCTCAACACGAACGACGCAGCGAAGAAGCCAATGGGAGCTGCGCAATGATCGCCAGACTAATCCGGTGGTCAATTGCGAACCGTTTTCTGGTGCTATTGGTGACGCTGATGGTGACCGCTTGGGGCATCTGGGCACTTTCGCGCACACCGCTGGATGCTATTCCCGATCTGTCTGACGTACAAGTCATTATCCGCACCAGCTATCCAGGTCAGGCACCACAAATCGTCGAGAATCAGGTGACTTATCCGCTGACGACGACCATGCTGTCGGTGCCGGGGGCCAAGACTGTGCGGGGATATTCATTTTTCGGTGATTCTTTCGTCTACGTATTATTTGAAGATGGCACCGACCCTTACTGGGCGCGCTCGCGCGTGCTGGAATATTTGAACCAGGTCCAGTCGCGCCTTCCGCCGCAAGCCAAAACCGCGCTCGGGCCGGACGCGACCGGTGTCGGCTGGATCTACGAATATGCGTTGGTGGATCGCAGCGGTAAGAATGATCTGTCGCAGTTGCGAGCCTTACAGGATTGGTTTCTCAAATACGAGTTGAAAACAATACCGAATGTCTCTGAAGTCGCCAGCATTGGCGGCATGGTAAGGCAGTACCAGATTGTGCTCGATCCTGAAAAGATGCGCGCTTACAACATCCCGCAAGGCAAGATTATCGAGGCGGTGCAGAAAGCGAATCAGGAAACTGGCGGCTCGGTGCTGGAACTGGGGGAAGCAGACTACATGGTGCGCGCATCGGGTTATCTGAAGTCGCTGGACGATTTCCGCAAAATTCCTTTAATGACCACCGAGGCGGGTGTATCAGTGCGGTTGGCTGACGTAGCGCGGATTCAGATTGGTCCAGAAATGCGGCGCGGGATTGCCGAACTAAATGGTGAAGGTGAAGTCGCTGGTGGCGTGATCATTATGCGTTCTGGGAAGAACGCACTGGATACCATCGCTGCCGTGAAGGCGAAGCTGGCGATATTGAAAGCCAGTCTGCCGCCCGGCGTCGAGATCGTCCCGACCTATGACCGGTCGAACCTGATCAAACGCGCGGTCACCAATTTGAAAGACAAATTGATCGAGGAATTCATCGTCGTCGCTGTGGTCTGCGCGATCTTTCTGTTTCACCTGCGTTCGGCACTTGTTGCCATCATCACGCTTCCGATCGGTATCCTGATCGCTTTTATTGTCATGTATTACCAGGGTGTTAACGCCAATATCATGTCGCTGGGTGGTATCGCTATCGCCGTCGGTGCCATGGTCGATGCGGCGGTGGTGATGATCGAGAATGCGCACAAACATATCGAAGCCTGGAACCACGCCCATCCCGGAACAAAATTAAAAGGCAACGACCACTGGCGCGTTATCGGCGACGCCGCCGCCGAGGTTGGTCCAGCGCTATTCTTTTCGCTGTTGATCATCGTACTTTCTTTTATTCCGGTGTTCACGCTGGAAGCGCAGGAAGGGCGGTTATTCGCGCCTCTGGCCTTTACCAAAACGTATGCGATGGCTGCGGCGGCCGGTTTGGCCGTGACGTTGATTCCTGTCTTGATGGGTTACTTGATACGCGGTCGGATACCGGAAGAGCAAAAAAATCCGCTCAATCGCTTTCTGATCGCGTTGTACCGCCCGTTGCTTGATATCGTGCTGCGGTTTCCGAAGCTAACCTTGCTGGGTGCAGCGTTGGTGGTGATCGTAACGATCTGGCCGATGCGGCATCTTGGCGCTGAATTTATGCCACCGCTGGATGAAGGAGATGTGCTGTACATGCCATCTGCATTGCCGGGCCTGTCAGCGGGCAAGGTGTCACAGTTGCTACAACAGACTGATCGTCTGATTAAAACCGTACCAGAGGTTCAGACCGTGTTTGGTAAAGCAGGGAGAGCCGAGAGCGCCACTGATCCGGCGCCGCTGGAAATGTTTGAAACCATCGTTCAGTTCAAGCCGCACACTCAATGGCGACCCGGCATGACGCCGGACAAGCTGATTCAGGAACTCGACCGCATAGTCAAGGTCCCTGGGCTGTCTAACATCTGGGTTCCACCGATTCGCAACCGGATCGACATGCTGGCAACAGGTATAAAAAGTCCGGTCGGTATCAAGGTTGCGGGGGCCAGCTTGCTGGAAATTGACCGTATTACGCAAGCCATCGAACATGCTGTCAAGCACGTACCCGGTGTGTCGTCGGCGCTGGCTGAGCGTTTGAACGGCGGCCGCTATATCGATGTTGACATCAATCGCGATACGGCCGCGCGCTATGGTTTAAATATCGCTGATGTGCAAAGCATCGTCTCCACGGCGATTGGCGGCGACAACATTGGTGAAACCATTGAGGGCTTGCAGCGCTTCCCGATCAATGTGCGTTATCCGCGCGAGGTGCGAGACTCTATCGAAAAGCTACGCCAGTTACCAGTCTTGACCGATCGCGGCGCGCAGATTCAACTGGGTGATGTCGCTGCCATTCGCATTAACGATGGCCCGCCGATGCTGAAAAGTGAAAATGCACGGTTGTCGGGCTGGGTCTATGTTGATATTCGGGACCGCGACCTAAGCTCCACCGTACGCGATATGCAGCAAGCCGTCGCCAAAGAAGTCGCATTACCGGCTGGCTACTCTGTTGCATGGTCTGGACAATTCGAGTATCTGGAACGTGCCACCGCCAAACTCAAAGTTGTCGTTCCGGCCACCTTGCTGATTATCTTCGTCCTGCTGTATCTGACCTTCCAGCGTTTCGACGAAGCGGCCTTGATTATGGGGACGCTGCCGTTTGCGCTGGCGGGCGGTATCTGGCTGTTATGGCTGCTCGACTATCACCTGTCGGTCGCTGGCGGCGTCGGTTTCATCGCATTGGCGGGCGTCTCCGCCGAGTTCGGGGTGATTATGTTGCTTTACCTGAAACACGCCTGGGAACAGCGCCTGGCTAACGGCAAGGATAGTGAGGCAGATTTGATCGATGCGATTCGGGAGGGTGCAGTGTTACGGGTCCGCCCCAAGGCGATGACGGTCGCGGTCATCATCGCTGGGCTAGTGCCGATTATGCTGGGCACTGGCACTGGATCGGAAGTCATGCAGCGCATCGCGGCACCGATGGTGGGTGGAATGATTACGGCACCGTTGCTATCAATGTTTGTCGTGCCTGCGGTCTATTTGCTGTTACGGCGGCGTCAGCTGCGACGGAGTCGAATCGCCGCCAGCATGGCTATTGCGAGCACAACCTTAAAAGTAGAAGCATAGAGGTAGAAGCATAGGGCCTGAATAGCACGTTTTATGGTCGCCATTGAGACGACCAAGAAGTAGCAGCAATTGTGTGTGAAGTATCAGATGCCCGCCATCCGCACCATGTTCGTTGAATGGATGGAGGCAGTCAGTTTTAAATCATCTCTCTTAACTTAATAAGGAAATAAATATGAAATCTATCGTAACGCTGGCCCTGATGATGACGTTATCTGCATCCGCCTTGGCCACGGCGCAATCTGGTGGTATGAAGGACATGGACATGAACATGAAGACCATGGACATGAAGACCATGCCTATGGATAAAATGGGTTCCGATTCCAGCGTCAAAGCAACCAGCCACAAGGCGACTGGTACGGTGAAGGCAGTTGATCCGACCAAGGGCACAGTGACGTTGGCACACGGACCGGTGAAAAGTTTGAATTGGCCAGCAATGACAATGACTTTCTCGGTGAAAGACAAGATGTTCTTCGACAAACTTTCTGTCGACAAAAAAGTGACGATCGACTTTACCAAACAGGACGCGAAGTATGTCGTAACCGCTGTGAACTAAGGTGGTCAAAGGGCTGAGTACCTAGTTCTGTTTAATGTACCAGCCTTTTCTCACCGAGCAGGTCGTCTTTGTGTTGCACTGATAGCGCATGCGCGAACCAATCGTCAGCCACTCGGACCTGCCGTTGTAATGTGAACAAACTGCACATTTTAAAGAGCGCATCACGCTTCACAACTCCGTCTTTCGATTTTCGTTCTTATGATATAGTCCCCCATCCTATTTATTAAGGGGAAAATATGGGCCACACCATCCGCGACAAACAGAAACTTTTAAACCGTGTGCGTCGCATTCGAGGACAAATTGATGCGATTGAGCGCGCCTTGAGCGAGGAAAGTGACTGCATCACTGTATTGCAGCAAATTACCAGTTGCCGAGGTGCTATGAACGGCTTGCTCGCTGTGGTATTGGAGGATCATATTCGTACTCACTTGGTCGATGCCGATCCTCATCCACATGATGGCGTGCAGGGTGATGCAAAGGAGCAACTGATTGAAGTTGTTCATAGTTATTTTAAGTAAATCTATGATGAATAAACCATACGGTGCTCCATTTGAAATTGATCATCATCACTTTTTTTAGGGGAAGATCACGACAAAGAGCGCGCGCAAAAGCGCGGTTGTGATCTTGCTTTGCAGTGCCATGATATAGGCCGACGTTATCGGCGTTCATCAGCTCGACGTTTTAGCCTTGCCTATGTTGGCGCTGTAGTGTCATTAGTGACGCAGGAGTCAGCGCATGGTCCATCGTTCTGCCAGCATCTATGGCGGCAGGTCACAGGGTTCGCACCTAAGATATGAGTGGGAGTTCACCTTGTATTGATATCTGTAAATTTGAGGGAAAATCTGGTTTCTGCATTGCCTGCCTGCGCACACGCGACGAGTGTAAGGAGTGGAAAAAGATGAAAGATAACCGACGTCATCAAATAATTAATGACCGTCGAAGAAGAGAAGCAAAATTGCCCAGCGGAGCCGAGTCATCACCCGAATCAACGATTGGCTGATGGTTGTGGGATTTATTTCCCAACGCAAAATTGGGTTTAAACTATATTAGTTAGACAATGGATCCATCATGCATAAAGGCGTTATTTACGCGCTGTTAGCGGCGGCGTTGTTTGGTGCCAGTACCCCATTTTCCAAGTTGCTTGTGGGTCAAATGGCACCGGTCATGGCTGCAGGACTGCTTTACCTTGGGAGCGGGGTTGGTCTGCTCGCATGGTATGCGATACGTACCATCGCGACTTACGACAAGAAAAAACGAACTGACGGCCTCACGGGCCGCGATCTCCCGTGGTTAGCTGGGGCAATCCTATTCGGTGGTGTTGCCGGGCCGGTATTATTGCTGGTTGGTTTGATGCATGTTCCGGCTTCGTCTGCCTCGTTATTGCTCAATATGGAAGGCGTATTAACCGCCTTACTAGCCTGGTTTGTTTTTCGTGAAAATTTCGACCGCCGTATATTCATGGGAATGATTTTCATTGTATTGGCGGGTATTTTTCTGTCAGGGGAGCAGACCAAGGAGCTAGGCACGCCTTGGGGAGCGCTGGCTATCATTGCCGCGTGTATATGTTGGGCCATCGACAATAATCTGACCCGAAAAGTATCAGGAAGCGATGCCGTGCAAGTAGCTGGAATGAAAGGTCTGGTGGCAGGACTGGTGAATCTGTCGATTGCGCTGGCTATGGGTTATTCTGTGCCGGAAGGTCGTACTGTATTGAGTGCCGGAATTGTCGGTTTCTGCGGTTACGGCCTCAGTCTAGTGATGTTTGTACTGGCATTGAGGCATCTCGGCTCGGCCCGGACCGGTGCTTATTTTTCTGCCGCACCGTTTGTGGGCGCGATCATGTCACTATTCATTCTTGGTGAAGTTCCCGGTAACGTATTTTGGATGAGTGCGGCGTTGATGGGGATTGGCATCTGGTTGCACGTGACGGAAAGGCATGCGCATGAGCATGCCCATTTGCCGATGCCACATTCTCATTCCCACATGCATTACCATGATATCCATCATCAACACGCACATGACTTTCCATGGGACGGCAAAGAACCGCATAACCACGCCCATCAGCAGCAAGCGTTGGTGCACACACATGCCCATTTTCCAGACTTGCATCATCGGCATCGGCATTGAGGGAGCTACATTTCGAAACTAGTTTCAGATAGGGATCACCTTACGTAGTCAAGGTGGCGGTCTCCTCTACGCCAATCGTAGTGTTTCAAGGATGATCTCGGTGTGTTGGCAAGTTGGTACGTACCATACACTTACCAAGTAGGAGTGTTTCAACAATTTTCAGCGTATAAGAGTAATCCTGGACACGAAAAATTGCAGCTTGCTCTAGAATAAATAGCCGTCCTTGCCTCGATTTTTTCCGCATCCAGCGGTTATGTCGTGTGGTTTTTGCATTCTTCACCTTGTATCCCTGTTTTTTAAATTATAATTAATTCATGGCTAAAATCCTGAAAATTGCGTTGTTATGGCTGGTGATGATTGCGCTCCCGACGCAAGGCTTCGCATCAGCTATGATGATCGGTTGTGGATCCAGCCATCACCACACAGCGGAAGTTGCCTCAACGGGGGGTGATCATGCCACTAGTCAACAAAGTGATCATTTCGATTCTGATCATGGTGTTACTGGCAGTGACGGGTTTCTCTCTAAAGCGAATGGCAAGCAATCGAGCTTTAGCAAATGTGGTACTTGTGCCGGTTGCTGTCTTGGGACCGCTGCATTTCTTCCATCGATGGCTACATTCAACGTGCCAACGGCAATAGGCAGCGCGCTACGTATTCCTAGCGAGAAACGTTTTACTGTCATTTTTCCAGACGGCCTTGAACGGCCACCTCATCTCCTCTTTATTTAAAAAGCAAATTTAATTTTTTGCACAGGGCTATTCTAGCCACCGCTGCATAGTTAAATTCTGCACATCCACGTCATGCCCACTTGTTGTGCGCATTCTGACTTTATTTGACTTTGATCTTCGATAGACATCATGAACTCCACCCTTTTTACGAGGTGCGTTCTCTCTGCCTGCGCCTGGTTAATACCATTCGCTGTCGGGGCGAAAGTAACCTCTGACGATGCACAAAACGTGCGAGCCACATCCGCTAGTACGCCGTATAAATCCGTTTTTTTGGATTACAAAAGTTATCAGGATCCTGATGTTCAGGCTTGGAAGAAGTCCAACGCTGACGTGAGCGAGATTGATGCGATGAAGGCCTCCAGCATGGGAGGCATGAAAGGCATGTCTGACAAAAGCATGGATAATATGAAAGAAAATAGTCCCATGCTCGCAGATAAAAAAGCAGCATCGCCGCCCGATCAAATGCCACCCGCTATGCCAGTGCACGACGGCATGCAATCACGCTAAGGAGCGATCATGCGATTATCTTCTGTTTCTTTTTGCCGGCTTGTTCTTACAGCCTCGGTTTTATTCTTGGGTGGTTGTGCTTCGCTGTCGCAGGACGGCGGCTTTTCGTCGGTTCAGTCTATGACGAAGGAGCGCATCGGTCAGGAAGTCAAGTGGGTCAAATCTGACGCGGACGTCAATAGTGTTGCCATGACCATTGAACCACTTCTCACAAAGCCACTAAACGTTGACGATGCGGTAAAGATCGCCTTACTTAATAACAAAGGTCTGCAAGCGAGTTACAGCGAACTGGGTATCGCTGAAGCTAATTTTGTACAGGCTGGGCGCCTCAAGAATCCTTCTTTTACGTTCGGTCGTTTGCGCCGCGGCGACGATATCGAGATTGATCGTACCTTAATGCTGCCTATCATGAGCTTGCTGACAATGCCCATTGCCAGCAAGCTTGAACGGCGTTACTTCGAGCAGGCACAATTGCTTGCTGCTGCGGAAGTTTTAGCTGTAGCCGATGCAACACGCCGCTCCTATTTTGCTGCCGTCTCAGCGCAGGAAACCGTTAAGTATTTGACGCAAGTCAGTACTTCCGCTGAAGGTGGCGCGCAACTGGCACGACAGATGGCGGCGGTTGGCAACTGGAGCAAACTGGAGCATTTGCGTCAGCAGTCTTTCTATGCAGACGTGACGGTGCAACTAGCACGGGCGGCACAGATGCAAGTCGCTGAACGTGAAAAACTGACACGGTTGCTTGGTTTATGGGGAAGCGGTACCGCGTTTCAATTACCGGCTCGCCTCCCTGATCTGCCTAAAGCGCCTGAAGAGATTGTCGATGTCGAAGTGCAGGCCATGCAAAATCGACTCGACATCATGATGGCGAAGCGCGAACTTGCCGCTCTGGCGACATCGCTAGGGCTTTCCAAGACCACGCGGTTCATTAATATCCTCGATGTAGGATTAATGCATAACAACTATAACCAAAGTCCTTTGCGTGAGAATGGCTATTCGATTCAGCTTGAAATTCCCTTGTTCGATTGGGGCGGCGCACGGGTGGCAAAGTCCGAGGCGCTATACATGCAAGCGGTAAATCGTTCAGCCGAGTTGGCCGTAAACGCCCGCTCGGAGGTGCGCGTAGCGTACGCCGACTATCGCAGCTCTTACGATATCGCCCGCCATTACAGGGATGAAATCGTGCCTCTCAAGAAACGGATTTCGGACGAACAAATGCTGCGTTACAACGGCATGCTAATCAGCGTATTTGATTTGCTAGCTGACGCCCGCGCGCAAGTTATCAGCGTCAATGGCGCTATTGAAGCGCTGCGCGATTACTGGATCGCCGATTCCACCTTAAAAATGGCACAGACCGGCCGATCGTCGGTTGGCAGTAATAAAGCCGGTTTTTCTTCTGGCGCGGCCGCTGACTAATCGACAAACAATACAAGGATAATTATTATGGTCTCACGTAGAAATTTCATCAACGGTGCGGGCGCTGTCGCGATTGGCGCTGGTTTAGTCAGTCGGGTGGGGGCCGCATCACTTCCTGAAGCCGCCACAATGGCTGGGGCGACTACACAAGCGCCTCTCTCGCCATCTAACGGGCGTCCTTATAACCCGGTGGTCACTCTGAACGGCTGGACTTTGCCGTGGCGCATGAAAAATGGCGTTAAAGAGTTTCATCTGGTAGCCGAACCCGTAGTGCGCGAAATAGCGCCAGGGATGAAGGCCAACTTATGGGGCTATAACGGTCAGTCTCCGGGACCTACCATTGAGGTGGTAGAAGGCGATCAGGTACGTATCTTCGTCACCAATAAATTACCAGAACATACGAGCGTCCATTGGCATGGACAGCGCTTGCCGAATGGCATGGATGGCGTGACTGGCCTGACGCAACCCGGTATCCAACCGGGCAAAACATTCGTATATGAATTTATTGCAAAGCGTCCCGGTACGTTTATGTATCACCCGCACGCGGATGAAATGACACAAATGGCGATGGGCATGATGGGGCTGTGGATCACGCATCCGAAAGATCTGACTCAGCACCGTGTAGATCGTGATTTCTGCTTTTTGCTCAACGCTTATGACATTGATCCCGGCAGTTACACACCTAAAACCAGCACGATGCTCGACTTCAATTTGTGGACCTTCAATAGTCGTGCGTTCCCTGGCATTGATCCGATGGTGTGTAACCAGAATGACCGGGTGCGCATCCGCGTCGGCAACCTGACAATGACCAATCATCCGATCCATTTGCATGGGCATGAATTTGTTGTCGCAGGAACCGATGGCGGTTGGACGCCCCCTGGATCGCGTTGGCCTGAAGTGACGACAGATATCGCGGTAGGTCAAATGCGGGCGATTGAATTTGATGCTAATGCGCTAGGTGATTGGGCCTTCCATTGCCATAAGGCACATCACACCATGAACGCGATGGGTCATAACGTACCAACGATGATCGGCGTGGATCAACGCGATGTTCTCAGCAAAATTAACAAGCTGATACCGGACTATATGGTGATGGGCGACAAAGGCGGCTCAATGGGAGAGATGGAGATGCCTTTGCCCGACAACACTTTACCTATGATGACCGGTACCGGTCCGTTTGGCGGCATTGAAATGGGTGGCATGTTTACCACCGTAAAAATACGTCAAGGGATAGCGCGAAATGACTATAAGGACCCCGGTTGGTATAAGCATCCACCCGGCACAACGGCCTATGAATGGAAAAGTGACGATGCCGCGATGCCGGACGCTATGCAAGCGCCAGATGCCAAGCACATGGAGGCGAAGCCAGGTGAAAAAATTCTGAAGGTCATTAGGGGAGGCTCGCATAGCGACCATTAATAGTTTTTGCGATTTGTTTCTATTTTAGGCACTACAACATCTGGTTTTAACTATGAGGATAATTTTATGAAATCCACTTTAATCGCAACGATGCTGGCACTGTCCCTGTTATCGATGAATGTCTTCGCTCATGGTGACGATGGCCATGCTAAGGCAGATGACAAACAGGAAGGCCATGCCGCACCAATGGGGGTGCCGGGCGACGCAAGCAAGGTAGTTAAAACAATAGAAATTGATATGAACGACGCGATGCGTTTCACACCGGCGACCATCTCAATCAAACGCGGTGAAACGGTCAAGTTCGTTGTCAAGAATACCGGCCAGGTAAAGCACGAAATAGTTTTGGGTTCTATCTTAGAGCTAAAAGAACATGCCGCATTGATGATTAAATTTCCGGAAATGGAACACTCTGACCCTAATCAGGTATCTGTGGAACCAGGTAAAACCGGTGAACTGATTTGGCAGTTCAACAAAGCCGGTACATTCGATTTTGCCTGTCTACAACCAGGACATTTCGAAGCGGGGATGCGCGGGAATATCGTTGTCAAATAAATTTTTTCCACACATATCGTAAAGGATTTCAAATGAGAACCCATTCAATTCAATCGGCAGCGCGCGCCATGATAATCGCTGTCTCATTGACTATGCCGTTTGGTGCGATGGCGGCCGAAGAAATAGCCAAAGCTAACACTGCGGAAGTGCCATCCGCTGATGCTGCTGCCATGTCGACCGGAGAAGTCAAAAAAATTGATAAAGAAGCCGGTAAGATCACGATCAAGCATGGCCCATTGGCAAATCTGGAAATGCCAGCCATGACGATGGTTTTTAGGGTGAAAGATCCGGTAATGCTGGACCAGGTCAAACAAGGAGAGACGGTCAATTTCGTCGCTGAAAAAGTGAACGGTGCCTTGGTCGTAACAAAAATTGAGCTTGGTGGATAAGTGGCGTTTCACCCACTTCGCCGGAAACGCCCTTTTTTTGGAAGAAGCGCGAGCAATTCGCAATATGTGCTCCTCTATCCGGTGCTCCTCTAATTGCTCATTCCTATTTGCCTGATTATGATATAGTCCCCTATCCTATTTATGGAGTTGAAGATATGGGCCACACAATCCGCGACAAACAGAAACTTTTAAACCGTGTGCGTCGCATTCGAGGGCAAATCGATGCGATTGAGCGCGCCTTGAGCGAGGAAAGTGAGTGCATTACTGTATTGCAGCAAATTACCAGTTGCCGAGGTGCTATGAACGGCTTGCTCGCTGTGGTTTTGGAGGACCATATTCGTACCCATTTGGTCGACGCCGATCCTCATTCGCATGACGGTGCGCAAGGCGATGCAAAGGAGCGACTGATTGAAGTTGTCCACAGCTATTTTAAGTGAATCTATGATCAATAAACTTTATGATACCCCGTTTGAAGTTGATCATCACCACGTTTTTTTAGGTGAAGGCCATGACAAAAACGAGCGCAAAACCTGGGCTGTGATTGTGCTTTGCACTGCTATGATGCTGGCCGAAATTATTGGTGGTCATTTATTTGGGTCGCTGGCCTTGGTGGCCGATGGCATGCACATGTCTACCCATGCAGGTGCGATGTTGATCGCGGCGTTAGCATACACTTACGCCCGCAAACATGCCAATGACACCCGCTTTGTGTTTGGAACAGGCAAGTTGGGCGACTTGGCGGGCTTTTCCAGCGCCATCATCCTAGCGATGATTGCTTTGTTCATTGGTTATGAAGCCATTGCCCGCCTTTTGTCGCCAGTACCTATTAGCTTTAGTGAGGCCATTCCCATTGCCGTGGTCGGATTGCTGGTGAATATTGCTAGCGCCTGGTTACTGAGCGGTGGTAACCATGCTGGCCATAGTCATGGGCATTCGGATAGCGATCAACACGATCACGCCGCACATGGTCACAGTGAAGAAGTTCACAACATAGAAACCTCTGGCGGGTTGTTGGTACTCTCCATTTTTGAGGACGGCGTCCCGCCTGTTTTTCGCATCAAAGTAGAAACCGCGGGTGCCAGTTTACCCACAGGGGAAGTGTGTGTCACGACCGTGCGTCCGAACGGTACCCGCCAAATATTCTCCTTCAAACAAACATTGGATTATCTTGAGTCAACGACAGAGATTCCCGAGCCTCACGCGTTTACAGCTTTACTAACACTGCCGCAAGGTGTTCACAGTGTTGCCTTTGAAGAGCATGCGCATCAGCAAGAAAGTGATACGATTGATCGCCGTGACCACAACATGCGTGCAGCCTATATTCACGTCATTGCCGATGCAGCGGTCTCGGTATTGGCGATTATTGGTCTTCTGTTGGCACAATCATTTGGCTGGCTATGGATGGACCCACTTGCTGGCCTTGTCGGTGCATTAGTGATTGCAAACTGGTCCTATGGTCTGATTCGCGATACAGGCGCAAACCTGGTGGACGTCAGCCCTGATGATTTATTGCCTGGCAAGGTCAAGGCAATTGTTGATACTGCCGGCGATAAGTTGATCGATTTGCATGTTTGGCGTCTTGGCCCCGGCCACTTTGGTGCCGTAATTTCAGTGGTGACTGACAAGCTAGCGCATGGTCCATCTTTCTATCACGCTCTGTTACGGCAAGTTACAGGACTATCGCACATTACAGTGGAAGTCCATATGCCGCAATTGGCCGCTAAAATATGAGTGTGAAATCACCCTGTATAGAGGTCTGTAAATTTGACCGAAAATCTGGCTTCTGCACCGCTTGCCTGCGCACGCGTGACGAGTGCAAGGGATGGAAAAAAATGAAAGATAACCAACGCCATCAAATAATCAATGACCGCCGAAGACGAGAAACAAAGCTGCCCGCCGGAGGCGAGTCATCGCCCTAATCAAAAATAGGCCGATTGTCGCGGAATCTATTTCATCAGGAGAAGATGGCGTCAATAGGGTCAAGCATTAGAATCATTGCGTACAAAGGCATTATTTATCCGCTGCTAGCGGCGGCGCTGTTTGCTCCCAGTACGCCATTTTGCAAGTCTATGTGGAATAACGCAGACTTAGTCGAGGATCAAAAGAGGTGTACTTTCGGGCGCATTTGAGATGCGCCACCTCAATGTTTAATCTGGCCTTATCTGATCGATGAAATGTCTTAAAGTAATGACAGTAAGAGCGCCGGATACGCGGCAATAAGCTTAACAGGATGCAAATAGGCGGCCTTATGCGCCGCCTATTTTATTCGCTAATATTACATTTATCTTGTCATGGATGAGAGCACGGTGATGGTGTGCCGTTACTTAACTAACTCTCTGCTCCGACTCAGGATCAAAAAATACCGCCTTCGATAAGTCGAAAGCCAATTGCATTTGTTCCTTCGGTTTTGCGGCTGCGCGAGGATGGGTGCGGCAGGTGACGCGTGCACCATTGAAGTACGTGAATACGAGCGTGTCAGGGCCGGTTGGCTCGGTCATTTCGATGGTGCAGGAGACTTCGCTCGGACAATAGTCATCATGTGAAATCGAAGCGCCAATTTCTGCACCGCGGGCGCTTTGTGCATCAGTGACGTGTTCCGGACGAATCCCCAAGATGATTTCGCGACCGATCCAACTGGCAATGGCGGGTGTTTCTGTATGCGTTGGGGGCAGCGGAACCAATGTGGATTGTCCGTCATGTTCCAGATTGAAGGCAGCACCGCCATTGCTTCCGTGCGAGACCAGTTTGCCGCGCAGGAAGTTCATTGACGGCGAGCCGATAAACCCAGCCACAAACAAATTTTGGGGATTGTCGTAGATGTCTTGTGGCGTGCCGAATTGTTGCACCACGCCGTCTTTCATGACGGCAATTTTGTCACCCAGCGTCATCGCTTCGATCTGATCGTGGGTAACGTAGACGATAGTGCTGCCAAGACGTTGATGCAATAATTTAATTTCTGCCCGCATTTCTACCCGTAGTTTGGCATCCAGATTGGATAGCGGTTCATCAAATAAAAACAGCGACGGATCGCGTGCGATAGCCCGACCCATAGCGACGCGTTGGCGCTGGCCGCCCGAAAGAAGGGCTGGCTTGCTGTCTAACAGATGGGTAATTTGAAGGGTTTGTGCTACCCGGTCGACGATTTTTTTCTGTTCGGCTTTGGGTACTTTGCGGATGCCAAGACCAAACGAAATATTTTCGCGCACGGTCATGGTTGGATACAAAGCATACGATTGAAATACCATCGCGATGTCACGCGCCTTTGGTGGGATATCGTTGACCACGCGGTCGCCGATCATGATTTCCCCTTCGGAGACAGTTTCCAGCCCGGCGATCATGTTCAGCAGCGTCGACTTGCCGCACCCGGAGCCACCGACCAAAATCAGAAATTCCCCATCTGCAATCTCCAGATCAATACCTTTGAGAACTTCATTGCCGTTTGGATACACTTTGCGCACATTGCGAATTGATAAACTAGCCATCTTTACTCCATCCCTTGATCGATCTTTACAGTCGAAATGATTATGTCGACTGATGCAAAATAAGAGGGTTACATTCACCCGTTAGTGAGTCAGTTGTGAGTCGTTGTGAGTCTTTGGTGAGTCTTCAGTCACGCCACAACAATAGTTGCGGTGAACGGTTTTCAGCCTTTCACAGCGCCAGCAGTTAGCCCGCGGACAAAATATTTTCCAGCCAGCAAGTACACCACCAATGTCGGCAATGCAGCGATGATCGCGGCGGCCATATTGACATTGTATTCAGTCACCCCGGTCGAGGTATTGACCAGATTGTTGAGCGCGACTGTGACTGGTTTAGCGTCCGAGCCACCAAACACCACGCCGAACAAAAAGTCATTCCAGATTTGCGTAAATTGCCAGATGAAGCAGACCATGAAAATCGGCAGCGACAATGGGAAAATAATTTTGCGATAAGTCATGAAGAAACCTGCACCATCAATACGTGCCGCCTTCACCAGCTCCTCTGGCACCGTAATGTAGTAATTGCGGAAGAACAAGGTGGTGAACGCGATGCCGTACACAATGTGTACAAACACCAGGCCGGGCGTTGTATTGGCTAAATTGACCATCCCCAACAAACGCGCCATCGGCAGAATAACAACCTGAAACGGAATGAAGCAGCCGACCATCAGTGCGGTAAAGACAATCTCAGACCCGCGGAAGCGCCAATGCGCGAGCACGTAACCATTCAGTGAACCGATGAGAGTCGATATGAGTACGGCCGGAATCGCCATTCTGAGTGAGTTCCAGAAGTAGGGGGCCAGGCCGTTGCAATCGACGCCCGTACATGCGTGACCCCATGCTTTGATCCATGCTGCGCCGGTGAGAGTGTGCGGTAGCGAGAGTAGATTGCCTGTGCGTATTTCATCCAGCGTTTTGACGGATGTACTCAGCATCACATACAGCGGTATCAGGTAATACAGCGCGCAAAAAATCAACAGTACGTAAATCGCCGCACGACCGATTGTAAGCTTGGAACCCTCGTGGTGGATGGTGCTGCCGTTGCTTTTAGTGTTGCTCATGCGGTTAGCGGCCATTGCGCGCTCCTTTCGTTTCCAGGTACATCATCGGCACTAATACTGCCATGACGGTTGCCAGCATCATCATTGCCGACGCCGCGCCCAATCCCAGTTGACCGCGGGAGAATGAATATTGATACATGAAGATTGCCGGTACGTCGGACGAAGTGCCAGGACCGCCAGCAGTTAACGCCATCACCAGATCGAAACTCTTAATAGCGATGTGGGCAAGTATCAGTAAGGCGCTAAAAAATACCGGACGTAAAGCAGGGATGACAATGCGCCGATAGATCGTTGGCAGGCTGGCGCCATCGACTTGGGCGGCCTTGATAACGCTGTCGTCAATGCCGCGTAGCCCCGCCAGAAATAACGCCATTACAAATCCCGATGACTGCCAGACACCGGCAATGACCACGGTATAAATCGAGAAGTCAGAATTAACCAGCCAGTCAAATGTAAAGTGGGTAAATCCCCAGTCATGCATCATCTTTTCCAGACCGAGTCCTGGATTCAAAATCCACTTCCACGCCGCGCCAGTAACGATGAACGACAGCGCCATTGGATAAAGATAAATGGCGCGTAAAGCGCCTTCACCGCGAATTTTCTGATCCAGAAAAATCGCCATGAAAAGGCCAATTGCAAGGCAAATCACAATGAACAGCCCGCCGAAAATGCCTAGATTCGTCGCAGCGACCCACCAACGGTCAAGGCCGAACAAATCCGTATATTGATGAAAACCAACTAACGTATAGTTCGGCATCATGCGGGAGTCGGTCAGCGACATCCATCCCGTCAGTGCAATGAATCCGTAGACAAATACAAGTGAAATAATAATGGTCGGTGATAATACCAGACGCGGTAGCCAGCTATCGGCGAAAGCAGCGATGCGCCCTCGCGGTGCTAGATTTTTCGAGGGATGACGAGCGCTCCCGGCTGATATCGTTGAAGAGGGGAGGGTTTGATCGGACATGCGAGTCTCCTGATGCAGGATCATAGCCAGGTCATCGGTGCTGACGCCATTGCATGTGCAATAGTAGCCAACCTCAGACCGGGCGGATGCCAACGCGCTAATATCGATCACGCTGACATCCGGGTTTTATTTACGTACTTATTACATACCTATTTACTTCACTAGTGCGCTAATTTATTTTGTTAGCTTCATGTGCGAGTTTATGTATATGTACGTCTTAAAGGTTGATTTGTCTAAATAAAAAATTATTTAGTTTTTGCTGCCTTGGCCAATGCCAGCGTGGCTGCTTGCGATGTCATATTCGAGTTCATGAACTTCGAAACTACATCCAGCATTGCGCCTTGGACTGCCGAACTGACCGCCATGCCGTGGGCCATACTTGGCTCTAAAGTATTGGCTTTGTTTGCGGCTGCCATGTCGTTCATTGATTCGATTGCGCAACTGTCAAATTTGGCGCGTGGAATATCTGGACGAACTGGAATTGATCCTTTGTTCAGATTGAAAATTTCCTGAAATTCAGGACTCATGATGGCCGTTGCCAGTGTTAACTGTGCTTTTTGTTCCGCAGGATCTTTTACTTTGAACATAGCGATCGAGTCGATATTGTAAGTATATGATCCAGTTGTGCCCGGTGCTGGTACGCAGAGGAAATCTTTGCCAGGTTGTTTGCCTGCAGCGGTGAACTCGCCTTTGGCCCAGTCGCCCATAAACTGCATACCGGCCTTACCGTTGATGACCATCGCAGTAGCCAGATTCCAATCGCGCCCAGGAGCGTTTTTATCGATGTAGGTTTTGATTTTTCCGAGCGTGTCAAAAGTCTTGATCATAGTCGGGCTAGTGAGCGCCTTTTGATCCAGCTTCACGATCGCCTTATTGTAAAAATCAGCGCCACCGACACCCAACGCCGTTGTTTCAAAGACCGTGGCATCTTGCCATGGCTGTCCGCCATGTGCGATGGCGATAAAACCAGCTTTTTTAATCTTATCGGCAGCATCAAAAAATTCTGGCCATGTGGTCGGCGTTTTGGCGCCCGCTTTTTTTAATACCTCAGGATTTACCCAAAGCCAGTTCACGCGATGCACGTTGACAGGCGCAGCCACATAATGACCTTGATATTTCATCGTGTCAGAAACGACCTTCGGCAGCAGCGCATCCCACTTGCCGGCAGTTGCGGCGGCGTCAATATTCGCCAGCACGCCTTCTTGGCCCCACTCCTGAATAGCGGGTCCTTTGATCTGTGCGGCAGTCGGAGGGCTACCGGCGATGACGCGGGCTTTAAGTGCCGTCGTCGCGTTTTCACCAGCGCCACCGGCGACTGCGAAGTCTTTCCAGGTTATACCCTTGGCTTCCATGATTTTTTTCAGTTCTGCGACCGATTTGGCTTCGCCGCCGGAAGTCCAATAGTGCAGCACTTCAACTTGCGTGGCATTGACCGCCGCGGATGCTGATATTAATGCAGTTGCTGTGACCGTTGTTACCATTGTGGCTTTAATGAGTTGCTGCAGTTTCATACTTGTCTCCTGTATTAAAAACGCTAAATAAGGTGTCTTTCGTTGGTAAGCCGTGATTGCTGGCTTCTCGATTGCTGACGCAAACTGAAAAACACCTATCCACTACCGGTGCATGGAAGCTACACCTTTGCTACTAAATATGTCTGATTTTCCGGCGTGATGGTTCACCCTTGCTCAGCAACTTTCATTATTTCTCTGCGATGGCTAAACGATAACTCTTAAAGAGTAATCAAAAGTTAGCTAGTAAAACTACAGAGAAAATTGATTTTATTAGATAATAAAGTTAAATCGTCTCTTTCATCACTTGTAATTGTAGTAATGCTACATTAATATTGCAATATAAGTTTTTATTTATTACAGAAAAGCGATGCAAACCCAACCTCCTTTTATTTTTACCCTGTTCGGCGCGACCGGCGATTTGTCGATGCGGAAGATTCTTCCGGCGCTTTTTGTCGCCCATCGGGATGCCAAGTTGCACGCGAGCGGACGCATTATTTGTGTCTCAAAGCAGTCTTTTAGCCGGGATGAGTATCTGGATTGGGTGAGCAAAAATGCCGTCCAATATGTGAAGGGTAGCGAATCAGTCAATCCGAATGACGCGGTGTGGCAAAGCTTTTTGGCACGTATTGATTATCTGCCGCTGGATCTGGTCGAGCCGACCGGGTATCAACGGCTCGCCGAGTTGCTGGCGGAGAATAAGGTTGTTTCGGTTTTTTATCTGGCGACTTCACCGCTCTTATTTGAACGCATTTGTGCCAATCTGGCGGCGAGCACGATTGATTTATCGCAAGCACGGGTTGTCTTGGAAAAACCGCTTGGCCATGATTTGCGTTCGTCGCATGCCATTAATGACGCGGTTGCACGGGTTTTTGCCGAAGATCAGATTTATCGTATCGATCACTATCTTGGCAAAGAGTCAGTACAAAACTTGTTGGCGTTGCGTTTCGCGAATAGCTTGTTCGAACCACTTTGGCGGCGTGAATCAATTGCGCACGTGCAGCTGACGATTGCAGAACAACTGGGCGTGGAAGGGCGCGGAGAGTTCTATGATGGGACTGGCGCGCTGCGTGATATGGTACAAAATCATTTGTTGCAATTGTTGTGCACGGTAGCAATGGAGCCGCCGACTTCGTTTGATGCCAACGCAGTACGTGATGAAAAGGTCCGTGTATTACGTGCTCTCAGACCATTTTCTGCGGAAGATCTCGAACTGCGCGCAGTGCGTGGTCAATATGTGGCAGGCGCTGTTAATAACCAGTCCGTGCCTGGTTATTTGCAAGAACCGGGTATCGGAACGCATTCGCAGACAGAAACCTTTGTGGCTTTACACGCAGAGATTAATAATTGGCGCTGGGCTGGCGTACCGTTTTTTCTTCGCACCGGTAAGCGTCTTGCCCATCGTGCCGCAGAGATTATTATTACCTTTAGACCTGTTCCTCATGCGATTTTGCCGATGCCATTTGGACCCAGCGGAACAGTGAGTAATCGTCTGGTGATCCGTTTGCAGCCGGATGAGTCGATTCAATTACATTGTCTGGCAAAGCAACCCGGCGATGGGATGATCATGCAGCCGGTAGCACTTGATCTGTCGTTCGATCAAGCTTTTCAACAACGTCGGGCCGAGGCCTATGAACGTCTTTTGCTGGATGCCATTCGCGGTAATTTATCGTTGTTTGTACGTCGCGACGAGCAAGAAGCAGCTTGGAAATGGGTAGAGCCTTTGTTGAACCACTGGCAATCAAGCGCGTCTCCACCCAAGCCTTATATGGCCGGTAGTTGGGGCCCAACGGCCTCGTTTGCGATGATGGCACGAGCCGGGGCGCAATGGCCTGAGGATCGCTGAAATTTGGCAAAACTAATGCGATAATTTGATATTAAGAGATGCGTGCATTTAACGATATGTCGAAGTGCACCGATGCATCAACAGTCGAATTATCTTTTAGATTAATTAACCAATTGTATTAATTGAAAGTTTCACTTCATGGCGTCATCTACAACCGCAAATCTTAACGCAATCTCGGCGGACGGTTACCTGGATGGCCCACGCTTGCTCGCAGATGTCGGCGGTACGAATGCGCGATTTGCATTGGAACGTGCTCCCGGCCAAATTGAAGCGATTCAGACTTTACGCTGCGCTGATTATGCAGAGTTTGCGCTGGCGGTCGAAGCTTATCTGGCATCCATTCCCCATCCGCAAGTGCGGCATGCCGCTATCGCGATTGCCAATCCGGTGCATGGTGATGAGATCAAAATGACCAACCACCATTGGGCTTTTTCGATCGAAGCCACGCGTCGTCGCCTCAATTTTGACACGTTGTTAGTGGTCAATGATTTCACCGCGTTGTCAATGGCATTGCCGCATCTGGAGCATGTCCATTGCGTTCAAATCGGTGGTGGAAAACCATTGACTGGCGGCGTCATCGGACTGGTCGGTGCTGGAACCGGATTAGGCGTCGGAGGCTTAATTCCTTCAGAGGGACGTTGGATTGCCCTGGGTAGCGAAGGCGGTCATGTCAGTTTTGCGCCTGGCGATGCGCGTGAAGCAGCGATCCTTGCCTATTGCTGGCGACACTATTCTCACGTTTCTGCCGAGCGTCTGGTGTCAGGTCCTGGTATCGAAATTACGTATATGGCGTTGGCCGACATGCGCGGTGTAGTCAATCCGGAGCCGCTACACACGGCCCAGATTGTGGAGCGGGCTTTAAATGGCACTGACGTCTTGTGTAGTGAAGTATTGGAGTGCTTTTGCGCTATGTTGGGTACAGTTGCAGCTGACGTGGCGGTGACGTTGGGTACGTTGGGCGGTATCTATATTGGCGGTGGTGTAGTGCCACGCTTGGGTGAATATTTTGCCACTTCAGCATTCCGTGCACGCTTTGAAAATAAAGGGCGATTCGGTACTTATCTGGCCAAAATTCCAACGTATGTCATCACTGCGCCTTATCCCGCTTTTGTCGGCGTCGCAGCTATTTTGGCAGAGCATTTAGGTGGCGGCAACGCCGTGCCGATTCTGGAAAGAATACGCAAGGCGCGTTCACAGTTCTCACCAGCTGAACAGAAAGTAGCGAGTCTGATTTTAGCCCATCCTCGCGCCGTCATGAGCGAGCCGATATCGGAAATCGCACGTCGTGCGGAGGTCAGTCAACCAACCGTGATTCGTTTTTGCCGCACCATGGGTTGTCAGGGACTTGCCGATTTTAAGTTGAAACTGGCGTCGGGCGTCACCGGCACTGTACCGGTCGCGCATAGTCAGGTGCACGTCGGCGATTCGTCTCTGGATGTGGGAGTCAAGGTCGTCGACAATACTATTTCAGCGATGATGGAAGTACGCGACAATCTCAATGCAGACACACTGACCAAGGTGATCGATATTCTGAGTCAGGCTTCACGCGTAGAGTTTTATGGTTTTGGTAGTTGCGGTCTGGTGGCAGAAGATGCGCAACAGAAATTCTTCCGTTTGGGTATACCTGCGTCCGCTTACACTGATCCACAATTACAGGAAATCTCAGCCTCGTTGTTGAGAAGTACTGATGTCGCCGTGATTATCTCGAACTCCGGTCGTTTGCGCCATTTGGCTCCAGCGGTTGAGGTGGCGGTGAATTCCGGTGCGACCATCATTGCGCTGGCACCGAGCAATTCTCAGCTTGCCAAGAGGGCAGATTACACATTGGCGGTCGAGCACGACGAAGGCAGCAATATGCATATTCCGATGGTGTCGCGGATATTGTTATTGTTGTTGATCGACGTTCTGGCGGTTGGCGTATCGATGAATCGTGCGAGCCCATTTGCAGAGCTTCAGAGGCAGGCTAAACGCGGCATTCTGACGCACACTGCCGCAATCGAGGGTGATGGGGCCAGCGATAAAATGGCAGCCGAAGAGGGTACGCAGGCATCGCCCTCAACAGCATCAGATAAAAATGGCCCGTCAACGCCAAACCTGATTTCACATACCAAGTAAAAGTTGCGTGCTATCTCAACTTTATGATTGTGACTGCTGAACTGTCGCCTACCGTTGGCGACCGGTTCGCCGGCCACCGGAGTGCCAGCCACCGGAGTGCCAGCTATATCACCACATCACCACATTCTGCGTAACGCACTGTCGCGTTTGACAAAATGATGAAATAACGCTGCCGCAGCCTTCAAGCCAATCACAAAGTAAGATAGTCAATCGCGATTTATCAATCAATAAGCATCGCCCATAAAAAATGCCCATTCATAGTCGAATGGGCAAAATCTGGGGGATACCCAGGGACGTCTTGCAGTTGCCACTAATCGGCAGATTTACAAGGTAAAGTGAACAGCCGTGCCGAGCTCAAGCGACGCGACCATCCACTTTACCCGGGTATTGCTTAGAACGAGTGGCTGACACCTGTGTAAAACGCATTTTGGTTTTGACCAGTCAAACCAGTGCCATCGCCTGACTCAACCTGGAAGTTGGTGTTCGAGCCGTTACGTACAGTACCGATGCTTGCGTACAGCAAAGTGCGTTTCGACAAACTGTAGTTTGTACCCACCATAAACAAGTTGGCGCTGCCGACATTTTGGTTAAGTTTTACGTGATATGCGGCCGCGATCAATGTCAGTGCAGGTGTCAACTGATAGTTGGCGCCGACCCAGAAATGGTTCGCTTTGGTTGAGCCAGTCGTCACGTCTTGTGGTGCCGACAGATTTTGGTAAGCTGCATATAGTTTCAGCTTATCGATATTGACCGTTCCACCTAGTGTCAACTCTTTCGAATTTGTGAACAAGGTCGAGTAGCGACCAGCACCGTCGTTTGCAACGTCATACATCGCTACAAGGGAGTAACCAGGTTGGACAAAAGATAATGCTATACCGCTGCTGCTCTTAGGTTTGGTTGCACCAGGCGTTTCGCCGAAACCGTATGCGCCTTGGGCTGTGAAGCCACCGAAACTTGGCGAGATGTATTGAACCTGATTGCTGGTTTGCGGCCAGTTACGTCCTTTAACCAAGGTTGCCGAACCCAGATTCTGTTGACCGGTTGGATCCAGGCTCCAGACGATGTCACTCGGTAAAGTTAAATCACGACCGATTTTGACAGTACCGAAATCACCTGACAAACCAACAAAAGAACGACGTGACCAGATTTGTGCCGGGTTGTTTGGGCTGCTACCGTTGATTGAGCCGTTGCCCGCATTAAAACCGTTTTCCAACGTGAAGATAGCTTTTAGTCCGCCACCCAGATCTTCAGTACCTTTAAAACCGAACATGCTGGTACCCCAGCTGTTACCGCCAGTACCCCATTTTCCACCGCGTTGACCGTTCGAAGCGTTGTACTGGTTGCTGTTGTAATCGATACCGGCATCCACGCGACCATAGATGGTGACGTTGGATTGGGCTTGTGCTTGGCCGGCGCAAGTGGCGGCCAGAATAATTGCAGCTGCAAGTGGCTTTACCATTGGCAGGCGAGAGCCCGCGCGCAGACTTTTTAAAACAGTTTTGCTCATTTCATCTCCTAAGTAAAATATGGTGTTAACCACGCTTTTCGAGTCTTTTTGCTCGAAATTTTTTGAGTCTTGCTATTGCAAATATTTGCATTGCCGGACTTGATTTGTTGATGAGGATGTTAAACGACATTCGATGTAAATTGTTTGTTTTATGTAGTTTTACTATATTTGTGTTGCAAAAAAGCCGCAGATTGGTCTAGGGGTTCAGCACTTAAATACCTTAAAAGTTATCGCTGGAATAGAAATGGTTATCGGTTTAATGGAAATTGTATGCTGTCTTGAACGAAGGTAATATTTTGTATTTTTACTACAAGTAGCTTTGGTACATTTTCATTGCTCTAAAGGACGGTATAGGAAGGCGCAGTCGCGGTGCTGTCGCTACATTTATCAGCGCGAAATAAAATTCAGCGTGTTTTTATACGGCGCACCAAGGAATCTGCTTGCGCGCTTTGCGGCGGGTGGGTAGCCGATACTTATATGAGCGGATGAGGAGAGTCGCAGTTGATGGCGCTGTTGATTCAAGCCGAGGTATTTGGCGGTTGTGCCACAAATAAGGTTTGCATCTTGCGGCGGTTTTTGGTTACCTCTTCGAGTCACGGGCTTGCAGGTATTTGCGGATCAAGGAATAAATCTTAGCGGCAATCCCTGCATCCGAAAAACCAACAATATCGATACGCTTCCTATGCTAAAGCGCAGTCAACCGCATATAACGACTCCAGGTACGCGCCCATCGGGTGATAGAAGTCAGTCTTGCCGTGCGGTGGCTTTTCAGGACCGTAGCGTTGGTTATCGCGGTGCAAAATCCGATACCAGCCGCCTCGCTGCTGATCGATCAAATGATCCGCACTGTATTGCCATAGCTTGTTATACCAATCCCAATACTCCGGGTTGCCAGTGCGCTGCGCCAGCAATGCAGCCGTTGCCAGCGACTCTGCCTGGACCCAAAAATATTTGTCATCGTCGCAGGCGGTGCCGTCCGGTGCTAGCCCGTACACCAAGCCACCGTGTTGCGCATCCCAAGCCAACGGCATCGTTACATCAAAGAGTGCTTGTGCGCGCACCACCAGCCAGTCGCTGTCATGTTGCAACTGTGCGCTATGGCGATCAAGCAGCAACAATAATTTGGACCATTCGGTCATGTGGCCCGGTTGATAACCCCACGGTCGAAACATATTGCTACTGTCGTGACGGTTGTATTCCCAATCCACGCGCCAGTCAGCATCGTAATGTTCCCATATCCAGCCATCACAGAGCGCCGCCTGACGGTTTGTGATGTTGTTGGCTAACAGCTCTGCGCGATGAAGATAGACTTTATCGCCGGTCGCTTCAAATGCGGCAATCAACGCTTCACAACTATGCATATTCGCGTTTTGTCCACGATAGGGCGATACAACGCCATCCGGCGTCGCTTCGTCCGCATATAAACCGTCGGCCTCCGACCAGAACACGCGTTCCATCAATGCAAAGGTGGTGCGCAAGCCGGTCGCGGCTTCGGCAATGCCAATTTTTAGCGCGTGTGCATGGGCTAATAAAACGAACGCCAAGCCGTAACAATGCTGAGTGCGGTCGATTGGCGTACCATTTTCAAGCACCCAAGCATAGCCACCATATTCAGGTTGTTTATGTTTTTCTTCTAGGAAGCGCAAACCATGACGCGCCGCATCCCGATATTCTTCCTTGCCATCCAGACGAAATGCCAGTGCATAACAAAATACCATACGCGCGCTATTCACCAGATGGCGACTCGACGCGTCGTAGATACTACCGTCGTCATTAAAGTAATGAAAAAATCCACCAGCGGGATCAATCGAGCGTGGATGAAAAAAAGCGATGTCGCGGCGCATTTGTTCGTGCAAAAAAACTGGTAGTTGAAATCCGGAAGGTAGCGTCATCTGGTTTGTCTCTTTTGGGTCAATTTATTTTTATGGTGTTACGTATCACCGCGCTGCATGGTGCAGTAACCACATTAGCGCAGGTCTTTTTGAGATTGATTTTTACGCGATATTTATAAGGAGTGCATCAACGAAAGAATGAGTCAAACTGCATGTCAAATTGCTGCAATGCTTTTTGTGCGTTCTGCATTTTCTTTCGAAACTCCGGACCGCGTTTAAGGGCTAATCCGACTGCCAGAATATCGATCACGACAAGATGCGCAAGACGCGCTGAGATCGGCGTATACGGGTCAGTATTGAAACTGAGATCGATCGGCACTAATACCGTTGCCAGTTCAGCCAACGGCGTTCCGCTTGGTCCCAACACGATGATATCGGCACCGCCCTTTTTTGCTAGCTGCACGCTTCTCAGCAGCGCGGCATTGCCACCTCGTTGCGAGATGGCGACAACGGCATCGCCTGGTTGCAACAGCGATGCGGCAATACTATGAATGTGCGGATCGGAATAGGCGACGGTTGGAACGCCGGATCGAAAGAATTTATGCTGTGCATCAGCAGCGACAATACCTGACGTGCCCTGGCCGTAAAACTCGATCTTGTTCGCTTTGAGCAGAACATCCAGGGCGCGCTGAATCGCATCCGGGCTGAGGTGATTGCGCAAGTCCAGCAAAGTATTAATTGATCGACTGCAAATCTTATTAACCAGATCCGCAGCGATATCATCTTGCGCCAGCATTTCATTCGCACCAGGCAATGCTACCGCGAGACTCTGGGCCAATTTCAGTTTGAAATCATGCCAGCCCTCATACCCGACAGCCCGACAAAAGCGTACTACCGTGGGCTCAGAAACGAGGGCATTTTTGGCTAGCGCGGTGATATTCTCGGACAGCGCGAGTTGCGGATTATCGAGAATCGTCAACGCGACTTTTCTCTCCGACTTAGATAACAAATCAATTTGCGTACGAATAGCATCGAGGAGCATTGCCACGGTGGACTCCTATACTTCCGGTAATGCTTCTTCGCGCCATTGCAAGCCGTCGCGTCCAATCAGGGCGCTCGCCGCCGCCGGTCCCCAAGTACCTGCACTATAAGGAATCGGTTCGTTTTCTTCCTGCTCCCAATAGTTCAGAATTGGCTCTACCCATTCCCAGGCCGCTTCCAATTCATCACTACGCATGAATAGCGTCAACTGGCCGCGCAATACATCGAGTAGTAAACGTTCATAGGCCTCCATGCGCGGTGCTTTAAAGCTTTCGCGAAAATTCAGCTCCAGTTCAACCGGTTTCAGCCGCATGCCGTCGCCTGGCGTTTTTGCCATTAAATTCAAATGCAGACCTTCATCGGGTTGCAATCTGATGACGAGGCAATTGGATTCAAAACTACTATTCGGTTGCGTAAAAATTGAATGTGGAATTTTCTTAAATCGAATAACAATTTCTGCCAGCGAATCGGCCATACGCTTGCCGGTACGCAGATAAAAGGGGACGCCAGCCCAGCGCCATGTATCCACCTCGGTTTTTATCGCCACAAAGGTTTCGGTACGTGAGTGCGGATCGGCATCCTGCTCTTTGCGATAGCCGGGTACTGCAATGCCATTCACATGTCCTGCCCGGTATTGGCCGCGCACGACATTTTGCGCGAGGCTGACTGGTGTAAAGCGTTTTAATGAGCGCAGAACTTTGAGTTTTTCATCGCGGACAGCATCGGAAGTGATCGATACCGGCGGCTCCATGGCGACGATGCATAATAATTGCAGCAAATGGTTCTGTAGCATGTCGCGCAGGGCGCCGGAGCTTTCGTAGTAACCCATTCGATTACCAACGCCAAGTTCTTCCGCGATCGTGATCTGTACGTCAGAAATCCATTCGCGACGCCACAATGGCTCGAACAGAACATTACCGAAGCGGAGCGCCAGCAGGTTTTGAACAGTCTCTTTGCCGAGGTAATGATCGATGCGGAAAATTTGTGATTCAGAAAATATCTGACCCACTTCAGCGTTAATTTGTTTGGCGCTGGCAAGATCGCGACCGAGTGGTTTTTCGAGGACTACACGCGAGTTGGGCGTGGCTAATCCGGAAGCTGACAGGTTACGACAAATTTTAGAAAACAGCGCAGGTGGCGTCGCCAGATAAAATACATTAGTGACGCTTGGATCAGGCCGCATTGCTGCCACAAGTGCTTTATAAGACTTCGCATCGGTGGCGTCCATCGCTACATACTGAACGCGCTTGCAAAACCGTTCCCAGATGACGGGATCAAACGTCTCCATCGAAATGTGAGGGCGGGCGTCTTTATCGATATGCTGTAGAAAATCATCGTTCGACAATTCATGTCGCCCAATGCACAAAATGCGCGCGTGTGGTGGCAAATCGTCGGCGCGATCACGCGAGTACATCGCAGGTAACAATTTACGCATTGACAGATCGCCAGTGCCGCCAAAGATTGCCAGGTCAAATTCTGCTAGAGCCATGATGTTTGATTATCCGTTTACTTAAAAAGTCTACATTGATTCGAGCGACATTATTGCGCGCTATGCTGCGTGACGTTTCGCAGCCTCAACCGATAATGCAGTGCCGGCGTTGAGACTGCGTTTTGGCCTATTTGCGTGTCTTAGCGTGTTTTAGTTACCTGATAAAGCCGCACGTGCACGACCAATTAAACCATTGGTTGAACTATCGTGCTTGTCGGGGGCCGTATTGCCGGTCAGTTCGTCAAGAATATGCGTAGCCATTACCTTGCCCAACTCGACACCCCATTGATCAAAACTGTTAACTCCCCAGATGGCACCTTGTACAAAGGTTTTATGTTCGTATAGTGCAATCAGTGATCCGAGCGATGTTGGCGTTAACTTTTGTAGCAAAATGGTATTACTAGGACGATTACCGGGAAAGGTCCGATGCGGCAAGAGTGCGCTGATGTCAGATTCTGGCATCCCTTTATTCTGCATCTCAGCACGCACTTCGTCTGCTGTTTTGCCGCGCATGAAGGCTTCTGATTGGGCAAAACAATTTGCCAATAGTGCTGCTTGATGGCCGGGCAGATGATGACTCGGCGCCAATGCAGCGATGAAGTCGACAGGCGTGACATCGGTACCCTGATGTAATAACTGGAAGTAGGCGTGCTGGCCATTGGTGCCGACATTTCCCCAGATAACAGGGCAAGTTTTAATCTGAAGCGGACTGCCATCGAGCGCGACGCGCTTGCCGTTACTTTCCATTTCCAGTTGCTGCAAATACGATGGGAAATTGCCCAGGTCTTGATGGTAGGGCGCTATCGATAACGATGCGCTGCCGCAAAAATTGCGTTGCCAAATACCGACGAGTGCCAGAATAACGGGCATATTCCGCTCAAGCGGCGCACTGCGGAAGTGGTTATCCATTGCATGCGCGCCGGCCAGAAATTCGCTGAACTGTTCAAATCCAACCGCCAGCGCAACTGAAAGACCAATTGAAGACCAAACGGAATAGCGACCACCAACCCAATCCCAGAATGGAAACATATTTTGCGGATCAATGCCGAATGCTTTGACGCCTTCGGTATTGGTGGATACGGCCACAAAGTGATGGGTCAGATCGCTTTCCTGCGCGCCGTCCGCCTGTGTCAGAAACCAGTTGCGGGCGCTGTGCCCATTCATCATGGTTTCCATCGTCGTGAACGTTTTGGACGCAATGACGAATAGGGTCGTGGCCGGATCAATTTGCGATAAAACAGCATCGATGTCATGGCCATCTACGTTGGACACGAAATGTAATTTCAGCTCCGTATGCTGATAGGCGCGAAGTGCCTCGCAAACCATTTTGGGGCCGAGGTCCGAGCCGCCGATGCCAATATTGACGATGTCGGTAATCTGTTTGCCATTATAGCCAAGCCATTTTCCTGCCCGTACTGCTTCTGTAAATGCCGCGATTTGTTCAAGTACAGCATGGACATCACCATCGATTTTTTGTCCATCAATGACTAGTGCTCTATTGCCTGCGCTTGGCGGCCAAGGCGTGCGAAGCGCCGTGTGCAAAACTGCGCGGTCTTCGGTAGTGTTGATTTTTTCGCCAGCAAACATGGCATCACGTCGCGTCTCAACCTTACGCTCACGCGCCAGATCGCATAGCAAAGACATGGTTTCGCTAGTCAGCGTATTTTTGGCATAATCCAGAAATAGACCGGAAGCTTCTAAGGAGAAGTGTTTGAAGCGATGAGGATCAGCATCGAACAGTTCACGCAGTGCGATATTTTTTGTCGTAGTGTAGTGATTTTGTAGTGCTTCAAAGGCGGCGGCATCAGGTTTGAGGCTAGATGTGTCGTGCGCAGTATCGGTAGTATTAGGCATGTCCGGACTTTCATGGCAGCTTGGGTTGAGTAGGACTATACAACATTTTTTGGTAATTTCACTACAATTTGTTGCTAGATTTCGATTTGCACCGCAGCTCCAGCGCAAGTTGACGGGCTACAGGACCTAAAGGCTCTGTAGCGAGGAAAGTTGTTTTCTTGGCTGAAATATCTATAATATAGGATCAATTCCAAATGAAAATCAGCTGTACAGGTGGTGGTAATGTTCGCTACAGTTCAACGAAATGAATAAAATATAGTTAAAGCAGAGAAGGCGGGTGAAAATTAATTGTAGTAAAATTACAGTTTGAATATCGCAAGCTTGCTTTCCCATTTTGCACTGCGAGCTTATTTCAGCTTATTTTCGAGGATTAAAACATGTCCGTTCTAGCCAGCGTTGCCAAAGTAACAGAGCGAATTATCGCGCGCAGCCAACCTTATCGCAGTGCCTATCTGGAGCGTATCGAGATAGCGCGTCGGCAAGATGTACAGCGCGGTGCGTTATCTTGTACCAATCTTGCGCACGGATTTGCCGCCTTTCCGGTGAACGATAAGTTACGACTTAAACAGGATAAAGATCTTTCTGTTGCGATTATTTCTTCGTATAACGACATGCTATCGGCGCATCAGCCGTTCGAAAATTTCCCCAAAATTATTAAAGATGCCGTTCGTGCTGCGGGTGGCGTAGCGCAATTTGCCGGTGGAACGCCTGCAATGTGTGACGGTGTGACACAAGGGCAACCTGGTATGGAGTTGTCATTGTTTTCACGTGATGCAATTGCCATGGCAACGGCTATCGCCCTGTCGCATAACATGTTTGATGCCGCGTTGTATCTGGGTATCTGCGACAAAATCGTGCCAGGACTGTTAATTGGCGCATTACATTTTGGACATCTACCAGCGATTTTTGTTCCTGGTGGTCCGATGATCAGTGGGATGTCGAATAAAGAAAAGGTCAAAATTCGCCAGTTATATGCGGAAGGCAAAGTTGATCGGGCAGGTTTGCTAGAGGCTGAATCCCAGTCCTATCACAGCGCCGGCACGTGTACTTTTTACGGCACCGCCAACAGTAATCAAATGTTGATGGAAGCGCTCGGCTTACATCTGCCTGGCTCTGCTTTTATCACCCCGAATACACCATTACGTGATGCGCTGACCGCCGAAGCAGGGCGTCAGGCGTTGAAGATTACTGATCACAGCGGCAACTATCGCCCGGTCGGGCATGTGGTTAGCGAAAAGAGTATTGTGAATGCCATCGTGACATTGTTAGCAACCGGCGGTTCGACCAATCACACATTACATTTGGTGGCGATTGCTAAAGCTGCGGGGATTGTTATTGATTGGAATGATTTTGATGCGTTGTCAGCCGTGGTTCCATTGGTGACGCGGATTTATCCGAATGGTGATGCAGACGTCAATCACTTTCATGCTGCTGGTGGGACCGGTTTTGTGATCCGCGAGTTGCTTGATGCTGGCCTGATGCACGAAGACGTAACGACGATTCTCGGAGACAGTTTGCGCGCGCATTGCGCAGAGCCATTTTTAGAAGGTAACGCAGTTGTATTTAAACCTGCTCCGGAAAAAAGCGGTGATGACTCGGTATTACGACCTGCCGCCACACCGTTTGCCGCAGACGGTGGTTTACGTTTGCTGACCGGTAATTTGGGCCGTGCAGTGATCAAAATTTCAGCAGTCAAGAAAGAGCACTGGATTGTAGAAGCGCCCGCGATTGTCTTTAACTCACAGGAGGCGTTTATGAAAGCCTTCCGTGCAGGTGAGTTGGACCGCGATTTTGTCGCTGTGTTGAGCTTTCAGGGGCCGCGTGCCAACGGTATGCCAGAACTACACGCACTCACACCTGCGTTGGGCCTGCTGCAAGACAAGGGGCGTCACGTGGCGCTGGTTACCGACGGTCGTATGTCGGGCGCATCGGGCAAAGTGCCGGCAGCAATTCACGTAACACCAGAAGTCTCGGCCGGTGGGCCATTGGCGCTGGTGCGTACCGGTGACATGATCAAGATGGACGCAGAGCACGGTATACTTGAGGCGATCGTGCCAGCCGCAGAGTGGGCGCAACGTCAATTGCAGTTGGTCAATCTGGACGCTAATCAAGTCGGCATGGGGCGCGAATTGTTTGCCATGTTCCGCAACACGGTGAGCGCGGCTGAGGAGGGCGCAACCTGTTTTGACTTACCTCCTGTGCGTGAGTTGGTGGCAGCTGTTTCTAACTAAGTCTGAGATTCATGATCTTATTAAGATCATGAAGATTATTACGGTTGCTTAAATGAGGTAGCCGAAAAATACGTAGTTTTGACGAACATAAGAAAGCAACGATATGACATCTTCCAAATATTTGTATGACAACGAAGTGCTGGACATCATGCGCACTTCTGCAGTGATTCCGGTGATCGCAATCGACGATATTGCCCATGCCGTCCCATTAGCAAAGGCGTTAGTTGCCGGTGGCATCCGTGTGCTGGAAGTAACGCTGCGCACGGTTCATGGGCTGGCAGCGATTCGCGCAATGGCCGAAGTGCCAGGAGCAATTGTTGGCGTCGGTACACTCACCCATCCGGACGAATTTGTTGCGGCGCGTGATGCTGGTGCCGTTTTCGGTGTATCCCCCGGATTGACCTCATCTCTCATCGCTGCGGCAAAGTCGAGCGGCTTGCCATTGTTGCCGGGGGTGATGACTCCTTCGGAAGTGATGGCGGCGCGTGAAGCCGGATTTCGTCAACTCAAGCTGTTTCCGGCAGTTCCAGCAGGTGGCGTAGGGATGTTGAACGCGATTGCAGGGCCTTTGAGTGATGTTGTTTTTTGTCCGACTGGCGGCATATCGCAACAAACTGCCGCACAGTTCCTGGCGTGCAAAAATGTTGCATGTGTTGGCGGATCGTGGTTGACGCCGAAGGATGCTTTGGAATCGGGTGATTGGGCGCGCATTACTGCATTAGCGTTAGCCGCAAGTCAATTGCGCTTAGCTTAATACTGATAGCCCGATACGCATCAATAGTCAGTGTGTGGTTGCGCTTTTGGCCATCGCAGACTGACTTTGTTAAGAAACACGAATAAAATATAAACGCGTATTCATTTTGTTCTCTGCTTTTCTGCTCTGCCCATTCTCTTTTTTCCAAATTTTACGCTGAAAATAGTAGTTTTAGCGGTCAATAGACATTTCGGTAATAGGTTTGGTAAAAATCATTACTAGACTTCATCAAGAAAATTCATTACACTAGTGCCTCTTTGAAACATTGTGCCACCCCAAAATGGCGCAGTGAAGCTTCATGACCTGCATCAGTGGGTCGTCTATTGCTCCGATAAATGTTGGAGTTTCATCAAACGTGGGGTTATCCCTGCATTCAGTTTGCCGCCCCAATGCGGCAGTCGACCCATTCTGAACAGTCCTTTCAGGATACGGAATGGGATAAATAAATTGACAGCTTTGTTTGTCATGCTCGCGCGTCATTGTGTGTGCAGGTATTTTTCTGTGCATTGAACTCGTGCGGCAGAAATGGAGTAAAACATGACGAATCGCTATCGTAATGCCATCGTCGGCACAGCCATCACTATATTGGCCGTGGCGGGCATCGGCTGGACGGTCGGTGCCGACGCCATTGAGCGTTATCAAGGTGATCTGATCTATTACACTATGCGGCACATGCAACTAGTTGGCTGGTCGATGTTGTTGGCCCTTGTGAGCGGTCTGCCCGCAGGAATTTTACTTAGCCGCCCTCTATTCGCGCGCCACGCTGAAAAATTCATGCAGATATTTAATATCGGCAACACCATTCCATCGATCGCCGTATTGGCCCTTGCGTTAGCGTTTTTCGGCATCGGTGATAAACCGTCAATCATTGCTTTATGGCTAGCCTCATTACTACCCATAGTACGCAATACGTACGAAGGGCTGAAGCAAGTCCCGCCCTCGTTACGCGACGCGGCTAAGGGTGTCGGTATGAAGCCCTACCAAATCTTGTTCCGGGTCGAGTTGCCAAATGCCATTCCGATTATTGTCGGTGGTATCCGAACCGCCTTAGCCATTAATGTTGGTACCGCACCGCTATCGATTTTGATTGGTGGCGAAAGTCTCGGTAGCATTATTTTCCCCGGCATTTATCTCAACAACCAGGATCAACTATTGCTTGGTGCCACCGCCACGGCAGTACTGGCGCTGATACTTGATGCCATCGTTTCTATCGGCAGCAACGCCTATCTCAGCAAACGCGGTCTATTGCGATAAACGATATCGCAGACATTGCTACCGCAGAGATTCAGATGCGGTTTATCAGCATCTTTTAAGAAGGAGAAAAAAATGAATTTTTTACGCATAAAGCATTTGCTGACAATGACGTTCGGCATATTTAGTCTCGTAATGGCGTCAGCCGCGATCGCTGGCCCCTTAGTAGTCGGCGGTAAAAACTTTACCGAACAGTTAATTCTATCGTCCATGACGCAACAGTATTTACAGTCTAAAGGGTACAGCGTTGAGCTGAAAAATGGCTTGGGTACCACCATCATGCGCCAGGCGATAGAAAGCGGCCAGCTAGATATCGTTTGGGAATATACCGGCAGTTCATTAATTGTATTTAACAAAATTACCGAGAAGCTGGACGACGAGCAATCTTATGAACGCGTCAAACAATTAGACGGCGCCAAAGGTTTGATATGGCTGAAACCATCTAAATTAAATAATACCTACGCGTTAGCAGTGCCTGCCACACGCGCTGAGGAAGAAGGAATAAAAACAATAGAAGATCTGGTAGACAGAATCGCAGCGGATCGCGAGCGCGATCCAGACAGCAAACATTTGTTCGGGGTTGACTTTGAATTTGCCTCACGTTCAGATGGTTTAGGCCCAATGTCAGAACTGTACAACATGCATTTTGACCGGAGTGAGGTCAAGCAGATGGATCCCGGTCTGGTCTATACCGCGTTACGAAACGATCAGTTGTATGTTGGCCTTACGTACTCTTCCGATGGTCGCATTGGTGGTTTTAATTTAAAGCTGCTAGAAGACAACAAGGGTTTCTTTCCGTTTTATACCGCGGCGCCCATGGTTCGTAAAGAAATACTCGACGCCAATCCAAAGCTGGCCGAACAGTTGAACGCTTTGTCGGCCACTATCGACACGCAAAAAATGGCAGCCATGAACAAGCAAGTGGATATCGATCAACAACCGATAGCGCAGGTTGCGGCCGATTTTTTACGCGCTCAAGGTTTGATGTGAGGGATGCAAAATGAGTTTATTTAACTATCTTTCCGGCGCGTGGCCTGAGATTTTACATCTGACTTTGCAACATTTGATGTTGGTGAGTATCGCCGTTGGTTTGGCCATTTTGGTTGGCGTTCCGCTTGGCATAGTGATGATTCGTCACCGTGGGTTAGCCAGCCCGATGCTCGGATTGGCCACCGTCATTTTGACGTTACCATCGATCGCGTTATTCGGATTGATGATCCCGTTGTTCTCCCGTTTTGGCCAGGGTCTGGGACCATTACCCGCCATCACCGCAGTATTTTTGTATTCGTTGTTGCCGATTATGCGCAATACGTATTTGGCACTCGATGGCATTGAAGACGGCGTCAAAGAAGCGGGCATTGGTATCGGCATGACGTTTTGGCAGCGCTTGCGTCTGGTTGATTTGCCATTGGCTGTTCCCGTGATTTTAGGTGGAGTCCGTTCCGCAGTCGTCATGAATATTGGCGTGATGGCAGTTGCCGCTGTGATCGGAGCGGGTGGTTTGGGCGTGCTGATTTTGCACGCGATTAGCCAAAGTAATATGCAAAAACTCGTGGTCGGTGCGGTATTGATCAGCGTCCTGGCAATTGTTGCCGACGCTTTGCTGCAGTGGCTTCAACGCGTACTAACACCGAAAGGAATGCAGAAATAATGATTGAACTCGACAAACTAAGTAAAGTCTTCACCCAAAAAGATGGCGTCAAAGTAAAAGCCGTTGATGAGGTAAGTCTCACCGTCGCCGAGGGTGAAATTTGTGTATTTCTTGGACCTTCCGGTTGCGGAAAGAGCACGACGCTCAAAATGATCAATCGTTTGATCGTTCCCACTTCCGGCCGTGTTTTATTGAATGGTGAAGAAACCACCGGTATCGATGAGGTTACCTTACGTCGTCACATTGGTTATGTTATTCAGCAGGTCGGCCTGTTTCCGAACATGACTATCGAAGAAAATATCACGGTCGTGCCACGCTTGTTGGGCTGGGATAAAAAGCGTTGCCGTGAGCGCGCGACCGAATTAATGGCGATGGTAGCACTTGATCCCAAGTTATATCTAAAACGCTATCCACGCGAATTATCGGGCGGTCAGCAGCAGCGTATTGGGGTGATTCGGGCGTTAGCTGCGGATCCTCCAGTCTTGCTAATGGATGAGCCATTCGGTGCCGTCGATCCGATTAATCGCGAGTCGATTCAGAATGAGTTTTTTCAAATGCAGCGTCAATTGAACAAGACAGTGATTATGGTCAGTCATGATATTGACGAGGCGATCAAGCTTGGCGATAAAATTGCGATTTTCCGTGCAGGAAAGTTGGTACAGCTGGATCATCCCGATACACTATTGGCGCGCCCAAAAGATGAGTTCGTTGGATCATTTGTAGGTCAGGACGCCACTTTGAAACGCCTTTTACTAGTGCGCGCTGGTGATGCCGCGACGACTTCTGCGACCGTGCGGGATGACTCTACGCTGGCAAATGCTTATGGATTAATGGACGAAAATGATTATCGCTACGTCACTGTTACCGACGTGGACAATCATGCCATGGGTTTTGTCTCCCGTCGGGATGCTCGCGGTGCGCAAGGAGCTTGCTCGGATAAGTTGAAGCCATTCCCCGTTAGCGCAACACCGGATGAGAACTTACGCGTGGTGCTCTCCAAAATGTATAAGCATAGTACCAGCTGGATGCCAGTAATCGATCACGATAGTAGTTATTTGGGCGAGGTTACACAGGATTCAATTGCAGATTATTTGAGTTCGGGACGGACCCGGGTTAAATAAGGTTGGAGATACTTTTTCATTAGTCGTATTTATTACTACGGCTCAGAGATCGCCTTCTTTTTAGTTATGCTTCCTTGGTGGGTGCGTTGAGTCGGAGCAATAAAAAGCACCCAACTGAAGTGCTCCCTCGACAAGGGTCCTCAGAGTGCAAGTCGCTTGAATTAATGACGACCAAACTTAAAACACCAAATACCAATAAAAAAACGGCCACCGGAATAAATCCGATGGCCGTCTTGCTTAGCGTAGCTTAACAATCAATAAGCGATTGTCTTGCCAACCAATTTCAAATCTCTAATTAACGATCACCAAACGAGCGACGTGTGCTGCTGTCGTTAGTGCGGTTACCTTTGTAACCACCGCCAGCACCACCACCTGCGCCAGCACCGTCACGACGCGGAGCGCCTGGCTTGCTGAACGTACGACCGCCTGGCTTACTTGGCGCACTGCGATTGTCGCCCGGTTTCCAGCCACCTGGTTTGTGGTTTGAGCGTGGTGCAGAAGCTGTTTTCTTTGGTTCAAAACCAACAACGACATCGACCGGAATTAATTGCTTTGTGAAGCGCTCGATACGCTTAACGTTCATGCTTTCAGCATGGTTCACCAGCGATACAGCCACACCGTTACGGCCAGCGCGACCAGTACGACCAATACGGTGGACGTAATCTTCAGGGAACTTAGGCAAATCGTAGTTGAACACGTGGGTGATGGCTGGGACGTCGATACCGCGTGCGGCAACGTCAGTTGCTACCAATACGCGCACTTGACCGCGACGCAGACTGTCCAGAGTGCGGTTACGGGCGCCCTGATGCATGTCACCATGCAATGCGGCTGCAGCGAAACCGGCGATGTTCAGGCGGTCAGCGATATTGTCAGCGTCACGCTTGGTGGCAGTAAATACAACTGCCTGGTCCATCGTTTCGTCGCGCAACAGATGATCCAGCAAACGATTTTTGTGCGACAGATCGTCGACAAAATGCACCTTTTGTTGAATGTTTTCATGCTTGGTTGCTGAACCAGCGATCTGAATGATCATTGGGTTTTTAGTGATGCGTTTTGCCATGTTACCGACAACGCCATCAAGCGTAGCCGAGAACAACATGGTTTGACGTGATTCAGGTGTAGCAGCAACGATTTTTTCGATATCGTCGATGAAACCCATGTCCAACATACGGTCAGCTTCGTCAAGGACGAGAATTTGCAATTGCGAGAAATCGATCTTGCCTGATTCCATGTGATCGATCAAACGACCAGGTGTGGCGACCAGAATTTCTGGATTTTTAGCCAGCAATTGCATTTGTTTAGGATAAGGCATACCACCGAGGATCGAAATTGCCTTGATGCGCTTCATGTGTGAGCCGTACTTATCAGTAGCGCTCGTTACTTGCAGTGCCAATTCGCGTGTTGGGGTTAGTACCAACATTTTTGGTTGCGCAGCTTTGAAACGTGGGCGATCACCGCGTGAACGCGATGCTTGCATTTCTTGATTTGGTGTTTTGCCAGTTTGATCAACAACAGGCTCAGACGCGAATTTATGCAGAGCTGGCAGCATGAAAGCTGCAGTTTTGCCGGAACCGGTTTGCGACGATACCATTAGGTCGCGGCCTTCGATAGCGGCTGGAACAGCTTGTTCCTGAACGCTAGTTGGTTTTGTGTAGCCGGCTTCAGTCAGTGCTTGGATAACGGACGCGTGTAAGCCTAGTGATTCAAATGTCATTTATTTCTTTCGTAAAGTTCAGCGTCATCGTGCAAATATCAACTAAGTGACAAATGCTGAGAACGCAAAAAAGCAACGCCAACCAACGAAATGACTATGAAACGACAAAGAAATTTCGGCACAAAAGCTTTGCGCCGGGACGGTGTCAGTTAAACGACACACAAGGCGGGAGGGCTTTTACAATGCAATGTCTAAATTGAACGAAGACATGCTTAGGCTTGCGCAGCTACTTGTTTTTGTTTTTAACGATTAAACTTGCTTGCTCGCTTAATCGTTGCTTGCGTCATATTGCAACGCAGCCCATGATAATACAGTAATTTCGCCCGTGATACACGAAAAATGTTGCTGTTGCACATAAACAGCTTCAACAGAAACCTATAAGACCGTCGTTCGTTGTTTTTTTGTCGACCTTCAGCCGCAGAGGAAAGCAAAACGTCCGAGACATCCGGACGTTGTTGATGTTTTAAGAAAATGGTAAGTGTTTACTCGGAGATGCCGCCCACGACTTTTGAGAAGCCGCCATCGACGTAGGTAATCTCGCCGGTGATGCCGCTTGCCAAATCAGACAGCAGGAACGCGGATGCGTTACCGACGTCTTCGAGGGTGACGTTACGACGTAATGGGGCGTGTTCGGCAACAAAGCCCAGAATTTTGCCAAAGCCTTTGATCCCGCTTGCTGCCAGTGTTTTGATCGGACCGGCGGAGATGCCGTTGACGCGTACTCCTTTAGGGCCGAGCGACTCTGCAAGATAGCGGACACTGGCTTCCAGCGAAGCTTTCGCCAGACCCATGGTGTTGTAGTTCGGTACCACGCGGTCAGAGCCGAGGTAAGTCAACGTCAGTAATGCCGAATTTGGACGCAACATTGGTAACGCTGCTTTGGCCATTGCAGGGAAACTATAGGAGGAAATGTCATGCGCAATCTTGAAGCCTTCGCGGGACAAACCATCCAAAAAATCACCTGCTATCGATTCTGCCGGGGCGAAGCCAATGGCATGGACCATACCATCTAGCTGATCCCAGGATTTTCCCAGATCGGCGAATAATGCGTTGATTTGCTCATCGCTGCCAACGTCACAATTAAAAATGAGTTTACTGTCAAACTCGGCTGCAAATTTGGTGATACGGTCTAAAAAGCGCTCGCCGACGTATGTAAACGCTAGTTCCGCACCTTCACGTTTACACGCTTGAGCGATGCCATAAGCGATTGAGCGATTCGACAATACGCCGGTGATCAGGATTTTTTTTCCTTGCAGAAATGCCATGTTGACTCCAGATATGCGCGCCATGTGACGGCGGCGCGGTTGTGCGGTGCGTTCCTGCGCAATGACAAATACCAAGGTATCAATCGCAGTGTAACGGATATGTTTTTACGCGAACTGGGCCAGATTGTAGGGGTTCATTACGATCCCGGCAACTAGTCCCCGCCATATCGCGAATTATCTTGCGCTATCCCGTGATGTTTATCTCAGCATAGGTAAGCGTATTGATCGGAATATAAGGATTACTGCTTCCGTGTGCTACGGCTAGACGCGATTAGTTCACCCTTGGTATCTGCTGCGTGTGCTTTTTTGGAGGCGACGACTGTATTGTGTTTTGTTGCACTCCCTTTTCTCACTGGGCTTGCTACTTTTACAATGCGCTCTGTGCGTTGACCACGGCTATTTACCAACACGGCTTTATGATATTGCGTTCCAGTGGAAGCGCGTTTGGCCCCGCCATTGGAGGCGCCGGGTCGGTTTGGTACCTGCAATTGCAGACTTTGACCGCGGTTAATGCTATCGCGACGTAAACTGTTCCACGATTTGACCTGACTTATACTAACGTTGTAGCGCCCTGCGATGGATGCAAGCGTATCGCGTTTTCCAACTTTGACGAAAATGCGGCGCGTTTCTGGAATATCCGGTGCCACTGCCATCGTCGCATTGTCAGCGACTTCTGCTGTGATATCGCTATTTTGTGTTTCAGTTTTAGGCACCAGGATAGTTGATCCAGCCTTCAATACCATGCGCGGTGGAATATGGTTGACTTCGCGCAAGATCGCAGGTGTTGTGTCGAATTTGGCGGCGATCGCCTCAATCCGTTCGCGTGCATTTCCGACTGTGTGAGATGTCCAGGTGGACAATGATTTCGTCCATTGGGCAATATTTTTCTTAAATTTTTCTGCATTCGATTGCGGAAGCAAAATTTTGGTGTCCGAACTACCGATAATTACTGGTCGGTTAAATTGCGGATTGAGCGCCTTAAAATCATCAAGCGACAGTTCTGCCAGTTGCGCTGCTACCTTGACATCAATGTCACGGGTTTTGCCAATGGTTACAAAGTACGGTTCATTATCGATCTTCGGGAGCGCAATATTGTATGCGTCCGGTGCTGCGATGATATTTTTAACGGCTTGCAATTTGGGGACGTAATTACGCGTTTCCGCTGGCATTTGAGAGGCGAGACTGGCAAAGTCGGTTGGTAAACCAGCCGCCTGATTTCTGTCGATCGCTTTTTGGACTGAGCCCTGACCCCAGTTATATGCTGCCAGCGCCAGTTGCCAGTCGCCAAACATGCCGAACAAGGTTTGCAAATAAGTCAGTGCGGCGTCCGTTGACGCCAGAACATCACGCCGGTCGTCCTTAAACATATCTTGCTTGAGATTGAAATCGCGTCCTGTTGCGGGCATGAACTGCCATAGACCGACCGCTTTGGCGCTAGAAAAAGCTTGCGGATTGAAGGATGACTCGATGAACGGCAATAAAGCTAGTTCAGTTGGCATGCCGCGTTTTTCGAGCTCCTGTACAACGTGAAACAAGTAGGGAGATGCGCGCAATGTGGTGCGTTCAAAATAATCGGGACGCGAGCTATAAAATTCAGTTTGGGAGGTGACTTGTGCGTTGTCCAGGTCGGGAATGCTGAAACCTTTTCGTATTCTCGCCCAGACGTCGACCTGCGTCATACCAAGCACACCAGCGCTTGGATTGGCGGGGTCGATTAAACTAAAAGTGGGGGCGTAAATAGAAATATCGCTAGCATGGGCCAGCAGCGGATTGCCGAAAAAAGCGATGGCAGCAAGCGCGAATGTCTTGAATTTAAATGGCATGGAATCTTTTTTGCGAAACCGGCCAGTAGGGCCAAGTAATAGAAATATAGAGCGTAGTGTACGTAAGCAGCTTTTGTCGCGTCAAGCAAAAATTATGCTTTCTCAAGGAGATAAGTGATTGATTAATAGCGTAATTAATAACCTAGACCTTACAGCAGGACGACAATCCGTCACTTTAAGGGCGGTTGCCCTCTGGCAAGAGATAATCTAAGGCGTTGGATCATGGGGCGTGACGAAAGGACGGCTGTTGGATTTGGAGCATATTATTTGAAAGTATTTTTCCAAAGCCGCAGCGCGGCAAACGCAGCGATGGGATTATCTTGATCGGTATGTGGAAGATGATCGCTATGTCGCAAGCTGGCGATAATTTCCGGCTCTCCATAACGCAAAAAAGGATTGGTGGCGTTTTCCTCGCCAATACTCGATGGTATTGTTGGGATTTGGCGATCACGTTTTGCTTGTTCTGTCGCAATGCGACGGGTCAGTGCTCCGTTGCCAGGTTCAACTGCCTGCGCAAAACGCAGATTGGACATTGTATATTCATGTGCGCAATAAACTTGTGTTTCTGCGGGCAAGGCGCTCAGCTTTGAGAGCGACGTCACCATTTGGGCTGGTGTGCCCTCGAATAAGCGTCCGCATCCGCCTGCAAACAAGGTGTCACCGCAAAACAACCAATTTTGTTGGTTCGCAACATAGGCGATATGACCACTAGTATGGCCCGGTACATCCAGTACTGACAGTGTTAATGGCAGTTGCGGAACGTCAATAATATCGCCTTCCTTTAATAGTTTGGTAACATCAGCGATGACTTCATGTGCGGGGCCGAAAACGGGGACATTGGCATGCTGCAACAAAATTTGCACCCCGCCGACATGGTCAGCATGGTGATGTGTCAGTAAAATAGCGCTAAGTTTGAGTGTCAGGGTGCCCAGCGCGGCGATTACCGGGGCGGCATCACCCGGATCAACCACTGCGGCGTGACATCCATCATGTATAAGCCATATGTAATTGTCATTGAAAGCCGGAATCGCCACTACACTCAACGCGTTACTTAACAAGGCAGTCATGGAATATCCGTCTTCAAAAAAGTCTATTATAGCGCTCGGCCCGTGGCTGCAAACGCCAATTGGCCAATATATGCTTACCTGGGAACAGGCGCATCTGGACGCGATGACCGCAGATATTTTCGGCTTTAATGCGATGCAAATTGGTTTGCCTCAAATGGATACCTTGCGGGCGAACCGAATGCGTCACAAGTGGTTAAGTGATAGTGAACCGTTGGAGAGTTGGGCGCAAAATAGGAACGAAAGTTGCAATAATTCTACGTCAATGCAGGCGGCGGGCCAAGATCAGACGCATGACCAAACACAAGGCAGAATGGAGACTAATCAGGGGCAATCAAAAATAGTTATTGCCCACGATTTCGCCGACCTGCCATTTGCCTCGCAAAGCCTCGATCTTGTCGTTCTGCCGCATGTGCTGGAATTTGCTGCCGAGCCGCATCAGGTGTTGCGCGAGGTGGAACGCGTGTTAATCCCCGAGGGCCAAGTCATTATTTGTGGCTTCAATCCAGCCAGCCTATGGGGAATACGGCAATCGACCGGTCGGCTTTCAGGCGCCCATTTTTTGCCGCAAAATGCCGAATTTATTAGCTTGCTCCGACTTAAGGATTGGCTGAAGTTGCTCAACATGGAAGTGAATCGCGGGCGTTTCGGTTGTTATGCACCGCCTTGCGCAACCGCGAAATGGCTGAACCGATTTTCATTTATGGAGAAAGCGGGTAACCGTTGGTGGCCATATTTTGGGGCCACGTATATAGTGCAAGCGATCAAGCGCGTTAAAGGAATGCATCTGATTGGTCCCGCGTTTAGCAAAAAAGCGATCAAGGCGGCTAACGGCGTGCCGGCGACGAACAGAACGCACAAAGCAGGTAAGAATTAAGACGGCGATAACACTGTAGATCAAAGAATTTAGATTTCTTTTTCTTTTCAATTAACAAACTACTAACGAATAAGATATCAAGCATGGACAAAGTAGAAATATTTACCGATGGCGCCTGTAAAGGTAATCCTGGCACTGGCGGTTGGGGCGCATTACTTATTGCCAACGGTAGCGAGAAGGAACTATTCGGCGGCGAGCGCAATACCACCAACAATCGGATGGAATTGTTAGCCGTCATTGAGGCCTTAAAGGCGCTAAAAAAGCCATGTGAAGTCATCGTTCATACCGATAGCCAATATGTTCAAAAAGGCATTAGCGAGTGGATTCATGGCTGGAAGGCGCGCGGCTGGAAGACCGCAGCAAAAGCCCCGGTAAAGAATGTCGATCTGTGGCAGGCTCTGGATGCCGCGCAAGCACAGCACCAAATGGATTGGCGCTGGATTAAGGGACATGCAGGTCATGTTGGCAACGAACGTGCTGATGAACTGGCTAACCGTGGCGTGACGACGGTCTTATAGTTCAGGCTTTTTTTTGCCCAATATCTAGGTCTTGTCGTTGATCTGGTCCCCAATTGGTACTACATGCACCCAAGGGCATGCATTTGCGGACAGTCCTTTTTTGTACACCTTTTAGTAGCAGCTGACCACTTCGCCAATCGTTGCTGACAATACAGATCACCATCAAATTGTAACAACGCCATCTTGGCTTTTTGTATACCTTTACCAGTTTTTAAAAATAAGTGACTATGCGACAAATTGTTTTAGATACCGAAACCACAGGCCTTAACCCGCGCACCGGTGATCGGGTCATCGAAATCGGCTGCGTTGAATTGATTGACCGTCGTTTGACAGGCAATAACTATCATCAATACATTAATCCTGAACGCGACTCTGAAGACGGCGCGTTGGCAGTTCATGGATTGACCACAGAATTTCTGAGTGATAAACCAAAATTTCGACAGATTGCCGCCGAACTGAAAGAATATATTAACGGCGCAGAAGTCATCATTCATAACGCACCGTTCGATCTGGGCTTTTTGGATGCTGAATTTAAACGCCTGGACCTTGAAACTTTTAGTAGCGAGATTGATGGCGTGATCGACACGCTGGTGCAAGCTAAGGAAATGTATCCCGGAAAGCGGAATTCGCTGGATGCGCTCTGTGATCGCTATGGCATTTCAAATGCGCATCGGACTTTGCATGGCGCTTTGCTCGATTCTGAGTTGCTGGCAGAAGTTTACCTTGCCATGACGCGCGGTCAGAATAGCTTTAGCATTGATTTTGGCGATAACCAGGATGGAGAGGGTGAAGATGGGGCGCGTTTGCCATTAACGCCTTTGGCGGAAATTTTCGTTCGTCTTGCCAGCGTCGACGAGCTTGAATTGCATGAGGGTGTGCTAGGGACCATCGACAAAGAGGTTCGAGGCCTCAGCGTCTGGCACAAATTACCTGGGGAAATTGCATCTAATTAATAGTAGGGCGCCATATGAGTCCTGCGTTCTGGTGGTTGATGGTCAATCTTTGCCAGAAGCTTTAAAATAAGGTTGTACAGATGCGAGTGTTGTTGTATTATTCTGTCCTGTTGCAAACGGGCGGTTAGTTCAGCTGGTTAGAATACTTGGTCGACATCCAAGGGGTCGCAGATTCGAATTCTGCACCGCCCACCAGAATATAAAAGGTCTTTCTTCGGAAAGGCCTTTTTCATTTTCAGCGCCATTCTTAGCCGTTCCCCGATTCGCGTGCCAGTGCCTGCCTAGACATTGGGCGCATTGCTAGAATCCCAGACGCGTCGCGCACTCCCAATAATAACGTTAGGAAAATCATGATTTGTCATCAGTGCAAGACGCAAAGCCTCACGACCGATTTAACATGCACGCAATGCGGCGCTGATCTGGTTGGCAAAACAGGCGGTGCAAATTCACCGCCCATTCAAAAAAAAGTGCCACTCAATCCCAGATATTATGGACAGATAGCGTCGTGGGTTGTGATCTGCTTGTTTGTGCTGCTTTATAAGCTAGTACTTCCGGCATTCATAGTAAGTACCATTTGGGAAAACTCGACAATCTTTGGTGTTGGCGTTGCATTGTCGTGGATTGCAGGACGCTTAATTGGCAAGATTCTGGCGCAGAAAAAAGCAAACTGACGGCCGTCAACATTAGGCAAACCTTTTAAGCGGATGCCAATCTGGACAATAGAGTATGCAGATGCGTAGCTATGACAAGCTCGGATAAAGTAGTCTTGTTTTTTCCATGGTAGGATATTCCTAACAATGAGGAGACTACGATGCCATCCGAACTTTTAGGTACGTATGAAATTGAGTATTCGGCCGTCTTATTGCCTGACAGCGAGCATTGGGCCGCATATCTAACCATCTTTGCGCCGTCACCCAATCCCATGCACCGGAATAATATTTTTCCTAATCAACGGGTTTCCGTTGAGCACGTCTTTGCGAATCAAGAAGACGCGGAGCGAGAGGCGCAAAAAATCGGCGCTGAGATGATCAATAAGTGCAGCTCCAACAAAGCTTGATGCGATAGAAGGTTGATGCAGGTAAGATGCCCGAGTTAGCTGTTGAGCTACTCCAAAGAAGTATCAAAGGACGGATCAAATCGCCAGCAACACAGCTAGGGCAATGATGGCGGGAAGCGCCTGAACGATCAAAATTTTCTTGCCCACCGTTGCTGCGCCAAATAAGCCAGCAATGATGACGCATAGCAGGAAAAACACTTTGATCGAGAATCCGTTTGGTCCCAACCAAAGTCCCCACAACAAACCGGCAGCTAGAAACCCGTTGTATAAGCCTTGATTCGCTGCTAATGCCTTGGAGGCGGTGGCGAATTCTTGCGTCAGGCGAAACGTTTTCAGTCCTAGTGGTTTATCCCAGAACACCATCTCAAGTATTAGAAAATAGACGTGTAGCAATGCGACTAAGGTAATTAAGATAGTTGAAATAATACCAATGGCAGCGGTCATGAATTTTATCCTTTAATAGCGCAGAGTCATGATGCAGACGACGATGTCAATGTTGCAATTTAATGAAAAAAGAGAGGTCAATCGGAGGTCAATACGATTATCCAGTCTGGGGCGGGTTATCTTTTGTCGTGGTGACATTGCTGTATTTCGAACAGGCCAAGATTCACTTGCGTTGCCTTCCCTTTTCCCGTTGCAGAAACCACTCTTTTCGCGCACGTAATCTCAGGGGAGCGTGTTAGCGTGAGTCGTCTTTCCAATAAATAGTTAATATTAGGCCATTATTTAGTGCGGCCACGCACGATACTACATAATTTTATGGCTTTTTATAACGAATAGTTTTTGCTCAATCTTGCTGTTGCGCCGTCGACTAGGGGGTGTGTTTTGTCATCACGCAGCCGAGCAGCACTTTCAATCAACGATACCGATTAGAATTGGCTTCTAAATAATGTGGTTAGTAGATGCACTCCTTGCGGCTTCCCATATTTACTGCCCCATATTCACACTTCGCAAATAAGATTATGCACATTCTGTTGGTAGAAGATGACTCAGTACTTGCCGACGGCATTTTGCGGATATTCAAAGGTCATGGAATGGTCGTTGACGTGGTGCAGAATGGCAGCGATGCTGACGCACTGTTACAACGCACCGAGATTTCCGTAGTGGTGTTGGATATCGGTTTGCCGGGTATGGATGGTTTTGAAGTCGTCCGTCGCTTGCGCGCCCGTGGCAGCCATATTCCCGTGTTGTTGCTGACCGCACGCGACTCCGTCCAGGATCGGGTCTACGGTCTGGAGATTGGGGCCGACGACTATCTGGTGAAGCCATTTGCGACACAGGAATTGGTGGCACGTGTAAGGGCTTTATTGCGACGCAGCGCGCCACAGCCGCTGGAGATGCATTTGGGTGGACTCTCACTCAATACGTCGTCCCGCAGAGCAAAAATCAATGGTAAGTCGATTGAACTCTCGGTACGTGAATGGGCAGTCCTTGAATATCTGCTGCAACAAGCGTCCCGCGTGGTGTCGCGGCAACAGATCATTGATGCGATTTTACCTTGGGGTGCGGAACTGACCCTTAATGCGGTGGAAGTTTATATCTCGCGTATTCGACTGAAAATTGCGGATGCCGGAATTGAAATTCGTACTATACGAGGATTCGGTTACATGCTGGAAAAAGTCGAGCTATGAACAGTATTCGGATCAACCTGCTGATGTGGCTAATTGTGCCGCTCCTCATTGTGAATTTTGTTGGCGCTGGCCTTAGTTATTGGCTGGCTTGGGTACCTGCACAAATTGCCTTCGATCAAAGTCTGGCAGATGCTGGCTGGGCCATGGTTCCCCGTTTGCAGGAAAAGAATGGCCAGGTAGAAAGCATGTTGTCGCAACAGGCTGAGCAAGTATTGCGAGTCGATCACTTTGACGCCATTTATTTGGTGGTGCGAAGCCAAGATGGGAAGTTGCTCGCTGGTGATGCGGATTTTCCGGCGCTGCCGCAGCAAAAAGCATTAAACGAGCCTACGCCCTATGAAGGTCAAATGCGCGGTGAGCCGGTGCGAATAGTGGCACTCCAGACGACGGTTGGGCGCCAGCAGGTATTTATCGGCGTCGCAGAAACGCTACGTAAGCGTAACCATATTCGATCCGTCATTTTTTTTGCGCTCTCTATACTGGAGGCGCTATTAGCGATTATGTTGATTGCGACGATCTGGTTTGCTGTGAGCAAAGGCTTGTTGCCGCTGAAAAAAATGCAGCTGGATTTGAATTTACGTAGCCACGACGATTTATCCGCGTTGGATGAAAACAATGTGCCGCTGGAACTTGGGCCAGTAGTGACGGCTATCAACGGTTTGCTCAACAAGGTGCAAAACGGCGCTCAGCGACAGCAACATTTTCTGGCAAATGTCGCGCACCAGTTACGAACCCCGTTGGCTGGATTCAGAACGCAATTGGAATGGTTACTACAAAAGAACGCTAGCGAACCGGAAACCGCGCATTCGATCAAACTCATGGCATCGTCGACCGAGCGGATGATCCGCCAGACTAATCAGTTGTTAGCCTTGGCAAGAGCGGAGCCGACAAAATTTGAAAAAGAACGGCTGGAAGTCATTGAATTAAATAAACTGGTGGAAGAGTCGATTCAGCATTTCGTCGAAGAAGCCGATAAAAAGGCTATCGACATCGGTTTTAATCTGCATAAAACCCGTGTAATGGGAGATCCATTTCTATTACGTGATCTGATCGATAACCTGATCGATAATGCGATCCGCTACTCACCTGGCAACGGCACTGTCACTGTTAATACGATACAAGGCAACGATGGCGGCATTTTCTCGGTAGAGGATTCGGGGCCCGGCATCGCCGCCTCGGAGCAAGAGTTAATCTTTACGCGCTTTTATCGTATTGATGACAATATTGCTGGCAATGGCCTGGGATTAGCGATTGTGCGCGATATTACCAAAGACCATGGGGCCAGAATCACCGTGGAACCCGGACCGACATGCGGCACCATATTCTCAGTGCTTTTCCCCTTTCCTATTCTTGGCACTCCCACTAAGTTGCAGTCTTAGTTGCAGTCTACATTGCTGCTCTAATTGCAGGTCTGTCGCCCCACAATCATCCAAATTGGCAGCGGTCATCTGGATGGCTTTGCTTCGATTGCGATGTTGGCATCTGCATTCCGTCCGCGTTCTATTTAGTCTATTACCATCAATTGATCGCTTATCTTTTGTTTGTCAGGATTTTGTCAGGTTTCCTTCAGGTTATTGACAGGATCGGTGGTTATTCTGTAGTAGTTACTTCTGGAATCGCAAGGAATCCTGTCAATTAGTTAGGTTCCCTGTGCCATATTACTTACTGGCGCTAGTTCCGACTCAATGACTTATTCCACTCGCATCCTATTTATTTACATCCTGCTAGCGCTGGGCATGACGATATCTTCGGCAAACGCACAGGATGCGCTGGTGCCGTGTCGACGGTTTCTGCACCAGATTGAATGCGTGACCGTGCCGCTTGCAACGTCAGGTGAAGATGCCGACGCTAAGCAGTTTGTGGCACCGACTAACGGCTTAGGGAAAATTTATCTGATACGGCCCGGAACAATGGAGCCGAAACAAAAGACTGAGATTTTTTTGGATGGTAAATGGATCGCCAATTTGGCTCCGATGACCTACCTGGTGATGGAAACCAGCTCCGGTACGCACACTGTAAGTTCCAATCTACAAGCGGCTTCATCTTTGTCATTAGATGTTACTGGTGACAAAAATACGTATGTTAAAGAGCAGTTATACCAATTTTTCAATAGTGAAAAAATTGTTTTTGAAATCGTCGATCAGCACACCGGACAGGCCGACGTTTTGAAATCTGCCTTGATCAGCAAGGTTCCCGCCACGAGAGTTGATCAACCCTCCAAGCCCTGAAGCCATACATTGATGTCGCATTCTTTTTACAACACCTGATAAAGCGACGAATGCAACAGAATTACATTGATGTTGGGAAGATCAGCCCGATCAGCGAACAACGATTCTTACTATAAGTACCATCATGCAAAAGTCTATCCCGCCTAGAAAAAAAAATGTTTGTATTCTCGCAATCGGTGTCCTCGCTATTGCCGGAATCGTTTGGATTACGTCAAGCAGTAAAGGTGTTATCCATGCAGCAGATGCCAACGCTGAGCCAATCCCTAATTTGATTAGAAAAGGCGATCAGATTTTAGTTCCTTTGCATTCGCCGCTGCGTGACCGTCTTACCGTGCAATTGGTTGCGGCAATGGATACCACACATGCTCTGGAATTGCCAGCGCAAGTAGAAGCCGATCCTTCCCGGACCATCAATATCGTGCCACCGGTTGCGGGAAAAGTGTTGGAGCTAAAGGTTGGCCTTGGCGATCATGTCAAAAAAGGACAGCTGTTGCTGGTGATGACGTCGGGTGATTTTGCGCAAGCAGCGTCGGACCAACAGAAGACCCGCGATACTTTGCAGCTGGCGAAGAAGATCGTTGATCGCCAGCGCGGCGTTCAAGACGCTGGCGCAGGCGCGGCGAAGGATTTGGAGCAAGCTGAAAGCGCAAGCATTCAGGCGCAGGCTGAGTTTACTCGCGCTGATACGCGGTTGAAATCCTTGGGTGTGGTAAGCGCAGATAGCAATGGACGCCGCCTCAATATCGTCGCGCCTACTTCCGGCAGTATCACGGCATTGTCAATCGGCGTCGGTCAAAGCGTCAATGATCCAACCGCGTCGATGATGACGATAGCGAATCTGGATAACGTCTGGATTACTGCCAATGTGCCTGAAAATTTAGTGTCATCCATCAAGACCGGACAGCAAGTGGCGATCCATTTGCCAGCTTATGCTGATATGCCATTTAAAGGCAGCGTCAGTTTTATCAGCGATGTTTTGCAACCGGATACACGTCGTGCGTTGGTGCGTATCAGCATGCCTAATGCCGATGGAAAATTAAAGCCAAACATGTTTGCAAGGGTGTCGTTCGCCGTCGCTCAAACATCCGCGCCAGTAGTGCCAACTTCGGCATTACTCATGAATAACGATGACACTACCGTTTTCGTCGAGACGACACCGTGGACGTTTGTAAGGCACAAGGTTGAACTGGGTAGTGAAGCAAACAGCAGCGTCCGTATTCAAGCCGGCCTCAACGTCGGGGATCGGGTTGTGACTAAGGGCGGAGTGCTTCTTAATGATTAATAACGTCGTCCGCTATTGCCTGCAAAAGCGCTATGCAGTGATTCTGGTGACGATTTTGGTGGCGCTGTTTGGCTATTATTCGTGGACCCGTATGGCGGTAGAAGCTTATCCTGAACTCTCCGATGTCTCCGCACAGGTGACGACCCAGGCGCCCGGTCTGGCTGCGGAAGAAATTGAGCAACAGATCACGATACCGCTAGAACGTCAATTGAGCGGCACGCCTGGTTTGGTACATATACGCTCGTCCAGCACATTTGGCTTATCCCTGATTACACTGACGTTTAAAGATGGTGCTGAAGATTACTGGGAGCGTCAGCGCGTCACTGAGCGCATCGCGCTGGTAACAATGCAAACAGGGATTACACCAACTCTGGATTCGGTCAGCGGTCCTTCGGGCGAAATTTATCGCTACACGCTTGAGTCTGATAGCAAGAATTTGATGGAACTGTCAGAGATTCAGCGCTGGATCGTCATCCCCGAATTACGGCAGATTCCAGGTATTGCGGATGTGGGCAATTTTGGCGGCATGACGATGGAATATCAGCTTGAGATTGATCAAAATCAATTGCAGCGCTTTGGCGTTTCGCTACCGGACGTGACCACTGCGATCAATAACAATAACGCCAACGCAGGCGGCAGTCGTATTTCCCGTGGTGAGCAGGGTTATGTCGTACGTGGACTGGGGATGATGCGCAGCTTGACGGACCTTGGCAATGTCGTGGTCAAGCAAGTCAGCGGTGTGCCGGTTTTGGTGCGTGATCTCGGCAAACTGCAATACAGTCATCAAGAACGTCAGGGAATTCTTGGCAAGGACAACAATCCCGATACGATTGAAGGCATCGTCAAGCTATTGAAATATCAAAATGCGTCCGAAGTGATCAAGGATGTGCATGCAAAAGTGGCACAGTTACAGAAACAATTGGCGCCGCAAGGGGTGCGAATTGTTCCTTATATTGATCGCGATGAACTGATTCAACTGACCGTCCATAAAGTCAGCCACACGGTGCTGGAGGGAATTGGCCTTGTATGTATCGTGCTGATTTTGTTTCTTGGTAGTCCGCGTAGTGCGCTGGTTGCAGCGGTGACGATTCCGCTGGCGTTGGTAGCTGTTTTCATTATGATGTATTTGACCAAAATGCCAGCGAATTTATTCTCGTTGGGCGCAATCGATTTTGGCATCATTGTGGATGGTGCAATTGTTGTGACGGAAGCGATTTTGCGGCGGCGCGAGGCCAAGCCAACTGAAGAGCTAACCGAGATAGAAGTTCGTGCAGCGACCACCGAAGTGATCAAGCCGATTTTCTTTGCGACGTTGATTATTATTAGTGCGTATTTGCCGTTGTTCGCGTTTGAACGTGCTGAAGGAAAGCTGTTATCACCAATGGCGTTCACCGTCAGCTACGCGCTGATCGGTGCGCTTATTTGTAGCATCGTTCTGGTGCCTGGATTGGCCTATATGGCGTTGCGAAAGCCACGCAAAATATTTCATAACAAGCCCCTCGAATGGTTAAGTACAGGTTATCGAAATACACTTGGTGGTATGTTGAACAATCCATCGATTGCGTATGTGATTGGTGTGGTGGCATTGGTCGGTGTGATTGCTTTAGGTGCTGTTACCGGGCGCGAGTTCATGCCGCAGCTGGATGAAGGGACGCTTTGGTTGCAAGTCCAGATGCCATCTGGATTGTCGCTGGAAAAAGGCAGCGAAATGGCGGCCGAATTAAGGCGTACGCTGCTATCGTTCCCTGAAGTTTCTTATGTCGTCACGCAGCTTGGTCGTAGTGATGACGGTACGGATCCATGGACGCCGTCGCATATGGAAGTGCCGGTGGGGTTGAAACCATATAACACCTGGCCTCCTGGAGAAAATAAGGCCGATTTTGTTCGACGTCTCAACGCACGGCTAGTGCAGCTGCCTGGCTTTTCTATCGGTATTAGTCAGCCGATTAGTGACGGCGTTAATGACGCGGTGGGTGGCGCGCATAGTCCGTTGGTGATTCGCATCTATGGTGAAGATTTCAAAGAGTTGCGTCGCATCGGCAATAACATTGTTGACGTTCTGCACGGCGTACGAGGAAGTGCTGACGTATCGATTTTTCAGGAACCACCGATCCCACAGATGGTGATTGATATTGATCGGGCTGCCGCTGCCCGTCTCGGTATCAATATTGCCGATATTTCTAACTTGATACAGACCGGTATCGGAGGCGCGCCGGTGACGCAGATGTATGTTGCCGATCGTATCTATAACGTGACGGTTCGGTTCCCCAAGGATAGTCGGAATGGTCCCGAGGCGCTGGGAAATTTGCTCCTTACGGCATCCAGCGGCGCGCGCATTCCGCTTTCTCAATTAGCGCATATTCGGGCTGGAACTGGCGAAAGTACGATTACGCATGAAAGTACGCACAGACAGTTAACCGTACGACTTGATTACGCAGATCGGGATTTGCTTTCCTATTATAAAGATGCGCAAGCCAGGGTCGCTAGCGATGTGCAGTTTGATCATTCCAAATATCGTTTGGAATGGGCCGGCCAGTTTGAAAATCAGGAGCGGGCGCAAGCACGTCTGATTGTGGTCTTCGGTCTGGTACTGGGTTTGATGGCGCTTATTTTATATGCCGGATTTGGCAAATTGCGCCAAGCCATGCTCATTCTGGGTGTAGTGCCGCTGGCCGCACTGGGCGGCCTGATCGCATTGCGTGTCACTGGCAATACTATTAACGTTGCGACCGGCGTCGGCTTCATCGCTCTATTTGGTGTTGCGGTACAAAACGGCATCATCATGGTATCCAACATCAATCGGGTGCGACAACAAGGTGTGATGTTAATGGAGGCGGTTTTGGCGGGCGCCTCTGAACGTTTCCGCCCGGTGCTTATGACTGCAACCGTAGCGTCGGTTGGCATGTTGCCAGCCGCGCTGGCAACCGGTGTCGGCACCGATGTACAGCGCGGCCTGGCCACGGTCGTTGTCGGTGGATTGGTGGTCGCGACGCTGTTGACACTGTTTATTTTGCCCACATTCTATTTCGCTCTGGAGCGTTGGATAGAACGGCGTAAAGGGGTAAGTCCGACTCCCGATGGCCGCTAGTCGATTAACAAAAATAGATCGTTGAGCCGGAGTACGGCCAAAGATTGAATAGGTTAAATCATGAAAAAATGTACGTTGCAGTCTCTCGCAAGTCCTCCGTTATTGGCAGTCGCCATGGTGTTGGCCGGTTGCGCAGTTGGCCCTGACTTTAGGCAGCCCGACGCACCATCGGTGCAAGGCTATTCCAAAGAGCCTTTACAAACTAAAACCGTTTCTGCCGAGACAATGGGTGGGACCGAACAGCAATTTGTAGCCGGTATGGATATTCCGGCGCAATGGTGGACGTTATTTCAGTCAGCGCCCTTGAATACGGTGATTGCACAGGCATTGAAGGCCAGCCCGGATTTGCAGTCGGCGCAAGCTGCTTTGCGGGCGGCGGAAGAGCAAGTCGTGGCGCAGCGTGGAAGCTTTTTCCCGACTGTTGATGCGAGCTTCACGCCGACGCGTCAGAAGGTGCCGACGACGCCGATTCAGTCGGAAACGCCGGTCTTTAATCTGCATACGGCACAGCTCAATGTGTCTTACAACCTGGATGTTTTTGGCGGTAATCGGCGTCAGGTCGAAAACTTGCAAGCACAGGCGGCACAGCAACGCTTTCAGCTCGAAGCGGCTTATTTGACGCTGACTTCAAATGTGGTCGCAGCAGCTGTTCAGGAGGCGTCCTTACGGGCGCAAATCGCTGCGGCCCAGTACGTCATCCGCATGCAGACTAAATTGCTGGATTTATTGCAACGTCAGTACAAACTGGGTGATGTGGCGCTGGCTGACGTATCTATCCAAAATGCGGCACTGGCGCAGACGCAGGCTACTTTGCCTCCTTTACAAAATGCATTGTCTCAGCAACGTGATCGATTGACTGCGTTGGCGGGGCGCTTCCCAAGTGATGAATTGGATGAAAAATTCGTTTTGTCACAATTAAGTTTGCCTCAGCAATTGCCAGTGAGTCTGCCATCAAATCTGGTACGGCAACGACCAGACGTGCGTGCTGCAGAGGAGCAGTTGCATGCGGCGTCAGCGGCGGTAGGCGTGGCGACAGCAAATATGCTGCCGCAAATAACGTTGAGTGCCAATATCGGGAGTTCGGCAAGTCAGCTCGGTAATTTATTTACGGGTGGAACCGGATTTTGGGGATTAGCCGGAGGACTGACGCAACCGTTGTTTTCGGGCGGCGCGCTGCTCCATAAAAAGCGGGCCTCTGAGGCGCTGTTTGAGCAAGCTGCTGCGCAATATCGTAGTACTGTGATTCTTGCTTTTCAAAATGTTGCCGATAGTTTGCGCGCGCTTCAATATGACGCCCAAACGCTTAAAGCGCAATTGGCGGCAGAACGGGCGGCAGCGCAAAGTCTGGAAATTTCTCGAAAATCAGTGCAACTAGGCGCAACCAGTCCGCAAACGCTGTTGACCGCGCAGCTAATCTATCAGCAAGCGATTATCAATCTGGCGCAGGCGCAAGCGGCCCGTTTTGCTGACACCGCAGCGTTATTTCAGGCATTGGGAGGCGGTTGGTGGAATCGTACAGATGACGCCAAATCAGTCGTAGCGAGTAACGTACCAAAATAAAGGTGTAAACTTGATAAGTCGTTAAGTGGGTGATTTACCATTGGCTCGCTCTACATCGCAGATGAGGCTTAAACGGCAAATAGTCGACTAAAACGATACGTCCGCCGCTTATCGCTCGTTGGACGGCTGATGCGCAGCTACCCATATTGCGGTGGTTTTCTGGTATCATCCGTCAATCTGCAGGCTTTAGACCATCACAGCAGTCAAAACACGAAACAATATCTGTAAGAGCGAGAAAGGCATCCTGGTTATGACACCGCGAACTACCACCGCAATCTGCGCGCGACACTAGTCGAGGTCTTTTTCATTGTTGAGAAAGCGCGGCTGGTCCGCGTTTTTTTTCGTCTGCATTTTTGACCATTATTCATCAATTTATTTTATTTAATATGGCATCGCTGAATGTAGAGCGATGATCGATATGGAGTTCAAAATGGTATCAGTTACACTTCCCGATGGTTCACAGCGTCAATTCGATGCGCCACTGACAGTCGCCCAAGTGGCCGCAAGTATTGGTACAGGCCTGGCAAAAGCCGCGTTAGCAGGTAAAGTCGATGGCGTCGTCGTTGATACCTCATATCTGATTGAGCGCGACGTCGCCTTGGCCATCATTACCGACAAAGATGCCGAGGGCCTTGATGTGATTCGCCATTCGACCGCCCATCTGTTGGCCTATGCAGTCAAAGAGTTATTCCCCGACGCGCAAGTGACTATTGGTCCGGTGATTGAAAATGGCTTCTATTACGACTTCGCATATAAACGCCCGTTCACTCCGGAAGACTTGGTTGTCATCGAAAAGAAAATGGCAGAACTGGCAAAAAAAGACGAGCCAGTGACACGCCGGGTATTGCCACGTGACGAAGCGGTCGCTTACTTCAAGTCAATTGGTGAGGCGTATAAGGCTGAGTTGATCGAATCAATTCCGGCTGATCAAGAGGTTTCGCTCTATACCGAAGGGTCGTTCACCGACTTGTGCCGCGGTCCGCACGTACCTTCTACCGGCAAGCTAAAAGTCTTCAAATTGATGAAGTTAGCGGGCGCTTACTGGCGTGGTGATGCTAAAAATGAAATGCTGCAACGGGTATACGGCACTGCGTGGACTAAAAAAGAAGATCAGGAAGCCTATTTGCACATGCTGGAAGAGGCAGAAAAGCGCGATCACCGCAAACTAGGCCGCGCTTTAGATTTATTCCATATGCAGGAAGAGGCGCCAGGTTTGATTTTCTGGCATCCAAAAGGATGGACTATCTGGCAACAAGTTGAGCAGTTCATGCGCCGTGTCTATCAAGATAATGGTTATCAGGAAGTAAAGGCACCACAGATTCTGGATCGTTCGTTGTGGGAAAGAACCGGGCACTGGGAAAATTACCGTGACAATATGTTCACAACTGAATCGGAAAATCGCAGCTATGCGCTGAAGCCGATGAACTGCCCGGGCCATGTCGAAATATTTAACTCTACACTGCATAGCTATCGCGATTTGCCGCTGCGCTTTGGCGAGTTTGGTCAATGCCATCGCAACGAACCGTCCGGCGCTTTGCACGGCATGATGCGTGTGCGCGGCTTTACGCAAGATGATGGTCATATTTTCTGTACCGAAGATCAGGTCCAGAGCGAAGTTGCGGCTTTTGATAAAGTGGTACGTGAAGTCTATGATCGATTCGGTTTTACCGAAGTCGCGGTCAAACTAGCCCTGCGACCGGAAAAACGCGTCGGTGAAGATGATGTGTGGGACAAGGCTGAGGACGCACTACGCGACGCTCTGCGTGCGTCAGGAACCACTTGGGAGGAATTGCCGGGTGAGGGTGCGTTTTATGGTCCGAAGATTGAATATCATCTGAAAGACTCTATTGGTCGCTCATGGCAATGTGGCACGATGCAGGTCGATTTCTCAATGCCTGGTCGTTTGGGCGCGGAATATGTGACAGAAGATAACAATCGCAAGGTTCCGGTCATGTTGCATCGGGCGATTGTAGGTTCGTTGGAGCGTTTCATTGGTATTTTGATTGAAAACCACGCTGGCGCGATGCCTTTATGGCTGGCACCGGTTCAGGTTGTTATTTTGAATATCTCGGATGCACAGTCGGAATACGTGCAAAGTGTTGCACAAACGCTGAAGAAACAAGGATTTAGAGTAGAGGCAGATTTGCGTAATGAGAAGATTACCTATAAAATACGCCAGCATTCTTTGCAAAAACCGCCCTATATCCTCGTTATTGGTGATAAGGAGCGTGATGCAAATACAGTGGCCGTGCGTGCGCGGGGTAATGTCGATTTAGGTGTCATGTCAATTGACGCATTGGTAGAACGCCTTAAAATTGAGGTCGAAACCAAAGCCTGAACGGAAAACCCAAAGCGTGGAAGCACGGCTTATCTATTTGATTTTTAAAGGAAACTGCAATAGCTACGGACAAGTCACATCGCATAAATGGTGAAGTAACAGCACCTGAATTGCGTCTAAGCGGCGTCGAAAACGAACCGCTCGGTATCGTTTCGTTGGCGGAAGCCTTTCGTCTGGCTGAAGAAGCTAACGTAGATCTGGTGGAAATTGCGCCGACTGCTCAGCCTCCCGTTGCGCGTCTGATGGACTATGGTAAGTTTAAATACCAGGAACAGAAGAAAGCCCACGAAGCCAAATTGAAACAGAAGGTTATTCTGGTCAAGGAAGTTAAATTCCGTCCGGGTACCGATGATGGCGATTACGGCATCAAACTGCGCAATTTGACCAAGTTTCTTGAAGACGGCGATAAAACCAAAATCACCCTGCGTTTTCGCGGTCGTGAAATGGCCCACCAGGATATCGGTGTGCGCATGTTGGAACGCCTTAAATCTGATCTTGAGCCGTTCGGACAAGTTGAGCAGTGGCCTAAGATGGAAGGGCGCCAGATGATCATGATCATTGGCCCTAAGAAAAAGAAATAATACAAAGAAGGAGTGAATGATTCGGATGACTCCGTTGATTGCATTTCTTTTCAAATTTTGTGATCAGGTGACCGATTTATCGCCCGCCCGATCCAAAAGCAACGGACTTGATTCCGTTGCAAAATCTGGTCACGGAATTGGGTGGTCAGGTTTAAACAAGTGAGAGTAGGCATACAAGTGCAACGATTGTTGCCACCTACAATCATGTTAAAAAAGGAGCTGTCCTTAAGGACAGATAGAATCATGCCAAAAATGAAAACGAAAAGCGGTGCTAAGAAGCGCTTTCGCGTCCGTCCGGGTGGAACTGTTAAGCGCGGTCAAGCGTTCAAACGTCACATCCTGACCAAAAAAACAACCAAGACCAAACGTAATTTGCGTGGTTCAGTCGGTGTCCATGAAACAAACATGGTATCCGTCCGCGCAATGTTGCCGAACTCATAACCTCACACTATTAAGGAGTTACTATGCCTAGAGTAAAACGTGGGGTTACAGCTCGTGCCCGTCATAAAAAAGTTCTAGCCCTTGCTAAGGGTTACCGCGGTCGCCGCAGTAAAGTTTACCGTGTTGCCAAGCAAGCAGTTATGCGCGCTGGTCAATACGCGTATCGCGATCGTCGTAACAAGAAGCGCGTCTTCCGTGCATTGTGGATCGCCCGTATTAACGCCGCTTCTCGTGAGCATGGCGTTACATACAGCGTATTCATGAATGGTCTGAAACGTGCCTCTATCGAACTGGACCGTAAAGTCCTGGCCGATATGGCAGTGATGGACAAGCCAGCGTTTGCTGCGATTGTCAATCAAGTTAAAGCCATCATCGCTGCGTAATTAACGACGTAGTTTTGCTAGTGCAGCTGAGTTGAGGTCACCTCAGGTAACTTTAATTTATGAAGCATGCGCAATCCCGAGCGGGGCAGAGGTGTATACCTTATGCCCCGTTTGTGTTTTTTAACTGCCATTTTATTCTGTATCGAATACGATTTCATTCGTTTGTCTTTGCTGAATTTTTAATGGTTTCTTGTTCCCGTTTGCTTTGGAAATGAGAGTGTGGATAGATTAAAAGTGTGTTGTTACGCCGCCTGAATGCCCTTGGCAATTTGACGATAGGTGTAACGCAGTGGATGCGGATAACGCCGTTATTTAAACACTTTTTTAATTTCTCCCCTTCATTACTAATGCTTATTGGAATTTTTCGGCTTCCCATTGGAGCAGGAAAAACTGCATGAACTCCCTAGAACAACTTGTAACGCAAGCCCAGGCTGATTTTATTGCCGCAATTGATGCGGCTGCGCTGGAAAACGCCAAAGCCAAATATCTTGGCAAAACCGGTCAAATTACCGAGCAAATGAAAGGTCTGGGCAAGCTCGGACCGGACGAACGTAAAGTGCAAGGTGCCGTGATCAATGTCGCCAAACAGCAGATCGAGAACGCGCTGACCGCGCGCCGTGATGCGCTGGCAGACGCGCAGATGCAAGTCCGTTTGAATGCCGAGGCAATTGACGTGACTTTGCCTGGTCGTGGTCGTGGCGTTGGCGGAATTCATCCCGTGATGCGGACCTGGGAACGGGTTGAAGAAATTTTCCGGTCGATTGGTTTTGATGTGGCCGACGGTCCCGAAATCGAAACAGATTGGACTAACTTTACCGCATTGAATAGCCCGGAAAATCATCCTGCGCGCTCAATGCAGGATACCTTCTACATCGAAGGCAATGACACACAAGGCAAGCCGTTGCTATTGCGTACGCATACCAGTCCGATGCAGGTACGCTATGCGCGCATGAACAAGCCACCGATCAAAGTAATCGCACCCGGTCGCACTTATCGTGTGGACAGTGATGCTACCCATTCGCCGATGTTTCATCAGGTTGAAGGTTTGTGGATCGCTGAAGATATCAGTTTTGCCGACCTAAAGGGCGTGTACCTGAATTTCGTCAAAGCGTTTTTCGAAACCGACGATTTACAAGTCCGCTTCCGACCTTCTTATTTTCCTTTCACCGAACCATCGGCCGAAATCGATATCGCATTTGGCAGTGGCGCACTAAAAGGGCGTTGGTTAGAAGTGTCCGGTGCAGGTCAGGTTCACCCGAGCGTTGTGCGCAATATGGGTCTTGACCCTGAGCAGTTTATCGGTTTTGCGTTCGGCTCAGGTCTCGAGCGCTTGACAATGTTGCGTTACGGGATCAGCGACTTGCGTCTATTTTACGAAGGCGATTTGCGCTTTTTAAAGCAATTTAATTAGAAATCGCGCTCGCCCAAGACGTCTCGGATGCTATGTGCCGCCTTCATGGCGAGCAAGCTGATCCGAGTCTTCCATGATGAAAGGTTTTTGAAGGTTTACTATGCAATTCTCTGAAAGCTGGCTGCGTACAATGGTCAATCCGAGCATGACTTCGGACGAATTATCCCACTTGCTGACGATGTCAGGCCTCGAAGTAGAAGAGGTCGCGCCGGTTGCGCCGCCGTTCACGAATGTCGTGGTTGGCCACGTGTTAGACATCGCCAAACATCCGAACGCAGACCGACTCAATGTGTGTCAGGTCGATGTTGGAACCGGCACTGCGTTGACAATCGTGTGCGGCGCATCGAACGTTCGCGCTGGCCTTAAAGTGCCGTGCGCGATGCCGGGAGCCATGCTGCCGCCGGGTGCTGACGGCAAACCTTTTGAAATCAAAGTGGGCGAGTTGCGTGGAGTTGAATCGCACGGCATGTTGTGTTCGGCCCGTGAACTGAAATTATCCGAAGAAAACGAAGGTCTGCTGGAATTGCCCGGCGATGCTTCAGTAGGAATGAATTTTCGTGATTATTATGAGCTGAATGATCTGAAATTCACGATTAAACTGACGCCGAATAAGGCCGATTGCCTTTCCGTATTGGGCGTGGCGCGCGAAGTGTCTGCATTAACCGGCACCGAACTTAAGCATCCAGCTTACCAGGCAGTAAGCGCCAATATTTCAGAAGTATTGCCGGTCACTATTTCGGCACCAGATTTATGCGGCCGTTTTTCGGGCCGCGTTATTCGCGGTTTGAATGCCAGGGCTGCGACGCCGCAATGGATGAAGCAACGTCTGGAACGCAGCGGTCAACGCTCGATATCGGCACTGGTGGATATCTCCAATTATGTAATGCTGGAACTCGGTCGTCCGACCCACGTGTTTGATCTGGATAAAATCCATGGCATTCTTGATGTACGTTGGGGAAAAACGGGTGAGTCACTCAAGCTGTTAAACGGCAATACCGTTAGTGTTGATGAGTGGATTGGCGTTATTGCAGACGAACAGCAAATCGAATCGCTGGCCGGTATCATGGGTGGTGACGCGACCGCTGTTTCGTTGGAGACGCAGAACATTTATCTCGAAGCAGCGTTTTGGTTTCCGCAAGCGATTCAGGGACGCGCACGCCGGTTTAATTTTTCCACAGATGCCGGGCATCGTTTTGAACGGGGCGTTGATTTTGCGACCACGGTTGAACATATCGAACGGATCACAGCGTTGCTCATCGAAATTTGCGGCAACGGCGATACCAAAGTCGGTCCTGTTGACGACCAAAAAATTAACTTGCCGTTACGCTTGCCCGTCACCGTTCGCACCGCTCGCGCTGTGAAGGTGATTGGTGTGCCGCTGACCGATGCACTGATAGCGGATATTTTTACACGCCTTAATCTGACGTTTACGCAAGAGCCGGGTATTTTTTCGGTTACACCGCCGTCCTACCGTTTCGATATCGAAATTGAAGAAGACCTGATCGAAGAGATCGTGCGCGTGTACGGTTTTGAAAATATACCTGCATTGCCGCCGGTTGCGCCGAATGAAATGTTTATTGCGCCTGAAAATACGCGCTCTTTGTTCGCAATCAGCCATAAGCTAGCCGCGCTGGACTATCAGGAAGTGATTAACTTTAGCTTTGTCGAAGAAGCCTGGGAAGTTGACTTTGCGGCTAACGTGCAACCAATCAAACTGATCAATCCTATCGCTAGTCAGATGAGCGTGATGCGTTCTTCATTGATCGCCAGTTTGGTCGCAAATGTGAAATACAACTTGAACCGTAAAGTGAGTCGCGTCCGTATTTTTGAATCTGGTACCGTATTTTTGCGTAACGTAGATAGCCAGGACGGCGCGTTAGCAGTCGCAGGGTTCGATCAACAGAAACATGTCGCTGGTCTGGCGTACGGTCCCTACGCTGAAGAGCAATGGGGACAGGTTAGCCGCGTCGTCGATTTTTATGATGTAAAGGCAGATCTCGAGGCCTTATTCGCTCCGGCAATATTGCGCTTCGCTAAGATTGATCATCCGGCCTTGCATCCTGGCCGCTCGGCACAGGTCATGTTGAACGGCAAGGCCGTTGGATTCATTGGTGAGCTGCATCCGCGCTTGCAGCAGAAATATGACCTTCCGCTGGCGGCAGTTGTATTTGAGATTACGGTAGAGGCTTTACAGCAACGCGAAGTTCCCAAGTACGTCGACATTTCTAAATTCCCGGCAGTGGTACGGGACCTCGCGGTGGTCGTCAATCAAGGTGTTCCCGCGCAAGATTTGCTGGATATTTTTGCCACCGAAAAGAGTACTAACAACGCCTGTCGAATTCTGCAAGCCTTTGTTTTATTTGATGAATATCATGGCAAGGGATTAGAAAATGACGAAAAAAGTCTTGCTTTCCGGTTTACCTTGCAAGATACTGAAAACACCCTTCAAGACGATACCGTTGATGCTGCCATGACCGCTTTGATTGCGGCAATTGGAAAGATTGACGGCGCGAAATTGCGCAGTTAAGCAAACGCTGGATTGTTAAAAAACATAAAACCTGTCAGGTAATACACATTTGGTAGGCTTACATTTTGACGTGAAGTTTGTGCCAGTAGTAAGTGTCGTTGGTAGGTTTTTTCATGCCAGCTTTGAGCCAACCTTAAAGTTAATCTTTATGGTTGGAAAATAAGGCTATGCTTTAAAGTAAGCTCCAGGTGCGTGACTGAGAGGCGCTATGACGAAGCTGTTCGTGCTGAAAAGTCGCATAAGTAGAATGCTCGTTTTTTTGACGTGGCGAATCGCAAAACAGGGTGAGAACAACGGAATGAACGCAGAATGAGCGATATGCAGGCAGTTGAGTTTGAATCGGTATTGGACGCTGATCTGAATCGGGCGATGCGCGAGGCACAAGCGCGCTCGCAGGCTGAAAAAGATTTACCGACATTAACAAAAGCCGAGTTGGCGGAGCTTTTATTTGAACAAGTTGGCCTTAACAAGCGTGAAGCCAAAGATATGGTCGAAACTTTTTTTGATGAAATGCGGAATGCGTTGGAACGCGGCGAAGCGGTTAAGTTATCAGGCTTCGGTAATTTTCAATTACGTGACAAGCCACAAAGACCTGGTCGTAACCCTAAAACCGGTGAAGAGATTCCTATTTCCGCGCGTCGTGTCGTCACTTTTCATGCCAGTCAGAAGCTTAAAGGCATGGTCGAAGCGACTTCGCAACAACCTTTTTCCCTCGTTCTTTAAGCTAATTCATGAATGATCGTATTAGTAAATCTGAGGTTATCGTCTTGCCGCCTATTCCTGCAAAGCGCTATTTCACTATTGGTGAAGTAAGTGAACTTTGTGGCGTAAAACCGCACGTTTTGCGTTATTGGGAGCAGGAATTTACGCAATTGAAGCCGGTTAAGCGGCGCGGTAATCGTCGTTATTATCAACATCATGAAGTATTGTTGATTCGGCGTATCCGCGAACTGTTATATGAGCAAGGTTTCACCATTAGCGGTGCGCGTAACAAACTCGATGGCAGGATGGCGCAGGCAGAAAAAGATTCTATGGCCGCCGCCGCGGAAGCTGCACAGAATAAAATTAACCTGATCGAAGTACGCCATGAGTTGGAGCAAATTTTAGCTTTGCTGACTTTAGTCGCACCTGAAAAAAACTCGGCATCCATCACGCAGTAGTTGGTGTTTGCTGGTGGTTGTCATACTGTGCATGGGCCTCGATGGTGCCGTTAAAGAGTCGCATAAAACTTTCCAAAAGGTGCATGAGAGTTTCATAAGCGCCGCCTGAAAATACGGCGGCACTTGTTGACAGATACGTTGCCTTGTTTCGCTCACCTCAACCGATCATTTTTCGTCTCATTCTTATGCTCAGCGACCCGCGTTTCCCCAATCTGTTTATCCTTAATCATCCGTTGATTCAGCACAAGCTGACCCATATGCGTAGTAAGGATACGTCGACGCGTACTTTCCGCCAGTTGTTGCGTGAAATTACCCAATTGATGGGATATGAGATCACGCGGGATTTGCCGTTGACGACACAGCGTATTGAAACCCCGATTCAAAGTATGGACGCGCCGGTAATTGCCGGACGTAAGCTTGCCGTGGTGCCAGTTCTGCGTGCAGGTATTGGTATGAGTGATGGCTTGTTGGATTTGGTGCCATCGGCCCGCGTGGGACATATTGGCGTCTACCGCGATCCTGCCACGCTGGAGCCGATTGAGTATCTTGTGCGTTTGCCGGATTTGGCTGAGCGCACGTTTATTCTTTGTGACCCGATGGTGGCGACAGGCAACTCAGCCGTGTATGCGGTCAATGTACTCAAGCAGCGTGGTGTGACCGATGCGCAAATTGTTTTTCTAGCGTTGGTTGCCGCACCGGAAGGCGTGCAAGTATTTCAGGATGCGCATCCACACGTTAAATTATATGTGGCCAGTCTGGATTCCCACCTTAATGAACATGCGTATATTGTTCCTGGCTTAGGTGATGCAGGGGATCGGATATTCGGCACTAAATAAACTAGGGCTTATGCAAAGTCGGTCAGCGGCGTGGTGCGTTCATCGCGGTCTGCCTGATGGGATGTCTGACGGCTAATGGTAGTAAAAACGCTCGCGCTCCGGTTATTCCGGTTCGCGAGCGTTTTTTGTTGTTATCAGACATTCTTGGCAAGCGTGAATACGGTTACGCTGACCCCAACTAAGGCAGGACTTTATTCTGCAACCTTGATAATTAATTTGCCGAAATTTTTACCTTCAAGCAGTCCGATGAACGCTTGCGGTGCATTCTCCAGACCGTCAACAAACTCCTCGCGATATTTAATTTTTCCAGTTTTTAACCAGCCGCTCATTTCGCTAAAAAACGCGTTATGACGTGGGGCATAATCTGAATTAATAAATCCTTGTATCTTCAGGCGGCGGGTCAATATCGCGCGTGAAAGTATTGATGAGCGATCTGGTCCTTCCGGTAATCCTGTCGCGTTATAGTTGGCGATTAAGCCGCATACTGGAATACGTGCAAATGAATTCAACAGCGGTAGTACGGCATCAAATACTGCACCACCAACGTTTTCAAAATAGACGTCAATCCCTTTATCGCAGGCTGCGGCCAGTTGCTGTGGAAAGTCTTTGCTGCGATGATCAATACAGGCATCAAAACCTAGCTCATCGACTGCATATGTGCACTTTTCTGCACCGCCTGCGATTCCTACGACGTGACATCCTTTCAGCTTAGCGATTTGTCCTACTAAAGAGCCAACCGCGCCGGTTGCAGCAGCAACGACCACAGTTTCGCCAGCTATCGGCTGACCGATATCGAGCAAGCCGACATACGCGGTAAAGCCGGGCATGCCCAGTACCCCTAACGCGTGCGATGGCTTAAGAAGATGAGGATCAAGTTTTGTCAGACCGGTGCCATCGGACAACATATAGTCTTGCCAGCCGCTATAGCTGAGCACAAGATCGCCTACTTTGAAATCAGAATGCAGCGATGCCTCTACGCGGGCGACTGTGCCAGCGCCCATAACCGCATTCACCGCCACTGGCTCAGCATAAGATGGTGCGTCGCTCATACGGCCGCGCATATAAGGGTCAAGCGACAGATACAGAGTGCGCAGCAATAGTTGACCGGTTGCGGGCGTCGGGACAGCCGTTTCTTCTAACCGAAACGTTTCGGCCGTCGGCGCGCCATGTGGACGGGCGGCAAGGACGATACTGCGATTGAGTGTGTTGTCTTTAGGCATGGTTATGTCTCCTGAAAGTTGAACCAACGCCGGTGTCCCGGCGTTGTCGGTAGGATGGCTATCGAATGAAATAGCATTGCATTAGTTTATGCGAGAAAAAGAAATCCGGCCCGGTAGTGACGCAGTAACGCTCACGCACTATTCGCAGCTTATTAAAGGAACAGATGCGTACGGTTGCGGTTACGCGTACGCCACGTCATTCTGATCCGGTATGGATGTCTCTTTTACTATAAAGCGCCTTCAAGGATTTTGCGACTCACTTCCAGCGTAATATCCTTGTGTTCGCCTAACTTTGTCATCCCGTGCGCACTCAATTGTGTCACCACAATATCAATGGCAGCCTGACCCAATTCATAATCTCCGAGGCGAGTTTTAATGCCCATGCTTTCAAAGAAATCGCGGGTGTTCTGGATAGCTTGATCAATTCGGGCATCTTCGCTACCTTCTGTGATGTTCCACACTCTCGCAGCATATTGCAGCAGTTTGGCACGCTTGTTTTCGCGTTGTACTGTCAATAGCGATGGCAACACGATTGCCAGGGTACGGGCGTGATCAATGTCATATTGCGCCGTCAGTTCGTGGCCGATCATATGCGTCGCCCAATCTTGCGGTACGCCGGCACCGATCAAACCGTTCAATGCCAATGTCGCCACCCACATCAAGTTAGCACGCGCATCATAGTCGTTGGGTTCGGCCATGACGCGAGGACCGGTTTCAATCAGGCTCAGCAGCAATCCCTCAGCAAAGCGATCCTGTACCTGACCATTTACCGGATAGGTCAAATATTGTTCTACTGTGTGCACGAAGGCATCGACAACGCCGTTGGCGATTTGACGTGGTGGCAAGGTAAAGGTTTTACTCGGATCAAGTATCGAAAATTGCGGATAAACCAACGGGCTATGAAAGGCGAGTTTGGCCTGGATTGATTTACGCGTCACAACGCCGCCATTGTTCATTTCTGAGCCGGTGGCGGGCAATGTCAACACCGTCCCAAAAGGTAAAGCATTGGTTATATTGACGCCACCTTTGACGGCGATATCCCAAGGCTCACCATCGAAGTGTGCGGCTGCGGCGATAAATTTGGTGCCGTCAATGACGGAGCCACCGCCCACGGCTAGCAGGAAATCGATCTTTTCACGGCGCACGTGTTCTACGGCACGCATCAGGGTTTCGTAGGAAGGATTGGGTTCGATGCCGGAAAATTCCTGCACTTCGCGTGTGCCCAGCGCAGCTTTTACTTCATCAAGTGTGCCATTTTTTTGTGCGCTTGCACCACCGAATAAGATCAATACGCGCGCATCAGTTGGGACTAATGTAGATAGTTTGGCGACGGTATCGCGACCAAATACAATTTTTGTTGGATTATAGAGTTCGAAATTAAACATACGATTCCTTATTAGTTATAAATTAGACCGGTCGACTAGCTAAAAGACGAGTCAATAGGGCTGTCATGTAAATCAAGCGATGTGGGTTAGAAATAGCTTTTGATTGTTTAAAGCATTCAGTTAATAGGCTGAATGAACAGGGAGATTCTCGTAAACAAATGTAAGACTGCTAAGGAAGCGGTTTTACCCTTGTTTCAAAACGCTGATGGTGGTCTCCATGGCGTTTTCGAGAGGGCGGCGATCACGTTGTAGCTTGGCAAGGAGGCTTGCGCCCAGCCACATTTGGTAAAGCATTTCAGCCGTTTTTTCGGGATTAAGCTGAGAATCCAGAGAACCTTCTGTGATGCCCTCGGTAATGCAAATAGCCAACTGCTCCATGAGGCGTTTGGTCCCTTTGCACAGTGCAATGCGCATATCGTCCGACAAGTCGGCAACTTCAGCGCCCAACTTCACCACCATGCATCGTCCCTTGGGGTCGTGGCTTGACTGACTTTCAACCCATCCTCCCCAATACTGCAAGAGCCGGTAACGTGCTGATTGTGCCGTATTGGAAGCATCGAAGGGAGCGTGCAGTATTTGCTTGAGCTTAACCAGATATTCATCAAAATATTGCTCAAGAAGCGCGCAGCCGTATTGTTCCTTTGATCCAAAGTAATGGTAAAAAGATCCTTTTGGAATATCTGCAGCGCTCAGAATTTCGCTTAATCCAACGCCCGCGAAGCCTTTGACCGCAATAATTTGCTGTCCAGCGTCGAGTATGTGGCGTTTGGTGATGTCGTAGGTTGCTCGCATGATATTAGCAAGTATAGCGTAAATTAGACCGGTCGTCTAAAGTTGGTAGGAAATCGAATTTGAATCATGTAATGCCGCCTCAAAAGAGCCTATTTTTGGTGAATCTCTTTATGTAAGCCTTCAATGCCGGTCATCGTTGGAAAATGTTTATCCGAGACCGCTTGAGATGAGAATAATCGGAGCGCATAAAATGTGCACCAATCATGCGCACTCTTTTCGTCAACGCATTGCGTACACCCAACAGCAGAAAAGAGGCATCAAACGAATGAGGGTTGTGCGAATGTGAATATACTCAATCAGTCACTTATCCGTTATCCTTCAAGAATGTATAAAGACACTTTTTTGGTAGTTGTCAGGCATATTTGTCCGATGGCTTATGTTCGCCTCATGTTCACTCAATTTTCCTCCACTGTTAATGACTTCTCGCGCTAATCATCATCTCGATACCTATCTGCTTCGCGTCTTGCATACTTTGCTGGTGGAGAAGAGTGTGTCACGCACGGCGATTAAGTTGGGGCAATCGCAACCGACTATCAGCAATACGTTGAAGCGCTTGCGCGAGTTGACCGGCGATGCCATTTTAGTGCGTGGCAAAACGGGAATGGTAGCAACCGAGCGCGGGCAGGAACTATTGGCGCTGGCGAAGGAAGGACTCGATGTATTTGAAAAAATCGGCGCACCGGTAGCAGCATTTGAAGCAGGAAGCACTGTACGGATATTCCATGTAGGAACGCCGGACTATCTGAACGTTTTGTTGATTCCCTCGATCATTGAACAAGTGCGGCGGCGCGCTCCTGGCGCCAGTCTGATGGTGCATGCACTTGATGCTGGGCTGGATTATTCTAATGCGCTGGAGACCGGACGGCTGGATCTGGTCATCGGTAATTGGCCCGATCCGCCTGAGCATTTGCATCTTGCGCAACTGTTTGAGGACGAAGTCGTCTGCATGATGCACCGTGATCACCCGGTTGCCAAAAAGGGACTGACGCTAAAATATTACGTTGAGATGCCGCACCTTGCACCGACCCCATACATCGAAGGCCATCGGAGCAGCATTGATGCGGCTTTGGCGGAGCAAGGATTAAAGCGCAACATTCAGGTGGCGATTCCCTATTTTGCATTGGTCCCGCATGTGTTGGCAAAGTCAGATTTGATTTTTACGACCGGTCGTCAGTTCGCTAATTACTTTGTGAAGGACTGGCCGATTCAGGTATTTCCGCTTCCTTTCGACATGCCGAAGATGCGGTTTTACATGCTGTGGCATACGCGCTCGCATGTTGCGCCCGACGTGGTGTGGTTGCGTCGCCTGATTTCTGAAGTCGCCGTCGGACTTGGTATGTCCGCGACTTGATGTTGCGGTCACGCTCCCAAACCGTCTCACGGGTTCGGCAGCGCTGATTTCTCGTAATCGCTGTTAGTCGGTACTTAACGTGAACTAAGAGTGAACGAAGTTACGGCTAATTTATACGCGATTGATTTCACTCATCGCCATAATCAATCGACGGCCGCATTGGCATTTTGCGTGATGTGGCGCGAGCATATTGCGGTGGCCATGGTGTTTCGGCACGCAGCGCATCCGCAGCGTGTAGTGGCCAGTTAGGGTTGCGCAACAATTCACGCGCCAGCAAGATCAGGTCGGCTTGTTCGGTGCGCAAAATGTGTTCAGCCTGAATCGGCTCCGTAATCATGCCAACTGCACCGCTGGCAATGCCTGCTTCTTTTTTAACGCGGGCCGCAAATTGCGTCTGATATCCCGGACCGACCGGAATGACGGCATTGGCCGCATTGCCACCAGTCGAGATATCCACCAGATCGATACCCGCTTCCCGTAGCAATACGCTCAAAGCCACTGTTTCATCCGGGTTCCAGCCGCCCTCGACCCATTCTGTCGCAGAGACCCGCACAAACATCGGTAACTCTTGAGGCCAGACCTGACGGACAGCAGTGACGACTTCCATGACCAGACGTATGCGGTTTTCAAAGCTGCCCCCGTATTGATCGGTGCGGGTATTGCTTAATGGCGATAGAAATTCGTGCAACAAATAGCCGTGTGCTGCATGTATTTCGATCAGTTTGAAACCAGCCTTGTGGGCACGTTCTGCAGCAGCGACAAACGCTTGCACTATATCGGCAATTTGTTCCACCGTGAGTGCTAACGGCGTTGCGAAACTAGTGTCGAAGGCCAGTGCCGACGGTGCTACCGTTTGCCAGCCACCTTGCGCTAATGGAATGCTGCCTTGCGTCGATTCCCATGGTCGCGTGACACTGGCTTTGCGTCCGGCATGGGCTAGCTGAATGCCGGCTACTGCGCCTTGCTGAGCAATGAACTGCGTGATCCGGCGTAATGGCGCAATATGTTCATCTTTCCAGATGCCAAGATCCTCGGGTGTGATTCGGCCATCGGCAACGACCGCGCTCGCTTCAACAATCACCAGTCCAGCGCCGCCCACCGCACGACTGCCCAAATGCACCATGTGCCAGTCGTTAGCAAAGCCATCCTGGGCCGAATATTGACACATCGGAGCGACGGCGATCCGGTTTGGCAGCGTGACGCTACGTAAAGTTAAGGGTGAAAATAATAAGCTCATAGCGGTTTTCCGATCAAAGGGTTTTAGATGATGCCATTATTAAATTGCAGTGCCAAATTGCAGCGCCGCCAGACTCGCGTAAAGGCCATTTTGTGCGACAAGTGACGCGTGGTTTCCTGTTTCGACTATATGGCCGTGTTCCAGCACGATAATCCGATCGGCCCGTTGGACTGTCGCCAAACGGTGAGCGATCACCAGCGTGGTACGACCGACCATGGCAGCTTCCAATGCGCCTTGGACAACACGCTCAGATTCGGCGTCAAGTGCGCTCGTGGCCTCATCCAGTAACAGTAATGGTGGATTTTTCAACATGGCGCGGGCGATCGCAATGCGTTGACGCTGGCCGCCAGATAAACGTACACCGCGTTCGCCCAGAAACGATTGATATCCTTCAGGAAGCCTGACAATAAACTCATCGGCGGCTGCCATGGTCGCCGCTGCGATGACTTCTGCATCCGTAGCGTCGACCCGACCGTACCGAATATTTTCCATCGCATTGGCAGAAAAGATGACGGTGTCTTGTGGAACGATCCCGATGGCATCACGTAAACTATGCAAATCCAGAAACTTAATGTCTACGCCGTCCAGTTTGATGCTGCCTTGTTGCGGGTCATAGAAGCGCAGCAATAGTTGAAATAAAGTGGTTTTACCCGCGCCGGAAGGACCAACGATCGCGACGGTCTCACCGGGACGAATAGTCAACGAGAACGCTGATAACGACGCCGTGTCTGGACGGGATGGATAATGAAAGGCAACATTTTCCAGCGTTACTGCCGCACCTTGTTCGGTACGTGGCGGCAAGTTTTCAGGTACTAATAATGACTGAACAGGTGACTTAGCCGATAATAATTCCAGTAAGCGTTCAGTCGCGCCGGCAGCGCGTTGCGTATCGCCCATGACTTCTGCCAACGCACCGATTGAACCGGCAACCAGCGCTGCGTACAAGATAAATTGTCCCAGTTCACCGCCACTCATTTTGCCTTGCACGACCGCGTGCGCGCCCAACCATAGTACGAATACGATCGCACCGAACACTAGTAAAATCGCCATCATGGTTAACAACGAACGGGCGCGGATTCGCTCCATTGCAGTTGCGAACGCACTTTCAATGGCGCCTTTAAAACGGTTTCCTTCGATGTTTTCATGCGTGAAGGCTTGTACAGTCGGCATCGCATTCAAGATTTCACCCGCCATCGCCGAGGCGTCTGCAACACGATCCTGCGAGGCGCGAGACAGTTTTCGTACGCGCCGTCCAAACCAGACGATTGGTAGCACTACCAAGGCCAGCATGACGATGATGATCGAGCTCAGTTTGATACTGCTGACGAACAACATAATCAAGCCGCCAGCGAACAGTAAACCATTGCGTAACGCCATTGAAATACTGGTCCCGACCAGCGCTTGAATCAGCGTGGTATCGGTCGTGATGCGAGAGAGCACCTCGCCAGTTTTGGTAGTCTCAAAGAATTGTGGACTTTGGGTCACGACGTGGGAGTAGACAGCGCTGCGCAGGTCCGCAGTGACGCGTTCACCAAGCCAGGACACCATGTAAAAACGTGCCGCGGTGGCTACGCCCAAAATACACGCGACGCCGAATAAAGCCAGAAAATACAGATCAATGTGGCTTGGGTCCTTGATGCCGTTTCCACCAAAGCCCAAATCAATCATTTGTCGGAAAGCGTAAGGGATCGCCAACGTTGCGGCAGCGGCGACCAATAGCGCAATCCCAGCCAGTACAAATTGGCGCTTATAAGGAGAAAGGTAGGGAATTAATCCGGCTAAAGTAGCTAAACTGCGTTTTTGAGGGACTTTTGTTGTGGTTGTCATGTTACTTTTGATTTTGTTGCTAACTGGTTAATTTGTTGCGCTGTGTTTGCGGCATGGCATTTCCGCGTGTAAATTTGAACCAAGTGTCTGACCTGAATGTCGATACTCTGATAAATTATACAAATACTACTATCACTGGGTATCAAACTAGTTTGCTAGTGTAGTAGATGTTGCGAAGCAGCGCAGAATTGTCGGTAATTCATCTCAATTCTTAGCGTACGCGGTGCTTTTACCTAAATCTCATCAAAATATATAGCCTGATGTTGGACGCCTTAGTTCGATAAATACTATTTTTACCATTCTGGAGACTTCCTTGGCTCAACAACAACAACCGGAGCAGCCGGAAAACTGCACGCCGCAAAGTTATATTGAGGATGCGATCGTTACGCAGCTTGAGGCCGGATTAATGGCACCTCAGGCGTCAACATCGCCCAAATATCTCTACGATACGCTCGGCTCGCGTCTGTTTGCTGCGATTTGTGAGTTGCCGGAATACTATCCGACCCGCACCGAAGCAATCATTTTCGATCAGTATGCGTCACAAATCGCGACGGCGGTGGGGCGTAAGGCGACGTTGATTGATCTTGGCGCTGGCAATTGCGCCAAGGCCGCCAAGCTTTTTCCTAGTTTGCAGCCCAGTGAATACGTAGCGGTCGATATTTCCGAGAAATTTTTGCAAGAGGCGGTGGCGGGTTTGCAGCAACAATTTCCCCACATCGCGATGACTTGTCTCGGCATGGATTTTTCGAACGAGCTTGAATTACCCGTATCGATCTCGCGCGAACGTAGACAATTTTTTTATCCGGGATCATCCATCGGTAACTACACGCCGCTTGAGGCGCTGAAATTTTTATTGCGGATTCGAAAAACCATTGGGATCGATCATAGCAACCATAGCGGTAAAGACAACGATGACGGTGAACATAAAAGTGGCGGTGGCGGCTTGTTGATTGGGATCGATCTCATCAAAGACAAGGCAATTCTGGATGCCGCTTATGACGACGCATTGGGAGTGACTGCATCGTTTAACCTCAATCTTTTACAGCATATTAATCGTCTGTTGGATGCCGATTTTGAACTTCGTGAATGGCGTCATCGCGGCTTTTATAATGCTCAACAACATCGTGTAGAAATGCATCTGGAAGCTAAGCGCAACGTGACTGTGCGCTGGAAAAATGGTGGAAGCCGCCAGTTCGTGGCAGGCGAGCGTATTCATACTGAGAGCAGTTACAAGTATACGCAGCAGAGTTTTACCGCGCTGCTGCAGCAAGCCGGTTTTGGCAAGATTCAGACATGGTGTGATCCGCATGAGTGGTTCATGGTGTGTCACGCGCAGGGAGGATGAGAATGGGTGCTTTGACAGTAGAAAAAGTGGCGGCCCCGACCTTGGCTATGGCGACATTAGCGGCCTTGTTTGCCAGGCTGCGTGAAGATACGATGGCGCTTGTGGCACCCTTGGAGGCAGAGGATTGCTGCGTGCAATCGATGCCGGATGCAAGTCCGGTTAAGTGGCATCTGGCGCATACGACCTGGTTTTTTGAGACATTCATTCTGGAACGATTCGAACCGAATTTTCAGCCATTTCATCCTGCGTTCCGCGTTCTATTTAATTCTTATTACGACGGTATTGGTCAGCAACATCCGCGCGCGCAGCGTGGCTTGATAACGCGCCCGTCATTGGACGAGGTATGGGCTTATCGCCGCAATGTAGACGAACGTGTATCGCAAATATTTTCTTTAGAATTACCATCTGCAAGTGCTGATGCGTTGGCCGCCCTGGTCGAATTAGGATTGCATCACGAGCAGCAACATCAAGAGTTGTTGCTGACGGATATCAAACATCTATTTTCGATGAATCCGCTAAAGCCACCTTATAAATTACTCGAAACATCTTTGTATCAAGTTGCGCCAAGGGATGTATTGCCGCAAATAGCGCTATCACACTGGCAAAAATTCGATGGTGGTATTGTGGAGATCGGGCACGATGGTGTCGGTTTTTTCTTTGATAATGAAACACCGCGCCATCGCCAATTTGTTGAGCCATTTTTTATTGCAACACGTCTGGTCAGTAATCGTGAATATCTCGCTTTTGTTGAAGATGGTGGCTATCAAAATCCCTTGTTATGGCTTGCCGCAGGTTGGGATTGGATTACGCAGGAAAAATTGACTCATCCTATTTACTGGCAAGAATCACATTCCCAATTTGATTCGACATGGCAGGAATTTACCTTGAATGGTTTGCAGCCAATAGCGCTGGATGAGGCGGTCGCACACATTTCATTTTTTGAGGCCGAAGCGTACGCGCGTTGGGCGGGTGCGCGACTTCCGACCGAGGCCGAATGGGAGAGTGCGGCTAACGTTGCCGATCACGATGAGACCGATTATTTTGGGCAAGTCTGGCAATGGACCACGAGTAGTTATGGGCCGTATCCGGGCTACACTGCGCTTGAAGGCGCGGTAGGTGAGTACAACGGTAAGTTTATGGTGAATCAATATGTCCTGCGAGGGTCGTCGTGTGTGACACCAATTGGTCACACACGATTGAGCTATCGCAATTTTTTCCCTGCGACTGCGCGTTGGCAATTCAGTGGTGTACGATTAGCGAGATCATCGTTGCCGCGCCTTGACTAACTAACTTTTTCTGATTTTTCGGACAGTTCCGCAATTAAAAAATCGATAAAAACTCGGACCGCGGGCAGGAGTCCGCGCTGCGTCAGATAGACCAGTTGCAGCGTGCCCGAAGGCATGCCCCAATTTGGCAAGACGCGCAGCAGTTCTCCGCGGGCGATTTCGTCGTCACAATTTTCTGATGGCAGCATCGTAATCCCAAGGCCGTGCAATGCGGCTTGTTTTCGAATGGTAAAGTCTTCCACCGCTAGTCTTGGATCGACTACTAGTGTGTAGCGCTCGTTGTTGGGGCCAACCATCGGAAAATGTGCACGACGATCCTGATTGACTGCACCGAGAAAAGGAAATTTTGCTAACGCTCGGGGGTGTTCCGGGACCGCGAATTGTTTCATTAAGGTCGGTGCAGCGACCAGATAAACTTCAGTCCGTTGCAGTCTGCGCGTGGCGAGATTGGGATCTTCCTCTTCAGGGGTACGGACGCGGACTGCGATATCAATTCCGTCCTCCAGCAAATTGACGCGCCGATTGGTCAATACCAGCTCGACACTTACGCGAGGATATCGCTCCAAAAAAAACGGGAGAGCAAGCGTCAACTTTTCACGTGCAATCGGCACCAGACAACTTACCCGCACATGACCGCTCGGTTCGGTCAGCGAACTGGTGACCGCGTTCTCCGCAGCTTCTGCCGCCGCCAAAACGATCTGGCATTGCTTGTAATAGCGACTGCCGATATCAGTGAGTGCAATCCCACGCGTATTGCGTTGCAGTAATCGGACGCCCAACCGTGCCTCCAGTTCCGAGATGCGACGCGATAGTCGCGACTTTGGAATCCCAAGGGATCTGCCAGCGGCCGTGAAACCGCCTTCTTCGACCACATTAGCGAAAAAATACAGGTCATTTAAATCATTCACAATTGTCTTTCATTGTTCTTTATATAGAACAATATATCTCAGTATTGACGGCTAGTTCAATTTTGTGGTGCAAGGTAGGATGCTGTTAAACCATGCGCCAGGTTGGCGTTATCCGAATCTTTCATTATTTTATGACGTGCATCGGACGAAACAAGTCTTCAATTGCTCTGATTTGTCACAAATTTTGAACAGTTTCTACATTTATTGGACGGAATTATCATGAAATTATTACACATTGATTCGAGCATTCTTGGCGACGCTTCGGCTTCGCGCGCACTGACTCGTGAGGTCGTTGCTAATTTGACGTCGGCCGAGTCTGGCGTTGAAGTGGTGTATCGTGATTTGAGCAAAGACGTCACCGCACACATTTCCGGTGGAACGTTTGTGGCTAAGGGTACGCCCGCTGAACAACGCAGCGAGACGCAACAGCAAGAGGTTGCCTTCGGTGAGGCGATTTTGAACGAATTTATGGCGGCGGATGTGATTGTCCTTGGCGCGCCAATGTACAACTTTACCGTTCCAACGCAACTAAAAGCATGGATTGATCAGATTTGTGTTGCGGGCGTAAGCTTCCGATATTCGGAAACTGGCCCAGAAGGTTTGGCAAAAGGTAAGCGGGTAGTGATTGTGGCGACATCCGGTGGCATACACGCTGGTACGCCAACGGGTTTTGCCCATGAGGACTACTTGAAAGTTGTTTTCGGTTTCTTAGGTATTACCGATATCGAAGTAATACGTGCCGATGGCTTGAATTATGGTCCAGATGCTAAAGAAGCTGGATTTGCCGCCGCACGTGTCAGTATCAACGCGTTAAATTTTGCTGTAGCTGCGTAAAACGCAATAACGGCTTAGTACTGTTTTAGTACAGTTGGGTAACGCCAAATTGGGTTAAGTTTATCGGTAATGACCGGGCTTTTGTCCGGTACTATACAACACGAAACACCACACGAGCGCACGTCTTTTTATGAAAGATGTGCGCTTTGTCATTGGTAACGGCAAAGCGCAACAGGTCCGTCATCCACAACATACGGTAATACATCAGGATTCAGGTTACGGCGATCGCGGGGTTGCCACGATAGCCGTCAGTCGTTATAGAGTCGATGAATGCTTATGCAGCAGCGGCTCTATGGTTGTTTTCCTGATTGGCGGCTTCACTGGCAATGCCAATTTGTCGATTGATTGCGCTTAATACTGCTTTGAATGAAGCAGTCACGATATTGGCGTCGATACCCACACCAAATGCGGTTGGCGCGTCATTCAGGCGCAATTCAATATAACTGGCGGCTTGCGCATCAGCGCCGGCGCTGATGGCATGTTCATGGAAGTCCATGAGCTTTACATCCAGTCCTAATGCATTGACAAAGGCATCGATCGGACCATTTCCCTTCCCTTTGAGGGTTAGTTGTTGGCCATCGCGCATAATATCGAGTTCGATATTGATTGGTTCAGCTTTGCTTGAGTCTTCGGTCATGCGGTGCGCGCGATACACGTATGGGGTTTGTTTATCAAGGTATTCCTCCTTGAAGATCCGGTAAATGTCGCTCGAGACGATTTCTTTGCCAGTCGAATCGGCTGCTTTTTGAACTGCACGGCTGAACTCTATTTGCAAACGGCGTGGCATGACCAGGCCATATTCCTGTTCCAGCAAATACGCCATGCCACCTTTGCCGGATTGACTGTTAACGCGAATCACCGCATCGTAGCTGCGACCAAGATCAATCGGGTCGATTGGCAAATACGGGACTTCCCAAATGGCGTCAGCTTGTTGTGCTTCAAAGCCTTTTTTAATCGCGTCCTGATGCGAGCCGGAGAAGGCTGTGAAGACCAGATCGCCGACATACGGATGGCGGGGATGTACGGGCAATTGATTGCAGTCCTCAACACATTGACGAACGCTGTCGATGTCGGAGAAATCCAGGCCTGGATTCACGCCTTGCGTGTATAAGTTGAGTGCCAACGTGACCAGATCGACGTTGCCGGTGCGCTCGCCATTGCCGAACAAACAGCCTTCAACCCGATCAGCGCCTGCCATCACGGCCAACTCTGCCGCAGCGACGCCGGTACCACGATCATTGTGTGGATGGACGCTGAGAATGACAGAATCACGACGGGCCAGATTGCGGTGCATCCATTCGATTTGATCGGCGTAGACGTTTGGCGTGCTGCATTCGACCGTGGCAGGAAGATTAAAAACGATTTTCCGCTTAGGGGATGCTTCCCAGGTCGCAGATACGGCGTCGCAGATGTCCTTGGAAAAATCCAGTTCAGTCATACTGAAGGATTCAGGAGAATACTCGAATCGCCATTGTGTTTCTGGAAGCGCATCCGTGAGTTGCTTGATCAATTGCGTACCGGCGATGGCGATAGCTTTGATTTCGTCGCGGGACATCTTGAAGACGATTTTGCGAAATGCCGGCGCAACGGAGTTATACAAATGGACCATCGCACGCTTAGCGCCCTTGAGCGAATCAACAGTGCGACGAATCAGCTCTTCGCGTGATTGCGTCAATACGATGATCGTGACATCGTCAGGAATGCGATCTTCTTCAATCAGTTTGCGAACGAAATCGAAATCAGTTTGAGAAGCAGATGGAAATCCCACTTCGATTTCCTTTAAACCCACCTTTACCAGCAACTCAAAAAAGCGCAGTTTGCGTTCGGCATCCATAGGCTCGATCAATGCTTGGTTACCGTCGCGCAAATCGGTGCTCATCCAGATTGGTGGCACGCTGATAATTTGGTTGGGCCAAGTACGATCAGTCAATGGAATCGGTGGAAACGGGCGATATTTAGTAGCTGGGTTTTGCAACATCATGATGAGCCTCTATTAGAACTGGTGAAATTCGGAAAATAGTGTGTAGTGGCAAAAAGGTTGCCTGACGGCCACTTGCAGATTAACGCGAGGCCAGGCAACCGATCGGTAGTTTTAGCAGTCGCAATAGGGTTGCGCGCACAGGCAGTGTCATTGTCACGGCGCTTGTGTGTCTTGCGCCATATATAAATGCTAGGAAGGTTGGCTTGAAATACATTTTAAATTTGCTTTTCTGTTCGAGACCCTTTACCAGGATTCTCTGTTTTACTGCATTTGGTTTTTTTGCTGCTGGCAAGAGTCAAACATTTACCAGTTGCAATCTCGTTTGTACCTGAATTAATACGTAGTCGAGATCAAAGTGCGCGTAGTAGCGATAGCGCTATTAGCGGCAGTAGTAGCAGTAGCCCTGGCAGGGAGCCAGAGGTAAGCAACAGTGAGCGGGAAGAGAGTTTTGCAGAAGACATGGGCTTAATGTATGGGATATACGCTTGACGTGTCAAGCGATTCTGACGAGGTAGTTAAACTATTTTCTGGTGTTTGTATCTGACGAGCCGTTTGACTGCGTCAGGATGCTGGTTGAAATAACATTATTTGCCGAGCAGACCAATTAAGCCAATGACGATAAGGTATAGCGCGATGATGTAATTTAGCAGCCGCGGAATAGCCAGAATTAATACGCCAGCAATCAGAGAGACGATAGGCGTAAGGTGGAGACCGATATTCATGTTCCGTCCTTTCATGGATGTAAATAGGTAATATCTAAGGAAAACCCCGGCAACGACACCATGGATGCTCAATAGAACGAAGTGTACTTTTGTCGCCTGGCATTGAATGTAGGACAAATGGCAATTGTGTTGTAAGACTGCGAATTAGCGGCGCGATGCGGTCATTTCGAGACGAAGATTTTATCTTCCAACACATTAAAGAATACGTATTTGAATAACGGAGATTTGTTGATGTGAGATTCGTGTCAACTGACAAAGCATTGTTAACGTTTTTAAGCATTGAAGAATATCTTTATTTCGTAAAAAAATCGGCTTGGCTATTTGACTGTATCAGGAGGAGACCTTACACAGAATGACAGCGTGGCTACTGCCGATAAAACACATACACACGACAAACACCGTCTAAACAATTCGCTTTATACCAATCATTTCTGTACCAACCGGCTCAGGGTGGGGTACGGCCGGTTAAGACGTATGGCATAGCAGCGAAGTTCAGGCGGGATTACTCCCTTCCCGGGGAATGCGATTGGCCCAGTTGGCCGTTAAATTGGGTGCTACCAAAACATCTAGTTCGTACGACTACCAGAAATCAGGCGGGTAAGAAAAGTGGACGCGGAGCGCGGATGCGTGGGCATGGCTCGCTCTCCCACCAATGCCCATTGCTCTGATAACTGTTGGCAAGTAGCACGCAGTACTGGCGCTAGAGTCGGCAAGTCGGCTAGCGTGCGCAAATGATATTCAATGGTTGCAGCTGATTGCGCACAATCGCCAGTTCCCAGGCTGCGTGTGTTGTACTGCGATATACGTTGCAACACGGCAGACACCAACAATTCTGGCGCTATGTTGTGTGCATTAATATCTATCAATATCGTATCTGTGGGCGCGGAAGAGGCTTTGGATGTCACTGGCTTGGTCAAGATGGACTCCTTGTCAGATTTTCTGGTACCGTTTAAATAGTAATGATTCTCATTTGTATTATTGTCCGACAAATCTGGGAGCGCAAGCACTTATTTGTTTATTTTGTTTGCGTATATTTATTTGCAGCGGTGATAACGACCGTCACAGGGTATCAGTCGCAATCGCCACTTACGCTGCCATGCTAAATTTTGGTCGCCGCCGGTGAACTGAACAGGCGCTCACGCTTTTGTTCGTCGTCGAAATAAGATTGATAAGTCTTAATCAGATCGCTACGACTGATTATGCCGATCAGGCGCTTCGAATGGATATCCGATACGACTGGCAATCTTTCCAGGTGGTGTGTCGCCATTCTTGCGGCAGCGATACGGCAGGTCTCACCCGGCAACGCAACAATCAGGGATTGATGTTGGCCGGACTGGCTTAATATCATCGCAATGGATGAGGCAGGGTCAGCTTGCGGATGAATGCTGGCGCGATCAATCATGCCCACTAATTGCTGGTCTGCATCGACGACGGGATAGCAGCGATATTGTTGATCTATCCCAAAATATCGTGTCAAGGTTTCCCCTACGTTGAGATCAGACGGTATTGATACGACGACGCCGCTTTTTATTTCTTCGACATGCTGCCGTTCCAGTGGATCGACTCCGTATTCACGATAAATATGAAAGCCGCGACGGGCGATTTTTTCGGTCATGATGGAGCGCCGCATGGTTAATACCGTAAAGCCGTACGCTACGCCCGAGGTTAATAGCAGCGGCAGCAGGGCATTAGCGTCATGCGTCAATCCAAATGCAAATACCGCAGCCGTAAGTGGCGCGCCCAAAACACCTGCCAAAACCGCAGCCATGCAAACCAACGGCCACAAATGCATATCACCACCGGGTAATAGTGGGCCAAGGACGGTCCCAAGCCCCGCGCCAATAATCAACAGCGGCGCGAGCACGCCGCCGGACGTGCCAGAGCCCAGAGCCAGCATCCAGATAATGGCTTTTACCAGCAATAGGCTCACGACGACTTGCAACGCCAAATGATTATTTAGCAGGTCACCAATTACGTCGTAACCGACGCCCAACGCACGTGGCTCGAAATATCCGCCAATCCCCACTGCCAATCCACCGATTGCCGGCCACCACATCCAATGGATCGGCAACTTGCCAAACAGATCTTCGATCTTATACAGTGCGGTCGACATAAAGGCCGATAGCGCGCCTCCACAAATCCCTGCAATCACGCAAGAGAACATAGTCGCTAGACCGACTGCGCCGGTTTGTAGCGGGAATAGCGGACCTGCGTCCAACAGTAGTGGGCGGGTAAATCCGGCCACGGTGCAAGCAACGATCACAGGCAACAGGCTACGTGGTCGCAATTCGAACAGTAATAACTCAACGGCCAGCAATACCGCAGCAATTGGCGTACCAAAAATAGCCGTCATCCCGGCGGTGGCACCGGCAACCAGTAACGTTTTACGCTCTGCCGACGTCACGTGAAAATGCTGTGCAATCAGTGAGCCGATAGCACCACCTGTCATAATGATTGGTCCCTCTGCACCAAACGGTCCGCCGCTGCCGATCACGATCCCCGAGGATAATGGTTTCAAAATGGCGACCTTGGCCGACATTTTACTTTTGCCAAACAAGATCGCTTCAATCGCTTCCGGGATGCCATGACCTCGGATTTTTTCGCTACCAAAACGTGCAATCAGACCCACGATCAGTCCACCAATTATTGGCAGGGCGATGACCCAAACGCCTAAATGATGCTGAGCCGGTGAACGCACCGAGAACGACCACGTCTGAAAGAAAAATAAATTCGTGAAGAGGTGAATCAGCGCCAGTAATACAAATGCCGCCAATGTCCCGCAGCAGCCGATCACCACCGCGATCAATGAGATTTTTAAAAGTCTTGGATCGGCTGAAAAATCGCGTCGCAAATGATGAAGGTGGGCGTGATTCGATGCCTGTTTAGGAACGCTCATGATGAATGTTTAACATTGATATTTGGAATACGGAAGGTGTCTGTCAGTGTGTTTAATTCTTCGTGATGGAGGCTGGCGAGGGTTGCCAGGCAGCGTTCACCAGCCGGTAAAAGATGGACATTGACTTGCCGCCGATCGACTTCGCTGGTGCGGCGTTGTACAAGCAGTAGTTTTTCGCAGCGGGAAACTAGCGCGACAACGCTGTGGTGTTGTGATTGCAGACGCTCCGCCAGTTCACCCACCGTCGACCAGTCCCGACCGGGCGACCCTTTAACGTGCAATAGCAGCAAATATTGCTGCGGGGTGACACCGTTGCTCTGCGCAGCTTCTTCACTGAATCTTAAAAACTTGCGTAATTGATAGCGGAATGTTGAAAGCGCTTCGAAGTCTTGCTTCGTGAGCGGAGAAGAAGTTTCATCTGTCATTTTGGCATCGATGTTGGAAATGGAAGAATGGAATTATATCAAATTACGATATAATTTTTTGAGAAGAGGAAAACGTAAGATTAGAGGCTATAAAAAAACCCGCAACTAAGCGGGTTTGGATGCAACATAAAAGCGGTAGCCGAAGGCGCTTAGTTCCAACGTCCTGCTCGCCCGCCAATGCTCATTCTGCCAGCGCCCAACAGTAAAATCGCGAGCGCTATAAACAAATAAAATCCCTGTAACTCCAATCCCCAGCCACCGGTGCTGGACAAGGTCATTAGCTGTTTGCTGTGTACCAGCGAAAACGCAAACAACATATTGATGACGATGATTAAAGCGCCGACACGCGTCCAGATGCCTAGCAATATCATTATTGGCGCCAATACCTCGCCGACATATACCAGATAGGCGACTGCTGGCGGCAACCCTGCATTGCTGACTAAGCCGACGACAAAACCAGGACCATTAAAAATTTTTGAAATTCCGTGGAAAAGAATCAATATCGCCAGAGTTGCACGAAGGATGAGCTTACCAATGTCGTCACTATTTTGCATAATATTTCTCGCTGTTCTTATGTTGGTTGGTACTAAAAAAATTCTTTGTCAGTATATACATGGCGGTGGAACTTGCACATCCAGTGCAATTTCTTTGTCGATATTTTTTTGGAAGTCTCATGGTTTTTAAGCCATCATGTTTAGCTATACGCGCAAGAACTGTAATGTGCCCCGCTGCTGTTAACTAGCAATCGCACGATGTTGCATTTGATGTAAAGATCATCCTTTGGAGAGAGCGCAAGAGGTATAAACGTTGGAAGAAGCTTCGATGACCGCACATGTCTGTCTTGGATATCGAGGGAACGATTCATCCAAATGATGTCTAAATTGGACGGAGAAGAAGTATGAAAGAAAATCACTGTTGCTGTCTTTTACAAAGGACTTTGTATGCAGATTCGTCGAACAATGATTGTCGTTGCTTTATCCGCTGGATTGTTAGCAGGCTGTCAGAAAAAGCTCACACCTCTGCCAGAGACGACCATACCAACACAGTCCAGGACGCCCTCCACATTTAGTCCATCTCTAGCAATCACGCCAGCGATGCCCGTTACTCCAGCCTTACCCATCGTACCCGTGGCTCCTGTTACACCTGCAATACCTACAACGCGAGCACTGGGCGAGAGCAAGTAACGATCCTCAGTTTTGATTGATCAGGACAAACTAGTTACTTCAAGCATCGAGGCCATGTGCTTGTAAAAAATGATGTTTGGCGGACGGTAGTGACCAAAAAAAAGCATAAACTTCTACTGTTCCCAACTGGATATTGAGCGTTTTCTTTTTTTAAAAATTGCGAGATGCGCTCAAGCGCTAGTGGAAGTATCCGCTGCTCACAACCACCGGAACACCTGCGACACCAGCATTGATGACGCGCCGTGCAACGCCCTCAATTTTGGTCTGAAAAGCCCGATAAGTAGTCAATAGGTCAAGTTTTGGATCTTTAGAATGCGATAATACCGCAAGGGTCGCGGCAGGCACGAGGCACTGATAATGCCGATAATCGACGATTACTGAAAACAAAATCCCTGCGCGGGTTAAACGCGGTGAGGCCAGTACAGTATCCATCGTAATCTCCACAGGTGGGATTGTTAAGTGCCGATATCAGAAGACTTTTAAGCGTATTTCTTGCAAAACTATTGACTGCGCTGTCGTTTGCTTCAGCTGCTAGTCAAAATATATGGTGCTTTTTCGATATTGCTTGAAAAAAGAGTTACTAGCAAGAACCTACGTGAAAATAATGCGAACTTCTAATAACTTCCTTATTTAGAGGAGGCGTTTGCACAAAATTGGTGCTCAATTGGTGCGCACTTAGCTTACTGTCACGCGTTGCCATCCAATTATTAAGGCCAAGGCATTGGCGTGACATTGACATATTGCGGTTCATGCTCAGATTGGGACACATTACCTGCATGGTTGTCTCCTCCGGTTTCTTCGCCTTGAGCAAGTTTATGTCCCAAAATGTCGCTGATATCTTTTCCTGTCGCTGTGAAGTCGGATTGCATCAGTGGAAATGATTCGACCGGCCAGTTTTCAATTGCCCAGCTGGTAAATTCATCAAAACGGCGTGTTAGCTCTCGTGCGAATGCATCGCGTTTTTCCTTATCATTCATAGCGCTCTCCCGGTGATAAATTCATATGTGAGCCAGAAATCATTCATACCATCAATTAGACTGCGTCACGCGCGAAACGTTTTAATCTGATGGCACAATTTCTCTGATAAAAAATATTTTGATCGTGTGAATTTTGTCTCTATATGAAAGTTATATATCTTATGAATAACTGGTATGTGAATAATTCAGCATACAACAGGTCAAGGAGTCGATATAGTTACACCTGTCTCCTCCAACACCTCCTAAGGTTTGGATTCAGCCCGCAACCGAAAGGTCATGCGGGCTTTTTTTTGTCTTTCGACTGCGGATCTCCCGTTGTCGCTCAAATATGTCGTTTGGTAGTGGATGGTTTTGTGGATGCTCCAACTTTGTGCTAAACCAAACTCAAGAAGCAAAAAATGAAATACTTCGCTGTGATGAGTTTGGGAGAGTATTGGTAGCGCGAAGAGGTAGTCAGAGGAAGGTTTTCACTGCTCGTACAGGCGCTTATTTTCAACAAAGTGATCCTGTGGAGCAGTATGACTGTTGCGGGCGTGTTAATGCGACATACAGTACGCATCCAATTCCTGCAGTAAACGTTGTTTCTCTACCGCTGGCAAAAAGCTGGCCTCGAAGCTATTTCGGGTAAGTTCGACCAAATCCGTTCGGCCAAGCTGAAGCGACTCGGCAACTGCCAGATAATTAGCGTTCATGTAGCCGCCAAAATATGCAGGATCATCTGAGTTGATAGTTACGGCCAGACCGGCGTGTAGCAAGCGAGCGAGATTGTGTTCAGCCATGTCATTTACCACGCACAGCTTCAGGTTTGACAACGGACAGACTGTTAGCGGCGTGCGTTGTTTCGCGAGTCGTTCCATCAATGCTGGATCTTCTTCGCTGCGCACGCCATGGTCGATACGCTCAACGTGAAGAACATCCAGTGCGTCACGGACATATTCTGGTGGACCTTCTTCACCAGCATGAGCGACCAGGCGGAACCCAAGTTGCCCGCAGCGCGCAAATACCTTCTCAAATTTTTCTGGCGGATTGCCGCGCTCGGCAGAGTCAAGGCCAATGCCGATCCACAAATCAAGATATTGTTCACGCAACGGAAGCGCAGCTTCTAGCGTAGAAAATGCATCTTCTTCCGATAGATGGCGCAAAAACGACATGATCATCGCACTACTAAAACCATGCGCGTCACGCGCCTCACGTAAAGCGCGCGCAATGCCGGAGAAAACAACGTCAATTCCAATGCCGCGCTCGGTATGGGTCTGTGGATCGAAGAAAATTTCAGCATGGCGCACGTTATCAGCGCGGCAGCGATCAATGTAAGCCGCTGTCATTTCATAAAAATCTTGCTCCGTTTGGAGCACAGCCGCACCGGCATAATACAAGTCCAGAAATGACTGCAGATCGCTAAAAGCATAAGCGGCCTGTAATTCTTCAATAGTTGCGTACGCTAATGTAACTTGATTGCGTTGCGCTAACGCAAATAGCAATTCGGGCTCCAACGTGCCCTCGATATGTAAATGTAGTTCGGCTTTTGGTAAACCTTCGATAAACGATTTGAGATCGGCGCTGAGGGCTGGGATATGCTTGGAAATAGTCATGGTTGTCTTAAATGTGCAGTCTAGAATCAGATGATCCCATGATTCTACAGAATCACAGCAACTCAATGAGTGATGGTGGTAAATTACACGCAGACAACTTCAAACAAGACCATCTCATGACAGAAATAATTAAAATAGTAAAAGCCGATTTAAATAGCCTCCAGCACACGCATGCCATCATTGACTTGCTAAATGCATATGCATCGGGTCAGATGGGTGGAAATCATCCTCTTACCGATTACGTAAAAGAGAACTTGATCGGCGAATTCAAAAAAAGGAGCACTATTCAAATATTGCTCGCTTTTGTGGGAAGTCGGCCGGCCGGTCTGGCGATTTGTATAGAAGGTTTTTCAACGTTTTCTTGCCAGCCTCTATTAAATATTCATGATCTCGCGGTGGCGCATGCGTTTCAGGGGCGAGGTATTGGCCGGAAGTTGGTCGAGCACGTCGCGAATCTTGCAAAAGAACTGGGCTGCTGTAAAGTAACATTGGAAGTTTTAGATGGAAATACGCGTGCAAGCGATCTTTATAAATCCTGCGGCTTTGCAAACTATGCCTTGAGCCCTGAAATGGGTACAGCGATGTTTATGCAGCGGATGCTTTCGTAAATGGAGAGCCAACCTATTTCTATTTAACGATCGTCTGGTTCAGCGTACCAAGATGCGAGTTGATTTTATGTAGATTAGCAACCGTGAGCTTCAGATCGGCTTCATGTCCAATAGCGTTTATTGTTTAACGGGTTTGAACTTAATATTTATCTAGCATTAGCATGACCGCATCGTGTTCCCGTTCAAGTATATCCAAAGGTCTTTCTCTGTCCCCATCAAATTTGTCATGAGACGGTATTCAGTTTCTAGCAGTCGTGAATGATTTAGCCTCATCAATTTTAAACGTTGATGTGCGTCAAAAGCGCTTGGGAAATCTGGATATTATTAGGCCAGGAGCGAATTTTGTACGTTTCTGGACTTTTTATAACGCATTTCTGGCGAAGAAAAGGGCGCGCAGCGTAGAAATTTTGTTCGATCCTGCAAATGACGTAACAAGGTATCTATTACGATCATAATAAGATGCCTTGTCGTCAGAGTTCCCCAAATTCTATCTACATTTAAGTCAGCGTTGCCGATGCCACGCTGCTGACTTACCAGATCGATATTTCACGTCCGATTAATCTTGATGATCATCAAACCCATTCTCTGCAAAATAGCGCATAAGTTGAAGATCGGTATCCAGTTGTAATTTTTCCATAGCCGATCGCTTATGATGACTAATCGTTTTAATACTGCGATGGAGCTGTTGGGATATTTCAACAGCAGAGACGCCTCTTGAGAAAAAACGTAATATCTCAATCTCGCGTGGACTTAAACTGTTTCTGGGATCTCGATCTTCAACGGTGATCAACTGTCGCATCTTCATTAATTCTGCGCTACTTTTGCCTAAAAATATTTGCCCGTCGCATGCGTGATTGATCGCTTCCGCGATCTCTGCAATTTCACCTCCTTTATGCAGAATCGCGCTGACTCCCAATGTCAGTAAAGCATGATAGAGCGAGGTTTTTTTGGTTGCCGTCAGCACTACAACAGCCACGTTCGAGAATCGCTGCCGTATCTGCCGTATCATTTCCAGCCCATCGACTTCATTTCCCACTGGCATTGAAAGGTCGATCACTGCAACATTACAGTCCGCTTTGGCTAGCAGATCAAAGAGAGAACTAGGGCCAACGGCAAAACCTATTACAACCATATTTTTGCATTGCCGTACCAATGCATTAAGACCTGAAAGAGTGACGGGGTGATCATCTGCGATGACAACCCGAATTCTGTTTCCTAAAGAAAAGTTCGTATGATACATTTTTGCTCCATTTATAAATATTTATATATGGACTGAACTGTATAGCGCGCATCATTGTCTCGATACGAGAGAATTCTTGAAACGATGTCGTGTCATCTATTTTTTTCGAGAATAAACTTAGAAGACATTGAAAGTCTTAAGACTATTCATAATTTAGTGATTGAAAGTATCTTTTTTAAATCTTTGAGTGTTCTTTTTAATTTGATTTTTTCTTTTTCTTTGATTGGTAACTGGATATAAAAAACTGCATCAAGGTATTTTATTTTCAGTTTGTATTGGTTGTGGGATCAAAGTAATATCGACGCGGCGATTGCGTGATCGCTCCAATTCATCAATATTGTTGTTTAGCGGACGGGTATCGCCGTATCCCTGAATCGCAAATTGTGTGATCGGAAATGCAGACATTTCAATCAGCCAATTGCGTATCGCACGGGCACGGGCCTCAGACAGCAAGAGGTTTTGGTTGGGACTGCCGACGTTGTCGGTATGACCGGCGATTAGGACAATTTTTTTTGGATTTGCCTTTAACTGCGATAACGTCTGATTTAATAACGGCGCAGCTCCAGCTTTGAGGGTCGCTTTCCCCGTATCAAAAAGTAGTACTGAGTTGAAGGTAATCGTACTTAAGTCCATAGGGTGATAACTGGCTATGGCAACATCAATCAATGGCAGAAAAGACGTTCCGCGATAAAATCCCCAACGCATTCCGAACGGAATTCCGAATTGAGCATGCGCCTGTAATCTTGTGCGATCTTGTATCAAACTATGTAAGGAATTACGTTTTTTATCATGCATGATGTCTGGTATTTTTAGGTAAGTATTAAGATTACCCGCCAGACGTTGAATGAACTGATAGTTATTCCATGCGGATGCAGCGAACGCGATACACAAGGCCGCTATGGCTATCCATAACGCATGGCAGAAGTTGGTCCATAATGGAGAAATATTGTGCCCTTTGAGGTCTTTTTGGTTCGTGAGCAGCAATGGTAAAAAGTCGGGTAAAGGAAACGGTTCTGTACTCGCTTTGGCTGGTACCGTTGGTAAACCGGTTTTTGTAGTTAACCATCTTGACCATGCACCTGCACGTGATGGGGTTCGCTCGACATCTGCTAAAAATATACCTGCTGGCATGAGCGGCGTAGTATCTGTCAGCGAGGACAGCGTCGTTATCATCGTAGTGTCATTCAGCCATTGGATTAAAGCCAAGGCTAAAACGCTTCGTCTTGTATCGCAAGGAAGAGAGGAAGTGGGGATGCTCTCAAGTTGTTGGCGGATTAGATCAAGATTTTTTCGTAAATAGTATTTACCGCGCTGAAGTTTGCCGGGATGAGTTGTCTGGCTAATCCAGGTAGCGGTGGTGGATGCGTACAGACCATGATGGCCAATCAGCTTTGCGTATACCGCCACATAGCATGGCAGCGTATATTCAGGAATGGTCGTTTCCGCTTTTAATGTAACGCCTGTTTTTTCTCTCTCTATTGCACGTAAGGCGCACTGCCAATGAGAGAATTCGGTACGTAGTGCAGTTTCATCAATACTGTAGTCAGTTAGGAGAGGTAGTAACACAGCTTGAGGAAAACGCTGATGAATGGCATATGACGAAGCAATCACCACTTTTAATTGTGCGGGCGTTTCAGCATATAGCCAGACTGCATGTGCATCCTCCCTTATTTTTTCAGACGCGCCGTTACTTGAAAAGAGGGCCGATGCATGCGGTCCAATTACTACAATCACAGGCAATTTTGACGGGGGCGATAAATCTAAAGTATCTGTCAGCAATCCTGACCTGGAAGTTATTTTTGTTAATGATAGCGATGCACCGAGAACAACGGAAAGAATGAAAATCGCAATAATGCCAAGCCATTGGAATTGCGATGCGAGCATAAAGAAGAGTTGAATAATGCTGAAAATTAAGACTGTGGACCATATTAATAATGCGAAACGAGGGCGGGAGTAATACACGTTTAATCTTCCTTGGACATAATGGAATCCACCGGCTTTAACATCTGTAACCGATCAGCGCTTCGCGTTAATTGATAGGAAAAAGTACACCATAACGCTACGCCAAATACAATACCGAGCGTAGTCTTGCACAATAAGGAGAAAGCTGCAGCGCTTAAGAAATGGTTCCTTATCTTGGCTTTAGTAGTATCAGCGGACTGCACAGTCGAATGCGAATAACGACCAAGTAGTAAAATGAACCGCTGTCGTTCTGGCTCTTCTTCGCTAGCATAACGCCCCCTAAAACCTAGTCTGAGTGCTAAATCGTAAAGAGCGATTCGGTCCAACGAGGGGTTAGTCTGAAGCAGTAATTGATTGATGCGCTCAAAGATATTGTCACCAGCGTTATTACTACTAAAAAAATGACTCTTTAAAGATGCGCTTTGCCATTCTGATTTTTGGAAGTCGGACAAATAGCGAACCGTTACGTCGTCCAAAAGTCCGCATAGTGCGTAACTGGCCTCTTCTATGATTTCCTGATCGTAGTCGGCGTCGCGCATTTTATTACGCAGTTGTTCAATCAACCCAGCACAGCGCGATCGCAAAGTATCGCTTGAAAAAATCTCGGTCTGCTGTGCCAACACGCTTACCTGAAGCCAGATGTCAAGCAGCAAGACTTGAAACAATTGATGTGAACGTGACAAAGTTATCCTAACGGCGTGGGTCATTGTAGGTTATTGAAAATAGAATGGTTTCTTGCATGTGATCGGTGGCGTTAAACTTTGCCTTTTTTTGTGTGATTTGGACACGTCCATGAGAATAAGTAAAACCGGACCGATTTCGGATGTTTACTCAAACCTGTTAGTCAATATTTGACAAAAAGTAAATGACCGGATATCACGATGTCGGAATTTATTTTTACTTGTCTATCTGATCTATCAACTTATAGGTCAGTATTGAAAATACTATTATTCGTCAACTTCCTATTCAGAAGCCGAAAATTGATTTTCTTGGTGTTGATCAGTCACGCACGAAAAATTAATTTTGCATATGGTGAGTATTCATTTCAAGTTATTTTGTCGAACTAAATAATTTAAGCGAGGGATTAAATATCCGTCTCATCCCACTTTGCCAACAAATCAGATGGAATAATATCGACTAGCTCAGAAAATCTTTTCCCTACCATTCGCTCTCCTTGACGTAATAAAACAATCACGGGACTACTTGGCTCGTTTTCTTCAAACCAATTACGTACGTCTTGCAACTTTGCAAGAGCAGACCACCGGTCAGTGGTTGGCTGTAAAGCATTATCAATAAAGCTCCCACTATTATTAGCACTTCTAGTCACCGTACATGTTGGTGGCAACTGTCCGAGTTGATCAGGCCCTATCAAAGTGGAATCAGGTTGTGGACACTGTACTGATCCATGCGACAACAAAGTCGGCTGTTCGTCTTTAACCATCATTGCTTTTGGGGTGTTTGTTTGTTGCTGATTAATTACCCATCCAAACGGTTGTAGCAACGCGCGCAAGGGGTCAAGATTGGGGGCGGCATCACCAAGGGTGACGTTGATCTTCTCGATCAATTTTTCACCCAGTTGCATAGCATCTGCCAGCGCCAAAACATGTCTGTCGCGTTTGGCGGATAGCTCTTTTAGAATGCGGTTAATTGCCTCCGGCATTAACGCATTTTTGATACGCGGCATCGCAGATGATTTTTCAATATCGCGTAGTTGTAGTTGCACACCGGCGACTTTAGGCAGCGCAATATTGCGTAGATCAGATAACACGCCATTTTGCTCAGCCAGTGCAGCCAGTGCGTTGGCTCGCATGACCGGATCGCGCTGATCCTCAAAAGTAAATGAAGGATGAATTTGCTCTGAATAACATTCCAACATAGACTTTAGCAGTGCTAGGCCATCCCTTAATCCTTCTGCGCCGTCAAGATTGATTCGACTTCGCATCAATAGGATGATCAGGCGTATGTCCTTGGTGCGTAAAAGAAGGGCGTGCGTATTTCGCTCGACGTCGGACCAGTTGATCGGGTCTGGAGTGCCGACGAAGTCGCCGAACTGCGCATCCGATTTTGTCGCTGTCGCGTTTTGGAGTAAGAAAAATGTAGGATCGTATTCCAAATTAGGACCGCAAGGCTGGTCAACGCAAATTGGCGCTAATAGTTCTCCATAACGAATAAGAGATGTGTCATTGCCTGGATTCATGTTTAGTCTTCTGAGTTCGAATATTGTATTGTTCAGGCTCAAACACCATCCCCGTAATAGGCTGGTGATCTTGAGACTTACCAAGCCAAGTGGAATAGCCTAATTTATGGACCGTATCGGCGCATGCAGAAGGTGCTTGATTTTTCTTTATTAATAGTTTTACATCCCAGGCATACTCATAGCCGATAAAGGCACGTACCCATTCGATAAGTGCCTGTAAATCGTTGCCTTGTGGCGTGAATCGTAAATATTGATCAAGTTCAAGCGGACCCAGGACTAAACGAAATTTGTGTTGACTATCAGCAATCGTGGTACCGAGCAGAGCGCCTTCGCCAAGGACTGAGGGCGTTCCAGGATGGCCTAATCGGCTGTAGTCAGACGTGGGAATGTCTATCCAATGCGGGATAAACTCTTGGATCAATACCGGCACGCCAAAATAATAGGAGAGTGTTGCCGAGATTCCATCGGGATTGCGCGCTTCGCGGACCAAATGGGCGACGCTCGCCAGCCTTGCATGCACCGGAAGACAGGAGTCTTCAGCTTCCTTTGGATCAATTCCCCCCAAGCTTCCAACATAAAGGGAGAAGGTTTCCTCGCCCCGACGATCAAGTGATGCAGTGGCTTGAGAGGATGCCCAGGCCCGATAGAATTGCGAAAGTGCCCGGTGATGAAATAGGTCGGCGAAGCGCATCAAAGTGTCGTCATGATGGCCAACAATTCGCGTGTAGGCGAGCTCGGTCAGATGGAGCGGTAGTGGCCCTTGTGCACCCCATATACCAAGGCCATATAAGCGGATACCAAGTCGGCCATGACGAACCTGAATGGATGCAATTTCACGGGGCGCAAAGATCATTGTTGGCTGCTGGCCAAGGCGATACAACTCTTCGTCAGGAAGGTGGGCGGTCCCTGGTAAAGGCGCCATAGGGTCACGGGCAGCAACAGCTCGCAACAAACTCAGAAAGCCTGATTTCCACGGGGTTGCTTCATTGAACCACGCTTTTAATGTTTCCAGCGGTAATGGTGTGACGCTATCGCTTGACGACGAATTTTTCGTCTCGCTATACTCTTTTATTGGGAACGTCATACGTTGCCTCGTCCGCCCATACGCTCCGGCCATCTTGTAATCAGCCCCCTTTGAAGAGAGTGCAGTTCGGTTTCAGTGAACACATTGATAGCGACATGACGGGCCAGATAGTGTTCCAGGATCAATCCGAGAAGGTACGGACTGATACCCGAAAATCCGGTTTCATCGACAGTCAAGCTGCAACTTACTCCGCGACCGTAAACGAGTAATCCATTTCCCGGGAGGCGCCGCACTACCGGTTCGGTCTTGGTGCTGATTAAGCTATCAATTTGAACATTTTGTTCGCGTTCTCCCGAGGCAACGAAGAGGCGCAACATATTACGCATTGCTTGTCCACCATCGGCATGATCGAGGTCTGAAAGTGGCATGTAGTTAAAACTTAGCTGGCGAATCAACCGCCATGCAGTTTCTCCTTGGGCGAATGGTGCGCGCGGTGCACTGGGTGGGAAAATCAGACTAACGCCATCTACCGGAATAGATTCGGCCATATTCAGCTCGTTAATACCATTTTTGGATATAAGGAGAGGTAAATCCCGATTGGTTACAAGTGCGTCCACAGATAAATACTTTATATCATTCGAGTAAGGCGCCTCAGCCTGATCAACCAACGACACGAAAACTTCGGTGCCGATATAGGATGTGCCAGCTTTTTGCTTACGTGTATTGACTGACGTCAGCCGTTGTTCGCGCCGGATCGAGAAATAGCGACCGTTGTTACCGGCGTCGCTGTGCAATGTTTGATAGAGAGGATTAAAGGTAATCTCGTTGGCGTCCTGTCCTTGTTGTCCCAGCACCCGCGATGCCGAAAATACCTCGTAGTCTAGCGGTTTACTACGGTCGGGTATCAAATGAAAATCGGTTAAGCCGCGATCGACTTCTATGCGATCAGAACGCTTTGGAAATAGATTGACGATGGGTGTGCAAAATAACTGGAAACGTGATGCCTCAACGTGGGTCGCTAATGCGAGAGGTAGCCGATCCAATAAAATGACAATTTCAGCTTCACGACCGTGAATTTGAGCGAGGCCGGGAGCGAGTTGGGTTGCTGCAAAAAAATAGAATCGACTACGACAGGCAAAATATTCATGGAGAAGATTATGGCCATGAAAAGTATTCCACGGTAGTGGAAGTAATCCTTGATCTGGACGTAAACCCTCAAATTCGACGGCACCTTTATTTACTATATGGCCCTCGCCATGTGCCGCGCCATATTGACGTATTACCGATGCGATGGTTCCAGCATGCACCATTTCAAATAAATGCGAAGCAATACGTTCGTCTCCATTAATGAATATTGGTAATCGATCCAATTCTTTTAGTTCGGAAAAATTGACCTCGCCCGTGGTACGTAATTTTATGCGAAGCGCCCCTCGCAAACGTACGTTGGAAACCAAATGACGTTCTACATCCGGAATATCCGGAGGGACTGCTGCTAGTTTGGCTTCTATAATTTCGATTGGCCAGAGCGTGACATCCTGTCCACTGCGAAATTCACAAGCGGTTTTTTCTCCCGCTGGAATAGCGGCTGTAAGAGCGCTGTGACGAGGGACCTTAAACCCACTGGTAAAGTCTCCTTCCTTGAGGCTTGGCCGCAGACGTGCTACAGACATAGATGGAGTTGGCGCGACATAGTTGGGATAAACAACCTCCAGAAGGCGCTGCGTAAAGCGTGGAAATTCAGCGTCCAGCTTTAACTGCGTGCGTGCAGATAAAAAGCAAAACGATTCGATTAATCGCTCCACATAAGGATCTGCTACCTCAATGCCTTGCATTCCCAGTCGGCTTGCGATCTTTGGATGTTGCGCTGAAAATTCACATGCCATCTCTCGCATGTAAGTTAATTCACGACTATAGTACTCAAGAAATTTGGGGTCCATTAAAGCTCTCAGGCGTAACGCCTTCTGGGTTGATATATGTGTGTCGAACGCGTCACAAACGAATTCGACATTTTTTTTACGGACAAGTAGCCATGCAGATTTTAGATTTGTAGAAAATTTACTTTAGCGGTCTCGAGATCAAATGCGCTCTGAATACGAAACTCAAGAGGATACGGAGACCAATGAATCAATGCATTTAATTCAAAGAACAATATGTTGTAATGATTGGAATTCGCATTGTCGGTTAGCGGCCTGAGGGAAAGCGAATCTGGTAGTAGACGCGGCTCAAAATCGACAATCGCTTTACGTATCATTCTTTCTACTTTAATCCAATTGCGATCTGCGATGTATTCGCCTGATAGGGCAGGGATGCCATAATTCATCACCGAACTCGCTACGGCGGAGAGCGTTTTCTCATCGATCGCATTACTAAGATTGGTGGTGTTAAGCAATAGCGTGAGATCTCGCTTAATAACGCTACGCATGGCCTGTGTCCCAAATAAGTATTTATGGGGAGGCTCCGTATGGATGTTCGGAGCATCATCTTGCAGGCGATCAATCAACGTTGGAAGATACGTACTTGCATGCAGTTTATCTGCTTGGCTCATGGGCGATTTCTTTCCACGTTTTAATCCGTATTTTGAAAATTTTTTTTAAAATAAAAATTCCTTGCTGTCGATATTTTTTGTATTGCCAGGAGTTCTTTTCGTCGTAGCATGCATCATGCTTAATCCTTTTTTTTGTCCAATGTCGTTCCCAAAATAGGTAAATAACTATCAAGACTAATCATGTGATGTTCGCGCTGGGTTAATAGCCCCGTTTTTCGATCAGGAAGGATTGCTGTGTCACCTGGAGCAAGCAGGCGAAGTATTTCTTGTGGTTCAACCTCGGCAAATAAAGCTTCAGTATTGAATTGATCCAGGTCTGAGAGAATTGTATTAATCGCCAAATCTTCTCCCAGCAGATCTTGCAGCAATGAGCCGTCTAAAAAGTCTGGTGAACTGTCTAAAAAAGGGTCCACCGGAGCTAAACTACGACTTGGCACTCCGTGGATTGCGAGGTCAAATGTATTATCGGTTTCATGCCCTAACAATGCACGCCCATATTCCGCTGCTAAAGATGCTAAAAGATCATCTGGATTCCCGAGGCCGGTTTGCGAAAGAATAGCTGCAGCAGCACCTTCCTTGTTTATCATCCAGCCTGGAGTTCTTAGCGTTGAATGAAACGACGGCCTTTGTTTTAACTCTAGATTTGAACCGTTCGAGACAATCAAATCGCTGAAACTTTGATCGTCGATTACAGTCGTATTTAATACAAGTGCGAAGTCTTCTTCGTTGCGTAGAGCGTCTACATAATCATTTTTAGTATCAAAATTATCGGATGATTTTTCAGTTTTTATCAGCATCTAATACGGTCTTTCAATAGTAAGTTTTACGCTATCAATCTCATTTTTCTTCAGACAGAGATCGTCATGCGCTACGAGTGCTAATTTTTTTAGTCGGATAGTCGGCCACTTAGCAAAGTGATCCGTCATCAAACAATTTAATGCCCGAAAATTTGATTGATACTCGCTTCACTAAACCCTCTCTCAAATAGTGTTTGCAACATGTGATAGCCCGCGTGTTGCAATCTTCAAGCCAGCTCAATGTGTCGACACAACATGTGATTGCAAGAATAAATAAATATCAATCACATTTCAGTCGAATTTTTTCCAAAAAGATATTCGTTCAAAGTTGCTTTCCGCAATTATGACTAATTTATCGTTATTTATATGTAAGAAGATTCTGAAAATTCAGAATTATTTTTTATATTTCATAAAATATATGAAGAAAAAATATAAAAAAATTTAATTATAAAGAGTGATTTTCATAGGTAAAAAATAGTGTTCAACGGCGCACAAAAATTAAGTATTTCGTAAATATTTTCTGTTCATCAAATTAAAGAACTAGAATTTTCTTAGCTCAAAAAGTATCAGCATGTGTGTACTATGCTCGAACTTGAATACGTCAAACCATAGCGCCGCTAAAGTTGATGACGTAAATTTTTTTCTTCAAATCTCATTTATACAATACAAAAATATATGACTTTATCTCGTCAATTATTGTTCGGAAAACTTGATCTAACGCTTTTCAAAAGCATTGAAAGTGCAACCACTTTTTGCAAGCTTCGTGGTAATCCATACGTAGAAATTGCACACTGGCTATGCCATATTGTTAAAGCTAAAGATTCGGATTTAAGACGGATTGTTAAACATTTTCAAATCGATGCGGATTGCTTGGAAATCGGATTGGAAAAGGCGTTGAGTCATCTTCCTACCGATGCTAGTTCAATAATTGATTTTTCACATCACATAGAGTTGGTGATTGAGCGAGCCTGGATTCATGCGTCATTAGAGTTCGAAGAAAGAAAGATACGTAGTAGTCATCTCCTGGTGGCATTGTTATCTACACCCGAGCTGCGTAGGGTGTTAACGGGCATTTTTATTGGATTCAAAAATATTCCAATTCAGGAGCTGATTGACATGCTTCCTGTCATTACCCAAGGATCAATTGAAGAAGGGGAAACTTCGTTCGATGGCGGCGGATTTCCTTGCGCGTTACCGGGTGAAGTCAACAACGCAATGGTCCAGCGAATACCCACGCAAAATAGTTTGGCGCTTTACTGTACGGATTTGACTCAGCAGGCGCGTGAAGGAAAAATTGATCCGGTGATTGGACGTGAGCATGAAATCCGTACCATCATCGATATCTTATTAAGACGGAGGCAGAACAATCCTCTTCTGACTGGCGATGCCGGGGTCGGAAAAACCGCAGTGGTTGAAGGTTTTGCGCTTGCCATATCGAGAGGGGAAGTGCCGCCGTCCCTTGCTGACACAAGATTATTATCACTTGATGTTGCGGCATTATTAGCTGGTGCGAGCATGAAGGGTGAATTCGAATTAAGGTTGAAAGGCGTGTTGGAAGAGGTGATCGTTGCCACGTCTCCGGTGATCTTGTTTATTGACGAAATTCATACACTTGTTGGCGCTGGCGGCACTGCGGGTACCGGCGATGCTGCCAACCTATTGAAGCCATCGCTCGCACGCGGGATTTTACGCACTATCGGTGCCACTACATGGAGTGAGTATAAGCGTCACATTGAGAAGGACCCAGCGCTAGCGCGTCGTTTTCAGGTAGTACAAATTCCGGAGCCGGCGATAGCGAGCGCCATAACGATGTTGCGAGGCTTGGTGAGTACATTGGAAAAACATCACGGCGTCTGGATATTGGATGAGGCGATTCTGGCGGCCGTTAATCTTTCGCATCGTTACATTCCCGCTAGCCAATTACCCGACAAGGCAATTAGACTGCTAGACACTGCTTGCGCGCGCGTTGCGATCACCTTTCATGCTCCACCAGCAGCCCTGCAGATGTTGCGCTTCCAATTGCTTGCGGCTGAGATTGAAGCCGGTATGCTAAAAAAAGAACAAAGTCTTGGTAGGCCGAATCAAGAAAAAATCGCGAAATTACACATAAAAATAGTTAAGCTTCAGCAGGACGCCAAAACGCAAGAATTCCGTTGGGAAGCCGAAAAAGCGTTAACAGAACGTCTGCTCCTGATACGCCAGAAGTTAGCCGGAAGCACTTTAACTCAAGAAGTTAAGTCAAATCCGGATATTGTCGAGTCCCTACCAAAAGCGTCGATAGGTTCGATAAAGGAAAAAATATCCGTATCCACACTTGCAGGAGTGCAGGAACTTTCAGAAGCGAGATGGCCGATTCATGGATTCGACGCTGCCGTTAAGACGGACGAACCGTCGGATCAGCCAGAAGAGGCGGACCTTCAAGAGGCATTGCGTAAATTGGAAGCTGAACTAAGAGAGCTTCAACAAGATACGCCGATGGTCCATTCTGAGGTTAATGCGTCAGTAATTGCTTCTATCGTTGCTGATTGGACGGGTATTCCAGTTGGGCGAATGTTGCAAGATAAGATTGATGCCGTATTGAAGTTGCCTGATCAATTGGCGCAGCGGGTGATTGGTCAGTCTGCAGCCTTGGCGTTAATCAGCGAACGGCTCCAGACCGCAAGCGCTGGCATGAGCGACCCAGGAAAACCAATTGGTGTGTTTTTGTTGGTGGGACCATCGGGTGTTGGGAAAACTGAGACCGCGTTTGCCATCTCGGAGATGCTCTATGGAGGCGAGCAGAATCTAATTACGATCAATATGAGTGAATATCAGGAGGCGCACACGGTCTCGTCGTTAAAAGGGGCACCTCCAGGATACGTGGGTTACGGTGATGGGGGAGTGTTAACTGAAGCGGTCCGTCGACGGCCATACAGCGTTGTCTTACTCGATGAAATAGAGAAAGCGCATCCAGACGTGCATGAAGTTTTTTATCAAGTTTTTGACAAGGGTTGGATGGAGGACGGCGAAGGTCGTGTCATCGACTTTAGAAACACCGTGCTGCTACTTACCAGCAACGTCGGTGGCGAATTGCTTTCCAATGTATGCGAAAACTTGGATCAACTTCCTGAAGTTCAGGATTTGCTGGATGCTTTGCAGCCGGAGTTGTTAAGTATTTTTCCATCTGCATTTATCGGCCGTGTTTGTATCGTTCCTTATCTTCCGTTAATGGACGACAGCATTGCTCATATTGTGAGTCTGCAACTAGATCGTGTTTGCGCTCGTATGAAACGAACTCATCAGATTACGTTGGAATATAGTTCGCAAGTGGTGAGCTATATTGTCGCTCACTGCCCCACTGAAGAAACCGGCGCTCGTACGTTGATTAGTTTTATTGAGCAAAAAATTTTACCTGGTATCAGTCGATATTGGTTGGATATGCAAGGCAAAGGTCTGCCAATAAAGCGGCTTCGAATCGATATGGAGTCGGGGAAAATTGTCTATCATCCGGAATGATTAGGACTATCAAGCTTGGCTTTTTTACAGACTCGATTTCTCTGAAATAGCTTGATTGACTCCCTATATACCAATGCCTTTTACAGTGCAATCCTGGCGCAGGAATTTTTCTCGCGCTAGCCGGATAGCGCGCTAAATTCATGTTAACTATTTTTTATATTAATTAGTTCGTATGGCGCAACAGAAAGTAATCGAATTAATCGAATTAATCGAATTAATCGAATTAATCGAATCAAGCAGATTTTTTCATTACTAATTCCAGAAATTTTACGAGTAACACGTTTATTTATTTATCAACGTCATTTAAAGGTCCTATGTCTGAATCTAATAGTTCGCAGAAATTTATGGCACGTAATCGTGCCCCTCGAGTACAAATTGAATATGACGTCGAAATTTATGGTTCGGAAAAAAAAGTTGAACTTCCCTTTGTGATGGGCGTTGTCGCCGACTTATCTGGGATGCCAATTGACGCCTTGCCACCAATTGGCGATCGAAAATTTTTTAGTATTGATACGGATAATTTCGATGAACGTATGAAAGCGATGAACCCGCGTGTGGCATTTTCAGTACCTAATACCCTTACCGGTAATGGCCAACTCCTGGTGGATATGACATTCGAAAATATGGAAGATTTTTCTCCTGCAGCCATCGCCAGAAAGGTTTCGGCGTTGTCACAGCTTTTAGAAGCCAGGACCCAACTAGCAAACCTACAGACATACATGGATGGAAAGGCCGGCGCAGAAAGTCTTGTCACTAGTGTGCTGAAGGATCCTGCATTACTCAACATATTGGCAAATGCCCCAAAACCGGAATCCCAGAAAGCATCTCCAAAGACGCCAGATTCCAAATAGCAACAAAGTTATTCGGCCGCCAAATTGTAGTGATTAATTAATTCAAAGAGGAAAATATGGCTGTACGTGAAACGTTAGCTCGACCTGCAGTGGATGCTGCAGTGTCGCAATCTGATTTCAGTGCCTTACTGTCACGAGAGTTCAAACCAAAAACCGAGCAGGCGCGTGAGGCGGTAGAGAGTGCCGTCAAAACACTCGCCGAGCAAGCGCTCGCAAATGCGATCACGATAGGCGATGATGCTTACAAAAACATTCAGACAATCATTGCAGAAATTGACCATAAACTATCGGAGCAAATCAATCTGATTTTGCATCATGTTAAATTTCAACAGGTCGAAAGTGCATGGAGAGGTTTGCATCATTTGGTCACCAATACCGAAACAGATGAGAATCTAAAAATTCGATTCATGGATGTTTCGAAGGACGAATTACGGCGTACCATGACACGTTATAAAGGCGTGGCATGGGATCAAAGTCCTTTCTTCAAGCAGATTTACGAAGAAGAATATGGGCAACTTGGCGGTGAGCCATATGGTTGTCTCGTTGCCGATTATTACTTTGATCATACGCCGGCGGATGTCGATCTCTTAGCCTCTGTTGCCAAGGTCGCCGCTGCATCACATTCGCCATTTATTAAAGGGGCGTCGCCGTCTGTGCTGCAAATGGATTCCTGGCAAGAGCTGGCTAACCCGCGCGATCTGACGAAGATATTTACTCAGAATCTGGAATATGCATCCTGGAATGCGTTGCGTAATTCAGAAGATGCGCGCTATATCGGGATGACTATGCCGCGGTTTTTAGCGCGTCTGCCATACGGTATTAATACCAATCCGGTGGACGAATTCGATTTTGAAGAAACCACAGATGGCGCTGATCACCTGAAATATGTTTGGGCAAATGCGGCCTATGCAATGGCAGTGAACATTAATCGTTCATTCAAGCGTTATGGCTGGTGCACATTAATTCGTGGCGTTGAAAGCGGTGGCGTTGTAGAAAATTTGCCCTGCCATACCTTTCCTACCGATGATGGCGGAGTCGACATTAAGTGCCCTACCGAAATTGCGATTTCGGATCGTCGTGAAGCGGAACTGGCAAAAAATGGCTTCATTCCATTGATCCATCGAAAGAATACAGATTATGCAGCCTTTATCGGGGCGCAATCACTCCAAAAAGCTGTTGAGTATCATGATGCCGATGCTACCGCGAACGCGAATCTTTCGGCGCGTCTTCCATATTTGTTTGCTTGCTCTCGCTTCGCTCACTATCTTAAGTGCATCGTTCGGGACAAAATTGGTTCGTTCAAAGAGCGTGAAGAAATGCAGCAATGGTTGAACGGGTGGGTAATGAATTATGTTGACGCAGATCCTGCCAACTCGTCTCAAGAAACCAAGGCCCGCCGTCCATTAGCGGCCGCCGAAGTGGTTGTAGAAGATGTCGAGGGCAACCCTGGTTACTACCAAGCTAAATTTTTCTTGAGGCCGCACTTTCAGTTAGAGGGTTTGACGGTTTCTCTACGCCTGGTGGCAAAGTTACCTTTAATTAAGGAGGCGCCATAACCAACTCAGGATACATGGCGTGGATTTCCATATATATAAGGGCCTCATGACGAATTTGGTTTGAACATACCAACTCCGATTCTGGAATACCTGGTTAATCGTGGCCAGCTTTCAAACCAGTTTAAAAGCTATGGAGCGGAGAAGCGCTACAACCTATTTAGCGCTAAATAAATAGTAATATTTTTGATGAGCGAAGCGGTGGTTTCTATTTAGACACATCGTTAAAGAAACGGAGCGATGCGGCGCTCGCCTAAAAAAAAATAATTCCAGTAATTGGTATGACGGAATTTTTCAAATCACTCACCTAGAAGTTTTTTTAACCAAAGAAAAAAGGAATAACGCGCATGGCACAGGATATGTTTCTTAAGATTAACGGCATTGACGGCGAATCGTCTGACAAAAGTCATAAAGCGGAAATTGAAGTCTTAAGTTGGTCGTGGAGTGTTTCCCAACAGTCAAATATGCATGCAGGTTCCGGCGGCGGTGCTGGTAAAGCGACCGTTGACGATTTGGAGTTTCAACACTATATCGATCGTGCTAGTCCTAACTTAATTCAATATTGCCTGAGCGGTAAACATATTGATGAGTCAGTTCTTGTCGTGCGTAAAGCAGGCGGCAATCCACTGGAATATCTTAAGCTGACCATGAACGACGTTTTGGTTACGCGTGTTGCGGCTTCGGGCACCAGCATTGATGAGACGCGCCCGAAAGAAACGGTGCGTTTGTCGTTCTCTAGATTGAAGCACGAATATGTGGTTCAGAATGCACAAGGTGGCAGCGGAGGCGCAATCACCGCAACGTTCGATATTAAAAAGAACGTGGCCTAAAATTAAATTTATTGCATTTTCCAATTGGTGATGCAGATTTTTTTCGCCGGAGAATTTTCTGGCGGATTTTTTTGAGAAGGTTGGGCAGAGTGTTCTGTTTTTTCAGGGCATTGTGGGCAACCATTTTTTGCCCTATTTTTCTTACTACAAATGTATTCAGATTTATTTCCTAAACACCAATTTCAATTTATTGTGTTAAGGCACTTTGGAGCACTCTTGCTGATATCGACGCTGATGGCATGTAGTAGCGGATCACCTATTAAAGAGCAAACTAAACTGGACCTTCAGATTGAGGCAAGTAGACATGTTAATCAAGACGACCGAGGTCGATCTGCGCCGGTTATGGTGAGAGTGTACGAACTTAAGTCGGCTGCAAGTTTTGACGATGCGGATTTTATTTCTTTACAAAATAATGGAAAAAATGTAATCGGATCGGACTTGCTTCACATGGATGAGTTCATTCTGCGTCCCGGTAACAAGCAGATAATCCAGCGAAAAACACATCCAGAAACCACTTCTATTGCTGTATTGGCAGGCTTTCGTGATTTGGGGAAATCTGTGTGGAGAGTGATTCATACGTTGGACGTTGCGCCGGATGCGGCATGGTACAGAGCCGCAATTCCCGCTGACAAGGCGAGGCTCAAGATCTATCTCGATGAGCAGACTGTTTCGATCACTGAACTGGATTAAAAAATGAGTTGGTATAACAAAGTAGTGTGGAGCGAAGGACTTTTTTTACGACCACAATTGTTTCAGCAGCAGGAACGTTATTTCGAACATTTTTCTCATAAAAGGACGGCGTCGCTAAGTCCATTTTTTTGGGGATTCAATCAGTATGAAATTGATAGAGAAACCTTACTGTTTGGAAAGTTAGTATTTAAAAGTGGCTCCGGTATTTTTTCAGACGGCACACCGTTTGATGTTCCCATTCATACACCGCCACCGCCGCCATTGACGATTGTTCCTGAACATCAAAATCAGACGATCTATCTGGCCGTTCCATTGCGCTTACCGAATGCAGAAGAGACGACTTTTGATGATCGAGGAGGATCATTGGCTCGTTACCTCGCATTCGACGATGAACTGCGCGACAGTAACGCAATTGGGCAAGGACCAAAACCCGTTCAGTTATGTCATTTGCGCTTACGTCTCCTTCCCGAGAGCGAGCTAACTGAGTCGTGGATTGGCATCGCGTTAACTCGCATCAAGTCGTTAAAGTCGGATGGTGCTGTTACTCTGCATGACAACGATCATATTCCTCCTGTGACGGGTTGCTCCGCGAATAGCTTACTTCGCGAGTGGATATTGCAATTGCACGGTTTGTCTAAATTACGGGCTGATGCACTTTCGGCTCGCCTTTCCGGTAGTGATGGTAAGGCCGGAGCTGGTGCTGAGGTTTCTGATTACCTTTTATTGCAAATTTTAAACCGGTATGAACCATTGCTGGAGCACATGTGCCAGATCGGCGAAATTGCCCCGGTTGAACTGTACCGTCAACTCATCATGCTGTCAGGCGAGCTGTCAACGTTTGTGCGTCCGCAGACCCGTCGACCTGTTGTCGCACCTGGTTACAACCACATGTCCATATACGGAAGTATTAAGCCGCTCGTTGACAATATATACGATCTACTGAGCCAGGTACTCATCCGAAGTGCACAACCCATTCCTTTGACTGACCAGGCGCATGGAATTCGGAATGCTGCGATGTTGCCCACAGAATTGGCTGGTTTCACCAGTTTGGTACTGGCCGTTAGCGCGCAAATGCCAGCCGATACATTAAAAATGCATTTTGCTGCACAAACAAAAATTGGTCCACCGCAACGCTTACCGGAACTGGTCCGCTCGCACTTGCCTGGTTTGTCGCTTATCCCATTACCCGTTCCGCCGCGGCAAATTCCATTCAATGCCGGGTATGTATATTTTGAGCTGGCACGTAGCGGGCCGCTCTGGGAGCAGATAGCGAAGCATGGTGGACTTGCTATGCATGTTGCAGGAGTTTTCCCAGAGCTTCAAATTGAATTATGGGGAGTGCGAAATAAATGAGTACGTCAGCCGAAAGTGATGGCGGCGACCAACGTGAAGATGCGTCAAGCGGAGAAACTATCAATCCAGCGCGGGGCGTAAAACAAGCTGGTTTATCCGCTACATTATTGTGGAATGCCGAAGAGTCGGAACTAAAAAGATCCGAATCGGTTGCAGAGGTTTCCAATGAATTTGATCTGGCGAATAGTCTTCAGAGTCGACTAATCAAAGTAAAGGCGGCCATAAATCCGTTGCTAGAAGCCGCCGGACCTTTGTTACGCGCATTAGCCGACATGCCTGAAAAGCTCACAGAGAGGGAAAAAGTCGATGCACTCTATTTGTTGTTAGTGCGCGAAATTGTTGATTTTCAGACTTTGTGCGATACCGCAAATCTTCCATGGAAGCACGTGACGGTAGTGCGGTATTGTATTTGTACTGCCTTGGATGAAAGCGCCAATCGCACTGAATGGGCTGGAGGCGAATGGGCACTGAAAAGTTTGTTAGTCACCTTTGAGGGTGAAAATGATGGCGGGGAGAAGTTTTTTTTACTCCTTGGACGTCTGGCAAGTGACCCGCAGCAATACGAAAGTGTCATCGAGATTTTATTGCATATTCTCGGACTTGGTTTTGAGGGGCGCTATAGCGTTATAGCCGATGGACGACGTCATATTGACAATATTCGTCAGCGACTTCTGACCCTACTTAATAGCGCGCGCGACCCACTCAAACCGGGATTGTCGCAGCATTGGCAGGGTGAACCAGCAGGTCGAATGTCGCTCTTACGTAGTTTGCCGGTATGGACTATGGCATCGCTACTGGGCCTGGTCCTGTTTGGATTATTTTTTTGGTACAAATACCATTTACTTGAAAAAAGCGTCGAAATCGAACGGCATATTATTGCTATCGCTAAACAGTCACTACAACCGTCTCGGGTGTCGCCGACACCAGCCAAGGTGATTCCTTTACGTCTATCTGCTTTATTGAAATCTGAAATTTCGGCTGGCTTGGTAAGTGTATCTGACGAGGCCGATCGTAGTATCGTCACATTCCAGGGAGATACGATGTTTGTTCAAGGGAAGAGTTCGGTGCAGAATAATATCAGACCGACTTTAGACAAAGTGGCGAGTGAAATTATCCGTATGGGTGGACAGGTAACCATCATCGGTCATACCGACAGTCAACGTATTCACACCGCTGAATTTCCTGATAATCAGGTGCTATCTGAAAAGCGTGCCGGGTTCGTTGGTCAATATTTTAAAACTCACGGGATTTCCGGAGACCTTATAGTGACCATTGGGAGGGGTGCGTCAGAGCCCATTGTTGGTAATGCAACCGCAGCAGAACGCGCGCGCAACCGCCGCGTAGATATCGTAGTTAAGCAGTAACAGGAACGCAATGTCTTCTCTTAAAAGAATAGTTGATTTGATTTTTTCACGACAAGTATTTGTATTTGTCGCCTTATTGTTAATCGCCCTGGCTATTTGGTTTGTGGGCCCGTTATTTGGATTCGGCGGGCTTTACCCGATGGTTGGCACTGCTATGCGCGTGACGCTGATTGTTTTATTACTGGCAGCCTTGCTTGGCAGACTAATGCATTTGCCCGCAAGTATCGTTGGCGTTGCTGCATTTTGTTTACTAATTTGGAATGCCGGACCACTGCTGGTATTAGGTGATGTGCAACCGCTAGCATCCGAATGGCTGCGGGTGCTCATTGTATCGATGGTAGTGATTGGTTATGGAACGTATTGGCTTTATAAATTAGTACAGGCAATGCGTAGTGACGATGATTTATTGCGGAAAGTCTTTCATCCCATAAAAAATCAGTCATCAGACGTTGCCCGTGTTGAGATACATGCGGTTAGGTCAGTTGTCTCGAAGGCTATTCGGCAATTGAAGATGATGCGTGGCCTTAGTGGAATAACTGGACTGCTTGAGGGAAAGCGATATTTGTATGCACTTCCCTGGTACATGATAATTGGTACCACCGGAGCGGGAAAAACCACAGTTATACGTAACTCTGGTCTTGAGTTTCCCCTGGTCAACGAGGCGAGTGAGGCCGCTTTGACGGAGCAAAACGGCACACATAATTGTGACTATTGGTATGCGAACGACTCTGTGCTGATTGACACCGCAGGGCGCTACGTTGAGCAGGACGATCAAAAGAGTGGAAAAACTAAGAATGTGAATGCCGCCGAATGGACTGGCTTGTTAGGGCAATTACGTAAATATCGACCGCGTGCACCGCTCAATGGCGTGCTGCTGACGGTAAGCGTTCCTGACTTACTCAAAAGAACATCTGAATCCCGTGCCATCTTAGGAACAACGATGCGTGCGAGACTCACTGAACTGCGCAGTAATCTTGGGATTCGCTTTCCTGTTTATGTCGTTATCACCAAGTTGGATTTCTTGCCTGGATTTTCTGAGTATTTTCAATCGTTGACAGTAGAGCAGCGTGCCCAAATATGGGGTTTCACGCTTCCTTATCATAAAGAAAGTGTAACGACCGTATTTCAAAAAACCGGTGCTAACTACGAGCAGGAGCTTGCGTTGCTGGGACTACGCCTTGAGGCGGGTGTCGATAGTCGTCTACAAGAGGAATATGATCTCGTCCGACGTAAGAAGCTGTATGCCCTACCTCAGGAATTTCGGAGTTTGTCTGTCCTGTTAACAGAATTCCTCGGACAGGTTTTCCTCGACTCTCTCTATGACGATACGCAACTTCGCAGTGGGTTACGTGGTGTCTACTTTACCAGCACAGCGCAAACAGGTGAAATTTTGGCTGTAGATCGCGCAACATTATTTCAGCGGTTTCGGCGTGGTTTTGAAGAGTTGAAGACGCTCGGCGGTGATCAACCTGGTAACAACTCGCAAGGCAGCAGTCGAACAAACAATCGCAGTTTTTTTCTGAATAACTTATTTCGACACGTTATCATTCCGGAGGCACATCTGGTTCGGCCCAACTTACGTTGGGAATGGCGTTTTCGACTGATACGAATGGTAGGGCATTTTTTAACGATAACACTTTTTGTCTGGTTCGGAAGTGCACTAGTGGGAAGTTTCGGCAATAACCACAGATATTTGCAAACAATTAAAGGCAAGACTCTTGCGCTGGAAGAGCTTGTGATGTCTTACCGAAAAAACCCAAATCTATGGGAGATTTCAACAGTGCTTGATTCGGCCCGTGATTTGTCGCGCTATAAAGACCTCAATGTAGAGAGCCCAGGCGGTGCCTATCGTTACGGCCTCTATGCCGCGCCCGCGATTGAACATTCAGGACAAAAAACTTACGCGTCTCTACAGCAACAATTGCTATTGCCACAAATCGTCAGACGTATTGATACCGCTCTGGCTGCTAATATCAAGGCAAGGGACGCGGACGCCGTTTATGACACGCTTGCGGCTTACCTGATGCTGTTCGATAAAGACCATTTCAATGGACAGACGATTAAAAGTTGGGTATTACATGACTGGGAGCGCTTTGATAGTGCCGAGGAACTTGGTGGTCAGACGGCTTTGATGCCTCATTTGACTGCACTTTTTGCAGAAGGGCAGCAAGTACAATCTTTGTCACCAAAAAATGAGGATCTTATTAGAGTTGCGCGTACTTTTTTGGATAATAATCCCATTACGACTCGACTTTATAAGCGTGCTATCGCTGCAATGGAAAAAGAGGCTCCCGACAATTTTACGTTGTTGCGGGTACTTGGTCCGCAGGCGAACGTTATCCTGACGATGAAAAATGGTTCGTCGCTGGAACGCGGAGTGCCTGGCTTGTATTCTTATCACGGGTACCATCATGTTTTTAATAAGCGTTTGCCAGAATTTGTGAGTCATGCACAAATAGCGGACGCATGGGTGATGGGGCGACGCGGGGATGTCAAGCAGGCTTATTTGGCTCAGGGAAATGGGGTTCATGCGCTAACTACTCGGACCATTAATGATATCCGCCGCCAGTACCTGACGGATTACGGGAATTACTGGTATCAATTTTTGGACGATATTCGGCCACTTTCCAGCATTGCAAATGTCACGACCGGTTCGTTGGCTCTTGACGTTCAGGCTCTGCGTATTTTGGCAGCCCCCGATTCACCGTTGGTCCGACTTGCACGTGCTGCAACCAGTGAAACTTCGCTGTCCTTTCTCGCTTCGTCTGCGGATGAATCCTTGACCGATAAAGCTTTGGCAATTATTGGTAAAACATCAGAAGGCGTTAGAACCCCAAGTTCACTTCCTAATACATTGAATGCTAATGGGAGGGGAAATCTAAAGTTGGAAAAAGAATTGGTGGACAATCGATTCGCCGCGCTGCGTGAGGTAGTGACTGGTCAGGCAGATACCGGAAGTGGACCAGCTTTGCGGGTTATTCCCGTGGTTGAAAGAGCGTTACAATTAGACGCCATTGTCGGTTTGCTTAACGAGCAATACACACTATTGGTAGTCGCTGACAATGCACTCGCCAATAGTGAGTTGCCGTTGGTTAATGATATTGGTGACAAGCTGCGGATGGAGTCGGCACGCCTCCCGCAGCCTTTCCAAGCGGTATTGTACGGTGTTGCCGAACATGCTTCCGAAACGGTTCGGCATGACATTAAACGATTACAAACTGCCAAATTGAAGGAAGCCGTGGCATTGTTGTCAATGCAAATAGAAACAGGGGTAGGGCACGCTTGCCGGACTGCGATCGAGGGGAAATATCCTTTCGTGACAAGTAATCAGGAGGTTGATATTGAGGACTTTATTCGTGTCTTTTCTAGCGGTGGTCTGATTGACGACTTCTTTCAGAAACATCTCACGGGACTTGTTGATAGCAGTATAAAACCTTGGCGTTATAAAGTAGTCGATTCGGCGCTGCCGGTGGTGAGTGGTCCCGATTTAGCACCATTTGAGCGAGCAGCGGCGATCCGCGAAGTGTTTTTCCGCGATCCAGGCTCGAAACGAATGTCATGGAAAATGAATGTAAAAGTAGCCTCGATTGATCCAGCAATTACACAACTGTTGGTGGATATTGACGGGCAGGCATTTCGATATTCACACGGACCAATATTACCTTTTAGGGTGAGTTGGCCGGGTCCACGCGGTGGCGCAATGGCGGAGATCTCGGCTAACCCACGGGTGCGTCCTGATACTTCATCCGATCGGACTGATGGACCATGGGCACTATTTCACTTGGTGGCGCGTGGTCGCGCAATTGAGACGGCCTCTTCCAATCGGGTTGCAGTGGAATACACATTTGATGGTCGGCAGGTCGTGCTTGACTTACAAACTGACAGTTTGCCGAATCCCCTGACTGGTAAGTTATTTGATGGCTTTCATTGCCCAACCGGAATCATATGAGCGCGGTAAATTGTAGTAAGGCGGCTTCACTATGGCTCAGTAATGCAAAGCCATGGGAGTTTATTTTTGCGTGAAAGGTTGACAGAATTCGACTCTGAATCCGCAGTTAACATAATCTGATGTGGTGGATTTTGAGATCATTTGACCGGATGATGAGTAACACGTCATTGAACCATCGAGAGCATACCTTTACGCTTCCAATTTGCTTGGAATAAAAAAGTAGGCTGAATCAATGCATTGATTCAGCCTACTTTTTATTTGTATTGAATATTGTCTACGACAAACAGAAGTATTTTGTTTAACCCGTATTCCGTAATCCTGCTGCAATACCATTAATGCTTAAATGTATTCCGCGTTTGACCCGTTCTTCAGTTGTCTTGCCCGATGCCGTGACACTACGGTGACGTTTGATTAATTCCACCTGCAAGTGATTGAGCGGATCGAGATAAGCGAACCGATTTTTTATTGAGCGTGCCAACAATGGGTTATTCGCCAGTCGCTCCTTGGCACCGGTAATCGATGACAGCAAGCTGCTGGTGAGTTCATGTTCTTGCACAATCCGCTTAAAAATACTGTTCCGCAATTTCCGGTCAGTTACTAATGCTGCGTAACGTGATGCAACAGCCAAGTCTGTTTTAGATAGCACCATATCCATGTTTGAGAGTAGTGTGGCGAAGAACGGCCATTCTTTATACATGGTACGCAACAGTGTCATTTTTTGCGTTTTGGTTCTCGCATCGGCATCGTTCAACCATCCTGATAATGCACTGCCGAATCCATACCAGCCCGGCAGCAACAAGCGACATTGACCCCAAGAGAATCCCCACGGAATGGCACGCAAATCTTCAATCCGACGGGTCGACTTGCGGGAAGCTGGACGCGAGCCAATATTTAGTTCTGCGATTTCTGCAATGGGTGTCGCTTCAAAGAAATAATCCGTAAATCCGGGGGTTTCATAAACGAGGTGGCGGTAAGCCTGATAGGCACGGTCGGATAAGCCATCCATTAATTGTTCAAATTCGCTCAATTTTTTGGCTTGCTTACCGACAGCGGTATGCGGCATCAGACTGGCTTCTAGTGTTGCTGCCACCAGCAGCTCCAGATTACGGCGACCAATCTCTGGGTTTGAGAATTTTGACGCAATAATTTCGCCTTGTTCGGTTAGCCGAATTTGACCATTCACCGTGCCTGGTGGTTGCGCCAGGATAGCTTGATAGCTTGGGCCGCCGCCACGACCAACTGTGCCGCCCCGTCCATGGAACAAGCGAAGTTTGACACCCGCAGCATCGAAGACGCGAACCAGTTCGACTTCTGCTTTATATAATTCCCAATTTGAGGTCAGGAAACCGCCATCTTTATTGGAATCGGAATATCCCAGCATGACTTCTTGCAAGCGGCCTTGTTCTACAATCAGCTTCGCGACGGGTGGTAGGGACATCCAGCGCTGCATAATGTCGGCTGCAGCGCGCAGGTCGGGAATCGTTTCAAACAACGGAATGACCATCAACTCAGGCTCACTGTTGACGACTGCCTTAGCGCTGTTGTCGGTAGTGTCCAGCTGGATGCGTAGCAATCCGGTTTCCTGTTGAAGGACCATGACCTCTAGCAAGTCAGAGACGGTTTCAGTATGCGAGATGATGTAGTTACGAATCGCACGTGCACCGTAGCGTTGACGGATTTCGCGTGCCATCCGCATAATGCTAAGCTCTGAGTTGGTCTCGTCCGTATAGCTTATATATTGCGAGAAAAGCGGACGTGGATTATGCAATTCAGCTAAAAGCAGGGCAATTTTTTGCTCTTCGCTGAGTTGGTTGTATTTCGGTTCTACGCCTGAGCGGACAAATAACTCGGTGAGTACGCGTTCATGCACGTCGGAACTTTGACGCATGTCCAGCGAGGCCAGATGAAATCCAAAAATTTGGCTAGCGCGCTTTAGAGTAGATAAGCGCGGCTTAACCAGTGCGCCGCCGTGGTTGGCGACCAGCGAGTCTTCGATGATTTGCAGTTCTTGCGTAAACTCAGACACGGTGACGTAGTGTGACGCGGCGCCAACTTCATTACGCAAAATATTGGTCGCACCAAGATCGCGGGCGGTCGCAGCGAGTCGCGCATAAATGCCGATTAAGGCGCGTCGGTACGGCTCATCGGAACGATGGTCTGACATGTCAGGCGAGCACTGAGCCAATGCCTCTAACTCTGGGTTGACGCCAACCATCAGCGTCGATACCGAAAGTTCTGCGCCTAATAGATGAACTTCTTCCAGATAGAAATCGAGGATGGTGGTCGATTGCCGTTGCAATGCGTGCTTCATGGTATCAGCGTTGACATTCGGATTACCGTCGCGATCGCCGCCGATCCAGCTTCCCATTTGCACAAAGGGAGCCAAAGGTGCGACGGCACCTGATTGGCGGGCGCGGGTCGGGAACTGGGTGGCGATTTCAGATTCGATATCGTCGTAAAGCGCAGGTAATTCACGTAAAAAAGTGATGCGGTGGTAGGACAGAGCATTTTCTATTTCGTCCGCGACCGTCAACTTCGAATAGCGCAACATACGTGTTTGCCACAAGGTGGCGATGCGACCACGTAAAAGTTCGCTATTGTCACGCAACTCTTTTGGTGTATGCGGCTTGTCACGCTCGGCTAACAGACGGGCTATTTCCCGCTCAGCATCTAGAATACTCTTGCGCTGTACTTCCGTTGGATGTGCGGTAAGTACGGGCGAAATCAGGGCATCTTTTAGAAAGTTACGCACCGTCGCACCGGATACGCCAGCGTCATCAAGCTTGGTCAGCGCATGTGCAACGCTGCCCGGCTGCGCAGCTGAACCAGCCAGCAAATGCGCGCGACGGCGACGATTGTGATGCTGATCTTCAGCGATATTGGCCAAATGCGAGAAATACGAAAATGCACGCACAACAGAATTGGTCTGGTCGCGTGTTAGTTTTTTCAATAACTTATCAAGGTCAGCGCCGGCCTGTTGATCTGATTCGCGACGAAAACGCACGGCAGTCTGGCGTATCGTTTCGACTACGTCAAATACGGCATCACCCTCCTGATCGCGCAAGACGTCGCCTAACAGACGTCCTAACAGCCGGATATCTTCTTTGAGCGGAGCGTCTTTATTAGGAAGGGGACTCTTGGTGCGAGCGGGAGATGTCGAGGGGATCAGTTTTTTTGCCATGGTGGACGTGCTGTCTGCTTTTCTGAATGAAAGATAGAAATTGGCCAACGATAACTTGCTAGCCCGATTACAACCAAAGACTAAGACATTAACTCAAATAGGGATGGAATAGCAGTTCAATCGACAATGCCAAGGTGCAATAATGTGGTGTTCGTATTCTGAGATGCTCTTTAACGACGACAGGAGCGCAAGTAAACAACGCGAAAATTACCAATAACCGGATGTTAAGTACGGTTTCCATTGATTGTTAGTACAGACGCTGAAGGGGCGCATGCTAGAATTTGGCCTGACAGCCTGCGTCGTTGCGACGCGGGTGTGGCCGTATTGGGCTACTTTGATAAAACATGAAAGAGCGTGTGTTGAAAATATTTCCTCCCTCCAAGTTAATAATTGCATCCCGCGAAAGTCGCTTAGCCATGTGGCAGGCCGAACACGTGCGTGCTAGATTAATGGAATTATATCCGGACTGCGTCGTTGAAATTCTCGGTATGACTACGCGCGGGGATCAAATACTTGACCGAACGTTGTCCAAGGTAGGTGGTAAAGGTCTTTTCGTTAAAGAGCTGGAAGTGGCAATGGCTGAAGGCCGCGCTGATTTGGCGGTGCATTCATTGAAGGATATGCCAATGGAATTGCCCGAAGGTTTTGCGCTGGCGGCCGTGTTGGAGCGCGAAGATCCGCGTGATGCTTTTGTATCTAACGATTACGCATCTATTGAGACACTGCCAACGGGCGCGATTGTCGGAACGAGTAGTCTTCGACGTCAGGCGTTGATCGCTGCGCGCTTTCCGCATTTGGTGATCAAACCTTTGCGCGGTAATTTGGATACGCGTTTGGGTAAATTGGATAAGGGCGAATATGCGGCTATTATTCTCGCTGCAGCAGGTTTGAAACGGCTGGGATTAGCTGAACGGATAAGGGCGGTGATCGCGCCAGAACAAAGTCTGCCAGCACCGGGGCAGGGCGCGATGGCCATCGAAATTTGTGAGGGTCGCGATGATCTGCAGCAAGCACTCGCTCCTTTAAATCATTTAGCCAGTGCTCGGGCGGTTACCGCCGAACGCACTTTGTCGCGGGTTTTTGGAGGGAGTTGTCAGATTCCTCTGGCGGCATTTGCAACTATAGAAGGTCCCAATATGCGTTTGCGCGCAATGATCGGTACACCTGATGGTTTACGATCAGTGACCGCCGATATCATAGGAGCTGCTGACGCGCCCGAAGCGCTGGGCATGCAGATTGCCGAATTACTCGAACAGCAAGGTGCTGCTGCGATTCTGGCTGCATGTAAAGAGGATTTCGCGGAAGATGCTTAATCAGAGGATTCCAATAAGGTTCTAACGCGATATATGAAGGAGTCGGTGCTTCTGCTAATAGTTTTAGCGGTTTTAATGGCTTTTTGATGTTTTGCGAGAAGCCCAAGAAACCTAGTAAAGCGACGCAGCAAAGCAACAGGGCAACCATTTTAGGAGTTTGATCTGCATGAGTAGACGGCGACCGATCGTGATTACACGTCCGCGAGCGCAAGCGGTACTGCTGGCGCAAGAGATTACGGCCCGAGGTGGAGAACCGGTTATCTTTCCATTATTGGAAATTCTACCGCTGACCGATGATGCTGAATTACAAGCAACGTTGGTAACGCTTGATCGCTTTGCAATGGTCGCGTTTGTCAGCCCTAATGCCATTGATGCGGCTTTCAAGTATATAGCGCAGTGGCCGCCCGGCGTGGCAATTGGCATTGTTGGTGAAGGTAGCCGACTGGCGTTGGGACGCCACGGCGTCAGCGCACAAAATGCGATTATTTTTAGCCCACCTGACGCTGCAAAAACGGACTCAGAAGGATTGCTGGAGGCGTTAGATTTACCTGGCTTATCAGGGCGACACGTATTGATCGTACGTGGTGACAGTGGACGTGAGTTGTTAGCCGATAGTTTGCGCGCTGCTGGCGCTGAGGTGTTGTCGCTCTCGTCATACCGCCGTCAGGCTCCTGCGATGACGCCTGCTGTGGCGACCCAATTGCAGGAATTGCTGATGACTCAAAATGACTGGATAGTCACAAGTTCAGAAGCCCTTAGAATATTGATGCAGATGGTGCAAACCATGGAAAACGTTGCACAAGATGATCCTAATGTTGTAAAAATGCAACAGAAAAATTTACTAGTTCCCCACGCCCGCATTGCCGATACTGCACATGCGCTAGGATTTACTGCAGTAACCCTGACAGGCTCAGGGGACGAACGACTACTCGACGCGTTACAATTCTAACTATGACTGAACCGCAATCCACTCCCCACTCACACCAGCCCGCTGGCCCTACAGCTGGTCCACAAATTAACGCGTCGTCTTCGCCGCCGCATACTTCCGTGTTGCAGCCATACGCATTGAATAATGGCAAAAGTGCTAATAAGCAGTTACGCACGGTCTATGTTCTCGTGCTGATACTTGCAGTCTTGCTGGCCGCGCAATGGTGGAGTTCTCACAACGAAAATGTGAAGTTGCGCACTGAGATGGCGCGACGTTTGCAAGTGGGCGATAGTAGTAATAACGACACTAAAGTTGTAGTTAAATCGGTTCAGGACGGGACTAAAGAGCTTCAGGCGAAAGTTGCTGTGTTGGAAAACAAGCAAGTTGAGTCTCAAAGTCAGCAGCTTGCGTTGGCGCAGTTATATCAGGATCTTTCAAAAAATGGCGATGATTGGGCGTTATCTGAAGTCGAGGATGTTTTGTCTACCGCCAGCCAGCAATTGCAATTAGCGGGTAACGTGTCGGGGGCATTGATCGCCTTGGAAAATGCCGATAAGAATTTGGCGCGATCCGACAAGCCGCAATTCGTCATCATTCGTAGTGCTATTGCGCACGATATCGATAGACTGAAGGCACTACCGACGCTTGATACCACTGGCATTGCAGTGCGCCTGGATAGTTTAATTAGTCAAATAGACAGTCTTCCCTTGTTATCAGACGTGCAACCGGTAGCCGTGGCCAGTCAGCCAATTAACGCGCCAGCCAGTCCACCTATCAATCAGTCCGTCGAGAAGCTGAGCAACAAAGGATCGCATCCGGTAGGATCGAAAGGGTCTAAGGCTAATGATGCTAATTTGGTTGGTAAGACCGCTTTTGATAACACAACATCAATAAATGGTCAGCTTCGCACCAATTGGGGCGACGTAATTAAGCAGACGTGGCAAAGCTGGACTGCCGAAATGTGGGTAGAAATTGGCCAGCTTATACGAGTACGGACGGTCAATTCGCCCGATGCGTTGCTCTTGTCGCCCACGCAAGCATACTACGCACGCGAGAATCTGAAATTACGCTTGCTCAATGCAAGGCTTGGTTTGTTGTCACATAATGAGTCGGCTTTCCGCAGTGATTTGATCGCAGCGCAAGAAACTATCACGAAATATTTTGATACCCGTGCCAAGCAGACGCAGACCGCGCAGGCCCTGTTAAAGCAGATACAAGGTAATAATTTGTCAATCAATATGCCAGCGTTGGACAGTCTGGCTGCGATTCGTACTTACAAAAACAAGCGATAGGTTTATGCGATTTTTTCTTTGGCTCATTGCCCTGTTTGCCGCCGCCATTGGCTTGGCTGTCGCTGCCCGTTATAACGTTGGTAACGTCGCGTTGTTTTATTCGTTTAAGCGCATAGATTTGTCGCTGAATTTTTTCCTGTTATTGCAAGCGTTGTTCTTCATTGCCTTATATATATTGGTCCGCGCCATTCGGACTACACAAAAATTACCAGGAAAAGTGATCTCTTATCGCCGTCAAAAGCGTGAAGAGCGATCCAATAAAGCACTTCGTGACGCTCTTAAGTCTTTGTTTGAGGGACGTTTTGGCCAAGCCGAAAAGGCCGCCACGCGTGCCGCCGAATTGAACGACAATTTGGGCGTTGCAGCGTTGATCGCCGCTCGTGCCGCGCATCGCATGGGACAGTTTGACCGTCGCGATATCTGGCTCTCAAGTATCGAAGACAAAGAAGCGATGAAGACGGCGCGCCTGATGACGACGCTGAACTTGCTGGTGGACGAACATAAGCCGCAAGCCGCGCTGGTCGCGGTGAGTGAGCTTAATGCGAGCGGCATTCGCCATATTCAAGCTTTGCGTCTGGCATTAAAAGCAAACCAGCAAGCCAAGAACTGGCCTGAAGTCCTACGCCTGGTGAAAACACTCGATAAGCATGATGCATTGAATCCCGTGCTGTCGAGCCGGCTGCGTGAGTTGGCATATGACGATTTGTTGAAGGATGCTTCGCATGATGCGGAGTCACTTCAACGTCTATGGTTGACGATTCCGGCAGAGGATCGTGTCAAGCCGTCCCTTGTCATTCGCGCCGCTAGCGCCTTTACGCAGCGCGAAATGCAGGATGAAGCGCGGAATATGATCGAGAAGTCTTTGATGGTTGAGTGGGATGTGCGATTGATGCGCGTATACCGTGACTCGGTCGCGGGCGAAGGGACACCGGCGCTGCGGACGCAAATTGAACGATGTGAGGCTTGGACGGCTATAGAGCCGCAGGACCCTGAATTAGCCCTGACGCTTGGCACCTTTTGCCTTAAACAAAAGTTGTGGGGCAAGGCGCAGCGCCATTTACAGCAGGCGTTATCGAATGCCACTGAACCACGTACCGTGCGCGAAGCGCACCTTAAACTGGCGCAATTGCACGAGGGTTTGGAAAACGCTGAAAAGGCAGCAGAGCATTATCGACAATGTGCGTTAGCAACGATGATGTAGTTTGTAGGTTTTATGTACACATTAGCCACACTCTGTTGCCATTTTTAAACCGGACTAAAAATCATCTTGCTAGCAAGTCGGATGATAAATTCTGAATTTTCAATCCTGAATCAATCCTGAATCAATCCGGAATCGAAATCCTCCATAAATTATTAAATATTAAATTATTAAATTAATAATTTATGGAGAAATTTTAGATATTAATCTCTTCCAGATTCTATCCAAAAAAATGAATATATTTCTTTGACCATCAGGTCAAAGTTTTATTTATTCTTGGTTTCACCCTTTGTGCCCGTTAAATCGCTTGTTTTGCGGCTTATTTCTTGCATCCCATAAAAACGCATCACACCGCACTGTGTTCGTTCGCCTATACTTAGTGCTTGTTTATATTATGGAAGAGATGCATTGAATAACTTGTTATTAGTCATTGCCGCGCTATTTTTGGTTGCGCTCAATGGCTTTTTTGTTGCCGCCGAGTTTAGTTTAGTTAAATTGCGTCAAACGCGGATTCGGGCAATTGCCAAAACACACGGGACACGCGGACGCATTTTATCGACGGTGCACCGCCAGCTAGACGCTTATTTATCTGCTTGTCAGCTAGGCATTACATTGGCCTCGCTTGGTTTAGGTTGGATTGGTGAACCGGCTTTTGCCGGATTGTTGGAACCCGTTTTTGGCTGGATTGGCATTGCATCTCCCGAGATTATTCACGGCGCTTCCTTTATCTTCGCATTTTTTGTTATTTCATTCCTACATATCGTGGTCGGTGAACTTATGCCAAAGACCATGGCCATTCGTAATCCTGAAGTAGTGGGCATGTGGAGTGCGTTGCCACTATATGGTTTCTACTGGATGATGTACCCGGCAATCTGGTTGTTGAACGCCAGCGCCAACGGACTACTAAAATTATTTGGCTTAGCGCAAGGCCACGGCCATGATACGCAATACTCTGCCGATGAGTTGAAATTGATTTTACGGAGCAGCCGCTCCAGCGAAAGGTTCACGCCGGATGAGTGGAATGTGCTTGCGCAAACATTGGATTTCAGTGAACTCGAAGTATCGGATCTGATGCGGCCAATTAATGAGGTTGCGGCACTACATGCCAATTTAAGCCTCCACGAAAATTTGCAAATTATTTATCGCCATCGCTTTAGTCGTTATCCTTATTTTGACGATGATGGGGTGACCGTTCTTGGTGTTGTGCATATGAAGGATCTTTTCTTCGCGCAGCAAGAAGGGAAGTCGATAGAAAGCTTGAAAGAGTATTTGCGTCCGGTCCAGTATATTTCCTCTCGCATGTCTGCTTTGGCCTTATTTCGCCTCGTACGCAGTGGCGCGCCGCACTTTGCCATCATCGGCAAAAAAGGCTTGGTACCGCGTGGTTTTATTACACTTGATAACCTGTTGGGTGCATTGGTGGGTGAAATTCGCGACGAGTTCCGTCTTAACGACAATGATTGGACGCGTCTTGAGGATGGTACGTTGGTGGGTAAAGGTAGTTTGCCGATCTTCTCACTGGAGCGAATTTTGGGTGGCGATATCGAAGAGATCGACGACGTTGACTCGGTGGGCGGATTGATTATGGCCAAGTTGGGTAATCTGCCGCAAGAGGGTCAGAAAGTCGCGTTCGATGGTTTTGATATTGTCGTCAAAAAGATGAACGGGCCACGTATCGTGCTGGTGAAAGTATATCCGGCAACCGTGCAGTAATTTCAAACGCTAAAGGGCGAGGGACGAGAGCGCGCGTCCCTGCAGAAACTTTCTCGATGGCCAGCCAGCGCCACAGCCATCTAAATACTTCAATTTTCCTTTTTTAACGCTCTCCTGCTCGCTTTCATCGCGGCTAAGTGATTTCCACATATCTCTGCAAATAGCTTGAACGATACTGTCTGGTTCAGCTAAAGTTGCGGACTTCCTAATTTTTATGGCTTTTACTGTCACAAGCAACTTTGCTTGCTCGTGATTAACGAGTGCAGTACCAAAAATTGGAAAAGGGTATTAGGGAAGAATATTGTTGCGTGGCTGTCGTTGACTTATTGCCGATATGTGGTGCAGAGTTAACAAAGATTGCCGCAGGCAGAAAAAATCTAAGCACAATATGTGTAAATGGAGAGATAAAATGGCAAAAAAGCCGCTGTATAAATCACTGTACGTCCAGGTATTGACCGCCATCGTCATTGGTGTATTGGTGGGACACTTTTACCCGGAAACCGGGGCTTCAATGAAGCCGTTGGGCGACGGCTTTATCAAACTGATCAAGATGATCATCGCACCGGTTATTTTCTGTACCGTAGTGATTGGTATTGCCGGTATGGAAGACATGAAAAAAGTCGGCAAAACCGGCGGGATGGCTTTACTCTATTTTGAGATCATGAGCACGCTGGCCTTGGTCATCGGTTTGATTATGATCAATATTTTTCAGCCGGGTGCAGGGATGCATATTGACGTCACCGCGCTGGATACCAAAAGCCTCGCCGCCTACACAGCGCCTGGCAAAATGGAGTCCACCAGCGACTTTTTCTTCCACATTATTCCTAGCACTTTTGTCGATGCTTTTGCGCAAGGCAACATTTTGCAGGTGCTATTGATATCGGTACTTTTTGGTTTTGCACTGCATCGTTTTGGCGGTCGTGGCACGCTGATTTTTGATTTGATCGAAAAACTGTCACATGTCTTATTCGGCATTGTGGGCCTGATCATGAAAGTGGCTCCAATCGGTGCTTTTGGTGCGATGGCATTCACTATTGGTAAATACGGTATCGGTTCACTGTTGTCACTGGGAAAACTGATGGGGTTGTTTTACGCAACTTGTCTCATCTTTGTTTTCGTTGTACTTGGCACCGTTGCCAGATTGCATGGTTTTAGTATTTGGAAGTTTGTTAAATACATCAAGGAAGAGTTATTAATCGTCTTGGGCACATCATCATCAGAGACGGTGTTGCCGCGCTTGATGGCGAAGATGGAAAACCTTGGTGCCAAGCAATCGGTGGTTGGTCTGGTGATCCCAACAGGCTACTCTTTTAATTTGGACGGTACGTCGATTTACCTGACCATGGCAGCCATATTCATTGCGCAGGCGACGGACACACCGTTGACGATTTGGCATCAGATTACCTTGCTGCTGGTGTTGTTATTGACGTCTAAAGGTGCAGCTGGCGTGACGGGTAGTGGCTTCATTGTGCTGGCAGCAACATTGACCGCGGTTGGTCATGTGCCGGTCGCAGGATTAGCGCTGATCCTGGGAATCGACCGCTTTATGTCCGAAGCACGGGCTTTGACCAATACTGTCGGTAACGGTATTGCGACGATTGTGGTCGCAAAATGGTCGGGCGATTTGGATGAAGTACGGTTGCATCAACAATTGGATGGTAAGGTCGATCCGGAGCAGGAACTTGAGTACCAGAATGCTAAATTGGCCACTGCCGATAACAAAGGGGCTTACAAAGCTTGAGATGTCTAGACGTAAAACGGGATACGGCATTTGCCGTTATGTCTTGAGACAAATAAAAAAACGGTCCAATGGACCGTTTTTTTTACATCTGAATAAACCTTCACTTTCAGATCAGGATAGTTTCACCGCATGTTCGCGCGTTTCGTGGAATGTAATTTGCGGCCAACGCTCTTGCGCCAGACGCAGGTTAACGCCCGAACTCGCCAGATAAGCCAGATTGCCGGCGGCATCGTGAGCAAGGTAGTTTCCGGCAGATGATCTTTCAAAATCCGCCAACATCTTCTTATCGGCGCAGCTAATCCAGCGGGCGCTGCTAATGCTGGTGCCTTCAAACACGGCATCGACGCCGTATTCATTCATCAAGCGACTGGCAACCACTTCAAATTGCAGTACACCCACGCCGCCAAGCACCAGATCGCTGCTGGAAACCGGTTTGAAAACCTGAATCGCACCTTCTTCGCCTAGCTGTTGCAAACCTTTGTGCAGTTGCTTGATTTTCAGTGGATTACGAATCCGTACTGAGCGGAAAAAATCTGGCGCAAAGTAGGGGATTCCAGTGAACTGCAACAGTTCGCCTTCTGAGAAACTATCGCCAATCTGCATATTGCCGTGGTTCGGTAAGCCGATGATGTCGCCAGCGAATGCTTCTTCAACTTGTTCACGGCTCGACGCCATGAAGGTCACGACGTTCGAGACCTTGATTTCTCGATTAAGGCGCAGATGCTTGATTTTCATGCCACGTTCGAAGTGGCCAGAACAGACCCGCAGGAAGGCAATCCGGTCACGATGCGCCGGATCCATATTGGCCTGAATCTTAAATACGAAGCCGGAGAATGGTTTCTCTGTCGGTGCGACAGTGCGGATAGTGGCATCGCGTGCGCCGGGCGGCTGAGCCCAGTCGATCAATGCATTAAGAATTTCGCGGATACCGAAGTTGTTAATCGCAGAGCCGAAAAACACCGGCGTCTGAATACCCGCTAAAAACGCTTCTTTATCGAAAGGATGGGATGCGCCATGCACCAGTTCGACTTCCATCCGCAATTGTTCAATCTCACGCGGGAACATCTCATCGAGACGTGGATTGTCGATGCCTTTGATGACTTCGAAAGTCTGATCGGCTTTTTCACTCCCTGGCGCAAACAATAAGATTTCGTCCCGCAGCAGGTGATATACGCCGCGGAATGATTTACCCATACCAATTGGCCATGTCACCGGCGCGCACTGGATTTTTAATACTGTTTCCAGTTCATCGAGCAACTCTAGCGGATCGCGGGTTTCGCGATCCATCTTGTTCATCAATGTGATGATCGGTGTGTTGCGCATGCGGCAAACGTTGAGCAGCTTGATGGTTTGTGTTTCGACACCTTTGGCGGCATCGATCACCATCAATGCAGAGTCTACGGCAGTCAGCACGCGATAAGTATCTTCCGAGAAGTCCTGGTGACCGGGTGTGTCGAGTAAATTGACCACGTGGTCACGGTATTCGAATTGCATAACCGAGCTGGCGACAGAAATGCCGCGCTGCTTTTCAATTTCCATCCAGTCAGAGGTGGCGTGGCGTCCGCTCTTGCGGCCCTTAACGGTACCGGCTAACTGAATCGCGCCTGAAAACAGCAACAGTTTTTCGGTCAGCGTGGTTTTACCGGCATCAGGATGGGAAATAATACCAAAAGTGCGGCGGCGTCCAACTTCGCTGGCGATTTGTTCGAGCGAAACGTTATTTGCGGAAACTTCGGCAGAATCGCTGATTTGCTCGCTGGCGTGATCAATCCCCTGAGCGATGGCTTGATCGACTGACGGTTGCGCGGAAATGGGTTCTTGCATGATGCGTGCTTCAAACGACTACGGTCGCTTGCCTTGATAGATTTCAGAAAACGGGAAAATGCGCGTGGGCTGCTGCAGCGGATGCTGCAATTGGGCATTACCGGGAACTCGCGATTATAACGTATCGGGAGCCTGTCGGACTGACGAGAATCGGTGCACGTATGATCTGGGGTATCCTTATTTATCCCGGTGCTCCACCAATAACAGTATGCACGCCGCGAATACAAGGAGACATTACAATAATCGTCGACCTCGCTCAGCCTTACGTTTGCATCGGATTGGTTGGTACTTCAGGGCGGTAATACTGCAATATGCCTGGAAGATTTTTACCTTCTCGTCACTCTAACCAAACCATATCACGTGATTCACCCATCAGGTAGGCGCGGTTAGGTTCCATCACGTCGCGCAGATAGCTCCACAAAGCGGCGACGCGGGCTACATTGCGGGTTTCGGCCGCTGCGACCAGCCAAAACGTGCGCTGTATGTCGACTTGGCCGTCAAGTACCGGTACCAGATCATTGCTTTGCTGGGCCAGAAAACAAGGCAGGATCGCCAGGCCTTGGCCGCGGCATGCCGCCGTATATTGCGCGATTACGCTGGTACTGCGAAAAGCGCGAAATGCAGAGGGCGCGACGTTTTCTTTATAGCGTAACTCTTCCGAAAAAACCAAATCATCCACGTAGCCAATGAAAGGATGGCTTACCAGATCGTCTGTTGTGCGGATAGTGGGGTGGTTAGCCAGATATGCCGGAGTTGCGTATACCTTGAGCACGTAATCGGTGAGCTTGGTCATGACATAATTGCCACTTTGCGGCCGCTCAAGGGTGACGCCGATATCCGCCTCTCGTTTAGATAAATTAACAAAACGTGGCACCGGTAGCAAATCAACACTGATATGCGGGTGGCGGGCGCAAAAGTGCGCCAGATGCGGTGCCAGCACAAAAGTACCAAAACCTTCGGTGGCACCCAATCGGACTTGTCCCGACAGCAATCTATTGTGTCCACTCAACTCTTCTGCCGCCGCATACACCGTGCTTTCTACCTGCTCTGCGTATTCGATCAGGCGATGACCTTCGGCGGTCAAGGTATAGCCTTGATTATTGCGCTCAAATAGCTGGCTACCAACTTGTTCTTCAAAGCGCCGCATTCGTCGCGATACGGTCGAATGGTCTACACCCAGTTTTTTTGCTGCGTCAACCAAGCCCTGACTGCGTGTCAGCTCCAGAAATACGCGCAGGTTGTCCCAATCTAGTGCCGCCATCGTTGTATTTTCTTAAATATACTTGCTTTGCAAAAATGCAAAGCCATTGTGAATTATTTTCTATTGTCCCAATAATAATGCACAGGCAGAATGTGTCGACACAATATCGAAGGATTTATTCAAGATTGTCCCGGCCAGTCATACCGACGAAGACTTTATGAGAGTGTAAAGCTACGAAGTGTTGGGCTGCTTAAACATTTTGCGTAAATCTTATATCAATAAAATTAGGGGACAACCATTATCTCAAGGCAACAGCTGCTACAAAATCCCACGACGCGAATGTTGTTTCCAAAAAAATGCGTGAAATTCCGATCAATGATGCGGTGATGCGGAACGCCTCAATTCGCCCTGATGGCAGGGTGATTCACGATGTGTATTTGTATCAGGTCAAAACGCTAGCCGAGTCGAAAGGACCTTGGGACTATTTGAAGTTGTTATCGACTATTCCGGCAGATCCGGCATTTAAACCAATGGATGTCTCTTGCTCGCTGGTGAAATAAAGAAGTGAACGCAGCGTGATCCTGAGTTTAATTAGCATTCTCGCTTTCGTTATTAAGTTTATCTCTCGATTTAATGTGAATTATTTCTGCACGCCTAATTTTTATTATTTATTTGAAGGAAGTTAATCATGTCTGAAACAAATATCCCTAACGTGCCGCTGTACATCAACGGCAAAGCAGTTCAGTCCACCAGCACAGAGTGGCGTGATGTCGTCAATCCGGCCACGCAAGAAGTCGTCGCCCGTGTTCCGTTTGCGACCAAAGCCGAAGTCGATGAGGCGGTTGCTACCGCCAAACAAGCCTTCCGCACTTGGCGCAATACGTCGCTTAGTCAGCGTATGCGCATCATGTTGAAGTTTCAGCAGCTATTGCGTGAAAACATTGCACCGCTCGCTGAATTAATTACGCGTGAACATGGGAAAACTTTACCAGACGCAGAGGGCGAAATCATGCGCGGCCTGGAAGTGGTCGAGCACGCTTGCTCCATTACTTCGTTGCAACTCGGCGAATTGGCAGAAAATGCGGCGACAGGCGTCGATGTTTATACAATCCATCAACCAATTGGGGTCGGTGCAGGAATCACGGCATTTAACTTTCCAGTTATGTTGCCGTGTTTTATGTTTCCGGTCGCAGTTGCGTGTGGCAATACTTTCGTATTGAAACCCTCCGAGCAAGATCCATCTTCCTCGCTGTTTTTAGTTGAATTGGCGCAAAAAGCCGGTCTGCCACCGGGTGTATTGAACGTCGTCCATGGCGGTCCTGATGTCGCTAATATGTTGTGCGATCACCCTGATATTAAAGCGGTGTCGTTCATCGGCTCCACCAATGTCGGTACCCATATTTATCGCCGCGCCAGCGAGTCCGGCAAGCGTGCGCAATGCATGATGGGTGCGAAGAATCATTGCATCGTGCTGCCGGATGCGAATAAAGATCAAGCGATCAATAATTTGCTGGGCGCTGCGTTTGGTGCTGCTGGTCAACGTTGCATGGCGAATTCGGTGGTTCTTTTGGTTGGTAAGGCAAGAGATTGGTTGCCGGAGATTGTGGCACGCTCCCGCACCTTGAAAATCGGTCCGGGCAGTGACCGGACTGCTGATCTCGGACCGATGGTGTCAAAAGCGGCCAAGGCACGCACAGAACGTTTGTTAGGGACCGGCGTAGAGCAAGGCGCAAATCTGTTGTTGGATGGTCGTAATTGCCAAGTCGCTAATTACCCGGATGGCAATTTCGTCGGCCCGACTATATTCTCCGGCGTAAAAGCCGACATGGATATTTACACGCAAGAGATTTTTGGGCCTGCGATGTGCGTAGTCGAAATGGAGACATTGGACGATGCGATTGCGTTTATCAATGCCAATCCTAATGGCAACGGCACTTCAATCTTTACGTCTTCGGGTTGGTCGGCGCGCAAATTCCAAAATGAAATTGATGTTGGTCAGATCGGTATCAACGTCCCGATTCCGGTGCCTGTGGCGTACTTTAGCTTCACTGGATCACGTGCTTCCAAGCTTGGGGATTTGGGGCCAAACGGCAAACAAGCCGTTCAGTTTTGGACCCAGACAAAGACGGTGACGGCACGCTGGTTTGCACCCGACGATGATGGTGGTCAGATCAATACCACGATCTCAATGAAATAAGCTTGCACGCACATCATTAGCGAAGGCAGCGTGCTGTCTCCTGATCGACCATTTGGATTCTTCTGGTCGACAGGTTTTGATCAGCCGTTTGCCAGAGCAATATCGCGGGCTAAATACGACGCTAAAGTTATTTAGGTGTTCTGCTAAATGTAGAGTTCAGTAGTTAAGGAGATGGAATATGAATAGCGATGTAGTCTTTATCGGTCTTGGCAATATGGGTTTGCCAATGGCGCTGAATTTGGTGCGTGCCGGGATGCGTGTTAGCGGCCATGATTTGGTACCCACCAGTGTTGAAAAATTTATCGCCGGTGGTGGCAACAACAATCCGGATTTGGTTTCTGCAATCAAGGTCGCCAAGACGATTATTACCATGCTGCCGGCCAGTCGCCATGTTGAATCTGCGTACTTTGGCGATAATGGTATTTTGGCGCAGGCAAAGCCTGGGACGCTGCTCATTGACTGCTCGACTATTGCGCCGGATAGCGCTCGCAAGGTAGCCGCGGCCGCGAGCGAAAAGGGCTTCACAATGGTCGATGCGCCAGTATCTGGGGGCACGGGCGGGGCGGTTGCGGGGACGTTGACGTTTATGGTCGGCGGCTCTGAGGACGGATTTAACGTCGCCAAACCAATGTTTGAGATCATGGGAAAAGCCATCTTTCATGCTGGCGAAAGCGGGGCTGGTCAGACCGTTAAGATGTGCAACAACATGCTGCTGGGGATATTGATGATCGGCACCTCCGAAGCGATACGTTTGGGTATGGCGAACGGTATGGACCCCAACGTATTATCGGAAGTCATGTCAAAAAGTTCGGGCCGTAATTGGGCGCTCGAGGTATACAATCCCTGTCCGGGCGTGATGGAAAATGCCCCCGCATCTAAAGAATATAGTGGTGGTTTCGGTGTCGATCTGATGTTGAAGGATTTGGGCCTCGCGACCGAAAATGCATTGTCAACCAGCAGCAGCATTCCACTGGGATCGTTAGCGCGAAATCTTTACGACATTCACAGCAAGAGCGGAGCGGGCGGTTTAGATTTTTCGAGCATTTTCAATATGTTTGCCAAGGCGCAATAAGGACAGGGTTCGCCCAATCCGATCGCGCGCTTGCATTCTTTTGTGATGGGTGATGGCGATAAGGATGCAGGCCGATCGCTTGTAAAGCGATATCGATTTACTCGCGTTGATCATATTGGACCACGCATAGTGCTGACAAAAAAATGCCCCGACAGTCGTTGAGACTTCGGGGCATTTTATCTACGTTAATACCGCTTTTTAACAGCCTTACTAAAGACTCTTGGATGGCTAAGCGGTATTTGCATTAATTGACAGTAGCTGACATTAGTTACGAACAACTTTTTTGTATTCGTTAGTGCGCGTATCGATTTCGATCATGTCTTCCTGGCTCACGAACAGTGGCACTTGAACGGTGTGACGATGCGCTTCGACAGCATTTTCAATCTTGGCTTCTTTCAGGACGTTGCCCGAAGTATTGCCTTTAATTGCTGGCTCTGAGTACACAACTTGACGCACGATTGTGGTTGGCAGTTCGACTGAAATTGCTTTGCCATCGTAAAACACAGCTTCGCATTCCATGCCGTCTTTTAGGTAGTGCAAAGCATCGCCCAAGTTCTCGCCTTCAATTTCATATTGCTCATAGTCAGCGTCCATGAATACATACAAAGGATCGGCGAAATATGAATACGTCACTGCTTTTTTATCGAGCACAACGACATCAAACTTATCGTCGCCGCGCATGACGTTTTCTTGTGGGCTATTTGTCAAAAGATTCTTCATCTTCCACTTATAGGTAAAGCCCGTACGGCTCGAACCGTTGACATCAGAGCGCAAAATGATCATTGGCTTACTGTCAACCATAATGATGTTGCCAACGCGAATTTCTTTTGCAGGTTTCATAGCGAATAGTCGTAAAAAAGGTGGTTACTGAAGAATCATCTGTAGATCACTGGCAAAGAGCCGCGTGCCCACGTTTGATTGAATGTTGAAATGCGTTAAAAATTAGCCCTACATTTTAACCTAATTTCCAGCCTCTATTACCGAACTGTTTCGGCAAACTTGAGTAAATTAGAGGTGAAGTCACCATTTTTCATCATTTGAGACTCCCAATCCATAGACAACATGGCAATTTTTTCCAGGTCCGCTGCGAATAGAAGCCAACTCTCGGGCAAATGCGACGTCCAGTTACGGTTGTCATTGGTGGCACCGTTCCAGCCCAGACAGAAAGCTGTTGAAATCTCCGTTTCGGCTGTATGGCATTGCAGAAATGCCTTCAATTTAACGTGGTGTAAATCTTTGTCTTGTGGATAGATTTGCCAGATAAACGGTTTTCCCGCCCATTGGGCACGGACGAATGAGTCCTCGCCGCGCACAAAATTCAGATCACAGGCCCATAACAGTTTGTCGTAATCTGGTTGCGGCATGAAGGGCAGCACCCGCACGGTTAAACCGGCGCGGGTCGTAGTGGCACCCGCAATTGCATCCCGTCCAAGAAATGCCTGCACGGCATCCACCGCGACGCCTTCTGGTATCAGGCAAGTAACCGCAGTATTACCATTTTTCCAGCTATCAAACAACGCCGAAACGGGGGCATTCGGATAGCAGAATAGCGAGACTTTGAGAGGTGCCATCTCCGCCGGTGTTACGCCAAATCGGGCAAGAAAAGCCGACATTGCGGCAGGATCATGTTGAAAGGCATGGCGTTGTTGTTGTAGTTCTGACTCGCGCAGTAAACCGCCAGTTTTATCCGTAAATCCAGGAAAGAAAAAATACTTGGTCAATGATTGCGATGGCAGCGACGATAGCTTATGACAGCCTTCTACCCAGGTTTCTGCGCTGAGACCTTCCAGATTAAGCCAGACAGGTTTAGGCGAACGCTGCGCCATCGCTACAATGTAGGTCGGCGGTATGTCACAGGCAAAAAATTCAATGACTATATCGGCAACATCTTCCGACGTAAACGGCGCACTTTGATCGCGCCAATGGCGCACCGTTACGTTCGCAATCTGCTGCGTCTCTCTTTCCACACTGACCTCAGGACAAATCTGCTGAAAACTCCGCAAGTCATCCACCCATAAAGTGACGGCGATGTCATGCTCGCGCTCTAACTGCCTGGCCAAACGCCAGCAAATACCGATGTCGCCAAAGTTATCAACGACTTTACAGAACAGTGCCAGCGATGTTGGTTGTGTTTTTATTTGATGCATTTTTAATGATTTACGATATAGATTAATTGATTTTTTTCGCTGAACGGTTTTCACTGCGAGGCGAACGATCTTGGGAGCAGATAGCAAGTTGCTACAAGCAGGGCAAAAGTAATCGGGAATAGCCGCACAGCCGCCACCGCGGCATATTCTCAATCGTCATAACAGCTCGACATTTAGCAAATTCAAATAACAACTTTCGCGTGTCGTGTTAACAAAGTCCGCCAAATAAGGCTTTTCCGACGCTTCCGGCAGACAAGCGGCATAGAGTTTGCCAATCAACCCCGCGGGTGTAATGCGTTTGGATAAAACATAGTCGCGGTTCAAATAATTTTGTGCCGCCCAGATCGGCAGGGTAGCGATTCCACGTCGACTTGCCACTAGTTGCAGCATGGCGACGGTCAGTTCAGTCGTGCGGCGAGCCGTATTAATACCAGCAGGTTTAAGGACCTGGCGCACCACGTCGAGCATGTCGTCGGGAACCGGATAGGTGATCAAGGTATCACTGGCAAAATCTTCCGCCACCAGAAAATCGTGTGCGGCCAACGGATGATCGTGCGCCACCAGCGCCACGATTTCAAAACTGAATAACGGATGATAATCGACTTTCTCGTCCAGATCGATTTCTGCCACGATAGCGACATCAGCTTTATGTTCGTACAACAAACCGACCGGATCAGCCTGAAAGCCAGATACGATATCCAGTTCGACCTCGGGCCAACGCTTGCGAAAAATATCCATCGCCGGCATCAGCCAGTCAAAACAGGTGTGACACTCAACCGCTATCCGTAATTGTCCAGCGACACCTTGTGCCATCCGGACCAGATCGCGCTCGCTTTCGGCGACCTGCGGCAATACCGTATCCGCTAGTTTTAGTAGTCTTTCGCCCGCTGGCGTAAATCGGACTGGAATCGATTTACGCTCGAACAAACTGGTGCCGTGGTGATCTTCAAGTTGCTTAATCTGATGAGATAACGCGGATTGGGTGACATTCAGCAGCGTAGCAGCGCGCAGCAGATTGCCAGCCTCTCGCAAGGCGTTCAGGGTCTTTAAATGACGTAGTTCCAGAATAGATTGCATTGACGAAGTGTCCTCGTGATCTGTGTAGCTTTGGCAGTCTTGATTTTGACTATGAATAAAATTCAAGTTGATTCTTAATATTTGTCGTTTGAATCATACGGCAAGTTACCTCAAACTACCAGCCATCGCATTCCAGCGCACCCACGCATCGTTTTTAAGGAAATATAATGGCACTAGCACACGTTTTGGGATTTCCCCGTATTGGCGCTCAACGTGAGTTGAAATTTGCACAGGAATCGTTCTGGCAAGGAACGACCGACGAGACTGCGTTGCGTGAGACCGGGGCAACACTACGCGCCCGTCATTGGAGGTCGCAAGCCGATGCCGGGCTGGATTTCGTCACCGTCGGAGATTTCGCATGGTACGACCAGGTCTTGGGTACTTTGGCATTGCTGGGTGCGATTCCCAAGCGCTTCGGGTTTGATCCAAAGCAATTGAAATTGGCCGAATATTTTACTTTGGCAAGAGGCGACAAGCAGCATTTTGCAATGGAGATGACCAAATGGTTCGATACCAACTATCACTATCTCGTGCCAGAGTGGAGTGCCGATAGCCAGTTTGACGGTGGCGTTAACTGGTTATTTGATGAGATTGCTGAAGCGCAAGCGCTCGGTTACCGCGTCAAAGTCGCGTTAGTCGGACCGCTGACGCTTTTGCATGTGGGGAAGGTGAAGTCTGACCGCAAGGTTGATGCTGAGCGCGATAATAAGCTGGACTTGTTACCCAGCGTCCTCGCCGGCTATAAAAAATTGCTCAGTCGGTTGCAGGTATCCGGCGTGGAAGTCGTTCAGATTGACGAGCCGATTCTGGCGTTGGAACTCGATAGCACCTGGATTCAGGCTTTCTCTCCGGCATACGCGGCGCTGGAACCGGATGCGCCACCATTATTGTTGACCACCTATTTCGGTGAAGTGCAAGAGCATGCCGCACTGCTGCGCGAGTTGCCCGTAATGGGCGTCCATCTCGATTTGGTACGTGGCGCTGGCCAACTTGATGCCATTACCCACGATTGGCCGGACGACAAAGTATTGTCACTCGGTGTGGTCGATGGGCGCAATCTATGGCGCTGCGATCTCGATAGCGTATTGACCACACTCAAACCGTTGCAGGCGCAATTGGGCGACCGATTATGGATTGGCTCTAGTTGTTCGTTATTGCACGTTCCCGTTGATCTCAAATGTGAAGATAAACTCGACGTTGAGTTGAAAAGCTGGCTCTCATTTGCGACACAAAAACTATCAGAGATCGTCGCTCTAAAACTGGCCTTGAATACCGATAAGCTTTCAAACTGCACACGCGAAGTCGATGCGCAATTTGTTGCATCAAGGACGGCATTGGCAAGCCGACGGCACTCAACGCGGATTCACAATCCACTCGTGCAGAAGCGTCTGGCAGCACTAACGGAAGGCGATGCGCACCGGACCAGCGCATTTAAAACACGTATCGATAAGCAGCAAGAAAAGTGGAAGCTTCCGCTATTTCCTACAACGACGATTGGCTCTTTTCCTCAAACGCAAGAGATACGCAAGTCGCGCGCGGCGTACAAGCGCGGCGATATTGGTCATCTGGATTACCTTGATCAAATGCGCGATGAAATTCGCCTGGTGGTACAAAAGCAAGAGGAGCTTGGTCTTGATGTGTTGGTACACGGCGAACCCGAACGCAATGACATGGTGGAGTATTTCGGTGAACAGTTGTGGGGTTACGCATTCACGGCCAACGGTTGGGTGCAAAGTTATGGTTCGCGCTGTGTCAAACCACCGGTCATTTACGGTGACGTGTATCGTCCAGAAGCGATGACTGTGGGATGGAGCCAGTTTGCTCAAACACTCACCGACAAGCCTATGAAAGGGATGCTAACCGGCCCCGTGACGATGTTGCAATGGTCGTTTGTACGCGATGATCAACCGCGCGAAACCACCGCGCTACAGATTGCCTTAGCGCTCCGTGACGAAGTGCACGATCTGGAAAAATCCGGTATCGGCATGATTCAGATTGACGAACCAGCGTTCCGCGAAGGCTTACCGCTCAAAGCAACTGAGTGGAAGCATTATCTTGATTGGGCTGTGCGCGCATTTAAGATCAGCGCCGCTGGCGTATCCGACGAAACGCAAATTCATACACACATGTGCTATTCGGAATTCAACGATATCTTGCCGTGGATCGCCGCCATGGATGCGGACGTCATTACAATAGAAACCTCTCGTTCTGATATGGAATTGCTGGATGGATTCGGTGAATTTTCCTATCCAAATGATATCGGTCCCGGCGTCTACGACATCCACTCCCCGCGGGTGGCGCAAGTCTACGAAATGGAACGTTTGCTACGCAAAGCCCGCGGTGTGATTCCTGATCAGCGGCTATGGGTTAATCCTGATTGCGGTTTAAAAACGCGTGGATGGCCGGAGACTTATGCCGCGCTGGAAAACATGGTCACGGCAGCAAGGCGGTTGCGGGCCGAGGTGGAAGCCGAGCGCAAGGCTGCTTAGATTTGATGATTCGGAAAGAATAGAGATAAATCTATGTCTGAAGTTATTTTATGACTAGCGTCTATTTGAAATTTCGTTTTGTGAATGTGCATTACATGGGTTTTTTATGCACAAAAGTGTACAGTAAAGGCGCAGTAAGTCACTGCGAATAATTGCAAAAATCGGAGGTAGCTTTAGTCGCTCGGATAAGCTCTGCTACAACGAGTATTTTTGTGAACAATTGAAGTATTTAAATATCAATAGTTACAGGCTATCGTGGCGACTTATACCACGTTAGTCTGGTAAGGCCTCATCCCCATGCCACCCATTCCATATAAAAAATCAGGCACTATTGAATTTTGGCGCCCTGAACGAACTGCATTAATACAGTGGTTTTTGAGATGCATTTTTAATGTCTCCGGATGTGGAGACGTAAAAATTATGCGACATAGTATTTCAATAAATTACACCAGATTAGTCGGGCAGGATGGCGTTGATTAGTATCGGCATAGAGATGATAAGATTGTCCCTGAAATAGATAATCGCGGATTATTCTTAATTTTGAAAATGGCATACATTTTCAGAAAGTTCTTAGCACTATTGATGATCATTACCGCTTAATATTGCCATAGAGTTTTTCACCTCCACGATTGCAAGATGCGATAAAGATTGCATTAAATCGTCCTCACGTTCGTAGCGGAAGGTCTTCCCCCAATGTCCAGCAGTCGCACTCTCAGCGCATCTAGCAGCGCTATTCCAACACGCCTGAATCAACCTGCGCTGGTGCCGATTAGTCTCTCTGGCACGGAAGGCATGAACGCATTATTCGATTACACCGTCGTGCTGATGACACCCGAATCCTTGATCCATCTGAGTGAAGATATCGGCAATGTCAATCTTGACGATTTCATTGGTCGCGAGTTAACCATCATGATTGCATTGGATGGCAGCGGTGGATTTATCGACAGCGCATTTGCTGACAATCTGCTTGGCAACATCGGTGCTGGGACGCGTGAAATCTCCGGCTTGATTACCGCCGCCAGCATGCTGCGCCAGGAAGGACGTCACGCGCTGTACGAAGTCACCTTGCGCCCATGGTTGCATCTGGCGACACTGACCACCGACTGCAAGATATTTCAGGATCAAAGCGTGATCGAGATCATCGATCTGCTGTTTGCCGACTACGCCTTTCCAGTCGACAAGCGTCTCATTGAGACTTATCCCAAACGCGACTATCAGACCCAATACAACGAAAGCGACTTTACGTTCTTTAGTCGATTGTGCGAAGAATGGGGAATCAACTATTTCTTCGAGCATGATAATGGCGTCCATCGACTGGTCTTAATCGACAGCATCGGCGCGCATAAGAATTCGCCCAGCAGCGCCTATCACGTGGTGCAGTTTCATACGGAAGGCAAACATATCGATGAAGAGTGTATTCATGCCTTTTCACCCGTACATCAACTTACCTCCGGCCAGTACACCACGCGGGATTATGACTACACGCGCCCCAAGGCCAATCTCACCGCCAACCGCTACGATCCCCGCCCCACTGCGCACAGTGAGCAAGCGGTCTATGAATGGCATGCCGACGCGCATTATAGCCAGCCGAAGGCGGGTTCCGGTTCAGCAAGCACCAACCCGGAAAGCCAGAATGATCCGTTTGCCGAAGGCGATTTCATCGCCCGTTTGCGCATGCAAGCCTTACACAGCGCCGGCCAACGAGCGCAAGGCCAAGGCCATCTACGCGGCATGGTGCCCGGTTGCATCTTTACGCTAACGCGTCATCCGCAGACCGCCGCCAATGCCGAGTATGTGATCCTATCGACCACACTGAGGATCGACGAAGCCGCGCAAGAAACGCAGGCGTCCGACAATGCGCATCGGCAACGTTATCGCGTCCACGTCGACTTTACGGTGCAACCGGCCAGCGAGAACGTGCGACCGCAACGGTCTACACCCAAACCGTTGACCCACGGTCCCGCCACCGCCATCGTGGTCGGTCCGCAGGGACAAAACATCTGGACCGATACCCTCGGGCGCATCAAGCTCCAGTTTCCATGGGACCGCCTCGGCCAACACAATCATCAGAGCAGTTGCTGGGTCCGCGTCGTCGCACCGTGGGCTGGCAATCAACTCGGCGGCATGCATATTCCGCGCATCGGTCAGGAAGTCATCGTCGACTTTCTCGGTGGTGATCCCGACTTGCCGCTATGTACCGGACGGGTGTACAACCAACTCAATACGCCACCGTGGGCATTGCCGAGTCAAAGCGCGTTATCGGGCTTTCGCTCACGCGAACTGACACCTGACGGTGGCAATGCCGCCAGCGGACGCAGCAACCATCTGGTCATGGATGACACCGCTGGCAAAATCCAGAGCCAGCTCAAAAGCGATCATCAGCATAGCCAATTAAGTTTAGGCCACATTACGCGCATCGAAGACCATACCGGTCGCCAGGAAGCACGCGGGCAAGGATTTGAATTGCGCACCGACGGACATGGCGCAATCCGCGCTAAAAACGGTCTGCTGATCAGCACCGAAAGTCGCCCCAATGCCAGTCGTCACATCACCGATCTGGGCGAGACGGCACAGCGCCTGATCGATGCGCACGGCCAACAGAAAAGCCTCGGTGAACTGGCGCAGCAACATGGTGCGCTTGAAGCCGATGAGCACAAAGCGGTCACCACTTCACTCACCGATCAGAACGATGCGATTCAAGGGACCGTTGGCGAGGCCAAAGACGGCAGCTTTCCCGAATTAACCGCACCGCATCTGATACTCGCCAGTCCAGCGGGGATCGCTACCACGACGCCGCAATCGACCCACATTGCCAGCGGTGAACATGTTGCGATCACCAGCGGACAGGATATAAGTTTGTCGGTCGGACAGCGGCTCATCGCGAATGTGAAAAATGGCATCCGGCTATTCACCAGCAAAGGCGGTATTAAGGCCACGTCAGCCGATGGGAATATCGACATTCAGGCGCTTAAACACAGCGTTAATTTACTCGCCAAACTAAATATTACCCTCACCGCGAATCGGATCGCTATTAACGCCAAAGAGGAGGTCGTAATCAATGGCGGTGGCAGTTATACCAAATGGAGCGCCAACGGAATTGAAAGTGGGACGAACGGCGGTTGGGTCGCACATGCCGCCAGTCACGCAAATATGGGCGCAAAGAACGTGACGATACCCATATTGCCAGAGCCGGTAATGGTGAAAGAGCAAATGGTCTTTGATCTTCACACTGTAGCTGGCCTAAAGCTGCTTGCGCCAGAACCTTATGCCCTCTATCGCGATGGCGCCTTGCTCAATCAAGGCGTCACTGATGCATGGGGACGAATCGTGATTGACAACCATACCAAGACTAGTCGCTACGAGGTGGAATGGGCAGACGGTAATCGTTTCACCTTGCCCGTAAGCGCACAGCCGGGCGAAGCACAACACCAGCTGTCGCGAAAAGGCTTGCGCCAATTGGGCAAAACAGATGATGGCCGGGATTCGCAAGTCCGTAATAGCAAGAACTAATAGCAACAGCTAAAGCACAAACTATTTTTTCGATTTACCTGAAAGCCAAAAGACAGGAGTTCCATGCCACCGAATATCAAAGACCTATTTTTTACTGAAACGACCCATGTTGATGAAGTCAACTGTCGGGCTACCATGAGTCGGCAATGGTTATTGGAGAATCGTAATGGTGTTGGTCGGCATCCGATTTCGGTCGACAATCACCTCGATTTTTATATCTGCGCATCAGAAGCATTTCCCCACATTGTTAAAGATATCAAGGCGGCTATAAAAAGCATGGATCTGATCTGCTGGGGTTTTGATCCCGGCATGGAAGTGACAGATCGCAACGCAAAGGATTGGCCGCGTAGTACCACTTACGGCGATTTATTGCGTGAGAGAGCTAGTAGCGGCGTGACGGTGCGTTTGCTGGTGTGGTTCGCTGATGGATGGTTTGGCCCTATTGGTCGTGTGGCAAGCAATCTTTACGGTCATCCTAAATGGGGGCGGGCCGACAAGAAAGATCCCAACTATGCGCGTGCCAAATTTTGTGAAGACTGGTGGGATGATGCGATGGCTGGACGTATTCCCAATCTGCATGTGCGTTATCGCTCAGCTGATGCTGGAGCGATAACGGCGAGCCTGAAAGGAGAAACGCCAGGGTTTACGGATATTGAAGTGTTAGGCCTGATCCGCGTAGCAACGCATCACCAAAAGCCGATTCTGATTGATGTCGAACTGCGAGAGGAAGCGGTCGGCTACGTGATGGGACTCAATTCCACCACCGACTATTGGGATACGCCTGCGCACCTTTATAACGATGAGCGACGCGGGCATCAACGCGAAGGCGGAGCGAATAAGCGCAATTCTGGGCTCGGACTTAAACCATTCCGTGACTACGCGATTCGGGTGAAGGGTAAAGCGCTGCATTGCCTGAACCGGAATTTTGTGACCGCATGGGACAAGGCCAAACGGAACTGGGACCCTGTGCCTGAATCCTCTAAAGTGTCTGCCATACAGGGAGAGACGGGCAAGAAAAATTCCAATACTAGCCGTGCCAAACTTGTTAAAGACATGTTGGACGAGACCTTCAAGGGCCCGATTGTCAAACTGGGCAGAGGCGATAGTCAACCGGGTCGGTTGCAGTCCACGCGAGAGGCGATCACGCCGGATGCTTTTAGGCTTCTTCCTTCCGGCACAACGCGGCAGATGGCGCAGATCGTGCGTACGCAACCCGAAGAGTCGGACAAAACCATTCAGGAAGCCTACTGGCTGGCCACCAGTCAGGCGCGCAATTATCTCTATATCGAAAATCAATACTTTCAGTACACACCATGGGCAGAACATCTGAAAGCCATGCGTAAGCGTTATGTTAAGCGTATGCGGGAATGTGGATGGGGAACCAATGTCCCCGATTTATATGTCTTTATCGTCATTCCCGAAGCCGAGCGCCACGGGATGGTCCCGCGCACCTACGATACCGTGGCCGAACTGGGCCAAGCCCAGACCATGAAGAACTACGATGAGGCAGTCAGGCAGCAACGTGAATGGAGTTTGGGCTTTTTCAATCAATGGATTGCGACTCCTTTCAAGAAGCTTATGTCGCTTGGGAGGCTGATACCGTCAATTGACGAGATCACCAAGGCGGATATTGTCGACTCGGCTGCGCGTGCACCGGTAAGCGAGGCGGAGCTCGATGACATGGGCATCAAAGTCCTGATCGCCAAGCTGTATACACAGGATTCGCATTCGAACCGATGTCGTGAAATTTACATCCACAGCAAACTGATGATCATCGATGACGTCTTTTTAACGCTCGGCAGCGCCAACATGAATGTGCGCAGCATGGTGGTGGATAGCGAAATCAACATCAGTTGTGTGAATGCGGAATTTGCACGGGGCGCGCGGGAAAGGGTATGGGGAAATTTGGCGGGAGAGGAGTGGGATGGTGGTGATGGAAACCCATTGAGTATTCAAAAAACTCACGAAGGTTGGGTGAAAAAAATGAAAGAAAATGCCAAATTTGTTGATAAACAAAATGGGCGGATTCAGGATTTCATCGTCACCTACTCCGACCAGCGAGGGGGAACTGGCGTTACTGGCGTCCGCGTGGCGCAAGCCCCTGCTGCCGCTACCTATAACGAGGCATTGGCATGACAGTCCAATGCAGTGGGCAACCGGTTTGGAAAAATGGGATGCTCACCTTGCTCAACGTTATTTCACCCGCGCCAAACCGGACCCGATGCGGATTAGGCCGCTGGTCATCAGCGCTTTTTCTTTTTATTTCACTTACACTGACAGCCTGCTCCATGGATAACACACTTCCCCGTCACCAAATTCCCCCTCTCTTTTTTCCGCACCGTACCGAGTTCCTCTGCAAGCATGAATTGACGGTAACGCCGCCAGTGGATCCGCAGGCAGAAATCTGGTATCAACAGGCGGTGGCGCTGGACACGCCCACGCTCTGGAAGGAGGACCGCGACTGGCCGCAAATTCTGGCGCTGTACACCAAAGCAGCGGAGCGCAAGCACTGGAGGGCGATGAACAATCTGGCTACGCTGTATCAGACCGGGGTGTGGGGGTTGATCGATTCGGATAAACTCTTGGTGGCACGACAACCGCAGGTGGCGATGGCACTGACAGAACAGGCAATGCAGATGGGCGTACCGCTGGCGTACGCGGTGATGGGCAATTATTACGCCGATGGCTTTATCGTCAAGCCCGACCCAACCAACGCGTGGGCGTTCTGGCAGCAGGCCGCCGAGATGGGGAGCAGTTATGCTCAGTTCACGATTGGGCGCAGTTTGAATTCTGGTAGCGACGCGCCCGAACGTGGTCGGTGGGCCAATGTGCCGATGGCCCTCAAGATGCTCGAATGTGCGTTTTCACAGGGCAATGGGGACGCCGCGCAGGCGCTGGGGATCGAATATGACCTTTTCATAAAAGACAAACCGCGCGCACTCCATTACCTGCACGAAGGCGTCAAATTCGGGAGTTGGGGTGCCACAAATTATTTACGTAGCGAATTTGAATCAGTCGGCGATCTTAATCCTTACGGGATCGATACTTCACGCGCTGATCGCTATCTAGTCTTCAGCGATGCCCTCGGACGTAATCGCGATCTCCGCTTCCCCAACCTGGACAAAGTCTTACCCTTGCCGCCCGCCGATCTACCACAATGGAACGGTAACAAAGAAGACCTGATCAACGCCGCCAAACAGGTTGTGCCAATCCCGCCCCCTCCGGCACCCACGCCTGGAGCGGACTTAACCGGCCGTGCACATATCCCGCAAGGATGGGTATTGCCAGAATATCCCAAGGTACCCTATGCTTTGTTGAGAGAGGGGCATAATCATGTGTCATCGGAATACGAGGGCGTCAGAGTGCCTTTTAGCGGCTATTGGCTGCCTCAGTTACTGGCGCGGACCAGCTATGAGGACATGCTTTTTGATCGCCAGCAGGCCCCGCAACGCTATACCGATAACGAAGGGTTCGACAATCTGCGCCATTTTCTAGGGCCAAAATCCGGCCGTATCATGTGGCATTTTAGAGGCGATCCCGAGCAGTTACCGGTCCCCGCCCGTATCGGACAACTCAGCAGCGGTGAATGGCGCGAAGCGCGGGCCAATCCGGTCCGCACTGAGTGTGACGGGGCAGAAACCTGTCCCCACACCGGCATCTGGCAACCGCTCTTGCCGGACGAACATCCCCTCAAAGCACTGGTTAACTGGCGCTGGCGCCAAACCTGGGCCGTCAAGGGACAACCTTTTCCCGATCCGCAGCAGGATTGGCTGGTGGATGTAGCGAACTATGCGGTGAAGTGGCGATTGATTGAGATGGGGTGATGAGTATGACGCTGCGATATCGCCTGCGACGTTTTATTCATCGACTACTATTAACGCTATCTTCGGCAATGGTGCTGTCGCTTCTCGTGCTGTCCGTAGCATCGTGCTCCATGGATAACACACTTCCCCGTCACCAGATTCCCCCGCTTTTTTTTCCACACCGTACAGAGTTCCTCTGCAAGCATGAATTGACGGTGACGCCGCCGGTGGATGCGCAGGCAGAAATCTGGTATCAACAGGCGGTGGCGCTGGACACGCCCACGCTCTGGAAGGAGGACCGCGACTGGCCGCAAATTCTGGCGCTGTACACCAAAGCAGCGGAGCGCAAGCACTGGAGGGCGATGAACAATCTGGCAACGTTGTATCAGACCGGGGTGTGGGGGTTGATCGATTCGGATAAACTCTTGGTGGCACGACAACCGCAGGTGGCGATGGCACTGACAGAAGAGGCGATGCAGATGGGCGTACCTCTGGCTTACGCGGTGATGGGTAATTATTACGCCGATGGCTTTATCGTCAAGCCCGACCCAACTAACGCGTGGGCGTTCTGGCAGCAGGCCGCCGAGATGGGGAGCAGTTATGCCCAGTTCACGATTGGGCGCAGTTTGAATTCTGGTAGCGACGCGCCTGAACGTGGTCGGTGGGGCAATGTGCCGATGGCCCTCAAGATGCTCGAATGTGCGTTCTCACAGGGTAATGGGGACGCCGCGGAGGCGCTGGGAATGGAATATAGCCTTTTCATAAAAGACAAACCGCGCGCACTTCATTACCTGCACGAGGGTGTCAAATTCGGGAGTTGGGGTGCGGCAAATTATTTGAGTATTGAATTTGAGCAAGTTGCAGGGCTTGGGCCTGATGGTATTGATTTAACACGAAGTGAACGGTATGAGGTCTTTACCGATGCACTTTACCGCAATCGCGACCTCCGCTTCCCCAACCTGGACAAAGTGCTGCCTTTACCGCCCGCCGACCTGCCGCAATGGAACGGTAACAAAGAAGACCTGATCAACGCCGCCAAACAGGTGGTGCCAATCCCACCCCCTCCGGCACCCACGCCTGGAGCGGACTTAACCGGCCGTGCACATATCCCTCAAGGATGGGTATTGCCAGAATATCCCAAGGTGCCATGGGACTAAGCGATAGAGGAAACAATTAGGAGTAGCTACAATCAGAACAAAACCGCTTAATCGGAGTAGCGACTATCCAGCTTGCTTAATCTGTGACGTTAGCAGCGTTCCAAAGGTCGTTAAATTTACTACCGCTACATCGGATACTGCCCAATAGGTCATTCCACTGATTGTCCAGTGCGCGAGATGATAGCCTTGCCGGGTTTCGGTGCGTGGTACGGCGTCGTGACCGCTAGTTGGCCAAATATACAAATTGATGGGATGTAGCTGGTGATGGTAAATCAATGCAGCTACCGGGCGACCATTGATATAGTCGAGTCTTCCGCCTGTCAGTGGATACCCTTGTGGGGCAAGATCGAATACAGGGGGAGAAAAATTCAGCTTACCGTTGAACCACGGTTTGACCGTGTGACGGTCGGTGGAAATGACGTCGGACAGATGGTCTACTTGTAACGAGCGGACGTGGCTAGCTACAATCTCTTCCGTCAATTGATCTTGTGCTGATGGAAGCGAGAGAAACATGCTGACACTCCAGAGCGCAGCAGCCAGAGTTGCTAGGAATGCGCCCACGTTGAAGCGGTCCAAATGCCAGCCGAATCTCTCGCCAGGTTGCCAACGTTTGGCGGTGGGCGCAACAAAGGTTGATCGCTCTTTTGGTAATGCTTCGCTGATTCTTTGCGCGAGACCGGCGGGTGCTTCAAAGTGAAATGCAGCGGATTTTAACTCGGCACTAAGTTGACTTTGTTGCGCAAAATCTTGTTGACATTCGAAACAGTTATTCAAGTGACGCTCGATCTGTATCGTCTCTGATACCCCGAGTTCTTGATCGACGTAGGCGGGTAAGAGTTCAAGTACTTCGTCATGTTCCATCAAATCCCCCGCTGCATTGATGTTATCGGTAGGTCGGATGATGCTTGCTTTACCGCCGATGTAATTGGTGCCGGTTGAACTAGCGGTGCTTGGCTAGGAACGGGGTTAGCCTCGTTAATCTTATTTTTTTTTGCCGAATTGGTTGGCAATAGATTTTCTCGCAATGTGCTTTGCAATAAACCACGACCTCGTCCCAAGCGTGACATCACCGTGCCAACCGGAATGCCGATGATCACTGAAATTTGCTTATAAGAAAGCTCTTCCAGTTCGCGTAGCACCATCACCTCCCTAAATGCCAACGGCAACGCTTGCAAGGCACGCAATAGTTGCGCCTGACTATCTTTTTGCAAAAGTATATTTTCCGGATTGTTATCAACCTGGTGGGAGATACCAATATTTTCGCCATCGATACTGTGACTTTGTTCATCGAACTCGGTATTTTGCGTCGGATTTTTCTGATGCCATGTATAGAAAGTATTTCGGACAATAGTTAGGAGCCATGCACGACCATCTTCGCCATAAAAACTATCAAAAAAAGTAAACGCCCGCAGATAAGCCTCCTGCACGATATCCTCAGCATCCGTTCCATTGCGCGTGAGCCATCGAGCCAAGTTAAATGCCGAGTTTAAATGGGGCATCACAATGGCTTGAAAGCGCATTTCTTTGGATAACTTCGTCATGCGTAGATTTCCCGTGTTCTCTCTATCATACCGCTCGAGGTTAAATTTTATTCCCCAAATGACGAAAAATAGTTCTGTCCTTTTTTTTGAGGTGTTTGGGAATAAATATTCCTTAATGCTGGTATTCGCTTTACCGTTCAAATGATCGGCGACTATGGGAAAACCGAGGAGATTCACATGAGTAATCAACTAAACAGACGCAGTTTTATCCGACTTGCCGGTCTGGGTGGTGCAGTATTTGCTTCAGGTTTGAGTGGTTGGGCAAGCGCGGCGAATAGTTCAGGTAATACTTTAGAAAACTTCTTTTTTGTGCAATTGTCTGACACGCATTGGGGCTTCGAGGGCGCACCTAATCCAGATGCACGTGGCACTTTGCCAAAAGCTATCGCGGCTGTTAATGCACTGGAGCAATTGCCGGACTTCATCGTATTTACTGGCGATTTGACACATACCACAGACGATCCGCAGGAACGCCGGAAGCGCCTGACAGAATTTAAAAAAATAGTCTCAGAGTTAAAGGTAAAGCAGGTTTATTTTATGCCCGGTGAGCATGATGCCGGACTAGATCAGGGCGCAGCTTATCAGGAATTTTTTGGCAAAACGCATTACACCTTCGATCATAAAGGAGTGCATTTCATCGTGCTCGATAATGTTTCAGATCCGGGTGCAAGTATTGGCGAAGAGCAACTGAATTGGCTCGCAGCTGACTTGGATAAATTAGCGCCAGACGCAAGAATCGTCGTGTTTACGCATCGTCCATTATTTGATCTTTACCCGCAATGGGATTGGGCTACGCGGGATGGTGCAAAAGCGATCGCGCTATTGATGCCACACGCTAACGTCACAGTGTTCTACGGGCATATTCATCAAGAAAATCACCACATGACCGGTCATATTGCGCACCATTCCGCAAAGTCTCTCATTTTCGCGTTGCCCGCGCCTGGATCACAGCCAAAGCGCACGCCACTGGTCTGGGATAGCGCACAACCGTATCGCGGTTTAGGTTTTCGAGAGATTGCCGCAATCCAAAAAAATCCTGAGCTCAATCTAACCGAATTGCCGATTGCGAAGGGGTAATCATGAATGTGAATACAGAACGCCGCCAGTTTTTGATGGGTATCGCAAGTGCCGGGGCTAGTGCCATTTTCGCAGTGACGATCCCAAGCGGTGCGTTGGCAGAGACACCCAATGAAGTAATAAAGGTGGTGGCGAGTAGATTTACGTACGCGCCTAATCGCATTATGTTGAAGCGAGGACTCCCGGTGGTATTGGCGTTCTCGACGCTTGACATGCCAATGGGATTTAATGCGCCCGACTTTGGTATTCGCACAGATATTTTGCCTGGAAAAGAATCACGGATACGTTTTACGCCGGATAAGGTCGGAGAGTTTATTTTTCACTGTGATTTATTTTGTGGTTCTGGTCATGAGGATATGACCGGTGTGCTGGTGGTGACATAACCAATAGTTATGCGTAATGACAACAGTAAAATAAAATACTCAGTCAAAGGTGTTCTCGCTCGTCTCACTGGCCAGAGTGATTCGAGCGATAGCGAGCTACCTGTCTGGAAAAATCACGAAAAAAAATTAAGGCAGTGGAAAAATCAAGCAGGTGGTAGTCGCGTGCGGGTATATTTTGCCATCAACATCAACGATGTTTGCTTCGGCTACGCCGACTTGTTTTCCGACCTGGATCACTTTTCCGATGGCTCTGACCGGACCTGTTTTTTCAGTTAATGCACGGAGCAGATTTACTTTCAGTTCCAGTGTGGTGTACCCGATCCCCTTGGGAAGCATTGTGTGCACTGCGCACCCGAGTGCGGAGTCGAGTAGTGTGCAGAAATAGCCGCCATGAACGCTGCCAAGCGAGTTGTAATGCTTTCGGCCGGGCGTACCCTGAAACACGACACGGCCTGGCTCACCTTCGAGTGGAATAAATTCCATCGTCTCTCCAATATGCAAAGACGGCAATTTGCCTTCCCAGATATGTTGGAGAAATTCTATGCCGCTAAGCTCTTTCAGTTGTGCCAGAGTCGCCACTCCTGGCGGGGCGAGTCGCGATCTTACGTCTGCTTCTTGCGCCTGCCAAAGGGTTAATATTTCTTCGCGGCTGTTCATTTGTATCCTTGGTCTTAATATTACAAAAAATCGATGAGAGTAGACCGTTATTTCGTCCGACGATAAAAATAGAACTTACGCAAAGCCGCCCCAGCGGCGTTGTGCTTTCCTTGCCGCCTACGGACCCGACCTGCGCGGCCCGAAACTAACATACTGTCTGCGTCGGTAGGGTTGGCAAGCCAGTTGCTGGGATAATTTTGCGCAACTCACTTAAAAAAATAATGATGATCATCACAATTTATTCAGCATGATTATGCCTTGATGTAGTTATTGGTGTTGAGAGGGCGTTTGGAAAATCCACTGCGTGAATTAGGTACGTCCTAAAAATGCGATAAATTGTGGAGGTCGTCTCAATTTTGCAACTAAGTTGCATTTTTGTTGCAACTCAGTTGCATTTTTGTTGATGAAATCTTGGTTGGCATTTAAACTAGGCAGTATTGCGGTGCTAATGGGGTGCAGTCAGTTTACTTTGGCCATCATCCCCTTTTGCCGATCTATTTATGATCTTTGACCGCCCTGTTATTTACATGAACGACACGCCATTTTTTCTGCTGACACTACTGCCTTTGTCGATTAATCACGCTGCAAAGAGCGATCTGAAAAGCGATCTGGCTTTGTTAGGGCGGAACCTTGAGGGTAGAAATAGTCGGTCTTCGGGCGAACCATGCAATTGATCGTTTTAAATAGTTTCCCGCGTCGGCGAATGCTCAGGACGCGCTTCTATCAAATCGCTTTGTGGTGTGCGGTGGCTATTTTGGTGGCGCAGCTGATTGGCATGGCTTTTCATCGCCATAGTTTGCTTGAGGAGTCGAGAGAATGTGTTAGCTGCAATCTTGCCGTCCATGTGCCGGCACCGCCTTCGTTGCTGCCGCTCATGGCGTTGGTACCGATGCTGGTTTTTGTGTATCACCTCGCCCCCGACAAGGCGCATTTCTTCGCGCTACCGCTAAGAGGTTATCTCACGCCGCACTCACATGCGCCGCCGCAGTTTTATTCTCGCAGTTAACTTCCACACTATTTTGATGCAGTCAGGCGACGACAGCCTGGTTATAACTTGTTTATAGCCTGGATGGAGCGCGGTTGCATTTTGCCATTTCGGAGTTTGAGAATGAAAACACGTTTGTTGCGGCTAAGCGCCTTGATTGCGCTTTCCACCGGTATTTCCACGCCTTTTACTTATGCACAAACAGCACAATCAGCGCAGATTTCGACCCAGAAAATCAGCGGTTTAATTCATGATGCACTCGGTCATCCCTTACCGGATGCAAAGGTTGATTTGAACGACGCGGCAGGTCACGTCGTTGCCACCACCATTAGCGATAATCGGGGAAGTTTTATATTTTCTGACATCGCACCCGGCAACTATGCCCTGAACGTAGATAAGCCAACTTTTTCTCCCGAGAAGAAATTGATCAGGGTGGCCAAAAATGTGTCCAGCCCGACCATTTCTTTGACGTTAATCAGCGCCGAGACTCTGGATCAGATCGTCGTGACGAGTGAGCGGCTTGATCGCGCCAGAAATGGCATTTCTGTAGAAACCGGCAGCAGTATCTATCGGATTGGGCGCAAGGATATTGCCGCACTGCCACAGGGCGAAGACACGCCGTTTAATCAAGTACTGTTGCGGGCGCCTGGTGTGGCACAGGATTCCTATGGTCAACTACACGTGCGTGGGGATCATGCCAATTTGCAGTACCGCCTCAATGGCATACTTTTGCCGGAGAGTATTTCGGGATTCGGGCAGACGCTTGATACGCGTTTTGTCGATAGCGTGAATTTATTGACAGGTGCATTGCCAGCCCAATATGGTTATCGTACTGCGGGTGTTGTCGACATACATACCAAGACTGGGCAAGTTGAAAACGGCGGTAATATCGGTGTTATGTTCGGAAGCAACAATACCCGACAAATTAGTGGGGACGTCAGTGGCTCCCATGATGCATTTAGGTATTACCTCAATGGATCTTTTGATGCAAACAATCTCGGTATTGAAAATCCGACCGGCGCATCGACCGCTCTTCATGATCGGACATTGCAAAATAAGGGATTCGGTTACTTTTCTTATTTGTTGAATCCCGATACGCGGGTTAGTTTGATCCTTGGTACTTCGGACGGCCGCTTTCAGATTCCCAATACCGCTGGAGAAACACCGAGCTTTCAGCTCAATGGCGTCAATAGTTATCCTTCGGCGAACGTGAATGAGCGACAGCGAGAGACTAATCGCTATGGCATTCTTGCCTTGCAAGGCGTGATCGGTAACGACATTGACTATCAAGTCGCTGCATTTAGTCGCTATTCCAAAGTGTTATTTGAGCCCGATCCGGTTGGCGATTTGCTTTATACGGGTGTCGCCTCGCGCGTTCTGCGTACCGGATTGGCAAATGGTTTGCAGGCAGACGGAAGTGTTCGCCTAAATGACAGTCACACATTGCGTGCCGGTATTTCTTATACTCGCGAGAGCCTCAAAAATAGCAATGATTCACTGACATTTGCTGCTGATGACAACGGCAATCAGATGGGAACGCAACCATTTTCGATCAATGACCAAGGTCAGAAGACAACCAATCAGACCGGCGTCTATTTGCAAGACGAATGGAAACTAAACGACAAGTTCACCATCAACACCGGTGCACGGATGGATTGGTTAAATGCTTATGTGTCGGCCAGTCAGTTTAGTCCGCGTATCGGTGTGGTCTATCAGATGACGCCGCGTACGACGTTTCACGCAGGCTATGCAAAATACTTTACGCCACCAACGAGTGAGTTGATCGCTGCAACGACAGTCGCCAGCTTCAATGGCACGACTAACGCTGCAGCGAATAATCAGAACGATGCGGTGCAGGCCGAAAGTGCCGATTATTTCGATCTTGGCGTTGTGCATCAATTGACGCCGCATTTAACGATTGGATTGGATGGATACTACAAAAAAGTGAAAAATATGCTGGACGAAGGCCAGTTCGGCTCCGCTTTACTGTTCACCCCGTTTAATTATGCGCAAGGGAAAGTGATCGGTCTGGAGTTAACCCTCAACTACCGTAACGATAATCTTGGAGCGTATTTAAATGTGGCGCGCTCGTCCGCATTAGGAAAAAATATTACCTCAAGCCAGTACAACTTTGAGCAAAGTGAATTGGACTATGTATCCAATCATTGGGTCCATTTGGATCACGATCAAAGTATGACCGCATCGGCTGGCGTTTCGTATCTTTGGCGGGGCACGACATATAGCGCAGATGCGCTGTACGGGAGTGGCTTGCGTAGTGGCTTTGCCAATACTGAACATTTACCTTCATATACAGAAGTCAATCTTGGTGTAAGCCATATTTTTAAAGACTCTCCGGTAGGAAAACTGACGACGCGTCTAAGTGTTATTAACGTGTTTGATCGGGTCTATCAAATTCGCGATGGTTCAGGGATTGGAGTGGGCGCCCCGCAATTTGGTCAGCGTAGGGGCATGTATGTGGCGATGACTAAATCTTTTTAGCGGATAGACGAAAAATCGCCTCAGCGGCGTTATCCCTCCTGGCCTTAGTTTCGTAATGTCTTCTTCGGTCTGCCTTGCTGAGACGTTTTTGCGTCAATCCTTGATTAAGCTGTGTTTGACGGCAAAATCACCGCTTTTCTGGCTTATACTAAAAAACAACGCATTGATATTTTAAAAGCCGCGCTCCAGAAGATCGCGGCTTTTTATCATTTAGCAAGGCGCTTTCGGCAGAACTCAACTCGAACCCGGAGACGTTATCTTATCCGCGGCAATCCTTCCATCCCGTATTTCGAATACGGCATCCCCCAACAGGGCGACATCAGCGGGATCGTGAGTGATCACCAGCATTGGCACATCGAGTTGCTGTTGGAGTGCGCTTAGTTCACTTCGCATACGATCACGTAATGCTGGATCGAGGGCTGAAAATGGTTCGTCGAGCAGTAAAATATCTGGTTCGAGAACTAACGCGCGGGCCAACGCCACGCGCTGACGTTGACCGCCGGACAGTTGATGCGGATAGCTATTGGCGGTGGTATTAAGCTCGAATAATGTCAGCCATTTTTTGACCGCCGGAAAGTTGTTTGCTTTGCGTGGATTGAACCAACCAGATCGCAGACCGAAGGCAATATTTTGTGCCACGGTTAAATGTGGAAACAGCGCGTAATCCTGAAATAGATAAGCAACCTTGCGCTGTTGCGGTTGCAGATTAATGTTGCTGGCTTGATTAAATAGTTGTCGTTCATTGATGCGGATGAGACCTTGGTCCGGCGTCAGTAGCCCCGCAATGGAAAGTAACGTCAGGCTTTTACCTGCACCGGAAGGTCCAAATAGGACAATCCGCTTGCTATCGGAGATGAAGTCGATATCGAGTTGAAAACGGCGATCATCGGCTTGTAATTGTTTGCGGATTTGAACTTTAATGGTCATGGTTTGTTCAATAGGCCCGGCGCGGATTTTTTGGTACCAAACGTCCCGCGATCAGCAGTAGTAAGACGCAGGTCACGGATGTAATCAATACCAATAAATTGGCCGTATTGTCGTCACCCGCTTGCACAGCTGCATAAATAGCGACTGATAGTGTTTGCGTGCGGCCTGGCAGATTACCTGCAATCATCAAAGTCGCACCAAACTCGCCAAGTGCGCGGGCGAATGCCAGTAAAACACCCGCGCTGATGCCTTTGGATGCAAGCGGTAGTGTGACGCGGAAAAACACAGCAACTTCTGAAATGCCGAGAACACGTGCCGCATTCTCCAATTGTGGATCAACGTTTTCGAACGCGGCGCGCGCAGATTTTAATACTAGTGGAAATGCGACGATGGTGGATGCGATAACCGCCCCTTGCCATGTGAAGACCAGCTCAATGCCCCATTTTTCAAGCCATTCACCGACCACGCCCCGGCGACCCAGAACGACTAATAAATAGTAGCCGAGCACGGTCGGCGGTAGCACCAATGGCAACGTCAGGATCGAGTCGACCAAATCACGGGCCGATGAGCGCCAGCGCGCCAATCCGTAGGCGATGGCGACGCCAAAAACCAAATTTAATAGCGTCGCCCAGCCTGCGACTTTGAGCGAAAGAGCAAGTGGAATCCAGACCGCATTCATCGGGTATCAATCATCGATATGCTTTATCATTTTTGGCTTTAGTCAGTAGCGTTAGTCGTTAAGGTTTCAAAAAACCATAGCGGGCCAGCGTTGCCTGACCTTTGGCCGATAATACGTAGCTAATAAATTGTGCGGCAACTGCTGGCTGTTTGGTGTTGGTCGTCATGGCAATCGGATACGTCACCGGCGTGGTGGACGGGACGCGAACGGCGACTTTCACTTTTTCCGGCATGATAGCGGCATCGGTCGAAAATACAAAACCGGCATCGACTTCATCACGTGCCACGTAATCCAGACTTTGTCGAACGTTTTGCGCAGGAATTCCCTTTGCTTCGACGGCGGTCCATAAATTATCACGCTCCAGAGCGGCTTTAGTATAGCGACCAACTGGAACTGATGCAGGATTGCCGTAAGCGACACGTTTGACGGCGGGCGACAGCAAATCTTTAAGCTGGGTGATTGCCAGCTTGCTATCTGCCGGAACGATCAAGACGATTTGGTTGCTCGCGAAGTTTTTGCGGCTTACGGATTGCACCGCTTTTCCTGTTTCAGCCTTGTTCATCGCATCCTGATCGGCGGAGGCAAACACGTCTGCCGGTGCGCCTTTGACGATTTGTTGCAATAAAACGTCGGAGGCAGCGAAATTCAGGATGACCTTGGTATCGGGATGTTGGGCTTCAAAGTCTTGCGCCACTTCTTTAAAAGCATTGGTCAGGCTGGATGCGGCTGAAACGATCAGATCTGCAGCGTGTGCGGATGCGCTCGACAGCATGAGTGGCAATGCGGCGACAACAACGACGGCAAAGCGTTTGAGTGTTGGTAGCATGCGTGGTGTCATCAGAGTTCTCCGAAGGTAAGATGATAGTAGGCAACTAATGAAAGTAACCCGGATAGAGCAAAAACGATAGCGAAATATATGGCAGGATATAACGAGCGTCAATACTTATAGTTTTGCAGTAATCGTTCCGAATAGTCATAAGTGTCTGGCGGCGACCATCTTCGACTTGCTACAATCAGTGCATGACACATACTAAATCGATACGGCTGCGAGTAATGCGGGGTGGAGTTATTGCATTTGGGCCCGGTAAGGCGGCGTTGTTGCTAGCTATCGCCCAATATGGATCGATTTCCGCCGCAGCGCGCGCGCTGGGGATGTCCTATCGGCGTGCGTGGTTACTGGTAGAGGAAATGAATACCAGTTTTCAGGAGCCATTGGTGGCAACTGCAACTGGTGGTGCAAACGGTGGTGGGGCGCGCATCACTGAATTGGCCCAAACAATGCTGAGGCGATATGAACACATGACCGCGAAAGCAGAAGTCGCGGTAGCGCAGGATATGGCGTATTTTGAGTCCCTGATGGCGTCAACAGTCGACGTTTCTCCTGGCGAATAGAGGTTTTCGCGTCAATGTGATGATGACGATGCTTAGTGACATCGGTGCAGTTTTCAGCCCTGACGTGCAAGAATTGACTATGCTGTACCGGTCGGGACCCGTATTCCGATCTGCATGCCGGCCTGTAATGCCGATCAATAACGTTATAAAAAATGTGTTTCTTGTAATTTAATCAATCGTATAACTCAGGATCACGCCATTATTTATGCGGACCACTCTTCTTGAATATCGAATCCGCATCCAGCGCCTATTTCATTTTTCTCCCAGCCATTCGATGCTGTTATGGGCGGTAATCGTTGGCGTGTTGGGCGCGCTGGCAACGGTTCTGTTTCGTGAATGTATCGTTGGCTTGCAATTGTTGTTGACAGGGGAAAGTGGCAGTTTTGTGAGCATCGCAAAGGGCTTGCCATGGCACTGGCGGGTAATATTGCCGACCGGCGGCGGCGTTGTGGCCGGTTTGATTCTTATACTGGCAAAACGGGTGCCATCCGCGGCTACCTCGGATTACATGGAGGCAGTCGCGATTGGTGATGGCAATATTCCAGTTCGCCATAGTCTTTTGCGCAGTTTGTCTTCGTTAGCCACCATTGCATCGGGAGGATCAATCGGGCGCGAAGGATCAATGGTGCAGTTATCCGCGCTGGCGGCTTCTCTGGTGGGGCGTTTTACGCATTTTGAACCTGGTCGTTTGCGACTTTTGGTGGCATGCGGTGCGGCGGCAGGTATTACATCCGCTTATAACGCGCCGATTGCCGGAGCTTTTTTTGTGACTGAAATCGTTCTTGGCGCGATTGTGATGGAGAGTTTTGGTCCGGTAGTAGTTGCCGCGGTTGTTGCTAATATGACTATGCGAGCGTTGCCGGGTTATAAACCGGCCTATGAAATGCCCGCCTTTCCAACGATTGCCGGGGCCGAAATAGTACTCTTCGTCATGCTCGGTATTTTGGCCGGTTTCGCAGCCCCGCAGTTCCTGCGTTTATTACAAACGTCTAAAAAACAATTTCAAAAGACTAAATTGCCGCTTCCTTTAAGGTTGGGTTTGGGCGGTTTGATTGTCGGCGTCATATCGGTGTGGGTTCCTGAAGTCTGGGGTAACGGCTATAGCGTAGTGAATTCGTTGTTGCATACCTCATGGCTATGGTGGAGTGTTGTGCTTATAGTGGTGGCCAAAGTTGTGGCAACTGCGGTTACGGCAGGTTCGGGTGCAGTTGGTGGTATTTTTACGCCGACCTTGTTTGTCGGTGCAGCGATTGGGTTTTTGTTCGGCCTGGCGGTACATGCACTATTACCCAATGTCAGTTCTCCTCCATTTGCGTACGCTATTGTTGGAATGGGGGCGTTTTTGGCTGCGGCGACTAGTGCCCCTTTGATGGCGATCTTGATGATTTTCGAAATGACGCTGAGCTACTCGGTGATGTTGCCGCTCATGTTGTCATGCGTGGTTGCTTATTTCATCGCCCGCAGTCTGGATGGCGCATCGATGTACGACATCACGCTGAAGCGCAATCGCGATACGCAGGAGCGATTGCGGCTGCGTGGAATACATATGAGTGATCTGATTCGTCCCGCAGATACGGTTCTTTCAATGGACGCATCGTTCGATGAAATGAGTAGCCTGTTCTTGAAATATCCGGTGAAGTATATCTATATCGTTGATGAAGCTCAGCACTATTGTGGTGTGGTGGCGCTACAGGATATTACGTCGGTTTTATTAGATAAAAGTGATACTTCAGGTCGTGTAGCGGCTGATTTTTTACGTCGGGAATTTTTGCATATCATCACTCCCGATATGTCATTAGGTAATGCGTTACAGTTATTTCTGGATCACCAAGGCGAGCGTTTGCCTATTGTGCGCAGTCAGGCTGAACCGGTGTTGTTGGGAGCTATTTTCAAGAGCGCATTGCTGGAGGCTTATTTCCGTCTGGACAACGTAAAAGGCTATGCGGGGTAGGCCAGTTTTTGTGGCTTACATTTTTGGCGCGATGCAACACGCTGCCCAAGCCAGCAACCAGCTATACGTTCGCGTTAGCCGTTTGTCGTTAGTCCTTACGATTTTGAATTAATCTTAGTAGGTGCACTCTTACTAATCTCTGCGGCAGTGTCAGTTAAAAGACTTTCCAGCGTCCCTTTAAAAGAGGGAAAGAAAGGCAAGGTGCAATGTTGATTCCCAAATGGTTACACGCTCGTACTGAACCAAAAATTACATTTGAGACACCTATTCCGGCTTCTGACGTCGCCATGGATATTGTGCGACGTCGTTGTCAGGCATTGGTCGCCCGTCGTGCGATGTGGTCGGCCGGGGCCTCGGCGTTGCCGGTGTTTGGGGTGGATATCGCCATCGATATTCATTTGTTGTCAGGTCTAATCCAAGATATCAATGCAGAGTTTGGTCTGTCACCAGAGCAGATTGAAGTTCTGCATCCAACCCGTAAAGTCGCCATTTACAGCGTCATTGTGGGCGCTGGCAGTACCTTGGTTGGCCGTATCGTGACGCGTGAATTATTGCTCAAAATATTAATGCGCAGCGGTGTCAAGCTGGTCAGCAAAAATGCCGTCAGATTGGTTCCGATAGCTGGGCAGATGGTCTCTGCTGCGATTGGTTATTCCGCTTTTCGCTCGGTGGGCAATCGCCATATTGATGCTTGCGTTAAAGTTGCCAAAGAATTATCTAAAATGCAATCTTTGCCGGATTAACCACTAGCGGTGGAAGAACCGTTTCGCAAAATCTTGACCGAATTGTGAGGATGTTAGGGCGAAAATGCGTGCAGAATGCACACTTAGTCGCCTAAAACAGGGCTAAAAGTGTGATATCTGCCATCGAGTCGCTGAAATTGTTAAAATACGCCTCTTCTCCATTGCAAAGCAGTTATTTGGACTATTTATAGTTCAATCCAGAAAGCTTGCGCTAGCCACGAATTGCAACGTACCGCATACGACAATCATCGTGCGAGGCGGATCTTTTTTTTGTTGCTAACCACATCGACAAAAACGCTGCCGCGCTGCCGATATGCAGTTGGAATCACCCTTTACCAAGATAGATATTTTTATGCTGAGTTATCGCCACGCTTTCCATGCAGGCAATCACGCTGACGTGCTGAAGCATCTCGTGACCATCCAACTGCTTGATTACCTCGGCCAGAAGGATACCGCTTATACCGTCATTGACACCCACGCAGGCGCGGGCGTGTATGCGCTGGATGGCGGTTATGCGTCAAAAAATGCTGAGTTTGAAACCGGTATTAGCCGTCTTTGGAGCCGTAAGGATTTGCCGCCAGCGCTCGCCGAGTATGTCAATGTAGTGCGCAAACTCAACCCGGACGGCAAACTGCGTTTCTATCCTGGCTCGCCGTATTGTGCGGATATCACCATGCGTGAACAAGACCGTTTGCGTTTGTTTGAACTGCATCCAAGCGACAGCAAGATATTGACTGACAATTTCCGCAAACTGGATGCGCAGCGTAGTCATAGTAACAGTCGTGGTAAACGCGTCATGATTACGCAGGGTGATGGCTTTTTGGGTTTGAAGGCATTATTGCCGCCGCCGTCGCGCCGTGGTTTGGTCTTGATTGATCCGCCTTATGAAGTTAAGGACGATTATCGTTTGGTAAAGAATACGCTTGAAGATGCGCTGTTGCGCTTTTCAACCGGAACTTATGCGGTGTGGTATCCAGTGCTAAATCGCATGGAATCGCGTCAAATGCCGGATAAATTAAAGCGTCTGAAAGCAAATGGCTGGCTCAACGTCACGTTGACTGTCAAGACACCGTCGCCGGATGGTTTCGGGTTGCACAGTAGCGGTATGTTTGTCCTCAACCCGCCATGGACGCTTGAGCCGCTGTTAAAAGAATTGATGCCGTATCTGGTGAAAACACTGGGCACGGATTCAGGCGCTGGCTTTACGCTGGAATCTGGTGCGACTGCAGCGGTGAATACGGGCACGCGTCGCGTGTAACTGGTAATCGCCGAATCCGCAGCAATAACATTGGCAGCGTTTCCGCTATGGGAACGCTGCCTTTTTCGTTGTATTGCAAGAACATTCCGAATGCGAATACAGTTAACGAATGGTCAGTTTTGTTAGTTACTTTTCAGTGAAACGCGCTTTTCCAATAACGTTAACCAGCGTTCGCCACATCCCGCATCATTGATACACAACGCATAGTCAGTCACCGTGCGCGCAGCACGCTCAAGCAACTGAATGTCTGCTTCATGTTGGCGAGCGACGTGCGGATCTTCAAGGAACAGCACGCGCCGACATTGCTGACGATCCAATATCAGTTCTGCAATTTGTGCGTCGCCACCCATTGGGCCACTCAAAAAGGGTTTCACCCAATGACGTCCGGCTTCTTCGCCTTTGATTTTTTGCGCCAATTTGTTGAGCAGACTACCGGTAGTACCGGTCGCGCAGCGAAACGCAAATTGATCGAGCAGAGAAAAATGGCGTTCGGCAATGGCCAGCATGCGTTCTTTCATGGCGTCGTGCGCAATCAGCGCGATGCCTTCATTCGCAAGATCAAAGGACAGGTCAAGCTCTGGATTCGTCACTGCGCCGAGCGCGACGGACTCCAGTTCCAGCCATTCCCGCGCACCTGCTAACGTCGATAAAAAAGGCTTACCGTGAATCACGCACTGACGTTTCAGCGCCACGGCTTCCGGGAAGGTTGACGACGGATCCACTGGATCCATCAAATAAATCACTGCATCGAGCGTACGCGTTGGATCACTATCGACTACGCGCGAGACCAGTTTCATCAAACCGCCTTGTCGTCCGTAGGGAAAGCGCTCCACGTGTGGATAGCCGTCAAGCAAGCCAAGCTGGTTGATTGCATCCAACGTGCGGCCGACGACGATTAAATTCGGCTGTAAATGCTGTTCAATTGCTGCACGACTACCATTTATTAACTGCGCAAGCGGTGAGTGCGGGGCGTCTTGATGCGTGCGGCTTGAGGCCAAGCCGATGCGGTAGGGGCGACGATCACTGGCGGAAATGACTGGCATATGGCGTTATGTCCCAAAGGGAAGAAATGAAAAATGGTACTGCAAACAGTAACGGAGTGAATCGCTCATAGATTCTTATCTCCGTTGCTGTTATTTAGTACGCTCTTATTTAGCAGTAACTGGGCTGCAACTAAGCAGTAACTAAGCAGGAACGTCCCATTCTGCTCAATGATCGCAGGTTAGCCAGTTTGAATACTTGCATACCCGATGCCGTCACAATTGCTTTTGGCAAATTTGCGGGTGATGGCGAAATCGCACTACAATACTAAGTATGAATAAAGCCTTTGTCAAAGAATCCGATGGCGATGACGACGATCTGGAGTTTGGATTGCCGCCAATTCCTGCGGGCACCAAAAATTATATGACGCCTGCCGGGCATGCGCGCATGAAAGCTGAGTTGCTCGATTTGATCGATAACGCGAGGCCTGAAGTTGTCCGCATTGTCTCGTGGGCGGCCTCAAACGGAGATCGCTCTGAAAATGGCGATTATATTTACGGCAAGCGGCGATTACGTGAAATTGACCGACGGATTCGATTTTTGACCAAGCGCCTGGATCAGGCTGAGATAGTCGATCCGAGCGTGCATCATGGTCGCGATCAGATTTTTTTTGGGGCAACAGTGCGCTACCAAAATCATGCCGGCGAAGAGCACACGGTGACTATCGTTGGGATCGACGAGCTTGATCCGTTACATGGAAAAATTAGCTGGATTTCACCGGTTGCACGTGCGCTGACCAAAGCGCATGAAGGCGAGTTCGTCACCTTGATGACACCTGCCGGATTGGATGAGTTAGAAATACTGGATGTCGAATATCCCGCATCTTCCTGAGGTGAAAACGATTGCGCATGTGATCCGCGTTGGTGGTTATTTCGACGACGGCAGACTATCTTAAATGGATCACAAAATTGATACTTTGGCGAAAAATAGGTTACAAAGTTATAAATGGGTGTTGTTTTTCGACAACGTCATGAGGACGAAATATTGATTCACTAGCATGCCTCCTTTTCTACAGGAGACATCATGAAAGTTCGTAGCGTCAAGCCAACACCAACGTCCGGTGTCCAGCCAAGTCTTAAGCAGCACTCCACGCCACATCTTAAAACCTGTAATACCCACATTCTGCGAGCCATCGCCATGCTGTGCATCGTCACACCGGTCGTTGGATATGCCCAGCAAGCCACCGATCTGGGTGCGGTCAGTGCGGCTGACGGTTCGGGTTCTGCAACCCAGACATCGCGTATTCCTGCTGCCGCCAAAAGCGCACCGTCCCAAGGGTCATTGGAGGCACGGTCAGCCCAATCCGAAGTGAGCGAAGCTTTCATTCGTAACTATACTTCGCCGATTGCTGACTTTAGCCAAGTGATCCAAATGACACCGGGTGTGTATAGCTATAGCCCAAATGGCCCTGGTCTTGGTGATACCAAGACTTACTTTCGCGGTTTTCAGGATGGTGACTATTCGGTGACCTTTGATGGTATTCCATTTCAGGACACCAATAGCCCGACTCACCATACCTGGGCCTTTTTCCCTGCACAGTTTATCGGCGGTGCGGTGGTTGATCGCAGCCCTGGCTCTGCGGCGACAATTGGTCCCGCCAATTTCGGTGGCTCAATTAATTTATTATCACGTAATCTTGATCCGCAGCAACGCACCAGCGTGACCGGATCATACGGGACCTGGAACACGTCTTTGATTGGTCTCGAACATGAAACTGGACAGTTTGGGTCCGACGGTTCCTCAAACCTTTTGTTCAATGTGCATGAGATGAAATCGGACGGGTACGAAACCTATAACAAGCAAAAGCGTGATGCCATTTCACTTAAGTACCAGTTTGCAATCACCGACAACACTGCACTGACTGTGTTCGCATCGTCAATCGATTTGCACACAAATACGCCGAACACCAAGGGCCCGACCCGCGCGCAAGTTGCGCAGTATGGCGACAATTACCTTATGAGCGGCGACCCAAAACAGGCCAACTATTACGGCTATAATTTTTATCATGTCACATCAGATTTCGAATATCTTGGTTTGACCTCGAATCTGGGCAACGGCTGGAAGCTGGACGACAAGTTGTACACCTACGCTTATCACAACCAGCAAAATTACAACGGCACCACGATCACGACGACTAGCGGCACTGACAAGCTCAATGCGTATCGGACTTACGGCAATTTGCTACGTCTTAGTCAAGAATCAGGCATGGGGACTTTACGCACCGGTCTGTGGTCTGAATATGCAGATACCAATCGCTACCAGATTCCGTCCGATCCCCGTACCTGGATTGATGCTGTACTACCAAATTTTCATGAGAAATTTAAAACGACGACACTGCAACCGTTTGTTGAGTACGAGTTTAATGTCACGAATGATCTTAAAATCACTCCAGGCGTGAAGTATGCGTCTTACCGTCAGGATTTTACGCAGTTTGCTGACAACGGCAAGACGGTCGGTAGTCTCGGTGGCGCGCCAAGTATTTCGCATGCAACGACCTATAACTCGACGCTTCCGTCGTTGGATGTGCATTACAAACTGCAACAGAACTGGTCTGCTTACGCCCAGTTTGCGACCGGTAGCGAGATCCCGCCGACCAACGTTTTTGACGTCAAAAATGCGAATGTCACTGTGTTACCTGCAATGGTTAAGACCAAGACTTTTCAGATTGGTACTGTGTGGAAGTCGGAGCGATTTACGTTAGACGTCGATGCTTACCATATCAAGTTTGATAACGCCTATTCATCGTCGACTGATACTAGTGGTAATACCACATTTTATGCCAACGGAACGTCAGTGACGCAAGGTGTCGAAGCGGAAAGCAATATCATTCTGGGCGGCGGTTTCAGTCTGTATATCAATGGCACTTATGGAAGCTCCAAATATTCCAACGGTCAATGGGTTGCCAGTGCGCCGAGCGATACTGAAACGCTGGGTCTGAGTTACGAGCAAGGTGCCTGGAATACAGGCTGGTTCACCAAGCGCGTAGGCAAGATGTATAACGACAACGGTGGTATCCATCAAGCTGTGTCAATTGATCCGTTCCTTCTATCGAATCTGTTCGTCAACTATACATGGAAGAATCCAGTGAGTTGGGCTAAGCAGGCGAAGGTTCAGTTCGGTGTCAATAATCTCTTTGATAATCACAGTATCGTTGGCGTGACACCGGCCTCGACAAAAACCTCAGTCCCGGCTCCGGGTGACCAACTGACTTTGCTTCCAGCGCGTAGCACTTCTTTGACGCTCACCCTTGATTTCTAATTCTGTCATCTGATTTAGCGGGGAAGCATTGCTTTCCCCATTTTCTGATGATTGATTTCTGACCTTTGATCGCCTATCTAAAATTATGAATATTTCACATTTATTTGAACTGGCCAATGACTCCGGTGGCACACTGTATTTGATGATGGTTTTGTTGCTTGTAGCATTGACCGTTATCATCGAGCGCACCCGTCATTTGTCTAACATGCAGCAAGGTGGCGAACAGTTAATTGCTTTGCTAAAAAAAGACAACGTCCAGCTCAGTACGTGGTCTGTACCAGAAAAACTGTCAAAATTGCCGCATGTCCGCTTATTTGACGTCTTGCAAAAAGAACCCGCCAGCGCCGACCGGGATACTTTTGGCGGTCATCTGGAGGAGGCCATCATGCATGAAGTACCAATTCTTGATCGCTCATTGTGGGTGCTTGACACGGTAATCACGTTGGCGCCTTTGCTTGGTTTATTCGGCACCATCATTGGCATGTTCAACGCATTTCATGTGCTGGGCGACGCCCAGAATGGCGCTGCGCAGATCACAGGTGGGATTGCTGAAGCCCTGATTGCGACTGCTTCAGGTCTTTTGATTGCAATGATCGGTCTGGTATTTTTTAATGCCTTGCATACTCGCGTGCGAATTGTTTTGCATCAGCTTGAGACGATCAAGATTATGCTGGTCAATCGTCACGATCTTCTGGCTTCACACTCGGCTTTGCGCGCTGCATCGCACGTGTCGACATTGGTTCCAGCGACGTCACACGTCAAGTCGATCACATTGCCAGCGAGAGCCTGAGATGCGTTATCTGGAAACACGGAAAGCCCGTATCGAAATTATTCCGATGATCGATATCATGTTGTTTTTACTGGTTTTTTTTGCGATGTTGACGTTACGCATGATTCCTACTTCGGGCCATGTCACCAAATTGCCAACCAGTTCAACTGCCGTCACAATGCCACCTCCTAAATTGTTGGTCGAAATTGCACCGGATGGCGCGTTGCTTGTCGAAAATCACACGCTGACGGCGACGCAACTGACCGCGTTGCTGCGCAAGCGCGACAGTGGAAAAACATCTGTCACCATCGCGGGAAATCAGACTGCATCATTGCAGCAGGTGATGGAAGTGATTGATGCTATTCGTAACGGTGGCGCGACCGAAATTGGTCTCGCTACGCGCAATGCCAACACCAAATAAGGGCGGCTATGTCTGCAACTATTCCCATTCATCGCTTTCCTGTGGGAGCGTTTGGCCTAGCGGTTCTGGTAGAGATTGCGTTGGTGACCGTCGTCGGTATTATTTTGGTTGCAACGCCTTCGAAGCCTGCCTTATCGGCGCCGGTACCGATTACTCTATTGAGTGAAGAGAAGCCGCCAGAGGCGCTTCCGACGCCCAAACCACCTGAGCCAGCGCGGCCAAAACCGCAGCCGACTCCAAAAACAAAGGTGATCCCGACCAAACCGCAAGCGCAGACCGTTCCGCAGAAACCAGTTACACCGCCAACCATTCCGCTGCCACTCGCACAGACACCAACCGCATTTGCCGAACCGACTTCGATGCCTGCACCGCCATCACCGCCTACGCCACCTCCGGCTACTAGCGGTAAGGCCGATGCAAGTCTTGCGTATGCGGCCAAAGTGCGCGCTGCGGTGCAGGCTGCGGTTGCCTATCCACCAGCGGCGGCCGCATTGCATTTTTCAGGTCGTGTGCGAGTGGAGTTCCATTTGCGAGATGCCATTCCATCGCAAGCCAGCGTGATCATATCGAGCGCCATCGGCATGATTGATCGGGCCGCGTTGCAGTCGGTGCAGAACGCGCACTATCCCGAGCCACCAACGGATATGCGTGGCGTCGATAAGTTGTATCAAGTTTGGGTTGAATTTACACGCTGAGTACTTTGAGCACTTCGAGCACTTTGAACAAGTTAAGCATTTAAAACTTAAATCATTTCTAAGGTTATTGTTATGCGCAATTTATATACATCTTTAGCGTTCTGTCTCTTTGCAGCATCCTCTTTTATCGGTTCACCTGCGATCGCAAAAGGCGCTGAGCCATTTATTTCAGCAAGAGATATTGATTTGGTGAAGTTATTACCGCCGCCGCCCCCTAACGACTCGGCTCAGACCAAGGCCGAGTTGGGAGAGATATTGACCGTGCAGGTCACGCGTACGCCGGAAATGGTAGCGCGGGCTAAAGCCGACGCTGTGGAAAATATCTGGCGATTTGCAGATGTGCTGGGGCCAAATTTTAAGCCTGAAAATTTGCCGAAATTTTCGGATTTTTTCTCGCGTGTCGTGAGTTCGGAGGGAGCAGTGGTGGACCCATCCAAGAATTTTTGGCAGCGTCCGCGCCCCTATCAATATAGTGATCTGGTCAAGCCAGTGGTTAAACTGACGGCATCTGGATCTTATCCTTCCGGCCACGCAACGGGCGGCACATTGATGGGGATAGTTTTGGCAAACATGGTGCCCGAAAAGCGTGCCGAAATTATGGCGCGCGCGCGCGAGTATGCGAATAATCGTATTGTCGGTGGTGTACATTATCCCTCAGACATTGAAGCCGGTCGTATTGTCGGGACATTGATCGCCGCAAATCTCATGATGCGTGATGATTTTAAGACTGGCTTTGCCTCGGCTAAAATTGAGTTGCGTAATCAACTGGGTTTAGCCGAGGATTTATCTAAAGACAATAAGTAATCAGAGCAAAAAAATTAGTTCTAATAAGCTAACCAAGATTGTAGGCCGACGCTTTTATAAGAATTTTATAAGAGATTTTTGTAAAAAAGGTTGCATAAGATTTTCTGCACGAAATGTTATGAATCTTTATTGCATCATCATTTAGCCAAATACATTTTTATCCTTTGAAAGGAATGCCAGCATGTTTCTTGTTTCGCTGCGCAACACGCAAGTTGCATTATCCCTCGCCATTACTTCTCTGGCGATAGTGGGCATGTTAAGTTCAGTTGATTCTCTTGCCAATGAGAAGGGAGTTGAGGTCAGCCATCAACCGCACTATCACGTCATGGATAAATTTCATTTGGAAGGCGATGTGAAATGGGACTACATGACGATGGATGCTGAGCACCGTCATTTATTCATAGCACACGGCGATCGGGTTGAGGTATTCGATGTCGATAAAAAGAAACTAGTCGGCGCAATTCCGAATACCCCTGGGGTGCATGGCGTTGCGATTGCCTCTGATTTGGATCGAGGATTCACCAGTAACGGGAAAGGCAATTCAGTAACCATCTTTGCGCTGTCCACTCTTAACATTATTAGCACTACCGCTACCGAAAAGAAGCCCGACGGGATTGTGTACGACCCGCTCAGCAAACGTGTATTCGCGGGCAATGGCGGGTCGGACAGTCTCACGCCGATTGATGCACTGGCGGGGAAGTCACTTGCTGCGATAGCATTGGGTGGTAAGCCGGAGTTTGTGGCGGTCGACGGAAAAGGGCGTTTATTCGTGAATTTAGAGGATAAAAATCAACTGGTTATCGTCGATACACAGAAGTTGCAAGTGATTCAGCGGGTCGATTTATCTGCAAGTTGTGACGAGCCAGCCGGGCTTTCGATTGATCTGGTGACGCAGCGGTTATTTGTTGGTTGCCATAATCAAAAGATGGCTATTGTCGACGCTAGTTCGGGCGAGATACTGGATTCTGTGACTATCGGTAGAGGCAGCGATGCAACTGCTTTTGATGCGACGACCAAATTGGCATTCAGTTCGAATGGCGATGGCACACTTGATATCATTGGCGCTCGTGACTCTACCCACTATCAACGCATGCAAACGGTCAACACCATACAGGGAGCAAGAACCATGGCGATTGATCCGGTTTCTCACAATATATATGTGGTAGCCGCAAAAATAGAATTTGCGGGTAAAACTCCACGGAAAAAAGCAACGTCACGACCACGGTTTATTCCTGATACGTTGACCTTAGTGACCGTTTCGCCTTGAAATAATCAATAAATTCTCAATCACTGGCGGTGTGGCATTACCCGTACTTGAAAGTAAGGGGAATGCCACAGTTCAGCAGATTTACTGTCGGCAGTTATCTTTTTTCGTACTGTTGATTGCCGAATAAAATGCTACGCTCTTTGTCGCCCGTCAACGGCTTACGTAAGTCAGCCAGCACTTCCACGCCGCGGATAACGGCAGGGCGTTGACTGATGGTGTTGAACCATTTTTCCACATGTGGAAAATCACTCAATTCGACGCCTTGATTTTTCCATGAACGCAGCCACGGGAAAGTCGCCATATCGGCGATGGTATATTCGCTCCCGGCCAGATAGGCGTTGGTAGCCAGTTGTTTATCGATGACACCGTACAGGCGTTTGGCTTCGTTGGTATACCGATCAACGGCGTATGCGATTTGGTCCGGTGCGTACATGCGGAAGTGATGCGCCTGTCCTAACATGGGACCCACGCCGCCGACCTGAAACATAAGCCATTCCAATGTCTTAAATCGTTCCCGATCAGTATTACCGAGGAATTGGCCTGTCTTGCTGGCAAGATAAAGCAAAATAGCGCCAGATTCAAATATCGAAATCGGTTCGCCATCGGGACCTTCCTCATCAACGAGGGCAGGAATTTTATTATTAGGAGAAATCGATAAAAAGTCTGGAGTGAACTGGTCGCCAGCGCCAATATCGATAGCGTGTACGCGATAAGGCAATCCACATTCTTCCAGCATAATATGTATTTTATGACCGTTAGGTGTTGGCCAGCTATAGACGTCTATCATCAATATTTCCTTTGCGGGGTGATCAATCGGTGTGAGCAATGCGTAAGTGTTAACTGTCAAACTTTAAATGGTTTTTAGTCGTTGCAGCGCCTTATGCAGGGTTTCATCTTGTTTCGCAAAACAAAAGCGCACGATGCCGGATTGACGTGGCGTCGAGTAAAAAGCGGACACAGGAATCGCAGCAACGCCAATTTCACTAGTTAACCAGCTCGCAAATTCCACCTCACTTGTGGAGGAAATTGCGGAGTAATCCACGCACTGAAAATACGTGCCATCAGAAGGTAATAATTTGAAGCGAGAATCTTGTAAGCCAGTCCGAAATAAATCACGCTTGCGCTGATAGAAGGCGGACAGTTCCAGATAGGGCGCTGGATTCTGCATATACTGTGCAATCCCATACTGGACAGGCGTATTGACCGTGAAAACGTTGAATTGATGCACTTTGCGAAATTCCGCAGAGAGGGCAACGGGTGCTGCAACGAAACCAATTTTCCAGCCCGTAACGTGATAGGTTTTGCCGAAGCTCGACACAATAAAAGCGCGCGCGGCCAGCTCAGGATGACGGCTGATCGATTCGTGCGTCAAGCCGTCATACACCATGTGTTCATAGACTTCATCCGATAAGATCAGAATGTCGGTGTCGCGTACGATGTCTGCCAATGCTGCTATATCAGTGGCGCTCAGCACGCTGCCGGTGGGATTGTGCGGAGAGTTGATCATAATGAGCCGGGTGCGTGGACTCACCGCTGCCGCGACGTTATCCCATGGCACAGCGTATCCGTTTGCGCCGAGTGTCATTTGTACAAAGACCGGTTTGCCGCCAGCCAATTCAATGGCTGGCACGTAGCTGTCATAAGCCGGCTCGATGACAATCACTTCATCGCCGGTGTGGACCGCACACATAATGGCCGTCAGCAAACCTTGGGTGGCGCCCGCAGTGACGGTGATTTCAGTGGCCGGATCATAACTATGCCCGTGCAGTTTTTTGATCTTCTCAGCGATGGCTGATCGCAGTGAAGGTATACCCACCATTGGAGGGTATTGGTTCAGGCCATTCTTCATGGCCTCGCTAACGGCGCCGACCAGCGCAGGATCACAATTAAAATCGGGGAAACCCTGGCCTAAGTTGACCGCATTTTTTTCAATCGCAAGCGCTGACATGGTTGTGAAAATGGTGGTGCCAACGTTAGGTAGTTTTGACCGCAACGTCGGAACGGTGGCGTTTAGGGAGGTAAGAGGTGCCGTAAATGCGGCAACATTGGGCAGCTTGGTCATGAGTTTTTATGATGAGGTATCGACGATAACAGATGCGGCTGTGGTTAATTTTCCGAGAGCCATCCAGCAGTGCGATGCCGGTCCGCACTTGTACTAGTTTCATCGGGAAATTTTGACAAACACATGAAATTTTTTTAAATATTTTGCTCGGCAACAGGTTTCTATAATTACATGCTTATTTTAGCGGTTTGTGGCCGAACTCATATAAGAAGCGTAATTACTGTTGCGGCAGTTGCCAACTCTGAGGGGGAATGATCGAAAAAAGTCCTAATTTAGCGGTCTTGCGAGCTAGCTTCAGGAGCGCTTTGTCCTTGGTAATGAGCGTTGTGGCGTGCGTATCTAGTGCCAATTCCAGAAATTTCTGGTCATCCGGGTCGGAGCAAATCGGTAATCGGATATCGGTGCGGGGAGATAGCGCCTCCGGCTCAACATATTTTATATATGTTTCGAACGCCAGGTTGAATCCCGGACGCGTCTCGTCGTTAATGGGCAGGTGCGAGTAATGCAAAACCAGTTGCCATTCCATGCGGCAGTCGGCACGCGTTACGGCTTCAACCTCGCCTGATTGAAGCGCTGCCATCAATGCTGACCAGCGTGGGTCACGGAAAACAAATAAATCTAAACAGACATTCGTGTCGATTACGATGCGCTTCGGTATCATTGGGAACAATTCTTTTCGGTATGTTTATTTTTTGAATACATGAGTACGGATATTATCTATGTTAATTGTTCTATCGCCTGCCAAGTCGCTCGATTACACCACGCCACCGACTACTGATCTACATACATTGCCAGATTTTATTTCGCGCTCGGCTGAATTGGTTGACGTGTTAAAAAAAATGTCACCCGCAGAAGTGGGCGGACTGATGCATATTTCCGATGCTCTTGCGCATCTGAATGCCACGCGGTTTTCCTCCTGGTCAACAAATTTCAGCAGCATTAATGCCAAACAAGCAATTTTGGCATTCAATGGTGACGTCTACGCAGGATTTGATGCCAACTCGTTGAACGCGAAACAATTGTCTTATGCACAAAGTCGCGTCCGTATTTTATCCGGGTTGTATGGCATGCTGCGGCCACTCGATCTGATGCAGCCTTACCGACTGGAAATGGGGACAAAACTGGCGAATCCTGGCGGCAAGAATTTATATGCATTTTGGCATGACACCGTAACACTTGGGCTAAATCAGGAGTTAGCCAAACTTAAAGCCGATGTCTTGGTCAATCTGGCATCGGATGAGTATTTTAAAGTGGTTCGACCCAAAGTCTTGGAGGCGAGTATCGTCGCACCGGTTTTTGAAGACTGGAAAAACGGTAAATATAAGATTATCTCCTTCTATGCGAAGCGCGCGCGGGGGTTGATGGCACGCTACGCGACCGTGAATAAAGTGACAGATCCAGAGCAATTGAAAGACTTTGATGTAGAGGGTTATCAATTTGCCGCAAAAGATTCTGATGCGGCGCGTTGGGTATTTCGACGCCGCCTCGCTGCTTAACCCATGGTGTTTATAGGCGCTTCCCTTCTATAAAGGTTGTAAATAAGCACGTTTCTCCTGTTTTTATGGATATCGATCAGTGAAAATAATGGGTAATAATCCTGTGGTTTGACCGCCTCGGTCCTCCCGCGTTAGAATGTCGGGTTATTAAAATAGTGGGCTTTGCCGATAATGCGTCGCAATCTCGTAGCTGGAAATTGGAAAATGAATGGCAGCTTAGCTGCCAACACGTCATTGCTGGCGGAACTGAAGGCTGGCCTTGGGGCGACTAATTGCGATATAGCAGTATGTGTGCCATCTCCGTATCTGGCCCAGTGCCAGGCCGCGCTTGCCGGAACAGCATTGGCTTGGGGCGCGCAGGATGTATCTGTTCATGCTTCCGGTGCCTATACGGGTGAGGTGGCGGCCTCTATGTTGATTGATTTTGACTGTAAGTATGTGATTGTCGGCCATTCCGAGCGGCGCGCGTATCATGGTGAGTCCAGCCAAATGGTGGCGCAAAAAACGTTGAGTGCGCTGCAGGCGGGTTTAACCCCGATTGTTTGCGTGGGTGAAACCTTGGCACAACGTGAAGCAGGACAAACCGATGCTGTAGTCGGTGAGCAGTTAGATGCCGTACTGGCACTGCTTGAGGTCTCTGCGATCAAGAAGATTGTGATTGCCTATGAGCCGGTATGGGCGATTGGGACGGGTAAAACAGCCACGCCGCAAATGGCGCAGGATGTCCATGCAGCTTTGCGGAGTAAAGTGTCGCTTAGGGACAGCGAATCTGCATCGGTTGTAAAGATTTTGTACGGCGGGAGCATGAAGCCCGATAACGCAGCCGAACTCATGGCAATGCCGGATATTGACGGTGGCCTGATCGGTGGTGCAGCATTGAAGGCAGCAGATTTTCTTTCTATTATTGCTGCGGCTTGAGCTTCGCACCGGTGAGACATCGATTCGCTCGTAATATCGATGTGACTTGCCGGTGTCAATAAGGCGGTAGGTCCACCAGCTATTGAACAGCTGATTAATAAGCTATTCATGCGGGTGCGGCGGAAATATAGTAGTGAAAAGCGCTAAAAGAATTAGATCGTAAAAAACAGAAGTATCTCTCCATTGGAAAATCATTAAATGAACTCAGTACTTACTATTATCGTTGTCGTTCAAGTTTTGTCGGCGTTAACGATTATCGGACTTGTCCTATTGCAGCATGGTAAAGGTGCCGATATGGGCGCAGCTTTTGGCTCGGGCGCTTCAGGTAGTTTGTTTGGAGCGACTGGCTCATCGAATTTTTTGTCAAAGTCGACGGGTTTGGCCGCGCTGATTTTTTTCTGTGCAACATTAGCTTTGGTTTATTTGGGTAGTCATCGCACTGCAGCAACTGGCGGTGTAATGGACAGTTTGCCAGCGGCATCCGCACCGGCGGCATCGATTCCATCGACTACGGTTCCTGTGCCAAATACAGCGGGTAGCGCGCCAGCGACACCGGCCGCAAGTGCGCCAGCGGCAGCGACAAATCCAGCTGCGGCAGGGCATAGTACCGACCCTTCGAATCAAATCCCTAAATAGTTTTAGTTTAGAACGTAATTACTGGGTTTTAATCAAATTGTGCATTGAACAAAAATGCGAAAACAGGTTAAAATATGCCCTTATGCCGACGTGGTGAAATTGGTAGACACGCTATCTTGAGGGGGTAGTGGCGAAAGCTGTGCGAGTTCGAGTCTCGCCGTCGGCACCAAGCTTTTAAAGTCAGCAAAGTTGTTCCTACGCTGGTTTGTTATCGAGGAACTAGTGATGGTAGATTCAAGCGGTTAAGTCTTATACGGATCGAATTAATCGGTATAAAACTTAACCTCACATCACTTTGCTAACCGTTCAAATTATTGGCGAAAAATCGTGAACCTCGAAAATTATTTCCCCGTCTTATTATTTATATTGATCGGTATTGCGGTTGGTGTTATGCCGCAATTGCTGGGTCGTATTCTTGGGCCACATCGGCCCGATGCTCAAAAAAATTCTCCATACGAATGCGGTTTTGAAGCATTCGAAGACGCGCGCATGAAGTTTGATGTGCGGTATTACCTTGTCGCCATTTTGTTCATTTTGTTCGATCTGGAAACTGCCTTTTTCTTCCCTTGGGGTGTCGCTATGCGAGATCTCGGCTGGGCTGGCTTCATCACGATGATGGTATTCATCGCTGAATTTGTTGTCGGCTTCTGGTACATATGGAAGAAGGGCGCGCTGGATTGGGAGTAAATCATGTCAATTGAAGGTGTATTGAACGAAGGATTTGTCACCACTACGGCTGATAAACTCATTAACTGGACGCGTACCGGTTCCTTGTGGCCGATGACGTTTGGTTTGGCTTGTTGTGCAGTCGAGATGATGCACGCCGGAGCCTCGCGCTACGACATGGATCGTTTCGGCGTTATTTTTCGCCCATCGCCGCGCCAGTCGGATGTCATGATCGTCGCAGGAACGCTCTGTAATAAGATGGCACCTGCGTTACGTAAGGTTTACGACCAAATGCCGGAGCCTCGTTGGGTTATTTCAATGGGTTCGTGTGCAAACGGTGGTGGTTACTATCATTACTCCTATTCAGTAGTGCGTGGTTGTGATCGTATTGTACCTGTTGATATCTACGTTCCCGGCTGCCCTCCGACTGCTGAAGCCCTGCTGTACGGCATCATTCAGCTGCAAAACAAGATTCGCCGCACCAATACGATTGCGCGCTAAGAGAACCGAATGACGACGAAATTAGAAACCCTTGAAGCAGCTGTGCGTAATGCGCTAGGCGACGATCTTCAAAGTCTGACTGTTGCCTTCGGCGAGGTCACCATTATCGTCAAGGCGTCGAATTATTTGTCGGTCATGCGCGTACTACGTGATCATGCCGATACGCGCTTTGAAGAGTTGATCGATTTATGCGGCGTTGATTACTCAACGTACGGTGATGGGGTGTGGGACGGTGCACGTTTTGCTGCCGTTTCGCATTTGCTGTCCCTCGAACATAACTGGCGCTTGCGCGTGCGTGTATTTGCGCCCGATGATGAGTTGCCTATTCTGTCATCTTTGACAGGTATTTGGTCTGCTGCTGACTGGTACGAACGCGAAGCATTCGATTTCTTCGGAATCCTGTTCGAAGGTCATAACGATTTACGTCGTATTTTGACCGACTACGGATTTATCGGTCATCCGTTCCGCAAAGATTTCCCTGTTTCTGGCTACGTTGAGATGCGTTATGACCCAGAGCAAAAGCGCGTAATTTATCAGCCTGTTACGATAGATCCGCGTGAAATCACGCCGCGCGTGATTCGCGAAGAAAATTACGGGATCAAATAATGGCAGAAATCAAGAATTACACGCTGAACTTCGGTCCGCAACATCCTGCTGCGCATGGTGTTTTGCGCCTCGTGCTGGAGTTGGATGGCGAGGTTATTCAGCGTGCCGATCCGCATATTGGTTTGTTGCACCGCGGAACTGAAAAACTGGCAGAGCAAAAAACCTATTTGCAATCGGTTCCTTACATGGATCGTCTCGACTACGTGTCGATGATGTGTAATGAGCACGGATACGTGATGGCTATCGAGCGCTTACTAGGCCTCGAAGTGCCTTTGCGTGCGCAATACATCCGCGTCATGTTCGATGAAATAACCCGTTTGTTGAATCACTTGATGTGGATCGGCGCGCATGCATTGGACGTCGGCGCAATGGCAGTATTGTTGTATGCATTCCGCGAACGTGAAGATTTGATGGACTGTTATGAAGCAGTTTCCGGCGCACGGATGCATGCCGCTTACTATCGTCCCGGCGGTGTGTATCGCGATCTGCCTGACCAAATGCCGCAGCATAAAGCATCGATTGTTCGTAACGCAAAAGCCATCAAGGCCTTGAATGAAAACCGCCAGGGTTCAATGCTGGATTTCATTGAGGATTTCACAGCCCGTTTTCCTACATACGTTGACGAATACGAAACCTTGCTGACGGATAATCGTATTTGGAAACAGCGGCTGGTTGGCGTCGGTGTTGTCTCACCAGAGCGCGCCAAAGCCATGGGTTTCACGGGTCCAATGTTGCGCGGATCTGGTATCGAATGGGATTTGCGCAAGAAGCAACCCTACGAAGTTTATGATCTACTGGATTTTGATATTCCAGTCGGTAAGAACGGCGATTGTTACGATCGCTACCTTGTACGCGTCGCAGAAATGCGTCAGTCAAACCATATTATCAAGCAGTGCGTAGAATGGTTGCGAAACAATGATGGTCCGGTGATGACGACTAATCACAAAGTGGCACCATCTTCTCGCGTTGACATGAAATCGAACATGGAAGAGTTGATTCATCACTTCAAACTCTTCTCTGAGGGATTCCACGTGCCGCCGGGTGAAGCCTACGCTGCCGTTGAACATCCAAAAGGTGAGTTTGGTGTGTACATTGTTTCCGATGGGGCCAATAAGCCATATCGTCTGAAAATTCGTGCACCCGGCTTCCCGCATTTGCAAGGTTTGAATGAGATGGCTAAGGGCCACATGATTGCGGATGCCGTCACTATTATCGGAACGCAAGATATTGTGTTTGGAGAAATTGACCGCTAAGGATTGACTTTTGGATACCTAAAAAACAGTACGAATGAACTTGGTTTTGTTTGAAGATGTTGGCAGCCCGCAGAAGTACGGAAGTGCTGTGAGCATCACAAAAGCGAATTCGGTTTGTTTGGCAGATTTTTAGAAGTTTCCAATAGCGAGTACATGTTTTCGTGAGTGTGGTGCGCTTTACAGCACTCGCCGTGAATTTACCAATAACCAGCGCAGATCACCGCGTACGAATGGCCAACAACATGTTGTTAAGTCAAGATACATACAAAAAAATTGATCGCGAGGTAGCGAAGTTTCCTACCGACCAAAAACAGTCGGCAGTAATGGCTGCATTGGCGATTGCGCAGGATGAAAAAGGCTGGCTGTCGCCAGAACTGATGCATGACATCGCCGATTATCTCGAGATGCCGGCTATCGCGGTGCAGGAAGTCGCGACCTTTTATAACATGTACAACACCAAGCCGATCGGTAAACATAAGATCACGATTTGCACCAATTTGCCTTGTCAGTTGTCCGGCGGCGAAAAAGCAGCGGCACATCTTAAGCACAAATTAGGTATCGACTATCGCGAAACCACCGCAGACGGCCAGTTCACGCTGATGGAAGGTGAATGCATGGGCGCTTGTGGTGATGCGCCGGTGCTATTGGTTAACAACAAGCGCATGTGCAGCTGGATGTCGAACGATAAGATCGATGGCTTGCTAGCGGAATTGACCGAATCGAGCCCAAAATGACCAGTCTGCATAATCGACATATCAATCCATTGATCCTTGCAGATCTCGACGGTGACAACTGGCATTACGAAGATTATGTTAAACGCGGTGGTTACTCTGCGTTGAAGCGCATTCTGAATGACGGTATCACGCCGGAACAAATTATTGCAGAACTAAAAGCGGGATCGTTGCGTGGTCGTGGCGGCGCTGGTTTTCCGACAGGTTTGAAGTGGAGTTTTATGCCACGTCAGTTCCCCGGTCAAAAATACCTGGTCTGTAACTCGGACGAGGGCGAGCCTGGCACGTTTAAAGATCGCGACATTATTCGCTACAATCCGCACGCATTGATTGAAGGTATGGCGATTGGTGCGTTTGCGATGGGTATCACCGTCGGCTACAACTATATACACGGTGAAATTTGGGCTGGCTATGCGCGTTTCGAAGAGGCGCTGGATGAAGCACGCGCTGCGGGCGCACTGGGTGACAAAATATTCGGAAGCGCTTTCAGCTTCCAGTTGCATGCGTTCCATGGTTATGGCGCTTACATTTGCGGTGAAGAAACCGCATTGCTCGAGTCGTTGGAAGGTAAAAAAGGGCAACCGCGCTTTAAGCCACCGTTTCCAGCCAGCTTTGGTATGTACGGCAAACCGACGACCATTAATAACACTGAAACATTTGCGGCAGTCCCTTTTTTGCTCAATATGGGCGGCGCAGCATATGCCGGACTAGGTAGGCCAAATAACGGCGGTACCAAGATTTTCTCGATTTCGGGCGATGTTGAATTGCCGGGCAACTATGAAGTGCCTTTGGGCACGCCATTTGCCAAGTTGTTAGAACTCGCTGGTGGTATGCGTGGCGGTAAAAAAATCAAAGCGGTGATTCCCGGCGGTTCGTCTGCTCCTGTGATACCTGGTAGCGTCATGATGGATACCGATCTTGATTATGACGCCATTGCAAAAGCGGGGTCAATGCTCGGTTCTGGCGCAGTGATCGTGATGGACGATACACGTTGCATGGTCAAGGCTTTACAACGATTGTCATACTTCTATTTTGAGGAGTCGTGCGGGCAATGTACGCCATGCCGCGAAGGTACCGGTTGGCTATATCGACTGGTTCATCGGATTGAAAATGGCGAGGGTCGTCCAGAGGATATCGATCTGCTCGATACTGTCGCGGGCAATATCATGGGCCGCACGATTTGCGCGCTTGGTGATGCAGCAGCGATGCCGGTACGCGGTTTTCTGAAGCATTACCGTGAAGAATTCGAGTATCACATTGAGCATAAGCATTGCCTGGTGCCAGCGTATGTTTAAAGGGCGGCGCTAAAAATTTACTGCGCGACCATATGACACTATTGATTGAGTGAAATTATGTGTGTTTGTGATGGCGTAATTCAAAACAGTAAGCAAAATACTTAGGCAAGAAAAGCAAAAGCCATGGTCGAAATCGAAATAGACGGCAAAAAAGTGGAAGTCCAAGAAGGCAGCATGGTAATGGATGCTGCCAATAAAATTGGTACTTACATTCCCCATTTTTGTTATCACAAAAAACTCTCCATTGCGGCTAACTGCCGCATGTGTCTGGTCGAGGTAGAAAAAGCACCGAAGGCCTTGCCTGCTTGCGCTACACCAGTAAGCGCCGGCATGATCGTGCGCACTGCAAGCGACAAAGCAGTCACAGCGCAAAAGAGCGTGATGGAATTCCTGCTCATTAACCACCCGCTTGATTGCCCAATTTGCGATCAGGGTGGCGAATGCCAATTGCAGGATTTGGCGGTTGGATACGGCAAATCTTCCTCCCGCTACGAAGAAGAAAAACGGGTAGTGTCTCCCAAAGATGCTGGTCCACTGATCTCCATGCAGGAAATGACACGTTGCATCCAATGCACCCGCTGCGTACGTTTCGGCCAGGAAATTGCTGGCGTCATGGAGTTCGGCATGGTGGGTCGCGGGGAACATTCCGAAATCACGACCTTTGTTGGTAAGACTGTTAACTCTGAACTGTCCGGCAATATGATCGATCTTTGCCCGGTTGGCGCGTTGACTTCCAAGCCATTCCGTTACAGCGCTCGTACCTGGGAACTGTCGCGTCGGAAATCAATTAGCCCGCATGATGGCCTTGGTGCCAATCTGATCGTCCAGGTTAAGTCGGGCAAAGTGATGCGCGTGCTGCCTTTAGAAAACAATGATGTCAATGAGTGCTGGTTGTCCGACAAAGACCGCTTCGCTTATGAAGGGTTGAACAGCGCCGAGCGCTTGACCAAGCCGATGTTGAAGCAAGACGGCAAGTGGCAGGAAGTTGAATGGCAAACGGCCTTGGAATACGTGGCGCATGGTTTGCGTAATGTCCGCCATGAACACGGTGCTAATGCGATTGCCGCGTTGGGCACGCCGTATTCAACGTTGGAAGAACTCTCTCTGCTGCAGAAAGTTGTGCGTGGACTTGGTTCAGAAAATATCGATTTCCGTACCCGTCAGTCAGACTTCGCTCTGGATGGCAAGGTCTCACCTTGGTTGGGTATGTCGATCAACGAATTCGCTGACCTTGATCGGGCGTTCGTGATTGGCTCGTTCCTGCGGAAAGATCATCCGTTATTATCGGCACGGCTACGTTTGAGTGTGAAGCGCGGCGGCAAGTTGAGCATTCTGCACGCCACTGATGATGATTTGCTGATGCCCGTCGCTAATAAGATCATCGCCGCACCGTCCGCATGGCTGGCTATGCTTGGTGAGGTTGTGGTAGCGGTTGCACAAGCAAAAAGTATTGCCATACCTTCGGGTTTTGAGAATATTGCGCCATCGGCGAGTGCAAAACAAACTGCCACAAGTTTATTGTCAGGTACTTCGAAAGCAGTGTTACTCGGTAACGCGGCTGCGCAGCATCCACAAGCGTCACAATTGCATGCGGCCGCTCAGTGGATCGCGCAACAAACTGACGCCAGGTTTGGTTATATGACCGAGGCAGGGAACACAGTTGGTGGTTATCTGGCGCAGGCCATCCCTGCGGTTGGCAAAGGTGCCAATGCCCAAGAGATGTTTGCTTCACCACGCAAGGCCTATGTTTTATTAAATGTTGAGCCTGAGTTGGATAGTTTTAATCCGCAAGTCGCGCGTGCTGCACTCAATCAGGCTGAAATGGTTGTGGTTTTATCGGCGTATAAGCACGCTACAGATTATGCCGACGTCTTGTTGCCCATTGCCCCATTTACCGAAACTTCCGGCACCTTCATCAATTGCGAGGGACGCGCCCAAAGCTTCAATGGCACGGTGCGACCATTGGCGGATGCAAGACCAGCTTGGAAAGTTTTACGCGTGTTAGGAAACTTGCTCAGTTTGCCCGGTTTTGACTACGATACTTCCGAAGCGATTCGTGTAGAAGTACTTGGCACCGATAATCTTGCAGAAGCAAATCTGCAAAGTCGTCTAAATAACATCTCTGATGTTGCATTGCAGCCAGTGTCGGCAGTCATCGCAGTCAGCGATGCTATTGAGCGTGTTGCAGATGTACCTATCTATTTCTCTGATGCGGTTGTCCGTCGCGCCTCATCGTTGCAAACAACTACCGATGCACAGGTGCCGCAAGCCTGGTTATCTGCGACGCTAGCCCAGAAAATGGGTATCGCAACGGGTGACCTGATTAAGGTGAAGCAAGGGCAGGGCGCTGCATCGTTGATGGCGGCAATAGATGTGGGCTTGCCCGAGAACGTGGTGCGCATAGCCGCAGGACATTCATCTACAAACGCATTGGGTGCGATGTTTGGTTCTATCAGCGTGGAGAAAGCGTGATGGATCATTTTATCGCGGCCATCAATGCGGCAGGTACCGACAATTTAGGTATGGTCTGGCCACTTATCTGGAGCATCGTCAAGATCGTTGTCATCGTTGTGCCACTATTGTTATGCGTGGCTTATTTGACCTATTGGGAACGCAAACTGATCGGCTGGATGCATATTCGCCTCGGCCCAAATCGCGTTGGTCCTTTCGGTTTGTTACAACCGATTGCCGATGCGCTGAAGTTGCTGCTTAAAGAAGTAACCTTGCCATCGCGTGCAAACAAATACCTCTTTTTTATTGCGCCGATCATGACCATCATGCCAGCGTTGGCAGCGTGGGCTGTGATTCCATTTGGTCCCGAAACAGTGCTGGCTAACGTCAATGCCGGTTTGCTATTCGTGATGGCGATTACATCGATGGAAGTCTACGGTGTGATTATTGCGGGCTGGGCGTCAAACTCTAAATACGCTTTCCTCGGCGCGATGCGTGCTTCGGCACAGATGGTGTCGTATGAGATTGCAATGGGTTTTGCGCTGGTGATCGTGTTGATGGTGTCCGGCAGCTTAAATCTGACAGATATCGTTATGGGACAAAGCAAAGGTTATTTCTACGATAAAGGTATTGGCTTCCTGTCGTGGAACTGGTTGTCTTTGTTGCCTGTATTCGTGATTTATTTTATTTCTGGAATTGCCGAAACAAACCGTCATCCGTTCGACGTGGTTGAAGGTGAGTCAGAAATCGTTGCCGGTCACATGATTGAGTACTCGGGAATGTCGTTCGCGATGTTTTTCCTGGCGGAATACGCCAACATGATCTTGATATCGATTCTCACAACATTGTTATTCCTGGGTGGTTGGGCATCTCCGGTGCAGTTTCTGGATTTCATCCCTGGATGGATTTGGCTCGGTGCGAAAACGTTCCTGGTTGTGTCGATGTTTATTTGGGTCCGTGCGTCTTTCCCGCGCTATCGTTATGACCAGATCATGCGCCTCGGCTGGAAAGTATTTATCCCTTTGACGCTCGCTTATCTGGTGATAGTCGCAGCCTGGATTCAAAGTCCGTGGAATATCTGGAAGTAATGGAAGGTTTATAGCAAATGGAAGCGATCAAGGATTTTTTCGGTAGCTTGATGCTATTGGAGCTGCTCAAGGGATTACGGCTAACCGGCCGTTATCTGTTCGCGCGCAAAATTACAGTGTTATTCCCTGAAGAGAAGACACCGCAGTCACCCCGATTTCGTGGTCTGCATGCGTTACGTCGTTACCCCAATGGCGAAGAGCGTTGTATCGCGTGCAAATTGTGCGAAGCAGTGTGCCCTGCGATGGCGATTACGATTGAGTCAGAGCAACGTGATGATGGATCGCGCCGTACTACGCGTTACGATATCGATCTGACCAAATGTATTTTTTGTGGTTTCTGCGAAGAGTCTTGCCCAGTCGACTCTATCGTTGAAACACATATTCTCGAATATCACGGCGAAAAACGCGGTGATCTGTACTACACCAAAGAAATGTTACTCGCAGTTGGTGATCGTTATGAACCCGAGATCGCCGCTGCCCGTGCTGCGGATGCTGCATACCGTTAATTGGTATTGCTCCCGGTTTTGAGGACGATTTATCCTCAAGCCTGAATTTAAAGCTTATTTAGCTGACTTTTTTGGTCGATTATGGAATTTAAGACATTCTTGTTCTACGCGTTTTCAGTGGTGTTGGTGATGGCCGCTTTACGTGTTATCACAGCGCGCAATCCAGTGCATTCAGCTTTATTTCTGGTGTTGGCGTTCTTCTCCGCAGCTGGTATCTGGATGTTGCTCAAGGCCGAGTTTCTGGCGATTGTGCTGGTCCTGGTGTACGTCGGCGCGGTAATGGTGCTGTTCTTGTTTGTCGTAATGATGCTGGATATTAATCTTGATAAATTACGAGAGGGATTTTGGGGTTACTTTCCACTAGCAGCAACGGTGGGTGTGATTATTGTCCTGGAAATGGCCGCGGTGTTACTGCGCGGGTTCTGGGCACCGGAAAGTGAAGTGCCCGCCATTTCCGCCAACATAGGCAATACTAAAGCGCTCGGCTTACTGATTTATACCCAATATGTTTATGCGTTTGAAATTGCAGCGGTAGTCTTATTGGTGGCAATTGTGGCTGCGGTTGCATTAACATTGCGCCGTCGTAAAGACACCAAAAGCATGGCTCCGCATGAGGCGGTCAAAGCGCGCAGTGGTGATCGGATTCGTCTGGTCAAGATGAAGTCCGAGCAGCGGCCATTCGATGCGCCACCGTCGCCAGAGAAAAAATAAGAGGAACGCAGCATGACTTTATCACTGTCACATTATTTGATCCTCGGCGCGATTCTTTTTGCTATCGCGATCGTGGGTATTTTTTTGAACCGAAAAAACATTATTGTCTTGCTGATGGCAATTGAATTAATGTTGTTGTCGGTGAATATTAACTTCATCGCCTTTTCGTATTATCTGGGCGATGCAGCTGGACAAATTTTCGTTTTCTTCATCATGACCGTGGCGGCAGCAGAAGCGGCGATTGGTTTGGCAATTCTGGTTGTGTTATTCCGTAATCTTGACACCATCAACGTAGAAGATCTCGATAGTTTGAAGGGTTGACGTATTGGCCGGAACGGCTTGAATAAGAATGTTAACCCGTGGCATGGAGCAATTGGTTTTGAACAGAAGATGTTCTGAAATAAGCGTTCGGAGGGTAAAGTTCTGGAGTCGTCGTTCAGGCAAAAGTGGCCGTTCATAAGTAAAACAAGTAACAGCGCACAGTACGGCGGATTGTGCGGCGTGCATATCGCGACCAAAGCGAACAACGAATAAAGATAAGGTTCATCATGGCGGGGCAACTTAACCCACAATTACTTCTGGCTGTACCGTTGGCACCTCTTGTAGGTGCAGCAATCGCAGGCTTGTTCGGAACGCGATTTTTTGGCAATGTAATCGGACGCAAGACTTCGCACACAGTGACGATTCTGGGCGTACTGATCGCGTTCATTATTTCAATCCAGACATTATTTGCAGTGATAGATGGTGCCTCATTCAATGGCACACTCTACACATGGATGACCGTTGGCGGCGTCAAGCTGGAAGTCGGATTTTTGATCGATAGTCTGACGGCAATGATGATGTGCGTTGTGACTTTTGTGTCGTTAATGGTGCATATTTATACCGTCGGATACATGAAGGATGATGCGGGCTACAACCGCTTCTTCTCTTATATTTCGCTATTCACTTTCTCGATGCTGATGCTAGTCATGAGCAACAACTTCCTTCAGTTGTTTTTTGGATGGGAAGCTGTGGGACTGGTGTCGTATCTGCTGATTGGTTTCTGGTACACCAAGCCGACCGCTATCGTGGCGAATATGAAGGCATTTTTGGTCAATCGCGTTGGTGACTTTGGTTTTATTCTTGGTATTGGCTTGTTGCTGGCGTATTCGGGTTCGATGAACTACACCGAAGTATTCGCGCAAAAAGGCGCCTTGGCACAACTGACACTGCCGGGCAGCAACTGGATGTTACTGACTGTCGCCTGTATCTGTTTATTTATTGGTGCAATGGGTAAGTCTGCGCAGTTCCCACTACACGTCTGGCTGCCAGATTCGATGGAAGGTCCGACGCCAATCTCTGCATTGATTCATGCGGCGACGATGGTGACAGCGGGTATTTTTATGGTGACACGTATGTCACCGTTGTTTGAGTTGTCAGACACGGCATTGTCGTTCATTCTGATCATCGGCTCGATCACTGCGTTGTTTATGGGTTTCCTTGGGATGATCCAAACCGATATCAAGCGCGTGGTAGCCTATTCAACGCTTTCGCAGTTGGGTTACATGACGGTCGCATTAGGCGCATCTGCCTACTCTGTTGCAGTTTTTCACTTGATGACACACGCATTCTTCAAAGCCCTATTATTCCTGGGGGCAGGTTCCGTGATTATTGGATTACATCATGATCAGGATATGCGCAACATGGGTGGCTTGCGCAAATACATGCCAATTACCTGGATCACGTCGTTGATCGGCTCGCTGGCATTGATTGGAACGCCATTTTTCTCAGGTTTCTACTCGAAAGACAGCATTATCGAAGCTGTAGAAGCAACGCATTTATATGGCGCCGGTTTCGCGAAATTCGCAGTGCTGGCGAGTGTCTTTGTGACCGCATTCTATTCTTTCCGTATGTATTTCATGGTGTTCCATGGTGAAGAGCGTTTCGGTAAGGCCCACCATCATGACGATCATCACGTTGATCATCACGATGAAAAAAACGCAGAAGTGGCGGACGATCATGCGCATCACGGCCTGGCACCGGGGCAAAAACCACATGAGTCTCCATGGGTAGTGACGGTCCCGCTGATTTTGCTGGCGATTCCTTCGGCGGTTATCGGTTTCTTCACGATCGAACCTATGTTGTACGGCAACTTCTTCAAAGGCGTAATCGTAGTCGATCAGGCGCATCACGCGATGGAAGAGCTACGTAACGATTTCCACGGCCCTGTTAGCACGGTCGTGCATAGCGTGACTTCAGCACCTCTATGGTTGGCGATTGCTGGCGTGTTGGTCGCCTACTATTTTTATATGATCAATCCGCGTGTGCCTGCGATGATCAAGCAGAAGCTGCATCCGATTTTCGTGTTATTGGACAATAAGTACTACCTGGATAAATTCAACGATGTTGTCTTTGCTGGCGGTGCACGTTTAATTGGCCGTGGTTTGTGGAACGTTGGCGACCGCAGCCTGATTGATGGCTTGGTTGTGAATGGTAGCGCCAAGGCCGTCAACTGGTTCTCGAAAATTACCCGCCTTTGGCAGTCCGGTTACATCTATCACTATGCGTTTGTGATGATTATTGGTGTGCTGGGCTTCCTGGTTTGGTTCATGCCTTCTCCGTTTGCCAAATAAGTTGGCGAAGTAAAGTAAATAATAACCATGATTCAGTCAACTTTCCCTCTTCTTAGCCTCGCGATCTGGTGCCCGATCGCGTTTGGTGTGCTCGTCCTGGCAATTGGTCGCGACGATAATCCGCAAATGGTTCGATGGCTATCGCTATTCGGCGCGCTGGTCAGTTTGGCCGTCACGGTGCCATTGATAACACATTTCGATAACAGCTTCCACGGCATGCAGTTTGTCGAGAAAGCTGCCTGGATTACACGGTTCAACATTAACTACTTTGTCGGAATTGATGGCCTGTCGCTGTGGTTTATACCTTTGACTGCCTTCATTAACGTAATGGTGATTATTTCTGCCTGGGAAGTGATTCAAAAGCGGGTCGCACAATATATGGGAGCGTTTCTCATATTGTCGGGTGTCATGATCGGCGTATTTTGTGCGCTTGACGGTATGTTGTTCTACGTATTCTTTGAAGCAACGTTAGTGCCGATGTTCATTATCATCGGTATATGGGGCGGTGCTAATCGCGTTTATGCGGCGATCAAGTTCTTCCTGTACACGTTCTTCGGATCGCTGTTGATGCTGATCGCTTTGCTTTATTTATACTTCGTCTCCGGTGGCAGTTTCGATATTTTGACGTGGCATCAAGTGCCGTTATCGATGTCCGCGCAGATCTATATTTTCCTGGCTTTCCTGATGGCGTTTGCAGTTAAAGTACCGATGTGGCCAGTGCACACGTGGTTGCCAGATGCACACGTCGAAGCGCCTACCGGTGGTTCTGTCGTGTTGGCCGCCATCATGCTGAAGCTGGGCGGTTACGGCTTCCTGCGTTTCTCGCTACCAATCGCACCCGATGCAAGTCACTATCTTTCTGGCTTTATGATCACGCTGTCGCTAATTGCTGTGATCTACATCGGATTAGTGGCATTGGTTCAAAATGATATGAAGAAGTTAGTGGCATATTCGTCTATCGCCCACATGGGTTTCGTCACTCTTGGTTTCTTCTTGTTTAATGATATGGCAGTGCAGGGCGGTATCGTACAGATGATTTCCCATGGTTTCGTCTCTGGTGCAATGTTCCTTTGTATCGGTGTGATGTATGACCGTTTGCATACGCGTGAGATTTCTCAGTACGGCGGCTTGGTCAACATGATGCCGCGTTTTGCCGCATTATTTGTCTTGTTCTCACTAGCCAATAGTGGCTTGCCAGGCACTTCCGGTTTTGTTGGTGAATTTATGGTGATCCTGGGTGCTGTAAAGGCCAATTTCTGGATTGGTCTTCTGGCGGCAACTGCATTAATTCTAGGTGCTGCGTATTCGTTGTGGTTGGTCAAGCGTGTGGTATTTGGTGTTATTACCAATCCACACGTCAATGAAATGAGCGACCTTAATAAACGTGAGTTCTTTATGCTCGGGTTATTGGCGATTGCTGTTATTGCGATGGGGTTATATCCAGCGCCGTTTGCTGATGCGATGCAAGTCTCGGTGGCTGACCTGTTAAAGCATGTTGCCATGACCAAACTGAACTGATGACATCATGTCCTTAAGCAGAAATAAAAACGCGATTCGTGCGCGATTAGTAACAGTGAAAAAAATAAGCGGCAAATAAATGAATAATATAAATCTGATCCCTGTTTATCCAGAAATATTTCTGCTGATTGCGACCTCCGCAATCTTGCTGATTGATATGTTTATCTCGGATGCCAAACGTCACATCACTTATTATTTGACCTTGCTGGTGTTAGTGGTCTGCTTTGGACTGACACTGGTTGATTTCAATGGGGGTGCGACGGCTTATACCTTTCACAATATGTTTGTGAGTGATCCTTTAGCGCATCTACTGAAGCTTTGTTCTTATATCGCCGTGTTCGTTACGCTAGTCTATTCGCGCCAATACATCGGCGACCGCGAGATGGTCAATAATCATCTTGGTGGCGAATTTTATCCATTAGCGTTATTCGCTTTATTGGGGCAGATGGTCATGATATCAGGGAATAATTTCCTGATTATTTACCTCGGTTTAGAACTGATGTCGTTGTCTTTGTATGCGTTGGTGGCATTACGCCGTGATAATGCCAGTGCGACTGAGGCAGCGATGAAATACTTTGTACTTGGCGCGATGGCCTCGGGATTTCTTTTGTACGGTATGTCGATGTTGTATGGCGCGACCGGTTCACTGGATCTGATTGAAGTTACTCGTGCCATCGCTGGTGGCGGTACTGAAACCCAACACAACACATTGGTGTTCGGCGTGGTGTTTCTGGTCGCTGGCCTTGCATTTAAGCTGGGTGCTGTGCCATTCCATATGTGGGTTCCGGATGTCTACCAAGGTGCACCGACTGCTGTGACGCTACTGTTAGGTGGCGCACCAAAATTGGCCGCATTTGCCATTTGTTTCCGTTTGCTGGTAGAAGGTTTGTTATTGTTGGCGGTTGACTGGCAACAAATGCTGATGGTCCTTGCGATATTGTCGATGGCGATTGGTAACATTACCGCAATTGCGCAAACCAATATTAAGCGGATGCTGGCGTACTCAACGATTTCGCACATGGGCTTTTTGTTACTCGGCTTATTGTCGGGTGTGGTTGACGGCAATATGTATTCTGCTACCAGTGCTTACAGCGCTGCATTGTTTTACGCAATCACCTACGTACTGACTACGCTCGGCACTTTTGGCGTCATCATGTTGATGGCACGCTCTGGATTTGAAGCTGAAAATATCGATGACTTCAAGGGTCTTAATCAACGGAGTCCGTGGTTTGCTGCGATCATGCTGTTGTTGATGTTGTCCCTCGCAGGCGTTCCACCTTTGTTAGGTTTCTTCGGTAAATTATCGATCTTGCGTGCGGTACTTGGTACTGGCCAAGTCTGGCTGTCAATCGTGGCTGTGTTGTTCTCATTGATCGGTGCTTATTATTATTTGCGTGTGATCAAAGTGATGTATTTCGATGATGCGCAGGATACGTCTAAAATCGAAGCTCACGGAGACGTGCGTGTGTTGTTGAGTCTGAATGGCCTTGCAGTATTAGTACTCGGAATTTGGCCCGGATTTTTGATGGATATCAGTCAAGCTGCAATCGTTCGCTCTCTGGCCAGTTTTGTTGGCCGCCTGACGTCGTAATAGCGTGAACGTATCTTCATCCAGCTGGATAGTCATTTTCTTGGCGTTGTTGGCAGCCAACCTTCCATTCGTCAACGAACGTTTGTTGGCGCTTATTCCGCTCAAGCCAGGTGTTATCAAACCTGCTTGGGCGCGATTGATTGAATTGTTTGTGTGGTACTTCATTGTTGGTGGAATTGCTTATTTGCTTGAGTCGCGCATTGGCAATCGGTTCACACAGGACTGGGAATTCTTTGCAGTCACGGGATGCTTGTTTTTGGTGTTCGCTTTTCCGGGTTATGTACACCGATATCTGCGTAAAAAACGCAGCTGACGAATTGATCACTTTAGGCGGTAACGTCAAGTCGCGGTCATAAGTCGACTTGATTTTGTTCCGCAAGGCATGTCTGGGTCCTGATCTGATTTCAATTTAAAATCAATCAGCAGGACGAAGTGCAATTGACCATGACGGGACGCGCCAGTAACGCATAATCGATCACACTGCAAATTAGATAAGCCTATCGAGGAGTTTCTTCTCAGGGTAAGTGTCAGTATGGCAATCATTCGCGTTGAGTAAATATGCTGTTATTGAATGGCAGCGAATGTCGGGCGCCAACCGTATCCTCCTTATTTCCTATCAGCGTTCTTTTCCCTTTTCCTACCGGAGCCTTTATATGGACCAACACCTGAAAGAAACCAGGATTGATAGCGCATTGGCTTACGATGGCAGTTTTCTTAAAGTACAACGCGATGTCGTTGCATTGCCGGATGGACAGAAAACCATACGTGAGTACATAAAGCATCCCGGTGCGGTTGTCGTGTTGCCTTTGTTTGAGGATGGAACTGTTTTGCTGGAGCGGCAATTTCGGTATCCGTTGGACCGCGTATTTATTGAATTTCCGGCCGGTAAAATTGATGCAAATGAAGACCATCTGGAATGTGCGAAGCGCGAGCTACAAGAGGAAACTGGTTATACAGCAACTGAGTGGCATTACGTTTGCACGATTCATAATGCGATTGCCTACGCTGATGAACATTTGGAAATTTTTCTTGCCCGCGGTCTGACCGCTGGTGAACGTCGTCTGGATGATGGCGAATTTCTGGATGTATTTAAAGCACCGCTAGATGAGGTGTTACTGTGGGTTCGCGAGGGGAAAATTACCGATGTTAAAACGATTATTGGCGCATTTTGGCTAGAGAAAATCGTGGCGGGACAGTGGACTGTATAACGCCATGTGTCCTGTAGATTTCATCCTGTTCGATTTCTAATATTTGAAGCAGTTTGTCACGATGAAGATGCATCTCTGTACTGTCTGCACAACGAGAATCTGCTTCAACAGGATCAAAAAAATAAGAAAATGCAAATTCGAGCGTGCGCTGACCCAATATCAGACGCACGTGTTAAATACTTAAGCTTGATTCTTACGACGCGCCATAAAGCCTAACAAACCAAGGCCAGCTAAGATCATGCCGTACGTTTCTGGTTCCGGCACCGGTGACGTGACATTAATGTGCACTGCTGTGCCATTTGTCCCAATCCCAAAGCCGTTTCCTGTACCCAGGCAACCAGTACCGCCGATTTTGGCGGTGTCACCAGCCTGGACGTAAGAAGTTGCCGAAAATACGCCACCACAAGAGGAAGCATTTACGCCAGCGACGATCGCGTTGGCACCGACGCTGATGTAAGTCTTCGCCAGAATGGTGCCGATTACATGCGCGGTGTCGCCGAGGGAAGCATACCCGTTTGTGACGTTCCAGATCACGCTATCGCCGACACCAGGATTTGCCAATACAATGTTTGTCGTACCGCCGAAAGCCAGAATGTCAGCGATATTAAAGACCCAAAATTGATTGGCTTTACCTTGGCCATCCAGAGTTAGGGTAGTACCGGCAGTCGTTGACAGGCTAGGCGCGCTATACACGCCAGGGAGAAGTGTTCTACTAGTCACCATGGTGGCCGCCAGAACTGTCCCCGAGCCCATTTTATCCAAAGCGGTTTGTGCTGCCGTTACTTGATTAGCGGTCGATGTGACCGTATTTTGTATCGACTGTGTAAAAGCTGTCGGATTGATGGGAGACGAAGTTAAATTCGGCGTTGTTACATAACCCGCAGCAGTAATTACGCCGGTGGCTCCTATAGTCCCACCGACTGAACCTGATGCACTAACAGTGGCGGTGCCCCCCGACAGCAAGTTTCCGCTAAGAACAGCATTGGCGCCAACTGTGGTGACGCCACCCGATGTCATATTGCCCGCGACTTTTGCGCTGTCGCCCATTGTCCCTGCGCCGCTAGACTTAAGACTGCCGCCAGTAATGGAACTCTGACCAGTGGTTAACACATCACCTGACCAGATATTGCCGGTGACCTTTGAGGCCGCGCCGCCAGCAGTGTTTGCACCAACAGAAACCTCATTGCCGTAGACGGTTGCGGCAGCACCAATGGTCGATACATCACCAGATAGGACGTTGCCGTAGATAATGGAATTCGCGCCGCTAGTTGCGTAGGTATTTGCAAAGACGGTTAATTTATCTGCGTTTAAATCAAACAATGGACTTACACCAGCATGAGCGGGAGCGTAAACAAGTGTGATTAACAGCGGCAGTGCCAATTTCATCATGTTCATTTGGTTCCTTGGGTTATATGTTTTAAAAGATTGCGTAACGTTAGCTAAATCCGTAAACAAAACTAATGTCAGGCACCGTTGAATCACAACCAAAAACCTATTTTATTTGCTTGGGTCGATGCCCTAGCGAGTCGGTAGTAACGCATCCGCCAATGGCAGCGGTATTGGCTTCAAGATGAACAGTTTCTGCGACAATCGGTAAGCGGATATTTTTTACTAACGCCTTTAAATCGGGGGGGGCATTTTATACACACCAAATTTACTTGAGCCTCAGAAGTCACTATCGCACTCGCAAGAGCAGATTGATCTTTAAAGCTACATAACAAAAATCAAAGAATGCGCAATCGACGAACAGTTTTCATATAAAAGCTCTTTGTGAATTTCTGGAAAGAGCTGTCAATGTGTACTAAAGGCTCCTCGATGATTTTTGTGGAATTGATTATCCCCACAAATTTTTGATACATTACTTCAATATTTATATTGTTTTATAAACACTATAATTTATTTATTGTCACAATAAAAACCCGTCAGTAAGTCGACGAATATCGATATTTGCTGACATTTTGTGGATAATGCGCATTTTTGCCGACTGCAGTGTCGGGCCTTCATGCAATGCATCGCAGTTTATGCGTGTTTTGGAGGATTAGGTGCGTTTAGCGGGTAATTTGAAGCTTGCTCGGGTGGGACCGGACGTTATTGCTCACCTAAGCTAGTGCCGCGATGGAAGCTGACATACAATTGTGGGCGTTGTCGATACCGCATTGTAAATCGCTGGGTATATTCCTCGCTTGTTGCGGTATGGCGAGGTGTTCTGCCGCGAGGCATATTGCGGATTGAAATGAAGTGTCTTGCGGAGGTGCAGAAATTGAATTCTTTAAGATGCGCGCGATAAGATCGTATAGGGGGAAAATCAGACATTTTTCCATTAATCAACTTCAAGCTCACTCTTAAAAAGTCGAGTGAATGTGACTGGGACATGCGGTTAAGCGCCGCATGCCGTCAAGAAACTGTGAACCGATTTTAATGCCAAGTGCCACGACATCCGCTCCTTTCGATTTTTTCAGGGGGAGCGAATGTCGCCTATAGAATACCACCTACATATTGGCGTAATTCGGCCCACCACCGCCTTCTGGTGTCACCCAAACGATATTTTGCGTAGGATCTTTGATGTCACAGGTTTTACAATGGACACAATTCTGCGCGTTGATTTGTAGCCGTTCAGTCTTATCCGGGTTGGTGACAAACTCGTACACACCAGCCGGGCAATAGCGCGCTTCCGGCCCCGCATATAGTGCTAGATTGACATTTACCGGCACCGATGCGTCTTTCAACGTCAGATGTGCCGGCTGTTCTTCGGCATGGTTTGTATTCGAAATAAATACCGACGACAGACGGTCAAATGTCAGCTTTCCATCCGGTTTGGGATATTTGATCGGCGCATAGTTTGCCGCCGGTTTCAGACATTCATGGTCGGCATGAGTGTGATGTAAAGTCCATGGCGCTTTGCCGCCGAATACGATTTGGTCGATCCCCACCATTACGCTGCCAAAGTACAGACCTTTACTCATCCAAGGCTTGAAATTACGTGCCTTATGCAATTCAGCATGGAGCCACGATTTTTCGAATGCACTGGCGTAATCGACTAGTTCATCATGTTGGCGCTCAGTGACAATCGCTTCGAAGGCTGCATCAGCTGCCAGCATGCCGGTTTTGATCGCTGCGTGGCTGCCTTTAATGCGGCTAGCGTTAAGGAATCCCGCTTCACAGCCAATTAATGCACCGCCGTTAAACGTCAGCTTCGGCAGGGATTGCAAACCACCAGCAGTGATTGCGCGAGCTCCGTACGACAGACGTTTACCACCGACGAAAAATTTGCTAATTTCAGGGTGTGTTTTGTAGCGCTGGAACTCTTCGTACGGCGACATGTACGGGTTTTCATAGGACAGGCCGACGACATAACCGACTGCGACCTGATTGTTTTCCAAGTGATAGAGGAAAGAACCGCCGTAAGTCTTGGTATCGAGCGGCCACCCGGCAGTATGGATCACCAAGCCTGGCTTGTGCAGCTTTGGATCGATTTCCCACAGTTCTTTAATCCCCAAACCATAAGTTTGCGGATCCTTACCTTTGTTTAAATCGTACTTGGCGATGATTTGTTTGCCAAGACTGCCGCGTGCACCTTCGGCGAACAGCGTGTATTTGGCGTGTAGTTCCATGCCCAGCTGAAACGCCTCGGTCGGTTTACCATCGCGGCCAATGCCCATATTGCCCGTCGCTACGCCTTTAACTGAGCCATCATCGTTATAAAGGACTTCAGCGGCTGGGAAACCAGGAAATATGTCTACGCCGAGTGTTTCTGCCTGCTGACCCATCCAACGCACGACGTTGGCGAGTGAAATGACGTAATTTCCGTGATTCTGAAAACAGGACGGTAACATCCAGTTAGGGGTCTTGAAAGCTTTTGTGGCCGTCAAAAAGAGGAATCTGTCTTCGCTGACTTCCGTGTTCAGTGGCGCACCGAGTTCTTTCCAGTTGGGGATTAACTCAGTTAGTGCTTGCGGGTCCATCACTGCACCAGACAAGATATGGGCGCCGATTTCGCTTCCTTTTTCAAGTACGCAGACCGAAACTTCTTTGCCTTTTTCATTCGCTAACTGCTTTAGCCGAATGGCAGCGGCTAACCCAGCAGGACCGCCTCCCACGACGACGACGTCATATTCCATTGCCTCTCTTGGGCCGTATTGTTCAAGTAAGCTCTGCGGTTGGTTCTCGGTCATTGTCTCTTCACCTATATTTAATTTTCTAACGTTTGTGCTAATTGTCACGGATATTGCGGCAGAATACTAGACTTTGCCATGTGCATGCTGCGTGCAGTATGGCTTGCACGTGCTAATGTTGCATTCCCGCATCAGTCGTAATGCCACGGTTCGCATTCGGTAGTGCCATCGTATGGATCTGTTTTTTTGAAAGAACGTAATGGATAGTGATAAATTAGTTCACCGTAGTCGAATGGCAATTCGCTGGGGCGATATGGATGCATTCGGACATGTGAATAATACGGTGTACTTCAGATACTTAGAGCAGGCTCGGATAGAGTGGTTGGAAACCTTGGGAAGGCCTATTGATCACTTTCAGGGACCGGTTCTGGTGAATGCGCAGTGCAGTTTTTTGCGTCAGCTCAGATATCCTGGCGACATTGAGGTCTATTGCCGCATGGGAACAGTTGGTCGTTCAAGCGTTGAGATGACGTACGAAATCCGCCGGGTTGATTCGCCTGACGTTATCGTTGCAGAGGGATCTTCTAAGTTAGTATGGATTGATTTCAAGCTTGAGAAATCTGTGCCGTTGCCTGACGCCGTGCGTGAAATGTTGACCTGAGAAGCTTATCTCGCTGTGGAGATTGTGCCTGTCGAATATTCGGTATATGCGATTTTCATAGCGGCTTAAGTTGTATGTTGTGCACTCTTACGGAAGGCATTTTCTTGTCTAACTCAGGCGATTGCAGATAAAAACCAAGTCACCATTTGGCATTTACAAGACGATATTTCTTTTAGAAGTACTTTACGATAAAGCACTACCTGTGGCACTGATTAGCGCGCCAATGAAAGAAGCCGGCAGTGTCAGAGTTCCTGAGACATCCCCAGTAGTCTATGCACTAACTCACTTGAAGTCGCTGCGGCAAATTTTTTCATCAGATTTGCGCGATGCATTTCTACGGTACGCGGACTCAAACCGATTTGTTTGCCGATTAATTTACTAGTCTTTCCCTCCACCAACAATGCCGCAATTTCTCGCTCACGCGGTGAAAGCTCTGCTGACGCCTTGCGTTTACTGCTTAAATCTTCAAAAGTCCAGATTCCGGCTGCGTGTGTGTTAGTTGGCACCAAGGTGTGACCAATGACGTGGCACCAAAAAAGTTCGCCGTCTGCTCGACGCATGATGCGCTCATCAGAATATGCCCCTTTTGCATTCATTATTGGTACGATACGTGCTCCAGTGCGTTCAAATTCATCCGGTGAAGGATAAAGAATTTGGAAGGATTGGCCATTCAATTGACCACTTTCGTAGCCGAACATGCTGGTTAACGCGGCATTGCATACTTGCATGACACGATGCCTGGAAACGCACATGCCAATTGGAGCATGGTCAAAAATGACTTGATAATCAATTTCTGGGGAGTCATTCATTGGCAATTATATGAGTACAAGCGGCGCTATATTACACCTGTGTGATCGCGAACGAAGGGAGCGTTTTATGTGATAGTTTGTAGGCGTTGCTGTCATATTTATTCAATGATCCGAAAATTGCAAAGTGTCCGAAGGAAAGGCGCATTGCGTATTTTTACGGTATTGTCGGAACCGACAGATCATCATATGCTATCAGGCGAATTAAAAGCAAAAATAGTCTGAGTTAACTCATAAGGAGATAGCGGTATGAATAAAGTTTATCCTGACGCGATCAGCGCGTTGGCGGGTATTGTGAGTGACGGCCAAACGGTCGCGGTTGGTGGTTTTGGTTTGTGCGGTATTCCTGAGGCCCTCATTGCAGCATTGCGTGATTCTGGCGTTCAAAATCTGACTGCAATTTCGAATAACGCGGGTGTAGACGGTTTTGGCCTCGGTCAACTGTTGACAACCCGTCAAATTAAGAAAATGATTGCATCGTACGTGGGCGAGAATAAAGAGTTCGAGCGGCAGTATTTGGCTGGTGAACTTGAGTTGGAATTCACTCCACAAGGAACGTTAGCGGAGAAGTTGCGTGCCGGCGGCTCGGGTATCCCTGCATTCTTCACCAAAACCGGTGTGGGTACGCTGATCGCCGAAGGCAAGGAAGTACGCGAATTCGACGGTGAAAAATACATCATGGAACGTTCGTTAGTCGCTGACATCTCTCTCGTCAAGGCTTACAAGGCGGATCGTAGCGGTAATCTGGTTTATAACAAAACGGCGCGTAATTTTAATCCAAACGTCGCGATGGCTGGAAAAATCACTGTCGTAGAAGTTGAACATTTGGTCGAAGTTGGTGAAATTGATCCGGATGAAGTGCATACCCCAGGAATTTTTGTCCATCGGATCGTGGTCAATGCGTCCCCGGAAAAGCGGATAGAACAACGCACCGTAAGCAAATAAGTCTCGACGTCTCGTCTTAGGTGCCTGCAAAACGGCAGTCGTACTGAAGGCGAGTAAAAAACAATATAAGATCGGAGAATAAATATGGCATGGACTCGTGATGAAATGGCCGCGCGTGCGGGGCAGGAATTGCAGGATGGCTTTTACGTAAATCTGGGTATCGGCTTGCCGACTTTGGTCGCAAACCACGTACCGCAAAATATGGAAGTCTGGTTACAGTCAGAAAATGGTCTCTTGGGTATTGGCCCTTTTCCTACCGATGACAAGGTCGATGCGGATTTGATCAACGCGGGTAAGCAAACTGTAACTTCTTTACCGGGATCTTCTTTCTTTAGTTCAGCAGACTCGTTTGCCATGATTCGTGGCGGAAAAGTGAACCTTGCTGTTTTAGGGGCTATGCAAGTATCGAAAAGCGGCGATTTGGCGAACTGGATGATTCCAGGAAAAATGGTCAAAGGCATGGGCGGCGCTATGGACCTGGTCGCTGGTGTCAAGCGCGTCGTGGTCCTGATGGAGCACGTGGCTAAGGCTAAAGACGGTTCAACATCCCACAAAATCCTTGATGAATGTAATTTGCCGTTGACTGGTATCGCAGTGGTAAATCGTATCATTACCGATTTGGCCGTACTTGACGTGACGCCGCAGGGCTTAAAAGTGGTTGAATTAGCCACCGGTGTGACAAGAGAAGAGTTGATAGAAAAGACAGGCGCTCTGCTGGATTTCAGCAACTTGCATTAAATCGGTTTCAACGAAAAAAAGCGCCGACACATTGTGTCGGCGCTTTTTTTTGTTCTTTTGCCTGAAATATCATCGGTAGAGCGGCAAATAAACGGGTTTAGGTTGAAGTGCGCCGGGTGAGTTTATCGATAGCATCGGTCATGATTATCCATTAACGCAGCTTTTTTAGTGGAAGCGACGGTAGAATAGAGGGGCTTTCACTTGTCTGCTCAACCGGATGCCGTTTATGACTTCAGCTTTGCACAAGACTGTCCAATGTATTTCCCCTGCAGGTTTGCACGCAATGGCGTATCAGGAATGGGGCGATCCACATAACCCTAACGTATTGCTATGTTTGCATGGTGTGACACGGGTATCTGATGACTTTGATCAGTTGGCACGTAATATGTGCGACACCTATCGCGTCGTATGCCCGGACGTCGTAGGTCGCGGTCGCTCTGGTCGTTTGCGTAATCCCCAATATTATGTCGTGCCACAATATGTCAGCGATATGGTGACTTTATTAGCCAGACTAAATGCTGACACGGTCGATCTGGTCGGCACGTCAATGGGTGGCCTGATTGGTTTGGGTCTGGCATCTTTGCCAGATAATCCTATTCGCAAGCTAGTTCTTAACGATGTTGGTCCCCATCTGAATCCCGACGCGCTTACCCGGATCGCAGCGTATATCGGAGCCGATATGCGGTTTCCCACTTTTGACGCTGGAGCGGCTTATATTAAGTCGATTTCTCTCCCTTTTGGAGAACACACTGACGTCGAGTGGCACAAGTTGGCTGCCGATGTTTTACGTCAAAACGCTGCTGGAGAATGGGTCCGCCATTACGATTTGGGATTAGCCGTCCCGTTTGCGACCTCCACAGCTGATAACTACAAGGCCGCCGAAGTGATGTTGTGGGCTGCGTATGATGCCATTCAATGTCCAACATTATTAATACGTGGCGACCAGTCAGATTTGCTATCGCATGAAGTCGCATTGTCGATGACCCAGCGTGGCCCTAAGGCGAAACTAGTCGAATTTGCTGGTGTAGGACACGCGCCAACGTTGCTGCATGCAGATCAAATTGCGGTTATAAGCGACTTTCTGTTCGGACAAGAGGCATAGTACTCGCCAGCGGCGAGATATTAATGGGCTTGCCAAGATAGTGAGCAGCCAAAAAAATAACATCACGATTGGTTTTCGATTGTCGGTTATCACCGGTGCGTTGCTTCGCATTGCCGGGAAAATTGCTTTTGGATGGCTTTGATGGTCTTGATAAGTAGTTAAAATAGAATTATTTCTAGTATGAAGGAGACACTATGAGTATCACGCGTTTGCATGTAGGAAAAAGATTGTCAGAAGTTGCGATCCACAACGGCACCATTTATCTTGCTGGTCAGTTGGCCGAGGATGTAAGTCAGAATATCGAAGCACAAACACGGGAAACGTTAGGTCACATTGACCGTTTGCTCGCTGAGGCTGGCAGCGATAAAGAGCACATTCTTTCTTGCCAGATTTATCTCGCAGACATTAAAGATTTCGCTGGCATGAATTCGGCATGGGACGCATGGGTCGCAGCGGGAAATTCACCACCCCGTGCTACCGTTGAAGCCAAACTGGCACGACCAGAAATCCTGGTCGAAATCGTTATTGTTGCCGCACAAAAGTAGATAGCCGATGGTCGCCTTAACTTCAACCCAAGATGCCGATCAAGTGCAACTTTGCACTGGTTTAAGTGCGGACGATAGCGTACGCGTACTAGACGCGTTAGCGTTCGTCGAGCCATGGTATAAGGGTAAGACAGTCGCGACCGGGCAAACTGCGCTCGAATTTTCGCTAGGCGTGGCCAATGTATTGGCATTGCTCAACACCGATGTTGAAACGCGTATCGCCGGGCTGCTATTCGAACTGCCCTTAATTGATCCTGCCAATTTGGCGATGATTGAGCCGCAATTCGGTAAAGAAATTAGCGAGTTGGTCGTCGGCGTTCGACAATTAATGCGTCTGCACGGTTTTACTTTTGCATTGCCGCAAGAAGTAATGCGAGGGAAAAACGCTGCGCAGCAAGCTGCTACGCAAGTAGAGACATTGCGCAAAATGTTATTGGCAATGGCGAGTGACATGCGCGTTGTGTTAGTGCGGTTGGCGTCTAGGCTGGTGGGATTACGTTTTTTTGCCGAGCAAAAATTAGAGAATGCGCTCACCAGTCAATATGCGCGTGAAACGCTTGATTTGTACGCCCCGCTGGCGAATCGGCTTGGTATCTGGCAATTAAAATGGGAACTGGAAGACCTCTCATTTCGCTTCATTGATCCGACAACCTATAAACGTATCGCCAAGATGTTGGAAGAGCGGCGGATCGAGCGGGAAGGCTTCGTTGAAGTCGCTATTGCGCGTTTGCGAAGTGAGCTGGCGGACGCTGGCATTAAAGCAGAAGTATCCGGGCGACCTAAACATATTTTTAGTATCTGGCACAAAATGCGCGGCAAGGAGCTCGACTTTTCCGAGCTTTACGACGTCCGTGCGTTTCGGGTGATTGTCGAAGACGTCAAGACCTGTTACACCGTCCTGGGTATCGTTCACAATATATGGGTACCAATTTCTAAAGAGTTCGACGATTATATTTCTCGTCCCAAGCAAAACGGTTATCAATCGCTGCACACCGTCGTGATGGCTGAGGACGAGCGCGCATTGGAAGTGCAGATTCGTACCAACGATATGCATCACTTTGCCGAATATGGCGTTGCGGCGCACTGGCGCTACAAAGAAGCAGGCGGCTCGAATTTTTCAGCACAGAAATACGATGAAAAAATTGCCTGGCTGCGACAATTGCTAGCTTGGAAAAGCGAAGTCGCTGATGCCGTTGTTGAGCACGAAGACAGCCGTCGCGAATGGCTGGAAAAATTAAAATCCGCTACGTTAGATGAGCATATTTATATACTCACACCGCAAGCACGCGTGATTGAATTGCCCAACGGCGCGACGCCGATCGACTTTGCTTATCACCTGCATACCGATGTTGGTCATCATTGTCGTGGTGCACGCGTCGATGGTGTGATGGTGCCATTAAACACGGTGCTCAAAAATGGGCAAACCGTTGAAATCATTACCGCCAAAAGTGGGGCTGGCAACGCCGGCCCATCGCGTGATTGGCTCACCCCAGGTTATGCGACCAGCTCCCGGACCCGTTCCAAGGTGCGTGCGTGGTTCAATGCGATTGAACAACAAGAGACGCTATCTACCGGTCGGGCATTGCTTGATAAAACATTGCAAAGGGAAGGCAAAACAGCTGTCAATCTGGAAGAATTAGCACGTAAGTTAGGCTTTTCCAAACTGGAAGAATTGGTACTGGCGCTCGCTAAGGACGAGTTTAGTTTGCGTCACGTCGAGCAAGGATTGCGCGAAGAGGAAAGCATCAAGCCTGCGACTGCTGATATTCAGCAGGAAGAAGCCGCGATTACACGCAAAAGTCGCGCCTCAAGTGTCGATCATGGCGGCAAGACCGGTGTGTTGGTGGTGGGAACAGACGGCTTAATGACGCAGTTGGCCAAATGCTGCAAACCAGCCCCGCCAGATCCTATCGTCGGCTTTGTCACGCGTGGAAAAGGTGTTTCCATCCATCGGGAAAACTGCAAGAATTTTTCTGAAATGCGTGCAAAAGCACCAGAGCGCGTCATTCAAACTACGTGGGGCGCGCCAGCTGTTGAGACGGTGTATCCGGTCGATATTTTTGTGCTGGCCAGTGATCGCCAAGGTCTGTTGCGTGATATTTCGGAAATTTTCTTGCGCGAGAAAATCAATGTAATCGGCGTCAGTACCCAAAGTGCCAAAGCCCATGCGAGAATGGCATTCACTGCTGAAATTGCCTCAACGGCGCAATTGCAAAAAGCGTTAATGGTGATTCGCGAAGTAAAAGGCGTACTAGAAGCGAAGCGCCAATAACGCTTCGCTTTCCGGTTCGATACGGCACTTTCGTCAGCACATAATGTGTGCGATAATTTATATTATCGGTGGTCAGTCAATGCAATGTTGATCCAATGACACCGATCGACAGATCGCCAAATGGAAGGTTAGCTCAGGGGTAGAGCATCGCACTCACACTGCGAGGGTCGCAAGTTCGAAACTTGCACTTTCCACCAAAATTTCCATTTAAAATCCAGTGCTTAGAGTTTAATATAGGTGCTAAAATCTGAAATGGGAACAATGTGAATCTAATGCGAGAGATTTGTTGATGCAGTGAGGAGGCCCAAGATATATAGCATCGGCGCTACTGCAAGACGAACTTACAAAATTTCTAATAAACATAAGTTCAAAAGAACTAAAACTGCTTAGTCGCGGCTGAAATGTAGCATCAACTGTCGGTCACCATTTTAGGACGCGCCCCATCCCCGTTGGCACCACGATCTAGGAACCGCAAACGCCCATTGATCGTAAACGTTCTTCTAGCACCCCTATGTCAGCATGATTGAATGAGAAGGCGTAAATTAATTGTGCCCACAAAAATATTATAGACACAAATATAGGACGTTTCGCTATTAGCGCGTCCCGGTTTTGCTCACCGATTTACTGCCGGTCGTCATCCATCCTATCCCTCCCATGGGTTGTTGTTCTGGCTCCCCGACCTGAAATCGAACCAGGGACCTGCGGATTTTTACTCCGCAATTCGCCATAAATAACATCGCTAAGAGCTATATATACCGTAATGGCGATTGAATTTGCGGAGCATTTTTACGTGTTGGATTCGATTTACCCTAGTGGTTTCAAACATTCGCCTTGGTCATTTGCTACGGTTAATTGATCTCATTGCTGTTGGGCCTTGCGAATATCTGGATACGACACTCAGACCGGCGTTTGTGTGTGAGCCTGAACGCCGATAAGGGCCATCAACTCTTCGAGTGCATGAAAAATACGCGTGTGTCGCTCAATATAAATAGGAGTGAATCGCATGCGAGAGATGTGTTGAAGCAGTTAGGACGACCAAGACCCCTAGCGTCGGCGTTAATGCAAGATGAACGCACAACATGCAAGCGCCTGAGATTTACAGCGTTTCCTTCACGTGTGGAATATTTTCTGCCTCATAGATATCGTAGATGAGGCGCAACAATTGACCCAGTTCTTCTGACTGATCCGCCCTCCGTACACTGAAGATAATGGGAGACGTGGTGTTCTTTTCCTCCAGTTCCCTGTAACTGATATCTTCTCGCTTCATTCCTTGCAAGCTGGCTGGGACGATAGCGATGCCTTGCCCGGCTGCGACCAGACCGATTGCAATCTGCAGCTCCCTGACCTCGATGATCTTTTCGAGCTTGATCGCGCGGTCGCTGAAAGCTGATAGTACCTGGTCAGCAAAACTGGGACGGGGTGCTTTCGGAAATATAATCAAAGTTTCAGCGATTAACTCTTTGAGCCTTAGCGCTGTCCCCGGCGCGGCAAGGGAGTGGCCTGTAGGCAATGCTACGATTAATCGCTCCTCTCGTAACACGATGCGGCGCACATCCGGATCTTCCGAGCGGATACGCCCGAACCCGACGTCAATACTGCCATCCTTGAGGGCCTTGATTTGTTGCATGGTGGTCATTTCATGCAGGTTAATCTCGACCGCACTGTACTCCGAACGGAAGCGACGGATGATTTTTGGCAACAATCCGTACAGTGTGGAGGCAACAAATCCGATCGACAGCGTCCTTTCAATTTTCCCCACACGCTGGGTCATAGATTTCAAATCTGCTGCCTTGCCCAGCAATTGCTGCGCATGCGCGTAAAAAAATCGGCCAGCCTCAGTCAGTTGGAGCGGTCGCGACCCTCTTTCAAACAAACAAACTTCTAACTCTTCTTCCAGTTGCTGTATCTGGCGACTCAACGGCGGTTGGGCAATAAATAGCCGCTTGGCTGCTCGTGTGAAGTTTTTCTCCTCCGCAACGGCCACGAAGTAGCGTAAGTGACGCAATTCCATCTTTATACCCAAAAAGTATTGAAATGATAGCTAATCGGTGTTGGACGCCCCCGTTTTGCTCGTCTAACCTCCTGTTATTCGTTTAATTATACAAATAAAATATGATCAAAACTATAGAAACTATTCTGGTCGATGTTCCGACCATACGTCCTCATCAATTATCGGTAGCGACCATGCACGCGCAAACGCTGGTGCTGGTGCGGGTGGTATGTGCGGATGGATTCGAAGGTTGGGGTGAGGCCACCACTATCGGTGGCTTGAGTTACGGCGAAGAAAGTCCTGAGAGTATCAAGACGAATATCGATACCCATATCGCGCCGTTGCTGATCGGCATGGATGCCAGCCAGGTGGGCAAGGCGATGGCAAAAATACGTAAAATTATTCAAGGCAACCGGTTTGCCAAATGTGCCATCGAAACGGCGTTGCTCGATGCGCAGGCGCGCCGTCTGGGTATTCCGTTGAGTGAATTATTGGGCGGCCGGGTACGCGATGCGTTACCTGTGGCATGGACGCTGGCCAGCGGCGATACCACCAAAGACATTGCCGAAGCAGAAAAAATGCTGGCGCTGCGCCGACATCGAATTTTTAAACTGAAAATTGGTTCGCGCTCAGTGGCAGACGATGTGGCGCATGTGCTGACCATCAAAAAGGCCCTGGGTGCTGATGTCAGCGTGCGGGTCGATGTGAATCAGGCCTGGAGCGAACTGGAGGCCGTCAATGGTATCGCTGCGCTTGAGGCCGGTGGTATCGATTTAATCGAACAGCCGATCCGTGCAGAAAATAAAGCAGGTCTGGCGCGTCTGGCCAACCGCTTTTCCGTAGCAGTGATGGCCGATGAGGCATTGCATGGTCCGTTAGACGCTTTTGATCTGGCTACGAACGCCGGGGCCGATGTGTTCGCTGTCAAGATCACGCAATCCGGTGGATTGATCCCGGCGATTCAGGTCGCTACCGTCGCGCAACTGGCCGGAATCGGTTTGTACGGTGGCACCATGCTCGAAGGGGGTATCGGCACCGCAGCCTCAGCGCATGTGTTTTCGACGTTTAGCAATCTGTCTTACGGTACCGAGCTGTTCGGGCCACTGCTCTTGACCGAAGAAGTGTTGTGCGAACCACTGATCTACAAGGACTTCATGCTGCAGGTCCCTGACAAGCTAGGTCTGGGCGTTGAAATCGACCGTGAAAAATTACAGTTCATGCGTCGTAAATAATAGCGCTCATAGCGCTGCTGACTTCATTATAAAAACCAGGAGAACACCATGTTGTTTCACGTACGTATGGACGTTAACTTGCCTCAGGCTATGCCCGAGAACCAGGCAACCGCATTAAAAAAAACCGAAAAAGAAATGTCAGAGGTATTGCAGGAAAGTGGCAAGTGGCGGCATCTGTGGAGGATAGCGGGTCAATACGCCAACATCAGCGTATTCGATGTCAGCAGCGTTGATGAACTGCATACTCTGATTTCTACTTTGCCATTATTTCCTTACATGCAGATCCAGATCATGCCGATGTGCCGTCATCCTTCCTCTATCCGGGACAACGACGCATGAATAAGGCATGCCCGGTTCGCGCACCTGCACTACCCATTTTGTTTCACCCCTTCCCGTAAAAATACATTTTAGGAGACAAACATGACACATACCGAAATCGACACACTGGTAAAAAGCTGGATCATCGATTCTGCTATCCGTCCAGCCAATCCGCGTGTGCAGCAAATCGTATTGCGCGTAGTCGGTGATTTGTGCAAGACGATTGAAGATCTGGATATACAAGCGAGTGAATTCTGGAAAGGCCTTGAGTATCTGACTGTCGCAGGCGCCAATAATGAACTCGGTTTGATTGCACCGGGCCTGGGCCTGGAACGATTTTTTGATATCCGTGCTGATGCAGCCGAAGCCAAAGCCGGGCTCACTGGCGGCACACCACGCACGATCGAAGGTCCTTTGTACGTCGCAGGTGCGCCGGAATATAGCGGATTTTCCCGTCTTGATGAAGATGCGGCAAGCGACGAAGCAGAAGTCCTGTTTATGCAGGGCACGGTATTTGATGCGCATGGCAAACCGATGCCAGGTGCCAAGGTTGAGGTCTGGCATGCCAATCTGATGGGGAATTATTCGTTCTTTGATCCTAGCCAGTCGGCCTTCAATCTGCGTCGCACCATCATTGCCGACGCCAACGGGCGTTATCAGTTCCGCAGCATCATCCCGGTCGGTTATGGCTGTCCACCAAGTGGTTCGACCCAGCAATTACTTGATCTGCTCGGTCGTCACGGTCGTCGTCCTGCGCATATTCATTTCTTCATCACGGGCGCAGGGCATCGCAAGCTGACCACGCAAATCAATATCGATGGTGATGAATACCTGTGGGATGACTTTGCCTTCGCCAGTCGCGAAGGGCTGGTACCTGCCATCCACAAAATTACTGACGAAAAAGAACTGGCTGCCAAAGAATTAAGCCATCCGTTCTCGTCGATTGATTTCGATTTTCATCTGTACTCAGAAACGCCTGCTGCGCCGACTACTGAAGTCGATCGCATCCGGGCTGCTGCGTAATAAAAAAACGGGCAGTGTGGATATCCTTTTCCACTGCCCCTTTCTTAAACAGAAGGAACCCATCATGATCCCCATTTATCCTGACAACACGCCCAAGCTCAAAAACCTCGACCACTATCTGATTGAAGATCAGGAGAAGGGCGACTATCGCTTGCACCGTAGCGCCTTTACCGACGATGCTTTATTTGAACTTGAAATGAAGCATATTTTTGAAGGTAACTGGATTTACCTGGCCCACGAGAGCCAGGTTCAAAACAATAATGACTACTACACCACCCATATTGGTCGGCAACCGATCTTTATTGCGCGGAATCGTCAGGGCGAATTGAATGCGTTCATTAATGCTTGCAGCCACCGGGGGGCGCAATTGTGCCGCCACAAGCGCGGTAACAAAGCGACCTATACCTGCCCGTTTCATGGCTGGACCTTCAATAACAGCGGCAAGTTGCTCAAAGTAAAAGACCCTGAAGAAGCCGGTTATCCGGAATGCTTCAACAAGGAAGGCTCGCACGACTTGAAGAAAGTCGCACGCTTTGAAAACTATAAAGGCTTTCTGTTTGGCAGCGTCAATGAAAACATACTGCCGCTGACTGAGTTTCTGGGTGAAGCTGGCAAGATCATCGACATGATCGTCAATCAGTCTACAGATGGCCTCGAAGTATTGCGCGGTGCTTCCACCTATACCTTCGACGGCAACTGGAAGCTGCAGGCAGAAAATGGTGCCGATGGTTATCACGTTTCGGCCGTGCACTGGAACTATGCTGCGACGACAAATCGCCGCAAGGAAGCAGATGCCACGCGTACCGATAATGTGCGCGCCATGGATGCTGGCAAATGGGGCAAGCAGGGCGGTGGGTTTTATGCGTTTGAACATGGGCATCTGGTTCTGTGGTCGAAATGGGCTAATCCGCAAGACCGTCCCAACTACCCGCGCCGCGACGAATTTGCCAAAAACTTCGGGCCTGCCACAGCAGACTGGATGATAGAACGCTCGCGCAACCTGTGCCTGTATCCGAACGTCTACCTGATGGATCAGTTCGGCTCGCAAATTCGGGTGTTACGTCCGATTTCAGTGAATAAAACCGAAGTCACGATTTATTGCATCGCTCCCAAAGGAGAATCCGACGAGGCCCGCGCCCATCGGATTCGTCAATACGAAGATTTCTTTAATGTCAGCGGCATGGCCACACCAGACGACCTGGAAGAATTCCGCGCTTGCCAGCAAGGCTACGCAGGGATTGCCGCGCCATGGAACGATATGTGTCGTGGCTCGCAACACTGGGTGGAAGGCGCCGATGAAGCCGCTAAAGAACTCGGTTTGAAGCCATTGATGAGCGGTGTCAAAACCGAAGATGAAGGCTTGTACACGATACAGCATCGCTATTGGCTAGACGTCATGAAGAAAGCCTTGCTGGAAGAAGGAGCTCATGCATGAAAACCATTGGCATGACTGACATCAGCAGCTTTTTATACTATGAAAGCCGGTTGCTCGATGATGAACAATGGGACGAGTGGCTCGATTGCTACCACCTCGATGCGCAATTCTGGATGCCGTCATGGGATGACGACGATAAGCTGGTGACCGATCCGCAGCGCGAAATTTCCCTAATCTTTTATCCCAACCGGCAAGGTCTGGAAGATCGGGTATTTCGGATCAAGACCGAGCGCTCCAGCGCCACCATGCCAGATACGCGCACCTGCCATAACATCGCTAACGTTGAGCTCGAAAGCCGCGACGGTGATGTGTGTACCGTGCGCTTCAACTGGCAAACGCTGAGCCACCGTTACAAAACCAATTACAGCTATTTCGGCATGTCGCGCTATATGATTGATTTCTCAGGCGAGCATCCGATCATAGTCAACAAATACGTGGTATTGAAAAACGATTACATCAATCAGGTGATTGACGTTTACCACATTTAAAACAGCATACTTAGGAGACAAGGCGATGAGCTACAACATTGCGCTGCAATTCGAAGACGGCATCACCCGCTTTATTGCTTGTAACGAAAGCGAAAAGCTGTCGGATGCCGCTTATCGTCAGAAAATCAATATCCCACTCGACTGCCGCGATGGCGCTTGCGGTACCTGCCGCGGCTTTTGTGAGTCAGGAAAATATGCGATGCCGGAGTCGAGTTATATCGAAGATGCACTTGATGCCAAGGATGCGGCAGCAGGCTTTATCCTGGCGTGCCAGATGCGCCCGACCTCCGATTGCGTGATCCAGATCCCAGCCACCTCCGTGGCCTGCAAGACTGCCGTTTCGCGCCACGCTGGTAGCGTCGGTTCAGTACAGCATTTTTCTGATTCGACGATACAATTTTCGATCAATCTGGAAAATCAGACTGGCCTCGATTTTCTGCCGGGTCAATATGTGAATCTGGAGATTCCAGGCACCAGCCTGACACGCTCGTATTCGTTCAGTTCGCCGCCTGGCGCAGCACAAGCCGAATTCGTCGTACGCAACGTGCCGAATGGAAAAATGAGCGAATTTCTGGCGAAAGAAGCACAACCGGGTCAGCCGATCGCTTTTTCTGGTCCCTACGGCAGTTTTTATTTGCGTGCAGTAGCCCGGCCAGTATTGTTTCTTGCTGGCGGCACCGGCATCGCTCCATTTCTGTCGATGTTGGAGGTACTCGCCGCTGACGGCTTTAAGCAACCGGTACGGATGGTGTTTGGTGTTACCAACGATACCGATCTGGTTGCACTCGAACAACTTGATCGGATAGCTGCCAAGCACCCGCAATTTGAATACCGCACTTGCGTCGCCGTAGCAGAAAGCCAGCATGCGCGCAAAGGCTACGTCACCGGGCATGTCGCGGCTGAATGGCTCAATGATGGCGACGTCGATATCTACCTGTGCGGACCGGTCGCGATGGTGGATGCCGTCAGAACCTGGTTAGACCAGATCGGTATAAAGCCAGCCAGTTTTCATTTTGAAAAATTCTCAGCCAGCAGCGGAGTGTGAGCATGACGCAGATTCAGCGTTTCAAGAATAAAGTCGTGATTGTGACCGGCGCTGCCCAAGGCATAGGGCGCGGTGTTGCATTAGCAATTGCACGTGAAGGTGGGCAACTGGTGCTGGCTGATCGCTCAGCGTTGATCAATGATATGGCAGCAGAAATCAGCGAATTAAAAGCCCACGCCATCGTTGTGAATGTCGATCTGGAAACCTATGCAGGTGCGCGCCAGATGGTCGACGCTGGCATGGAAGCATTCGGACGCGTCGATATTCTGATCAACAACGTCGGTGGCACGATCTGGGCCAAACCCTACCAGGAATATGAAGAAGCGCAAATCGAAGCAGAAATTCGCCGCTCATTATTTCCGACCCTTTGGTCCTGCCGCGCCACCTTGCCAGTGATGATCGCGCAGAAACAGGGCGTGATCGTCAACGTATCGTCGATTGCCACCCGCAGTATTAACCGGGTTCCTTATGCTGCTGCAAAAGGCGGCGTCAATGCCTTGACGGCCAGTCTGGCATTTGAACATGCCGGGGATGGCATCCGGGTTAATGCCATAGCTACCGGGGGTACTGAAGCCCCGCCGCGCAACATTCCGCGCAATGCCAATCCGCTGAGCAAAGATGAGGAGGCCTGGTATCAGGACATTATCGATCAGACCGTCGCCAGCAGTCTGATGCATCGCTACGGCACCATCACCGAACAAGTCAACGCGATCTTGTTCCTGGCGTCGGATGAATCGTCGTATATCACGGGCACCGTGCTGCCTGTTGGTGGCGGCGATTTGGGTTAAGTTTTATTCGCTTGTTTCAAGCTGATTGTTTCAGCTTGATCGCCTCATTCTGATATTGCCGGTACCTGGTTAAACTATATTCAGACACCATTGCCTTTCATCAGCAGGGCAGGGCTAATCTGAATCTCCATGCATTCAAATCGATCATTCAGGGAGCATCATGCCTGTCGCCCACATTCATCACACCGATATTTTTTATGTTGCCGAAGGCAACCCTGCGCATCCCGCATTGCTGTTTTCGAATTCGCTGGGAACCGATCACCGCATGTGGCAGACGCAGGCCGATGCACTGAGCCATGATTTTTATGTGATTCGCTATGACACACGTGGTCATGGCCAGTCTGCCCGTCCCAAAGGACCGTATCAATTGCAGCAACTGGGACAGGATGTGACCGGACTGCTCGATCATCTTGGTATCGCTAAAACCCATTTTTGTGGCTTGTCGATGGGGGGCGTGATCGGACAATGGCTGGGCATCCATGCCTCTGAGCGCTTGATAAAGTTGGTCGTTGCCAATACTGCGGCCAAAGTCGGTACCACCGACGGCTGGCTCACGCGCGCTGCCGCAGTCAGAGCTGACGGCCTCGGTGCCATCGCCGATAGCGCAGCCTCACGCTGGTTCAGTCCTGCTTTTATAGAGAGTCAGAACCCGATCATCGCCGAACTGATCGCTCATCTGCGCGCTGAAAATACCGAAGGTTATGCAAGTTGCTGTGAAGCACTGGCAACAGCGGATTTACGTGAAGACATTCACGCCATTCCCCATCCCGCCTTAATCATCGTCGGCGACTACGATCCCGTCACCACGGCAGCGGATGCCGCGCTGATGCAGCAAAAAATAAAGAACGGGAGAGTCGTCACATTGCCCGCATCACATATCTCGAATATTGAAGCGGAACCATTATTTACGCGTGCCATATCCGATTTTTTAACACCCTGATTGTTTGATTAAACCTCGTGGCACAACTAACCATCGTGTAAATGGAGAGTAAGCAGCCGGAAGATTAAAGTCCCGTCAGAAATACTATACCTGTGAAGTATTAAACAGATACTTAATCGGTGTTGGACGGGGTTATCACAGCTATATATTCTCAACACACCTTCGAAGAGGTGCGCCAAGCCCTCTCGAAATGATTTAAAAAAAACATAAATAATACATCGCCGAACTATACGGACGATGTTCATAAAATGGAGACAGAGACATGCGCACTATTGACGTTCATAAACTTGCCGACCAGGCACGCTTGAATGGTTTTCACATTCGGGTACTGTTATGGTGTGCCCTAATCATCATTTTCGATGGATATGATCTTGCAGTCGCCGGAATCGCCGTTCCTTCGATCATGAAAGACATGGGGGTAACGGCTCAAAATGCCGGTTTCATGGTGAGTGCCGCCTTGTTTGGCATGATGTTCGGCGCCATATTTCTGGGCACCATTGCCGACAAAATCGGACGCCGCAAAGCCATCGCCATTTGCATTGGCCTCTTCAGCATCTTCACCGCCGCCTCCGGCCTTACGCACGATCCCTATACCTTCAGTGCCATGCGCTTTCTGGCAGGGCTGGGGATTGGTGGTGTCATGCCTAACGTAGTCGCACAGATGACTGAGTATGCACCAAAGCGCATCCGCTCAACGATGGTGACACTGATGTTCAGTGGCTACGCCGTCGGCGGGATGCTGGCAGCGCTGCTGGGGAAAGGTTTGATCGTCAGTTATGGCTGGTCGTCGGTATTTCTGGCAGCAGGGTTCCCGATTATTCTGGTGCCGATGATTCTGAAGTGGTTACCCGAATCAATGCCCTACCTGATCAGAAATAACCGATTAGAAGAACTCGCAGCGACGGTCAGCCGCATCGATCCAAGCTACCGGCCTATTGCAGATGACAGTTTCGTGTTGCCGACAGAAGACAAAGCCGAAGGTGCACAGATTGCCAAACTGTTTCAGGATGGTCGTGGATGGAGTACGTTGATGTTCTGGGTCGCTTTTTTTATGTGCCTGTTCATGGTGTATGCACTCAGTTCATGGCTGACCAAGCTGATGGCAACTGCTGGTTATAGCCTTGGGTCTGCGCTTACCTTTGTGCTGGTACTCAACTTTGGCGCGGTCATTGGTGCGGTCGGTGGTGGCTGGCTGGCAGACCGCTTTCACATTAAATATGTGCTGGTCGGCATGTATGCGCTCGCTGCCATCTCCATCTCCCTGCTGGGATTAAAAGTTCCGACCGAAGTGCTGTTCATACTAGTCGGTCTGGCCGGTGCATCCACCATCGGTACCCAAATCGTTACGTATGCGTATGCTGGCCAGTTCTATCCGATGGCAATACGCTCCACTGGCATCGGCTGGGCCTCGGGCGTAGGGCGCAGTGGTGCAATCCTGGCACCCATCGTCATTGGCACGCTGGTGGGCATGGCATTGCCGTTGAAGATGAACTTCATCGCGATCGCTATTCCGGCAGTGATTGCGATGATCGCCGTATTACTCATCAAACACCATCGCTCAGCATCGGCGCAACACGCAGTTACGCCATCCTCCACCGCTTCAACGCACGCTTACAGCTAACTATCGGATTCATCGTCACGAACCTCATCTCGCATTGATGAATGCGACTGAGCAGTGCTGCGTCTGTCCGGCTACGCTGCTGTAGACAAGCAGGTCGCCATACTCCTTGCGAGACGGCAAAAATAATATAAGTTTTTTTAAAAAAATCAGGAGACAGCACGTGAATAAATTAGTAGCGAATGCAATCGTGACACTATCGATGGCGGTTTCCGCATCGGCAGTGCTGGCCCAATCCCAGGTGACAATGTATGGCATCATCGATACCGGCGTGGAGTATGTCACACATGCCAATGCGGCCGGTAATTCGGTCGTCAAAATTCCTTCGCTGACTGGCACCTTGCCATCCCGTATCGGTTTCAAAGGCACGGAAGATCTGGGTGACGGACTGCAGGCATTGTTCGTACTGGAGAGCGGCTTCACACCGGATACCGGTACCATGGGGCAGGGTGGCCGCTTGTTCGGACGTCAGGCGTATGTCGGTTTAAAGAATACGTATGGCACGATCATGATTGGACGTCAAGTCAACATGACGTATATCGCGTCGCTCAAGGCCGACGTCATGGGACCGAATATTTTTTCGATCAGTAGTCTAGACTCGTATCTACCTAATGCGCGTAGCGATAACGCAATAGGTTACCTCGGCACTTTTGCAGGTGTGACGCTGGGTGCCACCTATAGCTTAGGACGGGATACCTCCGCTGCGGGCGGCCCTGCCGGTACCAATTGTGCAGGAGAAATCGCCGGTAACGCCAAAGCCTGTCGTCAGATGACCGCCTTACTGGCCTATGACGCTGCATCGTTCGGTGTCGCCAGCGCCTACGATATTTTATACGGTGGCCCTGGTGCCGCTGGTGGATTGACCAGCAGCAATTACCACGATCAACGTGTTTCCCTGAACGGTTACTTCATGCTGGGCCTGACCAAAATTGGCGCAGGTCTGGTGGACCGCAAGATTAAAGATGCCACAGACACCCATTCCGATTTGTATTACGTCGGTGCCAGCTTCCCGTTTGCCAGCTACTGGGTGCTTGACGCACAGGTATCGCGTTTGAAAATCATGGGCACCCCCAAGGTCTCTACGTTAGCGGTTGCACGCGTAACGTACAACCTGTCCAAACGCACAGCGTTATATACGTCGCTTGGGCATATCGAAAATGCCGGTTCCGCTGCGGTTGCACTGGATGCCGGTGGTACCGTCGGTACAGGGTTGAATCAGGTCGGTGTCATGACTGGTATTCGCCATACGTTTTAAGCAGCCTTGGGCGTATGCCCAAGCTGGCCTGCTTTAAACGTGTTCATCGTTGTTGTGGTTTATTCTGCCTCAGGACAAACTGCCTGAATCGAACCCACGAACACGTCTCTTTACCGAACCGTCAGTCACTGACGGTTCATCCCAGCTCACAAACGCAATTATCGTAAAAAGACCAGTTCGGCATAGCTGACGCTTTTTAGCGACTGTCCGTCTGATAATTTCAATTCGGCCTGGACTTGCTGGCGCGTTAACGTCGATTTGGATACCACGTCAACCGGGTATTCATCGCTTGCCTGGGTGTAGCCCTCTTCATGGCCAGACTGCGCCGCAGAAATTGCGCAGCCACCATTAGTTGCCGGCGCGAATGTGCTTTCGACGGGATACGGCGTGCCTGCCAATGCGGCACCGGCGAATGCAGACAATACCAGCCCTGCTAAAATATTTTTAATGTTCATGATGTGTCTCTTTAAGAGGAAATAAAAGTGCAGTACCCAAAGTGGTACCTGCTTCAACTACTTTTAATTCAACATAAGCTATAGTTTATTTGTTTCTCCTCGCAATAAAAATAGCGGAAAGAGCAAAGGTTTATTTCATTTTTTGAAATGATCTACGCGGCTGGCTTTGGATTTTTGCAATTTCACCTTAGTGCTTATCTATGTGGGCCGGAATGCGAAGGTATTTCCAGCAGGTGAGGTGGTTGCTGGCGAAAACCGGACCATTAACCGTAAACCTGGCGCACTGTCGGCATTACAACGGTCTCCAAGCGTAATAATCGCCTCAATGCTGTCGGCAATGGCCCGGACGATCGACAATCCAAACCCGGAGCCTTCGGCATCGCTACCGAGGATACGATAAAAAGGATCGAAAACTCTGGGCCCTTCACTGACGGCAATACCGGGACCGGTGTCTTCGACCATCAGCACAGCAAAAGCGCCTTCCTTCCTGACCGACAAGTTGACCACGCCGCCTTCCGGCGTATAGCGAATGGAATTTCAATCAGATTTTTCAGCATTATTTTCAAGTCGATTTCACGTGCGGCAACTGCTGCATCGGCGCTGTCGGTAACGCCGACACGGGCAGTTCTTTCGGAACGACTTGATCCTGAGGATGAAGACTTCTTTGAAAAAGCCAATGCTCAAATTGATGCCTAGAAAGCGCACAATCAAAATTCGACGGTCATACGGTCTGAAGATATTGATTTTGATCAGCTAATGGATATGGAGTCGAGGGGAGGTGAGTCCCTACTGAATCTGCGTGTAAGTCTTAATGCAGAAAATGGCCATGAAATTTTTGCCTTACTAAAAAATGCTCGTGTGTCGTTTAATATCAAGTTGAGTGAATCGAATGCCAGAGATTTGTTGACGCAATTAGGAGGACCAAGACACATCGCGTCGGCGCTACTCCATGACGAACTCACTCAGCATTTAACTTTCATCTCGTCCAAATAATTTAGTCTCCAAAAAAAGCTCGAGAGTTGCAGCCTGAGTTATCCCCGTCGATCTTCTTTGATAGACGAAGGTAGGTTACCGTACGCCGCCCAAAACTGCGCAGGTTCGCTCGATTTTGTGGGGTCTTTCCGTTTGAGGTTCTGTGCAACCGCGCACCGGTTTTTGAGTCGCTTATCACGTTTTTCTTAAAAAATTCCACCGGCATAAGCTGGGCGCAGTCCGTTGCTCTGTTCTCACGAACTTGTGGAGGGCTCTGACAATATCAGGAAAACCTGGACAGCGATCTTCAATTCTTTTTTGCATCCAGCAATGGAACGCTTTCCTTACAGTGCGGAAAATTTACTTCGTGACCAGCGATTTAAGACGCCGCTTCTTATTTTCCGTAACGACGGTGGATCATCGCGTGTGGCAAAGACAGTCGCACTAAAAACATATGGCTTCGGCCCATAAGGGCCGCGATTCTTCCGGCTGCTTTCAACGGCACGATGATGCGGGCATCGGCATCGTAACTGCAGATAAAAACAGCTATTTCCCGAGCACGAATAATTTTTTACCCGGCAAACCTGTTACCGCGGTTTAAACAATGCGTCGGCATTCGTGTAGCTTCAACTGGTGAAATTACTTGACCATCGCATCCCGAGAGTGACGTTTTACAGGATGCTCTTCTGAAGAAAATCCTTCCTTTAAACTATCTCGCAGGTAGTCTACGAAAACACGCACCGCCCGCGGCAGGTAAGGGCTATACGGCCGGATGGCATATAGTTTTTCGCCAAATGCGCCAACCGATTCCCAATTTTCCAACACCCGTTTCAGCTTTCCGCCAGCGATGTCCGCTTGCGCAGAAAAATCTGGCAGTAAAGCGATGCCTAAACCAGTTAATGCCGCTTCACGTAACGCTTCACTGTTGTTTGCAGCAAATGGACCGTTTAGTAATACGTTTTGACGCAAACTTTTCTTTGCGCGGGAAACAAAACTCCAGGTCGGCAATTCTCCACGTCGGAAATAGTGCAAGCAGTCATGATTCAGTAGATCATTTGGCACTTTGGGAGTGCCGCGTTTACGTAGATAAGCGTTGCTGGCAACCAGAATCGTGCGCGTTTCGCACAGTGTCCAAGCGATATGTGTATCGGGAGCAGAGCTTGCATGTCTGATCGCAAGATCGAAACCTTCTTGCGCTAACGAAGTGAATTGATCCGATAACTCAAGCTCAATGCGTATTCCTGGATACGATTTCAAGAACGCAGCAAGTATGGGGGCAATCTGCTGGCGACCAAGTGCCACCGCTGCGGTAACGCGTATGAGGCCGCGCGGTTCGCTTACGGAATCTCTGATTTCCAGAAAATTTTGCTGAATTACCTCAAATGCATTTCGACTTAAGTCCACGAGGCGCTGTCCGGCCTCGGTCAGCCGGACACTTCTTGTCGTCCGCTGAACCAGTGCGACACCGGCATTCCTTTCGAGCTCGGCAATGCGTTGACTCATAGCGCCCTTGCTTACGCCAAGTCGGGTTGCCGCCGCCGTATAGCTGCCTGCATTTTCGAGAACAATCAAAGAATATATGTGGCCCCATAAAGGGACATTTTTTAAAGTATCCATACTGTCATTGTTCACTTTATTGAACAATGAATCAAGTAGAACGGCATTGAACTGCTTAAACAGGAGAACTACACTGATTTCACTTCCACCGACTAAGGACATGAAATGACTTCTTATTCTCCATATACAGACACAAATGCAATAGGCCACTATATCAACGGAACCCTGGTATCAGGAAAAAGTGATCGTACGCAGCCAGTCTTTAATCCCGCTACCGGCGCCGTGGCGCGTGATGTTGCATTGGCTTCCGAAGAGGAAGTAAATGCCTCGGTCGCATCCGCGGCGGCGGCATTTCCAGCCTGGGCTGACACACCGCCAATTCGTAGAGCCAGAATCGTCAATAAATTTCTGCAGTTGATGAATGAACATCAGGAGGAACTTGCTGCAATGATTACTGCAGAACATGGCAAGGTGTTCTCGGATGCGTTAGGTGAAGTCGCACGCGGCATCGACATTATCGAATTCGCTTGCGGTATTCCGCAATTGCTTAAGGGAGATTACTCGGATCAAGTCAGTACAGGAATGGACAATTGGACGCTACGCCAACCTCTAGGCGTAGTGGCCGGTATTACGCCATTCAATTTTCCTTGCATGGTCCCATGCTGGATGTTTCCAATTGCCATTGCAGCAGGGAATACCTTCATTCTCAAGCCAAGCGAGCGAGACCCTAGCGCAAGCATTCTAATGGCAAAGTTGTTCACCGAGGCAGGTCTGCCACCCGGTGTATTTAACGTATTGCAAGGAGACAAATTGGCGGTAGACACTTTGCTTCAACACCCAGATGTTAAAGCGATAAGTTTTGTCGGATCGACACCGATTGCGCGCTATATAGGCGAGCGTGCCGCTCACTTTGGAAAGCGCTTTCAGGCGCTGGGAGGTGCCAAGAATCATCTTGTTGTCATGCCGGACGCCGATGTGGAGCAGGCAGTCGACGCACTGATTGGTGCCGCATATGGCTCCGCTGGCGAGCGTTGCATGGCAACCTCCATCGCTGTTCTGGTTGGCGATGTCGCAGACCGCATCGTCCCGATGCTCGCGGAAAGAGCACGTGCCTTGAAAATATCAGATGGGATGAATCCCACGGCTGAAATGGGGCCAGTGATCACGCGTCAGGCGCTTGACCGGATTGAAGGTTACATTGCGTCCGGCGTCGAAGAAGGAGCCACGCTAGTTACCGACGGGCGCGGCTACTCTGTCCCGGGATTTGAAAAAGGCTTTTTTACCGGAGGGACTTTGTTTGACCATGTGACGCCTGAAATGCGCATTTATCAGGATGAGATTTTTGGCCCTGTCCTCGGTTGCGTTCGAGTTGACAGTTTTGAGGATGCGATCAATTTGGTAAACGGTCACAAATTTGGTAACGGCGTCGCTTTTTTTACAAGGGATGGTGGAGTTGCGCGAGAATTTGGCCGCCGAATCCAAGTTGGTATGGTTGGCATTAATGTCCCAATTCCTGTGCCTATGGCATGGCATGGATTTGGTGGGTGGAAGCAAAGCATGTTCGGCGATACCCATGCCTACGGTGAGGAGGGTGTTCGATTCTACACAAAACAAAAATCTATTATGCAACGCTGGCCGCAGCACATAAGCAAGGGTGCGGATTTCTCGATGCCGACAGCTAAATAAGGCGAGGGTGATGGTATGGCCTTTAACTTCATGTCATCACCAATAATCTGCAGCAACAATTATGAATATTTAAGCTTCGGCTGTATCAGTGATAACGCACAGGCTTCTTGGCCTACGAGGTTAAGGAGCAGCAACCAAGGAGGCGGCCGGGTTGATCCCTCAAAATGGCATCGCACCCACCGAGCGTCACTACAAACGTTCATTTAACCAGGGGTCACCCCAGTTTGTCATATCGCGATCCAAAAAATTACTGAAAATGCATCAATCAAGTGTGTGATTCGATACCGTCTGGAATTGATATTTTCATGGGGTACGTAAACGCTTGTATCTGCTACTCTTATTGAAGATGAGTGCTTGGCGCATCAATTTTTATGACGAAGCGATATCTCTTCTTGGAAAGTTTTGGAATTTGTTTGCGCTGGTCCCGAGACAGAAATTTCCTGCTCTGGAAATCGTATTGCGGAGAGTCTGATGATCCAAATCGCCTCCAGCGAAGAACAACGTTGTTTTCTGGCGAGAGCCGCTACTCGCCAATGCAGAGATGCTGCAGTCGAGCTATCCAACGCACAGATTTCCCGCGCATGCGCACAAGGAATACGCGATCGGGGTGATCGAACGCGGTGCGCGAGCGTTTTCACAAGGCAATGGGCGGCGTTCCGTCATGCCTCAGGGCACGGTCTGCATAGTTAATACCGGCGAGGTTCATGAGGGATGGCAAGCGACGGATGGGGGGTGGGATTATCGTATGCTCTACATTTCTCCTGAGGCGCTTGAAAAAGCGGCCAGTTTGAGTTCGATCCTGGCGCGTCAAACGCGCTGCTGGACGCTCTGCCCGAGGTCATCATGGTACGCACGGCTGGGCGGTCCGACTTTGCCGGGCTGCAAGCATTGATGACAATGTTGCGGGTCGAAACGGAAGCAATGCGGCCGGGCGCGAACGCGGTGATAGCGCAGTTGTCATCTGCACTGTTTGCCTTGGTGATCCGGGCTTGGCTGGAACAGGCCGGCACTATGCCGGGCCTGTTCGCGGTACTGGCCGAGAGGCGCTTGCAGGCGGCACTGCAAGCCATGTTGGCCGCGCCAGAGAAACCCTGGTCGCTGCAGGACATGGCGGCGGCCTGTCACATGTCGCGCGCCACCTTCGCCCGCCTATTCCGTAGCGTTGCAGGCACCACACCTGCAACGATGCTGATGCAGACGCGCATGGCACAGGCTGCGTTATGGCTGGCGCAAGGCAAGCGCTCGGTCGGCGACATTGGAGAAGCGGTCGGGTATCAGTCGGAAGCGGCGTTCAATCGTGTATTTAAGCGTTGTTTTGGTGTCGGGCCCGGCCAATACCGGCGCAGTGCTCGGATAAATCACGATGCCATATGCTCCTGAGACATATAGTGGGCGTCGAAACCTAGCTTGGAAACGAAGAAATTGACAGAGCGCTGAATGTCTAGAGAAGCCAGCACAGGACTGCGGCAACGAAATCGATAACGCTGTTCATTTAGCCCTTCCTCAATGGATGAAGTGTTCACATATTTTTGCATGCAAGTACGCGCCACACAATAGGAAACCGAGCTGTGCAAATAACCACCTCTGCCGCCGAAACGGGTCAGTTAAATCGAAAGTAGTGACCTGCCGCTTTCCGCCTTAACTGAACGCTCGCATAGCTAAATGTCAACACGCCCTCATAAAGCGGGGGGCGATTAAAAATAATTTCCCGTATTCATTAATTAGCCACATCTGGTTGGCGTTCGTGTACGTATATTTAAGTGTAGCAAAGGACTAGTGAGAAAAATGCGTATCTTTTGAGTGGGCGATATCGTCCGGTTCAACGGCGGTGGGCTAACGATGACGGTCAATGAATCGAAGAGGGATGATCGGGTTGTTTGCGTCTCGTTGACACAAGACAAATTAAAAATAACGTCGCTGCATCCAGCGAAGTAAACAATCTCCGTATGAGATGTAAGACTCAGGTAGAACTCAGGGACAAGTAAATAAATAAATTTTCAGTTTATTTTTGTAATGAAGTAGGCGGCATCAAGACTAATCATCATCAGGTACATGCACCATCTCGATAGTGCATGGAATTGGTAAATATTGGTAAATACCTGACGTTCATATTGAACGTCATTCATAAACACAAAGGAGTTTCAAATGAATAAGCTTATTATCTGCACTTTCGCGGCTATCCTCAGCGTTGCATCATTCGGCGTATTTGCTGCTGATGGCATGACCCATGACGCCATGGCAAAAAGACAGACAGGAATGAACCATATGCAATCGTCCACTAATTTTAGCGACCTGTATCACGGGCATTAAATTTTTGCAGTGCAAGTCGACGTAGCTTCTCTCGTGGAAGCTCTGCGTCGAACAGTGTTTCGTTAGATGAAGCTGATCGTTGAACCGGGATAGAGCGGCGCAATTTGATGCCGAGCCATACGAGGTAAGCTACCATTTAGTAACCGTTTTTGTGGATCCGCCTATTCCATCGGTGTGACCCATTCAAACAATCGTTGGCCGTATAGGCGACTCAAACCCAAGAATAATGCTGCAACGCCGAAGTTCAGCATCAGAATCATCAGCGTTGCATCGATCTGGTGGAACAGCGACAGAGCGACGGCGGTCGTCGCAGCGACCGCAAGACTAGCCGTCATTGCAATCGGGACTGGATACAACCGCGCGACGTATCGCAACATAATGAGCAGCGACAGCGATAGCGGGATGCTGGTTATTGCCAGTGTCGCAAAACAGCGCGCGGTTTCACCCGGAGACATGCCGTCGGGACCGAAACTGACCCAGGCCGTCAGGCATCCGTAGCCTATCGTAGAAATCCATATCGCAAACGCCGGCATGGGCAAAAGGAGCCAGCGTTTCGAGCGCCCGGGAATACTCCCAATAAACACCGCTGTCGTAGCGAGAACACTTGTCATCAAGGCCGCCGCAACCCCAATGGCGTAAACTGGCTGATGCAGTTTCTGCATCAGATCAGGTCGAACACCATGTCCGACGGCGACCAATGCCAGCATCAACGCCGCAAATAATAGCCAGCACAAAGTCCTCACGGCAGGTGAACGCAAACGCCGCACCGGTTTTACGTTGACGACCAACGATGCTATCAGACTGGAGGTTGATTTCATCTTGAACCCCCTCGTTTGTCGATCAGCTTGCGCAAGTTTTTTAAGGCTCGGTGCGTCGCGACTTTGAGTGCGCTAACCGATATGCCACTCGCGCTCGCCGCTTCCGCTAATGACATTTCTTCTAATTTCAGCATTTGGATTGCATCCCGTTGTCGAGCTGGTAGACGCCCTACAGCGTCGCGGAGCATACTGGCATCGACCGCCTCCTCATGGAGGTTCCTGGTCGAAAAGGTTTCATGTTCCGGGGCAAGCGGTTCCTCGTGCACACTACAACGGCCCTGTCGTCGAAGCTTATCGATGATGCGACGGTTGGCGATAGTCACCAGCCAAGGACCGAACGGTCGAGCCGGATCGTACGTATGACGCACAGTGTGGACGGTCAGCAAAATATCTTGCACCACATCTTCGACATCGCTCCCATTTTCGATCTGACGAGATGCGAGTACCCGTAAATAAGGAGTGACCTGCTCTAGCAGAAGACAATAAGCATCACCATCTCCTCCTTGTGTTCTGGCCATATAAACGGACCAGTCGAGCGTGCCATCCGGCCGGCTATCTGGTGAGCGCTCCGGGTGATCGGGCGTGGCCCGGCCCTGAGGCTTCTGTACAAGACTCAAAGCGGGTTTGGCACGCTGGATTTTGGATGACATTCGCGAATTTTGCACCTTGAAGAAGATTCTGTCGCGAAAAATAAATTTTGTTTGCCACGTAACCTTTCGTCGTCTGTCAGCGAATTTACTCATAAGATCACGCTTTTGTGACCCAACTTCAGGAGAATACAAAATGAGCAAACAACTATCAACCGTTTCGTCTCTGACGGCCGCAGTTACGTTGGCACTGACCATGCAAGCATTACCGGCGCAAGCGCAAGGAATGAAAGATATGGGGACCATGCCACAGGTTGTCAAAGACAATATGATGAAGATGACAAAAAACAAACTTGAGAAGTGTTATGGCGTCAATGCAGTCGCAAAGAACGATTGTGCCCAGGGCGCCCATTCTTGTGCCGGTCAGGCTACTCAGGCGCGTGATGTGAAATCGTTCGTGTTGCTCCCGGCTGGGGATTGCTCCAAAATCCAGGGCGGTCAACTGCAGGCTAGCTAAGGTCTCGCCAGCGTATGCACGTTTCCTCCGTCAGCGCACAGAGTGCGCTCAACCCGATCCCGGCCAAAGCAGGTATAGGGTTGCGTTTCCGCCATCACCAGGCGGTCATCGACGAACGTCCGGAGGTCGCTTGGTTCGAAGTACACACCGAGAACTATATGGGTGGAGGCGTTGCGCCACGCGACTTGGATACCATTCGTCGTGACTATCCGATCTCTTTGCATGGAGTCGGTCTTTCGATCGGCAGTGCCGAGGGGCTGGACCGTGACCATCTGGCAAGGGTGCGCAGTGTTGTCGATCGGGTTGAGCCGGGACTGATCTCTGAACATTTATCTTGGAGTGTCAGTGGTGGTACTTATTTGCCTGACCTGTTACCGCTGCCGATGACCGAAGAAGCGCTCGATATCGTTTGCCGCCATGTAGAGCAGGTACAGGCTTACCTGAACCGGCGCATCCTGCTCGAAAATCCATCGACTTATCTGCGTTTCCGGCATTCGACGATTCCAGAGTGGGAATTCCTCGCGCATGTGGCGCAACGAACTGGGTGCGGCATTCTCTGTGACGTAAATAACATCTTTGTCAGCGCCAGCAATCACAATTGGGACCCGATGACCTATCTTTCTGCTTTACCGCCAGCAGCGATCGGCGAAATTCATTTGGCTGGACATAGCGTGCGTCAACTCGACCACGGCCGTATTTTGCGCGTCGACGACCACGGTTCGCCCGTCGCGCCGGCGGTCTGGGCACTGTATCGGGAAGCACTCCGGCGTTTCGGCCCAGTTCCCACGTTGATCGAATGGGATACTGAGGTACCACCAATGCACATATTGATGGAAGAAGCCGCTACCGCTGAGATGGCACTGGAGAAGCAACGACATGAATGCGCATAATCCAACGCTGCGCGAACTGCAACATGCGATGCACAACAGTCTGCGTAAGCCAGCAGATAACGGTCTGTCGGCCTATATACGCGCCGATGGATGGTCAGTTGAGGAGCGACTCAACATTCACCGCAACACGACTGTGAGCGCACTCGCAACGGCACTACGTTTATCCTATCCGATTATCGCGCATCTGGTTGGAGCCGAATTCTTTGAGGGGGCCACGCGCCTGTTCTCCGATCAGGCTGCGCCAGACAGCGCGCTGCTGGACGAATATGGCGCAAATTTCCCTGAATTCCTCGCAAAACTTCCGCAGGCCGCATCGTTACCCTACCTGCCGGATGTCGCCCGCCTTGAATGGCAGGTTAGTAATGTGCTACATGCACAGGATGCAATCCCGCTAGAAATCGCGCGCCTCGCCCAGTTGAATGAAGCCGAGCTGTTGCAGATGTGTTTTGTAAGGCACCCGGCAGTCACATTGCTGCACTGCACATTTCCGGCAGACACAATCTGGTACGCCGTTCTGGAGCGCGATGACAACGCCATGACAGCGATCAATCTCGCAGATGGTCCGGTCTGGCTACTGGTGCACCGCACAGAGAGCAGCATCCATGTGGTGCGCTTGAGCGAGGATGAATGGCGTTGCACGACCGCACTGTTTTCCGGGCAGCCATTGCACGCAGTTCTGACGATCGCACCTTGTGCCGATACGCATGCGCTGCTAGCCGCCCACCTGATACGTGGATGCTTTACCGACGTCCGTCTATCAGCGTTCGCACCTTAATTCAAGAAGAAACCGATGACATCCTTACCACAATCTACCCCCCCTTCCACGCTCCATGAGAGCGGTCCGCGCCAATGGTTAGACCGTGTTCCCCACACTCTCCTGGCCATTCCACTGCGCATCGCCATTGCCACGGTGTTCTGGAACTCTGCGATGACCAAGCTCGCCAATTGGAATACTGCGATCGAACTGTTCCGGGAAGAATACCGGCTGCCTTTCTTGCCACCGGAACTCGCAGCCTATATGGCGGCGTCCATCGAATTGACTGCGCCCGTATTGCTGCTGCTGGGACTGGCGACGCGGCCCGTGGCTTTCGTATTACTGGGGATGACCGCCGTCATTGAAGTATTTGTCTATCCTCAGGCGTGGCCCACGCACATTCAGTGGGCTGCCATGCTGCTGGTGTTGATATGCCGCGGCGGCGGGAGTTGGTCTCTAGACCATTGGTTGTGGAAGCGATGGATCAGGTAGCCTACCGTAGGGGACATACTGATCCGGCTTTGTCGACGCTCGAACAGTCGCTGACGGTCATACCTAGTACACCAATCAATACGATATTAAATAATCGTCTTGAAATCATCGTATCTGCTCCTTAAAAAAACTAATCCAGATTCAGCATATTTATACCGAGGCCTTTTTATGGTTTCACCATCGTAGACAGGTCTATTTAGTGTGGATGCTCAGAGTGCAGATTTATAACGGGGGACCGCGATTATTAAAATGCCCTGTCAAATTCAAAAACGCTATGAATGCTCTGTCTCACACTACGCTTTCCAATGGGATGGGTTTTCGGCATCAATAAATACACGACCAACCAAAGTTGGTGTCTTACCGCCGATGACAATGTTAATTAAATCCGGCGTCTCGAATAGCGCTCGTAACCTCTGGTTATCAGTGTCAGCTTCGACGAATCGATGCGCACGTTCAATTGCCGCTTCGATGCCATACATGGCGTAGGCATCGGTATTAAGCTGGACGTGGCACAGCCCGCGCAAAGCCAGGCGTTAGGTCGAATGAAAAAAATTGGGAGTAAAGTTGTTTGAGTGGTCGCGGCGCTGTGCTGACCGACGCGGGAGCGTCAATGATCGATGATATCTGCCTGAGTATGGCGAGAATCGACTCAGCCGCCATCAGGGCGCGGGACATTGGGACCCATCGCGCTGGTCGTTATCGATTGACTTTGTATCAGCGGTCCTGTTCGATACTTTGCCGCGTGCTCTCGCTGCGCTACGTGTTGCGTTGCCTGGCGTGGATCTCGTACTGCGTGAGATGAGTATCGAGGAGTAGGCAAGGGCGCTCGAAACCGGAGAAATTGATCTTGGACTACTGCATACACCAGTGACTTTAGTCGGAAAAATGAATGAGAAGCTGATCCGTCGCGACCCTTTGGTTGCTGTCCTGCCGACAGTAATTTCCGTCGGCATCAATCATAAAATATCACTTTAAGAGTTGGCCAAAGAAGGACTTGTCTGGTTTTCCGAGAAACAATTGCCGCAACTACGTGCTGGTATTCTCAGCACCTTTCGGCAAGCTGGTATCGAACTTCAGATTGTGCAGGACGTAAATCGGACCTTAACGGTGATTCCTGCGTAGTAGCAGGCTGCGGATTCTCCTTGCTTCCTGGGACGGTACGTTCCATGCGATTTCACGGCGTACAATTTTGTGAAGTTGAGCACGGTCAATTATTGCCACAATTTGAACTCAGTGCCATCTGGCCAGCAAGATCACGTCTCACGTTAGCAGACCGTTTTGCAGCGCTGATTCCATAAGTGACTTGAACGGATCGGGTCTACATAGCTCAATTTTGAAATACAACTTCTCTACAAAACAAAATTCACATCACTAATCAACGCCCCAGGTAACCGCGTACTTCCAACTCGTCGCTCACCATAAGACTCGCCATCGATCAACAATTCCCGCTCTTGCGTCAAGCCAAGCAATTTATTTCCCAACAGCCGAAATAACGAATCATCGAATCTCATCACATTTAACGGTGCTTTAATTTTCCCATTCTCTACCCAGAATGTGGCAAAGCGCGTCATACCCGTGATACGGCAATTGGCGCGGTCTGAAAAATTCAGGTACCACAAATTACTGATAAAAATGCCAGTACCGAGCTCCGCCAACACATTCGCTAACGCTAAATTACCCGCAGCAAGATCAAGTGACGAAGTCATTTCTTCAGCATTGGCGCCGTTATTGGCGATGTCATATTCTAGTGCGGTGCGTGGTGAGATCATGCTGCCGGTCAGCTTGCCGTGTTCAAGTAACTTCAGTTGATCAGGCTTGATAAAGCCATCTTGCTGAAAGCCGGGAGCAACACCGTTGAGGGTATCTTCGATCAGCATCACTGACGGATTCAATTCCAGACCCTCATCACGCATGCGTTGTAATGCACTTTGCTTGGTCCGGAGAGATTTCTCTGATAGGCCCGACCAGTTCAGCATGCTGAACAATTCGTTGAGCGCAGTCGGCGTCAGATAAACGCGATAGGCGCCGGGTTTAACAGTCATCGCCGGGCGCTGCAGCAGCGCGAGTTGCGCTTTGGCGCTGGCTAATTTGGCCTGAAATGTCTGAGCGTCCCATTGCAAACCGGCATAGGAGGTTTTCACGGCCTTATCGCGGTTTTGGTACAGACTCCAGTCGAGATTAAAGGTGGCGGTTTGATGCCAGTTACGCTGACCGAAGGAATTGGCAAAACCGCGATACACGGGACCGGCAGCGAGAATTCCGACCAGATCGGTACCGACTGCGGCGTTCAATACCTGATCGACAATGGCGGCGCTGCTCGGCAATGATGAGGGAACAATGTGTTCGGTGTTGCGAATCTCTTGCGAAAATAACAGATATGGATCATCCGGCAGATCATCCAGTTGCGCCCGCAATTGACCAAGCATACGGATGCATTGCGCATTGTCAGTCGGGAGATCGCCGCCGAGCGTGGCACTGCTTTCGGCATGGCGTTTACCGTTGATCAGACGCAATGATAAACGCATCTGATGGACGTGACCCGGTTGACGGATCAAACTCTGATTAAAGCGCACGAAGTCGGTCGCTTCCGCAGAAAACCAGCAAGTGAATTGTTCTGAACCATGCATACGGCTTTGGACGAGTGCTGCCAAATCATAAAAATATTGCTGCATGTGGTTGGTGAGCGGGTCTGCCGGAGATTGAATCGGTTCTATGATGTTGGTCATGCTGCATCCCCTCCAAACACGGCAATATTGCTGAATAGACAGGCGGGCGATGCGTGGCCGACCCGAATCACTTGTGATGGTTCGCCTTTACCGCAGAACGGCGTGCCCATTACATTGAATGTAGATTGGTCGCCAACTCCTTTTAACGAGCGCCAGAAACTTTCCGAAATGCCGCGATAATTAGGGTTTTTGACCACGCCTTTGAGTTCGCCATTTTCTATCAGGCGACCAGTTTCGCAGCCAAATTGAAACTTGTTGCGTGAATCATCAATCGACCAGGAGACGTTGGTATCCATCAATACACCGCGCTCGACCGATCCGATCAGATCTTGCAATGAACTGCTACCGGGTTCTATATTTAGATTCGCCATACGATCTATTGGTGGCCGGTTCCAGCTACAAGCGCGGGAGTTGGCGACGCCGTCAATACCGGCGCGGGCTTGAGAAATCGATCCACCGAGTGGCTTTTTAAGAATGCCGTTTTGGATCACGAAGCTCCGTTCCGCCGGACTGCCGTCATCGTCCCATTGATAGCTGGCGAATTGGTCGACACGGTTTGGATCGTAGGTCACATTAAGTAATTCTGAACCGTACTGAAAAGCGCCGAACATATCTAACGTCACAAAGCTGGTTCCCGCGAAGTTGCGCTCATCACCCAGAATACGATCCAGTTCAAGCGGATGGCCAATCGATTCGTGAATTTGCAACATCATTTGTTCCGGCATCAAGAGTAAGTCCATGATCCCGGTCGGGCAGTTTGGCGCAGCCAATAACGCCAACGCCTGTTCAGCGATACGTTGGCCCGAGCCATCAAAACCAGCCGCGCTCAGCACTTCCATATCGCCTTGCCGACAGTAACCATTATATTGGCCGCCCAAACTGCGGGTTTGTGTGTCGCCACCTTGATTGGCGGTTGCTGCCAGATTGGGCATAACGTAATGAAATTGCTGGAGAACGTCGGCACCGTCGGCGCTGATATAAAGCTGGTCGGTTGTTATTGTGCCAAACGCCGCATACCAGTCGACAATACGGCTATCGATTCGGCAAGCCGTGGACTCGCGTAACAGCAACGCAATGACGTCCTTGCGTGACCATGTGCTGGCGAGGGTGGCGCGATTTTGTTCGCCGGCTCCCGGTCCAGCATAGTGGCCAACCGGACGTGGCATGAGGATGTGCGAATAGTCGACTACTGAACGTCCCGCGCTGGCCTCAGCCCAATCTTTGGCGCGTCGCAAAGCCTCTTTCAGCCCGTTCTCACTAAGGTCGCTGGTGGCAGCGTAACCATAACCGCCGCGATGTATGACCGTAAGCATCGCGCCACGATCCGAGCGGTGACTGATGGGTTGCAAAATGTCCTGGCGGACCATGATGTGTTCGCTGGTTTCATCCACCAGACGCAACGAACAAAAATCTACAGCGGGCGCAAGCCGCTTGAAAAGGGCGCGAATATTATCGTACAAGAATCACCTCATGAGTGTGTACAAAAAGAGTAACCGATTGTGTCGGTTGCCGTCGATTGCAATACAAAAAAATTCCTGCAATCAATCTTCAGTGATGTAAATCTAGTGCTGTAACCCACGCGGAATGGCACTCAGTAAAGAGCGCGTATAAGCATTGGTCGGATTGCGATATAGCTCATCCGAGTTTGCCAGTTCGACTACCACGCCCTGATGCATCACCATGACCTGATCGGCGATGTATTTCACGACTGCCAGATCATGAGAAATAAAGATGTAACTCATGCCGAACTCTTCTTGTAGATCCTGTAATAAGTTCAAAACCTGCGCTTGGACCGAGACATCCAGCGCCGACACCGACTCATCACACACTAACACTTCGGGTTTGAGTGTGAGACAACGGGCGATGGCAATACGTTGTCGCTGACCACCAGAGAATTCATGCGGATAGCGGTGGAATGCAGCGGCTGGCATGCCGACTTTTTTCAATAGTTGCAGCGCCATGTCGACGCGCTCTTTATCGTCGCGACCAATCTGATGAATCCGCATCGGTTCCAGCAAAATTTGTCCGACGGTAAAGCGCGGATTGAGTGACGCATACGGGTTTTGAAAAATAATCTGAATCCGTCGTTTATAGGACATGAATTCTTTATTCGACATCGCCAATATATCTTTTCCCTGGAACAAGGCTTGTCCGCTAGTGGCTTGATGCAGGCGTAATAAGGTCAGGCCGACGGTGGTTTTCCCCGAGCCGGATTCGCCCACGACACCGAGGGTTTTTCCGCGTGCCAGTGTGAAAGAAACATCCTGAACAGCTTTAAATTCTTTGCGTCCGAATAGTCCCTGGCGGGAGTAAAAACTTTTGCCAAGATTGCGCACGTCCAGCAGAATTTCTTCTTTGCCGGTCAGGCCACGACTTCGTTGCTTGGCAGTCAGCTCCGGATGATCAATTTCTGGATTGCCATTCATATAGTCGCTGATCACGGGCAAGCGCCACGGGCGGCTATCCAGCGACGGTCGGCATAATAGAAGCGCCTTGGTATAGGCATCTTGCGGTGCTTCAAAAATTTGCCGGGTAGTCCCTTTTTCGCGGACTTCGCCGTTGCGCATGACGATCACTTCATCTGCAATTTCGCCCACCAACGCCAGGTCATGGGTGATGAACAGGACTGACATCTTGTGGCGTTTGCGCAGCGCTTCGATCAAATCGATAATCTGCTTTTGGATCGTGACATCGAGCGCAGTGGTCGGCTCGTCGGCGATCAGCAATTTTGGTTCGCACGCAATGGCGATGGCGATCATGACGCGTTGCTGCTGACCGCCGGACAATTGATTGGGAAAAGCATCTATTCGGGTTTCTGGCTCAGGAATCCCGACCTCTTTTAACAACGCGATCGCGCGGATACGTGCCGCTTTGGCGTTCATACCCATATGTTGCTGCAATACCTCGCCAATCTGAAAGCCGACGGTGAACACCGGATTGAGCGAGGTCATTGGCTCTTGAAATATCATCGAGATATCTTTGCCGCATAATTGACGTCGTTCAGTCGGGGACAGCGTTAATAAGTCGCGGCCTTCAAACAAGACGCTGCTGGACGGGCCAATGCTGGCGCTATCCGGTGACAACAATCCCATCACCGCCAGCGAACTGACCGACTTACCACTGCCGGATTCACCGACTAAGGCGACCGTCGTGTTGCGCGCAATATCGAAAGAAATCCCTTTGACTGCTTCGACCGTGTTCTTTTTGTCGGTACGAAAGCTCACGCGCAAATCGCGTATTTGCAGCAATGGCGCTTCCAGCACTGTTGTTGGCAGTTCTGGTGCAACGTTCAAACTATTCGGATGCAGCATATTCATGGCGATTCCTATTTTAATTTCGGATCTAGTGCATCACGCAACGCATCGGTGAACAGCGAAAATGCTGTAACCAGAATTGCCATCGCGATACTTGCGGCGGCGAGTTGCCACCACTTGCCAAGAATTAATTCGTTTTGTGCTTCGTTTAACATGCTGCCCCAAGACACCACGCCGACCGGTACACCAAAACCGAGGAAGCTCAGAATCACCTCCGACTTGATGAAGCCGACTACAAGGATCGACAGTTGCACCAACGCCACGTGACTGATATTGGGGAAAATATGTGAAAACATTTTTCGCCAGTGCGAAGCACCGATGGCATCTGCCGCCATCACGTATTCGCGCGTTTTATGTTTCATGTATTCGGCCCGGATCAGGCGGAACGTGCCGGTCCAGCCGGTCAGGCCCAAAATCAGCACAATCGTCAGCACACCTTTTTGTTGTAGCACCGCCGCCACCGCCAAAATCAGCAGCAAATAAGGTACAGAGGTGAAGATGCTATAGAACCAGTTGAAGACATCATCCACCCAGCCGCCGAAGTAACCCGATATCGCCGCAAAAACGGTCCCAAGCACAGTCGCCAGCAGCGCGGCAACCAACCCGACTACGATAGAAGTTTCAGCGCCCTTAATCGTTTTCTTGATAATGTCGCGGCCCCATTTATCAGCACCAAACAGCAAAGTAGTTCTGCGGGCGACCGTCGCTTTGGTGCCATCCTGTGCCAGTTTGCTGCGAATGGTGGTCAGCTCGGATTGCAGCGGATCGGTGATGCCATAATCATTGGCAACCACCGGGGTAGTAGGCGCGACGGTTTTGCTAGCGCGTAATGTGCGAAGAACGTCGGCCAACGGATCGAGTGGGTTATCGGGTAGCGGCTCTGCGACGATGGCGTTGGGATTGCCGCCATTGTCCGCTATCGCTTGCGCACCCATGAAGGATGGCGGCGCATAATTAACGGCCACCTCATCACTCCAGTCGCTGGCTATCAAACCGGTGCTGGAGAGTATGAGTACCAAAAAATATAATCCGACGACACTCAGCGAGACCATGGCGACCCAGTCGGCACGCAAGCGACGCCACGCCAACGCCCATAAACCCGGCGATGGCTCCGATGTCAGCAGAATCGGTGATGCAGCGGTGGCGTTGGCAGAGGCGTTGGCAGAAGCGTTAGCAGCGGCAATAGTGGTAACAGCGTCAGGCGGAACCTTTGCCGCCGCCTTTGCTGCCTCACTTTTTCTCTTTTTAAAATCCACGATAATAGACATAGCGATAGTGCTTTCTTACTTCAGCTGAACGCGTGGATCAACCGCCTGATACATCAGATCGGTCAACAGATTGAACAGCATGGTGGCAGCGGCTACGTACACTGTGATTGCCTTAATCACAGGAAAATCGCTGCGCTCGACCGCCAAAATCACCTCTCGCCCAATGCCTGGAATCGAAAAGAAGCGTTCGATCAAGAACGCGCCAATCAGCAATGCTGGCAAATTGGACATCACATTGGTAATGATAGGAATCGCCGCATTGCGCAAAACGTGGACCCACATAATGCGTTTTTCGGTCAAGCCTTTGGCCCGCGCTGTACGTACGTAATCCTGATTGATTTCATCCAGTACGAAAGTCCGATATAAACGCAAACTAGGCGCGATACTGACCGCCAGCCCAATGAGAATTGGCAGTGCGGAATAGTGGAACAGATTCTCGGTGAAGCTACTACCCCATCCTTGTACCGGAAACATGCCAAGTTTGTAGGCAAACCAGTACTGGAACAGAATGATGTACACGAGAATACTGATCGACATCCCTATGGTGCAAGCAATCATCACCATCCGATCCGTGATCGAACCGCGTACAAATGCGACCGCCAGCGCTAACGCGACTGCGATAAACGTTTCCAGAATAGTCAGTGGAATCAGGACGGTCAATGATGGACCAAGGCGCGTCAGGATCACGTGAGAGACAGATTCGCCCGTGCTCCAGCTAGCGCCAAAATCAAAGGTGACGATCTGTTTGATGAAAATCCACAACTGGACGATATAAGGCTGATCGATCCCAAGTTGAGCACGGATGTTGGCGATCTGTGCAGGATTTGACATCTTGCCAGCCAAAATATACGCAGGATCTCCTCCAACCCAGTTGAACAAGAAGAATACCAATACGATGACGCCCAGCATCGTCGGTACCATTTGCCATAAGCGGCGCAGAATATAAGCGGTCATGGACGTCCTTATTGCAGGCGCTGGCCGGAAATTTCAGCAAAGAATGCTTTGCTGTTGGGCGCGCGCCCAAGGAAAGTGCGGACCATTTCATTGCCTGATGTTTCGCCGCCGCGTGACAAGATGGTGTGGCGATAAAACTGGCCAACCTCTGGATTCATAAGCTTACCGTTATAGCGCGACAGCATGTCCAGTGCCAATACTTCTGACCACATATAACCGTAGTATCCGGCGGCGTAGCCACCCATCAGATGTCCGAACTGTCCTGGAAACTCAGTTCCCGGAACATAGCCGAGCGGCGTCGAACCTTCCATTTGTTGCCAAATCGCTAAGGGCTTTTCAGTTGCCGCTTGATCGTTGTGAATGCGCATGTCGTAACTGGCGTAAAGAAGTTGGCGGGCATAACGTATGCCGCGCCCATAATTATGGGCCGCAGTCATTCTCTGCACTAGGGCATCGTCGACTGTCGGGCATGGGGTTTTGCAATAACTTGACAATAATACCAAGGACTCCTTACGGCGTGCCCATTCTTCGTACATTTGTGACGGCGCTTCAACAAAATCCAGCTCTACGTTAGTTCCTGCCTGACTAACGTATTTGGCACGCGACAGCACGCCATGCAACACGTGACCGAATTCATGGACCAAGGTTTCCAATTCGTCGCTGTTCAAGCCATGACGATCAAAGTTGGTGACCAACACTGAAATCGGTGTGCGATGAACGAGGGTGCTGACACCGCGCGTGCCCCACGCGGCGGCATGACCGTATTTGCCCGCACGTGGATACAAGTCCAGATAAATGCCGGCAATACGCATTTTTGTTTTGATATCGACAACATCGTAATAGTGTACTTCCGGGTCCCAGACCGGTACTTCGGTCCGTATAAACTCCACCCCGTACAACGTGCTTGATACACCCAGAATCCAGGGCACAGCCGCATCAGTCGGAAAATATTGGCGAAGCGCTTCCTGATCGAGGTTATAGCGCGCCTGTTTGAGTTTTTGTTGCCAGTAGTCGAGGTCCCAACGCGATAACGTCGTCTCTGCGAGCGGGGTTTTTAGGGTCTCCGCTTTGTACGCACGCAGTTCTGCGATTTCCTTGCGTTCCAACTGGGTGACCGCGCCCTTTACTTCATCCAGAAATGCATAGACTGCCTGTGGCGACTTAGCCATACGGCGGCGTAACACCAAATCAGCATAGCTAGGAAGATCGAACAGGCCGGCCATCTCATGGCGCAGATCCATTGCTTGCTTTAGCACGTCGAGATTTGCTGGCGTACCATGATTCTCAAATGCCATTTGATAGCGTCGTCGCGCGTCACTATTATCTGCCGATTCCATGAATGGCTTGTAATCCGGATAGTCGAAGCCTAACTGATAGTTGCCCTGATCATCTGGTTTGACGCGTGCCATATAAGCAACCGGCAGGCCTTGCATCTCGGCTGGCGTGAATGTCACCTTTTGGGTATTATCGCGAATGTTGCGGGCAAATTCCTGACTTAATGTTTCCAGTTTTTCGAGGATAGCCTTTAGCCGCGCACGCTTGACTGAAGGCAATGAGACGCCGGCATCCTCAAAACTATACAGAATATCCTGACGTAATTTTTGCGCGACTGGATCGTCCGGTCGTATGGCTTTGAAGCGGGCGTATTGGTTCTCGTTTTGCAGCAGTTCAGTTGAGAATTTATTCAGTTCGATCAAACAGGCTTCAGTTGCGCTACGCACCTTTGGGTCGGGCGATACATTATTGAGAATATCAACCGGACCTTGCAAATCTTCGATAGTGATTTGCAGGGCGTTCCAGTCGGCCAGGACGCTTTTGGTATCGTTGGCATGGGCTGCGGGTTGCTGCTCGATGGTTGACACGCGCTGCCGCAGTGCAGTTAATGTTCTTGTGCACACCGGTGTGATTTCTTCTGCCTCCAGTAACGGAATCAAAGGTCGCAGGGTTGGCGATTGCATGCTCTTCGGCGCCGCAGTTGGATGTGCGACCGCTGGATTTAGTGCCATTCCAGCCAATGCCAACGTGGATAACGTTTTAGAAGCTGTCCAGAAAAATGATGATGATTTCATGCATTTCTTTCAAAAAATTTGAGAGAACTTCAGCAAAACTAAAGCACACTATTTGCGCTTTTCAATATCAAAATACATCCACTCGATCGGCAATATCGGATGCTTTTTAAAGCCGATAACGCGTGGTTGCGCCAGCATGTTGCGATAGCGGGCATAGCCAGGACGAATCGGTGCATAGACCTCTAAAATGCGCGCCATTTTGTGATACAGCACGTCACGCTCAGGACTGGCTGGCATTTTTTGCGATTCGGCATATAACGTGTCGTACTCAGGAATCTTCGAGCAGCCGTTATTGTTCTGATAGATATTCGGGCCATAGAACAATTGCATGAAGTTGTCGCCATCCGGATAGTCAGCTATCCATGGTGCGGTACGAGTTTGCAACTGACATTGTTTTTCCGCCTTCAAAATATCCGGAAACGGCTTCAAATCGCCAAGCATATGAATATGAATCAGATCGTAGGTCTTCTTCCACATCTCGGACTGTTGTTGTCCCAGCGAGTCGGCGCGGGCGGTGTAGCGTATCTGTAAGGGCTTGCCATCTGGCAGAGTGCGCCAGCCATCTTTACCAACTTTGTAGCCGAACTTATCGAGTAGGGCGTTAGCCGCATCGGGTTCGAATTGGATGCTGCTTTTGTAGTTCGGGTCGTAGCCAATGACACCGGGCGGGATCGGGTATTCGAGTGGAATTGCTTCGTCATTCCAGACGATCTTGATTTCTTCACGGACATTGTGGGCCATCGCAATCGCACGGCGCAGAGCGATTTTCTCTTTGCTCATTCCACCCAAAACAGGATCACGCATATTCCAATAGGTATAGCTGATCTCTGGATCGACGATGCGCGATAGCTGGATACCTTTTTTGATCAACTCCGGTTTCAGCTTGCCATCCAATAGCGCTTGTGGGGCGAGCGGTCCCTCTAGCTGAAAGAGGTCAATTTCATCTTTCTGAAAAGCCAGCCAACGCGATTGGTCTTCTACCATCACGCTGATTTCGATCCGACCGATTTGCGGCATGTGCTTGCCTTGCATTTGCGCGACGATACGTTGATCGTCGGGATCACTACCTGCCTTGAAATCCCAGATATAACCGCGATAGTCAGGATTGGCCGACAGCAAGATACGTGATCCACGCACCCATTGCGTCAACAAATAAGCCCCGGTTCCTACCGGATTTGCCATCACCTGACCTTGCGCGTCACGATATTTCTCCACCACTTCGCGTGCCATAGCACCGGTCGGTTGGTGAGCTAGTATCATGCCGAGGTTAAAATCAGGCTGTTTCAGATTGATGCGCAGGGTGTAACGATCAAGCAATTCAAGACCGTGAATGTTGGAGTCATAATTGAAGCGATTGGTTTTTCTGGCATCGGTCGCCAGTTCATCCAGTCCGATGACTTTTCCTTCAAGCAGCCAGGCTTGCGGAGAGCTGAGTATGGGATCAAGCAGACGCTTGTAGGAATACACATAGTCAGCCATCGTCAGCTCGCGCCTCTTGCCGTTGAAGGCGGGATCGGCAGAAAAATAGATCCCCTTTTTTAAGCGAATGGTATAAGTCTTACCATCCGCGGATACCTCGGGCAGCGCCTCCGCTGTGAGTGGCACCAGCTTGGCAGGCCTTGCCAGATAATCGTAAGTAAAGAGCGGTTCGAATACCGATTGATTCACCACCTGCGAATACAGATCACGCGTCATCGCCGGATCAAAACCGGTTTCCGCCGCTGGAATGACATAGCGCAACACCTTGCCCGGATCGGCTGGTGACGTAGGTGCCGCACTAGCCGTGTGCAGCGGTAAGGCGAAGATCACCGCGATACACAAGCTGACGACGCTCAAGCCACCGCCCAGATTGGCGCAAAGGCGACCAAAGCGACCACCTGATTCGGCAGATCGGTGAAGTGAAAGCGGTCTACGGTACGATGATGAATGCATTATTTTTAAAATCTCCATATTGCAACGATGTTGTCTTTTGCTAATAAAACTGTATCGGCCATTTAAGTACGCGACTTTTTCGGGCAACCTACCTTTGGGACTTACGGAAAACCGTCCCAGCAAGGCGTGCCGACGAAGACAGCACGAGAGTGCGGCAAGGAAAGCACAACGCCGCTGGGGCGATTTTCCGTAAGTCCCAATAGTGCGGCGAGGAAAGCACAACGCCGCTGGGGCGATTTGGGGTAAGCCCTCAAAGTTAGTGTTTTTGGATGTCTAGATATTCCCAGTCCGCATGCAAAATAGGATGCTTTTTAAAGCCCTTCACCCATGGACGGATTACCCAGTTGCGAAAGCGTGAGAGATGCAATACTTGTGCGGTATCCGCTTCGATTTGGCGCTCCATCAAATTGTAAAATACTTGCCGCTCGGGGCCATCGGGTAATACCCTCGCTTTACGATAAGCATCGTCAAATGCGGGGGACGCATAGCAGCCGAGATTGCCTTGCCCAGCATTCGGCCCATAAAAACTTTCTAGAAAATCGGAGCCATCCGGGATGCTGGCGGTTCCACCGAGACCCCACATCATCAACTTGCATTCAGATGCGGCTTTGAGATTGTCGGCGAAATTACTGACTGGAAAATCAGTGCGTAGGCCGATTTCATCCAGAGAGCGTTTCCAAATTTCCATCCGAGCTTGATCTGCGGATGAGGCGGTCGAAAAAATTTTGATTGTGAAGGGTTTGCCATCCGGCATATTGCGATAGCCATCCGAACCTTTGCCGTACTTGAAATAGTCCAGCAGCTTATTTGCCAGATTAGGATCGTAAGCAATACTGCTACGATATTTCGGATCATAGCCAGCGACACCGGGCGGCACTTCCGATTGCGCTTTGGTGGCCTGACCAAATCGCACCAGTCTAATTTCATCATCAAGGTTATAGGCCATGGCAATGGCGCGACGCAGTGCGATTTTCTCTTTTGTATAACCGCCAACGATAGGGTCTTTAAAGTTGAAGATAGTATGCGTAATTTCTGCCCCGACAAAGCGATATAGAGAGACGCCTTGGGATGTGTACTGCGGTTTAAGCACGTCTTTATTTAATGCTTTTTCAACTGAGCTACCGGCTAGTTCACCGATATCCAGTTGCCCGCTATCAAAGGCCAGCCAGCGTGGCTGTTCTTCTTCAATGATGCTGATTTCAACTCTGCCGACTTGTGGCATATGTTTGCCCTGCATATCCTTGATGACTTGTTTATCCCACGCATCCCCGGAAGATTTGAAATTCCAGATATAACCCCGATAGTCAGGGTTTGCTTCCAGCACAATCTTGCTACGCGGGACGTATTCTTTTAGAAAATAGGCTCCGGTCCCGACCGGATGCCGGCCCGAGTCCGCACCATATTTTTCAATCACTTCACGTGCTACCGCACCCGTTGTCGAGTGTGCCAACAGATAGAGGAATGTCTGATCGAGCGCATTGAGCTGGATCCGCAACGTATAACGATCCAGTGTTTCAAGCCCCGCAACCGGCGCATCGTAATTGAACTGTCCTAATTTTTTTGCTTCCTCGACGATTGCATCGAGGCCGACAATTTTTCCTTCAAATGAACTAGCCTGCGGCGAGCGATTTTTTGGATCAAGGACGCGCTTGATGGAGTACGCATAATCTTGTGCCGTCAATTCTCGTCGTGCCCCGTTAAAAGCTGGGTCCGGGGTGAAAAATATGCCCTTCTTTATATGGAAGACATAAGTTCGCCCATCCTTGCTGATTTCCGGCATGGCCTCAACCGTCTTTGGAATTAATTTAGCCGGTCTCGCCAAATAGTCGTAGGTCAGCAAACTCTCATAGATCGCTTCACCAACCCATGTTGAATAAAGACTGTTGTTTGTGCGGACCATATCGAATCCATCGTCGGCTGCTTCAAACGCAACATGTACGACTTTAGACAGGTCTGCTGGATTTGATGCAGTACCTGCTGCATTTGCAACTATCAACATGCAAACAGGTGCGAGCAGTAAATGGCCTAGTCGTTTAGAAATCCGCATCTTTATTTCCCTTTTTGGGCCTTTTATAAAGCTTGTTTTATGGTGCCGTGGCGTTAAAAAACGCTATGTAAACAATATCTTAAAGAGCGTTTGTAAGGTGCTTAAAAACGCACTCAAAAGCACATTTGTATTGTTGCCATTGTGAAAGCATACACCAGATTTGTGGGGTAATTTTGCATGGCACAAAATTTGCTTAATGTTGCATTGTGGAATGTTATTGATCGTTTAAATTAATGCCATTTTCCAATAAATCGTCGTGTATTTTGTTTTTTGTCGTGTTTTGTTATTTTTTGGTAATTCTGAATATTGCGGAAATTATTTTTATTTATTCTATAAAAGAGAATAATTTTTCTTCAAATCGCTCACAAGGCGATTAATAAATATATCGAAATTTACAAAGATTTAATTTCAACTCTAACTATTATCCCCTGGGGAGTTTGTTTATGATGACGGAAAAGGGTTTGTCGAGATCACTACGTAGGGTCTTTTCGGGGGGCATGGCTGTCGGCTTCGGCCTGATAGCACATTCTGCGTTTGCGCAGGAGGATCCTTCTAGTGAACCGCAATTGCAACGGGTCGAAATTACAGGTTCATCCATTAAGCGCGTGGCGGCGCAAGGTGCATCGCCGATCACAATTATCAAGGCGGATGATTTTACCAAAGTGGGTGCAACCACCGCTGCCGAAGTATTGGCAACCGTCTCCGGCAATCAAACACAATTTAATTCATCGTCGAATGTCGGCACTAGCAAAACAGTTGGCGCAGCCGCAGATTTACGCGGTCTTGGCTCAAACAAAACGCTGGTATTGCTCAATGGTCGTCGTTTGGCCAACAGCGCATTTGACGGCGCGGCAGTCGATTTGAATGTGATTCCACTTGCAGCACTTGATCGCGTAGAAATTCTGCGGGATGGCGCTTCAGCCATTTATGGTACAGACGCCATTGGCGGTGTGATTAACTTCATTACCAAGCGCTCTTACACCGGCGTTAATCTGAGTGTCGAAGGCATCGTGCCCGAGCAGGCTGGCGGCGCCGAAAAACGTTTCAATTTGTCCGGTGGTATGGGCGATCTGGATAAGGATGGCTTCAATTTCTTTGGCGTCATTGACTATCACTCGCAGAACGGCGTCAAAGCAAGCGACCGCAGTTTTTCACAATTGGGTGGTCGCAATCCTGGTATTGGATTGAATGCCAGCAGTGGTAATTCCAGTCCAGCCAACTTTTACGACCCCGGTGCCGGTCCGATTGATCCAACCTCGGGCAAACCTTCTGGTTTGAGTGGCAATCCGTATTACGGTTCTGGTTGCCGTCCACCTTTCGCCAATCCTTCCGCCGCCGGTACTTGTCGCTATAACAGTCAAGCCAATATCGGTATTATTCCGCAAACAGAAGAGGTCTCTTTCCTTGGTAAAGGCACCTTCAAGCTCGATGCAGATAATACCGCTTCGATTGAATACCTGCATGCCGAAAGCAAGGTAAGAACACGCGTCGCAGGTGATGTTTTTGCCGGTGACGGTAGCGGTACCAGCAGCGACTATCTGATTCCAAGCTCCAGCCCGTATTACCCTGGGAACGGCGTAACTCCCGGAGTCGCAGGCTTAAGCGGCGGTCCGCTCTCGCTCAATTGGCGTTCTGCAGATGCTGGACAGCGTATCAATGATTCCATTAACAGCACTGACCGTTTGTTGTTGAGTATGGAAGGCACAAAATTTGGATGGGATTACAAGACCGGTTTGTCTTATTCGATGAGTAAAGCACGCGACGAGCTGAACGGCGGTTATTTAAACAATGATTTGGTGAAGTCCGGACTGTTAAGCGGAATTATCAATCCGTTTGGCGCGCAAAGTGCAGCGGGAACCGCTTATCTGAACAGCGCGCAAGTGCTCGGCGCTTATGAAAGTGCGAAAACGCAAACTGCGTCGATCGACTTTACGGCCAGCCGTGAACTGTTCCAGTTGCCTGCAGGACCGTTAGGTTTTGCGATTGGTGGTGAGTTCCGCCATGAAAGCGCACAGTTCAACGTAAATCATGCGCTAGCAGATTTATCCGAAAGCACTGGTTCGCAAGATGCCCAGTCTTCTTCAGGTAGTCGTAATGTCAGCGCGGTGTTTACCGAATTCAATGTCCCTATCGTAAAGTCGCTGGAAGCACAGCTGGCCTTGCGTTACGACAAATACAGCGACGTCGGCAATACGTTGAATCCTAAGGTAGCGCTACGCTGGCAACCGGCTAAGCGCTTGATGTTCCGTACTTCGTATAGCACAGGTTTTCGTGCGCCTAGTCTGTATGAACTGAATGATCCAAACTCCAAAACTTATACCAGCAGCGTCTATGATGATCCGTCGTTATGCCCTAACGGAACAGCAGTGTCGGGCGGTATCAGCGCGCGTGATTGCGGTCAGCAGTTCTTCAGACAAGGTGGCGGTAACAAACAATTGCAACCAGAAAAATCCAACTCATTTACGTTGGGTACTGTGATGGAACCGTTGAAAGATGTGACGCTCTCGATTGATTATTGGAATATCAAAATCAAGAACCAGATATCGGTAGTGCCAGAGGGTGATATTTTTGGCGATCCAGTCAAATATGCCGCAGATTATGTGCGTAATCCTGATGGTTCACTCAATTACATCATCGATACCAACGTCAATCTTGGCAACGTCAAAACGCAAGGTATTGATCTGGGTCTTTCATGGCGTCTGCCGAAATCTGATTGGGGCAATTTTGGAATGGCGCTGGACGGTACTTACGTCAACCAATACGACTATCAGTCCGAAAAAGGTGGCGCGTATAAAAGCAATCTGGGCGTCTATGGCGGCGGTGTTGGTACGGCCGGTGGCGTGATATTCCGCTGGCGCCATACTGCGACACTCACCTGGAGCAAAGGTCCTTGGGGCGCAGTGGTGCAGCAATCTTTTGCGACTGGCTATCGGGATCAAAACGGCAGCTCCGTCGCGGAAGGTTTCAATCATCACGTTGGTTCGTACACCCGCTACAACCTGTCTGGAACCTACGCCGGGTTTAAAAACCTGACATTGACTGCCGGTATCAAAAATCTGTTCAATACCGACCCACCCGCCTCCAACGTGACCGATAACTTCCAGTACGGTTACGACGCACGTTATGGCGACGCAATCGGTCGGGCTTTCTTTGTGCGCGCGAACTATGCATTTAAGTAGCCGATTGTTTGGAATCCTCAATCGTTTTTTCGAGGATTTCTTAATGAGTCATTAGTGATTGGCTTGCGCCCGTTCCATAACGAGATGACCCCATTTGGTCTTGTCGTTGTGGAGCGGGCAATTGGTTACTTGCTGGCGTACTAATGTGCAGAATTGGTTGCAGAATTTTTCAGCAATTGAACAACGATGTAACGGAGGAAAGAGGTATGGATTTCACGCAGGATGGAAAAAAACCTTCCAGGAATGTAGTCGGCATCAGTGTGGTGGTTATTTTGCATGTGGCCCTTGTGTATGCACTTCTTACGGGCCTTGCACGTAAGGTTGTTGAAGTGATTCAACAACCGGTCGAAACCAAGATCGTGGAAGAGATCAAGCCACCAGCACCGCCACCACCAGCTAAACCAGTACCGCCACCACCAAAAACAGTCTCGCCACCACCACCGTTTGTACCGCCGCCTGAGGTGAAAGTGCAGCCCCAACCACAGGTGAACGTGATTGCAGCGGTCACCAATGTCAAACCATCCACGCCGGACTTGCCGACGTCAACCGCGCAACCATCTGCCGCAGCGACAGGTCCTGCAACGCCATCCCATACCAGCGCAAAAGTAGCGGGAAATTGCGAAAAACCAGCTTACCCAAGAGCGTCATTGCAAAATGAAGAAGAGGGCGTGGTTAACGTCAAACTGTCTATCGGTGCTGATGGCAATGTTCTTGATGCTGTAGTAGAAAAAAGCAGCGGCTTCAGAGATCTGGACCGGGCGACCATGAAAGCGTGGAGCCTTTGTCACTTTGTCCCCGCGATGGCCGATGGACAGGCAATCGCGTCTACGACAAGAATGCAGTATGTCTGGAAGCTGGAATAAGCAGTCTGAAGTAGTACACCTTTGTTCGTCTTTTCAGCAATCTCATTTATACAATTTGGAGTACTCGTATGTCTACACCTCGTAATCGCCTATCCGCATTTGTTGCCGTTGTCATGATCACTGCTGCGACACTCTCCGCTCCGCTGGCTGTGGCGCAGACATCGGCATCGGCTGGAACTTCAGCCATTACATCGGCAGCAGATTCCACTTCCACAGTAACTACTAATACCGCGGAGGTAGCGGCATCGGGCATCAGCGCCAACCCAATGCCACCGCCGCTTCCGGCCACGACGGAAACGGTCAGTAATCCATACGGACTTGATGCCTTATGGAAGGGCGGCGATTTTGTGGCACGCGGTACGCTGATTATTCTGGTCCTGATGTCGATGGGCAGTTGGTATATCATCATCACCAAGTTGATCGAGCAAGTGAAATTGATGGGTCAGGCTAAAGATGCGAAGAACAATTTCTGGAAAGCACCTAGCGTCGAAGTGGCGATTGCAGGTCTCAAGCCAGCCAGCGCCTATCATTTTATTGCCCAGACCGGCAGTACCTCGACCGAACACCACGATGGTGCATTGCTAGAGCAAATTGATCTCAATACCTGGATCACAATGTCGATCCAGCGTTCAGTCGAAAAGGTGCAAAGCCGTTTGCAAGATGGTCTGGCTTTTCTGGCGACAGTTGGTTCAACAGCACCGTTCGTTGGTCTGTTTGGTACGGTATGGGGGATTTACCATGCGTTGACCGCCATCGGTATCGCTGGTCAGGCATCGATTGATAAAGTTGCTGGACCGGTCGGTGAAGCGCTGATCATGACCGCCATCGGTTTGGCAGTCGCCGTTCCTGCTGTGCTGGGTTACAACTGGTTGGTACGTCGTAACAAAAGCGCGATGGAAGAGATTCGTTCGTTTAGCGCCGATCTGCACTCGGTCTTGTTGAGCGGTGTGATGTCGACGAGTTCTGCGGGTCAAATTGCTAGCATCAAGAAAAAGGTTGGCTAATCATGGGTATGTCACTCGGCTCTTCCGATGGGGACGAAGACGAAGTGATCGGCACGATTAACACGACGCCGCTGGTAGACGTTATGTTGGTGTTGCTGATCATTTTTCTGATAACGATTCCGGTCGTCACGCACACGATTCCGGTCAAGCTTCCGAGCGAAACTGATCAACCTTATGTCACCAAACCGGAGAATATCAATCTGGCGGTGAACAAGCATGGCGACATGTTCTGGAACGAGCAACTAGTGCCGAACACCGCGCAACTGTTGGCGAAGCTGAAGCTGGTGGCGGTCATCGTGCCACAGCCAGAGTTGCACATTCGCGGCGATCAGCAAACCAAATATGAATATATCGGCAAAGTGATCTTGACCGCGCAGCGGGCCGGGATCGCCAAGATTGGTTTCATCACCGAACCGCCACCGCGCCAATAACAGGGAGCAAAGTATGGGTATGAATATTGGTTCATCTGGTGGAAACGGTAACGATCCGGAACCGATGATGGAAATGAATATGACGCCATTGATTGACGTCATGCTGGTCCTCATCATCATGTTGATTATCACGATTCCAATGCAGAATCATGCAATAAAGTTGAACATGCCGACTGGTAATCCACCAGTACAATCAGCACCGCCGATTGTTGATACCGTGGATATTGATCCAACGGGAAATGTGCTGTGGAACGGAGCCCTAATGGCAAGCAAGGCCGAGCTGGAAAGTAAATTGCAGGCGGTAGCAGCGATGGGAAATGTGGATGAAGTGCATTTGCGGCCGAACAAACTGGTGGAGTACAAATCGGTTGCCGCCGTGATGGCATCGGCGCAACGGCTTGGTGTCACCAAAATTGGCATTGTCGGTAATGAGCAGTTTATAGATAAGTAATGCGGGACAAGTAAAGCGGGATAAATAATCAGCGGAGTTGAAGGTGTTTCTTTAAGCGCATTAAGCAGGTTAGTTCTTGCTTGATGCGTTTTTTTTGGAAGTTATATTGCAGTGCTTGCACCCACTCCGGATATAAAGAAGAGCACGCCATTCATCGATCGCACGCCAGAAGTGAGCAAGTAATCGTGGACGCTCAGCTATTGCCTATGTATTCTCACTGATGCAACCCACTCTTGATCATTGTGTCGCAGAGGCGTTTAAAAATAACTGAATTGAAGATGACTTGCTCCACATGATCGTGTTGCTATTTGATGATGTGGAGCAGGACATCGATTACTTTTTTTGATTAACTTTGCGGTCTCTTATCGGACTAGCGCTCTTCCGCGTAGATATCGTTATTCACAGTTTCTTTTACGAACAGCATGCCGATCAGGAAAGTACCGATAGCGATCACAATTGGATACCACAGTCCATAATAAATATCGCCTTTGAAAGCAACCAGAGCAAACGCCGTAGTTGGCAATAGACCGCCGAACCAGCCGTTACCGATGTGATATGGCAATGACATTGATGTGTAGCGGATGCGAGTAGGGAACATCTCGACCAGCATCGCCGCAATTGGACCATACACCATCGTGCAGTAGACCACCAGGATGAACAGTAATAACAAGACCATCGGTTTGTTGATTTCTGCTGGATCTGCTTTGATCGGATAACCTGCCTCTTTGACGTTGCTGGACAACGCAGCGGAGAACGTTTTGTCCTGAGCCGTAGCATCTGCTTTCGATAAACCATTTGCGTCGTACGAAGTGAGCGTTTTATCGCCGATCTTGACGGTTGCTACTGAACCCGGCGCGCCTGCGACGTTTTCATAATTAACCGACATGGCAGACAGCTTGGCTTTGGCGATGTCGCAGGAAGAAGTGAACTTCTTGGTACCAGTTGGATTGAACTGGAACTGACAAGTCGCTGGATCTGCTGTGACGGTGACCGGTGCGCTTTTCAGAGCTGCTTCGAGTGCTGGATTGGCATAGTGCGTCAAGCCCGAAAAGATTGGGAAGTACGTCAGTGCCGCTATCAGGCAACCCGCCATAATAATTGGCTTGCGACCAATCTTGTCCGACAACGAGCCAAAAATCAAGAAAAAGGGCGTGCCAAGTAATAAAGACATTGCAATCAGAATGTTGGCAGTTGGACCGTCAACTTTAAGCGTTTGCGTCAGGAAGAATAGCGAGTAAAACTGACCTGTGTACCAGACCACGGCTTGACCTGCGGTCAAACCAAACAAAGCTAAAATGACCAGCTTCATATTTTTCCATTGGCCGAATGCTTCGGTCAACGGTGCTTTGGAGACTTTACCTTCCGCTTTCATTTTCACAAAGGCAGGGGACTCGCTCATGGATAAGCGAATCCAGACCGAAACGCCGAGTAAAACGATCGACAAAAGGAACGGAATGCGCCAGCCCCAGTCAGCGAATGCTTCTTCACCCATCGCCGTACGTGTACCAAGGATGACTAATAGAGACAAAAATAATCCCAGTGTCGCTGTTGTTTGGATCCATGCAGTAAACGAACCACGCTTGTCATCGGGCGCATGCTCGGCGACATACGTGGCGGCTCCGCCATATTCTCCACCGACCGCAAGACCTTGCAAGATACGCAAAGCGACCAAAATGATTGGTGCGGCAATGCCAATAGAGTTGTAGTTAGGCAAAATGCCGACCACAAAGGTCGACAGTCCCATGATCAGGATCGTTACCAGAAATGTATATTTCCGACCGATCATGTCGCCCAGACGGCCGAATACCAAAGCGCCAAATGGGCGCACGATAAATCCCGCAGCAAATGCCAGCAACGCAAAAATAAATGCTGTGTTGGAGTCCGTGCCAGCAAAAAACTGTTTAGCGATAATCGCCGCCAGCGCGCCGTATAAATAAAAATCATACCATTCGAATACTGTGCCAAGTGATGACGCAAAAATGACTTTTCTCTCGTCCGCAGTGATGCTGCGTGAGGCCACTTTTCCTGCTGCAATGCTGATCGCCATGCCTGTCTCCTTCATTATTAAAATTGTTAAATCTAACTCTGCAATCTGCTGTGCTGTTATTTAGCGACCTTGATGCCAGTCGGGTTTTTCCCAGATTGCAATTTTTAGACGGGCTAAATACCAAATAGTCTTCATGCGTGCTTGTTATGCGTGCTTGTAATGCGCGCTTGTTGTGCGAGCCTGCGCGTGTGGAGTGTGGGGCCGTAACCTTACACAAATCTTGTTATAAACTTACGTAAACTTACAAGCATCGAAAATGTTGATGCCGCAACGATGGAGAGTGGTCAGAGGTATTTCTATACATTGCTTAGTGGCAATCCGTAACGTTGCTGTATGGAAATGTAGAAGGGGGAGTGTTGGATAGAGTTGCTATTTCGACGCGACCCGTCAGGTCGTCGATGTCAATCTCAAATGCTGAATGATTAAATATCCGGCTTGACTTGCCCACATCCACAGAGTCGACGCGCCCTTTGTACAACCAACGCGGGTCCTTACAAATGTCGTGATCTTATCCATCGGTGTGGATCGTGGCGCTGTTGCAGAGGTGGTTATCTCAAACATCCATTCAAGAACGTTTTTTGTAGGCAGTGATCGTGGCCACATTTGTGTTGAGATATTTTAAATATCGTTGTGCTTAAATAGGGCCAGTTATCGCGGAAGGAGGCTATAGGAAATTACTTAAATTTGTTAAACGCGTGTGATGCACGTTTCAAAGCACTCATACAATGGCTTCATTAAAAACGTGTCAGCGATCTTTGCCCACGTGTTGAATGTACTACCAGAACATAAATAGCATGCCACTGAAAGACCTGGCCGCATAACGCACTATCTAGAACTTGTGCCGCTTATTATTGATACTAAAAGCACGTCAAATCGATACTAGGTATTACGCAGCTGTTACCGACAAACTTCTTCATCGCTAATCATTTTATTTAAATGCGTCACCGTTTTTAAGACTCTTTAAAAAGTGGCCCTAGTGTGTTGCGATTGACAAAAAATGGCATCCGCGGGTACGTCATGAACGTTTTTTTTGGAGATACGAAATGAAAATTAATAGTACTTTTTTGCCTCCTGCAGATGGGGAGGAATTAGGAGGGTTAGCATCGTTGACTGCATTTGAAGCACGCATAGACAATAAAAGTTTGGTAGTTGGCATTGCCATTGGCACACTGACGGGACCGTCCAAGGACGAGGCGCAAGTTAATTCACTTGCCATGGAAGTTGTTAATCGCGTTATTGACTATCATCAACGCAATCATGCACAGGATGCGCCGTTCGTCGTTGTAGAGCTAACCGGCACTCTTGTAGCGGTAAAGCGTGTGCGGGAAGTATTCCGCCATGCGCCTCATCGCTCTTCATTGATGTTGATGTGTGCGAACGAAAGAGTATACGAGGCAGCCATTTCTGTATTGGGCGTAGATTCTGTCTTCGGTTACAAAAATACCTAGCAGCAAATCATTAACTTAAATGTATTCAAAAAAGCTCAAGCCGTACTGTCGTTACTTTTCGTTTCGTTTCACATCTCCAGTATCAAATTACTATTCGTCATATCGCTGCGATCCCCTGATTAAGGCAACAATGTATTGAGTGTGGTGGATAAAGTTTCATCAAACTGTTGATTGCCTCAAAATCTGCTAAGCTTCATATTACACCTAATGTGGATTAAGTAAATAGAAATATCCACACCTACTATATTTTTGTTAAAAAAAACCCACCTTGTCGGTGGGTTCGTCTCGTTAATTTTTATGCTGGTTTATCAACTGTCAGGATTTTGAGGTTGTTCTGGAGGTTTGTTCTCGTCTGCAGGTGGGGGCAGTTGAAGGATCACCGTATATTTCGATTCCATTTCAGCAACGCGCAAAATTGCTTCTTGCCCGCGAATATCAGTTGCCCTGTATAGCGTGATCAATAAGGTTGATCTTGGATCTGGTGGCTCATCCTCCAGAGTCATCAGGTAACTAGCGCCGGTCAGATATATTTTTGCTAGTTTTTTGACAATTTGGAGGTCAGCTGTTCGCGTCCCATTTTCCCAGTTTGACAGTCTCGTAGGTGAAAGTCCCGGGACTTCTGCGCAGGTTTCGACCAGCGTTTTTCCGGTAGCTTCTCTTGCTTGCTTTAGTCGTCGACCAACTTCTATTTTGAGTGAGTACATATAGACGAGGGTAATTTCCATGGCGTGGATAAACAATCAACGATTTGTGGTATTTACTTAGCATTAGGTTCCACTTTACGTGTAATTTATGATTTGCGAAACTGCGCGTTTCTGAATATTTGCGGATGCGCAGTTTCTGCCACATTCTGCGGGGTAAAAAGGCATATTGTGACGCCATTGCAATGGCGTGAGTGGTCGCCGGAAGTCGAACAGTTGTTCATGAAAATTTCAAAATTCACATTGCGAGACTTCTTCGGATGAAAGGATGGTGTTTCAGGCGTTTTGTCGCCACCATCACGGTTGGCGTTTTATTTGCCCAATAGCACGAGAGCCTGGTTCCATTCGTTAGACCATTCGGCTAAAAAATCATGTGTATTAAATGCACGTTTTAGATGTGGCATTGGCACTCGATACACGTCGTTCAATCCCAGCGCCAACGTAATCGGATTCCACACAGCTTTGTTTTTTGCTTTTTTAGTACTCGCTTTAACTCTTGCTCCATCATCGCCAAATATGCCACCGCCAGCGTCAAGCGCCTTCTGTAGATCAATTTTTACCAGGCTGGCAAATGCGATCAATGCTTGATCTTTGTTGATGCCACTTTGTGATTCCTTTGCGCCGTCGGCGCTGATTGGTTCGGACTTGGCTTTTGCGTCGGCCTTGGTCTTGGCGTCTTCCTCACGTTTGAGTTTGCTTGTCAGGCGCTCCAGATCTTTTTTCAGAAAACGTAACTCGTGCAAAGCCCTCCTAAAACCTGGAGGTTTGAGTTGCGCCACTATCCGATAGACATCTTTAGTAATCGTGATGAGTACATCTTCGCTACCGGCGGCAAGTCGCTGCGTATCACCTTCGAAAAAAATCGGTGCCGGATAACCGCCGTTGGCATCACCAAACAGCGCTGGATACTCGGTGTCATAGTCCAGCCAGACGTAAGGCGTCAAGCCGCTCTCTATCATGCGTGCCAATGTCCACGGTGTCCCGGTTTGCTGCGCAAGCCAGTGGCATGCCTGCGCTGTTGTCGCTCGAAAAGGTAGTTCAATCGTTGTCATTGCTCTTTCTTCTTTCTTCATTTTTATGCCAACTTATGCCAATCAGTATTGTTGATGTTACCTTGGCGTAATAAATAATGTCCGGTAAGGCGGTTGATCCAGCTCAGTGATGTTCAATGGCAATCATCGGCAGTCATTGCTATTGATAGCGCTGAATGGCGCTGAGTGGCACTGAGTGGCGCTGAGCGGCACGAATGTTGTTCAATGGCATTTTCATGTGTGAGCGCGATGTTCCATTTTGTTTCAAATAATGTTTCATCATTTTAATGAAACATTATTTGAAACAAAAATTGAAACATTTATTGTTAAATAAATCATTAAATTACAACGAATCGCCCTTGGTACTTCATTCCAAGATGTTGATTTTAATGACTTATTCAACATTCATCCGGGTTTTCTAAAACGAGCTATTTAGTTGGCATGGTTGTTGCAGAGTTTAGCGGTATTAGAATTGCAGATATCTGCATGAAACAAGTTTGCGATCCATAAGGAGAAAACATGAGTTATTCCGCAGGTGCAGCCTTCCGCAAGGCGATGCAAGAAGAGTCCCCGTTACAAGTTGTGGGCGCGATCAACGCTAATCACGCATTGCTGGCCAAGCGCGCCGGTTTCAAGGCGATTTATCTTTCCGGTGGCGGTGTCGCAGCCGGTTCGCTCGGCTTGCCAGACCTCGGTATCTCCAATTTGGATGATGTACTGACCGACGTGCGCCGTATCACTGACGTGTGCGATCTCCCATTGTTGGTGGATGTCGATACTGGTTTTGGTTCAAGTGCTTTCAACGTCGCACGTACCGTCAAATCGATGATCAAATTTGGAGCAGCAGCGATCCATATTGAAGACCAGGTCGGTGCCAAGCGCTGCGGTCACCGTCCGAATAAAGAAATCGTCAGCAAGCAGGAAATGGTTGACCGTATCAAAGCTGCAGTTGATGCACGTACCGACGACAATTTCGTCATCATGGCGCGTACCGATGCGCTCGCGGTTGAGGGACTGGAATCCGCGCTGGATCGGGCGATGGCCTGTGTCGAAGCGGGTGCCGACATGATCTTTCCTGAAGCGATCACTGAGCTGGCAATGTATAAGCAATTTGCCGCCGCTGTCAAAGTGCCGGTGTTGGCAAACATTACTGAATTCGGTTCCACGCCTTTGTTCACGGTCGATGAGCTGAAATCAGCTGATGTTGGTTTGGTGCTGTATCCGCTGTCTGCCTTCCGTGCCATGAACAAGGCCGCCGAAAACGTCTACACCGCCATCCGCCGCGATGGCACGCAAAAGAACGTAATCGATACCATGCAAACGCGCATGGAATTGTATGACCGGATCAACTATCACGATTTCGAGCAGCATCTGGATGCCTTATTTGCCGCCCAGAAAAAATAAAAGGATAGGCGCAAAGCCGACCCGGCAGCGTTATCTCTCATTCCCATCCAGGTGACCCGAACCTTCGTGATGTTTGCGGCGGACGGTTGAGAAATTTGTTGCTGGGAAATAAAGCGTAGCACTGACTACAATTTACCGATTACACCAATTCTTTTCTATCAGGAATCAAAAAATGAGTGAAGCTCAAGTAACCCCTTTCAAGCCAAAAAAATCTGTCGCGCTGTCCGGCGTCACTGCAGGTAACACTGCGCTGTGTTCCGTCGGCAAAACCGGCAACGATCTGCACTATCGTGGTTATGACATTCTGGATATCGCCAATACCTGCGAATTCGAGGAAATCGCGTATCTGTTAGTGCACGGCAAGTTGCCGACTGCCGCAGAACTGAAAGGCTACAAGGCGAAACTGAAATCTCTACGCGGCTTGCCAGCTAGCGTCAAGGCCGCGCTGGAAGCGCTGCCCGCCGCCTCGCACCCGATGGACGTGATGCGCACCGGTGTCTCGGTGCTTGGCTGCACATTGCCAGAAAAAGATGACCACAATGCGCCGGGCGCACGCGACATCGCGGACCGCTTGATGGCATCATTCGGCTCGATGCTGCTGTATTGGTATCACTTCAGCACCAACGGCAAGCGCATCGAAGTTGAAACCGATGATGAGTCTATCGGCGGCCATTTCCTGCATCTGTTGCATGGTGTAAAGCCATCCGCCGAATGGGAAAAAGCGATGCATGTTTCGCTGATCCTATACGCAGAGCATGAATTCAATGCCTCCACCTTCACTAGCCGTGTTATCGCCGGTACAGGCTCAGATTTTTACTCCGCGATCGCTGGTGGAATCGGCGCTTTGCGCGGTCCAAAGCACGGTGGTGCGAATGAAGCAGCTTTTGAAATTCAGAAACGTTACGATAATCCGGACGAAGCAGAAACGGATATCAGAAGCCGGGTAGAGAACAAGGAAGTCGTGATTGGGTTTGGTCATCCGGTCTATACCGTATCCGATCCACGCAACAAAGTAATTAAAGAAGTTGCACGCAATTTATCAGCGGAAGCTGGTTCGACAGCTATGTTTGACATTGCTGAACGTCTGGAAACCGTGATGTGGGAAGTCAAGAAAATGTTCCCGAATCTGGACTGGTTTTCAGCCGTTTCTTACCATATGATGGGTGTGCCGACAGCGATGTTCACGCCGCTGTTTGTGATTTCCCGTACCTCCGGTTGGGCCGCACACGTGATCGAGCAGCGTATCGATAACAAGATTATTCGTCCATCTGCCAATTATGTCGGACCAGACGATTTGGCATTCGTACCGATCGACAAACGCTAATCGTTTTTTTAGCAATTTTTCAGCAATACGCGTACTAATAAAAAGCAGGAACATCGACCCGGACGCTTTGCCGCTCGGGTCGACCAAGGACAGTAAGTAACGCCTAAAACCTGAGCATTCTCCTCTTTCCCGACTGAGCCATGAATACAGAAAATCGCAAACCCCTTCCCGGTACCAAGCTAGATTTCTTCGATACGCGGGCCGCGGTCGATGCCATCTCGCCCGGTGCTTACGATAAACTGCCGTACACGTCACGCGTGCTGGCCGAGAACCTCTTGCGTCGTTGCGACCCTGCGACGCTGACTGCATCCCTGCAGCAATTCATCGAGCGTAAGCGCGACCTGGATTTTCCATGGTTTCCAGCGCGTGTCGTGTGTCATGACATCCTCGGTCAGACCGCACTGGTCGACCTTGCAGGACTGCGCGACGCGATTGCCGCCCAAGGCGGTGACCCATCGCTGGTCAACCCCGTCGTCCCAACCCAATTGGTGGTGGATCACTCGTTAGCCGTTGAGCGCGGTGGCTTCGATAAGGACGCGTTCGATAAAAACCGCGCCATCGAAGACCGTCGTAACGAAGACCGGTTTGATTTCATCAACTGGACCAAAAAGGCGTTCAAAAACGTCGACGTGATTCCTCCGGGCAATGGTATTCTGCACCAGATCAATCTTGAGCGCATGTCGCCGGTGGTGCAGGTAAAAGATGGCGTCGCTTTCCCTGACACGCTGATCGGTACCGATAGTCACACGCCGATGGTCGATGCGTTGGGCGTGCTCGCCATCGGTGTTGGTGGTCTGGAAGCTGAAAGCGTCATGCTGGGTCGCGCATCCTGGATGCGTCTGCCCGACATCATTGGTGTCCAACTGAGCGGCAAACCGCAGCCGGGTATTACTGCCACAGACATCGTGCTGGCGCTGACCGAGTTTTTGCGTGCGCAAAAGGTTGTATCGTCTTACCTCGAATTTTATGGTGAAGGCGCATCCCATCTGACGCTGGGCGACCGTGCCACCATCGCCAACATGGCACCCGAGTTTGGTTCGACCGCTGCGATGTTTTACATCGACGAGCAAACCATTAAATACCTCAAACTGACCGGTCGTGATGATGAGTTGGTCAAACTGGTCGAACTCTACGCCAAAGCCACTGGCCTGTGGGCTGACAGCCTGAAGCATGCCGAGTACGAACGCGTCATCCATTTCGATCTGTCTTCGGTAGTACGTAATATCGCGGGGCCATCCAATCCACACAGCCGCGTGCCAACCTCCGAACTGGCTGCGCGTGGTATCAGCGGCAAGGTAGAAAACGAGCCCGGTCTGATGCCAGACGGTGCCGTAATCATCGCTGCCATCACCAGTTGCACCAACACTAACAACCCGCGCAACATGATTGCCGCAGGCTTGTTAGCGCGCAATGCCAATGCCCGCGGTCTGACGCGCAAGCCATGGGTAAAAAGCTCGCTGGCTCCGGGATCCAAAACGGTCAAACTGTATCTGGAAGAAGCCGCGCTATTGTCGGAGTTGGAAACACTCGGCTTCGGCGTTGTCGCCTTTGCCTGTACCACTTGCAACGGTATGAGTGGCGCGCTTGATCCAGTCATCCAGAAGGAAGTATTGGATCGCGATCTTTACGCTACCGCTGTTCTTTCGGGCAACCGCAACTTCGATGGTCGTATTCATCCGTATGCCAAGCAAGCGTTTCTGGCGTCCCCACCATTGGTGGTGGCTTACGCGATTGCTGGCACGATCCGTTTCGATATTGAAAAAGATGTCCTGGGTATCGACGCCGCTGGCAACGCTGTGACGCTGAAAGATATCTGGCCGTCTGACGAAGAAATCGATGCCATCGTCGCTTCCAGCGTGAAGCCGGAACAGTTCCGCAAAGTCTACGAGCCCATGTTCGCCGTGGTTGCCGATAACGGTGAGAAAGTCAGTCCGTTGTATGACTGGCGTCCAGAGACGACCTACATTCGTCGTCCGCCGTATTGGGAAGGCGCACTGGCTGGCGAGCGTACGATGAAAGGTATGCGTCCGTTGGCGGTCTTGGGTGACAACATCACTACTGATCATTTATCGCCGTCGAACGCCATTATGCTCAATAGCGCAGCCGGTGAATATTTGGCTAAGATGGGTTTACCTGAAGAGGACTTTAACTCCTACGCTACCCATCGCGGTGATCATCTCACGGCGCAGCGTGCGACGTTCGCTAATCCAACACTGAAAAACGAAATGGTGCTGGAAAACGGCAAAGTCAAAGCAGGCTCGCTGACCCGCGTTGAGCCGGAAGGTAAGATCACGCGCATGTGGGAGGCCATTGAAGTTTACATGGAACGCAAACAGCCATTGATCATTATCGCCGGTGCCGACTACGGTCAAGGTTCCTCACGTGACTGGGCTGCTAAAGGCGTGCGTCTGGCGGGTGTAGAAGCGATTGCTGCAGAAGGCTTCGAACGTATTCACCGTACCAATCTGGTCGGTATGGGCGTGATGCCGCTGGAGTTCAAGCCGGGCGTCAATCGCCTCACCTTGAACATCGACGGCACTGAAACCTTTGACGTGATTGGCGAGCGTACACCACGTACGACGCTGACGCTGGTTATCAACCGACAGAACGGCGAACGCGTGGAAGTACCGGTCACTTGCCGCCTCGATACCGCGGAAGAAGTGTCGATCTACGAAGCGGGCGGCGTGCTACAACGTTTCGCTCAGGACTTTCTGGAGTCGTCGGCAACTGCATAATAAGTTGCAAACAGTCTGGCCAACAATCTGCCTAATAAGTTAGCTAAAAAGCTAGCCAGGCAGCACTATCCCGATAGACGGTTTGACATCTTGCGCGGCGCAAAAATGTGCCGCGCATGACCACTCAAGACAACTCAGGAAACATCACCATGACCCACGTGCCCCAAATCAAAATTGCCGCCACCTACATGCGCGGCGGTACCAGCAAAGGCGTGTTCTTCCGCCTGCAAGACCTACCAGAAGCAGCGCAAGTGCCGGGCGCTGCACGCGACGCGTTATTGCTGCGCGTCATTGGCAGCCCGGATCCTTACGGCAAACAGATTGACGGCATGGGTGCAGCGACCTCAAGTACCAGCAAGACGGTTATTCTGTCCAAAAGCAGCAAGCCCGATCACGATGTCGATTACTTGTTCGGTCAGGTAGCCATCGATAAAGCATTCGTTGACTGGAGCGGAAACTGTGGCAATCTGTCTGCCGCAGTTGGTTCGTTTGCGATCAGTAACGGCTTGGTGGACGCCAGTCGCATTCCACAAAACGGCATGGCAACGGTACGTATTTGGCAGGCGAACATCGCCAAGACCATCATCGCGCATGTACCGATCACCAACGGCAGCGTGCAAGAAACTGGTGACTTTGAGCTTGACGGTGTGACCTTTCCCGCCGCCGAAGTCCAGCTGGAATTCATCTCACCAGCAGCCGACGAAGAGGGCGCGGGTGGATCAATGTTCCCGACCGGCAACCTCACCGACGACCTCGAAGTGCCGGGCGTCGGCACGCTCAAAGTGACGATGATCAATGCGGGTATACCGACCATTTTCGTCAACGCAGAAGCGATCGGCTACACCGGCATTGAACTACAAGATGCGATCAATAGCGATGACAAGGCATTGGCCCTGTTTGAAACCATTCGTGCGCATGGCGCGGTACGCATGGGACTCATCAAGCACATTGACGAAGCGGCTAATCGTCAACATACACCAAAGGTTGCCTTCATCGCCAAACCCGCTGCCTACGTTTCCTCCAGTGGTAAACCGGTTGAGACTGGCGACATCGATTTGCTGGTTCGGGCGATGTCGATGGGCAAACTCCATCACGCCATGATGGGTACGGCAGCGGTTGCCATCGGGACCGCCGCAGCGATACCCGGCACGCTGGTGAACCTCGCCGCTGGCGGTGGCGCGTTAAGTGCAGTGCGTTTCGGACATCCTTCAGGTACCTTGCGGGTGGGTGCAGAAGCTGTCCAGAACAACGATGAATGGACGGTGACCAAAGCGATCATGAGCCGCAGCGCACGGGTGTTGATGGAGGGATGGGTACGCTTGCCTGGCGATACGTTCTGATGCATGTTTTGACTGAAGTCAGGGCGTATAAGCAAGCGACCTGACGGAACTAAAATCGCGGCGTGAAAGCAGGGCGCTTGCCGACCACCACGCCTCAAAATAGTCTCTGGCTATTGCCGCACCAGTAATACCGAAAAATAAGACATCATAAGACAATATAAATATAACAAAATAATGAGGAGATCCACATGTCGTTCGATCAAAAATATCAGGAAAAACGTCTAAGTGCCGACGACGCCATTCGTCTTGTTCATAATGGCGACACCATTGTCGTACCGACCGGTTCTGCTGAGCCACCAAAGCTGCTGACGGCACTCTCCGAGCAGCGTCGGGATTTTCTGGACGTGCGCATATCTCAGATTCTTCCATTGCGAAAGTACGGCTATTACGACCATGAGACGACGGATCATGTGCGCCACGTTGCGTATTTCTTTGGCCCGGCGTCACGCGCCGGAGGTCAGGCTGGCTGGACCGACTATATACCCGCCTATTTTGCCGAGTTACCCAGTTTGCTTCGGCAAGGACTCTCGCCCGCTGATGTTGTCTTTAGTATGGCTTCACCGATGGATGAGGAAGGTTATTTCTCACTCGGTCTAGCCGCGGACTACACCATGGCTGCGATTGAAAAGGCCCGTGCGATCGTTCTTGAAGTCAATCCGAATGTGCCGTATTCCTACGGTAATTGTCGCGTCCATATTTCGCAGGTCGCGGCCATTGTTGAAAGTGAGGAGCTGCTGCCAGAAGTCGGTTTACCTAAAATTGGCCCGGTACAGGAAGCAATCGGCAAATACGTCGCGGATATGATCAATGATGGCGACACGCTGCAAATTGGTTACGGTGGCATCCCCGATGCAGTGGTGATGCAATTAACCCACAAGCGTGACCTTGGCATTCATACCGAAATGCTCGGTGATGGTCTGATGACGCTAGTTGAATCAGGCGCTGTCACCAATAAGCGGAAAAATATGCATCCGGGCAAGATGCTCGCCACGTTTGCGCTCGGCTCCAAAAAACTCTATCAGTTCATGCATCGCAATCCGGTGCTGGAGATGCATCCTGCCGATTTCACGAACGATCCATATCTCGCTGGCCAGAACGACAATCTTGTCACCATCAATGCGACGATGCAAGTAGACCTGATCGGCCAGTGTGGTTCGGAAACATTGGGGTTCTGTCCAGTCTCCGGTACCGGTGGTCAAACAGATTTCGTACGTGCGGCAAATCGGTCAAACGGCGGAAAGTCTTTTATCGTCCTGCCTGCCACCGCGAAGGATCAAACCATCTCCCGGATTGTCCCCACACTGACCGCAGGCACGCATGTCAGTACCAGCAAGAATGATGTGAATTATGTGGTGAGCGAATACGGCGTAGCGCAATTACGCGGAAAATCGGCCCGACAGCGCGCCGAGGAACTGATCGGCATTGCCCATCCCGATTTTCGGGGTGAGTTGCGTGAGGCGGCGAGAAAGATGAATTTGCTTTAAGACTTGTAGCAAGGAAGCTGGCAGCTACAGGCTGCCAGTACCTACAATTTTACAGAATCACATGGACATGATCGATAAATTCCTTCAGCGCTTAAGCAGCATTAAATCAGAATCGAGCGCAGCTAGGTCGTCATTCTTCACCCCTCATGCTTTCCTGTTAAGCTAAACTAATGCCTTACCTATAACAGATTACCGATAGACAGATGAACACCCGTTTCCTCGAAACCTTCGTCTGGCTGGCGAAATTGAAAAATTTTCGGCTGACAGCGGAAAAATTGCACACCACGCAAGCTGCGGTATCAAGCCGCATTGCCACGCTGGAGCAGGATTTCGGTCTGCGCCTGTTTGATCGTGGCGCACGTGAGGTTGCCCTGACTACTGACGGTAGCAAGGCGTTGGTGTATGCAGAACGTATCGTCAAGCTGATGCGCGAAATGAAGGACGACATGTCGGCCCGTGATAACTATTCTGGCGTAATCAGGATTGGCGTGATCGAATCCATCGTACATAGCTGGTTTCCGGACCTGATTGGACGTATTCACAAACTGTTTCCTCAACTGGAAATTGAAATCGCCAGCGATACCACTATTCATCTTAGCGAGCAGTTCAGCAAGGGTGACCTGGATTTGGTTCTGCTGGCAGAGCCAGTGATCGCGCTCAATGTACGCAATTTCAAGCTGTGCGAATTGCCGATGCGCTGGGTTGGCAGCAGCAAGTTGGAGATCGGCAACGAAACCCTGACCTTGTCCGATCTGGCTGCCTTTCCGCTGGTCAGTTTTGCCCGCAATTCGGGACCGCACAGTATCATCAAACAACTGTTTTCCAACAGCGAACGTGGCTCGCTGCATATCAATTGCATTACCTCCGTGGCCACCATGATACGACTGGTCAGCGATGGGTTCGGCGTTGCCGTAGTGCCGCCTGCCATCATCCAGCGTGAGCTCAATGATGGCAGTTTGCAACTGCTGCGGGTGGATGCTGAGTTTCCCGCTTTGCTGCTGATGGCCTCGTTTCGCAACGATCCAGAAAATGCTCTGACCGAGACCATTGCCAGCATCGCGCAGGAAACCGCGTCCGAATTCGCACTGAATTGGGGACCGGAAATCGCCAGATTACCGTCCGAACCGCTGGAACTGCCTTTCCCGCTTGCCTGATCAGGCCCCGCACCATAAGAGGAACAGATCCTCTTAAACTTCCATAAACCTCCCCACTTTTGCTCATAAGCTTTTTCAATCGCCTGCGCTGACAATTTCTTGTTGGACAGGCGTCTGGTCGTTACGCATACTCAATTCATCCGATAGACAGATCTGTACTACCGGTGACGGTGATCATAGAAACACCGCGCAATCCTTCGCTAACGGCTGCGAAGCAACTTCCTTTTCAGGTGACATCACATGAGCAACAACATCAAACTAGCGAACAATGCGTTGGAAGATACCTACAAGAAAATTGCCTGGCGGCTGATTCCGTTTCTGGTATTTCTGTTCGTACTGGCATGGATAGATCGGGTCAATGTCGGCTTTGCCAAATTACAAATGTTGCAGGATTTGCAATTTAGTGAGGCCGTTTATGGACTTGGCGCTGGTATCTTTTTTATCGGCTACTTCCTGTTTGAAGTCCCTAGTAATTTGTTGCTGGAAAAAATCGGCGCCAGAAAAACGCTCGCCCGGATCACGATCCTGTGGGGTTTGACCTCAATGGCCATGGTGTATGTCAAGACACCCGCCAGCTTTTATGTCATTCGATTCTTTCTGGGCGTGTTCGAAGCCGGTTTTTTCCCGGGTGTAGTGCTGTACCTCACTTACTGGTTTCCGGCAGCTCTGCGGGCGCGTGTTAATGGCCTGTTCATGACCTCCTTCGCGATTGCTGGCGTCGTGGGTGGCCCGATTGCCGGTCTTATCATGAGTCGCATGGATGGCGTTGGTCATTTCGCTAACTGGCAATGGCTGTTTTTGCTGGAAGGGATTCCCTCCGTAATCGCCGGTATTTTGGTATTGCTTTATCTGCCGGAGAAGCCAGTCAATGCAAAATGGCTGAGTACGACAGAGCAACAGGCTGTAAGCAAAGCGTTGGCATCGGAAAACCATGACAGCAAACATTCCTCACTACGTGACGCATGCCGTAATTATCGGGTTTGGCTATGCGCTGCTGTGTATTTTTGCGTCGTTAGCGGCAACGCCACGATTGCCTTTTGGTCACCGTCCATCATCAAGGAAATCGGCATCGTCGGTAATTTGCAGATCGGCTTGATTTCGGCAGTTCCTTTCCTCGCTGGTACCGTCGCCATGATATGGAATGGCATCCATTCTGATCGCAGCGGCGAACGGCGTCTGCACTGTGCATTGGCAACTTTGGTAGCGAGCATTGGCTTGATATTGACCGGATTCTTTATTGGCAATGCGGTGCTGGCGCTGTGTGCCCTGACGCTGGCTGCCGCAGGTATTCTCGCTGCTTTCCCGGTGTTCTGGTCGATTCCCGCGGCATTCCTTACCGGTACCGCCGCCGCCGGTGGCATCGCACTCATCAACTCGATTGGCAATTTGGCTGGTTTCGTCGCACCGTATCTTATCGGCTCGCTCAAAACCTCCACCGGTAGCGTGGCTTCTGGACTTTACTTCGTGGCGGGGCTGGAATTAGCCGCAACGTTTCTGGTCCTGGTGTTCATTAAAAAAGTCCGCTAATTTCACCACCATCACGGCTTTGCACGTTGCAGTGCCGTCTTCTTTAACGTTGGAATCATCATGCATATCTCCTTTCAAATCGACACCGAACAAGGTTCACGCCAACTCGACACTGATATCGACACCCTAATCGTGGCCGGTTGGGCCGGGCGCGACCACGCCGCCATTGAACATCACATAGAGGAACTGGCGGCAATCGGCATCTCTCGTCCAAGCGCCGTTCCTTTGTATTACCGGATTGCGAGCAATCAGCTAACGCAGTCGCGACAAGTCCAGGTAGTTGGCCCAGATTCGTCGGGAGAGGTCGAAACCTTTGTCTTCGCCGCCGAAGGCGAACTCTATGTCAGCATTGCCTCCGACCATACTGACCGCAAACTGGAGGCGCATAGCGTAGCGCTGTCGAAACAGCTATGCGTAAAACCGGTCGCTAACACAGCGTGGCGTCTGGCCGAAGTTGCAGACTATTGGGACGAACTGGTGATCCGCTCCTACATCGAAGAAAACGGCGAACAAGTTCTGTATCAGGAAGGTCCGTTAGCGTCACTGCGCACGCCGCAGGATCTGATCGCTGGCTATACTAACGGCGCCACAATGTTGCCCGCAGGCAGCGGAATGACTTGCGGAACTGTTGGTGCAATTGGTGGCATTCGTCCGGCACAGTCATTTACAATGGAGTTGTTCGATCCGCGCCGTCAACGCAGTTTGCGACACCATTACGAAGTCGATATATTGCCAGAGGTGGCATAAAAAGCAAATATTAGCTATCACACCCTTTTCGAGACCTTATGACTAACACGCTACCAACCCTGCAGGTTTTGTCCGCAGCACTGCAACAGAATGCCACCAGCTCCGCAGCGCTGACCGAGACCGCGCTGCAACGCGCATTGGCGCAGTCCGGCGAAGGCAGCCGGGTATTCACCGAAATCTACCAAGTCACAGCAAGGGCGGCTGCGCAAGCGTCGGATATCTTGCGCGTCAGCGGCCAGACTCGCTCACCGATAGAAGGCTTACCGATCTCAGTCAAGGATCTGTTTGATGTCGCCGGTAGCATTACGCGGGCTGGGTCGGTGGCGCTCAACGATGCGCCGCCAGCGCAGGTAAGTGCGGTAGTGGTGCAGCGACTGGCCGCCGCCGGTGCAGTCATCATTGGGCGTACCAATATGACCGAATTTGCTTATTCCGGTCTTGGTATCAATCCACATTACGGCACGCCGCGCAATCCATGGGATCGGGCCAACGGGCGCATTCCCGGCGGTTCGTCGTCCGGCGCGGCTGTGTCGGTCAGCGATGGCATGGCGGTTGCCGGAATTGGTTCTGATACTGGCGGTTCAATTCGGATTCCCGCTGCACTGTGTGGACTGACTGGCTTCAAGCCGACCGCTAGCCGAGTATCGCTGCAAGGTGTTTTGCCGCTATCGGCGCAACTGGATTCGATAGGGTCGATCACCAATAGCGTCACCTGTTGCGCAACGATTGATGCCATTATCGCCGGTGAACCGATCCTTCCGCTAATGCCTTATTCGCTACGTGGCTTGCGTCTGGCGCTACCAACCACTCTGGTGCTGGATGGTATGGATAGCCAGGTTGCAACAGCGTTTGCCAAGGCACGCCAGCGTCTGGAAAAGGCGGGTGTATTAATTGAAGAAATCGACATCCCCGAGTTTGCCGAACTGGCTGCCATCAATGCAAAAAGCGGTTTCACCGGAGCCGAAGCCTACGCCTGGCATCGGACGCTGATCGCCGACCGCGCCGCGTCGTACGATCCACGCGTGATCTCGCGCATACTGCGTGGCAAGGAGATGAGCGCAGCTGACTTGATTGACTTGTTTGCGGCACGCAAGCAATGGATCGTAGCGGTAGAGCGCAGGATTGCGGGGTACGACGCATTGTTGATGCCGACTATCCCGATTGTGGCACCGACTATCGCCGCTCTGGAGGCCAGCGACGAGGCGTATAACAAGGCCAACGGCTTGATTTTGCGGAATCCGTCGGTGATCAATTTTCTCGATGGTTGCGCGCTTTCGTTGCCTTGCCATGCGGCAGGTGATGCGCCGGTGGGATTGATGCTGGCCGCTGTTGGTGGCAATGATCGCAAGATTTTGGAAATCGGATTAGCGGTTGAGGCTACATTGGCAAGTGCGTGAATCAGGTTTAGCGACAGTGAATAAAAATGATGGGTCAAATCATTTGACCCGGCATTTTGTTATTGCTTATTGCTTATTGCTGATTATTTATTTCTGAATGCAGCGTTACAGACCTCATCGCAAAAGAGTGGTCAATGCAGGGAAGAACGCAATCAGCGCAAGCACCGCCATCATAATGCCGACATAAGGCAGCGTTCCGATCACGATGCGACGATAGGGGACATCGCGCGCCACATTCTGCACCACAAACAAATTGAGACCGACCGGTGGGTGGATCAATGCCATTTCCATATTGATTACGACGATGACGCCAAACCAGATAAGATCCCAATGAAAAGCGGTCACAATGGGAATAAGTATCGGCATCGTAATCACGATAATGGCGATGGTCTCCATGAAACATCCGAGAAAAAGCAGCAATAAATTAATGAAAATAAAGACCACCCATGGAGAGAAGTGGGCATGCGCAACCGAGGATGAAAGTGCCGTTGCCACTTGCGTAGTCGTCATCACATAGCCAAACACGATAGCGCCGGCGATGACCACCAGAATCATTACACTGCCTTGAGCGGTTCCGAGAAGAATGGTGCGAAATTTATCCCACGTCATGTCGCGATAAATAATCCCGGAAAGTAATAAACTAACGACCGTTCCGAGTGCAGCCGCTTCGGGCGGCGTAGCCAGTCCCAAATATAGCGATCCAAGAATGATGGAAATCAAGACCACGAAAGGACCGATTGTTTTTACCGCTGCCAGGCGCTCCATTGCCGTCACGGTTCTTTTCTGCTCAGTACCCACAACGGCTGGTTTACCTCTCCGAAGTGACATCGCCACCTGATAAACCGCAAAGGACATGGCCATGATGAGGCCCGGCACGATGGATGCCATAAACAGCTTGCCGATGGATTGTTCGGAGATGACGCTGTAGACGATCAAGGGAATACTTGGGGGGACCAAAATGCCAAGGGTTCCGCCAGCCGCCACCGCGCCACATGCTTCCGCATCCGGATAACCATGACGCCGCATTTCCGAAATGGCAAAGCCGCCGAGCGCTGCGGCAGTCGCCACGCTGGAGCCTGAAACCGTTGCCATGATCGTGCACGCGATTGTCGTCGCCACACCAAGACCGCCCGGTATGCCATGCAAAATGGTTGCCAGCGAATTATAGAGACGCGCGCCCATTCCTGAGGCCGAGATAATCGCCCCCATTAACATGAATAAAGGCAATGAGGTCAGCGTAACGTTGGTGACCGAACTCCAATAGGTATTGGCCACAATACCGAGAGAACTGATATCGCCGCTCACCACCAGCAATGTGCCAATCCCGACAAACAATAACGAATAAGCGATCGGAACGCCCAAGGTCAACACCACCAGGAGACTAACGAACATCCCGAGGCCAATAAGCATTTCCATTTTGTCGTCTCTCTAAATCAATTTTTATGCGGGATGCCTGCGGGGATATAGTTGTTCTTACATTGTCGGCTGTGCAATTTTTGCCAATCTATGAAGGCTCTCGCACCATGCAGAAACAAAAAAATGACGGTCCCGGCAAGCATGATCGAATAGGGCATCCACAAAGGAATGGAAAATGTGCCCCACGATTTTTCGCCGCTCTGCCATGCTTCAAGCCAAAAATTGAAGCTGAGATAGACGAGTAAAATGCCGACCATGCCAACGACCACGTTGGTGATGAGAAATAGCGCAGTCTTGCCATTCTTTCCCAGATGAGATTCCAGTATTTCTACGCGAACATGGCGTCCACTCCAGAGCAGAAAGCCCGCGCCAACAAAGGTGACATAGCCCATCAAATAAGAGGTGACTTCGGTAATCCAATTATCGGAAAAGCCGAATAATTCGCGTGCGATCACCCCGCATGAAATCAACGTCATCGCAAGCAGCACAACCAGCCCGACCGACATACCGAGGCCATTGCAGAATCGGTCGATCATGCGTTCAAAAGCAGTGGTAGTGAAAGCAGAATTAGAAGCAGTATTAGAAGCAGTATTCGAAGCAGAAGCAGCCGTAGAAATATTTTCCATAATATGGTCTGGGTCTATTTCTTGAAAACGACACTCTGATCAAGCAACTGAGCGCCATTAGGAACCTCTTTGCGGAATTTTTCAAAACTGTATTCCTGGAATAATTTCTGCCATTGCGTCCATTCGACGAGCGTCATTTTGCTTACTTTGGCACCGTTATCCGCAAACAGTTTTGCCACTCTTTGATCGTCTTTCTTTGCCGCTTCAAAAGATTCCTGTTCCAGACTTTTGCCAACATCGACTAATATTTTCTGCTGCGCCGGTGTCAGCTTATTCCAGGTTTTCATGCTGATCGCAATCGGATCAATGGTGTAATAAATGCTGTAGTCTTCTGGCGAGATATAGTATTTGGCCACCTCATACAACCTAAATGAGCCAAACGTGCCAGATGATGTCCATACGGCATTCAGCAGACCAAGTTGCATCGCATTGTAGGTCTCCGATGACGCTAGCGATACCGTGCTTGCGCCAGCCTTTTGCAATGCAAATTCCATCATTCTGCCCGCAGCTCTTGCCTTCACGCCGGAGATGTCAGCAGGTATTTTTATCGGCTTGTTGGTGGACGCAACGCCGCCGGATATTTGAATCCAGCTTAACGTTTTGAATCCATACGCTTCCGCTTTTTGCTCGAGTTTTGCAAACGCTTCACTGTTGCGGAATCGGAACACATCTTCAGGCGTTTTCCACAGCCCCGGCAATAGGACCAGATTCATCTCCGGGATCGCTCCAGCGGAGTAAATATAGGGATAAATAGCCAGATCGATTGCGCCATTTTTTAATGCTGTGTGGGTATTGAGCGCTTTGACTAAAGAGTCCGCGGGGAAAATATCAATTATTATTTGGTTATTCGATGCTTTCGCCACTTCTTCGGCGAACTTTTTACCAGCCACAACGACATAATTGGCTTTATCGTCTGACCATTGATGCGCCATTTTTAGTTTTATGGGCTGTTGCGCAGAGGCGCTTGTGGATTGAAAGAAGGGCAAAAAGATAATTAATGCGACACAAATATTTTTAAACATTTTTTAGTCTCCGTCATTTTTGATTTTTTTGTTTTAACGGGAATAAGTCGCTTCGATAAACGCGCAGTTTATCGATTGAAGTTTATCGTTCTTCGTGCAGCGAATTCTGGCTAACAAAAGAATATACGATACGAAAGAGACCTCAATTTTACAATTAAAATAATCTAACCAATTATTCAGAAATCGTTAATACTACTATTTAGCTTGACTGATAAAACACAGATTTAGAACCAGGTGAAAGCACATAATTACGCACGCTGCTTTTACGGGCACTGTGCGGAACGACATTAAATCAAAACCAATAGGAGCAAGTATGTTGCATAGCAAAACGTGTGTCGGCGGTATGGTTACCGCACCGCACCATCTCGCAGCGCAAGCCGGTGCTGCCGTATTGCGCGAAGGTGGAAACGCAGTCGAGGCAATGGTTGCCGCCGCAGCCGCCATTGCCGTTGTTTATCCGCACATGAACGGCATTGGTGGAGACGGTTTTTGGATCATCAGCGAACCCGGTCGTGAGCCGGTCGCAATTCAGGCATGCGGTCCTTCTGCGGGTTTGGCGGATCGCCAGTTCTACGCTGGTGAACAAAGTATCCCGACCCGTGGTGCACGTGCAGCATTGACGGTAGCTGGTGCGGTCTCCGGTTGGTCCGTGGCGTTGGAGCATGCCAGTCGCTGGGGGAAAGCATTGCCGGTTGCAAGGCTGTTGTCGGATGCGATCGGTTATGCCAAAGCTGGTGTGCCCATTACCCGTTCACAAGTGCAACTGACACGTGATAAATGGTCTCAACTATCTGATCAGCCGGGCTTTGTCGATACGTATGCGCACGGTGGCGTGCCGAGCGAAGGCGACATCCTCAAACAACCAGCACTGGCGTCCACGCTGGAGAGAATGGCGCACGCAGGTCTAGACGACTTTTATCGTGGCGATCTGGCACAAACCTTGACCAGCGGTCTCGAACGGCTAGGCAGTCCGCTTCGCGCCGCCGATCTTGCCGCCTACCGTGCGCAAATAGTTGCGCCCTTAAAGGTGCAGTTGCGGTCAGGTAGTGTCTACAATTTGCCGCCACCCACGCAAGGCGTATCGGCCTTGATGATCATCGGCCTGTTTGACCGCTTGGGCGTGACGGAAGCCGATGGCTTCGCGCATATTCACGGTCTGGTCGAAGCGACCAAACGTGCGTTCATCCTGCGCAACGCGCACGTCAGTGACCCCGCCCACATGAGCGTTAATGCTGGCGACTGGCTCAAAGAAGCGCTACTTGATAGCGAGGCCGCCTACATTCGATCCGACATGGCTGCGCCTTGGCCGCATCCTGCCAAACCTGGTGACACCATCTGGATGGGTGCCGCTGATGCGCAAGGTAGAGTCGTCAGCTACATTCAAAGTATTTTTTGGGAGTTCGGCAGCGGTGTCGTCGTACCGGATACTGGCGTAGTCTGGCAAAACCGTGGTGCCAGTTTTTCTCTTGACGACGGAGTTAATCAACTTTTGCCGGGCAAACTACCTTTTCACACCCTCAATCCATCATTAGCCAAACTCAACGATGGCCGCACGATTGCCTACGGCACCATGGGCGGAGAGGGCCAGCCTCAGACGCAAGCGGCGGTGTTCACGCGTCACGTCTTATTTGGACAAAATATGCAACGCGCAGTGAGCGCTCCGCGCTGGCTACTGGGCCGCACGTGGGGCGATGTTTCGACTAATCTCAAGGTGGAAGGGCGCATCGATCCGGAGACTATCTTAGCCTTACGTCGTGCAGGGCATGAAGTCGAAGTCGTTGACGATTACACCGATATGATGGGCCATGCGGGTGTGGTCGCCGTGCATCCCAATGGCATGATCGAAGGTGCTACCGATCCCCGTGCAGATGGCGTTTGCGCTGGCGTGTAATTGCGGCTCGGCGTGCATCTTGTGTGGATGCACGCCTCGGTAGGCCTCAACGCATTGCGTCTCTCATTGCTTCTTTGGTATTCCCGCAATCAAGTCAATCTCAACAATCGCCCCAACTGCCAGTCCGGTGATACCGACGCAGGTGCGGCTGGGCAGCGGACCTTTGAACCAGCTCGCATACGCAGTATTAAACGCGTCGTAATCGTCAAAAGAGGTGAGGTAAATCCGCACCATTAACGCGTCATCAAATGTCAGGCCAAACTGGATCAGCACGGCCTCCAGGTTTTTGCGTACTTGCGTGGCTTGCGTCACGATATCGTCGCCGACCACCCCGCCGGTAACGGGATCGGTCGGCATTTGTCCGGTAATAAACACCATATCGCCCCATTGAGTGGCATGTGCAAACGGACCCACTTGGGCCGGAACGCCTTTGCTCTGAGGAAATGAAAAAGTCTGTTTCTTGGTCGTCATCTGCAAATCTCCAAATACGATGGATGGTGGGATAACTCTATCTTAGCAGCGCGGCGTTGCGCCGCCGCGGTCTGATGATGCTAAGGGCAGGGTGAGGCGCTTGCATCGTCGCCATCCGCCCAGACGCACCTTTTTCAGGTTACCTGCTGGTTCTGTCATCAAGCCGATCAATACGACGCGCAGCCATGTCCGCCAGCAGTTGAGATGACATCAGTGCCAGACGCAGCAAGCGCTCCGTCGCAACAATATCCAGTGTTGGGGCGGTATCGGTATTTCTATCCGAATTACTCAAATGGACTATATCGAGGCATGTTTTGATGCCTTCGCAGCCATCTACCGTCATGGCATAAAACTGCTCGCGCTCATTATGTTTGTGTTCCAAAAGTAGCCACGAAAATGATTGATGGAATGCTCCTGGAAATTCTGGTTGGTTGGATGGTGATGGTGGTGGTGTGTTCATGAGTGGTCCACCGTGCTGGTTTGGCTGTAAAAGCGACTAATGTTGTATAAGTTGGTGTGAATAGGCGTCGTGGTAATTGGCATAGTGTGATTTCTAAAGGTGTCGATTACACTGCGACCCGTTCTCAAGCGGGTGGGCAGCAAAGGCAGGTTGAGAAACCGGCATCCATAGCCACCGGCAGCCCGAAGGCTCCCACCGATGCCGCCCAATGAAGGCGCAACAAAGGCAGACGCACGTAAAAAAACGGCTTTGCGCCGTTTGTGCGCTATGGATGGCAGGTTCTCAAGCCCGATCCCCTTTTTCTCGAGGACAGCCAAACCATAACGGAGATTTCCCTAAGTGCAAACTTTATTGAGAGTCCGATACAGCGAGGAATGTGTACTAAAGCCGCGATTTTTTTTGCGCATTCGCTTATCTCCATCTCTCATTCGCGAGGTCTGGCGGCATCAAATCTCTTGAGTAGTTACTCATATTTTTGTGAACTCTATTATTTTTACGAGAAAAATAAATGATAGGAAATGTCAGTTTTCGTAGGAATCTTGACAATTTCCAACGCTATAGTTATGTGACTATAAATAGAACATTTTAACTAAAGTTGCAGTATTGACAAAGTGATTGTTCATGTCATCGGGGAAAAATTTATCAAAGAACACCAAGGATTTTTTTCGTATAAATTTTTGCTCTATGAAAGTTTTTCTAGTGGGTCATTACCAGTTTTTTTCCGGCATAAGCGACAACGCAATTGCCAAGTCTGAATACGTCTCTGCCCGAGTAATAACTTTTTTGACCGTGTAAGAACGACAAAAGTGATATTCGCCGTAATGAGTAATCATTGTTCCATGCTGTGTAGTGGATTTCGTGGAGCAACAAGGGTGCGGAGCTAAGCGTGTTAAAAATTTCAAATCACTATGTATCAAAAATAGTATCTATTCTGCTTGGCGTGGAAATTCTGATTTTGCTGAGCGCTGCGTACCTGGGCGTCAATATTCGATTCGTTGGAGGTAGCCATTGGGCGACAAACTTCGCCGAATTTTTGCCTTCAAATTGTGCGTTTGTTGTTTCAATCGTGTTCGGGATGAGTGCGCTCGGAATGTATCAACGTAACCTAAATGGAGGGCTGCGCACGACATTTCTTCGCATTATGCCTTCGTTCGCAATGGGACTTGGGATCTTGATCGTCGTTTTTTATGTGGCTCCCGAACTCTATCTGGGTCGCGGTATCTTGCTATTAGCATTTTTTTTTGCAGGCGTAGGCATTCTGCTGGCACGCGCCATATTTTTTAAATTTTCTAAATCTGAATTTCTGGCTTCAAGGATTATTTTTTTAGGTATTGGCGAACTGGCGCGTGAATGTAGCGTAGTGGCCAGCGGTATCAGTGACAATAAATATCATATCGTCGGTTATGTTTCCGTCGGGAGCGAAACTAATTGCGTGCCACAGGGCAACATTTTTTGCGCTGATGAGTCGTTGCTAACGATTGCCAGAAGGCATGATGTTAATGAGATTGTGGTCGCACTACAAAATCGGCGTGGTGCGAGTGGACGTATCAATGAGTTGCTGGAATGCAAGCTAAGCGGTATCCGCGTCATCGAGTCAGCGGCATTTTTTGAAAGAGAAGTGTGCCAGATCAGAGTCGATTCTTTGCTGCCGAGTTGGCTAGTCTTTGGTACTGGATTTGACCAGACGACGCTGCGTGTTTTCTTCAAAAGATTTTTCGACATATTAACTAGTGTGATCCTTCTGATTTTTACAGCACCGATCATGCTGCTTGCTGCTTTGTGTATTTTCATCGAGGATCGGGCGCCGATTTTTTATCAGCAGGAGCGCGTCGGAAAAGATGGTGACTGCTTCATGGTGATCAAATTTCGTAGCATGCGAAACGATGCGGAGCAGTCAGGAAAACCGCAGTGGGCCTCGTCGAATGATCCCCGTATAACCAGGGTCGGCTCGATCATTCGCAAATTGCGTATTGATGAACTGCCGCAAATTCTTAACGTCCTGAAGGGGGAAATGAGTTTTGTCGGCCCTCGACCGGAACGGCCATATTTTGTCAGGCAACTCAGCAAAGAAATTCTGTTCTATAACGTCAGGCATAGCGTAAAGCCGGGAATAACCGGGTGGGCGCAGGTCCGTTATCAATACGGTTCTTCGGTGGAGGATGCGATTCAGAAGCTGCAATATGATTTGTACTATGTCAAAAACAACAGCTTATTTTTGGACATTCTTATATTGATAGATACGCTCAGAGTCGTGCTTTTTGGGGCCGGCAGATAAGATGGCGGTAGCCTTTCAAATGTCGATGAACATCGCGGTACTGGGCTACTCGTTGGCAATGCTCGCATTTTTTTCTCTCATTGTGCTGCTGCTGACCAGTTGGAGGAAGCAACTTAACGCTAAGGCGCTGATATTTTCCTGTCTGCTGACGATAGGATGGAGTGCGACGCTGGCCTGGCAGTCCGGTTGGGCCACGCATTTTTCAGTAATCAGCGATGTAACCGAAGTGCTCAGGAATGCCGGGTGGACTGGTTTCCTGCTATTGCTGATGGGTTTTTTTCAGAAACCGAAAAGTCTGTCTGGGCCAAGATTAAATTCGGTAGTCGTTGCGATCGGGATATTTTATCTGGTCATTTTATTGGCTACCCTTGCCAGAAATACGGAACAGCATTTTGTCGTTGCAGAGATCGTTGTGATGGCTAGTACCGTTGGCCGATTAGCATCCGCTGTACTTGGACTTCTGTTGGTGGAGCAGCTTTATCGCAATACACCTGTCGAAGAACGCTGGGGAATTAAATTTGCTTGCATGGGCATGGGTGGTCTATTTGCCTATGATTTTTATATGTATAGCGACGCTATGCTGTTTCGGCACGTCAATATCGAGATATGGTCGGCTCGCGGTGTCGTCAACGCGCTGACAGTGCCGTTGATTGCTATGTCGGCATCCCGTAATCCCAAATGGTCACTGGGTTTCACCGTTTCTCGTCGCATTGCGTTTCATTCCGTGTCACTTTTTGGCGCAGCAATTTACTTATTGGCGATGGCATCTGCCGGTTATTACCTGCGCTATTTTGGTGGCCGTTGGGGCACAGTCATTCAGGTAGCATTTTTGTTTGGCGCGTTGATTTTGCTGGGTTGTATATTGTTTTCTGGCGTATTTCGTTCATGGTTACGAGTGGTGATCAGCAAGCATTTTTTTAATTACACCTATGACTATCGTGAAGAGTGGTTACGATTTACGCGGATTTTGTCCGAAGATGGACCTGATTTAGGAGTGCGCGTTGTTCAGGCATTAGCCAAGTTGGTCGAAAGTCCGGGAGGGGCGCTTTTTGTCACCCGCGAATCAGGACAATCAGGACACTGTGAACGCCTCGCAAATTGGAATATGTCTCTCATGAGCCAGTCCGACCCCGCGAATCTTTCCTTATGTCGTTTTCTTGAGCAGAAACAATGGGTGATTGATCTTAAAGAGTATGCAGACAATCCGACGCGTTATACCAATGTCGCACTGCCTGAGTGGTTGTGCAATTTTTCCAAAGCCTGGTTAGTAATACCACTTAGCTTGCATGGAAAATTGTTGGGGTTTGTTGTGCTGGCCCAACCCAGAAGTGCGTTGAATTTAAATTGGGAGGTCATAGACTTGCTTAAAATTGCGGGCAGTCAGGCCGCTAGTTATTTGGCGCAGCAGGAATCTGCGCATGCCTTGATGGTTGCGCGACAATTTGAATCCTTTAATCGTATGTCGACGTTTGTTGTACATGATTTGAAAAATTTGATTTCACAGCTATCGCTATTGATGTCGAATGCAGAAAAGCATAAGCACAATCCAGAATTTCAAAAAGACATGCTCGCGACGATTAATCACTCAGTGCAAAAGATGAAATTGTTGTTGCAGAAGTTGAGCCGTAAAGACGCTATTGAGACCTATATTCCGTTGAACATTGATGCGCTCTTACAGCAAATCATTCAGTCCAAGTCGCGTGCAGAACCCCGACCTACGCTTGAGATCGGTGATCCCGGCTTAGTGGTGATGGCCGATTGGGAAAGGCTGGAACGGGTGATTGGTCACATCATTCAGAACGCGATTGAAGCAACATCCAAAGCCGGCAAAGTGGTCGTTAGTGTTGCAAAGGTTGATGAACGTGTGGCGATATCGATCAACGATACAGGACGAGGGATGAGCAAGGAGTTCATTCGTGACCGATTGTTTAAGCCTTTTGAAAGTACGAAATCGGCAGGAATGGGTATTGGTGTGTTTGAAAGTCACGAGTATATCAATGAGTTGGGAGGCCAACTTACCGTCATCAGTCAAGAGTCAATCGGCACAAACTTTCTGATGATGCTGCCATTTCATAAGGATACGACGAAACCTATCGCGCTATTGCAAGAGGAAGCCAGTGAGTCAAAATAAACCAAAGCTGTTGATCATCGAAGACGATCCTGGCCTCCAAAAGCAATTGCGCTGGAGTTTCGACGCTTATGAAGTCCTGATTGCAGGTGACCGTGAAAGCGCGCTGGCAATGATGCGGCGGCACGAACCTGCGGTCGTGACGATGGACCTTGGCTTGCCACCCGATCCAGACGGTGCGACCGAGGGATTGGCCACGTTACAGCAATTACTGGCGCTTGCTCCTGATACCAAGTTAATCGTTTTAACCGGCAATCAGGACCACGCCCATGCGGTCAGTGCGATCGGTATGGGCGCGTATGATTTCCATCAAAAGCCGTGTGACGATGAAATATTACGTCTGGTCGTTGAACGTGCTTTTTATTTGCATGCACTGCAGCGCGAAAATCGCCGCATGCAATTGGCACAAAGCGACTCGCCGATGACTGGCCTGATTAGCCGTGATGCTGGCATGTTGAAGGTCTGCCGCAATATAGAGAAGGTTGCTCCGTCTTCTGCTTCGGTCATGCTGTTGGGTGACAGCGGTACAGGAAAGGAAATCCTGGCGCGGGCATTGCATCAGCTTAGCGCGCGTCATGGGCATCGCTTCATGGCAATTAATTGCGCCGCCATACCCGAGAATCTTCTGGAGAGCGAGTTATTTGGCTATGAAAAAGGTGCGTTCACCGGCGCTGCCAAGCAAACGTTAGGCAAGGTAGAGCTGGCCCATGGTGGCACGTTTTTTCTGGATGAAGTGGGCGATTTGCCGATGTCTTTACAAGCAAAACTTCTACGGTTCTTGCAGGAGCGTGTCATTGAGCGCGTTGGTGGTCACACTGAAATTCCAGTTGATGTGCGTGTCGTTTGCGCGACCCACCAAAATTTAAAAGAGTTGACTGTTACCGGACGCTTTCGGGAGGATTTATATTTCCGCTTGAGCGAGATCGTGATCAAGATTCCTACCTTGAGGGAGCGAGCCGGTGATGCGACATTACTGGCCCATCACTTTGTCAATAAGATCAGCGCCAAAGAGGGACGTTCTGTGCTGCGCTTTAGCCAGGAGGCTTTGACTGCGATCGAAGGTTATGCATGGCCCGGCAATGTACGTGAGATGGAAAATTGCGTGATGCGTGCTGTCATCATGGCGGATGGTCCCCAGATAACCGCGGATGATCTCGGTCTGGCTGTGAATCCATCGACGGAGGAGCCGATTAACTTACGGCAGATACGAGACGACGCGGAATACAAAGCTGTGGTGAAGGCATTGGGTCGAGCGGACGGCAATATTCTTAAGGCCGCTGAATTACTTGGCGTTAGTCGGCCAACGTTGTATGACTTAATCGGACGACATGGGATTAAGTAAGTTGAGTAAGCACAGTCTTTTGATTGAAAGTTACATTTATCTGGCCCTGTAAGCCGTCTACCTTTTTTGATTTTTTGCCGCAATGACTAATCTTGTTCACGAGTTTATTTTTCACGCAGCCTCTGCGTCGCCAGATGCAGAAGCCTTGGTGTATCAAGGACATCGTCTCGGGTATGCTGGACTGGCGACACAAGTCGATGCAATGGCGCAGCTTTTGCTCGAGCTTCGGATCAATGCCGGTGAACGGGTTGCGATATATCTGGAGAAACGTTTCGAAGCGGTGGTGGGAATGTTTGGTGCGGCAGCGGCCGGAGCCGTATTTGTGCCCGTCAATCCACTGCTCAAATCTGCTCAGGTCGCGCATATTCTTGCTGATTGCAACGTCAAGATCCTGATAACGACGACCGACCGGTTGGCGGCTCTTGCGGATGTAATGCAGCAGAGCAGGGATTTGCATACGGTTATTATCGTCGGCTCAGGGGCGGCATTGCCAAATTCCTCTTTATTGCAGGGCATAGACTTTGTCTATTGGGACGAGGTTTGTCATAAACTCAGGTCCTTGGCACGCCACCGTCGTATTGATAGCGACATGGCCGCCATTCTTTATACCTCCGGCAGTACGGGCCGCGCGAAAGGGGTGGTCCTATCTCATCGTAATATGGTTGCAGGTGCAGTCAGTGTGGCAGGTTATCTGGGTAATACCGCTCAAGATCGCATTCTTGCTGCGTTACCGTTGAGTTTCGACTATGGATTGAGCCAGTTGACGACTGCGTTTTATGCCGGTGCTTCAGTCGTTTTGATGAACTATTTATTTCCACCGGATATCGTCAGGGCCGTAAAGACTGAGCGCATTACCGGTCTTGCTGCTGTTCCGCCGCTGTGGCATCAATTGGCGCAACAAGATTGGGGTGATGCAAGTAGTTTGCGCTACATTACCAATTCTGGAGGCGCGTTACAGCGTCCGACATTGGATAAAATGCGTGCGGCATTACCTGCAACGCAGATTTATTTGATGTACGGGCTAACGGAGGCATTCCGTTCCACTTTTCTGCCACCTTCTGAAATCGCTACGCGCCCCAATTCGATTGGACGTGCCATTCCAAATGCTGAAGTGATTGTGGTTCGTCCCGACGGAACCCTTTGCGAGCCGAATGAGCCGGGGGAATTAGTGCATCGTGGTGCATTGGTCGCTATGGGCTATTGGAATAATCCAGAAAAAACTGCGCGGCACTTTAAGCCTGCGCCAGGACAGGACAAGGCGCTTCCGTTCGCCGAGATTGCAGTGTGGTCGGGCGACACCGTGCGCTTGGACGAAGAGGGATTTCTCTATTTCATTGGACGCGATGACGACATGATCAAAGTATCAGGTTATCGGGTTAGCCCGTATGAAGTAGAAGAGGTGGTCTACGCAACAGGATTGGTGGCGGAGGCAGCCGCAATTGGTGTGCCGCACCCACAGTTGGGCCAAGCTATTATTGTTGTGGTCCCACGCGCTGACGGCATGTCATCGGCTCAGGCTTTGCTTAAGGGATGTCAGAGTCGTTTGCCATCGTATATGGTTCCAGCGCACGTCGAGGAATGGGCAGATATGTTGCCGCGTACCCCAAACGGGAAAATTGATCGCAAGTTTTTGCAACTGAGCTTAGCTTCATTTTTTACTGATCAGGTGAAATGACGATGCTGCCGAAACCAGTTCATGCGCCGCAGCAGAAGTTTCCGACCGTCGGCAATTGCCTTCAGATTGGCGGCATACCGTTGACACAACTGGCTCAGCGTGTCGGAAAGACGCCGTTTTATGCGTATGATCGCGGCCTGCTGGTAGCGCGGGCGCAGTACCTTCGCAGTTCTTTGCCAAAAGAGATCGCGCTGCATTATTCGATCAAGGCAAATCCGATGCCTGCTGTCGTTCAGTGTATGGCCAATCTGGTCGATGGATTTGATATTGCGTCTGGCGGCGAACTTAAAGTGGCGCTCGATACGCCTATGAGGCCAGACTGTATCAGTTTCGCCGGACCAGGAAAAACAGCCGCAGAGTTAACCCAAGCGATCGCCGCCGGTGTGGTCATTCATCTGGAGTCGGAGCACGAGCTTGAAGCAGTTGTTGATATTGGGCAACTACTTGGAATTGCGCCTCGGGTGGTTGTGCGGGTAAATCCGGATTTCGAAATGAAAACATCGGGTATGAAAATGGGTGGCGGTCCCAAACCATTTGGTATCGATGCCGAATTGGTGCCGCAGCTGCTCAAACGCCTTGCATGGTTAGATGTCGATTTTCACGGATTACAAATTTTTAGCGGCTCCCAGAGCCTAAACCCCGCTGCAATTATGGATGCACAATCGCGTACATTTGATTTGGCTTTTCGGCTTGCCGGGTACGCACCACAGCCCATGCGTTTTCTTAATATTGGCGGGGGATTCGGTATCCCTTACTTTCCCGGAGATAAGCCTTTAGATGTGCGTCCGATCGGTGAGCATCTAGGGCAGTGGCTACCGCGTGTGCGGGCTGCGTTGGGGAATACTGAGATAGTCATCGAGTTGGGACGCTATCTGGTGGGCGAAGCAGGCGTCTATGTTTCTCGGATTCTGGATCGTAAGACCTCACGTGGGAAGATTTTTTTAGTTGTTGACGGTGGGTTGCATCACCATTTGGCCGCCTCCGGCAACTTTGGTCAGGTGATTCGCAAAAATTATCCGGTCACGGTGGGCAATAAAATGTTGGAGACCGCGCGCGAAGTAGTGTCCGTGGTGGGGCCATTATGTACACCGCTCGACATACTTGCAGAAGATATGGAATTGGCTAAGGCAGAGGTTGGGGACTTGATTGTTTTGTTTCAATCCGGTGCCTACGGTTTGACTGCTAGCCCTACGGCTTTTCTTAGCCAGGCTGCGGCTGGCGAAGTGCTGGTATGAATGGTGACTTATGACTTGTGATAACACTATTACGAGTAAAAAATCGCAACCATTTTTTTTAGATTTTTTATGTTCGACTTCAATATATCCCCAATGGGAGACTATGTGAAAAATACATTATCGTTGGTTAGAAAGTCCCTTATTTTTTTAATTGGGTATTGTTTGCTGGAACCTATCAGTGCCAGCGAGTTGATGCAGACGATTGAAAGCGTTAAGCCATCCATTGTTGGGATTGGCACTTTCTTGCAGCTCCGTAGCCCAGCGACTAGTTTTGTGGGTACTGGATTTGTTGTGGGCGATGGTCTTAGCGTCATTACTAATGCGCACGTTATCCCTGAGTTGATTGATGGTGAGCACAAGGAAACTTTACGTATTACGGTAGGAAAAGGTGAGGGCATTGAGTATCGGGATGCAGTATTGATCGCCATGGATAAGTTGCATGATCTGGCTTTGTTAAAAATCAGCGGACTGCCGCTTCCGCCTATGAAGCTGGGCGACTCTACTGCTGTCCGAGAAGGTCAATCGATGGTTTTTACAGGGTTTCCTCTTACCGGCATTCTAGGATTTCATCATGTGACCCATCGCGGCATGATTGCGGCGATTACGCCGGTTGCCACGCAGGCGCCTAATGCCAAATATCTGGACGTAAAAGCCATCATACAAATGCAACGGAACGCATATCCAGTATTCCAACTGGATGGAACCGCTTACCCCGGCGGTAGCGGAAGTCCGTTATACGATCCAGAAACGGGCGTTGTATATGGTGTTATTAACAAAGTGATTAATTCAACGAAGGAAGCTGCGATTACTAATCCCAGTGGCATTACGTATGCGATTCCGGTCAACTTTGTGCGTGACCTGATTGCCCGCAGATAGGCTTATCAACAAGATGAAAATAATCACCGTATTTTTTTTGTACTCTCGTCTCAACTTCAATGATCAAAAAGGAAAAAAATTATGTATAGCGACTTCATGAGATGGTTAGCCGTTTTAGCTGTTTCGATGTTGATGCTCGGGGGATGCGCTAGCACCAGCCATCAACCCCAGGTGGACGATAGCCAGGTTCAGCGGCATGATTATCTGATTGGTCCAGGAGATAATCTCAATATTATCGTCTGGCATAACCCCGAAGTATCTCTCAGTGTTCCAGTGCGCCCTGACGGAAAAATTTCAACGCCTTTGGTGGAAGATCTGCCGGCTAGTGGTAAAACCGCAACGCAACTGGCTAGAGATATAGAAAATTCTCTGACCAAATTTATTCAGCAGCCAGTAGTTACCGTGATGGTCACTGGATTTGTCGGATCGTACAGCGAGCAAATTCGCGTCATCGGACAGGCCGCCAAACCGCAGGCACTCTCCTATCGTCAGGAAATGTCTCTGTTGGATGTACTGATTGCTGTTGGGGGGATGACTGAATTTGCATCCGGCAATAAAGCCAGTATTATTCGGACCATCGATGGCAAGCAACGGAAACTGTCTGTTCGTCTGAATGACTTGATTAAGGACGGTGATATTTCCGCCAATATATGGATGCGCCCCGGGGACATACTGGTCATACCGGAAAGCTTCTTTTGATGTTCGCGCCGCTGCGATAGATGCATAAATAAATCTGTAAATAACTGTGCAAATTTATGTGCAAATACATACAAATTGATGGTAGCTAAAATCCACCATCAATTTGGATTTTCTACCATGACTGAAGCCAGTCCTTGGTCCAGCGCCCGACTTTGTCGCGCCATACTCTCGTTGAAAAAGTATGATTTGCACCGGGTAACGTGTGAGTTTGAGTTTGCTGATTTTCCAGAAGTACGCGCCATTTTTCGTTTGAAGCAACGAGATCGCTGAATTCACTAGCGGTCAGATCGTCGCCGCTTAATATTAATAATACTTTTCCCTTAAAACGACTGTATCCATCAAACATGCGATCCGGTAATGACGCTGATGCTCTTGGTTGGGCGCGCTTAAAACACGCCATGCTGACGTCATTGATTAACGAGCGGGCCGCGGCAATATAATCCACTTTCCCCGTCAAAATCTTCTTCCACAAGGCATTGTCAGACAGACGTGAGAAGTAGTAATGTTTGAGATGGGCTTTTGCTAAGCCACTTTCAGTTCGTACCCACGGATTAAGCAGAACAAGTCCGGTAACCCTGCTATCCCGCCAGGCATAAAAGAGTGCTGCTGATGCTGCATCACAGAGGCCCCAAATGACCACTTCAGTCATGCCGGGAACGGATTGAATAAAATGGTCTATTGCACAGCGGATGTCATCATTAATATCCTCGAAATTTCGCGTATCGCCTTCGCTGTCACCCATCCCTCGATAGTCGAACCGCATTGTTGCTATGCCGGATGAAGCGAGATAGCGCGACAGCAGCGTAAATTGGCGATGACTTCCCGCGCGATATTGCGGGCCACCGACCAGCATCACGACACCTCTGTTACCGGCCTGCTCAGGCATACTTAAGACACCATACAGCCAATCATTGTGACAAAGGAAGCGTACAGCATGGTCTTCAGCATTCATTTTGACATCACCGAACCTTCATCAAGAAGGGATGTAGTGACGGTTAGCAATGCAGGTGCGTCCGATATATCTTGTAATGCCCAAAAAGGCTGTCCCAACACTGCATGCTGGTGTAAGTCAGCATTCTGACGCCGCCATTCGTTGACTACTTCGGTTGTTAATGACGGTATTGTATTGAGGCCAGGGCCACTTATATCGAACCAATATATCGGAGCAGTATTCACCCATAGCGTCTTGGCATCGAGGGCATCAATGGCGGAAGTAAGGGCGGGGGAAATGTCATAGCCAGCTATTTCGAACGTTTCTCCGTCAAGCATTGCACTCCGCATTGCATTTGTCGTCACTGAGGTTCCGATGGGCTTCTGGCCGTCGGCTAAAATGCTACTTGCAGCGCGTAGCCTGAGAAACTGCGTCATAAAGGATTTTCCGTTGATCACAGGCTGCCAAAGAATGATGGAGGTTATCCGATTTTGCGCATGCCGTGCGAAATCCATCGCGAGTAATGCGCCCAACCGTAGCCCCCATAAACCTATTTGGGTGTGCAAACGCTGAATGAGCCATTTTTCTGCAATGCCCAGATCTGCCTTCCAAATTTCCCACGTTGCGTCGGCAAATTCGCCAGTGCTATCACCGCAACCGAACAGATCAATTATCAGCACGGCATAACCGTTCTCGGCAAATTGGCGGGCCTGCAATGTGACGACTCGACGTGACCGATTCATTTCTTCCGCAAATGGATGAACGTAAATAAACGCCCCACGACAGACGCGATCTGGCGGTGGTGCGTGATAGATGCAAAAGCGCTTCCCAGGCGCGGCCGTCAGAAAAAAAGATTCCGCAGGAAAGCGATCGGGATGCGTTTTCATTGCGCTAGTTTCTGCTCGATAAAAGTGGCAAGACTGCCTACCGTGTAAAAAATACTAGCACTGATTTCATCGTCATCAATGACAATGCCGAAGCGCTCTTCGAGTGCGGTAATGATGTGGATAACGGCCATTGAATCCAATTCTGGGATACTTCCCAGCAAGCCGGAATCTGCGTGCAAGGTGCTTGCCCGCTCACCAAGATTGAGGGTATCCGCCAAGAGGAGCTTGACCTGTTCAATAGAGTGCATATGCAATTCAGGTGCAGTAAAAATAAATGGTGAATGGTAAATAATGGGTGAGCGAATGCAACCCGACAAGGATGCTGGCTTTGCCTGATTACTTCTAGCTAAAGCCAGCCGACAGCAATTATATTGTCTTTGCCAAAGCCTTAGCTTCCTCCATATTTGCGAAGTTTTTCCCTGTTGCTATTAATATATCCAGTTCGATTCTTGCTTTGACCTTGTCGCCAGACTTCAGCAATCCAAGCGCCAGGTGATACCGGATATCCAACGCATCTGGTGCAGCGTTACTGGCTTTTTGCACAAGAGGAAGGCCGCGCGTTGTATCACCCTGTTCGATTAACAACCAGCCCAACGTATCCATTACCTGAGGGTTGTCGATTGCCAATTGATGGGCTTTTTCTGCTGTTTCCAATGCGTGAGGATCTTTTTCTTGCTGATACGCAAGGGCCAGATTGTTGAGCACACCGATATTGCGAGGTTCCTGACGTAAGACCAATAGATATTGCACGATTGCGGCTTTGGTTTGCTTCTGCGCGAGATAGGTTTCCGCTAGATAAATATGTAGGGCAACCTCCGTTGGGTGCTGCTCGAACCATTGGTTGACCCGGGCATCTGCCTCTTTCGTTTTGCCAGCTAAATTCAGCGATTCATGCAGCTTCATCAGCAGTGTTACATTTTTGTTATTCACAAGAAAAGCTTGCTCATAGGCTTTCGCCGCTAAGTCAGGTTTTTTCTGGGATAGCAGGATATTGCCTTCTATTTCATAACCTATGGCTGACTGTCCGGCTTGTTTCTGGATCTTCCTGGCAAACTCAATTGCTTGCGCCTGATTGCCACTGCGCATATATAAGGACGTTTGCAAAATCTCGGCATCCAAATAATCAGGCTGTATCGCAAGCGCCTTCTTAATTGCTTCCGACGCAGCGGTAGGATTGTCCAGAGCGATCTGAACCGATGCAATTTTAAACTGCGTCACAGGCGAATTTGGCAGTAAAGCGACTAGTCTCTGAAAGCTTTCCAACGCAGCTAATTTGTCGTTGTTGGCAAACTGTGTTTGAGCCAGCAGGTTCAACATGTCGGGATCGGTTGGATGGGTGGCTTGCAACTTACGCGCCAGCGTCAGCGCTTTTAACTTTTCGTTAATTTGCAAATAACGTGATGTCAGGCGCATCGCGGCAGGTAATGATTCTGGATCTTCCTGTGTCGCACGTTCTAGCCAAGCTGTTGCTTCTTCTTGATGTTTTTGAAAAAGCGCAAGACTTGCCATGGCGTTTATTGCCTGAATATTCTTTTTGTCTACTGCTAGTAAAGCCTCGAGACGCTTTCTTGCTACATCAGGTTTTTTTTCCCTTAAGTCCAATTGAACCAGGTTGATAATTGCAGGAAAATAAGCCGCTTGTAGCGAAAGAGCTTTTTCAAAACTTGCGCGTGCGCTAACGAGGTTATTTTGCTGGTAATAAATATCACCTTTTAGACTTTGAACGAGAACATTTTTAGGCTGTTCTTTCTCAAGTGCGTTTGCTGCCGTGAGCGCTTTATCAAATTCCTGAAGACGTATGTGCGCCATGATTAACAAAATGCCCGATTGCGGCGATTTTGTATCCAGAGTCGTCGCCATTTCCAGTTCAGCGACTCCTCCTACATTTTCTCCCATGGCTAACTTACTCAACCCTAATGCTGTATGCGGCTTCGCAGTTTGCGGTACCAACGCACTCGCTTTTTCGAAATATTCTGCCGCCTTGATAAAGTTTTTGCTTTGCATATTAGTCTGGCCGGCAAGCATTAACAGTTCGACGTCTTGTGAAGGGTCTTTCAATGCAGGCTCTAAAGCGAGACTTGCGTTAGCGATGTCGCCGCTATTCAAAAAAGTCGAGACCAGTAATTTGCGCGCATAGAGGTTATTTGGATTCTTAGCGAGATATTTGGTCAAATATTGTTTCGCTTGTGGCATTGATCCCAAATTGTATTGAAGTGCGCCGGCGATCAGTACCCCCGGCATATAGTCCGGCATGGCACTTAATACTTTTTGTATACCTTCTAATGCCTCCGCGTTTTTTCCCTGACTAAAATCCAGTAATCCCTGCATATAAAGAACGATTAGATTCTTGGGAGCACTTTTTTGCGCGGCATCGATATCGATCTTGGCTTCAGCAAATTTTTTCGCGCCTATTTCTAAAGAGGCTTTATTCAACAGCGCGTCGACATTGTCAGGTTTCAGTGCTAGTACAGTATTAAAAGCCGCTAAAGCTGGTTCAGTAGCGTGTTGCCCACTCAGCAAATTGGCCTTAAATAGCAGTACTTCGATATTCTTTGGGTTTTTATTAACTGCGTGTTCCGCAAAACTGGTGGCAGCCGCAACATCATTCTCTATCAACGCGTTCTTGGCTAATCCAATGAGAGCAGCAGGAAAATCGGGGTCACTTTTGAGGCTAGATTCAAAGGCTTCTTTAGCCTCCTTATTTCTCCTCAGTCCGAGATAGGCGTTCCCTCTCATAGCCAGGACGTCGCCTTGCGTAGAAACTTTTTCTGTTTGATCCAGCACATTCTGAAACTGATTTTGCATGAGCAGCGATTTCCCTAAGGCAGGCAACACCATCTCGGCGCTTTTCCCTAGGCTTAATGCCCTCCGCAGTTCTTTCTCAGCTGACTGTGGATCGCCGGTTTCTATGGCAATCATTCCCAGCAAATATCGGGCCTCCACATTATCGGGATTTTTTTGCAGGACATTTTTCAATTGAATTTGTGCAGACGCGTCGTCGCCTTTTTGCTGATAGTTCCTTGCTTCGCTTATCAATGCGTCTGCAGACTGCGTCCTGCTACATGCAGCAAGGCCATAGGCAAATAGAAACGCAGCCGACAAGAGGGTTGCTTTCATCACAAAACTGTTTTCTTTACTGAGCATTTCGCGTCCTTGTTACTTCATGTCGAGCCGGAGGTTTGGAAAATACAACTATTGCATGGAGGGCCAAATAATTATCGTTTTGATAAAATTTAATTTACGTCGCCATGCAGAGCGCTGATGAAACAGCGAGATTTTTCATCATCATTTGCTTTGTACTAAAACCAACGACTATAACAACTACTACACCTCTTAGTATCTAAATATTATCTTGATCGATAAATTGATTATTTTTAGGAACTACTCTCATCTATTGTCAATAAATAACTTTAAAATATTATTTAGATATCTGTGCCAGTAAATTTAAATTTTCCACGTATAAAAATTATCTTCAGGAAATATTATTTAAAATTTGCACGTATAAATGTAACGCGGGAAATAATTTCTTATATTTTCTTTAAAAAATTTTTTTTAGGAAATATTATTCTTATCGATAGATTGTAAAAATGTTATACGGGAAATATTTTTAATAATATATGACGGGCCATAAAGAGACATAAAATAGACCATTAAGAAAATGTGCAAATAACCACTAATATTATCTTCACGTGATGATATTATCAAAAAATGTAAAGGTGCAATATTGTCAGAACTTAAGGGTGCTGAAACATTTTGAATGTCGCAAATTTTCGGCGACTTATCTGGAATGTTTAACGGATCGTACCCAATTCGATATTGCTATTGAGATAAGTAGCCTAAGGTTGTCCTGTGCGTATTCATGCATTGGCCACGGATTTTTTGGCCGAATTAAGTATGTATGGAGAACGTTAGCTTATGTTGGATTTAATACCTCGGCTTTTATCTTTTTCAGTCGTAATATGGAAATACAAGTGGTATGCGACCTCCATTGCATGGCTAGTTTTTTTGGTTGGTGGTGGTGTGATTTATGGACTACCTAATGATTTTCAGGCGTCTGCTCGCGTGTACGTCGACACCCAAAGTATCCTGAAGCCTTTGTTATCGGGAATGACTAGCGTCCCGAACGTTGAACAGCAAGTTTCAATCATGAGCCACACGCTGTTGAGTCGACCCAATCTTGAGCGTGTCATGCGTATGACAGACTTGGATATCAAGGCCAAAAATATTGACGACAAAGAGAAGTTGACTGATGAACTGGCGACACAAATTAAAATAACGCAAACAGGGCGCGATGACATTTACACCATCACTTATAACAATCAAAATCCTAAACTTGGCAAAGATGTTGTTCAGTCCTTGTTGACTATTTTTGTAGAAGGTAGTGTCGGCGACAAAAAGCAAGACTCGGACAAGGCAGTACGTTTTATTGAAGAGCAGATCAAAGGCTACGAAGATAAGTTAAATGCAGCTGAAAATGCAGTAAAAGAATTCAAACAAAAAAATGCTGGTTTGCTGCCTCGTCAAGGTAGCGATTACGAGACGCAGTTGCAACTATCCGCTGATGCATTAAGTTTGGCCCAGCTCGATTTGAAAGAGGCAGAGCAAGCGCGCAATGCGATTAAACGTCAGGTCTCCGGCGAAGCGCCGGGCGGCAATCAAGAGAATGATCCTGCAATTGTATTAAATCCGCAGATGGATGCGCGTATCCAGTTACTAACCAAGCGCCTGGATGATTTGCGTATGCAATTTACGGAACAATATCCAGATGTTATCGCTACTAAGCGCCTGATTGCCGAGCTTGAAACGCGTAGAGCTGAAGAGGCCAGAACAGGCAAGCGTGGGATTGACCCCGGTGCGAATTACAGCCCTATGTTGCAGCAATTGAGCGTCGCATTATCTGCGGCAGAGGCAAAAGTTGCCAGCATGAGAGCGCGGACAGGCGAGTATGCCGCTCGCTATGCGCGACTGAAGGCGCAAAACGGGGCTGCGCCCGATATAGACGCCCAGTTTGCCCAACTCAATCGTGATTATCAGATTAATAAAGAAAATTATGAAAAACTTGTTGGACGCCGCGACGCCGCCAAGTTATCTGGGGATCTTAGTTCGGCAACGGACTTGCTGACATTTCGCGTTATCGATCCTCCTACCGTTCCAATCTTACCTGTTGGTCCGAACCGACTTAAACTATTTTCGATTTTATTCGTCGCTGCCTTGGCAGCTGGCGTCGGATTGACGTTACTTATAAGTCAAATTCGACCCACCTTCCTAAGTCAGAGTGAACTTCTGGAAGCTACCGGTATTCCGGTATTAGGCGCAGTGACCATGAATTGGACTGTTGATGAAAGTGCCCGGCGCAAAAAAAGTGCCATCGGATTTAGTGCATCCTTTGCGGGATTCATCATTCTTTATTTCGGCGTGATGTTGGTGTTGTTATTCAAAGCACATGGCTAAGCAGACACCATCTGCTGCCATAAAACGGTCTAGCTTATCAGGCCAGGCGTACGGCCTAGCGTAATTGAACAAGATTGGGAGTTTGGATGAGCATTATTGAGAGAGCGGCGGCCCGGCTCGACGCAAAAAAAGGGATGGAACCTTCGCCCAGTAAAGTATCAAGAAGTCCGACGCTGCAAGTTATTGAGCCGAACGATGAGCCTATCACGCGGCCCCCTCAATTACCTGCGGGTAAGGTGATAGAAATTGATCTCGCAAGATTAAGTAAATTGGGTTTTATTACAGCGGGAGGTGCCAGTTCGCTGGTAGCGGAACAGTTTAGAGTCATTAAACGTCCGCTCATTAAAAGAGCATTTAATCCAAAAAGTAGCGCCACTAATCCCGGCAATCTAATCATGGTTACCAGCGCTTTACCTGGCGAAGGGAAAACGTTTTGCGCTATTAATCTGGCGATGAGCATTGCGATGGAGATGGATCATACCGTTTTGCTTGTTGACGCAGATATCGCGCACCCGTCGGTATTGAAAACCCTCGGCATAGAAGCAGATAGTGGCCTCCTGGACATACTGCTTGAACAGAATCTTAATGTCGCAGATGTGCTATTGAAATCCAACGTCGATACGCTGACGATATTGCCTTCTGGAAAAAGTAAACAGCATGCTACGGAGTTGCTGGCAAGTCACGCCATGAGTTTGTTGCTAAAAGAAATTGCCAGCAGGTATTCAGATCGGATCGTGATTTTTGATTCTCCGCCATTACTGCTGACCAGCTCCGCTCATGCATTAGCCAGTCAGATGGGGCAAATCGTGGTTGTGGTGGAAGCAGAAACGACAAGTCAGCATGCTGTGCAGGCATCTCTCAAACAACTTGAGGGATGTTCGAACGTCAATTTGGTGTACAACAAAAGTAGGGTGTTTCCTGGCCAGGAGAGCTATGGATATGGGGAATACTATTAGTAACCGGCCTTTCAGCAGGACTTATTTTCATCCTATGTTCCCACTGAAAATCATGTCAACCGCAGTTGCACTGGTTCTGTCTTCAGTCACCTTCGCCGCGGAGTGGTCCATCATACCCAGCCTGGGCGTCAATGAGACTTATACGGATAACGTTAATCTTGCTCCAAAATCGTTCGCAAAAAGCGATTATATTACTGAAATTTCGCCTTCAATTGTCTTGGTTAAGACTGGTCGATATTTAAGAGTGAATGTGGAAGATATCGTCCAGGAAGTTATTTATTCAGACAAAAGCACCGGTTCAAAATTTACCAATCAGCTGCATGCAACAGTCAAAGCTGAGCTGATTGACGAACTCTTTTTTGTCGATAGCGCGGCCTCAGAGAGTCAGCAAAATATTTCTGCGTTCGGTGCACAGCCGACGAATAACATCTACGCAACCAACAATCGTACTAATGTGCGAACGTTTAATTTTAGTCCTTACTTAGCGCATACATTCGATACGTTTGCTGCTGCAGAATTACGATATGCCGTTGATTCGGTGGCTGCCAGCAGCGGTGCCTTAGCAAGCAGTCACTCAGATACAACGTCGTTCCATGTGAACAGCGGACCTGCATTCCGACTACTTGGGTGGGGTTGGCAATATAGCGACCGCATCACGCATTACCCGACGTTGAGCAGCGTCAAGTTGGCAAGCACATCGGGTAACCTCAGCTATTTGCTTCTCCCAGTGTTGAAGTTGACTGCCACCGTCGGTTACGATCGTGACGACTACCCAAGCATAGGTAAATTAACCAATGGCTTTTCCTGGACGACGGGTTTTGCATTGGCCGTGAATCAGCGGACCAGTCTGGTGGCAACGGTCGGCCGGCGATATTATGGCGATACATTTTCGCTTGCCGCGACTACGCGCAGTCGCACCGCGATCTGGGATATCAGCTACAACGATACAGTCACGACGACACAGTCTCAGTTTGGACTGCCTGCCGCGATTGATACGTCCGCCTATTTGAATCGTTTATTGTCGGGGACGCTAGCCGACCCGGTGCAGCGACAGCAGGCGGTTAACAACATTATTCAGAATGCTGGTCTGCCCGGCTCTCTGAACAATTCAACCAACTACTTTACCAATGCCGTATTTCTCCAAAAACAGTTACAGGCATCCGTCGCGATCATCAGCCCCAAAACTACGCTAGTGGTCAGTCTTTTCGACGTCCAGCGCGAGCCCCTGTCAACTGCGCAAAATAACGGTATTTCTTTGAGCAATGACAAGACCAATCAAGTGGGTGGAAGTGTCGTGTTAGGTAGACGGCTTACTTCGCAAATAAACGCAAATATTAGCTTACTCGCCTCTCGGGTCGAGTCACTCACAAGCGGACGGGTTGATCACACGCAAACGCTGCGTCTGGACATCGTGAAACAGTTTTCTGCCAAGCTCAAAGGCACTGTCGAACTCAGTAGAAGTCAGGGCGAATCAAATCAGGCTGGTATTGGATATCGGGCAAATACGATTGCGGGATTTTTTAATGTCCAGTTATAACCGGAGTTTAGCAACCAATGTATGAAACATATTACGGCTTGCGAGATAAACCCTTTCGTCTCGTCCCTGATCCAGCTTTCTTCTTTGCTAGCAAAGGACACAAGCGCGCCTTGAGTTATCTCGAATACGGGATATCGCAAGGTGAAGGCTTCATCGTTATTACAGGTGAAGTCGGAGCAGGGAAAACGACGCTTGTACGTAATCTTTTCAAGAAATTTGAATCAACAAAAATCGTCGCAGCGCATCTGGCTAATACCCATCTTGATCCAGATAATATCTTGAAAGTGGTAGCGGGCGCATTCGGGATGTCATGTGAAGGCGGCAGTAAAGCGACTTTGTTGATGGAGCTCGAAAAATTCCTACAGCAATCCCATCTAAATGGGCTGCAGGCATTGCTGGTAGTTGATGAAGCTCAAAACCTTACGCCGAAGACGCTCGAAGAACTAAGGATGCTGTCTAATTTTCAGGTTGGCGACAAATCGTTACTTCAAACATTTTTGCTCGGACAACCAGAATTCCGTAAAACGCTTCATAGCCAGGGCATGGAGCAATTGCGCCAACGCGTGATCGCCACCTATCATTTGGGCCCAATGGATGTCGAAGAAACCCAGGCCTATATAGAGCATCGGTTACGTACCGTAGGCTGGCAGGGCGAACCGTCCTTTAGCAAAGAGGCATTCTTTGAGATTTTCGCTTATTCGGGAGGAATTCCTCGAAAGATCAATACCTTGTGTGACCGTCTTTTTCTGATGGGCTATCTCGAAGAGCTTCAAGCATTTGGCACGTCCGAAGTCAAGGAAGTGATTCGGGATATTGAACAGGAATTTAGTCTTCCTGTTGAGGCTAGCGATATCGAAGCAGGTACCACGCTTGTGGCGACGGAGAGCGTAAATCCTACTGATGGTCTGCAAGATATGTATGAAAAATTATACAAATTGGAGCAGACCATGCTCACTCTCTTAACGGCGCTTAACAGTATTAATTTCCCATCACCGATTGAAAATATTCCAGTCGAAAATAATCAATGAAATCTATTTCATCGGCTCAGAATTTTTTTTGGGGTGCGGTAGATATACGTATGGTGGACCCGTCCTTCACAGGGAAATGATATGAATCAGGCATCCAATAAAGCATTGATCCGCAATGCAATGACCATCGACGTGGAAGATTATTTCCAGGTATCGGCTTTTGCGTCGACTATTCCCAGAGATAGCTGGCCGTCGATATCTTGCCGGGTTGAGCGAAATATTGACCTGATACTGACAATTCTTAACGACCACAACATCAAGGCCACCTTTTTTACTCTGGGCTGGATTGCGGAACGCTATCCAGCGATGGTGAAGCGTCTAGTTGACAGTGGCCATGAATTAGCGAGTCATGGATATGGCCATCGCAGAGCGAGCGACCAGGACGCTGGCGCTTTTCTGTCTGATATTACGCGTAGCAAAAAGGTGCTGGAGGATATCGGTGGACAGCCTGTTTTAGGATATCGGGCGCCAAGTTTTTCGATTGCTAACGGCAATCTTTGGGCGTTAGATCTGTTACACGATGCAGGTTATCGCTATAGTTCCAGTATTTATCCGGTCAAGCATGATCATTACGGCATGCCGGATGCCCCGCGTTTTGCCTTTTATCCTAATGGCAAAGATGGATTGCTCGAATTACCCATTAGCACCGTGCGCGCGTTCAACAGAAATTTCCCTGCTGGTGGCGGCGGATTTTTTCGTTTCTTTCCTTATGCTATGTCGCGCTGGCTCTTGCGACAGGTCAATAGCCAGGATCAGCAGTCGGCGATATTTTATTTTCATCCTTGGGAGCTTGACCCTGCACAACCGCGCCAGAGGGACATCGGCTTGAAAACCCATTTTCGGCACTACGTGAATCTGCATCGCACGGAGGCGCGAATTAATGCTTTGGCGCGTGATTTTCAATGGGATCGGATGGACCGTATTTTTCTGGATAACAAATGAACCTGATCGCAGAAGCTGTGCGGCCGACAGCGGCGCATTTGGTTCCATCAGCGCCTGTTTTTACAGTCCGTATGATGCAGCATGCGGACGTCGAAAAGTGGGATAAATTTGTGTTGGCATGTCCTCACACAAGTTTCTTCCACCGCGCTGGTTGGAAGCATGTTATCGAACGTGCATTTGGTCATCGAACATATTTTCTATATGTTGAATGCGAGGGTCGCATTCAAGGCGTACTGCCGCTGGCACAAATCAAGAGTCTTCTTTTTGGGCATTCATTGAGTTCCCTGCCATTTTGTGTTTACGGTGGAATTGCGGCAAGCTCACCTGCGGCGGCTGACGCATTAGATCGTGCGGCACAAAAGCTTGCCGAAAAATTAAATGTCGATTACCTCGAATATCGCCATCATCACCCTCAACATCCAGAGTGGCCTACAAAAAGTCTTTACGTGACCTTTCGTAAGGATATCTATGCGGATGACGAAAAAAATATGTTGGCCATTCCCCGCAAACAGCGCGCAATGGTTCGTAAGGGTATCAAGGCCAATTTACAAAGTAGCATTGATCGAAGTGTGAATCGTTTTTTTGCGGCTTATTCCGCCAGTGTGCATCGCCTCGGAACACCTGTATTTTCGAAGAAATATTTCCGACTGTTAAAAGAGACTTTTACCGAAAATTGCGAAATCCTGACAATAACCAAGGAGGGGCGGACCATCAGCAGCGTCATGAGTTTTTACTTCCGTGATGAGGTACTACCTTACTATGGCGGCGGCACCGCCGAAGCCCGGGACGTTGCAGGGAATGATTTCATGTATTGGGAGTTAATGCGATACGCTGTAAAAAAAGGTATTCGCGTTTTCGATTTTGGCCGTAGCAAGCAGGGCACGGGAGCTTTCGATTTTAAGAAAAACTGGGGATTCGAACCGCAACCGTTGCACTACGAGTACCAGTTGCGCCGCGCTCAGTCGATCCCTGATACTAATCCGTTGAATCCAAAATACCAGTTAATGATCAAGGTGTGGCAACGTTTGCCCTTGTGCGTTGCCAACGTGATCGGCCCGCATATTGTGAAGAATCTGGGATAAAGCGTGGAACATCTCCTCTTTTTAGTTCATCGTATTCCCTATCCCCCTAACAAGGGTGACAAAATTCGTTCCTATCATTTGTTAAAGCATCTGGCGCAGCGCTATCACGTGCATCTCGGCACTTTCGTCGATGATCCTGACGATTGGCAATACGTTGATAAGGTAAAACAACTTTGCGACGATACGCATTTTGCCGCGTTGAACTCGCGTATCGCGCGGCTGCGCAGCCTTGGTGCGCTCGGTGGGAATCGTGCACTCAGTCTCGATTACTATCGCGATCCCGGTTTACATGCATGGGTGAAGAGGGTATTGGCGAATAATCCGATTAGTCGGGTCCTCGTATTTTCGTCCGCGATGGCCCAATATGCAGGGAGCGCGCAATTGACTCGACGGGTTATTGATTTTGTCGATGTCGACTCGGATAAGTGGCGCCAATATTCGGAAAAAAAATCATGGTTTATGCGGTGGCTATATCGACGTGAAGCCCGCCAACTTCTATCTTACGAGCAACAAGTTTCTCGCAATTTCGATACATCCTTATTTGTGTCGGCACCCGAGGCTGATTTATTCCGCCAACTTGCACCCGATAGTGCGCACAAAATTGGGTTCTTCAATAACGGTGTAGATACAGATTATTTTTCACCAGAACATCTATTTCCGAATCCATATCAGCCAAACCAGCTAGTTATGGTGTTTACCGGGGCAATGGATTATTGGCCGAATATCGATGCAGTGCGATGGTTTGCGTATCACATCCTGCCAGCGATACGTGTCGAGAATCCAACCGCACTTTTCTATATTGTTGGGGCCAGACCGTCGCCGCAGGTGCAAGAACTGGCGAATTTTCCCGGGATACAGGTGACCGGCTCCGTGCCTGATGTACGTCCTTATTTGGCGCATGCACATTTAGCTGTGGCACCGTTGCGTATTGCGCGCGGTATTCAGAATAAGGTGTTGGAAGCAATGGCTATGGCGAAGCCCGTGCTGGTTTCTTCGCAAGCATTCGAGGGGATTGATGCCATGCCCAATCGGGAGCTTATGCTGGCAGAGAGCGCTGAGCAGTTCGTCACAATGGCGACAGACTTACTTCAGCGATGTAATGTCGAACACGACAATCTGGGCGCGCGCGCAAGGGAAAAAGTTAAAGCGACTTACGGCTGGGCGAACAAACTTAGCATTGTCGATGGTCTGCTCGACATAAATATGCCACCTACATTTATATAATTGATCGCCACTATATGTACTCTCAGACTTTGGTATACACCGATCGATCATTTATCCTAAAAGCAATCCTGATTGTTTTCACATTCCTTTTGCCATTTTTGATTTATTTCGATACGGCGCGATCGATTGTGATGATTTGGAATAGTTCGGAAACTTTCACCCATCAGTACAGTATTTTGCCGATTAGTCTTTGGCTGATCTGGCAGCGTCGAGAAGTCTTGGCGCAGATGAAGCCGGAACCATATTACCCAACAATGCTCCTTTTGGCATTCTGCGGATTTGTCTGGCTTTTGGGTAATCTGGCCGATGTTCAAGTGGTCCGGCAATTTGCCTTTGTGGTGATGATCATCCTTGCTGTCGTCTCCGTGTTGGGGCGCCGTATTTCCGCCTCGATTGCCTTCCCGTTGTGTTTTCTCTTGCTAGCGGTTCCGTTCGGTGAGATTTTTATCGCACCCTTAATCGAGTTTACGGCAAATTTCACCGTCGCAGCGTTACGTGTAACCGGTATTCCTGTATTGCGCGAGGGAAATAGCTTTTCCATTCCATCTGGTCGCTGGTCGGTAATCGAAGCATGCAGTGGCATTCGTTACCTGATTGCCTCTGCCACGCTAGGTTGCCTCTATGCGTATCAGACTTATCGGTCACCTGTGCGACGTGCCATATTTATTCTCATTTCAATTCTGGTTCCCATTATTGCAAATGGTTTGCGCGCTTACATGATTGTGATGATTGGGCACCTGAGCGGCATGAAGCTTGCGGTTGGCGTGGATCATTTGATTTATGGTTGGTTATTCTTCGGTCTTGTCATGTTCCTGATGTTCCAGATCGGTAGTTTTTGGCATGAGGGACCACAAAAAGTATCGGCAAAAATAAAATCAAATAACGCCATTCCTGCGCAGAGCAGTAGTCCTGGTCCCGTCCATATCGGAAAGTTAATAGTTTCCAATGCATGCATTCTGGTCTGCCTCGGGATATGGCCATTGTTTGCGCATATTATGGGGCAAACGAGGAACACTCCGCTACAGGCCGATCTGAGTAACGTGCATGTGAGCTGGCAGGATGCGCCTGCGTTCACAACCTGGAAACCGGCTGTCAATCCATCCAATGCAGAACTTTATCGTTTCTTTCGGAGTGGTACGCAGACGGTGGGAGTATCGATTCACTATTACCGCAACCAGCATCCAGGGGCGACACTCATTAGTTCCGCAAATCGCGTGCTGCCCGAAAAAGATGAAGTTTGGACGCAACTAAACGCGTCGAATCGTACGGAATCCATACTGGGACGTGAAATTTCGGTTCGGGAAGAGATGATTCAGAGCGCATCTGGCTCTGTGCTGATGTGGCGCTGGTACTGGATAAATGGGCATCTTACTGCGAACGACTACAAGGGGAAATTGCTTCAGGCTCAGGGCAAGCTACTCATGCAAGGCGACGATGGCGCGGCCTTGATTGTGTTCGCCCCGTATTCGGATAAACCTGAGATCGCGCGTCAGGCTTTGCATGATTTCCTGAGTGAAAATTTGACGCCATTGGAAACCACACTTGCCAATAATAAAAAACATTAGAGCCGGAATAGAGCCTGTGATCGTGACGACTAACATTCCCCTCGTGGTGCACCTGCTTTACCGGCTGGATTTCGGCGGTCTTGAAACATTGATGGTTGACTGCATCAATCGCATGCCTGCGGATAAATATCGCCATGCCGTTGTTTGCCTCACGGATTACACCGCGTTTTCTGAGAAGATTACTAAACCGAATGTGCGTATCTTTTCCCTGCATAAACCGGCTGGTCTGGGCCTAAGCGCACATCTGAAGTTGTGGCGTCTGCTACGTCAATTAAGGCCGACGATTTTGCATACCTATAATTTGTCTGCGCTTGAATATGGGGTGACTGCTGCGATGGCAAACGTACCCGTTCGCGTCCATGGTGAGCATGGCCGCGATGCCAGCGATCCAGACGGGACCAATCAAAGACATAACCGATTGCGGCGCTGGTTGCTGCCTTTTTACGACTGCTATTACGCGGTCTCGACGGATTTGTGCAATTGGCTCACAACGACCATCGGCGTGCCGGATAAAAAAAATCTCTTACTTGCAAACGGTATTGATACAAATACGTTCCACCCACCCTCGGGGGCGCAAAGTATGCTTTCTGAAAAACTGCCCGCGGGCAGCTTTGTAATCGGCACCGTGGGCCGGTTGCAGGATGTCAAAAATCATGCAGGATTGATTGATGCCTTCATTCTCTTGCTCACTCTGATACCCGAAAAAAAATCACAATTACGACTAGCGATTGTCGGCGATGGACCACTCCTACCTTTACTTAAGGAAAAAATTACCGCGGCAGGTCTCGCTGATCAGATATGGTTATCTGGCGCGCGCACCGACGTTGCGGAAATCATGCGGACATTTTCTCTCTTTGTCCTGTCCTCAATTGCGGAAGGAACGCCCATCACCATCCTGGAGGCGATGGCGACGGGCTTGCCGGTTCTCTCTACCCGGGTCGGTGGCGTGCCTGAAGTAGTGGTCGAAAATATCACCGGCACGCTGGTGTCCGCATCCGATCCAGTAGCGTTGGCCAACGCCATGGCGTGGTATGTCAATCATCCCGATCTTGTTATTCAACATGGGGTTGCCGGTAAAGCGCGTGTCGAAAAACAATATGGCATGGCAGCAATGCTGGCGTCTTACACCAACATGTATGACGACATGTCTACCGCAAAAAAAATCACTTTGGGACGTGGATAAATCATGTGCGGAATAGTGGGAATTTTTGATACGTCAGGTAAACGAATTATTGACCGTGCATTGCTCGTGCGGATGAACGAGACACAACATCATCGCGGACCGGACGCGGGCGGCTATCACGTTGAAGCAGGGATCGGCCTTGGCCACCGTCGCTTGGCTATCGTCGATCCTTCCAGTGGTCAGCAACCTTTGTTTAATGAAGATGGCAGCGTGGTCGTGACGTTCAACGGCATGATCTATAACTTCAAAGAGCTGATGACAGAACTAACCTCGTTCGGTCATGTGTTCCGCACACGTTGCGATACCGAGGTTATTGTGCACGCCTGGGAGCAATGGGGTGCAGCCTGTGTTACACATTTCCGCGGCATGTTTGCTTTCGGGTTATGGGACAGAAACCGACAAACTTTATTTGTGGCCCGTGACCGGCTTGGTATCAAACCGTTGTTCTATGGATTGTTACCGGATGGTCAGTTTGTATTTGGATCGGAATTGAAATCCTTGCTTGCGGTTTCTTCGTTACCACGCGCTATTGATCCCTGCGCGGTAGAAGATTATTTTGCTTACGGTTATATACCAGAGCCACGTACGATTTTCAAGGCGGTACACAAGCTTCAGCCAGGCCACACGATCACGTTGTCACCTGGCGATGCAATACCGCACCAGCGTAAGTATTGGGACGTCCCGTTCAGATTGGCAGCACCGCAGCCTCAAGCCGAGATGGAAGCAGAATTAATTGAACGCCTGCGCGAAACCGTGAGTGTCCATTTGGTCACGGACGTGGCGCTTGGTGGATTTCTATCGGGTGGTGTTGATTCCAGTGCGATAGTCGCCATGATGGCGCAGTTGACTAACACGCCAGTTACTACTTGTTCGATTGGATTTAGCGATTTGGCCTATGACGAATCGCACTATGCGGCGCAAGTTGCTGCGCAGTTCCAAACGCAACACACTACCGAGACAGTCAATAAAGATGACTACGGACTTATCGACACACTCGCCAATCTTTACGACGAACCTTATGCCGATAGTTCCGCGATTCCTACCTACCGTGTTTGCCAATTAGCCAGACAGCGCGTCAAGGTAGCCCTGTCGGGCGATGGTGGTGATGAAAATTTTGCCGGATACCGACGTTATAAATATGCTATGGCCGAACAGCGTGTGCGTTCATTACTGCCAACGGGCCTGCGCAAACCAGTTTTTGGCTTTCTTGGAAAACACTATCCTAAGGCTGATTGGGCACCGCGCGTACTGCGCGCCAAGACCACCTTTGAGGCACTGGCGCAGGATGCGGTGGAAGGTTACTTCCATGGGGTCTCGATTCTGCCGGATCAAGTTCGCAAGCAGCTCTTTAGCAAACCATTCCGTCAGGATCTTCAAGGTTATCAAGCCATCGAAGTCATGCGTGGTCATGCAGCGCAAGCACCGACCGAGGATCCGTTATCGTTGCTCCAGTATCTGGATTTGAAGACTTATTTGCCCGGGGATATTCTGACTAAAGTAGATCGTGCCAGCATGGCGCATGCGCTCGAAGTGCGCGTGCCGTTGCTTGATCATACCTTTGTGGAATGGGTATCCAGTCTGCCATCGTCGCTGAAATTAAATGGCAACGAGGGTAAATATATTTTTAAGAAATCGCTGGAGGCAACGCTTACCGATGATATTTTATATCGAAAAAAAATGGGTTTTTCTATCCCATTGGCAACTTGGTTTCGCGGCCCGCTTCGGGAGGTTATAAGCGAGACTTTACTCGGACCACTTCTAGCTGATACCGGAATTTTTGATATGCAATTTTTGAATAAGATGGTTGAGCAACACCTTGCCGGACGGCGTGACTACAGTACTCCGCTGTGGGCGTTGCTGATGTTTGCCTCCTTTCTGCGCAATGTGTTGAAAGAAAGTAGTAGTGATGTGGCGATTCTGTCTTCGGAACTTGCCTGATCTTTGCACTTATCTACAAAGAAACCATGCGAACTAACCATATTGTCGATCATGTGATTTCACAATCTCCGAGATGTCCGGCGGTCTATAAAGGTGTTAAGTAATTATGGGTATTAAGTGATAAAACTACTGACGTTTAGTACGCTGTTCCCGAATGCTGAACGGCCGCAACACGGTATATTTGTGCAAACTCGTCTGCGCCATCTGGTCGCCAGTGGTGAAGTAGTAGCGCGCGTTGTGGCCCCTGTGCCGTGGTTTCCATTTTCGCACCCACGCTTCGGAAACTACGCCCATTTTGCCAAAGTACCTCACCAGGAAACATTGTTTGGTATTGATGTCTCGCACCCGCGCTATTTGCTAGTACCAAAGATAGGTATGACAGTAGGTCCTTATCTTATGGCCCAAGCGATGAAGCCTGTACTGTCCCGTATCATCGATGATGGGTATGATTTTGATGTGATAGACGCGCATTACTTTTATCCTGATGGTGTTGCTGCGGCGATGCTTGGCCGTTATTTCAATAAGCCGGTTGTTATCACGGCGCGCGGTTCAGACATTACGCTGATTCCGCATCATCAAATACCCCGCAAAATGATCCAGTGGGCGGCAAATCAAGCTGCTGGTGTTATTACAGTATGCGAAGCGTTAAAAGCAGAAATAACGACGCTCGGTGTGAAAGCAGATCGTATCGTGGCTTTACGCAATGGGGTGGATCTCAATCTGTTTCAGCCGATAGATCGTGAAGCGACGCGCAAAGTACTTGGCCTGAATCAATTCACATTACTATCAGTGGGTAATTTGTTACCGGTCAAAGGACATGACTTGGTCATAGCGTCTTTGCCATTGCTAAAAGAGGCCCGATTGATGATCGCCGGCCGGGGTCCGGAACTACAGCGGTTACAAGCGCTTGCCGCAGATCTTGGGGTTACCGAGCGGGTCACGTTTCTTGGTCCTTTGCCACAGGCTGAATTACGAACTTACTATGGCGCTGCTGATGCCCTGGTTTTAGCATCAAGCAGGGAAGGGTGGGCTAACGTATTGTTGGAATCGATGGCATGCGGCACACCCGTAGTTGCCAGCAATGTGTGGGGAACACCAGAAGTCGTCGCCTCCCCGGATGCTGGTGTGTTAATGCGTGATCGTACCGCGGCCGGTGTTGCAACAGCAGTGCGAGCACTGCAAGCTGGCTATCCGAACCGTGCTGCTACGCGCCGTTATGCTGAGCAGTTTAGTTGGGATCAGACCACTGCAGGACAACTTAAACTGTTTCGCAACATACTCAGAAATGGCGAAATATGAAGATCCTCTATCACCATCGAACTCGCTCAATGGATGGCCAAAATGTGCACATCGAAGAAATGATCGGTGCGTTACGTGCGCTAGGGCACGAGGTGATTATCGTCGCACCGCTCAGCGCGAAAATGGATGCATTCGGTGCTGATAGCGGACTAATGAGCTGGTTCAAGCGTCACCTACCGAAGTTTGTCTACGAACTGATGGAACTGGCGTATTCACTGGTAGCGTATCGCCAATTGGCGCAGGCTATACGGCTGCATAAACCTGATTGTTTATATGAGCGCTACAACCTGCTACTCCTGTCTGGAATCTGGATCAAGCGCAAATATCGATTACCCATGCTGCTCGAAATTAATGCGCCGATTTTTGAAGAGCGCGCACATTATGATGGACTTTCACTAAAATGGCTGGCACGCTGGTCGCAAACCTATGTATGGCGCGGGGCAGATTATGTATTGCCAGTCACTGGCGTACTGGCCGATATCGTTGCATCATATGGCGTGGACCGCAGTCGCATACTCGTGATACCGAACGGCATCAACGTCGACCGATTCGACCAGACGATGGATCCGCAAGTGGCTAAAACAGCGCTCGGATTACAGGACAAAATGGTGCTGGGTTTCACCGGATTCGTACGGGACTGGCATGGGCTGGATAAAGTAATTGCCATGCTCGCTCTTGGTGGGGAAGGAGCAGAAGACACCTTAACATCTAACAGGCATTTGTTAGTCGTCGGCGACGGCCCGGCCCGCGCCCAGCTCGAGCATCAGGCGGCCATGCTGAACATCAGCGACCGCATCACCTTTACCGGCGTTGTCAATCGTGACCAGGTTGCGCGCTATGTTGCCGCCTTTGATATCGCATTACAACCTGCGGTAGTGGCTTATGCGTCGCCCTTGAAACTGTTCGAATATCTGGCATTGGGCAAGGCTATTGTTGGACCGGATCAACCAAATATAACGGAGATACTTACTGACGGCTATAACGCTGTTTTGTTTGACCCGGACCATACGGATGGACTTCCTGTCGCTATCGAACGTCTATGCGCCGACATCGGACTACGTCACGAAGTTGGAGGAAATGCGCGTAGAACGATTGCAGACCAAGGCTTGACATGGAATGCCAACGCGGTACGCGTAGCAAAGTTATTTAAAAGTATGCTGGTTTATGCGTGACTACCTCCTATTCGGTGTTGTGTTCATATTGCTGTGGCGGACGTTTCAAAGCCCGATGATTGGCGTTTTGACCTTCACCTGGTTGAGCCTGATGAACCCGCACCGGCTAACATATGGCGCAGCCTATGACTTCCCGTTTGCGGCAATTGTCGTAGTGGTTACGTTGATCGCTCTCGTGTTTTCAAAGGACAAGTGGCGATTATCAATGACACCGGTGACGGTCACATTAATTCTATTCATGGTCTGGATGACGGCGACAAGTTTTGTTGCTTTGGAACCTGATCTGGTATGGACTGAATGGAACCGTGTTATGAAGACCCTTTTCATGACCTTGATTACGATCATCGTGATCAAATCCAAAAAGGACATCATTGCATTGGCTTGGGTAGTGGGACTCTCCGTAGCCTTTTACGGCCTGAAAGGTGGAATTTTTACGCTAGTCTCCGGAGGTAATTATCACGTCTATGGACCAGACGGCAGCTATATTGCCGATAACAACGCCTTAGCCTTGGCGTTCATTGCTATTCTCCCGATTGTGCGGTTTCTGCAACTTCAAGCTACCAAGGGATGGATGCGGTTGGGCATGGGCGGCGTAGCCATATTGACCGCTATTTCGGCAGCAGGGTCCTACTCTCGAGGGGCGCTGGTTGCGGCGGCGGCAATGTTTTTTTTCTTGTGGATCAAGAGTAAGCAGAAATTTAAAACTGGTATTGCCCTTGTTTTGGTCGCGACCATCGTATTTATGGTGATGCCCGGGGAGTGGTTTGCAAGAATGCAGACCATCGATGACTACAAAACGGATGACTCTTCTTTAGGCCGTATCAACGCCTGGTATTTTGCATTAAATGTTGCAAAACAAAATTTTATGGGTGGCGGTTTTAGCATATTTACACCCAAAATGTTTTTCATCTACGCGCCTGATCCGCGTAACCATCATGCTGCCCATAGTATTTATTTCCAGGTGCTTGGCGAACATGGATATATTGGACTCATATTTTTTATTTTGCTGTTGATCTTTTCCTGGCGCACGGGTACTCGCATCCTTGCATTTTGCAAAGGGAAAGAAGGGCTGAAATGGGCATCTGATCTTGCTGCAATGTGCCAGGTCAGCATGGTCGGATTTGCGGTTGGTGGTGGATTTCTGGCCTTGGCTTATTACGATTTGTATTATTTTGTGGTCGCTTTATTAGTCGGACTTGAAAAATTGCTGCTTTTACCAACAAGGCAAGAGGCCAAAAATAAAGGTTTGCCGATTGTGGCAACCGACATCGGACGAAATGGCGAGGTGTTGGCAGATGAAAAAAATGTGTGACCCTTTTGCCGTGTTGAAAACTTTATCATGAATCGATTTTCTGTGAAACGTCTAGTCAAGCTTGTGCTACGCAAGGCACTCTATGATCTGGGATTACTCGGATTGCTCCATCGTTTTCGCAACTCCCGGACACTGACTACCTTCATGTTTCATCGCGTGCTGCCGCGAGACTCGGACGCTTATCGTCATGCGGAGAAAGAATTTACCTTTTCTGTTGAAGGGTTTTCCGCATGTCTGGACTTTATTCAACGACACTATCAAATCATTAGTCTGCGCGATGTGGAGGAGGCAAAGCAGACTGGACGCTTTCTACCTGACCGAGCGGCTCTGATCACCTTTGATGATGGCTGGCTTGATACTATCAAATATGCCTATCCAGAACTTAAACGCAGAGGCCTCTCAGGCGTGGTTTTTATTGCATCAGAGGTCCTTGGGTCATCAAGCGAGCAATGGTGGCAAGATGCATTGGTACGGGTGTTCGCAGAACCACAGTCCGCGTTGGATTTGGCGCGTGAACTTGGTCTTGATTTACGCTTATCTGAACAAGCAGGATCCCAGCGAAATCATGCCATGGCTGCTACTCTTGCCCAGCGTCCACTTGCTAACAGGTTAGACATACTCTTCCGTTACTCCCAAGACCTTGGCCTTGGTCAACAAATGATGCGTCGCACTGATCTCATCGATCTTGATCGTGCCATATTGGCGTTAGCGGCACACGGACATACTCACGCACCGCTAACGGCAATTTTTGATCCCAAAGCCGACTTGCAGAGGGCACATGACATGATTCTCGAGCAGGGTGGAACTGCCAGCCTTTCTTTTCCCCATGGCACATACAATAAAGCGCTGGTCGACATAGCTGAGGATATTGGCTTTTCCACCCTTTTTTCGAGCGATCCCTGGCTTACCGACACGCGTCGCGCGCAGTTGTTGCCGCGCGTCCTTGGGCGCATTCACCTTCCCGAAAACGAATGGACCTGCAACGGTGGACATATTTCGTTTCCGCAACTTGCTACCTTTCTTTTCTTCCGTCCGATTGTTGGTAACGATTGTTAATCATATTAGTCGGTATATGTATATTGCCAGGCGACGTTGACGTCAAACATATAGGTCTTTTATGACTTCCGAAAAAATAGGAGAAAATGGTTTGAAAGGAATTTATTTTAGACGATTTCCAATACTGGATTTGCCTCAACATCTCTTTAATGCATGGCTTAAGATTACCCAAGAAAACAGCGCTTTTCATAGTCCGTTTTTCTCTCCCTATTTTGCACAGGCAGTTGCTGAAGCAGTAAGTGGGAAATGTTTTGTCACGGTAAAAATGCGACGTGATTCCGCTGTAGGATTTTTCCCATTTCAATTTACACATATTTTGTTAGGTAGGGCAGAAAGAATAGGGCTACATTTATCCGATCATAATGGGATCATCACATCAGAAGCATTAATACCTGGCGAGCTTGCGAGGATGTTGCAAGTTTCAGGAATTCATCAGTATTCATTCGATCATTTACATGCTTCCCAGTCTGCTTTGGGTCTGGATACTGCCTTCATTCGAGAGGGAACAACGATTTCTTTACCTGATGGATTTGATGCATATTGGGAAGAAAGAGAAAAAATCGTACCGAAATTTGCTAAAGATACGTTGCGATGTGTACAAAAAATTTCGAAAGAAAAAGGCGAGCTCAGTTTACAATTTCATTCAACGGATGTGAATGATCTAGACTATTTAATCGAAATGAAAAGGCTTCAATATCTCTCAACCGGCGTCCCAAACAGTCTGGAAAATGCGTGGACAAAAAGATGTTTGAGTCTTTTGCAGGCAACGCAGGGGACGGAATTTCGAGGTGTCTTGTCGAAAGTATATGCGGGCAATCATTTTATTAGTTCGCACTTTGGACTAATGTCGAATGGCGTTTTGCATTATTGGTTTCCTGTGTACGATCCGACTTATTCATCGTATTCGCCAGGGAGATTGCTGCTCTATTTATTGGCCAAGAACGCGGGTCCACTCGGCATTCGTTGTATCGATAATGGTATGGGGACGCAACGCCACAAATCTGATTTTGCGAATAAAACTTACCGACTTGGCGTGGGAAGCTTTAGACGCAATACGCCCCAATGCGTAATGTTGAGAGCGCAGGATTATTTTCAGTATCGTGCCCAAAGAAACACGCTTTTGCGTGAAGTACGTTGAACCATTCAAACTACAATCTCGTTTTGAGCATTCTCCGTCAAGCATAACTTGCGATATGAAATCGTCATATTTCTTACATCGCTCAAAAATAAATCCATTGAAAGTGCTAGTTCTTTCTTTTTGGCGGCAAGCTTGAGTTTAATGGCATCGCGATTGGTAATGATATCTGTCATTTTTTCAAAAAGAATTTCTTCACTTAGATCGTAAACACTTACGCAAAAACTCTCCATGCCAATTAATTTATTAAATCCAAAATTTTTAGAATCGTAGGCGATATTCAGAGTCGGCACTCCAGCATTAAAACTGAGAATATTAGAGTGCATCATTTGACATAAAACAACGTCTAAATTTCCATACGCGTCCACGAGGTCGCCACCATGCTCATCGATAACGTCAATTTTAATACCTGAAAATTTGAGTAATTTCACGATCAAAAATTCTTCATCAGAATGAATAAGGTAATAAAATTTCACTTTGAATTTGTTTTGAATAGACTGAAGGAGCGCTACATATATGTGTAGATTTTTTTTAAGAATCGCCTCCACGAAGGGGCCATGAAAAGCGAGATTAACACCTATCGAAATATGCTCAGACGTAGTCCGGTATGGAGAATCGTTAGCCTTCAAAAAAACTGCAGGATCACATAATAATCGTGGTTTTTTCAAGCCAAGTGAGCGTAGAAAATTGAAGGTTAATTCACATCTTACTGCAAGCAAATCCACCCGATCATCTAGCTTGGTGAAAGCATCTCTGAGCGTATTGTTAATATCGAAATCAAATTGTTCTGATGGGTTATTGAAATTCACCCCCGATCCGAAGACAACTAACGGGCATGTTATTTTTTGAAAATAATCAACGTCCGATAGGAACGAAGGGCTTAACTTCTTCTCTTTATTGAATACCCAATAACCGCCACCTGCTATTACAAAAAGAGAGGCACAACTATTGATTCTCTCGATCGCATCGTCGCTGAGTTGTCCCCATTCGCTTTCTACAAACTCAAGTTGAAAATCATGGAAACGTGCTTGCAACAATTCTTTGATTGCGAGCTTGATCGCGATATCTCCCCGATTGCAATAGATTCGGGATGCATAGTTATAACCTTTGAATAGAAATTTTTTGCTGACCGCCCATACAGTCCAGTCAAAGGCTTTACGAATCACACGTTTTATTTTTCTTTGGGCGGTAATCGGAAAATCCATGTTTTCCTTGCTAGTAGGTATTGCTACATGCAAATGGATTTGTAATTTTTTAATATTGCTAACCGCCACAGGTCCTCCTGGAATCGACACTCTTTTATTGTGAAAACCGGTTACTTCGTACTGCTTGTTGGTAATCACAAATCTCACTTGGTAAAATTGTTTTTACTGCTAACGGATGTATTGCGATATTTCGACGGCTACTTCATTTAACCATCCTGAGCGGGATTATTTATTCGACCATCAGCGCATCCTGAGTCTCCTCAATGATTGGGAATGGCCTATTCAACGTCATCAAATACTGAATAAGTAATCGACGCGGCGTTCTGGCCCAAGGGTCAAATCTTGGTAGCTGGAATATGGGGGTGTGATTCGAAGCTGCACCTAAGGCCGTCGTCACCGCACCTTTAAATCTCGCCGCTTGCACTAAGCGCACATGGCTCGGCTTGATATCACGACCGGGAACGCCATTCGGATATGAGAAAAGATTGACCGGTTCTCGTAGGACGTCCTCCAGCATCTCCTTTGAGCGTACGATTTCGATGCGGGCGTCTGCATCGGTGCAACATGCAAGAATGGGATGGTTGACGGTGTGGGCGCCGATGGCAAATCCCTTTGATTGCAGTGCTTTCAAATCATGAGTAGTAAACAGCGGATAATTTGGCTTGAGGTTTAGCGCGGCCTCGCAGGAGGAAATGACGTTATCGCGTTGGATAGTTGGTAGGTATTTGATTGCCTTAAGGATATTATCGGCGTCCTGGATCATTTTATGATCCAAATATAAGCCGTGTGCCATTAAAGGTGCAATTAATGGGGTGCGATCTGTTTCGGTTAATCTCAAAATACTATAAAGCCGCTCGAACCAGAGCGCCCGACCCTCTAGTTGGCAAGTCGATATAAAGAAGGTCGCCGGAATGGCGCTTTTTTCTAAAACAGGGACCACGCCGGATAGCCAGTTTGGATAACCGTCATCGAAGGTGATTGCTGCAGCAAAGCGCGGGAGATCTTTGCGCTGGAGACGTTCGATGCCCTCGGCCAAGGGCAGTATGTTGAAATTTTCTAACAGAATAGCGATCAGGCTTTGAAAGTCACGCAGTGAAAATTCACCCTGGTATCCGGTATCGGATTCGCCTGGTACCTTGTGGAAGGTGAAAATCGTTAAGGCGTGATCAGGGCTTCCGGTTAGTCCACCGCATATTATGGTAGATACCATGCGTGCCCAAAGAGGCGTCCCCATCGCTATTGGCATCTCGCCGTTGCGGTTATCGGGCTTTTCAGTTTGAGCCTTGGCTTTGGCCGCTGATTTGGTGGAAATACTTTTGATTGGACTTGCTTCTATCCCCGAGAGACTGGACTGTTGTAGGGGCGCTGGACGCTGTTTGTCAGCGTTCCCGCTCTTTATGGATTTGAAGCCAGCAAGCGCGCAATACACGAGAGATTTGGTCCTGTGCGCACCACCGGTAAACGCTTTCAGGAACGATGTGCGAGCGATGTCCGGGTCGCCACGCCAATAATGGGAATAGCCGTGGCTAAAATGCGTCATGGCGACTCGCAGATTAAATTCCCGCTTGGATAGTTGCGAGCCGTCAGGATTGGACAGGCCCCAACGTGCGCGCGCCGTTTCCAAAAGGCTAGCCAAATGGTTGTCTGGGACAAGCCGACCCATGGCGCTTGCAGAATGTATGCGGTACAAGGCCACCGGTCCGGCAAGAGAATGCATCTCGGCAACTTGAGAAGCACGCAGCCAGAATTCATAATCTTCTCCGATGCGCATGGTCTCGTTAAAGCCACCAATCTGGCGGTAAATATCTTGGCGAATTACCGCTGTATTCATTCCCACAAGCAAGCCGCCTAATAGTCGGGTATACAGCCAGCCTGACCGTACCGGGTCGATGCCCCTCAACGTTGAACAATTTGAAGAAAGTGTTTCTGCTGGAGTAAATACGCCGCTTTGATCACACTGCCAGCGGATGAATTCGCCAAAGACAACACCGACTTCGGGGTGACGCTCGAAGTGGTTGATTTGTGCTGCCAACTTGCCAGGAAACCAAATATCGTCAGCATCGAGAAATGCAAAATACTTTCCTTTTGCAAGTTTCATCCCGGCATTCCGCGCACTCGACACCCCTTGACCATCCAGACGAATGACACGAATGCGGGGATCCTGATCGCATAGCGTTTCATAAGCGAAATCGTCCGAGCCATCGTCAATCACCAGAATTTCGACATCGCCCCAAACTTGGCAGGTCACGCTATCGATCGCTTCCTGAATATAGTCTTTGCCATTTCGAACAGGAATAATAACTGACACCGACGGCAGTTGAAAAGAAGGAATCAGCGGCTGCATTTTTAGTAGCTCCAAGAGAGGCAAGATCGATACCTGCACCTCACGTTTATATTAGTAGATCGGCCTCCACTGTCGGCCTGGGAATTGACTAGTGGGATTGTCAAAGAGTGGCTTTTATAGGCGAAGTGCTTTGAAGCTACGCAGTTCATTTGACTCTATCGAATTTGCACCGTTTTAATTTTGGTGAAAAAGGTGTGATATGCCGTTTTTATTTCACCCGACAAAGGATGCCTAAAAAAGAATACTGCCCCGATCCACGCAGGCGTAAGGAAAGCCAAAGTAATGACCAGACGAACGAATGGTGTTTGATAACCATTCAGCAATCGTACCGCTAATGTTGCGCACAGAACCATGATGATGGAGATCGCCAAACTGCCGCGAGTTGATTTGAGGATGACGGATGGGGAAAGGTTGATGTAGCGACGGGCCAGATAAAGGTAGCCGGGAATCGAAAAAAACTCAGCAACAACGATGATCCAGGAAAAAGAAATCAGATCATTCTTAAAAATCAGCAGAACCAAGATGATTTTGACAATCAGACTGCTTGCCATCGGAAAAGCGCTCCAGTAAGGACGCCCTATACCTGTTAGCGCCGGTTGCATGAAAGCGAATGTAGCCTGCACAGCACACGCGATGCAGAGCATTGGTACGATCGGTGCGCATTCCACCCAGGCCGGTCCGTACAAAAATGCAATGAGGTCTGGTGCCAGTGAGGCAGTTATCGCGAGCGCCGACCATATGAGGCCGGTTAGCAAGGTTATCGCACGGGCAACCTCGACCGCCAGGTCGCGGCCCTCATGATGGGTCTTGGCCAGATATGGCAGGGCCATGTAATTAATCGTCGGACCGGCAATAGTGTTGAAGATGTTGACGACTGAGTTTGATCGGCTAAATAGTCCAACATTTTTGGGGCCGCTCATTCTTCCCAGCACGATATCGGGAACGGCATTGTCTATGGCTCTGATCGTGGAGCTAAGCATCGCTCCCATGCCAAAATGCGCAACAGCACGCCAGCCACGAAAGGATGGTAGCCATGGCAATCCTTTCGGACGCAATACGGTGAAAACCAAACCGGTGACAATGATATTCGCCAGATTTGCCCAGGCCATAGTCATGTAGCTGAATCCGTGATAGGCCAGAATCAGAGAGGTCGACACGTATACAGGGGTGCTGATCAATGAGACAAGGGCTGATTTTTCAGCTTGGAACTCGCGTCCCAGAACAGCTTGCGGTATTGCCCCCAAGGGGATAAAGTAAAATCCGATGGCGAGAACCCGCATGACCTCGCCGACGCCAGGTTGTTTGAAAAATTCTGCGACATAGTTGCTGACAAAATATAGCAAAGTAGCAATCATCCATGATGAGGTCACTAAGACGCCGGTGGCAGAACGTATTATCTCGGGAGTCAGTACCTTTGCTCGCCGTATGTAGGATGTGACGCCAAAATCGCGAAAAACGTGCGAGAAGTTAACAACGACTGATGTCATTGAAAATATTCCGATTTCTGCCGGCGTGAGGACGCGTGCCAGGACGATGATTAGAAAAAAATTAATGACATTCGCCCCGTTTGACGCAAAAAACTGAATGGCGATTGTTTTACGAAGAGATTTCATTTTATGAGAAACGGAAGATCCGAGAGCCCGAAGCAAACCATCGTCATAAAAACGTACTTAACGAAATTCGTTAACCTCAATACCACCGAAGATAAGTCCGAGAACGTATTCGTTTGCTGGATCGACAGCACGACCGGAATCGCAAATAAACACTTCCCGTAGTAACGGAGATTGTCGAGTGGAGGAATACAGGGCATTTGAAGCGTCAGATAGTCATCCAGCCTTCGATGTTTGATGAGACTCGTCCTCAATGTTTGTCCTGAATCGAAAAAGTAATAGTTGAAAATAATTGAACTTGAGAAACACAGTTTTTCGAGGAGAGTAATGTGTGAATATTGTAGTCTGAGTTTATGTTAAATATGGATTTTTTATAATCGAGGGAATTAAATTCTGATGAATTAATGCAGATATCACTGCTAGCGCGATGTATGTTTATTTCAAATTGTGGTTTTCCATAATGGTCGCGCTTCAATAGCGACTTTGCACCCGCTTCTTCGTTGATCAGGCTGAACTGAAAACGCGTATTTGAAGTGGGGAAGAAAAAGGTCGCATGCCGTCATGTAGATATTCAGTGAATTATTCCGTTATAAAGTTGCTTGATGCGTCGCCGGCCAAAATGATCTGCGGCCGACATGGCACCTCGCAAAGTCCGTAGATTAAAAGCAATGATGCCCCACCGTTCTCGTCGATGCGACATCCAGTCTTTCTTATAGGCATCATCTCCGGTCAGATAGTCTACTTCCCGCACCTTATCAATGTCGATCACCTGTTGCATCAGCCTGCTTGTCAATATTGTGCCGATGGATAATTTGGTAAAACGTTCGTTATAGGCGAGTTTATAAATTGATGCGACGCGATGATGAACGATCCAGATTTGTGCTGCCGCTGGCTGATCGTCGACATAAGCGATCCCCAATCGTAACGCGCCTTGTTTGGCGCATGAACGTATCAGACCGGGAATAAATGTAGGAAAAACTTCATTCTCTTTCCAACTGGAGCGGTAAATTTCTTCATAATCAGTGATGCTCTTTTCGATGTCTTTGTCGTCGCAAACAATTTCGATACGCAAGCGCTTCGCATCCACCAGTCGTCTTGATCTGCGCGTTATGGTGTTGCGCAGTTTGGATGACAAGCCATTGAAATATGCCTGATAGTCACGTCCATTAACGTCCAGATACCAATTGCCAAAACAAAAATAGCGCTGTATTGGCATGCTTGCAGCCTGAAATCCGGCTAGAAGGCAGGCGAATGTCTTGCCATCAACATCGAGAGGATGCAGATCGATGGTATCCCACTGCGGCTTGTCGTTTGCCGCTGCGCGAAGGAGGGCGGTTAGCATTTCGGCAGTTTGCGTGTCAGATGGCATGCCCACGGGTCCAAATAGCGGGGTATAGTAATTGGCCAATGCGGTCAGTCGACGCGTGCCAAAAAACCTATTTCGATTCACCTTGTGACACATCGGAAGCAGCAGACGTTCTACGCCTGACTCGATGCAATAAAGTCGCAGGCGATGCCGATGACTTAACGCCGTCTCCGCAAGATGCTCAAACCAGGGCAACGTCGAGAAGAAGTCAATGCCGTCGACGCCACTCTGTACCTTGGCAAATAAATCTCGATAAGGCAAAGGCATATCTTCAAAGCGCGCATGCGTTGTCAAAGTGCACCTGTCTGTTGAGGCGATATCGGTCACGCTATATAGTCGGCGCAAGGTGACGGACGTACCACGCCATTGCCTGTTTGAGACCTTCACCTATGCGATGTGTTGGCTCAAAGCCGAGCAACGTTCTCGCCTTGGTGATGTCCGCCTGAGAGTTTCTGATGTCGCCTGCTCGAAAACCGACATACTGAGGCCGATGTTCGTGCAGATGCGGAAATTTCTCCAGTAGTAGTAAACGCATCATTTCGTGAAGTTGATTCAGACTGGTACGGTCATTTAGGGCGACGTTGTACACCTGATTGGCCGCGTCCTTATCTGCTGTCGCAGCAAGCAGATTGGCTTGAATCACATTCTCGATAAAGCAGAAGTCTCGACTGGTTTCGCCATCGCCGTTGATATACAGGGGCTGATTGTTAATAAGTGCAGCGATCCACTGTGGGATCACGGCTGCATAAGCGCCGTTCGGATCTTGTCTTGGACCAAAGATGTTGAAGTAGCGTAACCCGATTGTTTCGATGCCATAGCAGCGGGCAAAGACATTAGCGTACAACTCATTGACATATTTGGTGGCAGCGTAAGGCGAAAGAGGATTGCCGATGACTGACTCTACCTTCGGTAAAGCAGCGTGATCACCATAGGTGGAGCTTGACGCAGCATAGACAAAGCGTTTCACCAATGCATCGCGAGAGGCAACCAATATATTGAGGAAGCCGGTGACGTTGTTGGCGTTAGTCAAAATGGGGTCTTCGATCGAGCGCGAGACAGAACCCAATGCGGCGTGATGGAGAACATAATCGACCTCCTTGCAAGCAATCGCACAGTCCTCTAATTTGCGTATGTCCCCTTCCATGAATGCAAAATTCTGCCATTTATCTGCGCCGACCGCCTCTCGTACCTGGTCCAGATTATGTTGATGACCGGTCGAAAAATTGTCTAGTCCAGTGACCTTCTGATTAAGTCGTAGCAATGCCTCCAGCAGATTGGAGCCGATAAACCCTGCGACGCCTGTAATTAACCAGTGGTATTGATGGGCTGCCAGATGTTGCTTAACTTCCTGAAATTTTTTCATTTTTTTAGTGGTAATTATTACAATCGCCAGACAGTAAAGCCAGCCTCTCGCAATCCGACGTGATCGAAGTGCGATTTCACATCAATAAAACAGCCTTTGTCATTCAGTTTGGATTGAATGTCGGTAAGCGACTTGGATAAAAGTTCCCTGTGTGACACAGCGGCTACAATCGCATCGGCAGGCGGTAGGTTTTCCCAGGTTTCCAATGTGATGCCGTATTCGTGTTGCGCATCTTCGGCTAACGCAGCAGGATCGTGAACATGCACTTCCACCCCGTACGACTGCAACTCCAAAATGATATCAACCACCTTGGAGTTACGAATGTCCGGGCAGTTTTCTTTAAACGTCAGTCCTAATACGTTGACCTTTGAGCCCTTGATATGGAAGCCGGCCGCAATCATCGATTTCACCGTTTTCTCTGCAACGAATTTTGCCATCCCATCATTGATCCGCCGACCCGCTAATATTACTTGAGGGTGATAACCAATCATCTCTGCCTTGTGTGTCAGATAATAGGGATCGACGCCGATGCAATGCCCACCGACAAGGCCTGGTCGGAAGGGTAAGAAATTCCATTTTGTTCCTGCCGCCTCCAGTACTTCCAGCGTGTCGATGCCGATTTTGTCAAATATGATGGCAAGTTCATTCATCAGTGCAATATTCAGATCGCGCTGGGTATTTTCGATCACCTTTGCCGCTTCGGCGACTTTGATACTAGAGGCGCGATGGACCCCTGCGGTGATGATTGATTCGTAAAGTTCTGCAACCTGTTCCAGCGTATCGAGATCATCCCCCGATACCACTTTTAAAATGGTGGTCAGCGTATGTTCTTTGTCGCCGGGGTTAATTCGTTCCGGTGAAAAACCGACGTGAAAGTCTTGCTTCCATTTCAGCCCCGAATACTTTTCCAGAATGGGAACACAGACCTCCTCTGTGGCACCGGGATAGACGGTGGATTCATAGACAACGATCACACCACGCTTCATGTGGCGCCCAACTGTTTGACTAGCGGCTTTGAGCGGCGTGAAGTCGGGATTATGCGCAATATCAACTGGTGTCGGTACTGAAATAATAATGAAATCTGCTTCCGACAATTGAGATGAATCGACTGTCACACTTAAGTGTCTCGCTGCGCGTAATTCCTCCGTCGAGACTTCACCGGTTGGATCAATGCAACGTGCATAACTTGTGATCTTGCGGCTGGAGAGATCAAATCCGATGGTCTTCCGTTTTTTACCGAATTCTACCGCCAATGGTAGTCCCACATATCCCAGACCAACCACTGCAACTACGCTCATAGCCAACTCCACATTAAAATTTATTTGAACTATCTGCTGTCATGCAGGAAATCATTTTTCCAGAGGGAAATGTTGCAGCATTATTGCGCTCGAAAATTGCCTGTGAAACACAGATAAACAGGTTTTTCAAAGTAATCGACCGTCTTATTGTTTGTTTAATTCGGGTGAGAGAAAATTTTCTTTCTGAGGATCAATTTAGCATGTTTCTATTTATTTTTATGCCATATTTTTTATTCTACAAAATTGGGCACATTGGTGTAACTCAAGAAATAATGAAGCTTTGGTGAACCATATTTATTGCGTTAAACATGCTGAAAAATTTTCAAAAGCGCCGTAGCGCTGGCCACCCGTTTGGGGTGCATCGCACAGGTCATTGATCGTCTTATCAGAGACCAGGCGCGCCGGTAGTTCTTCCTTCCATAAAAAATTCATGGCCATGGGATTCAAAAATAAATCGCGCGCAGGATGTTTTCCAAGATACAAACTGGTCGCACTGGTTGTGAGATTTTCGGTGGCGCGCATTAACCCGCCATCTCGCGTCCGTATCAGACCATCGACCAGATTGCCTTGAATATCGGCGGTGCTCTCAGCAAAATGTACCGAAATGCCACCGGTATCGATCAGGGTGTTGTGAAGTATTTTGCTCGTTGCGGCACGGTTCAAATAGATACCATCGTCTGAACATGAAGCAATCAGATTTGATTGAATAATGCTGCCATCCTGCTCCGTAATACACCTCTCGTCACGGCAATATTGTGGTCCGGTACCGCCGCCACCGAGAGAGAGTCCGACACGTTGACCAGGCGAGCTGGGTAGCAGATATTCGCACACTATAATATTTTGCTCGATACGATTATCCGAGCCGCCGCCCTTAACGAAAGCGCCATAGCTAACCTGATTGCCGTCAGCCTTCATGAAATCGGTGATCAGGTTGTGTGAAATGCGCCAATGACTAGCGGCAACCAGATCGACCAGTGTCACGGGATTATCGGTCTGACGCACGCTTGTATTCGTTAGCGTATTACCGTCAATGAGTCCGTTGTCCGGAAAGTGGTGGTCCTCGCCGTTGATTTTAAAATGCGCGTTGAAATCCACAATCGTATTGTTACGCGCAATAAAATAGGTGGCATTCCCAACGATATGGAAGGCATGTTCACAGTCTGTCTGGGGTGTGCAGACACCGCGAATATTCAGATTTTCAAATGTCCAATATGGTTCGGATACCTTAAAGCCTTCAACCATCTTAAAATCTAGAAAGACCGTATCCGGACGCACGGCGCGCACTGTGATTCGTGCCGTCGATGAACCGACCTGGTTAATTGCGATCGTATGGTCGAAGTGGTATCGCCCCGGCAGCAGGGTTATCACCTCTCCGGCATGCGCCTGCTTGAGAGCTTCGACAAATTCTGCTGGCGTGGAGACCAGCTTATCGGCGTTTGAATCTGACGAGGGTAGAGGTTGTAGTGCACGATGTTGCGCACCAATTCGCCACATGATTGGAATTGGCGGCAAGGGATTGCCTCGATCCGCTGCGAGCAACGTTTGGGCCAACCAATTTCCCACATTTGTAATCAAGGGATTGTGACCGGATGCCCGATGTGTGATGTAAGGAGACAATTCTCGGGGTGGGACGTTTAATTTTTCAAGGAAAAATATCACTACGATGGCCGTTGTCAGGGTCGCGTACACCAACGCCCAACAAAATCGTTTCGACCATTTCGAGTTCCAGCGCAGTGTCATCATTTAGTTCACATCGAGTTGAGATACCAGACCAGCCCAAGCCATTCGTAAGTTGCGTAGTACGAACGACGTAGGCCTTCGGCGCTGGGCAGCAAAGAGGGCAGAGACAGTCGGTCAAATTTACTTCGGCCGAAAAACATAGTGGGTGCGGCGACAACTACCAGACCAGCTTGCTCAAACATCATTTTCGCCCGCGGCATGTGCATTGCATCGGTCACTAGCAATATTCGCTGAACACCATCCTGGCGCAGAATTTTGGCCGAAAACAGCGCGTTTTCGGCAGTCGTATTGGATATTCCCTCGATCCATTTAACCGGAGTGCGAAAATCTTCGCGCAAGGCGATTGCCATAGCATCTGCTTTTCCTGAACTATAAGCGGTCACGTTGCCCCCCGATACCAGAATCGGCAAGTTGGTCTGATGCTGCAATCTGGCTGCATAGCGTAATCGGGCGAGTGTAATATAGTCGGGAATATCAGCGCGTCCGTATTCCTCTGCGTGCTCAAGCCGTCCAGCTGCGAGCACTACAATTGCTTGCGCTTTGGTTTGAGTCGATACGAGCGGGGTCGTCAACTTTTCCAGTGGAAGTACCAAAAAATTTGCACCGATTTCGGTACATAAAAAGAACAACGCTATGACCGCTCCTGCGGTAATCCAGCGCCCAAAGCGCGGTTGCCATCGTGCTATTAGAAGCCCAGTTGCCATCAGAAGAAATAAGCTGAACGGAGGCAACATTAACGCATGCGCCATACTAGGCAACCAATGGGAGGCGTTCATGAAAATCCGTGAAAAAGTGAAAACGAGGAAGAAGGTTTGAGAGGCTGTAGTTGTTCTCGATGAAGCTGATTACTTCTCTAACATAGCGGCGCAAATTGTATCTCTTAATCCGCTATCAGATGTTGCGTTTTTGCTTTTCTATGTCTGAAAGTTACCGGCCTCGCTGAAAGTTTCCAGCGTTCAATAGAATCAACATCTTGTGTGATCGACGTGACAATTCGTACATCCGCTTGTTTGTTCTGTACTGATTGTTCAACTACTTCGGGAGGATAAATACGCAGCAGCTTTCTGCATCAGAGGAAGAAGCGGGCGCAGCTTGAATTCGTTGAAAAACTGTCTTGACTATCGGGTCCGCTTATCATGAAAAAAGCCCGCTCGATGCGGGCTTTGATGATGTAGTAAGGTCTATTAAATTATTTTTTTGCTGATTTGCGGCGTGCTGCAGCGAAGCCCATCAGGCCAAGTCCCAGCAGGGCGATCGACGTTGGTTCTGGCACATTTGTAGCGCCGGCGGCAACGGTAAAGTTGTCTATGAATATGAAGTCATAGGATGTTGACGTGATTAAGGTTGCATATGAGATGTCGGCGTCAGCCAATCCCACATAGTCTCCAGCATTCGAGCCGTGGGTAATCGGAAGGACGAAAGATTCAATTGCCGCATTGAGTGAATTAAACGCAGTAAGGGTCCATACATCATCGGATGCACCCCAGTTAAATGCAAACGCACTTACGGGTGCGGCAAATGCAAATTTGATGCTGGATGTTGCACCAGCGTTGTTATCCAGATAACGGGTACCCCTTCCGTTATAGTTGCTGTGGTAGTCGTTATTAGTGCGAAGTGACCCGCCCACCCCTGAAAAGGTTACGCCACCCGTGGATAGGGACGAGAAAGTGGCATCCGATTGATCATCAAATGTAATCGTTGATGTAGCACCTGGAACAACAGGATTTCCAAATCCATCAACACCGCTGATCTGGCTTGCGTGTACCAATGGCGATGCCAACAATATGGCAGCGATAAATCCAAAAATTTTTTTCATGTTATTCCTAAATGAGGTTCAATAGATCTGTATCTAATATAGGAATAAGCATTTTTTATGCCTGATAAAATTACTTTATAAATCATGAGCTTAAAGAAAAATAAATTTTGTGCACTGCAAAAGTGTAAAATTTATCGATATATTCGCTGTCTTTTTACTGCCGTAGTATGCCGTTAGGTAGAGTATTGCCTGATGGCCGACCGGACATTGTCGACATGGTAGCTGACCCATTTGCGCTATATCGATTACTGACTCTGTTGTGTGGGTTTTTAAAGCCGAATTTTTAGTTTCTTTGTTGTGTCATGGCAGTAGTGATTTCAGAACTTACCATGCATCTTGGAGTGCGAGGTCGTCAACGCACTGGTTGCTACAAATACTAAGTAAAGTCAGTATCGGTTCAACGTCAGTGAAAGCGTTTGCGCAGCTATATCGTTAAACGATCAATGCGCCGGAATCCAATCGGATGCGGTCGCACTAAAATTGCGACCGCATCGCACCGTTATTTTTGCTATTGAGAAGCGCAGACAAAGCTTTGCGCGGTGTTAACATCGCCGGCGCCTTTATATTTTGGCCACTCGGGATATTCACACAAAGGCCTGGTGCGGCCTGGTACACCAGCGGTATCGGCGACCATCTGCATGGTTGGGACGGTGCCTTTTTCTACCCAGTTTTCAAGCGTTGTGAGCGAATCCCACGCCGCATTAAACACGCTGCTTGCTGCATGACCATAGCCCGGAATTTCGTAAAACCGCATAAAACTATCGACCTTCACTGCACCCATCGTCTTGCGCACGCGGGAAAAGTATTGTTCGGTGGCCCTTGTGCTCACCAACGCATCATGTAATCCGTGCGCCATCAAAATTTTCCCGCCCTTGCTTTGGAACGCAGACAGATCAGTTTTATTCAGATCCTGAATTTCGGTCAGTTCCACAATGCGCGCCTGTAATGCTCCGGGGTTCTGGGGATCAAGCGTTAGTGAATTGAATTGAGGATCACGCGTCACAAAATATTTGACCCATTGATCCCAAAAAGTGCCGTTGTAAGGAGGACTGGAAGTCGCCGTGATCGGCGGCATCGGGTTCGCTGGTTGTTCGATGCCAAGGGAAAGGGTGAGCACCGTGGGCTGAAGCGCCTTAGTGCCTGCCGTGCCCGGAATCCCAAAATCCGTACCCCATGTATTAAAACCGGGATACGTTGTTTCTCCGCTGGCCAACGTGTAGTGCAGATCAAGTGGCGTATTGATCACATTGAAAGAGGTAATCTGCGCATCGGAAAGACAGGTATCGCCTGTATCGGCACCGCCTTCGCACCTTATCGGCGTGCCGTTTAGCGTCGCTGTCGATGGATTAAAAATGGCGTTGCAGGCTCGCTCGTTACTGATCAGACCGTCGCTGACGCCGTCGAGCATGTCGCATGCAGCGATAGCGGCGTCGTACAAAACTTTGCGCTTGGCGCGGTTAGGATAAGCGCCCGGTTGAGAGAGTTGCCGGGTGATCCGTCCGAATTGCAGATCCAGACTGGCAGCGTTCCATGCGGGATAAAGAACGATCGCGCCATCAAAGTCCGCTGGCCAGTTTTGCACTGCGATCAAGGCCTCACGTCCGCCGGTTGATCCACCCGCAAAATAAGTCTTTTGAATAGGGGTTGCATAGCGGGCTTTAATGATGGCGATCGCTGTGTCATGGGTTTTCTTCAATGCATCACTGGAAAAGTTTTTCAGCGCCTCATCGTTCATGCCAAAAGTCCCATCGCGGCTGCCATTCGCATTCGCCTGATGCCCCGAATCGCTGCCAAAGGTTGCGTAGCCGCGTCCAAGTGGTATTTGTTGGTCTACAGGGCCTGCCGGAACGTTGCCGGTTCCTTGCGCGATGGTACCGTTATATCCCCCGCCTCCAAACATCATTGCTTTGCTGTTCCAGTTGGTCGGGAGGTTAATCTGAAACTGAATGTTGGGCGCGTGCGCGTCCAAAGGATGGATAGCGCCAAGCACTTTGCAATACTCTCCGACTGCGGCAGGCCCGGCTCCAGATGCGGGAACGGTTACGCTGCTGGTAACCAGCGCGCCCGTGGTTGGCAAGCCGATTGACGTAGCGGGAATGTTCATGCCGTTTAACTGTGCGCAGGCCAAGGTAACCTTAGCGGGTGAGGAAGGGCGGTCAATATGACCTCCAGCGCATCCTGCGACGCCCAGACTTGTCATCGCAGCTAACGTTAATAGTCGTGCAAAAGATTGGCTACTTCGTAATTTCATGTGCTGTCTCTCAATCTCGAAGAATTTTTTATAGTCCACACGTTAAAGATACCATCGTCCCGACTCGCTCTCAGCCAAGTTTCTTTATCGTAAAACAGTTATGTTTAAATTGATAATGCTTTCGCGCTTTATCGGCATGTCGCCAAATGGCTCAACAAACACGCAGATTGTATTCACGTTGAGGTGCACTTGTGCACACCCGCACTCAATTGAGTTCTGGCAATGCAATGACCGAAGGATTTAAATGGTTTGGAAGCGGACTTGGCTCACGGAAGCGACCAACGCAACGGGATGGCCTGCACCTATCTGTGGCGAAATCCTTTTTGTTTCTCTTATTGTCTTATTTTTTTAGGAAAGGCTTGCAGTTTTTTGTGTGTCAGAACGCTCTAGGATATGACAAATCAAACTTTCGTTCTTGTCCTAGCGACAGATAAAGGGCGCGGTGATAATTTAGAGAAGCAAACGCATTAAATGATTACCCTACCGTAGCTTTGAGCTGTTGTCGTTTGTGTCTAGCAGGATGTAGTTGCGGTTTTTTCCTTGCGAGAGACAAGCAGCCTGCATCAGCTTCATTTTTATATCTTCGTTCAGCTATTACCAAACAGTTTTTACCGACATGGCTTCACAAAATGCACCATTAATTTGCCGTAATAGGTGTAGAAAAGTCAGTGTTCACAGCCTCTAAGTTGTTTGTCGTTAACTGTCATTAAATTCATCAAAGGATGCTCATGTTTCGTATCACTCCTACCCGAACGCCTTCAACTTCTCTCGGGAGTTCCACGACACGTCACGGTACTGCTTCCGAATTTAGCGCTCGCGTCACAAGGTGTAACGGTTTTGACGCATCACCGCATAAAGTGAAGGCATCCCATTATGCAAAAGCGCCAAGGCAAACGCGCAGGCAACGCATTGATATGGAAATTAAAAGCGAAGAAATAAATAAAAAAAAGATAGAAATTGAAATGAATGCATTGCGAGCTGGTTACTCTGAGTTTTATGATGTTCCTGAATTGGTTTCTGGTGTTGAAGCACGGGCCACCACAGAACCGATCAACAAAACAGGATTCGCGTTTGCAGTCCTATTAGCGATAAATGCATGTAAACCAGCGCAATTATTAAAAGTGTATTGTGCGCAGACGGGAACGCGTTTTTCTGGCTTTCCGAATACCACTATAGACCCTAATCTGCCTACGCCTGTTAAAGGCCCGAACAATGGTACGGCTGCGGTCGCGACCTCACATCTCCCCTCATTGGGAGAAATCGGAAACGGCCTGCTAACGTATGGAAAGTATGTATACGACAGCCTGCCGACGTGGCCGAAGCCTCGGATGACGGGTGTTGATTGCGCTAGACTTGACGATTTTAATGAAGCCTATTGGAGGCCCAGTAACGAAAAGCACAAAATAGAGCTTCCTTATGGGAATGAAAGTACTTCTACCGCACTATCCAACATAACTGTCGAATCTTCCTCTGGTTCCGTTATCACCAACACTGCAAAACCTTCTTTTAACATAAGTGATGCTTATTTTTTGATCGACACGGGAGCAATCGTGAGCGGGATAAACGCTTACCACCGCTGGCCTGCGAATATTCCGCAGGACGAACGATTGAAGGGACTGGCACTTGAACGCCAGAATTACAAATCAGATATTTATCAACTCCTGGACGCGTTCGCACCATTAATATCACGCACATGGGGGGGCGATGCAATTGTGGACCAATACGAGTACACGGTGTTGCAATACGCGATGCAAGCCCAGCATCCCAAGGATGATAATCATGTTTCTGCGTATGATCCCGCGGAACCCCAGGCGGCCAGACCGCAAGCAGAATTGCGGAACGAGGTTGCGCAGTTATTCTTCAATGCTTTAGCGCAGATAAATGGGCCATCAGGCGATCAGGCCTTAGAAAATTTCATACACAGTAGCGTGACCACCGAACTGGCAACTAACCCAACGCTGGATACATTGTCCAAGCTTACTGTGCGTACCGAAGCAGCGATTCGTAAGCGGCTAGAGCTGCACGTACCCTTACTCAATACCGCCGATCGTCACTGGTTGAACACGCTCTCAAAGTGGTTTGTCGAGGCGGCATTGCGTGCGATTGATCCTTTGCTCAGCGCGCAACTTAATATTGATGACCCGGACTTTCGTGACACGACCTACTTAAGTTACGATGGCACATTAATGAGCATAGGCGCGGGTTTTATTAATCAATTCCCACCAAAATTCAGGTCAGCTCTTACTCCCGCCGCTCTGCGTGAAGCGGGACTGCATAGTTTGATCGATTTGTCTCCTGCGGCATGGCCTTTGACAACAGCGCCTGCACTGATACGTTTCTGTAATTCGCTTACAAAAAATACGCCAAATGAACGTCTTGGAAGTCATGTTGAGCGGATGAAATCCGGACTAGCTTCTCTGATGACACCCTTACTTCCAAAGATCCGGCTCATGCAGGCAGTCCAGGAAAAGGGGGAGCATTTCTCGTGGATTATTAATGATCGGAGTACTGAAAATGTGCTTCACAAACAGCAATCGAAGAATGCGTTAGAAGAACTTTTACTCAGTAAATATAATTTATATAATTTTGGCTTGGCGCAATTGCCAATAACCGATCGTAATAATTTAATTCGTTCAGGTAAGGTTGCTCATTTGGAAGTGTTTTTACCAAGAGTAATTTTATATGACGCGCAACACGCTGATATCTCTTATAAAGCTGCATTTACTGCAACATCTGGCTTGATCATACGAACCGGATCGATAAACGACGCGGTATCTTCCGACTATTATTTGTTTTCCGAAGAGCGCTCATGGGGGGCACCCGTTGTTTCCAAAATTACGGAGCAAATACAGCAAGCTGGTGGGGTCACGGAGTATGTGAACAAGCATCATGCCAGCTTCACAAGCGGCATTCGGTTCCCTCCGTCCGATCACACCACCTTCGAGGCTCCCTCGATCTTTGGTTTTGCAACAAATCTAGACGAAATCGCCTTCGTGGTGAGTGAATTACAGATATTTCCTGCAGCAATTCATAAAAGAATTCCACAGACGTCGCCCTCGCAACCGCATCCTCAGACCTGGACTGAAGAAATCTTTCATTCTAATATTTATGCGCTTGGAAAATTCATTATTGGATTGATTCCAGAGGGTAATTGCGTGATCGCCATCCTTGATACAGCTGAAATGATCGCACTGCCCGCAAAAACCGATGAGGGACGAGCGGAACAAGGAATGGCGATAGGAACAGATGCACTATTTTGTTTCACCGGATTGATTAAAATAAACGAGGCGCAGTACCTTATACCGTCTGTTCGAGCTGCTTTTAACTACGGAAGTGCAGACGAATTTGCGACATCTCAGGTCGAAAAGCATTTATCAGAGCAAATGCCAAAAACAGGCCCAATGGCCGATCTGGCGGATGAAAAAATCAAACCGGGGGAGCGCGCGCACGTCGCTACAAAGCCTGAAGATTTACACTTTAGAACTGGTATTTCCGAATTTTTCGATACCGCGCCCGTCATAGTCGAGGCGCTCCCGAACAAAATTTCAGTTCAGGGAAATACCCTCAATGTGCCGCACAACTTATCTCCCAAAGGGCTCATCCAGAAGTCTGATGGTGGGCCGATATATCTGGTTATGGCGTTAGATCATTCAGGAAAAAGAGTGAGTTACCTCTGGAATGAATCGGAAGAAAAATTGGAATTGCAGACTGAGCAATGGCTTCAGGGATATGGACATTTGATCGATGAAGATCCACAAATTTTGTGGATGTTCATAAAAAACTTTCCAAAACGCGTATCTTCGGCAGGCATAGCTGAGATGCTGTATGACAACAAACGTCTCAACGGGGTACGCAAAGTTGAGTATCAGAGTTTTTTTGATCATACGCCGGAGCAGGTAGAGCGCGGTGTCTACAGCATAGGAGACCGCGAGTATATACAGCTTAAAGGCGAATTCTATTTGCTGGAGAAGGAAATCAAAGCCGACGGGGAGCGTCGTATTATGGGAGAAGGTATTCCAAAAGACTTACGCCTTGATATGAAATATGACGGCGTTAACTGGCACGTAACAAATAATCATTTGATTACCCCTGTCACCAGTCTTCCTGAGACTATTGTCTCTTTTAACGAAGCCTTGGAACAAGGATTCAACTTACCAGAAGGTTGGTCAACATCGACGATGTACATTGATAACTCTAACCCTGATCAATTTGTCCTCAGCTTTCAGGATAAGAGCGGTAAGACCCAATATCGTTATGGCCCAGACAGAAAAAATGCATTCGAAGAACTTTCTGCTGGTGAATTTGAAGAAAAACAATGCAGGGCGAGGCGAGCGCCACCCGAAGGTCCCAAAGCAAGTTGCAGTGCGCTAAACTTTAAGATCGCCCCCCTACCGCGAGAGTCCGCGCGTACAAAGGCAATAAACCAGCTTGTTGCAATGGATGTTGAAACGCGTCCTTATTATGAGCGTCCGTTACTGCGACTGGAAATGAGTCGCGACGTTGAAAAAATTCGAAAATTGTTTCACAATAATCCGCACATTACACAACTTTTTTTCATTTTAACCACGAGAATGAATAAAGGGGAAAAATTAATGTCGCCGAGGGTAATCAACGAAATGAAGACGTTTAAATGGGGAGGTGACGGCATACCAAAAGATCGGTTACTAAGCCTAACGAATTTTTGGGGCGAAATGAAGTTACGGCTCGCACGTGAGCCCAATGATGATTTTGGAGGGCAGGCCGCGGTGTTGCAAGATATCTGTGAGTCGAGCCTAAGACTTTGCAATAACCAGCGGACCTTTAGTGAACTGAAAGATATTTACAACACAAAAGTAAACACGTTGAATCAGTTAAGTGACGAATACGAAATCAATTATGTCAAACCGCAACAAAGAATCACAACGCGCTTATGGAAAAGGGTATTTGGTCCTCCTTTAACCTCAGAGGTTACCAGGGCTGCGGGCTGGACATTCGAGATACGCGCGAAAGGTTTGTCCGAAATACGTCATACTTTTGGACCATACTTTGCCGATGATATTAGCGCCGCATATGCCAACAGCCATGAACTTACGGGACAGTTGCTGGACTGGTCAGAGATTGCGCCTGAATCATTTTGGGAGCAAGTTGCTGCGTATTTTCACGTTGCCCCGGAAAAGATAACGTCAGGGTACAAAGATGAAATCATACGAATACTCTCAAAATTTAAGGGTTACGCTGCCCCAGTGCGTATCGATAAATTACGCATTATCTCGCCGTTGGTCAGCCCAGAGGGGATACGGTATCGATATAACATGCAAAAACACATAGAAGGCATTCCTCAAGAAACGGCACTCTTTGCCGACGAGGTTTTAGCCTACACGCACGAAAATGGCCTGAAACGGGGTGAGCTTTATCTAACGACTACAACATTTTTATCACCAATCAATCACCCCACTGCCTTACAGGAAACCTTACAACATGAGATATCACATTTAGCAATACCCGACGGTAAACAGGAAATTTATCTAACTGGCGACAGATCAAAATATGGGTACTGCTCAGAAAACGGGCTACGTCGGCAAGCAGACGTGTTACTCAGTTCGCCGGCCGCATTTCTGAGATATGTGAAAGGACTATCTCACGCAAAAAGGAGTTTTCTGAGGCATTTCCAGAAAGTATTGCCATCCAGCTTCAGTCAGTATTTACCTGAGGGTGTCAATACGCATATTAGTCATGAGCGCTTTAGGGGCTTTATAAAAAAAGTGTTCGAAGGGCCGGCTGATGAAAAAATTAAAGCATTTATGATGCCAGATCTATTTGTCGCATGGCTTCAGCATATGTCAAAAGCTTTACCCAAAACAGGTGCTGAACAAGCAGAATTGAGACATAAGCGCGACGCTTCACCTGACGATATGAATGCTCGAGTCACAAAACTTCTGGTACGTGAATTGTTTGAAACTAGTAGCGATACCACACCCTAAACAACAAGTTTAATATTCTGAGATATATCCCTTGGGTTTAACCCACGAGGTCACCGCAGAATTGTTTGATGGCTGCGCAAAAGGTCGGCGACATTGCTGACCTTTTGTTTGTGTACAGAATGATTTCTGAAGCTCAGACTAACTTGATCTGGCTGTGCTGGACGCGCAGGCACCCCACGGCCTAAACGTCAGCGCCATCGCGTGATGGCCAGTAAATAAAACGCCCCGATCACAACTATGATCGGAGCGTCAAATCAAGAAGCTAAGGGAGAGCGTGATGCCGCTGGCACGATAGCACGATCGCTCATTCCATCAATCCGACGCGCAGCCATCTCGGCCAGCATCTGCGATGACATCAACGCGAGCCGCAACAAGCGCTCCGTGGCAATGATATCGAGCGTCGGTGCCGTATCGGTATCTCTATCCGAATTGCTTGAATGCGCCAAATCAATACAGGTCGAGATACCTTCGCAGACGTCCACCGTCATGGCAAAAAACTGCGCGTGCGGATTTGTTTGATGGTGAGAAGGCAGCCATGAAAATGGCTTGTGATGAGCCTCCGGAAATTCCGCTTCGTCGGATGGCGTGATTGGCGGCTTGCTCATGATTGTGCCGCCGTGACGAATTGCGGGTGGGCGAGGTTAGACGTGGTGGTGCGAGACATTGCGGACTCCTTGGATAGGATGAAACCGCGCCCCGCTGCTAAACGGGGTGGGCGGCAAATGGCAGGGTTAGCAGACCAGTATCCAAAGCAACCGGCAGGCCGAAGCCTCCCCACCATTGCCCCCCAAAAAGGCGCAACAAAGGTGAGTGCACAAAAAAACGGCAGTGCGCCGTTTTTTTGTGCACTTTGGATAAGTCAGGCTGCTAAACCCGTTCCCTTTTTTGTAAGGACGAAAACAGTATAGAGCATTGGTGTGATTTTGCGAAGATTTGATTGTTTGGCGGCAGGGCGGTACGTTGATCGACTTATTTATCCAATGGCGTCTTTATAAGGCCTGACAATTTCGGTAAAGCTTTGGCTGCGATGTCTTATATTTTGATGGCATGACTTTAATCAATCCTGTGTTTATCTCGCAAAAATGACGACGTGTTGTATTTGGATTCGTCTTAGTTGCGCGTCATCGACAGTTCTGGTGATTAAAGACATTGATATATTGATCAATCACTTAGCGGGGAAGGGCGTGCAGGGCGCTACGAACAACGTGTCGGAATTTTTTACATTCGGCGTCAGGCTTGTCCAGACATCTCAATCGCGCTGATGTAGAGGTTATAGATAAGTAGATGATTCTTAAAGAGAATCACCCAAAAAACGCTCCGTACTCAGAGTTTTGGCACAGTTCTTGCTATTTTTCTGAATATCGGCATGTGAAGCCAATATCCTCGTTGAATAAGATAAGACGTGGATTTATTCGGAGTTGAGTTTATATTTTGAGGGAATGAAAAGTGAAAATTTTTTTGAAAAGAACGCTTGAAGTACTCGGAGCTGCGGCGTTAATGAGTGTCCTGCTAGTTGGCACTGCCAGCGCATCCGTTATTGGATATCGCTCGGGTGTTGGTGGTTTTGGTGGCCTCGGTGGTGGTTCGGGCTTTGACGCCCTTTTTGCAGCAGCTGGTGACACGGTTGCTTTAACAGATTTCAACAGTGCAAGCGCTGTGAGTTCTGCGACTGGGCTATGGATGAATGGCGGTACAAATGTTTTAAATGGCACGGAACAAAGCAACCTGCTCAGTTTTTTGAACTCTGGTGGGCGTGCCGTGTATGTGACTGATCGTTCTGATTCTGGGCCGTGGTCAGTGTCGACAGCCTCCATTCTGGGATTATTTGGCGCTGCAGATATCCATACCGGCGGTGATAACGGAACTTATGCAACTATAGGGAGCAACGCATTGGTGGCCGGTGTCACAAATATAAAGTTCAATACCTGGTCAGCTGTCGATCCAACGAAAGCGAGCCCGACGTTGCTAACGGCAAATGGTATGGCGGCCGTTTATAACGTTGGCCTTGGACAGCTTCTGTTCATTGGTGATACTAACTGGCAGAATGGTTCTATTGGTGCAGACGGTACTAGCGGCGCAGACGATGCAGCGTTCGCTAACAATATAGTTTCGTGGCTTGGCACTGAAAGAACCGCTGTTCCCGAGCCAGGCTCGATCGCACTTTTTGGTGTTGCGTTAGCAGGTTTAGTATTTGTCCGTCGTCGTAAAGTATAGTCGATTGCAATTTGCAATTTGCAATTTAGATGAAAGGATTCAGCACAACCGGTTGAGTCCTTTTACTCTTCTTTCAGCGACAGTCGGTATAATTTTCTGTTCCCACCGCACAAAAAAAGCCCCGAATTTCGGGGCTTTTTAATCATAGCTGCATAGCCAACTATCGCGCGATTAGTCAGTGAAATCGCAGGACTTTTATCTGCAATCAAGCAAGATCGTAACGATCCAGGTTCATCACCTTAGTCCAGGCTGCAACAAAGTCATGCACCATTGCTTGCTGCGCGTCGCTGCTGGCATACACTTCGGCGATAGCGCGCAGTTGGGAGTTGGAGCCGAACACGAGATCAGCCACCGTACCTGTCCATTTGGGTTCGCCTGTTGCCCGATCAAGCCCTTCCAATACGCCTTCAGACGTAGTTGACTTCTGCCACTTCGTGCTCATGTCGAGCAAGTTCACGAAGAAATCATTGGTCAATGTTTCGGACTGTTTGGTCAACACCCCGTGCTTGGTTTGTCCGAAGTTTGTATTCAACGCGCGCATGCCACCGATCAGTACTGTCATCTCGGGAGCACTGAGCGTCATCAAGTTAGCCCGATCCACCAGTAGTTCAGCCGCTGATCCTTCAAGTCCCTTGCGGAGGTAGTTGCGAAACCCATCTGCTACTGGTTCCAGTGGCGCGAATGAGTGCGCATCGGTCTGCTCTTGTGAAGCATCTGTGCGCCCTGGCGAGAAGGGAACCGTGATGTCGTGGCCGCCCTTTTTTGCCGCTGCCTCAACGGCAGCGCTGCCGCCCAGAACGATTAAATCCGCGAGAGAAATCTTTTTGCCGCCCGATTGCGCGCCATTGAAATTCTTCTGGATTACTTCCAGGGCCTGAAGCACCTTGGCCAATTCAACCGGTTGATTCACCTCCCAGTCCTTCTGCGGCGCAAGGCGAATGCGCGCACCGTTGGCACCGCCGCGCTTGTCACTTCCGCGGAACGTTGCCGCCGACGCCCAGGCAGTCGTGACCAGTTGAGAGATGGACAGTCCTGATGCGAGGACCGCAGCTTTCAGTGCCGCAATGTCCTGCTCACCGACCAATTCATGATCGACTGACGGAAGCGGGTCTTGCCACAGCAACTGTCCCTTCGGAACAAGCGCACCAAGGTAACGCGCGACCGGGCCCATGTCGCGATGGGTCAGCTTGTACCAGGCCTTGGCAAACACTTCTGCGAATTCTTGTGGATTCTGGTGAAAGCGGCGAGAAATCTTTTCATAGGCAGGGTCGATCCGCAACGAGAGGTCGGTGGTCAACATAAATGGCGCATTCCGCTTCGTTGAATCGTGGGCATCCGGTACAGTCCCGGCTCCCGCACCATTCTTGGGAGTCCACTGGTGGGCACCGGCGGGGCTCTTGGTCAGCTCCCATTCATAACCGAACAGAGTGTCAAAGTAGCTGTTGTCCCACGTAGTTGGTGTGGCAGTCCATGCGCCTTCGAGACCGCTGGTGAACGTGTCGACGCCTTTGCCGCTACCGAAGGAATTTTTCCAGCCTAAGCCTTGCTCTTCGATTTCGGCGCCTTCGGGTTCGCGGCCGACGTGGTCCTCTGACGCTGCGCCATGGCATTTGCCGAAGGTGTGACCGCCCGCGCAGAGCGCGACTGTTTCTTCGTCATTCATGGCCATGCGGGCGAATGTTTCGCGGATATCGCGTGCGGCCAAGAGTGGGTCGGGGTTGCCATTTGGCCCTTGCGGGTTGACGTAAATCAGGCCCATCTGCACCGCACCAAGAGGCTGTTCGAGTTCGCGGTCGCCGCTATAACGTTTGTCGCCAAGCCACGTATCTTCAGAACCCCAATTAATGTCTTCTTGTGGTTCCCATACGTCCTCGCGCCCACCGGCGAAACCGAAGGTCTTGAATCCCATCGACTCCATGGCGACATTTCCCGTGAGAACTATCAGGTCGGCCCATGAGATTTTTTTGCCATACTTTTGCTTGATCGGCCACAGCAAACGTCGTGCTTTGTCGAGGCTGGCGTTATCCGGCCAACTATTGAGGGGCGCAAATCGCTGCGTGCCAAAGCCAGAGCCGCCACGACCATCGGCGATGCGGTATGTGCCTGCGCTGTGCCACGCCATACGGACAAAGAGCGGTCCGTAGTGACCGTAATCCGCAGGCCACCAGTCTTGTGAGTCTGTCATCAACGCATGCAGGTCGTTGACCACCGCCTTCAGGTCGAGACTTTTGAATTCCTCAGCGTAATTGAACGCCTTGCCCATCGGGTCGGAGACGGGCGAATTGTGATGCAGAGTCTTGAGGTTCAGTTGATTTGGCCACCAGTCAGCGTTTGTTCTAGCGCCAGCCATTGGGGATTTGCTGGGACCGCTCGTGAAAGGGCATTGTGGTTCAGTTGACAAGGTTTTCTCCTGAGTTTATTAGCAGTTTGGTACCTGAGGGAGTGTAGACCGTTGATCCCAATTTACATACGTAATATTTTCAATCGGATCGATAGGTAAAGCCGACGGACGAAAGCTGCCGTTAAAGATTCATTGGTCGTTGGGATCAAGAAGCCGTTCGTCAATAGTCTCTCGCTATTTGTCGACTTTTTTTACAGTTATGTTTATAAAAAATTAGTTTGCCTTGTAACACATTGTTTTTTATAGCTAAAAGTTCTTGGCACGAAAAATGCCTAATAGCCGTCGAAGCACCATGAGCAATTACATGACGATTTATATTTTTTAGAGGAATGCGATGAAAACGGGTCTTTTGATAAAAATTTCTGCGCTGGTGCTACTTGCAGCAGCAGGAAGTGCGAACGCTACGGCACAACTGGTTACTAACGGCGGTTTCGAAAATGGGCAATCTGGTTGGAATTTCAATGGAAATGTAAAGGTAACCTCTGGGAATGTTTATGCGCAGTATGGCTGGACCGATGCTAACTATCCTAACGGAAACGTCGCTTTATTTGGTGCCGGCGATATGGCTGGCGGGTCGATCAAACAAGATCTCATTACGGTAGCTGGACAAACGTATGCGCTAAGTTTTGATTATGGAGCAATCACTGGAGGTGGGAGACCTCAAAATTTGAACGTAAGCGTAAATGATATATCGGGACCATCGATCTTCGCTTCGCAATACACCGCATATGGTACTGGAAGCCTCGCGCAGTTAATGACCGCGTACGCATTTGACTTCACAGCAATCTCAAACGAAACGGTTATCAATTTCGCTGATGCAAATATTGCGAACGGCAATTCCATTGACGCTACGCTAGATAATGTTTCAGTGACGCCAACTGCTGTGCCGGAACCAGAAACCTATCCGCTATTGCTGACCGGTTTGGTACTGATGGGATTAACTTTGCGTACGCGTCAACGCAAGTAAATAGGTTATCAACAGGACATCGCGGCTTTTTTCTTAAGGAAGAAGTCGATCCTGTTGATCGCACAGCGAATCGAAAAAAATCAGAAGAACAAGAACTGGCGCAAGTTGAATGAGATATACAATGAAGTGGAATCGGTGACAGACCCTCAGGCGCTCAGCAAAAATTGCAAAACATACTATGCAATGTTGGATCAAGAGATGGGTGGTATAGATATCAACGCGGGAGGAGGGCGCGGTCTGATGCAGATTGCAGATCGATGGGTATTAAAGATTATTATCGGAACGCACTTTTAGTCTGTGCACGTCAACTTGCCGGGTTTTAGACGCTTAACCAGGTTCGATGCGGCAGGGTTTTGCCGCATCGAACAGGCATATCAGACATCGATAATGTTGACTACATCGTTGTATGAATTAGAAACGGGTACGCATACCGACAGCGAGTTCAGTTTGATTTTTGAACCCATTTGCAGAGGCTACCCGATAGCCATCTGTGAGCTTCATGTAATCCGCAGCTAAGTACAATTCAGTGCGCTTGGACAAATGATAGAAAGCGGAGCCGAAGACGGTAGATTTTTTCCCGCTTCCTGCCGTAGTAGAAAAGCTTGCGTTGGAATAGGCGTTTAAGGTACCTGTCCCTGACACATTATAGGCAGCGTTGTGAGCCTTCATTGACTGGTAGCCGACTTCATAGTCGAACGGGCCTTGTGGTGTCAACTTGGCAGATACGGTGTAAGCATCATCCTTACGCTTTCCCAGTGCGCCTTGTTCTGCCGTGTAATGGAAGTAACCGGTATTCAAGCGAATTAGGCTATTCACGAAATAACTGCCACCGAGGGAATACGATTTGTGTTGTTCCGTTGAGCGGTCAAGTGAGTTGCCGACAGTGGCTTCATTGTAAAAACTGGACAATACAAAATTGCTGCCGTTGTATCCGAGTGCGACAGATTTTGTGCTGTTGTTCGCGAATGATCCCGCCACTTCGCCAAATTGATAGCCTAAGCCTGCGACGAGTCCATTGTCGAATACCTTTTTCCACACGAGGCCATTATCGTAGCGCGTTCCGGTTGCGCTACCTGCATAAAAAATCATTTGCTTGAAGTTATTATTATTGGTGAAGCCCCCTTCTTCCAGGCCAAGTTTGTCGGAGCCGTATGCGTCGCCATAAACTTGAGCAAAATCACGTGCAAGTGTATTTTGACGACCGAGCGTTATGCGGCCCAAGGCGTCACTTTGCATACCGACCCAAGCGTCGCGGTTGAACAAGACACCAGGGGTATCCATTGCACCGGTACCGACAACATATTCTGCCTCTAATTTAAATAGTGCTTTGAGGCCACTGCCCAAGTCTTCCTGACCTCTAAATCCGATACGGTTCCCACTGAACCATGCGACGGGAATTTGCGTCAGGCGATCGCCTTTGCTATCGGCGTTATTGGTGGTGCTGATGGTGGCGTCAATCAAACCATAAATAGTGACATTGGACTGTGCAAGTACAGTGCCAGAACATCCTAGTGCGGCTAGGGCAGCTAGTGCAAATACTGTTTTTTTCAAAATTGTCTCCTGATGGCTAAAGTTTTTTTTGCTTGTTTTGCAGATGATTTAAATTGATCTCTCAAGTAGGTCTCTTGAGTCGCTCAATATCAATACACCGCGATGCCGAGTATAAAAGCGCCAAGCTTTCTTCTAGCTTTCGAAACCTGCGTTTTATGGTGGTTTGTGCGCGATTGCAACACGTATCGGTGATTCTCTTTTTATAAACGGCGCCGTGTTGTGTGGTATTCGGCAATGGCGGACTATCTGTCTGGCAGACATTCTGGAAGAGGGGCGTGGTATGTGTGAAAAGTATTTTTTTCCTGAAGATAACTCTTTTGCAAAACGGATCTCAACGCAGTGTTTGAGGCGTTCCAAGTGGCAATTGCACCAGTACTGCCAACCCTTTATTCATTAGTCCTGTCTCAAGCGTGACTGCGCCGTGCGCTGCCAGCACAATCTCTTTAACGATGGCTAGCCCAAGTCCTGTACCTTGTTGTCCGGGCGCTGCATTGCGATAAAATCGTTCAAATACGCGGTCGCGTATTTCGGCAGGAATGCCGGGGCCGTTATCCGCCACGACCAATTGTGCCATTGGTATTTTTATTGCCGTATGCGTCGTTGTGGGGGGGCTGACGCCGACGGTGACGGTGACCTTACCATTCTGCGGTGTATAGCGGATGGCGTTATCCACCAAATTCATGATCATCGCGGAGAACAGCGCTTCGTTGCCGACCACATGTACTTCCGCACATTGACTTTCCATGCCAAGATCAATATTTTTCCGTTGCGCTAACGGTACGATATCTTCCAGCACTGCGGTGATGAGTTTTACCAAATCAACCGGTTGTCGCAGCACAGCGTGGCTAGCGGCGCTTTCTGCTTGCGATAACAAAAGTAGTTTATCCGTAAGAGCCCCCATGCTGCGACTGCTTTCCTGCATCGCTTCCAGCACTTCGCTACGACGGGCCGGATCGGTTATCTTGCGAGCGAACTGGATTTGAGAATCGATCAATGTCAATGGTGTACGAAGTTGATGCGCGGCATCTGCAATAAAACGTCTTTGGGCGGCAACCTGAGTATTATGGCGTTGGATGTACTGGTTAAAGGCGGTGGCAATGGGACGCAACTCTCCTTGGAGTTGTCCGACTTTGATCGGTGACAAAGACATGGGGTCACGGCCCGCGAGGTCGTCTTTCAACCGCATAATCGGGCGCAGTTCAATGGTCAGGCCGACTACCACTAGTGCGATAGCCAGAATTAACATCGTGATCTGACGATGCAAAGACGGCCGCCACAAGTCGGCTACCATCAGGTCGTGGCCTTGCATCGTTTGAGCAACCCGAACCGCAACATTTAGTTGGGTGCCAGCGTCATACAATGGGCGAATTTGCGTGGCAACGCGAATGGTTTGCTGGTCATATTGCTGCGTGCTAAATTGCGGACCGGTGCCGTTAAAATCGACCGGCCCTGGTAAATCCGGATGGCCTGCCATGAGCAAACCTTGATTGGTAATAACCTGATAGTAGACATGATCCTGTTGGGGTGAAGAAAATAACTCAAGGGCTGCCGGGTCGACGCTCACTTGGGGTATCCCATCGAGCCAAACAATATCGCTGGCGATCACCTGGGCCGACGTCAGCAATGCTCGGTCCTGGATCAGGTCGGCCGTCTGCTGAGCACTGCGGTAAGACAAACTTGCACTCAGGATGATGAATATCGCCAGTGGAATAAGTAGCCACAGCAATAGACGAAAACGTAGACTAATTATCATCATTCTTTTTAAGTAAGTAACCTAATCCCCGCAACGTCATGATGCTGGCCTGAGAATTTTCCAACTTTTTGCGTAATCGATGCACATAGATTTCTATTGCATCTGGGCTAGGATCGTCTGCTAGAGAAAAAATGCCATTGACCAGCGCATTCTTAGACACTGTTTTCCCTTGTTTGAGCATTAAAATTTCCAGCACATCATGCTCGCGCGCCGGTAGTAGAAGATTTTTATCGTTAATTGAAAATTGACGCGTGTTGCTGTTGTATATCAAATTACCACAGTGTATTTCCGTTGATTTGTCCGGGCTTTGCCGTCGAATAAGCGCCTTAATCCGCGCCACCAGTTCGCGTATTTCAAATGGCTTAACTAGATAATCATCGGCACCGATACCAAGACAATCGACCTTCTCGTCGATTGAACCGCTTGCTGTCAAAATCATCACCGGCACGTTGTTATGGCGTTCGCGTAATCGACGTAGTACGTTTTTTCCCGTCATTTTAGGTAGCATCAGATCGAGTAGCACAGCATCATAGTTTTCATTTTGCAGCACCTGATCTGCCTCGACGCCGTCGACGGCTACGTCAATGGTGAATTTTTCTTCTCTGAGTATTTTGGTTAGCCATAGCGCTAAAGGCGGGTTATCTTCGATTAGCAGGAGTTTCATGGAACTGTGTCCTATTTTAATTTTTTTTGCTGCACTGCAAAATAAAAAACGTGGAATTGGTAAGCTGGATGAAAGTTTAGGACACCTAGAATACGTTTGCTTCTGAAAGAAGTCTAATAAAGGAAGCTCACAGCGATTATATAATTTGCGGTAGATCTAATCCCAAAAATAATGGAGACATAATAATGCGTAAGTTTGTTAGCGGCGCGATGTATTTGACAAAAATTTCAACAGCAGTAGTGCTGATGTCGGCAAGTGTGACACTGGCGCTGCCGACTACGGTGATGGCGGCCGAGTCGTCCAAAATAATTATCATGGTTGGCGGCATTACCAAGATGATCTATTTGCCCGCAAAACTGACCGAGCAGTTAGGTTATTTTAAGGACGAGGGACTGGATGTTGAATTGCAATCGCAACCAGCCGGGGTCGATGCAGAAAACGAGCTATTGGCAGGCGCAGTGCAGGCTGTTGTGGGATTTTATGATCACTCAATCGACCTGCAAAGCAAGGGGAAAGAAGTAACCGCCATCGTCGTGTTTGGTCAGGTGCCGGGCGAAGCTGAAATGGTTGCGACCAAATCAGCAGGAACCATTAAGAGCATGGCCGACGTGAAGGGCAAAACACTGGGCGTCACTGGATTGGGCTCGTCAACCAACTTCCTTACCCAATATCTGGCCGCAAAACAGGGCATTAGCTCTAATCAATATTCTGTGCTGCCGGTTGGTGCTGACAATACTTTTATTGCTGCTATCAAGCAGGGCAGGATTGATGCCGGCATGACCACTGAACCAACGATTTCTCAGTTGCTGAAAACCGGCGAAGCATCTGTACTGGTGGATATGCGTACGGTGGAGGGAACCGTAAAAGCGCTTGGCGGTCTTTACCCAGCTTCAAGTTTATACGTCCAGCGCTCATGGCTGAATACGCATAAAGCAGAAGCAACCAAATTAGCCCGCGCGTTTAGTAAAACGCTTAAATACATCAAAACACATGATGCTGCGGAGATCGCCAGCAAGATGCCGAAGGATTATCAAGGCAAGGATAAGGCAGTCTATTTGCAAGCCATGCAAAATTCGCTGCCGATGTTTTCAGCGGATGGTCGGATGCCTGTTGGCGGCCCCGAAACCGTGCTGCAAGTGCTCTCGGGATTTAATCCGAACGTCAAAGGTAAACACATCGATTTATCTAAGACCTATACCAATGAATTTATCCCACCAAGCAAATAAATAGTCACCGGGAGCATCACGCCAATGGGGAGCATCTCGGATGCATCCAGCTTACTCGCAAGCACGCCATGATCGTGATGTTTTCTGGTTGAAGATCAGATTACCATTTTTGTCCGCGCTTTTTATTACCTGCGAGCCTGTCAATGCTGGTGAAGCCGAGCGTAGAAAAATAGGTCACGGTGGCAGAGGGTGAGGGCCGTCACCTTTTTCACGTGCACACAACCTGCCTTAAACGAAAGAAATGGAAATGAATTTATCCTCAAATGCACCTGCTCCGGTACTGGTGCAAGCGGCAGAGACGTTGACGCGCGACACCCCGGCGATTGACATCCGAAATGTCTCTTGCCGCTTTATTTCGCCGGATGGCAAGGCGACGGTGGCGTTGCGCGACTTTAGCATGAGTGTTGCCCGTGGCGAGTTTTGTGCGATCGTCGGTCCTACGGGTTGCGGCAAGTCCACGACGCTGAGCTTAATCACGGGGCTTCTGAAACCGACGGTTGGCGAGGTGAGGATCATGGGCGAACGCGTGACGGGTATCGATCCTCGCATCGGTTTTGTATTCCAGAGCGACGCGGTGTTCCCATGGCGCAGCGTGCTACATAATGTGGCCGCCGGGCCGTTGTTCCGCGGTAAGCCAAAAGAAGCAGCTTACGCGCTGGCCGAAGAATGGATACGGAGAGTTGGACTCAATAAGTTCAGTAATCATTATCCGCACCAACTTTCCGGCGGTATGCGAAAGCGCGTTGCGCTGGCACAAACGTTTATTAATAGCCCGGAAATTCTATTAATGGACGAGCCTTTTAGCGCGCTGGACATGCAGACCAGAACCTTAATGCAGGATGAGTTGCTGCAACTTTGGTCCTCTCAGTCTGGGTCGGTTGTTTTTGTTACGCATGATCTGGAAGAGGCAATTGCCCTGGCCGATAAGGTCTACGTGTTGACTGCGCGTCCAGCAACATTGAAGAGTGTCTACGCAATCGATTTGCCACGTCCTCGCGTGATGTCAGAGGTCCGCTATGAACAGCGCTTTATCGATATTTCACGCAAGATATGGTCCGATTTAAGGGAAGAAGTAAATATTAGCTGATGCGAACTTCTGATCTGATTTTCGCCTGATTTTATGTCAATGCTGCGCCTTATGGCCGGAATACTGATTGTCATTTTTAAATCTTATATCCGAACCGATAGTCAAGAGCCATAAAGAGGAGCAGCCATCAGCATTTCCCTTTTTCTTTGGCGGTCATTGATCGTTACAAGTAGCAATTATTTACAAGGTATTGAAATGACTCAAGCACATTCACTCGATCAGCTAAGCGTGGCCAGCCTGGCGATTGTCGAACAAGCGGCCAAGCGAAAAATAAAGATGCGCTATTGGTTGGTAATTTCTTTACGGATCGCCATACTAGTCATTGTGCTCGGTGGCTGGGAGTTGGGCGCAACGTTACATTGGATAGACCCGTTTTTCTTCTCGCAACCGTCATTGATCGTCATCCAGATTTATGACTGGATAGTGGAAGGAACATCACAGGGTCCTTTATGGGTGCAGGTGTTGGTGACCTTGGAAGAAACAGTATTGGGTTTTTTGATTGGTGCAGTAGCTGGCGTAATTTGCGGCATTCTGTTGGGACGTAACAAACTATTGTCCGATGTGTTTAGCATCTATATTCAAATTGCAAATTCAATTCCCCGGGTAGTACTGGGATCAATTTTTGTGATTTCTTTAGGTTTGGGTATGGCTTCCAAGGTGGCGTTGGCGGTCGTCATGGTGTTCTTCGTCGTATTTGCAAATGCCTTCCAGGGTGTGAGGGAAGCGGACCGTTATATGATTGCTAATGCACAGATTTTAGGTGCCTCGTCCCGTCAGGTGACGATGTCGGTTGTGATCCCATCTGCACTTAGCTGGATTCTGGCGAGTCTGCATGTCAGTTTTGGTTTTGCGTTGGTCGGGGCTGTGGTGGGCGAGTTCCTTGGCTCCAAGCAGGGAATTGGTTTGTTAATCTCCACCGCTCAGGGCGCATTCAATGCCAGTGGCGTATTTGCTGCGATGATCGTATTGGCAGTGGTTGCACTGGCGGCAGATTATCTTTTGCTTCGTGTGGAAAAGCGCTTGCTTAAATGGCGCCCTGCAGCTTTCTAAATTGGTGTTGCTTAAGGTTTATGGCGCATTTCGGTGCGCCATTTTTTTCTTTATCGCCGATGGCTCAGGCGCGCTAGCCCTCACGTGTAGTTTGATGGCGGGGTGCAGCATGCGGCGTCATTTTTTACGGCCAATGACGCTATATAAAACCGGCATCACCAAGAGCACCAGCGGCAATTGCACGATTAATCCTGAAATAATGGCGATGGCTAACGGCTGTTGCATTTCAGATCCTTTTCCTAATGCGAAGGCCAGCGGCAACAAGGTTAGAATGGCCGTTATGGTGGTCATCACGATGGGGCGCATGCGATTTTTACCAGCTTGTATTAATGCGCTGTGCCAGGTCAATGGCGGTTCCGCATCAAGCAACTCTTGCTGTTCAGAAAAGTAGAAAATTGCTACCTCCGTGACAATCCCGATGATCATTGTCATACCCATCATTGCAGAGATATTCAGGTCAATGCCAGTTAACGATAAACCGACAAACACGGCAGAAACCGATGTCAGCGACGTAAAGAGAATTACCCCGGCAAGTCGAAAACTTTCGTACATAAAGAGCAGCAGCAAAAATACCAACACCGATGCAGCAGCAAATACAGTCATCAACCCTTGAAATGCAATTCGCTGCTGCTCGTATAAACCGCCCAATTCAAAATAAGCACCTTGCGGAAACAGGCCGGGTTTCGCCAGCGCAAGCTTGACATCAGCGATCACCGAGCCCAGGTCACGTCCGCTAATACGTCCGGTCACGGCGATCATCGGCTTCAGGTTTTCACGGCTGATTTCTGCTTGTCCGGTCAATGGCGTGATGGTGGCAATTTTTTCTAACGGTACCAGATGACCATCCGGCGCACGGACTGTGAGTAAGCGCAAATCCTTGTCGTTATTGCGTAGACTTTGCGGCAGCCAGACCCTTACCCCGACGGCTTTCACACCGGATAACATCTGCGTAGCGACGTTGCCGCTCAGGCTATCGGATAACATCTTGGAGACGGCTGCGGGATCAAGACCTTCCTGGATCGCCTTTGCTGGATCGACGTGAACGCGTAGCGCATCACCAGATGGATTGATGCCATTTTTGACGTCCACTAACCCATTGATCTTGCTGATACGTGCAGCTATTTTTTTTGCAATGTCACTTAAATTTTTGGGATTGGCGGAAAATATTTTAATTTCTACCGGTTGCGGAACTGCGGTTAAGTCGCCGATCAAGTCCTCCATCAACTGCGCCATTTCTATATGTAGACCCGGTACTTCATGTTCTACGTGGGTTCGTACCTGATCCATTACCAGGTCAACTGGCTGTCGCTGACCACTCTTCAATTTTACAAAAAAATCACCATGATTAGGTTCACCCAAGCCACCGCCTAAACCAGTTCCGGTGCGACGAGAATAGGTGAGTACATTTGGATTGGCCTGGATGATGGTTTCGACTTGACGGACAAGTCGGTCCGTCTCCGTCACGGCGGTGCCCGGTTCGCTATAATAATCGAGCACAAAGCCGCCTTCATCCATGGCTGGCATAAAGCCTGAGCCAACATGCTGGTAGCCGAGAAAACCGATTCCGATTAAAGGCAGTATCAGCAGCAATATTAACGCTGGTCGGTTGAGTAACCGCATCATCAGGCGTTCGTATTTTTTATGTATCCATAAAGTAAGGCGGCCGTCGTGCTCCTGATTGATATCTTTTTCGCTTAGAAAATGGGCTGCTAATATTGGCACCGCCAACCATGTAATGAGAAACGAAATAAATAATCCCGCAGCCATGGTCAATGATAAGGCTTTAAAAAAAGCACCAGTGACGCCGCTTAAAAATGCCAGCGGTATAAAAATGACCAGTGTGGATGCACTGGAACCTAACAAAGGCCTGAAAAACTCTAGCGCTGCGTCCGTGACCGTTTTTTCTATACTATCGGGAAGGTTGGCCTTCGCATGCAAGCGACGCACGATATGCTCGATCATGACGATCGCATCATCAATGATCAGGCCAACCGCCGCCGCCATGCCACCGAGCGTCATGATGTTAAAGCTCATGTCTAATAGCCATAACAGGACGACAGTGGTGGCTAATACGGCTGGCACGACGATAATGGCGATAAGCGTAATCTTGACGTTACGCAGGAAGATAAACAACACCATTGCCGCCAGCCCGATGCCAATCAGGATGGCATCTCGTACGCTGGTGGCGGAAGCGGTAACCAATTCACTTTGGTCATACCAATTAGCCAGGTGGACGCCCGCTGGCAATTTATAGTCTGCCAGCTTGCTCTTGATATCGTTGGCAATTTGCACGCTGTTGCTGCCGGGCTGCTGATACACCGACAACAATACTGCATCCTTGCCGTCTGCAGTTACCCGTATCCATTGGGGAACGGCTGCATGACGGATGTCCGCGACATCAGCAACTCTCACGACACCGTTGCTGCCGCTGGAAACAATCGTTTGACCTATTTGCTCTATGTTGACAAGTCTGGAATCAGCCATCACCAGAAATAATTTATAGTGATCTTCTAGCCGACCGACGACATTGATGACATTGTTCGAGGCCAGGGCGCGTGATACATCATCCTGTGACAGACCGCGCGCAAGTAATTTTTGCGGGTCAATATTGACATGGTATTCCTCCATTGCACCGCCGGTGGCTTGCACCTGCGCCACGCCATTTACACCAGTGAGCAAAGGTCTTAACTGATATTCGGCCAGGTCACGCAATTGCGTAGGTGAGATTGTTTTGGAGGTCAGGCTGTAAGCAATGATAGGAAATACCGTCGGATCCATGCGCCGCGTTTGCATGACCGTTCCAGCCGGTAGTTGCGACATGATTTGTGCAGTGGCAGCGTTGACTTGTAATGTCGCCGACGCCATGTCTAAACCCCAATCAAAATTGATGGATACTTCCGCCGTGCCACGCGCCGTCGTAGAGCGTACGGTGCGCACACCTGGCACCCGCCGCACGGCTTCTTCGACGGGCCGTGTCACCAACATCTCCATTTGTTCAGGTGGCTGATCGCCCGCATCAAGTGAAATCACGACGCGCGGAAAATCGACAGTAGGGAATAGTGAAATCGGCAGCTTGAATGCAGCCAGCATTCCACCCAACGCCAGAATAGCAAGTAAAAATAAGATCGATCGACGATGATTTTGTGTCCAGAGACCGATCATGGCTTGGTCTCCCGCACCAGCATCTGATTTTTTAATTCATAGTTTCCCAACACCACTAACGGTGCAGCAGGGTCGAGGTTTCCGCTTACGCCCAGCGTTGCGCCGTTATCGATCAAATTACGGACCTCAACTCGCACCGCTTTACCTTGTTTGACCTGAAACAAATAGCTACCCTGATCGTCGCTGAGCACCGCCTGACGCGGCACTTCATACACCTGTTGCTGTCCCGTAGCAATCTCGGCATGAACACGCATACCTGGAATAAATCGTTTAGCAGCGGTATCGCTCAACGTCACCACAACGTTAATCAGTTGGGTCTTAGGATCGAGCAGATTTTGTATCTCGCTCACGCTGGCCTGTTCGGTTTGGGCTGGATTCGATAACGGTGCCAGCGTTACACGGCTACCTTTATGGATTGTTGCGCGATGGGAAGGATCAATCCCTAGCAATACTTTCAGACTATCAGTATTGCCAAATTGCATCATCGATGCACCTGCCGCCAGACGATCACCCTGTGCTGCGGTTAACGTCAACACCACACCACTGCTGGGCGCCAACAACGTGTTGCTGGGATTGCCGCCTCCAAGTTTTTGTTGGGCCATCAAAGTTGCTTGCGCATCTTGCCAATTTTTTTGCGCCGTATCCAGTTGTGATTGCGTTGCCATTTGCAATCCCAGTAGTTCTTTGGTGCGCTTTAATTCGGCCTGCGCCAGAATGTTGGCGCTCTGCGCTTGTTGATAGCTCAAGACAGCTGACGGATCACTCTGCACTACCGCCAATGGCGTACCTTTGCTGACACTTTGTCCCTGCACGACAAATAATTTCGTAATTTGAACTGGATAAGCGCTACTGACAGCAACCGTATGTTCCGGTGTAACGTCGCCGTAGGCGCTTAGCATACTAGTCAACATGCCTTGCTTAAGTGGCTGCGTCACCACCTGCGCCGAGATGGGTGTTTCTGCATCCGCTGCATTAGCTGGCGAGCGGCTGCTATAGATAACGTAGGTCAATCCTGCTATCAAAAAGAGCGTGCTCGCGACCGACGCGTAGATTATTTTCTTTTTCATGGTTTACGACTTTCTTGGAGTTCGGGCGGCAACCGGGTAGGCAATTCGCCACCAATCAGCGTTTGCAAAGCGACGCGTTGCTCCAGCATGGCTTGCTCTAAAGTGACTTGCTCGGTTTGTTTGGCCAGCCACGCAGTATCAATATTGGAGAGCACCAACGCATCGACGTTACCCGCTGCCAATGCCCCCTGAACCTTTTTTCGTTGCGCCGACAGTTGTTGCAGAGTGCTGTTTATTTCGCGCATTTGTTGCGTATTGATCGTCTGCTCGGTCAAAATTCGGTCGATATCGCTGTTAGCAACATTGATGCGCTGTTGATATTCATCATGCAGCTTTTGCCGGGTCGACTGTTCGATCGCGATATTTCCCTGGTTTTGATTGAAAATGGGGAGTGATACAGAAATATTGAAACCTTGCGATGAGACGTTGCTGTTGTCGCGTGATCGCGTCAACCCGATTACCAGCGATGGAAACTGCGCGATAATCGCTGCCCGATAACGTTGGTCCTGCGCAGCGTATCCATACTTCAGCGCGATCAGATCAGGGCGGCGTTGCGCCAGATGGGGCAAGGTGGCAGCTATCTGAGCACGGTCCAGAGGCGGTAGCTGCGCGGAGCCCTGCAATGGCACCGGCACATCGGGAGCCAATCCCAGCAACGCATTTAAATCGTGTCTGGCTTGGTTCTGTTGGCGTTGTCCCTCGTTGATTTGACGCTGGACATCCTGCAGCGAGGTCAATGCGATGGTCGCCGTCTCGATAGTGATCAAACCACGCTGCAAGGCCAGCTGATACCGTTGTGAACGTTGCGCAAAATCATCCCGTTGCTGTTGTAATATATGCATCAACTTCTGACCCTGTGTCAGCTTAATAAACAGCATGCGGGCTTGTGCAATCACTTGCCACTCTTGCCATAGCAGACTCAAATCCGTTTTACTCGCGTCGGCATCGGCCGCTTTGCGCAATGCCGAATGGGTCAAAAGCGCGCCGAAATCATAGGTAGGCCCGATACCGTAAGCCGGCGTCGAGCCCGATATAGGATTGCGCATAAAATCACCCGACATCGCTAGCTGAGGGTTAGGTAATAAGGAAGCGGAAAAGGCCTGGGCGTGCGCAATATGGGCATCATTGCGTGCTAACTTAAGATCGGGGTTGTTAAGTACAGCTAATATCGCAACGTCGGTCATATCCAGGCCGTCAGGCGCTGACGCAAAAGAGTGCGTGGCCAATTCCGGCAAGGACAGCTGTTTAGCGTCAATGTTCAGCGCAGGGAGATGCGTGAGTAAACTGGACTGATCGTTTAACGGCAATGCTTGATAACTGGCACAGCCTCCCAAATTGAACACAATGGGTGCTATTACTAGCAATAAAATCAAGTTTGAATGGATTTTTTTCTTGGCGCGGCCTAGCATCATCGTGAATACCTTGCTTTCCTTAACTTATTAGAGAAGCAGCTTAACGAAAAATAATTAGCTAAGAATTAGGAGCGGAGTCGATTGCATCAGGGATGTTAAATCGCGATATGTCGATGTTGCAATACGTTTTGGATCAAGGCATGATCCAACATGAAAATTGTGGTCATTAAAGTCATGAACGCGCTGGATTGAGGTGGCATTGCTTTACGCTAAACTAATATCAAACATCGTGTACAGCGCACGCTAACAAACGCATTAGAACAATATCGGAGAGAAGATGGGAACCTTACAAACGCTATTGGGGGTCACGCTACCAATAATCCAGGCGCCAATGGCGGGAGTGCAAGATCACAAACTAACGATTGCCGTATCCAATGCAGGCGGTTTGGGTTCGCTCCCGTGCGCCATGTTAAGCCCCGACGCGCTACGCAAGGAACTGACAGAGATCCGGGCGCAAACCACCAAGCCATACAATGTAAACTTCTTTTGCCATACGCCCACCGCGCCGATTGCGGAGAGAGAGGCGCTGTGGAGGGCGACGCTTTCTTCTTATTACCAAGAGCTTGGACTTGACCCGAATGCTATTCAGGCCGGCCCGGGACGGTTGCCCTTCAGTGCCGAAGCTGCCGACGTATTGAGCGAATTCAAGCCCGCTGTTGTGAGCTTTCATTTTGGTTTGCCCTCGGCCGAATTGCTGGCACGGGTGCGGTCCTGGGGCGGCAGAATACTGTCTTCGGCGACGACTGTTGAGGAGGCGCTTTGGCTTGAGGCGCACGGAGCCGATGCCATCATTGCACAAGGTCTTGAAGCGGGTGGTCATCGCGGGATGTTTTTATCGGATGACCTCAATACACAGATCGGTACGTTCGCTTTGTTGCCGCAAATCGTGCGTGCAGTGAAGGTTCCCGTCATTGCGGCCGGTGGTATTGTGGATGCCAAAGGTGTTGCCGCTGCGATGGCACTTGGCGCTGCGGGGGTGCAAATTGGTACAGCGTACATGCTATGTCCCGAAGCCACTACCAGCGCGTTACATCGGGCTGCACTCAAAAGCGTGGCTGCGCGTCATACCGCGCTCACCAATCTTTTTAGCGGGCGACCTGCACGCGGCATCATTAACCGGCTCATGACGGAGCTCGGCCCCATCAGCACCGCACCGCCTGCGTTCCCGCTTGCCACTGCTGCAATCGCTCCTTTGCGTGCTAAGGCTGAAAGTCAGGGAAGCAGTGATTTTTCACCCTTATGGTCTGGGCAGAATGCCAGTGGTTGCAAGGAAATATCGGCCGCCGATCTTACGCGGGAGTTGGCTGCGGGGCTTTAGTATTCTGCGTTGTTCATCGTTGCTTGAGAATGGATGAACTGCGCAATCTGGTGACGTCTTAGAAAAAGAAAAAACGCCCGCGTTATGCTTGTTACGCTGCCATTTTCTCGCGCGCGTAACGGGTAGGCGGCAAGCCGACATGGCGGGTGAATGCAACGCTGAACGCGCTTGCGGAACCGTAGCCGACGCGTTCGGCAACTTCGGCGACGCCGGTCTCTTTTTGCCGCAGCAGCTTCTTCGCCATAGCCATGCGCCAACGGAGCAGATACTCCATCGGGGCGACGCCCATTGCGCGGCTGAACCGCTCGAAGAATGCCGAGCGGGAGAGGGCGGCCTCTTTCGCCAATTGTCCGACCGTCCAGGACTGCGTCATGTTTTCGTGCATTCGTCGTATTGCGATAGCGAGGCGCTCGTCGGCAAGCCCGCGCAAGAGGCCCGGTGACGCTGCAGTCCCAGCCGTGGATCGAAGGGCTTCGATGAGAAGAACCTCCAAAAGGCGGGTAAGGATGACATCGCGCCCGGGACGTTGCGCGCGCGATTCGTCACTGACAAGCTGCACGATAGTGGCCAGCCTCTTCTCGCCGCGAACGTGCACGAGTTGTGGGAGGAGCGACACCAGCAAGGCCGCGTCCGGCGAGCCAAACGCGCAGTGACCCACCAGCAATAAAACGTCGGGCGGCCCGCTTTGAGCGCCAAGTCTGAACTCGCCATGGAGCAGCGCGACAGGCACGGTATTGAGGTCGTCCGTTGTCGTCGGATCGAGGCTGGACATAGTGAAGCCGTACGCCGCTGGAATCAGAACAAAGTCACCTTCCTCAAGGTTAATCATCGCGTGTCCGTCGACTGCGAGGTGGCATGAACCGTTGAGGATCACGCTGTAGAAGGGTTGACCGTCTTCCGAGCGGCGCACACGCCAAGGGCCTGCGCCGCTGACGACTTTTGAGAATGCCGCTTGCGGTTGTAGTAGTGTGACAACTTCCGTGAGTGGATCGGTCATGATTGGACTCTTGCAAATGAAATGTGGACTATCGATTATAGGAAGTCTTGTTTCGGAGCGATATAGTCTAGTCTCTGCTAACCCATTACAGGAGTTCTTATGAAAACCGTCCTCATTACCGGATGTTCATCCGGTTTCGGCCTCGCCACCGCCCAATACTTTCTGGATCGCGATTGGAAGGTCATCGCCACCATGCGCACGCCGCGCGCGGACGTTTTGCCGCGTTCTGAGCATCTTCGGGTAATTGGCCTCGATATCACTGATCCCGAAAGCGTCCGTCAGGCAGTAGAGGCCGCGGGGCCGATCGATGTTCTGGTCAACAACGCCGGGATCGGCATGCTGGGCGCTGCTGAAGGTACCTCGATGGAAACAGCCCGCGAGATCTTCGAAACCAATACGCTTGGCACAATAGCAATGACCCAAGCTGTGATGCCCCAGTTTAGGCAAAACAAGGCTGGCGTCATCGTGAACGTCACTTCAAGTGTGACATTGAGGGCGCTCCCTTTGCTCTCCGTGTACACCGCGAGCAAAGCCGCGATCAACGCGTACACCGAATCTCTTGCGCTGGAACTTCAGCAATTTAATGTGCGAGTCAATCTGGTCTTGCCGGGACGCGCACCCGAGACCCGCTTCGGTCAAAATGCACAGCCTCGGATACAGTATGGCATCCCTGAGGCTTATGCAGATTTGGCGCAAAGTGTCTTCGCCGGATGGCAGCAATCCACTGAGGTTACTCTAGCTTCTGATGTAGCTGAAGCGGTGTGGCGTGCGGCTAATGATCCATCGTGTCCGATTCGGATTGCGGCTGGCGCTGACGCCGTAGCTTTGAGTGGCGCGGTCTAAATCTTCGGACCACGCCGATAAGTCGGTAGTTATCATCAAGCAGCAAAATATTAACGCTACACCTAAGCCGGAAGACTGGCCCAGTCACAAAGCCGCGGCTTGGGTGCCTCGATTGATATTACCGTCATGCCGATTGCGTCTTGGCGCATACCAATCTTTATGACATTGTTGACCGGTGTTTTTTAAGTCACACTAATTGTGTTTAGTGATGTTTTGTGTTTTCTTTTGCTGCGTAGAAGTCTGTGACGGTCTATAAGCGGCCTCTACCGCGGCCGTATCATTATATTGCTGGAATTTGGCCACTTTTCCATCCCGAAGTGTAAAGATATGGACCCAAGGATTTTCATATCGTTGACCAGTTGATTTTACTAACCATATGGATTGGCCTGTCACGATGACTTTGTCATTTTCAGCGATAAAAGCTTGTGGTTCAAACTGAATGGCTTCCTGTGCCTGATCCATTTTAGTGAAAAATTGTGCTACCTGATTCTTACCCTTATAAGTGCCAAAGAACGGAACATATTCAGAATCGGCTCCTTTCCATTCTATGTCATCGGTATACAGTTCGAGTAATCCGTTGATGTCATTATTTTTGAATAACTGATAGCCTCGCATCACTAATTGCTTGTTTTCCTGGCTGCTCATTGTGATCTCCTTTAAGTAAACAACGCACTGCTTACGGACAACACTTCTTTGAAGTGCAGGGCGTTGCGTATTGAGTTTTAGTGCGCGTTCCGACACAAGTCAATGGCAATTTAAGGGAGTTACTTTATTGAAATATACGGGCTGGTGGTGTCGATACTGAGCTTTCCAAGCTAGTCTCAGGCATGTATGACATTGTCGGGAATGATGGTGATGAATTAGCTGATAAGTAACCTAAAAAGTCAAACTTAAAAAGGGAAAAATTTTTTAATTGCGCTTCTACGGTGCGTAGATTTTTTCAGTTATTGTGATAGCGACCATCGATACGACAAGCTATATTTTCAGCTGTGGAGACGTCGTTACTCAAGTCGTTCGTTGTCACGGTCACTTAGTCCTTCAATAGTGACTTTCAAGACGATCTGATGAAAAATCAACTGTTCATGAGCCTTTGATTAATCTGGCAATCAATTGCTCATGTGACCATTATTTCACAATGGCACTGTCGCATTATTTTACATATCACAACCAAAATTTTTTACGTTTTCGTTAAGTGTTTGTTTACAAAAGACATAAAATTAATGGCATATAAATTGCTTCTCTCTAGGTTGAATAATTAATTATTTTTTATTAATTTGATTCCATTTTTTAGGGGAAAGAATGAGCATTATTAAATCATTGGCTTTGGCTGCTGTTACCGTTGCGGCATTGTCGAGCGTTGTTGCACATGCATCTGTCATTGGCACTTTAGGTAGCAATCAGGGCGGCAGCGCTTTTGTGCTAACAAGCGGCAACGTCACTGGCGGTCTATTGACAGCTGGTCTCTCGGCAGATGCTTCTAGACCGTCCAATACCATTGGGCAATGGTTGGCAGGTGAACCAAATCAATATTTGGGCTCTGCGATCGTTTCATTTGGCATCGGCGTATCTGATGTGAGCTTTGAATGGGGAACACCTGACGGGTATAACACGCTGATAGTCAAAGAGGCAAATGGAGCGACAACCAATTTCACGACTGCAAATTTAGGCATTAACGGCGAAACCTACGTCAACTTTGTGGATACCGGATCGGCTATTACGTCGCTGACGTTCGACTCTCAGGCTTATCGTTCTTTTGAAGCAGCAAACTTCACCACAACGGCAGTCCCAGAACCAGCAACTATCGCGCTACTCGGCTTCGGACTTCTCGGTTTTGCTTCAGCACGTCGCAAATCAGCTAATAACAACGCATAAACGTTTTTTACGCTTAATTTTAGCCCGCCTTATGCGGGCTTTTTTGCTTTTATTGTGAGACTCGGCCAATGACTTATTTTTATATAAATACGAACGAAGCGCAACATTGATCAAATAGGAATGACACCGTAAAAAATTGAGATTCCAATTATCAATCATTTACAAGTTTATTTCGGCGTCAATGCAATTGGTTTACCGATGATGTACACAGGAACAGTGAAGCACTTGCCGCTGTGGCAAGCGTCCAGCCAAGCTGACGTGGGATCTGTCTGGCGTACCATAACTGCGCTGCGGAGATGGTTGTTTGTAAGGCGATCCTGTACTTAAAAACGGCGCGCCCTTTCAGAAGCCAAAGCGGCAAGGGCAGTAAAGTCAGCGGCGATCGTTTTATCAGTTGGATGAGCACTTCAACGAGCGTATCGGTTGGCGTCAATGTTCCATCGAAATCGACTACTAATGGGCAAATAGTTGCTAAACTCTTTGCGTCTGGATCGACGGTTTTTGTTCTTTTTTTTGCTCTTTATGCTGATCGGTGTTCATTAGATTGCTTGATGTAGGCGGGTTAACTGAGAAGTTCCAAACGGGCGATTTGCAACCGACGCTTGTGTGGATTCTTCACTTAGATCCTATGAATGCGGAGAACTCAAGCTATTAGCTTGAACAACAAACCCTTATTGGCTGGCAGATGAAGACCCAATGTGGGTGAATGTAATAAATTCAATAATTTTTTGAGATTGCATGAAAATTGCCGTTATGTCATCTATTGTTTTGCGTGGGACTCTCTCGGTCTGAGCAGGGATGCAGACGCGGTAAGGGCTGAATAGAAAAAGCCTTACATTGTGGTAAGGCTTTTGATGGTTGAATTCGATGATTTGAATCGAACCGAGTATGATTTTCGGTCGCGTATGTATTAACGAACGCAACATTCAACTTATCTTTGGAAGTGATTAAGCGCTAAGCTCATCCTTTGAACGGATTCTTCACCCTTATTTTTAAAAAAATAGAGCGCGTCTTTAATCGATTCTTATATCGTCGGTAGTACGTAATCTGCAAATTCTTCGCGCAATTTCTTTTTGAGGATCTTTCCAGTTGCGCCCATCGGAAGCGCGTCGACGAATACCACATCGTCCGGCGTCCACCACTTGGCGATCTTACCTTCGTAAAAGGTGAGCAATGCATCGCGATCCAGGTCAGTATCGGGCTTCTTGACGACCACCAACAGCGGACGCTCGTCCCATTTGGGATGCTTGACGGCGATGCATGCCGCCATGAAAACAGCGGGATGTGCCATCGCGATGTTTTCGAGATCGATTGAGCCGATCCATTCGCCACCGGACTTGATGACATCTTTGTCGCGGTCGGTAATTTGCAGATAGCCATCGGCATCAATATTAGCAATATCACCAGTCGGAAACCAACCATGGCCATCGGCGTCCATTTCAAGTTCAGCCTCGTTTTCACTCCTGTAATAATGACTGACGACCCAAGGGCCGCGCACCATTAATTTCCCGGAGGATTTGCCATCCCAAGGCAGTTCGTGGCCATCCTCGTCGACAATCTTCATGTCCACGCCAAACACGGCGCGCCCCTGTTTCGCCTGTACTGCGTAGCGTTCCTCCGGACTGTTTTTTAATAGTTTGGATTTAAATGCACATACGGTGCCGAGCGGACTCAGTTCGGTCATGCCCCAGGCGTGTAAAACATGCACGCCGAATACTTCCTGGAACTTGCGCAACATGGCGGGCGGACAGGCAGATCCACCGATCACCGTGCGCGTCATCGTCGAAAATTTTAAGTCGTTGGTTTCCATGTAGTTTAGTAAACCTTGCCAGATTGTCGGCACGCCTGCGGCGAGCGTGACCTGTTCCGTTTCGAGTAGTTCATGGATTGATTTGCCATCCATTCCCGCTCCGGGAAAAACGAGCTTGGCGCCGACCATGCAGGCAACGTAGGGAAGTCCCCACGCGTTCACGTGAAACATTGGCACAACCGGCAAAATGACGTCGCGTGCGGAGCAGTTTAACGTGTCGGGCAGGGCAGCTGCATATGTGTGCAGGAGCGTTGAGCGATGACTGTAGAGGACGCCCTTTGGATTGCCTGTCGTACCCGAGGTATAACACAAGGCAGATGCAGTTTCCTCATCAAAAGTGGGCCATGAATAGTCATCAGAAGCGGCATCCATCAAATCTTCATAACACAACAGGTTATCAATACCCGTGTCTTGCGGCATGTGCGCGCGGTCGGTCATGGCGATGAAGGCCTTGGTGGTGTTACAGTGGGCCGCCATCAATTTAATTGTCGGCAAGAATGTGAGGTCGAAGAAGAGATACTGATCTTCGGCGTGATTGGCAATATAGGCCACCTGCTCGGGATGCAGGCGCGGATTGATGGTGTGCATGACCGCGCCCATGCCGGAAATCGCATAGTAAAGCTCCAGATGCCGATACCCGTTCCACGCCAGCGTCGCCACGCGTTCTCCGTCTTTGACACCTAGTTCGGTGAGTACGTTGGCCAGTTGCCGCGCACGGCGGTGACAGTCTCGATAGGTGTAGCGATGAATATCTCCTTCGACCCGACGTGACACAATTTCAGTATCGCCATGGTGGCGGTCAGCATGCACAATTAACGAGGAAATGAGCAATTTTCCGGACATCATCAAGCCATTCATCTCTTTTCCTTTTTTTATAATAAAACCCACGGAGTAGGGATATCTTATAGATCAATAGATCAATTTGCTATTTTTTTAACAGGGCAAGCCAGTGCTTCGGGTAAATATTGATCCTGTTTGACTATTCGTTGCCTAGGGTATCGGCCACCAGATTACGAAACCATTTGTGCGCTATATCGTCGTGAAAGCGCGCGTGCCAAAACTGCTTCACGGTTAAATCCGGTAATTCGACTGGCAGCTCAAACACTTCGATATCGGCAATGTGAGAAAACAATTCGGCCAGTTCACTAGGCACGCACGCGATGAAATCGGACGTGGCAACAATACTGGGGACGGTGAGTAAATAAGGTACTTCGACCGCAATCAGCAGACGGGCACCATGCTGACGTAATTCTTCCGCGAGTAGTTGATTGGTGAGCGCCAGCGTTCCTGCTAAAACATGTTTGCTATTAATAAATTGTTCTAAGGTAATTGCCTTTTTTCTTCTTCTGCGGTTACGGATAATACCTACTAACGACCGACGAAATAACGCTTGTTGATAAAGAGTGTCTCCCATCTTCCCTAGATAGCCGATGGCTAAGTCGATAGCACCGTCTTGCAGCACCGAAGCCAATTCCAGAGAGGGTACTTGAATCGGTTTTAAGGTTGCCTCGGGTGCATGTTGCCGGAGTGCCCCGAGCAGACGTGGCAATAAGACGATCATCCCCATATCACTCAGGCAGACAGAGAAGGTTCGGGTCGTGGTAAGCGGATCAAATGCGCGTGCGTCCCAGATGTCTTGCTTGATTAGTGTGAGCACCCGTATGGCGCCCATAGCCACGCGTTCGCCAGTTGGTGTCGGTGCCATGACCGATCCTGCTCGCACAAATAGATCATCCTGAAATAGAGTTCGCAGTCGCGCAAGGGCGTGACTGACTGCGGGCTGGGTTAACCCCAAGCGCTCCGCAGCCCGAGACACTGTCTTTTCTTCGAATAACGCTTGTACAACGTACAAGAAATTTAAATCAGGGACGTTCATGTATGCGCCATATTCATGATTAGTATGAACTTAATTATATATATTTATATTGGATGGAGGCTTACCATTTAGGCATAGCTGAACGCAGCCGCATAAAGGAAAAAATATGAAGAGCATGGAGAGTGGTCTTGATATTCACAAAAACGGGCCGGCAGGGTCGAATGATAAGCCCAACGAGGGTGCGATCATGCGTCTTGCATCGGGGTGTGCAGAGCGGTGCGAGTGTGGGTTAATCGATGTGCACTCTCATTACTTACCTCCATGTTACGCGCATGCATTAAGTGATGCCGGTCTTATCACACTTGATGGCGGATTTCCGGTGCCATCCTGGTCCGAAGCGGGGGCGATTGCGCATATGGATAAACATAATATTGACACGTCAATATTATCGATATCATCGCCAAGTGTGGGGTTTCTTAACGATGCGCCAGCGCGGCAAAGGCTGGCGCGCGAGGTGAACGTATTTGCGGCGGATCTGACACAACGTAATCCACAACGTTTTGGCGTCTTTGGGACATTACCTCTTCCTGATATTCAGTCATCTCTTGCAGAAATTGCTTATGCACTTGACCATTTGCGCCTCGACGGCGTTGTCATGGAAACCAATGTCCATGGGATTTATCTCGGCGACCAGCGCCTTGATCCTATTTTCTCTGAACTCAATCGGCGCAAGGCAACGTTATTCTTGCATCCCACCTCGCCAGCGTGCTTTGAGGCAGTGGGATTAGGAAGGCCAGCACCGATTTTGGAATTTCCGATGGATACGGCGCGCACCGTTACCGATCTGATATTTGCTGGCACGCTTACGCGTTACCCGGATATTCGCATGATCATTCCACATGCAGGTGGCGCATTAACTGCAGTAGCAGACAGAATAGCGTCATTCTCTTCGTTACCGTTTCTGGCGCAGCGACCTGCTGGTGGTGCCGCAGAGGTGCGTAAGGTACTTGCTTCACTTTATTACGATCTTGCAGGATCGGCCAGAGACAGCATGATCGACGGTCTGCGCCACCTGACGTCGCTCACGCATATACTTTTCGGCAGCGATTATCCTTTCACGCCGGAGGAGGGCATTAATGCCAATGTCGAAGCGTTTCGTACTCTCAGCAGCTTAAAAAATGTAGAGCATGAAGCCATCGCCCGTAAAAATGCCTTGGCATTGTTTCCACGTTTACGGGCGATATAAAGGTGCGCAAGCGAGTGGCTGGATATTCACTACAATGCGTTTTACATAGACTTAAAATACGCTCACATGTGGTGCGAGGTGGTTCCGGGTTAAGTATTACAGGTAATTTAAATCGCTTATATCGATGGCGTTTTCCAACGCTTATGTAAAACATAATTGGTGAATAAGAGGAATATAGAATGGATGAAATGCGATATGTGGGTCCAGGAGGAATGATCGTAGAAGAGCGCGGCAAAGGTCCCCGCATCATTTTTGTTCACGGCGGTGGAGCCGGTGGAGCAATGGCTTGGGAGGCGCAATGGCCTATGTCAGACAACTGGCGTCTGGTTATGCCAGCGCGTCCTGGGTATGGTGGAAGTCCCTGGCTCGGCAGCGAGGATTTCGAGCGTGACAGCATTTATATCGCAGAACTTATTGAGGAGGGTGATCATATTGTGGCGCACTCATATGGTGCCGCAGTTGCCATGTTAGCAGTGGTTAAACATCCTGCAAAGATCGCCTCTTTGACCATCATTGAGTCCGGCACTAGTAGCATCGCCATCGATCATCCTGATGTAACGGCTTTCCATTATGCGGTTTTAGGTCTCGCAGCCCATCTGCCTGATGACGATGAGAACGCGCTGCGGTCTCTTTTTCGCATCATTCAACCAAATCAACTATTACCCGATCCCTTGCCGCCGCCGCTAAAAGTATTTGCCAGTCACTTAAAGAATTTTCGCTTTCCTGCCGAGGCTATCGTCCCTGAGCTTCTTTTGAAAAAAGCCCTGTTTCCAATGCTTCATATTTCCGGTGGTCACAGTGCCGCGTACGAAGCCATTACCGATCGTCTCGCTCAGAGATTGGGCGGGGAGCGTCTTATTATCTCGGGAGGAGGGCACATGCCACAAAGGACCGGTGCCCCTTTTAATACGGCTTTACAACGGTTCCTTACTACGCATTCAGCAACTTAACTTATCGAGACTTTCCCGCTTCGCAACCTTTCGGCTGACCGTGGTGTAGTTGCGTCCCATACGAGCGGGCAGATCAACGACGCCGATGACGCCGAGTCGGTCCACCAAAACCAGTAGCGGGAACAGCGCACGCTCTAAAGATATTCCCGCTTCCAGAACCATTATTTTGTCGCACGAACTTATGCGGGATGGCACCGTAGGCATTGTCGTGCAATGCGCTAATTGCGGAGTACGCACGAAAAAAAGAGTTACCAGCCTAAGCTGGTAACTCTTTTTTTCTGCTACTAATGTTCTGGCTCCCCGACCTGTACTCGCATCGGGGACCTGCGGATTAACGGGTGATCGCTGTCCAATAAAAATGCATTTTTGATTTTATTATTAGCCCCGTAATCAATGGGAGTTCGACCTTTACTTAGACAATTTTTTTAAAAATATCTTCTGGAAATAGTGATGTTTATATAAGGTAGTTACGACTTGAACCTGTCATTCTATTTATGAAACTTCGTCCAGAAACGACCGATAGCCGACGTTGTGCTACACGGCTATTCATGCTCAGGTCGAGGTTCGAGGTCAATTCGACTTTCGGCGCGGCGACATAAGTGCCTCGAGCGCCGCGGCCCTTCAACAAGTTGCGGCATCTGGCTTCGTATGCGGGCGTAATCGTCGTCAGGTAGATGTCCAGCTGTGCTGCCAACAAGCGCTGCGGAGCTGGACGGTCGCCCGGTTTCAGCGATCTGTTTACCACCGCAGCCTTCAACGCATCCGCAATGTGCAAAAAATGTGAACGCCGCACGGCCAATCGCGGCAACAAGATTGGCAAATTTTCATCTTGCATGGTTATCAACTGGGACATTTTGTCTCAATGTATGGAAATTACTTTCAAGTAGAATACCTTAGAATGGTAGTAAGACCATCCTTGCATGGCAGTCGCTGACGTTTTCTCCTCACTCATCTGCATTCGGCAAATCACCCCGCTGGATGCCATTGTTATTTGAAAGGTAGATGGTATGAAAGATTCAAACAGGATGCTTGGGAGCTTTGCCCTACCGGCTGATCTGGAACGCGTGATGGCACTCGACGATATTGGTCTGATAAAGCGCGTCTGCACCTACGCCATACACATAACGGGACTTGGTTTTGACCTCGTTCGTCATGACTTTCCCTTTGCCCAAAAATGAAGCTGCGGAAGCAGCGTTTTGAGGTAGTACTCCTCACGATAGATAGTGTCAAGTAATAGCCTGGAAATACTGAAAATCATGGATTGGATCCCTATAGTCTTAGTTGCGTTCAAGGTTCTCGTGTTGGGCGCGGGCATGTTCTTCGCCATCAAGTGGCATTACGATCAAGGGACGAAGGAGAGGGACATACCCGCAGTGCTACGTGCGGGCGGCAAGGTAGCCGCAGTCTTCGTGCTATCGCTCCTTGGCCTGGGCTTCGTCACCTTCGTCCTTAGCAGGATGCTTGGTTTGGACTTGACCTGGCCATGATGGCAAAGAATAGTCGGCCGATATCCAGTGGTGCGGCAGCAATTCCCCGATGCGGCTATTGGTTAGCATCGGCAGGCGGGTCAGAGCTTGCTCCGATAAATAGCATCGGCATCGCTGCGGGACTATTAATAGTCAAGTGATAAGGCATTACCTTGATGTGCTTCACAGCCTTTGCTCTGGGTATTTGAAAATTGCCGCTAGATGGGAGTTGGCATCATATTTTCGGAGCGGGTCTGCTCGGTGGGATTGGATTTACGATGCCTGTCTTCCTTACGAACCTTGCGTTCGTCGGACAACCAGAACTTGTCACTTCATTAAAGATGGCAATCTCCCTCGCGTCGCTGACAGCAGGTGTTGCAGGCTAACTTTGGCGCTAAGCATTCGGGAAACCACTTGTTCCAGATCACGATGTCGAAATCGTGGATTTCGAACAGCAACCTTGACGTGGGGTAGATGTCCGCTTTTGGCGGCGGATTCAACCGGTCGATACAACACTTTAGAAGTTGCAAATGAAGCAAAGACCGCGAATCTGTTATTCAGAAAGTCAAAAAGAATTGATGTGGAAGCGCTGTCTGGAAGGTTACACTACTCCAGAGTATTGGTGAGCTATTTAAACGAAACCATTCGTCCGTAATTAATGTACTGGCACCGACGGGCGGAAGAAGTCCGGCAATACGCAGTCGATCCAGGCTGGCGCTGAGTCTGGCTGAACGCGAAGAAATATCACGAGCATTAGTAGCAGGAGAAACGCGCCGCTCGATGACACGTTCTCTTGGGAGAGCACCGTCGACTATTAGCCGTGAGATCAATCGTAATGGTGGTGACGTCAGTCCGCCCAAGGTCAGCAGAATCGATCTGTTCGTGGATTTTGCATTGTCCGTGGAGTTGGAAAGTTGGAGTTGTTCTGCCTAGGTCACCAAAGCCAGTGGAGTGAGTCAATATGCGCAGGATCAAACCTCAGCGCATTACAGCAGCTACGTACCCGCGTCTTATGGCAGAGGTTGAGCGGCGCCTTGAAGTGATTGGCGGCCCAAAGACGCAAAGTCTCCGCAATGCTCAGGGCGTCCACTTTCGGGAAATCATCACGGCATATGCCAATGCAGCAAGTGGCTCGACGCGTTATGTGGCAAAAACAAAGTCCAATGTGGAGCAAGCTCTGGATATGATTACCGATCCGGGTATTCGGGCGACATTGCGCATGGCGCTGGAGGAAGGTAAGTGGCTCAAGGTGGTAAATGACAACTTGCACGCAGCATTTAAGAACATCCAAGTTGGGGCTTCACTGGGCGGGCGAACTACTTCGCCGCCAGTCGCTACTCACCAGACGTCAGCCGTCATCCCGATCGACGTCGGCAGGGCATTGTCACCTCGGCTGCTTCGAGCGCTCAAGAAGGGCATTGACAGCACCTGGCTTGCGCAAAAAGGGCTTCGTATCAATACGGACGGCAGTATCAAAAATGAGCTCGAAATAAATTGTTTCCGCCGTCTTTTTGTGACGGCCATCAAATCCGTCTTGGGTGATGAGTAGTGAAAATGGCGACTTTTGAATAGCTGATAATTATTTATTGTGAATAATTTTGCCGACGGCTTATTGGCTATCCTCGACATCAATTAGTGGATGATCGCTTGTGCTATCGCTCTATATCCAATGACACATGCCATCACGTACAGAAACAAATTAAGGGCGCATCTGAATCCGGCTTCAGAAAATCGCCCCGCCATCCGTGCGCCCGCAAGATAGGCGACAAGTGAAGCCAATATCCCCCAACTCAGGTACGCGATTGTGATCGGCATCGGCGTTGCGGCAGTGGTCAACGTCACCTGGATTGTTTTTCCAATTGCGAAACACAAATTCAATGCCAGCAGTTGCTGCAAGCGATTGAGCTTATTCAACCCGCCATAGAGAACAATAAAGGGAGCGCCTACGTTCAGTGCCGTATCGGTCAAACCTGCGAAGGCACCGAACAGCATTGGTGACGTGTTGGCGCTCTTTCGCCGCAGCGCCAGCGAACGTTGCAAAATGGTCGGAAGCGCAGCACTTCCTGCCAGCAATATCGCCAGCAATGCGAGGGCAGCGTACTGGGGAAGCGAGGTTTGAACCCATACCCCTAGAACACTTCCACATATCAGGCCCGGGGTAATGCCTCTTGTAAGCGGCTCTGATATGACCTGCCGCCACTGCACGATCAGATATGAAACCGCAACGAACAACAGCGGAACCGCTGCCAGAAAAACCGCACCGCGATAATCAAGCGTCAGCGCCAGCAACGGTGTCGCAATCATGGCAAATCCAAGACCGAACGTACCCTGGGCGAAGCCTGCGATCGCCAGAACTACCAAACAGTAAGAAAATTGTCCCAGGTTTGCCACAAAGAAAAACGCATTCATCGGGCCTGCCTGTCCATCCCGACAACCGGCCAGCTCTTCTGGTCGACGCCGGGCTTCAGACCCACCTGCCTTTGAAACCGCTCGCCAAGGGTGCGCAAGACCCCATCTCTGCCCGCCGTTGCCAACAGTGAAATACCAAACGGAATGCCGTCATCCCGTATGCTGGCTGGCAGCGCAAGCGCACAAAGATCTAGCGGGCTGACTGAGTAGGTGTAATAGCCGATGTTATTGTTGAGCCCGATCGGATCAGCCTCAAGCTCTATGCAAGTGTATGCGCGGCCAACCGTAGGCGTCATCAGCACATCGAATTCCTGGAACAATTTTCTGGCCTTGCCGCGCAAGCTGTTCATCTTGTAGATGGCCCGCACGGTCTCGGTACCGGAGTACGCCAGACCCGTGCGTATCATCGCGGCGACTGCCGGATGTACCGTTTCCGGTCTTGCAGCCACGACGTCTCCATAACTTACCGCACGTTCAGCCAACAATCCGCTGTCAAAGGGCAAGTGTGCAGCCTCGATGAATAGCGAGAAATCAATCTCGACCGGCCGACCACCGATCATCTTCATTGTTTCAATCGCCATTGCAAACGCTGCCTCAGCGTGAGAATCTCCGAAAAATTCCAGCTGCTTCGCATCGGGTATCGCAAAGTTGAAGTTGTCGGACAATTCGACTTTCAGCGAAAAGGCATCGGCATCGCTGCGGCTGAAGTCATCTGTTTCATCGAAACCGCGGATCGTTTCCAAAACTGCGTATCCATCCTCAACCGTGCGGGCAAACACCGGCACACAATCGAAGAAGCGATTGTTATAGACTAGCCCTGTACTACTGACCAAGCCCAAAGTCGGCTTGACGCCGACAATATTATTCATCGCGGCAGGCACCCTCCCTGAACCACCGGTATCGGACCCGAGTGAAAACGACACCAAGGCCGCCGCAACCGCGACACCGGAACCTGAACTCGAACCGCCCGGAATATAGCGCTCGTCAAATACGTTGCGACAGTAGCCGCCCATCGTCCGCGTGCCGTTCAATCCGGTGGCAAACTGATCAAGCGTATTCTTGCCGATCAGGATGGCGCCTGCTGCTATTGCCTTCGAGACGCTGGTTGCCGTTATCTCAGGAAAACGATCAAATCCGTCACAACCGCAAGTGGTGCGCATGCCAGCCACATCCAGATTGTCCTTTACAGAAAATGGAATGCCGAATAGCGGTGGCGCTTTGCCGAAACGCACGTCGGCAAACATGCGTTCTGCTTCGCTGATCGCTGCCTGCTCACTGACAAGCTCGGTCCATACATGGTCGTTGCCGCGTTCGCGAATGCGGCGAAATACTTCGCGCACCACGTCCATAGGCGTGAACAAGTGCTCCTTATAACCGTTTTGCAACGACGAAAATCCAAGATCAATACGCTTCATGTCCACTTTGATGTGCCTTAATTCATTCATCATTCATTCAAACAGCGCTATTTACAACGAGAACAACAAGAACAGCGCGAGACAGGAGATTATTTTTTGACTTTGCTTGGGCTACGTTCGACCCTGACCTTGTATTTAAAGGAATCCCCGTGATGGTAAAGATGCTCATAGCTAACTGGTTGACCATTTGCCGCAGAGGTCAATCGCTCGATGTGCAACATCGGGAACCCGCTTTCCATGCCCAGCAGGCGGGCTTGCAAGTCATCCGCCAAGTACGCGCCGACCACCAGCTCGGCGTCCCCAAGGACAATGCCGTAATCATTTTCAAGAATCAGAAAAATGTCTTTTGAGGTCAGGTCTTCCTTGATCAAACGGCGCCCGATTGCCTCCGGAAAGTAGCTTGTCTCGATAGAAACCGGGTCGCGGTTCAAATAGCGTACTCGCTTGATCTCACTCACCTTCGCGTTCTTTGCCACCTTTAGCTTTTCTGCGACATGATCGCTAGCACGCAATTCTTTCAGACTGATGACCTTGGAAAATGTCTCGTATCCATGGGCCTGCATCGCCTCGCCAAAGCTTTGCAGGTGCGTGAGGTTCTGAAATGCCTTGGGCTTTGAAACGAACGTCCCCTTTCCACTCACGCCAAATATCAAGCCCTCATTTTCGAGTTCATGCAGCGCCCGGCGAATAGTGATGCGGCTCACGCCGAAGGTTTCAATCATCTGGCTTTCCGACGCCATTTTCTGATGCGGCTTCAGTGCGCCGTCCAGAATTTTCTGTCGCAGCGCATCCCGCACCTGTGCATAAAACGGAATCGGCGAGGTCTTCAGATCAATCAATTTTTTGGTTTCAAGTTTTTTAAGATGCGACGGCATGACGACTCCCGTTTCGAATAGTTTTCATCGACGACCTTCCCAATGGACAACGCGACGACCGGCATACGCCAGGATGCGATCGAATATAAACCCGACAATTCCGATCACGATAATTCCGGCAAAAACATAAGTGGTACGGAAAAAGTTCGCGGCATCCAGCACGATGAAGCCGAGACCGCGATCACCCCCCAACAATTCCGACGCGACTAGAATCGACAATGCCGTTCCCAACGCGACCCGCAATCCGGTCATGATCTGCGGTAGCGCCGACGGAAACACGACGAACCGAAAGACTTGATAGCGGCTGGCGCCGCAGGTTTGCGCGGCCCGAATGGCATCCGCCTGGCAGCTTCTTGTCCCGGCTTGCGCGCTGACCATCATGATCAGGAATACGGAGATTAAAATGAGCAGCACTTTCGACAGTTCACCGATACCGAACCACAGGATGAACAAGGGAATCAAGCCGAGCGGCGGTATGGGCCGCAGCATCTCGCTCGGTACCAGAAATACCGCGTCGACGTTATTGATTCGTCCGCGCAGCATGCCGATGGCAATGCCCGATACCGATCCGAGCAAGAATGCTGTTCCCACTCTAGTCAGGCTTGCCATCAAATGAATGAAAAGGCTCACGCCGGAATAACCATTCACCACCATGTCATAAAAGCTGGTTGCAACTTCAGCAGGTGTAGGCAACAGGATCGGACGCACCCATCCGGCTTTCGATACTACCAACCACAATATGAAGATCAACAACGGCGAAGCGATCACGAGCATCCAGTATTGCCGTTTTGATTTGAAACTTTCCTTGGCTTTCAACATATTCTCCTAGCAGGCTTCAGGATGCATCCGCACGCATTGTGCGATAAATTTTTTCACGGATCGACAGGAATTCCGGATGCAGCCTGTTGTCCGCGGAACCGCGCGGTTCCGGCAGATCGACCACAAATTCGTCGAATGCGCCCAGTCGCCCTTTGCGCATCAGGAATACGCGATCCGCCAAGAAGACCGCTTCATCGATACTGTGCGTGATGAAGATGATCGTGCATTTGGTTTCCGTCTTGATGCGCAGGATCTCTTCCTGCAGCGTTTCGCGGGTTTGCACGTCGACCGCAGCAAATGGCTCGTCCATGAGCATCACGCTGGGGTGGGCGGCCAATACCCTGGCCAGTCCACAACGCTGGCGCATGCCGCCGGACAGTTGATACGGGAAGCTTTTTTCAAATCCCTGCAGGCCGACAAGCGCCGCCATTTCCGTGGCCACCGCTAATTGTTCCTGCTTGCTCTTGCCCCCGCACCGCAGGCTGAATGCGATGTTATCTTCTACGCTCATCCAGTCAAACAATGCATAAGACTGGAAGACCACGCCTCGGTCAGGACCTGGTCCGGCAATTTCACGGTCGTTCACCAGTGCGAGACCGCTGCTTGGCTGCAGGAAGCCAGCGACGATATTGAGCATCGTCGTCTTCCCGCATCCGGATGGCCCCAATATGGTAATGACTTCTCCGCGATTGACGGAAAAGCTCAAATCTTTTAATACGTCGCGACCGTCATACTCAAGTCCGACCTGATCGAACCGCAGAATCGGCTTGGCAGATCGTGCAACATCTGCTGCCTTTTGCGAAAGCGATTGTGGAGAGAGCGCAAGGGAACTGGACATGTCCATTTGTGACCTATCTGCTTTGGTTATTCAGCTTCGCCGAGGATGCGCAGCATCGCGATTGCAAGAATCTGCGTGGCTGGGACCGCCTTGGGCGTGTGGATATATTCGTTGACCGGTGGCCATCCATCCTCACCGGGACCGAAGGTCACCGAGGGAATGCCTGCATGAGAAAAACGGATCGTGTCGCAATACGCATTTTTTCGATAGTAGACCGGTGCCTCTCCCAGGATTTTTTGATAGGCATCCGTGAGTGCGGCGACAGGTTCGGACTTTTCCGGCACTTCTTCCGTGGCGGGCACAAACAGCGAATTGGGGAACTGGCGGACCGACGCAGTAAATGATGGGTCTTCCTTTGCCAGCCGATCGATAACGGATTGAATATCCACCATGACCGAATCCAGCGTCATACCGGGAACGATGCCGACGACGGCGATGACGGCTTTGCATTCCGCCGGCGTAAATTGCATCTCGCGCGGCACGCCGGCAGCGATTCTGGTTGGGCAAATCATCGGCATGGTGCCACCGTAGTAGGTGGGTGCCTGGTGTTTAAATTGGATCGATTCAAGGGCAGCGAGAAGCTTGCTCATCTTGGTGATCGCATTGATGCCGGTGTCCGGACGCCAGAGATGCGATTTCGTACCCTCCGTCTTAATTTCCAGGATGCAGTTACCCGAGTGCGCGACTGCAATGCCGATGCCCCAGTCGTTGGGGCCGCGCGTCCAGCCGGACGGTTCCGCCGTAATCTCGTAATCCGCCCGAATGCCCAATTCATCGAGCAGATACATCGCTCCATTCGGGCCGTGCTTCTCTTCGTCGACGGTATAGATGCACTTCAACGTGCCCTTGAACTGTGCCCCACTGTCACGCAGCGCCTTGACTGCCAGCAGCGTGCAGGCTAGGTTTCCCCGGGTATCGGACGTGCCTCTTGAGTACAATTTGTCGCCCGATACGGTTGGGTTATACGGATTGCCGTTCGTCATATGCCATGCGCTTGGGTCACCCGCCGGATAGACGTCGAGGTGGTCATTGAGGATCAAGGTCGGGCCGTCGCCCTTGCCGACCCAGGTGCCGATTACATTGGGGCGGCCCGGCACTTTCTCATGCAGTTCGACATCCAGGCCCAGGGCGCGCAGTTTGGCCGCCACGCATAGGGCGATTTTTTCCTCCGAGCCGGATGGCAGGTCAGGATCCAGTGGATTTTCGGAATCCGGTTGCCCGGTCGTCACCAGATCCGACGTCAACGCTAGCCAGTCTTCGTAGTGAATGGCATTGACGATCTTTTGTTCAAGGTCGCTCATGGTGAGCTGTTTAATATTGGTCATGTCATTCATATTGGATGCTCGTCAGGTTGATTGCTGTAAGTAAAGCGATTGTGGCCAGGATTATTTTGCGAATCGGACGCAGTGTTACTTGGCTTTTTCCGATGCGATGATTTTCTGGATCGGTGCGGTGTTGAACAGCGATGCCCAGTCTTTTGGCTCTTCCTTGATACGATGTTCCGATACCAGGAATGCACCGATGCCCTGCAAGTGCTTCATCAATCTTGAATCGAGTTCCTTACCCGGCGCTCCCATGAAGTCAGCTGTGAGAAGTTCTTCGAAACTTGGATTGCTAACCGACTGTCGCGCAATGAGGGCGTCAAATTCTTCGGGAGTTTGTCCGATCCGCTTGGCTTCGTATTGGCGCACTGCCTTGGGGTTGGCGACATAATCACGTTGCGCTTGCCGCCATGCGCGGAGGAAGGCCTGCAATACTTCAGCATTCTTGCGGCTCAGGTCCTTTTGCCCGACCCAGACACCGCCGGTGATCATGCCCAGTGAGCGTGTCGTGGCAATTGTATGCGCGCCGGCTTTTTCCATGACGCCGACGCTCGGCTCCCAAGTGACTGCCGCATCTATTTGCCCCGCGATGTAGGCAGGCGGCATGTTTGCTGGAGAAAGGTTGACTATCGTGACATCTGACTGCTTCAGGCCCGCTTGGGTAAGTGCCTGCACCAAATGATAGTGGCTCGAAGAACCGACTGAGACGCCAACTTTTTTCCCTTTGAGATCAGCGACGCTCTTGATACCGGCAGCCGGATTGCCGACCACGCGTATATTTGTATAGTCGAGCCGTTCCATCGACAAAATCTCGATTGGCATGCCATTGGAATATCCCGTGACGCTCGGGAATTCGCCCATCCATGCCAGATCGATTTCCTTGGACGCCAACGCGGGTAGCATCGCGGGGCCTGCCGGGAAGGGGATCAATTTGACGTCAAGCTTCTGCTTCTCGAACAGCCCGGCTTTGGCTGCATAGGTCAAGAGCACATTTACTTCGCCTGTTTGATAGCCGACGCGTAATTGATTTTGCTGTGCCGATGCTGACGAGGAGAGCATTGTGAGGAAGGCCAGAATGAATAGAAAAATACGCACGATATATGTTCCTTTCAGTGAATATAAAGGGAAACCCGATAACTGACATAACTTGTTATAACAGCTTATGCTAGCAATCATCATGCCATCGTCCTGTGACTAGCCGCCCAATTGATCACTACAGCTCGTAAGTCATTGATTCATAATAAATTTATTCTGCGTTGCATGATGCAATCGAGTCTCAACGCGATGGGTACAGGGTGATGCTGGTCACCCCAAGATGACGCGAAAATACTGCAGTCGCACTGTTGCAGTGCGAATGTGGTGCCCGTAATGGTGAGTTTATTGTCCTTGCGTGCGCGTCTCCCGAAAGCCAACTTAACTGACGCGGAATGCTTGTTTGGTGGCGCAGCTATTGGAAGGATAAAAATCACATTACGGTCATGGGGTTATAAACCCAATACTGGGATACCAGTCAAAACTTCAAAGCTTCCAAGCGTTCCAACGCATTGTTTTGACGATCAGAAATATCAAAGCTAACAACTTTCACTATTAATTTCCCTTGTTTGTTAAATAGCTTCTGAGGAATTGCGGCCGCGCGGTTTCACTGCTGGTAAAGAGCGGATAGAGAGGCTCATGCGGGAGAATGGCATCCGTGCGCTAGGCGGTAGATACAACGACTAACCTGGTGCATTTCGCTGCTAATAAGCGTTGCAGGATCACAGGCATTTCTCGCGCAGCAGCCATCGTCATTTTTGAATGATCACAGCTTTCAGGAAGGTGAATCCATTTCCATCACCAAATGTGAACTGCATTTGACAAGCAGCAAAGACCCGGCGTATATTTCAGTTAAGTGCGTAGAAACACGAATAAAGAGCGGAATGTCACCCCGTCAGTCAGTGGCATTTTTTACGTCTATAGCTTCTATGGGCGCGGTGGAGCAGAAATACAAGACCCGCAAGGGGAATACTGCTCGCTTGGCTCTTTACAAGTTTCTAACACTCGCGCCCACCAATTCTCTTAGAAAAGAATTGCTGGACTTTCATAAGTCTCAAAGAGGAGCACTTCATGGCTAATTTCGCCGCCATTCCGTTCGTCCCCAACTTAACGGTCATCCGCGGCAAAGTCACCGCAACTAGTACGCAAGTTGCGAAACATTTTCGTCAACGTCACGACAAGGTACTCAGCGCCATTGCGTTTTTAAAAGAAGATTGCCCCCAAGATTGGCATGACCTCAACTTTGAGGAGAGGTTAATTGAGGTCGCAATCGGTCATGGTGCCACTCGCAAAGAGCGTGCATTTCAGATCGCCAGAGACGGCTTTACTTTATTGACGATGGGCTTCACCGGCAAAAAAGCGCTGCAATGTAAACGGGCCTACATCGACGCATTCAATCGCATGGAGGCGGGGCTGGCATCGCCCCCTCATCCACTCGCGCCTTCGAATGTCGAATTAAGAAGCCGTATCAATCGCCATGCGTGGTCATTATCAAAAGGTATGTACGCGCAGTTTAAAACCGACATGCTGGAAAGTGCCATCCGTTTCGATGCAACCTATCCGGTCGAAAAATGGAAGCCAAAATACGCGCAAAAAGAAGCCCTGATCGATATTGAATGCATTGCCCATTTGATGGACAAGTTTAGCCAGCGCTTGCGTGAGGACGGTAGGACACTCGTCAGCCTATTTGGTGAAGATTAGGATGAAATTTCCACCTGCATGCACTTCACTAACGCCAACGCCAACGTTTGTACGAAGGAAGCAATCGAATGCAACCTCAGCGCATTACAGCACCCGCGTGCCCGCGTCTTCTGCCAGTGTGTTGTACGTGGGTTTGATTCGGCATACCGCGTAGTTGAATCTCACAAAAAATGGCACGTCGCAAGGGGTGCCACTGAATCACGATGCAGTGGCCGTGTTACAGAAACAAATTGGTCAGTATCCGCAGTCCTGCTTTACGTATCGTGGCAAACCTATCCGACGGGATGTGACCAACACCGCATGGCATAACGCGCTAAAGAGAGTAGAGATAGAAGATTTCAGGTTTCATGATCCCCGGAATACATGGGCATCATGGCATCGTCAGCCGGTAACGTCTTGTGAGGAACTGGAGTATTTGGGAAGCCGGAAATCGCGTGTGATGGTGGATCGGAACGCGAAACTGGCAACTGAGCATTTACAAGCCGCAGCAGCAAGGATCGAGGAAGGGCGACAGGGAATTCTCAGTGAACGAGGTGCCTGTGATCCGTTCTGGAAATACCTCGCTTTGATAAGGGCTCACCATGTCTTCGATGTGCACTTTACATCCTTCTAAACGGCGTTACATGATGGCGTATCACCATGGCAAGTGAACGATACCTCTTGTAGTAGCCGTTGTCCATATGACAATCTGGTAGGGGAGGTAAACGTCTAAAGCAAGTTTTAATCGTTATATCACTTTCGATGGCTATGTATGGTCGATTTCGGTTGCTCATTGGACGACTCGAAATATATTTCGCCTTATAAATTATGTTAATCAATTTTGAGCTAGCAGTTCGCACAACATAAATCCGACGTTATAGTCGGATTTATGCTTTATGTTTTGTGTATTGCGATGAGTTTTACACGAGATGTACTTCCAGACGTTTGCCTAGCGCCGTGGCGTATTTACGTAAGGTACTGAGGCTCGGGGAGTGTTTTCCTGACGCCAGTGCACTTTCTAATCTGGCGACCGCGGGTGCTTTGGTTCCCATGCGCTCAGCGATCTGTGCTTGGGTCAGTCCTGCCGCTTTGCGGGCAGCGAGAATCTCATCCAAGATAGCGAATTCTTCTCGATTCAGCCGTTCGTATTCCGCACGAACGGCAGGGTTCTCAAGGGCTTTGGCTTTGAGTTGTGCGTGAGTCATAGGTGATAGTGAATGATTAGATGCCATTTTTAAACTCCTTCATGCGATTTTCTGCAATACGTTTTTCTTTCAGGGGTGTTTTTTGTGTCTTTTTTACGAAGCTATGCAACATAACAATTTCGCGGCCAATTACAGTACAGTAGAAGACGCGAGCGATACCTTCAGCGCCTTTCAAGCGCAACTCAAAGAGACCATCACCGAAGGCTTTAGTATGGGGTTCACCTAAGTTAGAGCCATAGGTCTCCATACGATCAGTCAGACTAAAATACCGAGCTAACAGGGTTTCGGGTAGTTCCAGGATGTTGAGTTCAACTTCTTGACTATAGTAGGTGATCGTGTAACTCATGTTCTGCATTATAACATATATGTTATTAAAAATGATTTGTTAACCTACGGTTGCGATTAAGATTGATCATATGAGGTCCATCAAACCACGAATTTGACGAACTGCTAATTTGCGTGCCGCTTGAAATTCGCCGTGCTCCACATAGCGCTCTCGTGGCGTTTCTTTGTTTCGACGCACACCAGAACAGGGATTTAATTTAACACCGCCTTCGCCCGTGCGAATTAACCACGTAAAACACGCATGCCTTTTCTCTATTGGCGTGAACTGGACGATCATTTTCGGCACCAAGATCAAGGTACTGCGCAATATGTTTTGGCTCTATTCCCAGCGGCGCCATTTTTCCAAAAAATATTTTTAGCTTTTCGACGTTACGCTATAGCGGCAGAGTTTCGTCGCTGGGTGCTTGATGTTTTTGATAAGAGGAATAATAAAATATTGCCAGCGGATGAAGTTGATGTTCGTGCCACTATGACTGAAGGCTTATTAGTACTTTCCTTTCCACTACACCAGCAAATCAATCGTAATGTATGGTCAATGGTGTCTGAGGTCTATGAGGTGCTGCGTGAGCACATTGAGGGACAAATTGCTCATCGTGCCCTCATTGGGTTCCCGCGTGAACTTGACTTGGCCAGAACTCAGTTCGTTGTGGATAATTGTGATCTTGGTAGGGCGCTTGAGCAGCGGCAGCCAGTAGCGCTGGAGCAAATTAACAGCGCTGTTGTTTGCAACTGGAGCGGTCACAAGATTTACTGACCCAGTTACCACCAACTCTCAACTTTGAGCGTGATAGTCTGGAACTCGATTCGTCCACCCCATCCACGGCATGATGTTTAATAATCCGCTTTGCGAGTAAAGCCATTATTAGTTTCATCTACAGATGTTTCTATGAACGCAAAATGGGTATTGCGGAACAAGTTTGAGGGGCTGTATTTGGAAGGAGTATTAGACACTGTCTAACAAACAGTCTAAAAGGACAAACGAAAAGGGCCTGCAATTGCTTGCAGGCCCTTATGTATTCTGGCTCCCCGACCTGGACTCGAACCAGGGACCTGCGGATTAACAGTCAAACCAAGCTACGGTAAGATTACCAGTGCTCTCTCCATATAACAAGAGATTTCATCATTCCTGATGACTTGAAATTGCTGACCACTACTGCGTCACTCCGGCAAATTTCCGGCAGACTTGCCTAAGTTGGACATTACCTTATGAGAAACTGCTTACTGACAACATATTCAGTACTTTCATCGTCTTGGGTGGGGCTTGACAATTTTATATAGGATTTTTCTGCGATTTCTCCAGCAGTTAAAATCCTCTCATAAATTGATTTAATTTTCGAACTATCACAACCCATTTCCGTCGTTTTTTTCAATTCAGATAATAATTCACGTCCTTCTATCGTACGGGATAGAAAACACTCAGATTTTTTGTACCTTATTCTTTTTTCCGTCAGCTTTGGCAGGAATGAGTCGATATGGGCATTGGGACTAATGCCAAACGATTCGCGTTTTAGCCATGGAATTCCTGTATCCCAAAGCACGCCCCATTGAAACGAAAAATGACAAAAATCTATTGGCAACTCATCGTATGCGCCATATTTTAATATGCTACGGATCGACCTATCAGGGGTAATAAAAATGGGGAAATTTCCATTTTTATGCTTCAAGTCGTTAAACGTAGGCCAGTTGTCCTCATAACGAAGTTCATAACAAAAGGGTGCGTACTTTCGTAGATTAAGATTGTCAGCGGGCTTCCCCTCAATGCTATCCGGAAATCGATAATTTTCGAAAATAACTTTATAGGTATTTTCTACGACTATGGTGTGTGCAGTTCGTTTAACTAACTTAGCGACACGATTTTCCAATTCTTGTATTGAACCGGCTTGCGGACCTCTATCTTTTTTTTGGTGCAAATAGCTTCCTGCTATGCCAGGTGTAAAGTCCAAAACCTCATCCAATTGTTCGATTGTCAGTGAACTCAATTCGAGTGCTTCTTCGATGAGCATTGAAGAAAAGCGGTTCAACGCTGGCTTTAAGCGCCTCCCCATGTTTTTCTGTCCTTTTTTATTCACGTAGAAACCCTCATCAGCAAAAACTGGCCCTTTTTTAAACTTCTAAATGATCCTATCTTAATAACACTATAACTGTAAATCAATGGTGATCTCAAATGGTAAAAATTTCAACCGACTTCAGGGAAGCATTCGGAAAAATGGCACCTGAGGCAATCATTTCACGCTCAGAGCTTGCGGCACTTCTAAGTACATCCGAAGGTGCCATATCTCAAATGGCATATCGCGGCGAGCTCCCATCAACAGCCTTTCCGGGAAAACGACGTGCATGTTGGTTTGTTGAAGATATTAGACAATGGCTTAGCGAGATTGCAAACAAGCGACGAGTGAATGGTGTGAAAAATGCGCAAACAGATGTGCACAGAAGAGGTCGACCTCGCAGTACTGAGGTTCTATCGGTCTAAAAGCATAATCAAAATAAAAAAAGTAAAACCACATTTTTAGATTAAATTCGCAACCTGAAAATCTATTTACAAAGATAAATTCATGAGGAAATCATGGGAAGACAACGAACGATTAATGATGCTGAATTTTGGCGCTCAACCAAAATTGCGGATAAAACACAGGAAGATAAAGCCACGCTTTTTTACCTTTTAACCTCCCCATTTTCAAACATCGTAGGTGTTTATAAAGTGGTCTTAAAAATTGCCGCCGCTGAAATGGGCTGGACTGCCGATCAACTTGTCCCCGTATTGACACGTCTAAACAATGCAAATGTTATTAAATTTGAGGAGGAAAGCGGGTTTATATGGGTAAAAATTTGGTGGGATCATAATTCGGCAAAGATGGCAATCGCCACCACATTACGCCAACGGACTTTTGAACAGATTGAACAAATTCCTATTATTTGGAGAACTGATTTTATAGACGATTTCTTGGTACGTATTCCTGCAAAAGATAGTTTAAGACAATCCATTTCTTTTGAAATCATGGATTATTTAGATACCGTATCGATACCCTATCCATACGCTAGGGATAGAGGAGCCGGTAACGATAACAATACAAATAACTTTATCGATACAACAAACACTACCGTCGTATTGGCTGAACTCGACTATCCAAAATTATCTGAAAATGAAATATCAGAAATTAAAAAACTCATAGAAAGAATTTCCGAACTTCAAAGACAGGATGTTTTAGACGAAATTGAAGGTAAAAGAAGGAAAGGAAAATTGAAAAATGGTGTCGTACCGTTATGCCGACATTTTGTTGAAAACATTGAACGGTTTGTAATCGCAGATGGTGTTTCTGTAAAAACCGACCGGGTAGCTAAGTCCATTAATTTACAACATAGTTTAAATGCGCTCAATCATGAAAAGGAAATGAATCACAAGGTTGAAAAAGAGCTGGCAAATATGGATAGCGTCCAATTTGATCAAAATTTTTGTCATTTTCCTGCCAGTTTTGTTGATCACCTAAAAGAAAAAAGAGCGGCATTGCAAGAAAAATTTATCGATAAGAATTCAGTTTAATGAAAATCTTTGAAAAATAATTTTTTACGAGGTGAGAAGCTTGCATAAAATTATTAAAAAAACGTTTTACTTATCAAAGGATTTAACATGTTGCGAATAAATATTTTAATGATCAGGTTCGTCAATGTTTGGATTGATTATGTCGAAAAATTATGGCTTGTGGTTGGCGTCGCTTTTGGCATTTGTTTGATACTCACTTGGTTATTTCGTAAAAATTCCGTTGCTGGGTTTTTTGGCGGAATAGCATTTTTGCTATTCATCTTTCAACCAGGTTTTTATTTTGCATTGCCCTATCTGAGTATCCAACTGAGTGGTCAAGAAGTGCGCCTAGATAATTATCATCTGTTGGCCTTTTGTTCTGGCGCTGTAATCGGGGTTGCTGCAATCGTTCTTTTAATCAGATATAGCTCACCAAAATTTGAACGGATTTCAAATCGGCTGACTAAGACCAGTAGCCTGGAACGAAATCGGAAGACAGATATCCGGCAAATTGCGGTGCATCTGCCTAATGCACAAAAGAAGTATGTTCCTCGCGATTATTTCAACATTAAGAAGGGAATTTTCTTTGGGTTAGATGAACAGAAGCGCCCCGTGTATATTCCGTTGGAGAAGTGGAGAAAATCACACCTCGATGTGGTGGGAACCACCGGTAGCGGTAAAGGTGTAGCAGCGGCAGTTTTACTGACTCAAGCGCTTTACGCGGGAGAATCGATTGTTATCCTGGACCCAAAGAACGACGAATTTCTTCCGCATGTCATGCTGAATGCAGCGCAAGACGCACGCGTCCCATACGTCTACATTGATCTAATGGCGAACGTTCCTCAATGGAACCCACTACATAACAAAACCTCTCATGAAATTGAGGAGCTGTTTACCGCAGGTTTCTCATTGGGCGAAAAAGGTACCGATGCCGATTTTTATCGGTTGGATGATCGGCGTGCTGCACGAATAACCGCCGGCCTTACACAATCAAATTGCGCTACCTTAACGCAAGCGTATCTAAAACTATTGGAAACGCAATCGGTAATAGCGGAGGCCGGTAAGAAATTTGTTGCCGACTTAGAAGAGATCAGTTTAATCCAAGCCACTAATATAGAAATAGGGGTTGATCTTGCTGGACTGATTCAAAAAGGGGCTGTGATCTATGTGCGCGGTTCTATGCGCAATCCAAGAATTTTGAAGTTACAACGTATTTTTGTTTTGTCGGTCATGCAGCATATAGAGTCTAGAGCCCGTGAGAAAGCAAGGCATGTGTGCATTTTCATGGACGAATTTAAATATTTGATTTCACGTCCCTCGTTGGAAGCGCTAGGTGCTATCCGTGACAAAGGTGCGCACGTCATTATCGCGCACCAATCGCTTGGAGACTTGCGTGATTGCCCTGCCGACCTTGACCCTGAGTCGGTGGTATCGTCGATCAATGAAAACTGTGCAATTAAAATTTCTTACGCAGTCAAAGATCCCGATACAGCGGATTGGCTGGCAAGGATGAGTGGCAGTATCTTGGTTGACGATGAAATCCGCCAGGTTAAAACGAATACCGGGCTAACTGAGGTGCGCGAAAATGGGCGGTCTCTCCGGCAGGCTGAGCGCAATTTGGTAGATACCAACATGTTGCAAGCATTGCCTGATCGTTGCGCTGTCTTGTTTGGTGCCGGATTGGCACAATTTTTCTTTACCTCTCCTATCCCCGTTGTTAAAAGTGTATTAGCAACCCAGCCGATCCAATTTATGTCAAATAAATTGGGTGGGGGAGTTGAGGCATCTAAGCTTTTGCCCCGAAACACACAAACACTTGCCCAGTCGATGCTCGATGTTGATTAATTCATTCGAGGAGCGGCGCACCCGCTCTCAGGTCAAGCGATCAGCGATTTTGCATTTTCTGCGTGATGAAACATGGAGCAATTTTGCAAACCTTACGTCGATCACCAAATTATCCGAACCCGCCACCTTCAAGACACTTCAGCAGATGGAGCGGGATCAAATGATCTTTCGGCATAAGGTGCCAGAACTACGATTAAGCCTATGGGGGATCACGTCTCAAGGCTTGGCATTCTCCTGGGATGAGGCGGAGGCGATGGAAGTGCGCCAATATTTTGAGCCCAGTAAGGTATCGATCATGACCATCCACCACTATCTGGATGTCCAACGTGCACGGCTGGCAGCCGAACGCGCTGGATGGTCAAATTGGATACCAGGTCATTGTTTGCCGATGAATATCAAGAAACGCCCGGACGCCGTGGCAACCGATCCTCAAGGCCGCACCATTGCAATCGAGGTCGAACGTTCCATCAAAACTCTGAAACGTTATGAAGTAATCATGGCGATTTACTTGCAATCGATTAAGCGAGGCGACTATGCGATGGTGCACTACGTTTGCCCGCATCCAGAATTCGCGCCGCGTTTGTCACGTATATTTGGATTGATTAAGTCCGTGCCAGTAGCAGGAGAGCGAGTACCGATCACAGATCGACATCTGGCCAGATTTCCAGTCTTCGCTTTGGAAAACTGGCCATACAATGCTAAATGAAACGATCACTGCGTTGGATAAGTATGATCAGAAATGAAGCTTTCCGATCATACTTACCCAACTCCGTTATCTATGACTGCGTCATTGGCAAGCAATCGCGCTAGGGCGCGTTTGCTTAGAGGAAGCCATCCTCTTGGCTTGTTGCTCTGCTGAACGCAGGGCAGGACGCCAATTCACCTCGCGTGGTCAGGCTGGACGCCTGCCTCACTGGGAGGGCAGAGCCCTCTTTTTCTATAGTCTACGCTGGACGCTTGCCATCCGAAAAATTCACCTGCCGTCGTCAGCGCTGGCGCTCGACCAAAGCGGAAAATTATAGTACAACAGAGTTGCTCTCGCAATCTGTAGTATCGTAAGCGATCATTTGAGTACGTCTGGTAAATCGTACCGAGAATCGTGATGATGGTGTCCACAATAAGGGGACAGCTATGGAAGAGAATCACTTCGGCTTATCGTGTACTTTGATTGTCAAGCGCTTACGGAATGGTCGTTGTCAGTATGACCCACGGGCCAAACGCGAATTAGTGGAAGCCAGTTTTCAGCCTGGGGTATCGGTGGCCAAACTGGCGTACCAGCATACGCTCAATGCCAATTTGTTACGTAAGTGGATTGTCCAATATCAACGCAAAAGCGGTGCGGCCCCGATGAAGGTGACGCGTGTCCCGGCACTGCTTTCTGCATTTATTCCTGTGGTGACAGTTAACACTGCAACGCCCGTGACGATGCCCACGCTGCGTGCGAGATTGCCCAACGGCATTGATATCGATGCCAATTGCACGACCCGCGACGAGATATTGTCGCTCCTTGAGATGCTTTGCCAGTTGCCATGTTCCGCCTTGACCCGGGACTGAAGGTGCATGTGCACCGGGATGCGGTCGATGGTCGCAAGAGCATTAACGGACTGGCGGCCATCGTCGAGCAGGCGCTAGGACTCGATCCGTTTGCCCGGGCCGTGTATGTCTTTTGTAACCGGCGGCGCGACCGTATCAAACTCTTGCTCTGGGATCGCAACGGATTCTGGTTAATGTTCAAGCGGCTTGAGGCAGACCGCTTCGCCTGGCCGCGTGAAGCCGCGCTGCTGGAACTGAGCGTCGAACAATTACACTGGCTGCTCGATGGCATTGACCTCAGCGCCATGCACAAACATCCGCTGCGCAGCTATGCGCGGGCGAGCTAAGACAAATAGTGCAGTTTCATTCGATTGTTGTCGGTAAACAACGGGTAACGCCCTTATGTTGAAATGACGTAAACCTATTTAGCGCGACATTCCGGTATGTTGTCAGTCATGGCACCTACACAGCTCCACTCCTCGCTTACCGCTGATGCATTTCAGACGCTCATCGCCGAGCGCGACGCTGCGTTGGCGCAACGCGATGCTGTGCTGGGCGAACGGGATATCGTGCGCGGTGAATTGCGTGTCATGCAAGTCGAGCGCGATCTGCTCAAGGAACAGCTCAAAGCCTTTCAGCGCCGATTATTCGGCGCAAAGAGCGAAGCGCGCAGCGCCGATCAACGCGACCTGTTTCTCAATGAGGCGGAGGCGCTCGCCGCACACGCTGCCCTGCCATCGCAAGAGAGCGAAGTAGACATTCCCGTTTCAGGTCATCAGCGCAAGAAACCGGGCCGCAAGCCACTGGACCCGGCATTGCCACGTGAAGTCATTCGCACCACGTTGCCAAAATCGGCCCGTATCTGCGCGCATGATGGCGCGATACTGGTGAAAATCGGCGTGGAAGTCAGCGAACAACTCGATATTATTCCGCAGCAAGTACGCGTGATCCGGCATGAGCGGGTGAAATATGCCTGTCCCTGCTGCGATCAAAGCATCAAAGTTACCCCGACTCGCTTGCGCATTATTCCCAAGGGATTGTTCACCGAAGCCGCGCTGGCCTGGTTCATTACCGCCAAATTCATCGACGGCTTGCCGCTGTACCGGATTGCGGCGTTAATCAAACGCTTTGGCGGCGATATCTCGCGCAATACCCTGGCCGCCAGTGTGGTGCGCATCGGGATTGCTGTTCAACCGCTGATTAATTTACTGCGCGATCATTTGCTCGACAGTGAGGTCGTATTTGGCGATGAAACGGTGGTGCAGGTACTCAAGGAGCCCGGGCGCGCAGCCCAAACCAGGAGTTATATGTGGATTCAGATGAACGGCGGCGTCGGTCCGCCGGTACGGCTATTCGGCTATGCGCCAGGACGCAGTACCCAACATGGGGCCGATCTCTGGGCCGGCGTGCGCACGGGCGCTGCGTTAATGACCGACGGCTATGCGCCGTATAACGCGATATCGGCCGTCAATGGACTTGTCCATTTAGCGTGCTGGGCGCATGTGAGAAGGTATTTTATTGAAGCCGAAGCCGTACTGCCCAGGGAAGCGCGCAGTGCGCAGCAGCCAGCCACGCAATTCATTACTCTGATCGGTAAACTGTACGCGGCAGAATCTCGTGCCAGCACATTGACGGCGCTGCAACGACAACGTTTGCGCATGAAATACAGCAAAGCGGTGTTGGCAGCGATCAAAGTCTTGCTCGACCATCATCTGGCAACGACTGCGCCGAGCGGATTGCTGGGCAAAGCCTTGCAGTATCTGGCAGGGCAATGGCCCAAACTCACGCGCTATGTCGAGAACGGCACCTGGCCGATCGATAATAATGTGGCCGAGAACGCGATTCGGCCGTTCGTGATCGGGCGCAAGAATTGGCTATTTGCCGATACCGTTGGTGGCGCAAAAGCCAGTGCCAATCTGTACTCATTGATTGAAACGTGCAAGGCGGGAAATATTGACGCTTACCAATATCTCACCGAAATGTTCACGGCACTGCCTTATGCCAATACTGTCGATGACTACGAAGCGCTGTTGCCCTGGAATCTGCAGCTGAAGAACCAGGCACCGGCATAAATCAATTTATGCCGCAAGGGACGTGGATGATTGATCGCTTAC